>CAWCMA010000013.1:0-166304 GCA_963796565.1 uncultured delta proteobacterium | reverse complement strand
GATAACTGATGATGTCCTTGGCAGCCCCGTCCTCTCAGATCAGCCGCTAGCACCAGGAGAGGCTGTGACTGAGCAACTTGTTGCTGATGCCAATGGTCATGGTCAAGCCACCTATGGCTATAGAGGCGGCATTTCAACGAGACGTGACGATTTGAATGATGGGGAGACTGTAAAAATGGATTGACGACCTTGGGATTATGATTTCAGGCTGATGCGTACCGTGCGCGCGATATGCGCATATGGCGAAGCTAGCCGTTTCGTCAACTGCCAACTTACCCACGAAGGCGTGGAAGGGGCGGTGGGCGAAGATGCGGTACAGCGCCTTCGCCCGAAACTGATAACTTGTTGCGCAGGTCGTGATGCTAAATCTTGCGCCGAATGTTCCGCCTCCTGAATCTCTGTAAGAAAGCACCCTTCAAGGTTGGCTCGCCCATCGCCAGATTGCGGATGACCAACAACGGAGCCTCGATCACCTCGACGATTTTCACGTTCTCATACTGGTGCCGGCGTCCTTCGCGATCACGAAGGAAAAGGGCTTCGCAGACAGGAACCGTAATCTGACTTTTTTGTCCAAGTGCCAATGAACAACAACGCTTTGCGGTATGGCATCCATAATTCGGCGAAGCTCGCGCCTGTCTTCCCGCAACTTCTCTTCTGTCCGCTTGAGGTTTTCGATATCCGTATTCGTTCCGTACCACCTGACTGTTGCCCAACTCGTCACGAAACGGCTCGGCGCGGAACAGAAACCAACGATATTTTCCGTCGTAGCTTCGCAGGCGTGCTTCGATCCCCACCTGGCTCACCCGCAGTCAAGAGTGCCGACCACTTGTCCAATAATTTCCCGATGTCTTCGGGATGAATCGCTTTTTTCCATCCCCAGTCATGTGATTCTTCGGCGAAAGCCGGCGTAATCGTACCACTGTTTGATCGAGGAACCGTTCGCAGCCATCCGGCAAATCGGATCACGCGAGCGTGGGTATGGCATCGATCATTGCTCGAAATTTATCTTCGGTCTTCATTCATCGAACGCAGTTCCTATTCCTCGACCGAGGAAGGATCATCTGCTGGCCTTTGGGGCGACCTTAATTCCGCGTCGGTGTCCACCCCTCGCAGGCGGTCTGGGAGTGGAGAACGGCGCGCGCCTTGTGACGCACTTAATTCCGGCCGTACGAGCCATCTTCGTGAAAGGCATTAAATCCACTGTCATGAATTGCCGAGATCAGCGACCGGAATATGACTTTTAAGGCCCACCACCAGACCCGATTGCGATAAACCTCAGTTTTTCTAATGCATGCTCCAAGGATATCGGGCTATGGCCCGGTCGGTCACCTGAAGAACCAAGCGTGTCGAAGCGGAATTCGGTAGTCCAAATGAGCTTGTTGGAATCTCCCGGACCACGCACGCTGGATCCGTGAGGGCCGCAGAGCCACGAACGCAGATCAAGAAACCCTTTAGTCAGTGATCAGGCCGAGCGTCGAAGCGCGCGAAGGGATTGAAAATTTCTATTCGCTATTCTAGAATCGCGAATAGAGAATGGTTTCTACCATCATGACGCTCAAGCCTCAGGATATCGTTGTCTTGCTAAAGCTCCTCAAAGCGGGGGACAAACGGCCGACCTATGCCCAGTTGGCGCTCGACCTCTACATGAGCCCATCCGAGGTTCACGCTTCAATTCGCCGCGCTCGCACCTCCAGACTTATTCATGGACCCGAGCTGGGCGACCGTGTAAACGCCAAGGCAATGGAAGAGTTTCTCGTCCATGGGATCAGGTATGCTTTTCCTCCGGAGAAGGGAGGCATGACTCGCGGTATGCCCACCGCTTCGGCAGCGGAACCGCTCAGCCGTAAAATGACCCAGGAAGAACCAGTCCCAGTCTGGCCGTTCGAGCAAGGCTCCAAGCGGGGCTATGCGTTTCTGCCGCTTTACAAGAAAGCGCCACAAGCGGCCCTGAAGGACCATGAACTTTACCAGCTACTTGCACTTGTAGACGCGCTGCGCGATGGGGGCGCGAGAGAGCGCGAACTGGCGAAACGCGAACTCTCCATTCGGCTTAAGAATTGAGCTCCCAATCGAATCGACAGCTGCTGGCGGCGATGGCGGCAAGGCTGAAGCCATTGCTCCCGGAAATTGTTTTTGTCGGCGGCTGCACGACGGGTCTCCTAATCAGCGACCCCGCCGCTTCTCCGGTGCGTGCAACAGACGATGTTGACGTGATCGTGGAGGTCGCCTCTTATGCCGAATATGCGCGCTTCTCGAAGCGCCTTCGCAACCTTGGCTTTTCTGAAGACTCATCGGAGGGCGCACCAATCTGCCGATGGCTGATCGACCAGATGAAGCTTGATGTCATGCCGACGGACGAAACCATCCTTGGGTTCTCGAACCGCTGGTACAAGCCTGCTATCGAAGCGGCAGCCCTCGTTGAACTCGACGGATTTCAGCTAAGGGTGGTGACCACTCCGTACTTCATCGGGACAAAATTAGAGGCGTTCCGCGGAAGAGGAAGGGGAGATTTCTATGCGAGTAGTGACCTTGAAGACATCATAACTGTCCTCGACGGTCGCCCCACGGTTGTCGACGAAGTCGCGGCTTCTCGTCGCGAACTCCGCCGCTATATCGGCAAGGAAGTCGGAAGGCTGCTCGACAACCTGGAATTTGTTAACGCCGTGCCGGGACATATAGCTGGCGACGAAGTCAGCCAGTCCCGAGTGCCGATGATTCTGAGAACCCTGAATTCATTACGCGCTATTGGAGCCAAGTTCTCGAAACCGCAAAAATCTCGAACGACTAGCCCGAAGAGTCGGAAAAACCCGACGCGTTAATCGCACTCATTCGCGAATTCTTCTGCCGCGCGGCTTCGTCGACGGCAGCGCAGTTGTGAATTGCCGCGCCTAAGCAAGAAGTCGAGGCGACGGTGTCGTCGCTCCTTGACAAACTCGGACAAATCTCGACAAATCGACGGAATGGCCACCGAGATGAGCTTCAACGGTGTTATATCTGCTAGAGTTTGAAGCCACCCGTCGGATTCGAACCGACGACCTGCTGATTACGAATCAGCTGCTCTACCAACTGAGCTAGGGTGGCCCCTGGACCAGCAAAGCGGTTACGACATTAACCCACCGTTCGGCTTGGTTAAAGACTTTTCCAGTTAGCACTTTTCCAAATCGGCTCGCCGCATGCCCTGCGCCCGGCCTCGACCCTGAAGATTAGCGGCAAGAGTTCGTGGTGCGCGGTTGTGCCGAGGTGATCTGCCAAGCGGCGACGACCAACCGCATCGCGAATTCGTGCGAACGCGTAAATCGCTGAGCCGCGAAGTGTTCGCGGGGGGGCCGATCGTCCCTCTGTCTGTCCCTTGCCGCGACGCTATCCGAGTCCTCCCCCTCGCATCGCGGGCTTTCACATGACGTGTTTTCACATAATCCGCTTCCACATAATCCGCCTTAAAATGATTGGCTTTCACATGACTCGCCCTGATACAGCTTACGCTCGCACAACTTAACTTCGCGCGGCTTGCCTTCGAGTCTCTTGCGCACTTGCGCGCCGCTGCGACGTCTCCTGCGCGCCAGTACGCGTGTAGACGGGCTGTAAACCTCGCTTTCGCCGCGTGGCCGTATATGTAAGTCTTGTCGGATCAGGAGCGATGTTTTTTGAAGACCGGAATTATCGGCGCACGCGGCGTGGGCAAATCGACTGTCTTCCACGCGCTTACCGGACTTGCCCCGCTGGCCGGGCAAAGCGAGGGGCGTAATCGCGCCCGCCCCGGCCAGATCAAGGTCGCCGATGAGCGGCTGGATTTTCTCGAGCGCACCTACGGCTCCAAGAAGCGGGTCGAAGTCGAACTCACCGTGCTCGATTTCGCGCCCAACCCCAAGGAACAGAAGGAGGGCGCGGCGCTCGACCCGAGCCTGCTGCCGCTTATCCGCGACCTCGACGCGCTGCTTATCGTGATCCCCGACTTCGCCGGCAATCAGGCCGCGCTGCCCTCCGCGCTCGCCGCAATCGAGGCCGAGTTGGTGTTCGCCGATCTCGACCAGGGCGAGCGGCGCCTGGAGCGCCTGGTCAAGGAGCGTAACCCGGCCTCCGAGTTCGAGCGCGCCACGCTTGGGCGCTGCGTCAAATGGCTGGAGGAAGGCAAGCCGCTGCGCTCGCTCGAGATGACCGCGCAGGAGCTGACCGTGTTTGCGAGCTTCGGGCTGCTCTCGCGCAAGCCCGCGCTGGTGGTGGTCAACTGCGATTCCGAGCGCGCCGGCGCCGCGCCCGCGGCCAGTGCGGTCGAGGCCGCCGCCGCGCATGGGATGGAACTGTTCGGGCTCGCCGCGGCGTTCGAGGCCGAGCTGTGGGAGCTCGACGCCGACGGCCAGCGCGAACTGTTGAGCGCCGCGGGGCTCAGCGCGCCGGCCCGCGATCGCCTGGTCACCGCGCTCTACCGTGCGCTCGGCCTTATCACCTTCTACACCGCGGGCGAGCCCGAGGCGCATGCCTGGCCGCTTGCGCGCGGCGCCTCGGCGCTCGAGGCGGCGGGCCGTATCCACAGCGACATCGCCCGCGGCTTTATCCGGGCCGAGATCGTGAGCTACGAGGACTTCGCGGCGCTTCGTTCGGATGCCAAGGTGCGCGAGGCGGGCAAGCTCAGGCTCGAGGGCAGGGACTACGTGATTCGCGACGGCGACATCATCCACGTGAGGTTCAAGGTCTGAGCATAATAGGCCCTTGCGGCTTGCGGCGCGGCTTGCCTCCGCGGGGTGGCGTTGAAAGAATGCATCGGTGCCCGCGCCCGGGCCGGTCGGGGCCAAATCTCATTTCGATCGGCGGTAAATCTTTTTTTGATGGGCGGTAACTCCTGCTTTGATGCGACGCGTTGAAACCTTGATCGTCCTGCTCGCGCTGGGCTTTTACGCCTGGTTCCTGCGGCGTTTCGGATGGGCCGACGTCCTGCATTACGTGCGCGTTGCGGGATGGGGCCTGGTGCTGACTGTCTCGCTGGAGGCGTTGGCGCGCCTGGCCAACACGCTGGGGTGGCGGGTGACGATCGAAAACTGCCCGCCGCGGCTCGGTCTGGGCGAAATGTTCGCGGCGCGGATCGCCGGCGAGGCGGTCGACTACGTCACGCCGTCGGCACAGCTCGGCGGCCAGTTCGTGATGGCGATGATGGTGCGGAACAAACTGCCCATGGCGGCCGGTTTGGTGTCGGTGGTGGTCGCGGCGCTGGCCGAGATGCTGGGCCAGGTGGGATTTATCACCGGCGGGATGCTGTCGGTGTTGCCGTTCGAGGCCAAGTTCCATCATCTGCTATGGCCGGCGCTGGGCGGCCTGGGGCTGGCGGTGGCGTTCGCCGCGGGCTTTTTCTACGTCCAGACGAAGCGCCCGTTCTCGCATCTGTGGCGCGCGGCGGTGCATTTGGACCTCTCCCGTATCGCCAACGACGAGATGCGCGAGGCCGCCGCCGAGGCCGACACGCTGCTGCTGGAGTTCTACGCGCATCATCGCTGGCGCCTGGTCGCTTCGTGCCTGTGCTACCTGGTTGCCTGGAGCCTCGGACCGCTCGAGATCTACATCCTGTTGCTGCTCCTGCACGAGCCCGTCACCTGGCAGATCGCATTGCTGGTCGAGGTCTTCGGCCAGCTAATCGAGCGCGCCACCTTCATGATTCCGGCCAAGCTGGTCAGTCAGGAAGGCGGCAAGGCGCTGGTGATGGCGATGCTGGGCTATCCGGCCGACGTCGGCTTTGCGGTGGGGTTGTTGCGCAGATTCAAGGAAATGGTGTGGGTATTTTTCGGCCTTTTGAGCCTGACCCTTCATCGGCTGGTCGTCGAGCGCGCCGACCACGAGACGGGCGGGTCGCCGCGGGTCTTGGAAATCAGCAGCGCGCGAGGGGAACAGTCGCTATGAAACAGATTATTGCAGTGTGTGTCTGCCTGCTGACCGTGGCGGGCTTAGGCGGTATCGCGCGCGCCGGGGTCGTGATCGACGAGCAGGTGACCACTACTCAAGGCGGCGGGACCCCGGTGGTACATACTCGCCAACTGATGGTGCAGGGGCACAAGGAGAAGATGATCAGCGAGCACAACGCGTTCGTGATCGATCTCGACAAGGGCATCATGATGCTGGTCGATCCCAAGCAGAAGGCGTATGCCGAGATGCCTTTTCCGCCGCATGGGATGTCGAACAGTCCTGGCCAACAGCTCGACCTCAATTTCCAGAAGACTGGCAAGTCCTCCAAGGTGCTTGACTACTCCTGTGAGGAATATAGCGGTGCGGGCAAGACCGCGATGGCCTCGGTCTCGACCTCCGGATGCTTCTCGACCAGCGCGCCGGGCGCCGCGGAGTTCACCGGGTTCACCGAGGCGATGGGCGTGAAGCTCAAAAGCGCGCGCGCGATGGCAGGTAAGATGCCCAAAGGGATTCCACTTACGATGGATTCCACGCGCACGATGAACGCTGGATTCTCGGTGCCCGGAATGGCACCCGAGCAGGCTGCCCGCTTCAAAGAAATGATGGCCAAGCAGGGGCCGCAAACCACCAAGACCGTGGTGACCAAGGTTGCCGCGCGCGATTTGCCGGCCGACACGTTCGAGGCGCCGGCTGGCTATACGCGTCGCGGCATGAACGCTCCCAGTGCGCCGCGGCCCGCAGGCGCCGGCGCGCCGCCGGCGACGAAGAAAGTGCCTGAATAGGCGGGGCAAGTAGCCGGGTCAGGATTGTGCGACACGCGGCGGGACGCGCATCGTGAGGTGCGCGTCCCGCCGCGTGCGCGTTCGAGGCGAGGGAGGGATGGGGGGCGGCGCCCCGTGCCGGGGCGCCGCCCCCCATCCCTCCCTCGCACGTTTCATCCGCCCACGGCAAAGCGGGAGCGGGCGGCCCTCTGGCCGCTCCGCTCCCGCTTTGCCGTGGGCGGTGTCCGTGCCGCGGCTAGTTCGCGCTCGTCCGCCCCGGCTTGGCCGGCGCGGACGAGCGCGCCGCCACGGCGGGCGCGGCGGCGCTCAGCGCCGCGCACGCGTCGTGCGCCCATTTCACCGTGGAGTACTCGTCCTCGGCGAACAGCCGCAGCACCTCTTTGGTCTCGAGATCCTCGATGAGCAGCGCGGCGAAATCGTGGATCGGCTTTACCGCCGCCGCGGGATCGCCAACCACGCTCACGAAGTGCATCAGCTTCTCGGCATCCGTGCGTTTGGGATCGGCGAGGAACGCGGTGAACTTGCGCGCCTCCTCGGTCGCGCTCGCGCGCAACTCGGCGCCCAGATCGCGCATCCGGCACTCGAACACGCGCGCATGGCACGCTTCGCGCTCGGCCACCATCCGTAACGCGCTCCGGACGCATTCGGTCTTGCACACCTCGGTCCAGCGCCGGAACGCCTCGGCGCCGTTGGCCTCGCCCGCGCATACCTTGTCGACGAAGCTGACGACGGCGGCGCGCTCCGATTTGTAGGTACGGCCAAAGGCGCGAAAGCCCGCGCCGTTCGCGCCGTTGGAGTCCGCCGGGCCACCGGCCTCCAGCCGCGCCATCTCCTGCTCGAATGCCGCTTCGCTGATTATCCCGCCGCGGTAAGCGCGCAGGATTTGTTTGAATTCGAATTCGCGATTCATCGGGTCGTTACCTCCGTGAGCAATCGAGTTGGCCGGGCGCCGGTTTATCTCTTTGCCGCCTGGCGCTGGCCATGGAATTGCAATGAGCCGACCGTGCTCCATTCCATCGGCTCCTCGCGCACGTCGATCTCGACTCGCTTCCAGGTCACGTCGACCTGGTCCGGCGCGCCCTCCACCATCAACTCGAACAGTCCTTTGTCAAGCTCGGCCCGCGGACGCGCGAGTAACTGCATGAACGCTTTGGCCGCCTCGTTGGGTTCCAGCATCCGCGGCTGCCAACGTCCGAACACCTTGGGATTGTCCGCGTACTGGTCGGTCATGCTGGTGCGGATGAATGGCAGCAGGATGCAGGCCGAGCCCACGAACTTTGCGTTTGGGCCCAGGTTGACCGCGAGCATCTTTGGCAGTTGCAACACGCCCCAGTTGCTAATCACGTAACCCGGCACTGAGACTCCGGGATCGATAGCCTGTCGCGAGGAGACATAGATGAGCTGCAAGAATTCCTGATGGTAAACCGCCTCGCCCGCCCACAGATGAGTCATCGCGAGGAAGCCGTCGATCTTGGTATTCAGCACGAGGCGCGATTCGTGGAGGCTGTCGATGAAGTGCTGGCGCACCCGCGCCCGGCGCATCGCGAGCGGCTCGTCGGGGATCTCCTTGAGCGCGCGGCCAAATGCGTATCCCTTTTCGGTCAGCCCCGAATTGCAGATCAGCAGGTTGGGCGGCTTGCCGCCCATCTGCTCGATCACGTAGCTGCGCGTCGCCCACAGGTCGCCCAGGTTGGTGACGTCGGCCTGCACCGGGAACGCATTGACGCCCAGGTTGCGCAGTGCGCTGACCAGATCGAAGCCGTCGGAGTAGCTGCTATGGAAGTGCACGCCCACGCCGGTGGCTCCGTTGAGCCCGGCCGCCAGCGCGAAAGCCTGGCCGAGGCCGCCGTCCTTGCCCGCCCCGGTTATCAGGACGCGCTTGCCCGCGACGCCGCCGCGAAACTCGTTGTCGAAGCGGAAACTGTCCGGCTGCACCGTAAAGGCCATCGTTGTTCCCTCGGTGGTCCTGGATTACCTCGCGCTCGGGGCGAGGCTCTGCCATCGTCCATCACGCGTCGCGGATAAGTCAAAGGCTGGCGATGCCAGTTTGGCGTTCGCGTGCTAGCCTTGGAAACCGCCGAGTTCCAATCCGAGTCGGTTGTTCGAGGTCATTGCCAATGAGCGAATTCAGCCATCGCTTCGTCACTACCAACGGAATCCGGATGCACGTCGCGGAGGCCGGCGAGGGTTATCCGGTCGTGATGTGCCACGGGTTTCCGGAACTCTGGTACTCATGGCGCCATCAGATGCGCGCCCTGGCGGGCGCCGGCTTGCGCGCGATCGCGCCGGACCAGCGCGGCTACGGCGACACCGGCGGCCCCGAGCCAATCGAGGCTTACACCCAGCGCGAGATTGTTGCCGACCTGGTCGGGATGCTCGACGCGATGGGGATCGAAAAGTGCGTCGTCGTCGGCCACGACTGGGGCGGCTTCGTGGCCTGGAACGCTGCGCTGATGGCGCCGGCGCGAATCGAGCGCGTGATCGCGCTTAATACGCCGTTCTTTCCGCGCACGCCGATGAAGCCGATGGATTTCATCCGCGCGATCGCGGCCGGAAATTTCAACTACATCGTCTACTTCCAGGAGCCGGGCGTGGCCGAGGAGGAACTCGGGCGCGACGTGCGCCGCAGCCTGCGCTCGTTCTACCAGGGCGGCGAATTGTTCAAGGGCGACGAATTTGCCGAACTGCGCAAGCTGCCCTCGGGCGTGCTGGGGCCGGCCGGCGGCGGAGTTCTCGATTACTTGCCCGACCTGCCGCACGGCAGTTTCCTGAGCGCCGACGATTTCGAGGTTTTCGTGCGGGCCTTCGAGAAAAGCGGCTTTCGCAAGCCGCTCAATTGGTATCGCAACATCGATCGCAACTGGGAAGAGAGCGCCGGTTTGCCCGCGCAAGTGACTCAGCCCGCGTTGATGATCACGGCGGAACTGGATATCGTGCTGCGCCCGGAAATGGCGAACGGGATGCAGATGTGGGTGCCGAACCTCCGCAAGACGGTTTTGATCGAGGGCTCGGGCCATTGGACGCAGCAGGAGAAGCCCGCGGAGGTCAACCGCGCGATGCTCGACTTCCTCGCCGATTTGCGGAAATGAACTCAGTACATTCGGCCGCGTTTGAGGAGCACTCGCTGTCGCATTCCTGAAGGGAAGGCCGAACTTACGTGGATGACGTGGACGCCCGGCCGCTCGGCACGCTCGAGGACGCTCAATCCCCGTTCGTCGCCGAGGCCGCCGACGCGCAGGTGGATACGCAGGACGCGGCGCGATGGTTTTTCATCGCCGCAGCGCTGATCGCGCTGACTGACATCGCGGCAGTCGCGTGGTTCAAGCATGAAATGCCCAACGCTCTGGTCGTCGCCGCACTTGCTACTGCGCTGGTGGGAATCGTCGCGGATCTCGCGATCGGCCCGCGGCGCGCCGCCGCGGCGCGATGGGATTTTTTCGAAGATGCGCTCGCCTCCGACGGATGGTGCGCCTTCGCCGTCGGGGTGCTGTTCCTGGCCTGTTACGCCGCCACCATCTCGCCGTCCACGCCGTATATCGAGCCGGTCCAGCAGGCGTACGCGTTCCTGCACGGGCGCATCTGGGTCGACGCTCCAGGCTACATGGAGCATGTGGTCTGGTATGGCAAGAGCTACCTGTTGCATCCGCCGCTTGCGGCGCTCATCACTCTTCCCGCAGTGGCTATTTGGGGACTGGCGACGAACCAGACCGCGGTCTCGGTCGTCGTCGGAGCGGTCTCGCTCGGCCTGGTGTGGCGGCTGCTGGGAAAGATCGGCCTCGGCCTCGCTGCGCGAATATGGCTGACGCTGTTCTTCGGCGTCGGCACGACGTTCTGGTACGAGGCGACGCTCGGCAGTTCGTGGGACTTCGTCGTGCTTGCGACGATTCCGTTCACGCTGGGCGCGCTCGCCGAGATCTTTGGCGAAGCGCGTCCGTGGATGGTGGGGTTGCTGGCCGCGCTCGCCGCACTCGGCCGCAACGACATGGTTTTCGCGTGGCCCTGTTATGCGGGGCTGCTATGGGTGCGCGGGAGAAGGGCGCGTGAGTTGCTATCGATGCTGCCGTGGCTGGTCGCGGCGCTGGTGGTATTCGTGGCGTTCAACGAAGCCCGCTTCGGCAAACCGTACGATATCGGGATGTGGCTATGGTACGGCCAGGACAAATACCGTTTCCAACGTCCCGGTGGTCCGCTGGCGCTTAGCCATTTTCCATTCAATCTTTACACGGTGCTATTCATGGCGCCGAGCTACAGCGACAAATTTCCGTACATTCATCCGGAGTTCCTGGGTCAGGCGCTGCTGCTCACGAGCCCGGCGTTCGTACTGGCACTGCGGCCGAGTTTTTTGCGGTTCACGACGGCGCTGGTGGCGCTGGCGGCGGCGCTATGCGCGGGGCCCGGCATGCTGTGGTATGCCAACGGGTTCGGGCAACTCGGCGCTCGCTACTATGTGGAGATCTATCCGTTTCTGCTGACGCTGATCGCGCTGGGTGTGCCGCGCAAGCTCGATCAGTTGACGAAGATTCTAATCGTGGTGTCGATCGTCTTCGTGGTGTTCTTCACCTGGCACGTACGATGGTACGGCTGGGGCGGCTAACCCCTGTTCGAGCGCTTCTGGCCTCCTCCCCCGTGTCTTGGGGGAGGATTGAGGTGGGGGTCGAGCGAGGAAGCGGCGAACATCTTTTTCCGCGGCGCTTCCTCGTTCCGATCTTTTGGCGACGTGTGCGCGCATCTTTTCTTCCATCGAGCGCGCCTTCATCGCGTTCTCCATCTGCGTCATGCAGAGTCTCTTCAGGACTCTGCATCACGGCTCCGGGTGACCTTGTCGACGATTTCCATCACGTCGAGGGTCTGGACCTTCTCCTCCAGCTGTTTGGCCTTGATGCCATCGCCGAGCATCGTCATACAGTAAGGACAGGAGACCGCGATAACCTCAGGGTCAGTCTGAAGCGCCTGCTCGGTGCGGAGCAGATTCACCCGTTTATCCGGGTCTTCCTCCAACCACATCCGCCCTCCGCCAGCACCGCAGCACATGCCGAATTTACGGTGGCGTTCCATCTCGTGAACCTGGGCCCCCGCGTTGCTGAGCAGCGTCCGTGGCTCGTCATATACGTCGTTGTAACGGCCGTAGTAACAAGAGTCGTGGTATACGGTCCGCTTGGGGAATTCCGCAGAGATCTTGAGACGCCCCGAAGCGATCAATTGCTGCACGAAGTCGGCGGCGTGAATGACCTCGTACGAACCACCGAATTGGGGAAACTCGTTCTTGATCGTGTTGAAACAGTGGGGACAGTTCACGATGATCTTACGAACTTTGTATTTGTTGAGGGTTTCGATCAGCGGTTGGGCCATCGACTGGTAGAGGTACTCGTTTCCGAGCCGACGGGCCGTTTCGCCGTTGCAAAGTTCCTCGCGCGCGAGGCAGGCAAAGTCTACGCCCGCCTTCTGCAGAACGCGGACGAAAGCCTGCGTCGTCTTCTTGTTGCGATCGTCGTAGGAGCCGGCGCAGCCGACGTAGTAGAGGAACTCGGCGTCGGGCTTGTCAGCGAGGGTCGGGACGTTCATCCGTTCGGCCCACTCGAACCGCAGCCCGGAATCGAGCCCCCACGGATTGGATTGCGTCTCCATGTTCTTGAAGGTGCGGGTAAGCTCCTTGGGGAAACGCGCCTCCTCTTGCACCAGATGACGGCGCATGTCGACGACCTTGTCGACGTACTCGATCATCGGGGGACAGGCCTCCTCACAGGCTCGACACGTGGTACAAGACCACAGTGTGTCGTCGTGGATGACGGGACCGACAATGTTTTCTCCGACCTCCAAGGGTTCCGTGCCGTCCCCTTTGCCGGAGCGGCTTCTCTTTTCAATGATCTCGCCCTGATGCTGGTAGAGGTAGTCCCGCAGATCGAGGAGCAATTGACGCGGAGCCAGGGGTTTCTTGGTCGCCGTGGCCGGGCAATGCGAGGAGCAGCGGCCACATTCTGTGCAACTGTACATGTCGAGCACTTGCTTCCACGTGAACTGATCGATGTGCGAGGTGCCGAAGCGGGAATCGTTTTCGAGGTCCTGTTTCGAGAGCCGCCCTTTGGGCTCGAGTTTCAAGAAAAAGACGTTCGGGATTGCCGTAATGATGTGGAAATGTTTCGAGGGCGGCAGTAGGTCCAAAAAGATCAGAACGACGATGTTGTTGACCCATAAGGCTACGTAGCCCGCGTATGAGGCGAAGCTCGTGCCCGCTTTCGCCAGGCCGAGAGCCACCAGGTTTGAAAAAGGCTGCCACCGCGCCTCCCGAACGATCAGCATGTCGTTCGGATGAGAAGCGATTCGCCCACCGTCATAGACGAGGCCTGCAAGCATGATTATCCCGATGAAAATCAGGATCACGTAGGCCTCCCAGTGGGATTGATCGCGCAGGCGCCTCTCGGGCGGAAGATAGCCGAAAAGTCGAGGCGCGTGCGTGATCCCCCATCGGACTAACGCCACTCCAACCGCAATCAGGACGGCCACCTCCATGAAGTCGCGGAGCAACATATAGGGGCCGCCCAGGAGATGCAGGCTAAAGCCGGGAACGACGAACGAGTCGGAGTAGAGACGGCCGAACATCGTGAGGATCTGGATCCCGAGGATGATAAAGCCCCAAAAAATGAAAAAGTGCATCCACCCGGCGGACCGCTCGGCTCCCGGATTCCTGCGCACGAATTTCCTCTGGCCAAAGGCGTTGACAAGCACGGCGCGAACGCGTTCGGGAATGCGATCGAAGCGGGATGCCGGGACAGCGCACCACAGTACCTGAAAGCGGCGCCAGAGCTGGTAGAAAAAAACGCCCACGGCAGCCAAAATGCAAAGGGTGAAGAGAATCCCGGTTATCATAGAACCTCCATCATGCCCACCAGATAATAGGGAAAACCGAAAAATCCGGCCGCCTCGGCCATCCCGTCGTTGGACAAGATGATCGTCGTGCCGATGAAAGGCCTGGGAAGCCGACGCAGAAGGCGTAATGCATCCAGCCCCAAGTCTCGCGGATCATATTGTCATGCCCAGCGGTGTCGCGCACCAAGAGCCAGAAAAGCCGGCCTCGTTGATCGAGGCCGAAACCGATCGACGCGCGGCGCATCCGCTAGAACTTTAAATCACCCCCGATGCTGCAAATTCAATCCGCGCCGCAGGAGCACGGAATTTGACCAACCGCGCTCGCAGCGCCTACGATCGCCACCGCGATGACCACGGATAACGAAATCTGCCGCATGGATGCCGTCACGTTGGCGGCGCATATCAGGGACAAGCGTCTGTCGCCGGTCGAGGTTATCGAGGCGGTGCTGGCCCGCATGGAGCGGCTGGAGCCGCGCCTGCATGCCTTCTGCACGCCGACTCCAGAACTCGCGCGCGTCGAAGCCAAACGCGTCGAGGCCGACATCATGGCCGGACGGCTGGTCGGTCCGCTCGCCGGTGTGCCGATTGGTCACAAGGACCTGATCCTGACCAAAGGCGTGCGCAGCGCGTCAGGCTCGCTCGCCTACAAGGATTTCATCCCCGAAGAGGACGACGTCGTGGTCGAGCGAATCCGCGCGGCAGGCGCAATCATGATCGGCAAGACCAACGCTCCGGAGTTCGGCTACAGCCCGACCGGCCACAACCCGGTCTTCGAAACCACGCGCAACCCGTGGAACACCGCGCTTACGTCCGGCGGCTCGAGCGCCGGCGCAGGCGCGGCCGTGGCGACGGGTGTCGGCCCGATGGCGACCGGCAGCGACGGCGGCGGCTCGGTGCGGATTCCGGCTTCGTTTTGCGGACTGTACGGGCTGAAGGCGTCGATGGGCCGGATTCCGCTCTACCCGGGCGCGCGCGACGAACGCTATCCCGGCGTCTCGGGTTGGGAAACGCTCGAGCATATCGGGCCGCTCACGCGCACCGTCGCCGACGCGGCGCTGATGATGTCGGTCGCGGCGGGGCCCGACATGCGCGATCGTCACAGCCTTCCGGCGGCGGATTTCGACTGGACGGAATGTATGCGCGGCGATTTGCGCGGGGTGCGCGTTGCCTACAGCGCCGATTGGGGTTACGCGGCGGTGGATCCAGAGGTGCGGCGAATCGTCGCACAGGCGGTTAAGGTTTTCGAGCGTGACCTCGGATGTATTGTCGAAGAGGCGAATCCGGACTGGCAGGATCCGTCCGCCGCGTTCTTCGCGATCATGATGGCCGAGAGCGACCTTAAGGGGATGCGCGAGATGGCGCGCAAGTTTCCGATGTCGGGCCATCTGGTGGATGCGCTGATGATGCCGTGGACGGCGGAAGACTTTACTAACGCCAACATGATGCGCAAGTCGATGGTACGCAAGATGGCGCAGTTCATGTCGCGCTATGAAATCCTGCTGACGCCGACGCTCGCGGTTCCGCCGTTTCCGATTCACATGCAAGGGCCGGAGAAAATCGACGGCCGCTACGTGCGCCCGGCGGAATTCCTGGCGTTCACCTACCCGATGAATCTGACCGGGCAGCCGGCGGCGACGGTGCCGGCGGGATGGACGGCGGACGGCCTGCCGGTGGGCCTGCAAATCGTGGGCCGCCATCTGGACGATCCGACGGTGTTGCGGGCTTCGGCGGCGTTCGAGGCGGCGTCGCCGTGGCGCGACAAATGGCCCCCGCTGCTAACCGAGCTTGGGCTGTGAGGACCGCATTGGCAGTAACCATCAATGGTATGCTGTCCTCTCAACTCGTTTCGCTGGATGAGAAGGACGACCTGATAGATCGCCTGCTGGAGGAGCATCCTGGATTCCGCAGCCTTCTGGAGCGCCGCCTGCGCGAGCGAAACTGCCATACCATATAGCATCGTTTGCCAGAACTGGCCGAGCGCTCAGTCGGACAACGTCCTTCCACCCGCCCTCGCCGTACCGAACGAATCGTCGAACTACCCCGAACGCCTCGTTTAGAGCAAAATCGGGGCCCGCGAAATAGGGGGCACTTGGTCACGGTGGCTTGGCCTGGTGCCGCGCGGACCGTTACGTCAAATGTATCGCTATTCAACGAAGCTGCTTATGTCGTGACGCTCGCGCGAAGCTGCGACGCTATCTGGCGTCCCCTTCAATCCGGACATTTGTTTAGCTGGGAAACACAGCAGATCACGAAACTGACGACAGGAAGCAGGATTGTTCTTCCTTGGCAGACGGCCAAGTTCTAAAAAGCAGAAGTTGCTGCAGGTCGAGCCCTAGGCCACGCTCGGCTCGGAATCACGATTTCAAGCACCGCTCGATACTCTGCCGCTACGAGTGTTTGACCTTTTTCAGTGCCTCGACCATCTCGGGCACGGCCTTGAACAGGTCGGCGACCAAGCCGTAGTCAGCGACGTTGAAAATCGGCGCTTCCTCGTCCTTATTGATCGCCACGATGGTCTTGGAGTCCTTCATCCCGGCCAGATGCTGAATCGCGCCGGAGATTCCGACCGCGACGTATAGCTCGGGCGCGACCACCTTGCCGGTCTGTCCGACCTGCAAATCGTTGGGGACAAAGCCGGCGTCGACCGCCGCGCGGCTGGCGCCCATCGCGGCCCCCATCTCGTCCACCAACGGTTCGAGTACAGTCTTGAAGTTCTCGCCTGATTTGAGGCCGCGTCCGCCCGAGACTACGATTCGCGCCTCGGTAAGCTGCGGCCGGTCGCTCTTGGTCTCGTTGAAGCAGACGAACTGCATCTTGAGCCCGGCAGGATCGAGCTCCGGCATCGCCTTTTCTACTGGAGCGGCGGAATCGCCGGGTTTGGCCGAATCGAACGCGGTGGCACGCACGCTCACGACCTTGAGCGGCCCGTCCATCTCGACCGTCGCCAGCGCATTGCCGGCATATAGTGGACGCACCAGCGTGCCGTCGTCGCCGATCGAGACGATCTCGGAGGCCATCGGGGCGTTAAGCCGCGCCGCCACCCGCGGCATCAGGTCCTTGCCCATCGCGGTCGCGGTCGCGAGCACGTACTCGACGCCGAGACCCTTGGCGAGCGCGGTCATCGCCTGCGCGTACACGTCGGCCAGATAATGCGCGAGCTTGGGGTCGTCGAGCGCGATGACCTTGGTCATCCCGTACTTAGCCAGCTCGGCAGCCGGGCCGTCGAGGTTCTCACCGGCGATCACGGCGACGCATTTGCCGCCGCCGCGCTTTTTCGCCAGTTCGATTCCGGCGTTGACCGCAACCAGGGTCGTTTTCGGAAAATGTCCAGCCTTGTGTTCGGCAAAGACCAGTACGTCAGCCATCTCGAATTCACTCCGGCGCGCCCGCCCAGCCGGCGGACGCGAAAATAGTGCAACCTGGATATGCGCTTGTCGCGCGCGCGTCAGATCACCTTGGCCTCGCTGTGCAGCACGCTGACCAATTCCTCGACCGAGGCGACCTTGCGCCCGGCCTCGCGCTTGGGAGGCGCGGCGAGCGTTTTTATTTTGAGCTTCGGGGTGAGGTCGACGCCGAGGCTATCGACCGGGATTTCTTTCAGTTCCTTTTTGCGCGCCTTCATGATGCCCGGCAGCGAGGCGTAGCGCGGTTCGTTGAGCCGCAGGTCGGTAGTGATAACGGCCGGCAATTCGAAGGCGATGGTTTCCAGGCCGCCGTCGACCTCGCGCACCACCGTGCATTTGGTGCCAGCGATTTCGACTTTAGAGGCAAACGTCGCCTGCGGCCATCCGAGCATCTCGGCCAGCATCTGGCCGACCTGGTTGGCGTCGTCGTCGATCGCCTGCTTGCCGATAATCACGAGGTCGGGCTTTTCGTCACCGACGATCTTGGCCATCACGCGCGCGATCGCGAGGCTGTCGAGCTGCTGGTCGGCGCGCACCAGGATCGCCCGGTCGGCGCCCATCGCGAGGCCCGTGCGCAGTTGCTCCTGCCAGGTCTGCTGGCCGACCGAGAGCAGCGCAACGTCGCCGCCGCTCTGCTTTTCCTTGATCCGCAGCGCCTCCTCGATGGCGATTTCGTCGAACGGGTTAATCACCCATTTTACGTTGTCGGTGGCGATTCCGGTGCCATCGGGCAGGATACGGATGGTCGTGGCGGGGTCCGGGACGCGTTTTACGGAAACCAGGATTTTCACGGCAATCTCTCTCCGGGTGTATTCAGCCGAACATTACAGATGATGGCTGACGGGCGTGCCCAGAGTCCCGATGGTCCCTGGGGCGGCAAAGAAACTAACAATGGCCGACGGGGCGGTCAAACCGAGCTATCGGATGGCCGCCCGAAGCGCTGCGAGGAACGGCGGGGCTTCTTACACGCGGCAGACGTCCGCAGGCTCCGGCGCTACTCGTTGTAGCCGAGGCGATGGGACAGTTCGCGGCCGGCCTCGGTGATTAGGGGGGCGAGTTCCGTGTTGATGCGCTCGATCCCGATGCGGTAGGCTGGCCCGGCAACCGCGAGCGATCCGACGACGCTGCGGGTGTAGTCGCGAATCGGCACTGCGACCGACGAGACATCCTCGAAAAACTCGCACGACTCCATCGCGAAACCCTCGCGTGCTACCGCGTCGAGCTGCTCGAAGAGCGTCGCACGTTCCACGATCGTGCGTTCGGTGAAACGCGGGAGCTGCTCGGGCAGGTCGGCGCGCAACTGCTGCTCGAGGTCGAAGGCGAGATGAACCTTACCGACCGCCGTGCAATGCAGCGGCAGCGCCTGACCGAGCGGCGGCGTGATCTTGACCACGCGGTCGACCGGCTCGGCCGATTCCAGCGGCACCACGCCCTCGCGCCGCATGATTGCAACGAAAGTACTTTCGCGACAGCGGTGCGCGACGTCGGACAGGATCGGGCGCGCTTGCCGCACCAGTCCCATGTGGTCAATATAGCGGCGCCCCAGGTGCAAGCACTTGATCCCGAGGCGGTAGTTCTCGGTCGCGCGATTCTGTTCGATATAACCGCGCGCCTCCAGCGTGGCGAGCAGACGGAAGACGTTGTTCTTGTGCAGCTTCAGGCGCTTGGAAAGTTCGGTGACGCCGAGTTCGTCGACTTCGCCGAAGAACTGTTCGAGCACGTCCAGAGCGTGGGCAACCGACTGGATGACGTAGTTGGTTTTGTTGCGCCTGACCATGGCGAACTCTCCGGCGAACTCTCCTCGAATGCCGCCGAGACGGAGCAACGGATCGAGCCGATTTGGAAAAACGTTTTACTGTAGGCGTCACGTTCCGTTTATGTCAACGCGATTATTCGCCGCCGCCGCCAATTAGACATAAGCCACTGTTTTTATTGATAAATCGCCCCGTTGTGCCATATTCGGCTTATCCGGGATAACTCCGCTATGCCGTCCCATCTTAAACCCGAGTTCTTTCGCCGCCTCGACGACTCCGACGACGAGTTGTTCTATCTCTCGCCGCGTTTCGTCGTGCATATCGACGACGACGCCATCAAGACCGTCGGCGAGATCTACTTGAGCCGTCTGCCGCGCGGCGGCGCCATCCTCGACCTCATGAGCAGTTGGCGATCGCATCTGCCGCCCGAGCTGCGGCCGGCGCGCGTGGTCGGCCTTGGACTGAACCGGCCCGAGATGGAGGACAACCCCGCGCTCGACGAGATCGTGACCCACAATCTCAATCGCAGGGCACAACTGCCGTTTGACGACGCGTCGTTCGACGGCGCGGTCCTGACCGTTTCGGTGCAGTATCTCGTTCATCCGCTTGAGGTCTTCGCCGACGTCGGCCGCGTGCTGAAATCCGGAGCACCATTTATCGTGACGTTTTCCAACCGAATGTTTCCGACCAAGGCGGTGGCGATCTGGGCGAATGCGAGCGAGCAGCAGCGGGTGGAGCTGGTGAGCTACTACTTTACCCACAGCGCGGCCTTCGAGAAGATAGAGACGGTCGACCGCAGCTCGGGCGAGACCGATCCGCTTTGGGCCGTGCTCGGTTACCGCAAGGAAGGGCCGCGCAACGGCCAGGAACAGAAATGATTAGCAATCGCGGCTTGCGCCATCTCGCACTGCGGGTGACCGACGTCGCTCGCGCGGCGGAGTTTTACTCGCGAGTATTCGGGATGCGCCTGGTATGGCAACCCGACCCGGACAACGCCTACCTGAGCTCGGGATGCGACAATCTCGCGCTCCATCGCGGCGCGCCGGGGGATTCCAGCGTCGGCGCGCTCGATCATCTCGGGTTCGTCGTGCCGAGCGTGGCCGATCTGGAAGCGGGCTGGCGATGGGCCGAGACCGAGCGATTGGACATAGTTCATCCGTTGCGCCGCCATCGCGACGGTTCGGTGTCATTTTATATCCGTGACCCGGACGGGAACGTCATCCAACTGCTGTTCGAACCGAATATCAGCCCGCTCGACATCAGTTCGCCCAAGGCCTGAGCCGCGGCGCGCCAAGGAGATCCGCCATGCTGAAGAACCGCGCCACGGCCGAGGGCACGCTCGCCTATGCTCGCCGCTATGCCGAGCTGCCGGGAAATTTCCGCCCAATGCTCGGTGGACTTAGCGTTTCCTCGGTCGGGATCGGCACTTACCTGGGCGAGGCCGACGAAGAGACCGACCAGGCCTACGCGCAATCCATCAGGGCCGCGCTGCTTGGCGGAATCAACCTGATCGACACCGCGGTGAACTATCGCTTTCAGCGCGGCGAACGCACGATTGGCAAGGTGCTGGGAGAATTGGTTGCCGCGGGCGAACTGCGGCGCGAAGAGGTGGTGGTGGCGACCAAGGGCGGGTACGTCACCTTCGACGGCACGATGCCGCCTAATCCGCGGGCATGGTTCGAGGAGAAGTTCGTCAACAGCGGACTGGTCGAGCCCGGCGAGCTGGTCGAGGGCTCGCATTGCATGACGCCGCGCTATCTCGGCGCGATGCTCGAGATGAGCCGCGCCAACCTGGGCCTCGACACCATCGACATCTATTACATCCACAATCCCGAAACCCAGCTCGCCAGCATCGAGCGGCCGGAATTTCTCGAGCGGATGCGCCGCGCGTTCGAGTTCCTGGAACAGCAGGTCGCCGTCGGCAAGATCGGGGTCTATGGCGCTGCGACCTGGAGCGGGTTTCGCCTGGGCCCCGAGGAGCGGCAGTACCTGCAGATGGAGGAGCTGGTGAAAATCGCTTTCGAAATCGCCGGCCGCGACCATCACTTCCGTGCGATCCAGCTCCCGTTCAACCTGGCGATGCCAGAGGCGTTGACGCTCGCCAACCAGCAGCTTCCCGACCGGCGCGGCACCGCGCTCCGCGCCGCGGTCGGCTTAGGGATAGCCGCATGCGCCAGCGCCTCGTTGCTGCAGGGGCGGCTGACGCACGGATTGCCGCCGATCATGGCGCAAGCGTTCGAGGGGCTGACTACCGACGCGCAGCGTGCGTTGCAATTCGTGCGATCGGCGCCCGGGATCAATGTGGCGCTGGTCGGGACGAAATCGGAGGCGCATGTGAACGAGATCCTGCAGGCGCTGCACCATCCTCCCGCCTCGATCGAGGCCTTCTCAAAGCTATTCACCCCCAACAAGAGCGCGTGAATCCGATCTGCCGGTCCGTTGAGTGCATAGCAATGATCGAGCGTCTGGCGGTTACCGCCGATCGGGGGCGGGGGATCGAAGCGGCTTGCTTCATCGCAAGCGGGCGGATGTTATAGAGAGACCAGGCCGATTGCGGGGCAAGTGAGGCGATCGTGGCGCGGATCGTGGTTGGCAGAGGCAGCGAAGCGGAGATGACGTGCTGAATAAAAGAGGATTGGTTGTCGCGGCGATAGTCGCCGCCGCGCTGCTATCGGGCCCCGGCACTAGGACGGACCCCGCGGCCGCGGTCGCTCCGCCCAAGCCCGGAAAGGTGGTCGTGCAAAGGTCCGACCTGCTCATCTACGACCCTACGGGCTCGACGCTCCTGGGGCGGGCCCGTTATACCATCACGCAGCGCGGCGACGTGGTCACGATCGAGGGACGCAACGAATTTGTCGACGGCGAGCGCGATATCGAACACGAGACGCTGAAGACCACGGATGGCGAAATCCCGCACCTGCTCAGTTACGAACACAGCTACTACGACGCGCACGGCGCCCCGCAGAGAGTTGCGACCGCCGACGCCGTCACCGGAAAAACCAGTTGCGCAAAATATGTGAACGGCAACGGCACCATCCAGACCGCCGTCCTGCAATTTTCTCCGGACACTTACGCGGGCGCGAGCGTGTTGGTGCCGATCGCGGACCGGCTGCGGCGCGGTGAAGCTAGCGACCTCGATATCCATGTCTTCGATTGCGCGATGGGCCCGCGCATCCTGAGCCTGCATGCGGATCTCGAGCGATCTCCCTGGAGCTTTCGCCCGCATGACGGCAAGCTGGCCAAGGCCGACGCGCATCCGGTGTTCGGATGGTTCAACATATTTCTGAAGCCGTTCGTACCGACCATCCGGCTATGGTTCGACCCCCTGCGCGACTTCGCCTTCGTCGGCGGGATGCTGTCGCGTTACTATCGCGGCCCCGAGGTCTTGCTGGTGAGCATGGCGCCGTCACTCAAGGCGCCGCCGGAATTCGAACCGGCCGAGCCGCCGGCGTTCACGGCGCCGCATGACTCGGCGCCGCCCGCACAATCATCCTCGGCGGAGACACCCGCCTCGCCGACGGCCGCGGCGCAGCCCTGACTTCAGCGGGGCAGCCGCCCACCACGGCAACCTCCGCACCGCAGCACGTCGACGCCGTTGCGCGGCGGGAAACCCGCTATCTCGCTAGCCGCCGCAAGCGCTCTCGTCCGAGCGCCGTGAGAATGAGTTTAGGAGGCCCTTGGCGGCCTAGAAATGACTGGCGCCTTCGCTGTCGTAGTGCCGCACGCGGGAGCGCTGCGGTTTTTCGTACTGAAAGGTCGTCTGGCATTGAGCGCAGACGCCCTGGGGCCTGGGGCTGCCGGAACGGCGCGTCAGTTTGACGTAATGCACCACTCCATCACCGCAGAGATGGCCGGCGACGGGGAAGTCGTACACAGTACGAATGTCGGTTGCTTCCATTTCCTGCACTAGCGCTCCCTCATTCAGGATTTTCTCCTTCGACGCGATGGCCAGGACGAACGGTCCGGGCGCGCCGGACCTTCCAAGATAATGAAATCCTTCTGACGATCAATCCATTTGACGTACCGCGACGAAATTTATTTCAAAATTTCTCGCGCCACGCCGGTGGCGGACCTGGGACGCCGTCTTCGCGATCATCGGCGCGCCGCCCGCTCAGGCGCGAGCGCGCCCGCTCTGTGCTACGCTCGCGTACAGAATGAAGCGCGGCTCCATCAGTAAATTGCTGATCGCCAACCGCGGCGAAATAGCGCTCAGGATAATTCGTAGCGCGCACCTGCTCGGGCTCGCTACCGTCGCCGTCTACTCGGACGCCGACGCCGACGCCGCGCACGTCGCCGCGGCCGACCAGGCGCGCCTCATCGGTCCGCCCGAGGCGAGCCAGAGCTATCTCAACATCGCAGCGATTATCGAAGCCGCGCAGGCTACCGGCGCCGACGCGATTCATCCCGGCTACGGGTTTCTCTCCGAACGGCCCGACTTCGCCCGCGCCGTCGCCGAGGCCGGGATGACCTTCGTCGGGCCGCCGGCGGACGTGATGGCGGCGCTGGGCGACAAAGTCGCGGCGCGACGCCTGGCGGCGGGCGTGAGCGTTGCGGTGGTGCCGGGGCTGGAGACGGTCGAGGAGCGCGCGGCGGAGCAATTTGCCGCGCGGGTCGGCTTTCCCCTGATGGTCAAGGCGGCGGCGGGCGGCGGCGGCCGCGGGATGCGTCTGGTCGAGGCGCAAGCCGGCCTGACCGAGGCGCTGGCGGCGTCGGCGCGCGAGGCCAAGGCCGCCTTCGGTGACGGCCGCGTATTCCTGGAAAAATATCTGGCGCATCCGCGCCACGTCGAAGTGCAGGTGCTCGCCGACCAGCACGGCGGCGTCGTTGCGCTCGGCGAGCGCGACTGTTCGATTCAGCGGCGCAACCAGAAAATCATCGAGGAATCACCGGCCCCAGGGCTCGACGACGGCCTGCGGACCCGGATGGTTGAGGCGGCTCTGAAGGTTGCGCGGGTGGCCGGCTATTGCAACGCGGGCACGATGGAGTTTCTGGTCGACGGCGGCGAGTTCTACTTTCTTGAGGCCAATACGCGCCTGCAGGTCGAGCATCCGGTGACCGAGATGCGTTTTGGGTGCGACCTGGTCGCCGAGCAGCTCCGGGTCGCGATGGGCGAGCGGGTCGGCGAGCCGGCCGCGCCGCGCGGCGCGGCGATCGAGTGCCGCATCTATGCTGAGGACGCCGAGCACAGCTTCCGTCCGGCCACCGGCGAGGCGCTTTACCTGAATCTCCCTGCGGGACCGGGTGTACGAATCGACACTCATCTCATGACCGGCGCTCGGGTCACCGCATTTTACGATGGCCTGCTGGGGAAGCTTATCTGCTGGGGCGCCGACCGCGAGCAGGCGCGCATCCGGATGGCGGCCGCGCTCAGCGAATTCTCGCTGCTGGGCGTGACCAACACCGCGGCTTTCCTGCGCGACGTCGTCGCAAGCGAGGCATTTCGTGAAGCGCGGCTCTCGACGCGATTCCTGGAGCGGTTTTTTCCGCGCTGGAGCCCGAACGACGAGGCGCTCGAAAGTCTACTGGTGGCGGCCGCGATGGTGGCGGGAGGAGCGCTCGGCTCGGCGCGCTCGGGATCGTCGGTTTCTTCTTCATCGCGGAGCGCGCTCAACGACGGCGGGCGTTCGGAGCGTGGCGGACGCTCGCCGTGGGCGGAGCTCGCCGGCTTCGAGCCGTGGGGAAGAGGCGAGCGATGAAGCTCAAACGCCAGGGCGACGCGCGCGAGTTCGAGGTCGAATTGCTCGCGCAAAATAAGCAAGACCAGCCAGATCATCCAGACCGGGGAGGCGCGGACGGCCGGCGTGCCGTGCGTGTCACCATAGACGGACGCGAGATCGTGGCGATTGTCGCGACGATGCCCGACGGCACCGCGATGGTGGATCTGGGCGGCCGGCGCGTTCGCGTCGCGGGTGCCCGGCGGCGCTCTTCGATAGTGGCGGCCGCGGGCCCGTTCGCGGCCGAGTTCATTATGGTCGAAGGTCGCACGGCGCATCGCGCGGGAGGACTCGCCGCGCCGGAAGTCGACGCGCCGATGCCGGGCAAGGTGCTCAAAGTGCTGGTCGCCGAGGGCCAGCCGGTTGAGCACGGCGATCCTCTGATCGTGCTCGAAGCGATGAAAATGGAGACGACGCTATACGCCGAGAGCCAGGCAATCGTGGCCAAGATTTGCGTCGTGGCCGGACAGATGGTCGATCACGGCGCGCGCTTGATCGAACTCAGTCCGGCGGCGATACCTGCCAGACCGCCCGAATCTCCGTCTCAAGACGACTGAGCCATTGATCGAAGTCGGCGTCGCGATCGACGACGATCTCGAGCTTGCCGGCGCCGAGCCTGCGCAGGCGCCCGGGATGCTCGGTGCGCAGCGGGATCACCAGCGCCTCGCGCGAGATTCCCAGCGCGTCGGTAACCGCGAAGATGCGCTCGATTTCCGCCAGTCCAACTGCCTTGAGCAAGGGCACTTCCTCCGCCGCGTCGAGACCCTCTTTACATACGGCGCGGCTCGCCTAAGCTCAACTCCAGGGGACCTCCCCTGCGGAGGACGCTATGTTCGGCACGATCAAAAAAGTGATCAAAGACAAGGGCTTCGGCTTCATCACGCCCGACGACGGCAGCGATGAAGTCTTTTTCCATCGCTCGCGGCTTTCGCCCAAGGTCTATTTCGAGGACTTGCGCGAGGGCGAGCAGGTGCAGTTCGACGTGCGCCCCGGCGACAAGGGGCCGCAGGCGTTCAACCTGCGTCTGCGCTAGTGGCGCGCGATGATATGATTTTATGGATGATACGATAAGCGGGTGAGATAATTTTTTTGTGTCCGTAGCAGAGCATCATCGTCATGGCCACAAGAGCCTCAAGGTGGGCGTGCTGACCGCGAGCGATTCGCGCGGCGCCGAAACCGACGAGAGCGGCCGTCTCATCCGCGACTTGTTGACTGCCGCCGGGCATCGCGTGGAGTACTACGAGGTCGTGCCCGACGATCCCGGCCGCATCCGCACGAGTGTGCTCGACAACCTGCAAAACCTCGATGTCATCATCGTCAACGGCGGCACCGGCATCGCCGCGCGCGACTCGACCTTCGAAGCGGTTCGAGGTTTGCTCGACAAGGAACTGGAGGGCTTCGGCGAATTGTTCCGCTATCTTTCCTATCAGCAGATCGGATCGGCGGCCTTTTTGAGCCGGGCGCTGGCGGGAATCGCGGGCGGCAAAATCGTGGCCTCGCTGCCGGGCTCGCCCGACGCCTGCCGGCTCGCGATGGAGAAACTGCTTATCCCCGAGCTTGGCCACATGGCGCATCTGCTGAAGCTCTGATATCGCCAACGAATCGCAAATGAATCGCCGATGAATCAGGTGACGATAAGATTGTTTGCGACGCTGCGCGAGCGCGCTGGCGCCTCCGAGCTAAGCCGCGAGTTTCCCGAAGGCGCGACCGTCGCCGAGATGTGGCAGCGCCTGGCCGAGGAGTTTCCGGGGCTCAAGGGTCATCGCGACTCGGTCGGCTTCGCCGTCAACCAGGAATATGTGCAAGACGACTATCGTCCGCGTCCCGGCGACGAGGTCGCGTTCATCCCGCCGGTTAGCGGCGGCGCCGGGCCGGCGCGCGATCCCGTATGGATGGGCCCGATCGCGATCGGCCGCGCACCGATCGACGTCGCGGCGTTGGAGCGCGCCGTCACCGACCCTCATGCCGGCGCAGTCGTCACCTTCGCCGGGACCACGCGCGCCGACAACGCCGGCCGCAACGTGATCCGCCTGGAGTACGAGGCTTACGAGCCGATGGCGCTCAGCGAGATGCGCCGGCTCGCGCGCGAGGCGGGCGAGCGATGGCAAATCGTGCGTATCGCGATAAGCCATCGCGTCGGCCTGGTCGATATCGGCGAGACTTCGGTCGCGATCGCGGTCTCCGCGGCGCATCGGGCGGAGGCTTTCGAGGCCTGCCGCTTCGCGATCGACCGCCTCAAGGAAGTCGTGCCGATCTGGAAGAAGGAATACTTCGAGGGCGGCGAAGTGTGGATCGGCTGCCAGACCTCGCATCCGCCAGCCCCCGGCCACGCGCACTGAGAATGCCGGTCGGCGATTCGGTAGGTAATTCGATAATCATATACATTGATATTGCGAGCTGGATGTGCGGGCGGCGGTCTGTTGACCGACCGGCCAGCATCCGTTAATCAGGAGCCCTGATGCCGCTGAGTCAACATCACGTCGAAAAAATAATCCTCGCCGAGCCGCGCGGCTTTTGCGCCGGAGTCGACCGTGCGGTCGAGGCCGTGCGCGGTGCCCTGCGCACTTACGGGCGGCCGCTCTACGTGCGCCATCAGATCGTGCACAACCGCTTCGTGCTCGAGGCGCTCGAGGAGGAAGGCGCGATCTTCGTCGAAGACCTCGGCGAAGTGCCCGAGGGCCAGCGCGTGATCTTCAGCGCGCACGGCGTCGCGCCCAGTGAATGGGAGCGCGCGCGCGCCCGGGGACTCCGCGTCATCGACGCCACTTGCCCGCTGGTCACCAAGGTTCATCTCGAAGTCGAGCGCTACGCGCGCGAGGACCGCAGCGTGATCCTGGTTGGCCACGCCGGCCACGAGGAGGTCAAGGGCACGCTCGGCGTCGCGCCAGGCCGCGTGCTGCTGGTCGGCAGCGTGCAGGAGGCCGAGGTGGCCGAGGTTCCCGACCCGCAACGGGTGGCGGCCGTGAGCCAGACCACGCTCAGCGTCGACGATACGCGCGAAATCATGGAAACGCTCAAGCGCCGCTTCCCGGCGATGGTCGCGCCCAAGACCGACGACATCTGCTACGCGACCCAGAATCGCCAGAACGCGGTCAAGGAGTTGGTCGAGCAGAGCGACGCTATTCTGGTGGTCGGATCCAAGCAGAGCTCCAACGCCAACCGTCTGGTCGAGGTCGCCCGGATGCGCGGCGCGCGCGCTTTTCTGATCGACTCGCTGGCCGACGTGCGGCCCGACATGCTCGAGGGCGTGCGCGCCCTCGGGGTCACGGCCAGCGCGTCGTCGCCCGAATGGCTGGTCGAGCAGATAATCGGCGCCTTCGCGAAGAGCGGAGCCTCAGTGGAGCTGCTGAGCGTGGCCAAGGAGCGGGTGCATTTCCCGCTCCCGATGCCGGCCGATTAGCGCGCCCGGATTTGGAAGAACTGGGTTCGTGAGCCGGATGGCGAATTGCGGGTCGCGCCTTGGCGGCCGCGCGATAAGGAGGCGGTTGCCCGAACGACGGCCCGATGAGGCGGGGCGGCGGCTATATCGCGATTGAGGGGCCGATCGGCGTCGGCAAGACCAGCCTCGCGCAGGCGCTAGGGCTGAGAATTGGCGCGCGCGTTGTTCTGGAAGATACCGACAGCAATCCATTCATCGCCCGTTTCTACCAGGATCCGGAAAAATATGCCTTCCCGGTGCAGCTCTACTTCCTGCTGACCCGCTACAACCAGCAGCGCCAGCTCGCCCAGCAGGACCTTTTCGCCCAGGCCACCGTCACCGACTACCTGCTGGCCAAGGATCGCATCTTCGCCCGGCTCAACCTCGACCCCGACGAGCTGGTGCTTTACGAGGGCGTCTATCGCCTGCTCGACGGACAGCTCGCGCGGCCCGACCTGGTAGTTTACATCCGCGCCCGGGTCGAGGTTCTCGCCGAGCGGCTGCGCAAGCGCAACCGCACCTTCGAGCGGCATATCAGCCTGGAGTATCTCGAGCGCGTCTCGGCCGCGTATCGCGATTTCTTTTTCTACTACGACGAGACACCGCTGTTGGTGGTCGATAGCTCGGAGATAGACTTCGTCGCCGACCCGGGCGATCTCGAAGACCTGCTGCGCGAAATCGACCGCACCAGCGCGGGATCGCATTACTACGTTCCGCGCAAAGGTTAGTTGCGCGAAAACATTGTTGCGCGCGGAGCCATCACTCCACGTAGGATTTGAACGCTTCCTCGATCTGGGAAGCCAGCTTGAAGTCCTTTTCGGTCACGCCGCCCTGGTCATGCGTGGAGCAGCTGAAAGTAATTCGAGTATAGTTTATTTTTACGTCGGGATGATGGTCGGCCGCCTCGGCCATCTCGGCCACTCCGTTGAGGAACCTGATTCCATCCATGAATTCCTTGAAGCGGTAGAGCTTGCCGATCGCGTTGTCTTTGAATTCCCATCCGGGCAGCGCGCTGAGCCGCCGCTCTATTTCGGCCTTCTCGAGCTTCGCCATTGGGGCATCCTCCGTGTATTTTCTGTTGCGGGCCACTCGCCTTGCGCGCCGGTCTGACTCATATTGGTGCCCATATTAGACAACAGCGGGCGCGGCCGCACCAAACGCTCGCCCGCCGCAGGGAGCTTCGATGAACCAACGCGATTCAATCAAGATGACACCGGAGCAGGCGCTGGCCTACCTCGCCTCGCGCCACAGTTGCGCCTTCGCCAGCAACGGCCATGACGGTTATCCGCACGTCGTGGCCATGTGGTATACAGTCAAGGACGGCGCGATCATGATGACCAGTTACGCCCGCGCGCAAAAGATCGTGAACCTGAGACGCGACCCGCGCGCCACCGTGCTGGTCGAGAGCGGCGCGACGTACAAGGAACTTAGCGGAGTGATGGTCCGCGGACGGGTCGAGTTGATCGACGGTCCGGCGGCGCTCCCCGAGGTGCTGAGCCTGACCGGCGCGGACCCGAACAATCCGGCGGCGGTGCGCCGCGTGCAAAAGCGCGTCGTGATGCGGTTTCACCCGGAGCGTTGGGCGAGTTGGGATCACTCCAAAATCGTCGGTGACTACTGAGTCGTGCGCGTCGGCGCCTGACTGACGAGACGGGGAGTTCAACCAAAGATTTCTGCGATAAGGACTTCTACGATGGCGAACAAGTACGTGACCGACGAGGTGCGCAAGCAGATCGGGATGCAGAGCGAGGCGCGGGTGGTCGAGGTCGAACGCGGCGCCATCCGGCGCTTCGCCGAGGCGATTGGCGATCCCAATCCGCTTTTCAACGACGAGGCCGCCGCGCGCAAGATCCGCTTCGGCGGGATGATTGCGCCGCCAACCTTCTGCCGCTCACTCGGCGCCGCGATTCCGGAAATCAAGATCGGCATGGGCGAGTTCCGCGGCCTCGACGGCGGCTCGGAGTGGGAATATTTCGAGCCGATTCGCCCCGGCGATCGAATCAGCGTGGTCTCCAAAATCGCCGACATCCGCGAGAGCGCTGGCCGGCTCGGCGCGATGGTCTTCATCACGGTCGAGACCAACTATACCAACCATTACAATCAGCTCTGCGCCGTGCAGCGCTCGACCGTGATCCGTTACTGAGCCGCGCGCGGAAGCTCTCGCGGGAGGAATCGAAGATGGCGAAGCAGACTTACTGGGAAGACCTCGAAGCCGGATCCGAAGTCCCAGCGCTGGAGAAAAATCCTACCACCCAGCAACTCGTCAAGTACGCCGGCGCCTCGGGCGACTTCTATCAGATCCATTACGACAAGGACTTCGCGCTCAACAACAGTCTGCCCGGCGTGATCCTGCACGGCGCGCTCAAAAACGGATTCCTGGGGCAGATGATGACCAACTTCGCCGGCCACGAGGGATGGCTGCGCAAGCTCGCGGTGCAGTATCGCGGGATGGACCAGCCGGGCTCGAAGGTCGTATGCAAGGGCAAGGTCGTCAAGAAGTACGTCGCCGGAAGCGACCACCTGGTCGATTGCGAAATCTGGCTGGAAAACGCCAAGGGTGAGAAGACCACGATCGGCAGCGCCACCGTGGCTCTGCCCTCGCGCGAAGGAGTGCGGGCCTAGGTTCGGTGGTCACGATCTCAATATGATTCCCGGCAGGCTAACAGATGCCGCTCGGGCGTGAATTCCCCGCGCGCACGGTCGAGGCCGAAGACGTAAGGCTCCGCCGCGTCGATCCGCACTACACCAAGACCCTCATCCGGCTGCTCGCGGCGCACGCGCTGGCCGAAAAATTGACCGCGCTCGGCTATCAGCGCGCGCTCGAGACGCTCGCCGACGAATCGTTGCGTCCGGTGGTCGAAAAAAACCTCGCCGAGGAACGCCGCCATGCGGCGCTCGTCTACCGGGCGCTGCGCGACATCGGCATCACGCAGGAGGAAGCCGACCGCGCAATGATCCCGGCGCTCAAGGCGCCGTCGTTCGAGGCGCCGCTGCGCTTCGCCAAAAGCGCCGCCGGAGAGCTGGACCTGCTGATGGCTTCGCTCAGCCTCGACATGACCGGGCTTCTGATGATCGGCGTCAACTACAAGGATTCCAGCTATGCGCCGCACGCGCGCGCCGCCGAGCGCATCCTCGACGAGGAGGCCGAGCACGAGATGTTCGCGGTGGGCGAACTCGCGCGCGCGGCCGATCGCTGCGGCCCCGAGGCGGTGACGGCAGCGCTCGAGCGATGGCTGCCGGCCGCGGCCAACTTTTTCGGCCCGCCCGGCAGCGGCTTTGGCTACGATTGCATGCGCTTCGGGCTCAAAGCGCGCGACAACGGCGAACTGACGGAGCTGTACCTCTCGATGCTCGAGCGGCGGCTCGACAACGTGGGCCTCGCGATGCCGCGGCTGACGCCGGGTTACCCGCACGCGCTGGCCTGAAACAGACGCCTACTCGATGAACTCGAAAGGATTCAGGCAGCGCACCCCGCTGCGCTGAACGTCTTTGACGTTGCGAGTCACCAGAGTCAAGCCGTGCGCCTCGGCGGTCGCCGCGAGCAAGGCGTCAATCACCGGGAAGCCGCCACGGGCGGCAAGGCGCCCCCAATTTTGCGCAACGCGATTGTCCACTGGCAGGACGCGCTCGCCGAAACCGACGATTAATTCGTCCAGCCATTGTTCTAGGGCTCGCGCCTGACGCGGGTTTCGTGGTCTCAACTGCTCGACGCCCTGGCGAATTTCGCCGATTACCAGAACGCTCAGGAACAGTTCATCATCCCTGATCTGTTTATACCAAAGCGCTACTCGCGGGTCGCAGCGCGTGCCTTTGCGAACTTCGGAAATTACGTTGGTGTCAATCAGGTACATCGAAGTCAACCGTCCTGCCCCGGTCGCGCGAGCGCCTGATCTTGACTCCTTCCAGCGGCGCGTCGGCGAGCAGCGCTTTCAGGCTTCTACCGCCAGTCCGCAAACGGCGATATTCATCCACGGGAACCATCACGGCCACCGGTTTTCCATGACGCGTCACGGTCTGTGGCCCCTCCTTCAAGGTACGTTCGACGAGTTCGCTGAAGCGTGCCTTTGCGATTTGGATCTGCCAGTTCATGAAGGGCCTCCTCATCTAGTCTGACTAGTCTGATTATCTACTAGCTTGGCATTCGAATCAAATTCTATCGCCGGGAGTTCCGCCAGGAGTATCATCGCGCGATGGATGCTCGCGGCGCGGGTGCGATCCGAATCGGCGTCTCCGCCTGTCTGCTGGGACAGGAGGTGCGCTTCGACGGCGGTCATAAACGCAACGATTTCCTGACCGGCACGCTCGGCGATTTTGTCGAATTCGTCGCGGTTTGCCCCGAAGTCGACATCGGCCTCGGCATCCCGCGCGAGAGCCTGCGCCTGGTCCGCGGCGACGATGGCGCGGTGCGGATGGTGGCCAATAAAAGCGGTGCGGACGTAACCGAAGCGATGAATGCGTATGCCGAACGCCGCGCGACGGCGCTCGAGCGCGAAGATCTCTCGGGCTACGTGCTGAAGAAAGATTCGCCGAGCTGCGGGATGGCGCGGGTGCGTATCTATGGGCGCGCGGGCATGCCGATGCGCGACGGGCGCGGACTGTTCGCCGAGGCGCTGATCCGCCGCCTGCCCGATCTGCCGGTCGAAGAAGAAGGGCGGCTGAACGATCCGAGTCTCCGCGAGAACTTCATCGAGCGGGTCTTCGCGTACCATCGGATGCGCGCGCTGTTCACGGGACGATGGACCGCCGGCGGGCTGGTGGCCTTTCACACCGCGCACAAGCTGACCCTGATGGCTCACTCACCGCGCGCGTATGCGGAACTGGGTCGTCTGGTCGCGGACTCCAGGCATATCGAGCGCGACGGGTTGCGCGTGCGCTACGCGGCGGAGTTCATGGCGGCGATGAAGAAGTTGGCCACGCCGGCGCGCCACGTCAACGTGATGCAGCATATCGCCGGCTATCTGCGCGACGGCTGCGACGCTGATTCGCGCCGCGAGCTGATGGAAGCGATCGACGAGTATCGGCGCGCAATGGTACCGCTGGTGGTGCCGTTGACCCTGATTCGCCATTGGGTGCGGCGCTTCGACATCGCCTATCTCAAGGGCCAGACCTATCTCGAGCCGCATCCGCGCGAGCTGATGCTGCGCAATCACGTGTGAGAGCCGCGCGACCACTGCGACGCTTGTCACCGGCAATCGTGCCGTAGTACACGGAGCCTTGAGGGACGCATCGCAATTCGCGCCGCGCATCGAAACGGCGCGCAAGGAGCATCGCATCATGAAGATCGGACTTTTCGCAGTCGTTTCGGGACGGGTCGGCGGAATGGCGGTGATGAAGGCGTTCGCCGAAAACGCCGAGCGGGTCGGCTTTTCGACCTTGTGGGCGCCCGAGCACGTGGTGCTGCTCGATTCCTACGCCTCGCGCTATCCCTACCGCGAGGACGGCACGCTGCCCGCGCCGTCCGACGCGCCGATCGCCGATCCGTTCCTGACCTTGTGCACGATGGCGTCGGTGACACGGAAGATTCGCCTCGCCACCGGGATCTGCCTGGTGCCCGAGCACAATCCGCTGGTGCTGGCCAAGGTGATTGCGACGCTCGACTCGCTGAGCGAGGGCCGCTTCGTCCTGGGCGTCGGCGTGGGATGGCTGGAGGAGGAGTTTCGCGCGCTGGGAATTCCCTGGGAGCGGCGCGCGCAGCGCACTCGCGAGTATATCGAAGCGATGCGCCGGCTGTGGGGCGACGCGCTCAGCTCTTACAAGGGCGAGTTCGTAAATTTCGAAAACGTTCGCAGCTTTCCCAAGCCCGTGCATGGCGCCGACTTGCCGGTCTTTTTCGGCGGCGAGAGCGGCCCGGCGCTGCGCCGCGTTGCCGAGTACGGCAATGGATGGTGCGGCTTCAACCTCGATCCCGGCGAGGCGGCGGACAAGATTCGCCGTATCGAGTCGCTGCTCAAGTCCAACGGCCGCAAGCGCTCCGACGTGGAGCTCGCGGTCTCGCCGTATACCAAACCGATCACGCCCGACGATCTCAAGCGTTACCGCGACGCTGGCGTCGACGAGGTTGTGATTGTCAACATGCGCGCGCCGCGCACGCCCGAGGAAGCCGCCAGGGGCATCGAGGAAGCGGCGCGCAAATGGATTGACGCGGCCGCGAAGCTCTAACTTCGGTCACGCGCCCCTGGGTATTTTTGCCGTCGGAGTGGTCACCGACCCGAACTCCGCGCGCTTTGGAGAGGACCGATGGACGCACTCACGGCAGATCGCATTCAGTTCGCATTCACCGTGGTTTTCCACTACCTGTTCCCGCAGCTCACGATGGGGCTCGCGCTGATAATCCTGATTTTCAAGACAATCGCGCTTAAGACGAAAAAAGAGGAGTACAACCAGGCGGCGCGTTTCTGGTCGCGTATCTTTGCGATCAACTTTGCGATCGGTGTCGTTACCGGGATACCGATGGAATTTCAGTTTGGGACCAACTGGGCCGGATTTTCGAGAACTGCCGGCGGGGTAATCGGCCAGACCCTCGCGATGGAGGGAACTTTTTCATTCTTCCTGGAATCGAGTTTTCTGGGCCTCTTCATATTCGGCGAAAAGCGCCTCGGCCCCCGCCTCCACTGGGTAACGGCGTTTCTGGTGTTTCTCGGCTCCTGGATATCCGGCTTTTTCATCATCGCGACCAACGCCTGGATGCAACATCCGGTCGGCTACCGGATCACCAGCAGCGGCGCGATCGAGCTCGAGAGCTTCTGGAGTCTGCTCTCGAATCCCTGGCTGGTCTGGCAGTATCCACACAACATGTCTGCCTCGGTGATAACCGCCAGCGTTGTGGTTAGTGCGACCGGCGCGTTCTATCTGCTGACCAACCAGCACCAGTCACATGCGCGAATCTTCGTTCGCACTGGGGTTATCGCGGGCGCTATCGCCTCATGTCTGATGATGTATCCGCTCGGCGATGCTCAGGCCCTCAACGTCGCGACTTACCAGCCGGCGACGCTGTCAGCCATGGAGGGACTTTTCCACTCGGCGCAGGGCGCGCCCCTTGCGATCCTGGGACAGCCGAACATGCGGACTCAAACGCTGGACAACCCACTGGTCATCCCGAACGTTCTGAGCTTTCTCACCTACCGGCGCTGGCATGCCGAAGTTAAGGGGCTGGACGCGTATCCGAAAGATCAATGGCCCGACAATGTTCCACTACTCTATTACGCCTATCACAATATGGTTGGGCTCGGGACCTTCTTCATCGCGATCCTGGTGTTCTCGGTGTTCGCGCTGTGGCGAGGATGGCTGTACGAATCGAAGCTGTTGCTGTGGGCGCTGATGTTGCTCGCGCCGTTTCCTTATATAGCAACAACCTTCGGTTGGATGACCGCCGAACTCGGTCGTCAGCCCTGGTTGATCTACGGTCTCATGCGCACTGCACAGGGTACTTCGCCGCAGGTCGCCGAGGGCAATGCCCTGTTCACGTTGATCGGGTTTTTCGGAATGTACGGGGTCCTTTCGCTCCTGTTTCTGTTTCTGATCTACTTCGAGGTACAGCGCGGCCCGGCCGCTGAGGCGCAAGGTCCGGCTGCACCGGTAAAGACTGCGGCGACGCGCTAATCTCAGAGCGCGCCCATCTCAGAAGGATATTCGCAATGGCGACATTCTGGTTCTGCGCGGTCGCGGCGATGCTGGCGGCTTATGCCACGCTCGACGGCTTCGATATCGGCGCCGGCATAATCTATCTAATCGTGGCGCGCACGGATGAGGAACGCCGCGCGGTGCTTCGCTCGATAGGCCCGGTGTGGGACGGCAATGAGGTCTGGCTGATTGCCGGTGGCGGCGTTCTGTTCATGGCGTTTCCTACCCTCTATGCTTCGAGCTTCAGCGGTTTCTATCTGCCGCTAATGATAGTGCTCTGGCTCCTGATGCTACGAGGCATCTCACTGGAGTTTCGTAACCATGTCGACAGTCCCGTATGGTCGCCCGGGTGGGACGTGGTTTTCGCCGGCGCCAGCGCCGCGTTAGCCGGATTCTTGGGGGCCGCGATCGGGAACGTCGTTCGCGGTGTTCCGCTCGACAGTAGTGGCTACTTCTTCCTATCGTTGTGGACCAATTTCCGGGTTGGCAAGCAGGTCGGTATCCTCGACTGGTTCACTATAATCATCGGCCTCGCGACTTTTGTCGCGATGGCCGTGCACGGCGCTTTGTGGGTGGCGATGAAAACCGGCGGCGAGCTCGAAATCCGTTGTCGGAGTTTCGCGCGCTGGGGATGGTGGGCCGTACTGCTCTTTACCGCTTTGGTCGCAGTAGCTAGTCCCTTTGTGCAGCCGCATCTGCTCGATCGGATCTCCAGCGAGCCGTGGGGGTACGTGTTTCCGGTCCTGGCAATAGCCGGTCTTTTTGGTATGAGACATTACAACGCCCCTGCCACCGGCAAACAGGCATTTGTGTCGTCTTGTATGTATATGGGAGGAATAGCCGCCAGCACTGCCTTCGGCCTCTTTCCTTACTTGCTACCGTCTAGCCTCAGCCCCAGTTTAGGCCTTAGCATCTACAACGCTGCCGCCCCGCCACATTCTCTCGAAATCGGACTGGCATGGTTCGTTCCGGGAATGATGTTGGCGATCACTTATCTGGTAGTCGCTTATAGGAGCTTCGCAGGTAAAGTCAGCACCGAAGAAGAAGGCTACTGAGGTTCGCAACTTCCGATTCGGATCCAATCCGAATCTCGGACCGATGCCGGTCCTGGACCGATCGCGATCTCGAAGTTCCGGGGCCGTGCTTCTGAAGAACAAACTTACGTGCGTTCGGGTTTGTCGATGCGCGGAAAGAGCGCGACCGGCGCCTTGACGCGATCGCCGCGCCTGAGTCCCGCGCCAAACGGCGCATACGCCGCCGCCTCATCGACGCCGAGCAGGTCGAGCAGTTTCGCTGCCTGCCGCGGCATGAAAGGCTCCAGCGTAGCCGCGATCACGCGCAATCCCTCGAGCAGGTTGGCGAGTATCTGCGCGACGCGCGGCAGCTTGCCCGGGTCTTTGGCGAGCGTGAAAGGCGAGGTCGCGACGATATACTTGTTGGCCGCATCCAGCACCTGCCATACGGCGTCGAGTCCGCGATTGAACGCGAGTTCGTCCTCCATCGCGCCTGCGCGCGCTGGCGCCGCGCCGAACGCCTCGCACAGGGTGCGATCGATTTCCTCGCCGTCCGCGCCTGGCGTCGCGGTTACCTCGCCTCCGAAATACCGCGCCGCCATCGCGAGCACCCGGCTACTCAGGTTGCCGAGGTCGTTGGCCAGTTCCGCGTTGTAGCGTTCGACCAGCCGCTCCTCGGAGAAATCGCCGTCCAGTCCGTAGGTCACTTCGCGCATCAGGAAGTAGCGCAGCACGTCGGCGCCGAAGGCCTGCTCGTAGGACACCGGATCGCGCACGTTGCCCGAGCTCTTGGACATCCGCGCACCGCCGAAGTTGAGCCATCCGTGAACGTTGAGATGCTTGAACAGGGGCAGCCCCGCGGCGAGCAGAATCGGCGGCCAATACACGGCGTGGGTCTTCAGGATATCTTTGCCGATGAAATGCTCGGTGTTGGGCCACACTTTCTCGACGAAATCGGGATCGTTGGTTGCCGGATGACTCACGTATGCCCAGAACGCGTCGTACCATACGTAGGTGACGTAGTTGGAATCGAAGGGCAGCTCGATACCCCAATCCAGCCGCGCCTTGGGCCGCGAGATGCAAAGGTCGGTCAGCGGCTCGGACAGCATGTTGAGCGCCTCCTTGCGGTAGCGCTCGGGCCGGATGAAATCGGGATTGCGGCGGATATGGTCGAGCACCTGCTCGCGGTACTTTTCGATCCGCAGGAAGTAGTTGCCCTCGCTGATCATTTCCACGGGGCGGTTGTGCGTGGGACAGACGTTTCCAGGCAGCAGTTCTTTTTCCGTGTAGAAGCGCTCGCAATCGACGCAGTACAGCCCTTCGTAATCGCGAAAGTAGATATCGCCGCGCGCGTGCGTGCGCCGCAGCATCTCCTGCACCCACTTCTGATGAACCTCGTCGGTGGTGCGCACCCAGTAGTCGTAGCTGACGCCGAGCCCGCGGAAAGCCCGGTCGAACAGCGCGCTCATCTTGTCGGTGTAAGCCTGCGGTGCGAGCCCTTCGGCCAGCGCGGCGCGCCGGATCTTGTCGCCGTGCTCGTCGGTGCCGCTCAGGAAGCTTACGTTTTCGCGCCCCAGCTTGCGCCGCTGGTAGCGAGCGAAGACGTCGGCGGCGAGCGCCTCGTAGGCGCTGCCGACGTGCGGCGTGCCGTTGCAATAGAAAATCGCGGTAGTGATGTGGATGCGCTCGGCCATCTGGGACGCGGTTCCTGTGCCGGTCCGCGCGCGCGCATGCCGCACGCGCGAAAACCCGGGGTTCCGATGCTACTTGGCCGGGCCGGGGCGGCTCAAGCCTGCGGGCGCGCGTCCACCAGGTCCTGCAGCGCGGCTTCTACCACACCGCCGTCCTCGTCGCGCTGGATCAGCACGGTCTGCTTGAGGATGTTCTGGCGCAGCACCTTGCCATCGCCCTTGACCGATTGCACGCGCTTGCCGACGTTGGGCAGGCCACGCTTGAGTTCGAGGTAAGTCGAATACTCGTAGCGCAGGCAGCACTTCAGCCGCCCGCACATCCCGGCCAGCCGCGACGGATTGAGCGCCAGCCCCTGCTCGCGCGCCATCTTCACCGTGATCGCCTCAAAGTCGCGCAGCCACGACGAGCAGCACAGCTCGCGCCCGCACGGCCCCACCGCGCCGGTCACCTTGGTCTCGTCGCGCGCGCCGATCTGTTTCATCTCGACCCGCACGCGCAGCGTGTTGGCGAGGTCGCGCACCAGGTCGCGAAAATCGATGCGGTTTTCGGCGGTGAAGTAGAACACTGCCTTGCGCCCGTCGAGCATGTAATCGACGCTGATCAGTTTCATCGTCAGATTGCGCTCGCGGATGCGATGCAGGCACAGCCGCCGCGCCGCCGCCTCGCGGTCGATATTTTCCGCCTCGCTGTCGACGTCGCCCGCCTCGGCCAACCGCAGCACCGGGTTGAGCGCGCGCAAATCGAGCGTGTGGGACGGCTCATGCGGCTCGACCTCGACGGTCCCGATGCGCACCCCGGCCTCGCCCTCGATCACCACGCGGTCGCCGCGCCTCAGCGTGAGGTCGCCGGCGAGAAAGTTGTAGAGATGGCCGACCGGGAGAAAGCTGACCGCGACGATCCGGGGCAGTTCGGGGGCGCCTTCGAACGGGTCGATCTGGTGCGACACTATTTGCCCCCCACTATTGGCTCCTTAGCGCGCCGCCCACCGTCATCCACCACTGCTCGGCCTGCAGGCGCGGATTCGCCATCGCGTCGATCGCGGCGCCCGCCTCAACCGCGCCCTTGAGGCTCACCAGCAGCGCGTCGAGCGCGAAACCCTCAGCCATCTTGTTCATCGTCTCGGCGACTTCAGGAGCAGCCGCGGCCGGCGGCATCCGCAGCAGCTTGAGACACAGTATTTCCTCAAGCACTCGCGCGATCAACTCGAAGTTCTCGGCCGCCTGCTCGCGGCTGGCGAAGAATTCCTGAGCCAGCGCCTGGGCTTGGGCGAAGTCCAGGCGCCGCGCCCCGCCAAGCGCGCTCAAGAGGTCGCGGATCGGCGGCTCGGCGCCGTCGGCGAGTCTAAGCGCACGGCCGGCGCTGCCGCGCGCCAGACGCGCCAGCGCCGCGGAGCGTTCGGCGTCAAGGCCGGCGCGCGCGCCGACGATCGCTTCGATGTCGCCCACCTCCAGCGGCGCGAAGCGCACCAGCCGCAGGCGCGAGCGCACGGTGTCGAGCAGCGCGCGCTCGCTCTCGGCCACCATGAAGATGATCGTATGGCCCGGCGGCTCCTCGAGCGTCTTGAGCAGGGCGTTTTGGGCCGGGATGCCGAGCGTCTCGGCGTCGTCGATGATCGCGACCCGCCGCGCGCCGCGGCTCGGCCGCGTACCCAGGCGCGCGATAAGCTCGCGCACCTGCTCGATCAGCACTTCGCTACGGGCTTCGGCGCGCGCGACCGCGGTGAAGTCCGGATGCACGCCCGCGGCGATCTGCACGCACGACGCGCAACACTCGCATCGCGCGGCGGAGGTGCCGGTGCGCTCGGCGCCGCGTCCGCGCCGTGCCGTTTTTCCGGCCTCGCGCACCGGGCAATTCTCTACCCGGCAACAGAAGCCGGGTCCCGGTGCGCGCTCGCACAAAAGCGCGTGAGCGAAGCCGCGTGCGACCAGCGCCTTACCCACCCCGCGCGGACCCGCCAGCAGGTAGGCGTGAGAGGGACGCGAGAGCAGCTCCGCGTTGAGCCGCGCGATGGTTTCGCGATTGCCGCGCACCCCGTCAAGCGGCATCAGCGGCCCACCAGCCGTTCGACCGCCGTCAGGATGTCGGTACTTACCGCGGCGAGTTCGCGCGTCGAGTCGATTACCGTGACGCGGTTGGGCTCGGCGCGCGCGATGCTCATAAAGCCCTCGCGGACCCGGCGATGAAACTCCACCTGCTCGCCCTCGAAGCGGTCAGCGCCGCGCACGTCGCTGCGTGCGCGCGCGCGCGTGCGCACCAATCCGATCTCGACCGGACAGTCGAGCACGATCGTCAGCGCGGGCCGAATACCGTCGCTGGCGAGACGGTTGAGCTCGTCGACGAGCTTCAGGTCGAAGCCGCGGCCGTGGCCCTGGTAAGCGGTGGTCGAGTCGGAGTAGCGATCGGAGATTACGATCTCACCGGCTTCCAATGCGGGGCGAAGCTTTTCGCGCACGTGCTGCGCGCGGTCGGCCAGTACCAGCAGCAGCTCGGAGGCGACCCCCAGCGAAACCGCCGGATCGAGGAAGATCGCGCGGATCGCCTCGCCCGCGCGCGTACCTCCGGGCTCGCGCGTGAGCATCACGCGCCGCCCGCGACGGCGCAGCTCGTCGGCCAGAATCGCCGCCTGGGTGGTCTTGCCCGAGCCCTCGACGCCTTCGAGCGTGATGAAGATGCCGGCCGCCATCAGCGGGATAGATACCAGCTTGTGAGCTGCGGCTGAAAGAGCGCGTAAAAGCCCGCTGCCAGCGACAGGAAGGGTCCGAACGGCACCGCGGTGGTGAGCAGCGTGTGCTCCTCGCCTTCCGCCGCCGCGCTGTCGGGCCCTTGCGGATCGATCGAGATCGCCGCGGCCGCGTCGGCTTGCGAAATCGCCGCTGTCGCATCGGCTTGCGCGGCTGCCCCACGCGCGCTCGATGGCAATTCGGGCGCTTTAGTGGGAGTTCCGAAAAGGCCGACCGCGAGTCCGCCCAACGATCCGAGCAGCGCGCCGAAAAAGAGCGTGAACATCACCCCCGGCCATCCGATGAACGCACCCACCATCGCGAGCAGAAACACGTCGCCCAGGCCGACACCCTCCTGCCCGCGCACCAGCTGGTAAAGGTAGCCGGTCACGAGCAGGCTTCCGCCACCGACGGCTATCCCGATGAACGACTCCTGCCATCCGACCTCGGGCATCAACAGAGCGGCGCACACAAAGCCGGCCGGGATGCCGGGAAACGTGACCAGGTTGGGGATGAGACGCCAGTCGTAGTCGACCAGCGAGGAGATGAGCAGCAGGGTGATGAAGATGAAGCGTGCGATCGCGCTGCCCAGCGGAAAATTCGCGTACAGGTAGAGCGCGCCCAGCGCGAGCGCGAGTTCGCCGCCGAGATGCCGCGCGCGAATCGGCGCTCCGCATATCAGGCAACGCCCGCGCGAGGCCAGATAGGCGAAGATCGGAACGTTGGCCCACCAGGGGATCGGGCGTTCGCAGCTTTCGCAAAACGAGCGCGGCGTCGCGATCGAAATGTCGCGCGGCAACCGGTATGCGACCGTCACCGCGAAACTGCCGACGCACGCTCCCAGAGCGAGTGCGATCACGTCACCGAAAATCGCAGGAACCTGCTCCATCGTCCCGCCGCCGCTTCTTCTCCAGCCTGTTCTTACCCAACCCGCGCCACTTACTTTACGGCTCCCTCGCGCCCGCCGCCAGCCGCCGCCGTATAGGTTCGCCTCTCGCACGTTCCCATCGCAGCGCCGATTCGCTATGGTTCGGCCAAACTGCGCGGGCACGTATAAAACATGGAACAGGAACCGCTGGAATTCTGGTTTGAGTTCGCCAGCACCTACTCGTACCTGGCCGCTTCACGCATAGAGAAGCTTGCGGCGGCCGCTGGCGTGCGGCTGCGATGGCGTCCGTTTCTGCTCGGTCCGATCTTCGTGTCGCAGGGATGGGGCGATTCGCCATTCAACATCTATCCGTTGAAGGGCCGCTACATGTGGCGCGACATGGAGCGGCTGTGCGAGAAGTACGAAATTCCGTTCCGCCGTCCGGGCAAGTTCCCACGCAGCGGCCTGCTCGCGGCGCGCGTCGCCTGCATGGCGGCCGAGGAGCCATGGTGTCCGCGCTTTGTGCGCGCCGTCTTTCGCGCCAACTTTGCCGAGGACCGCGAGATTTCGCGGATGGAAACGATCGCGGAGATTCTCGCCACGGTCGGTCAGCCGCCGCGCGAGGTGCTCCAGCGCGCAGAGTCGCCGGAGAACAAGGAGCGCCTGCGTGAGCAGAATCAATGGGCCGTGGTCCACGGCATCTTCGGCGCCCCGACGATGATCGTCGGCAAGGAACTGTTCTGGGGTAACGACCGGCTCGAAGACGCGATCGCGTTTTACCTGCGCACGAGCCGAACCGACGCCGTCTAGCCGCCTTGCGATTCAGCGCTGGCAGTGCGGGCAAAAAAAGCTCGCGCGCTGGCCGACCGTCACGTTGCGGATGGCACTTTTGCACACGCGGCACGGCTCGCCCTCGCGCCCATAGACCATCAGGCGCTCTGCGAATCGTCCCGGCTGTCCCTCGGAGTCGCGATAGCTGCGAAAAGTGGTGCCGCGGCTGCCGATCGCCGCGCGCAGAATCGGCGCGGTCGCGGCCACGATGCGCTCGACCTCCTTGCGCGTGACTTTGGCGGCGCGGCGCGTCGGCCGTACTCCCGCCCGGAACAGGATCTCGGAGGCGTAGATGTTGCCGATTCCGGCGACTATCCGCTGATCCATGATGAAGTTCTTGATCGCGGCGCGCCGCCCGCGCGCGAGCCGCGCCAGGTACTCCGCATTGAAGGCGGCGCTGAGCGGCTCGGGGCCGAGCCCCGCAAGCTCGGGCGCCGCGGCCAGTTCCTCGCGCGAGACCAGCCGGATGAGTCCGAAGCGGCGCGGATCGTTGTAGACCAGGCGGGTGAGGTCGTCGAGCGCGAACTCGACGTGGTCGTGGCGCGCGGTGAATTCGGCGTCATCGAAATCCTTGCCGCGATGAGTCAGGCTGCCGCTCATTCCCAGATGCACGATCATCGCGGCGCCATCACTAAGCTCGATGATGAGGTACTTGGCGCGGCGTCCGAGGCGCAGGATGCGACGGCCTTCGACGCCGGCCGCAAAATCTTGCGCCACCGTGCGCCGCAGCCGCGGCTCCGTGACGCGCGCGCGCTCGATCGTGCGGCCGACTGCCGAGCGCGCAAGGATTCGCCTAAGCGATTCGACCTCAGGCAACTCAGGCATCGCGGGGCTCCGCCGTCGCGGGCGAGATTGCGCCCGCGAGTTCGAGCGCTTCGGCCAGGCGGACGAAGTCGGCGACCGAAAGCGTAGCGGGCCGCGCGCCGTGGTCGATGCCGGCGCGGGCAAGCGCGGCGACGACGGCTTCGGGCGCGGCGCCGAGCGCGCCGGCGAGCGCGTTGCGGATGGTCTTGCGCGGGGCCGAAAATGCGGCGCGGATTGCACCGAGCATCGCGGTCTCGCCGGCGGGCGCATACGGCGCCCGCGCGTGCGGCGTAAACACGATAACCTCGGCGTCGACGCGTGGCGCGGGACGGAAATTGCCGGCGGCGACGCGGAAATGCTCGCGCGTCTCCCAGTAGAGCGCGGTGAAAACGCTCAGCGCCGAGTACGCGCGTTCGCCCGCGCGCGCGCGGATGCGCTCGGCGACCTCGCGCTGGAACATCAGGACCATCCGCCCGATCGCGCCGCGCATCTCGTCGAGCCGGCGCAGAATTGCGGCGGCCGCGTTGAACGGCAAATTGCCGATCACCTTGACCGGCGGTCGTTCGACCAGTTTCGCGAGCTCGACCTCGAGGAAGTCGCGGCAGACCACGCGCACGGCCGGATGTCCCGCAAACGCGCTCTGAAGCCGCTCCGCAAGCCGCGCGTCGAGCTCGACCAGCCATAGCCGTCGCACTCCGGCGCGCAGAATCTTGTCGCTCAGGATGCCCAGTCCGGGGCCGATCTCGACCACCTCGTCGCCGGGTGCGATTGCGGCCGCGGCGACTATTCGATCGGCGATGGCGGGTTGTATCAGGAAATTCTGGCCGCGCGATTTGCGCGGACGCACGCCGGCGGCCTCGAGCTCGGCGGCGACCGCAAATGGCGACGTGCGTATGGTTTTGACTCGTCCAGCCGCGCCGCGCCCGGCGTGTATCATTGCATCACTCGCGGTGTTCCCATGGTTTGGTTGCGCTTACAGGGTCAGCGCAGCCTCGGCGTCGATGTCGAGCGAGTCGCGCTCGCCGCGCAATAGCCGGTAGCTTCCGGCCATCGCGATCATCGCCGCGTTGTCGGTGCAGAACTTGAGCGATGGCGCGATGACCTCGCGGCCTTCGGCAGCAGCCGCCTCGCTGAGACGCTCGCGCAGGCGCGAGTTGGCGGCGACGCCGCCGGTCAGCGCGATCACCTCCATGCCGGTGTCGCGCGCCGCGCGCATCGCCGGCCCGACCAGCATATCGACCACGGCCTCCTGGAAGCTCGCGGCCAGGTCTTCGCGCGAGACCGCGGCGCCGTCCTCCGTGCGCAGCAGCGTCGCGATCGCGGTCTTCACCCCGCTGAAACTGAAATCGAGCGGCGCGCCGCGCACGTGGGCGCGCGGAACACGCACCCCCTTGCGGTTCCCGCGCCGCGCAAGCTCGTCGATTATTCGGCCGCCCGGATAGCCGAGGCCCATCAGCTTGGCCACCTTGTCGAACGCCTCGCCGGCGGCGTCGTCGCGCGTGCGGCCCAGGCGGCGATAGCGGCCGAAGTCTTCGACCACGAACAGCTCGGTATGCCCTCCCGACACGACCAGCGCGAGAAACGGCATCGCCCGACGATGCTCGAGCAACGGCGCGAGCAGATGTCCTTCAATGTGATTCACCCCGGCCATCGCGATGCCGAGGCTCTGCGCGAGCCCCTTGGCGCACATCAGGCCGACCAGCAACGAGCCGACCAGTCCCGGGCCGCGGGTCACCGCGATGCCGCCGAGATCGCCGAGCGTGCATCCGGCGGCCTCCAGCGCCTGTTCGATTACGGGCAGGATGGTGATGACGTGGTTGCGCGAGGCCAGTTCCGGCACCACGCCGCCGTAACGGCGATGGATCTCGTCCTGGTTGGCGATGACGCTGGAGCGGATGGAAGCGACGCCGGGGCGCACGGTTTCGATAACCGCCGCGGCCGCATCGTCGCACGAGGATTCGATTCCCAGAATCAGCATCGGATTAAGTTTGGGGTCAACATTGAACCAACACTATTGGAGTAGCATTTCGCAACGCTCGCGCGGTGACTTATTGGGTGGGTTATCGATTGTCCTGCGCGCCCGAGTCTTTGCCTGAAGCGGCATCCGGATCGGAGCTCGAATCGGCATTCGGATCAGCGTCCGAATCAGCCCCCGAATCAGCACCTGAATCAGACTGAGCGGGTGGTGCGGCGGACGGCGGCGCCTCAGCCGGGGCGGGCGCGGCCAAATTGACGTCAGGCGCAGGCAGCGCCGCACCATCGAGCGGCGGTGGCGGCGCGCCGGCGTTGTCCGCATTCGGTGCGCCGGCATTGTCCGCGTTGGCCTCCGGGAGGCTCTCGCTCAGCCGGCCGTATCCAGTACGCGCCATCAGGTTGCCCGGCGCGGCGCCGAGCGCCTGTTTGTAGGCCTCGGCCGCCGCGGGAAACTTGCCTTGCTCCTCGAGACACGCACCCTCGAAACTTTTGACCTCGCCCAGCCATGCGGGCACCGTGCGCAATCCGACCTCCGAGCGGCCGAAAAACGCGAGCGCCTGTTGGTAGTCCTTTTTCATCATGTAGGCGCGGCCGAGATAGAAGTAGGCGTAGGGATCGGTCGGGTCGATCGAAATTGCGCGCCCAAGATCGCGGATCGCGTCGTCAGGCTTGGAGGCTTGCAACGACCTGCGCCCCTGTTCCGCGACTCGTAACGAAGCGTTGAGCGCGGGCTGGTCCTTGGTGCTGGCGATGAGCGCGGTGAGCGGCTGGTCGCTCACCGGCGCAGTCGGCTGGATGGAGCCGACGTCGTACGGCGCCGGCGCGTCGGTTGGCGTAGCCTCGGGCGCCGGCTCGCCGGGCGCTCCCGTCGCCGCGCCCGATTCAGGTGCGCCGGATGCGGACGCGCCGCCGGTCTCGGCCGGCGCGCGCGACCATCCGCCGGCGCTCTGCGCTTGCGCCGGTTGTTGCGTCGGTGCTTGTGCCGTCGGCTGTCCGGCCGGCGCTTGCGCGCCGGGTCCGCTGTTGTCACCCGCGGCGCCTGGGCTCGGCGAGCCCGAAGGCGGCGCGGGCGACGCGGCCGGAGATGCCAGATTTTCCGGCGGCAGGCTCTGCTCTTCGAGCGCGAGGATGGCGCCAGAGCCGAAGGCTCTGGCGCCATCCTCGCGCGGTGCGGGCGCAAGCGGCAACGCCGCCGCAGTCGCCGCCGTGGCGGCGGCGGCCGCATACGCAGGACGGGCGAGGCCAGCCATTAGCAGCGCGCATGCCAGTGCAATCGGCGCCGCGCGTCTCGATATGGCTGGCCGCGCGGCGAGCTCGGTTTCAATTCTCATCAGTCGTTGGGGTCGCTCGCGTTAGGATCGCCGCTCGGCACTCGTGGCCAGTGACCTGCTACGGATGGCGCGCCGGGCGCGGCGGGATTGTTCACGGCGCGCGTGGTGCCGCCCGGAGTGTGGAACGGGCATATCTGCGTCGGCGCAAGGTCCGTCGGAAACGCACCCTCCAGCACCACCGGACAATTCGGCCCGGCCAGGTAGCCGGTCAGCGGGTCAACCTTCTCCACTACGATACCGGGCGGTGGGGCGAAGTCCAGCGGCGGCCGCGAGGCCGTCGCAGCCTTCATGAAATCGGTCCAGGCCGGCAGCGAGGCCTGCGCGCCGGTCAGCCCGAGTTCTTCCTTTTGATCGAATCCGGTCCACACGACGGCGAGCAGGTTGGGCGTGAAGCCCGCGAACCACGCGTCCTTGGAGTCGTTGGTGGTGCCGGTCTTGCCCGCCGCGGGACGGGTGAAGCCGCGTTTGCGCGCGCCCTCTCCGGTGCCGTGGTTGATGACCTGTTCGAGCATGAAATCCATCATGTAGGCGAGTTGCGGCGTCAACACCTGGCGCGCCTGCAGTTCATGGCCCTCGATCACTTTGCCGCTCTGATCGACCACCGCTGTGACGGCGTAAGACTGCACGTCGAGTCCGTAGTCGGCCAGGATGGAATAGGCTTGTGCGATCTGCATCGGCGTGACCTCGATTCCGCCCAGAACGATCGACGGGTACGGGGGCAAATCGCCAAAGCCCATCTTCGCCGCCATCGCACGCACCCGGTCAAGGCCGATCTGGTTGGCCAGGCGCGAGGTCGCCGAGTTGAGCGACTCCTCGAGTGCGAACTCGAGCGTGACGCGGCCGAAGTAGCGGTCCTTGTAGTTCTTGGGGCTCCAGCTCATGTTGCCATAGGTCCAGGTGAACTGGGTGTCGTCGATATAAGTGGTCGGCAGGAAATGCAGGGGGCCGCCTTCGAGCGTTTCCTGCAGCGCGGCCAGGTAGGTGATGGGCTTGAAGGCCGAGCCCGGCTGGCGCTTGGCCTGGGTGATGCGGTTGAACTGGCTTTCGCGGTAGTCGCGACCGCCCACCATCACGCGAATCTTGCCGCTCTGCGGCTCGACCGCGATCAGCGCCTCTTCGAGTTGATCTTTCTTTTCCTTGCGCCGCAACGAGGCGTGGCGCGCCTCGAGATCGTCGAGGTTGCCGCGCACCGCCTTTTCGGCGAGCTTCTGGGCATGCACGTCGAGCGAGGTGAAGATTCTCAGCCCCTCGCCGGCGAGCACCTCGGGCGGATAGCGCTCGGCGAGCTCATGCTTGACGTAGTCAACGAAGTAGGGCGCGTCGTTATTTTCGGTGAAGACCTCGCGCGGATGCAACGGCTCGGTGGCGGCGCTGTCGTAGGCGGCTTTGCTGATGTAGCCGTCGGCGAGCATCAGGCCCAGCACTTCGTTGCGCCGCTGCTCGGCGAGCTCGGGATGGTGCAGCGGATTGAGGCGGTTGGGTGAGCTTATCATCCCGGCGATCGTCGCCATCTCGCCGATGGTCAGATCGCGCGGCTCCTTGGAAAAGTAGAACTCGGAGGCTTCCCAGACTCCGTAGATTCCCTCCTGGCCGCGCTGCCCCAGATAGATGTCGTTGATGTAGTTCTCCAGGATCTGGTCTTTGGAGTACTGGCGCTCGGCGATGTAGGCCATCAGCGCCTCTTTGACCTTGCGCCGCCAATCGCGCTTGCTGGTGAGGAAAAAGTTTTTCATCAACTGCTGGGTCAGAGTCGAGCCGCCCTGGCGCACGCGATGCGCGACGAAGTCGACCCAGGCGGCCTTGGCAGTGCGGACCACGTCGATGCCGTGATGCTCGTAGAAGCGATGGTCCTCGGCGGCGAGGATCGCATAGATGAGGGCTTGCGGAATCTGCTTGAGCGGCACCAGGCGGCGCTGCTGCCAACTACCCTGGAAAATTCCGCTGATCAGCTCCGGCTCGAGCTCCGCCGAGAACAGCGCCTTACCGTCGAGCGGATTGCGCATCGCGAGCACCGTGTTGTGCGGCCCCAGGGTCATTTCGACCGCCTCGCCCGGGAAATCGGAATATGGATACGCGAAGCCGTGCAGAAAAACGGTCAGCCGATGCTTCTTTTCATCCAGCGAATACTCGCCGCGCGAAGAGAGCTGGCCCGGGGCGACGCGATGGTAGTTCAGGCGCGCCAGGCGTTGGAAGAAGCCGAGGTCGTCGAGGCTCTGGCCCGGATAGACGAAGCAGGAATCCGAGTAGATACGCGAAGGGATATTCCAGCGCTTGCCGGAAAAGCGGGTGACGACTTCGTTCTGCAGCGCGTGGTAGTAGCTCAGGAATTCGTAGATCGCCGGCGGCAAGGCGAAAAGCAGGATGGCGCAGGCGCCGAACAGCACTATTTTGAGCGCGCGCTTCATCGCGGCCAAAAGCGCCTGGCCGTCCGCGCGTTGGCGCCCGGCGCTTGCCCGCAGCCGTGCATCGCCTAGCTCTCCGGTTCGAGCGGCACGAAGACGGTGTTGTTGTGACGCTTAATCAGAAGCAATACCGCCTTGCCGCCGCCCGACTTGATTGCGCGCTGGTAGGCCTCGACGTTGCCGACGCTTTGGCGGTTGATCTCGACGATGATGTCGCGCGAGCGCATGCCGGCCGCATCGGCCGGGCTGCCGGGCCGCACCGAATACACCACCACTCCCTTGCTCCGGCCCAGCCCCATGTCGTGCGCGAGCTTGGGATCGAGGTCCTTGACGGTGAGGCCGAACGGCGCCGACCCTTTGGGTGGCTGTTTGGCGGCCGATGCGACGCGAGTCTCGCGCGAAGCGGTAATCGTAACCGGCAGTTCGAGGTACTTTTTGTCGCGTACGATCCTGAGCATCGCGCTATGGCCGAGCGGCGTGCGTGCGACCATCAGCGGCAGCTCGCGCGAGTCTCCGATCGGCGTGCCATTGTAGGCCGCGATCACGTCGCCCCGTTTGACTCCGGCAGACTTGGCCGGCCCCTCGCTCAGCACTTCGGCGACCAGCGCGCCGCGCGGCTCCTCCAGCCCCATCGAGTCGGCGATCGCCGGCGTCACCCGCTGCACGTAGATTCCGAGCCATCCGCGCACCACCTGGCCATGATCGCGCAACTGCGGCAGCTCTTCCTTGACCAGATTGACCGGGATGGCGAAGCCGATCCCGGTATTGGAACCGGTGCGGGTGAAAATCGCCGAGTTCACGCCCACCACCTCGCCGCGGATATTGATCAGCGGACCGCCCGAGTTCCCCGGGTTGATCGCGGCGTCGGTCTGGATGAACTCGTCGTAGTTGCCCGGGATGAAGCGGCCCTTGGCGCTGACGATACCGGCGGTGACGGTATGGTCGAAACCGAAGGGGTCACCGATGGTCATCACCCACTGGCCGACTTTCACTTCGTCGGAGTCGCCCAGCGGCGCCACGGGCAAATCGTGCCTGGCCTTGATTTTCAGCAGCGCGATGTCGGTTTTGGCGTCGCGCCCGATTACCGAGGCCCTGTACTGGTTGCCGTCCTTGGTGGTGACGATGATCTGGCGGCTGTTTTCGACCACGTGGTCATTGGTAAGGATGTAGCCGGCCGCATTGACGATGAAGCCGGAGCCCAGGCTATGGCCGTGCGGCTCGCCAAACGGCTCGCCGAACTCGTTGAACGGCTGGTTGCCACCGCCCTCATTACCACCGCCGTCGTTGCCACCATCTCCGTCATCGCCCCCGCCCTCGGAGGCTGCCGGCCCGGCCTGCTCGGTGGAGATATTCACCACGGTGGGGCCCAGTTTATCCGCCAGCGCGACGAAGTCCGGCAGGGTTTCGGCTTTGGACGTGCTCGACGAGGTAAGCTCGAGCCAGAATTGATCGGCCAAGGCGCGCGGTGCGGCAGGTCCGCACAACAGCAGTATCACCGCCGCTAAACAGAGAATGGCGACGTTCCCGAACTTAGAAGGCATTCGCACGCTGACCCGGACCCAGGCGAATCAGCCGTTCCGGCGAGCGATCTCAACGTATTTCATTCTGAGGTCAAAGAGAATCGCGTCGAGCAGGCCCTGCTCGTCGCGCTCGAGGTTGCCCCGGGTTTTCTCCCGCAACATTCCAAGGATATCGATAAGCTGCTGCGCCATCGCCAGGTCGCGCTGCCCCTGACCGCCGGCCGGGTCGGCCATCTCGCCCAGATGCACCAGTGCTTCGGTCGAGAGGCTCATCAGGAAAGCGCTAAAGTTGATCTCCGCCGCTTCCGCCCCCATCTCCAACGGATGCGCTTCGGCGCCGGCCGTCGATCGCGCGGCGGCGTAGCCCTCGGCCGCAGCCGCCTGCTGCGGCTGCGAGGCCGCCGCTTCCTGCTGCTGGTGGGGCTGCGCGGGCTCGGGCGCGCCGGCGCCGTGCGACGGACGAGCGCCGGGAGGCGGCGCCTCCGGCTTCGCGACGGCGGGCTCTTCGGCGCCGCTGAATTCGGGCTTCAGTTCGCCCTCGGCCGAGAACCGCCGCCGGTCCTGGATCTTGAAGCCCTTGGAACTCTCGTCCTCTGATGGCATCTGCCTAGACCACCTCTGTGCTCGCCATGTGCTCGAGGCGCCGGATGCGCTCTTCGAGCGGCGGATGGGTTGAAAAGAGCTTGCTCATCAAACCCCGCGCGCTCAGCGGATTGACGATGAACAGATGGGCGGTCGCGGGCCCCGAGTCCATCGGCATGCGTTCGTTGGCGGCCTCCAGCTTGCGCAGCGCGCTCGCCAGGAAGAGCGGATGATGGGTGAGACGAGCGCCGCTGGCGTCGGCCTGGTATTCGCGCGTGCGCGATACCGCGAGCTGGATCAGCGACGCCGCCAGCGGTGCCAGGAACGCCATCAGGAGCAGCTCGATCATTCCGCCGCGCCGGTCGTCGTCGCCGCCGCCTCCGAAGCCGCCGAAAATCGCGCCCCATCGCGCCATCGAGGCCAGAATCATGATCGCGCCGGCTAGGGTCGCCGCGATCGAGCTGGTCAGGATGTCGCGATTGATCACGTGGGAGAGCTCGTGGCCGAGTACGCCCTTGAGCTCGTCGCGGCTGCAAATCCGCAGTATTCCGCGCGTCACGGCGACAGCGGCGTGATTGGGATTGCGTCCGGTGGCGAACGCGTTGGGCGTGTCGGTGTCGATCATGTACATCCGCGGCACCGGGATATGCGCCTCGTGCGCCAGCTCCTGGACGATCGAGTAAAGCTCCGGCGCCGCCGCGGCGTCGAGCTCCTGCGCGCTGTACGCTCGCAGCACCAGCTTGTCCGAGAACCAGTAGCTGAAGAAATTCATCGCCAGCGCGATGACGAAGGCTAACTCGGCGCCGGCGCGTCCGCCGAACACGCCTCCGATAAGTATCAGGAGCCCGGTCAGCGCGCCGAGCAATATCGTGGTCTTGATGGCGCTACCCATAGATTCCTTGTCGAGGTGAAGAATTCAGCAAATCAAAAAGTATTTGAGCACGTCGTGGACTAAATCAACGCCCACTTGAGGCTACGCCGGGCGATTTTTCCAGTCAACGCGACCCCGCTCAGGCTGAAATGTAACCATCGGGACCTTCTATCGCATCTATCGCGGCGCCGCATTTTCCTCGCGCCCGAATATTCCCGTCATCTGGTTATTTCCTTCAGTGCCGACGCCACGTCTGCGGGCGTCAATTCGGCAAGCTTCAGAGCCCGCACAACTTTGACGCGCCCCAGCGGACGCCAGCGGTCAGGATCGGTAGGCCCGAAGATTGCCACTCCGGGCGCGCCCGCGGCCGCCGCCAGATGCGACATGCCCGAATCATTGCCGACGAAGGCGGCCGCAAGGCGCGCCAACCCGGCTATCGTGCCGAGCGGCTGATCGCGAAGCCACGCAATCCCGCGTGCCAGCATGAGCGGCATCAAGACCGGCTCGATCGCGCCCTCCGCCGGGCCGAGCACCACCAGCGCACGCATCGGCGGCGGGAGCGCGCTCGCGAGCGCCGCGAAGTTCTCCGCGGGCCAGTTCTTATGCGCACCTCCGCTGCCGGGAAAGACCAGCACGACGCGCGCGTCGCCGAGACCGAGGCGGGTGAGCGCCTGCCGCGCCTGCGCGATATCGTCCGGCAGCACGTCGATATGTCCGTCAAGTAGCGCTCCGTCTGACGGCGCGCCGCGCTCGCCTATCTCGTCGAGGTAGCCGGCGGCGACGTGGCCGGCGCCTGCGGGACGAAAGGCGTGGAAGCTGACGGCTGCGGGCGTGGCGGCGGCTTCGAGCGCTTGGTGAAAGCGCGCGTCGTCGGCGGCGAAGAACGAATAGATGCGCGAAAAGGGGCGAAAAAATCGCGCCGCCTCGGTAACGTCCTGGATGAGGTTGGATGGTTGGGCGAAGAGGGCGGCGACCTCGCGCCGGTCTATTGAATGCGCTCGTGAATGAGCTCGTGAATCTGAATGAGCTCGTGAACAACCTGGCGAGGGTGATGGCAAATCACCGCGTGCGGTTTCAATTCCCGCGATTCCAATACGAGCGACGGCGAAGCGCGCCAGTTCCTCGCGCGCCATCAACTCGAGCTTCGCCTCATGATGGCGCCGCGCCAACGCGCGGAGCGCCGGACCAAAACATACCAGGTCGCCGAGCGCGCCCGGAAAGATGACCAGCACGCGCTCCACGCGCGCGCTCTGCTCCGCGGTTTTCGATGCCATCCCCGACACCATCGCCAACGAGTCTATGCAGTGCACATGACGGTCGCAAAACGGGGGCGAATACGGCTAAAATCGCGGCATGCCGAACAGCGTTGCGCGCTCGCCGCTCGAACTCATCGGTCACACTCCAGTGGTGCGCCTCAATCGCCTGCCGGACAAGGACGACGCCGAAGTCTGGGCGAAGCTCGAGAGCTTCAACCCGGGCGGCAGCGTCAAGGACAGGATCTGCGTCGCGATGGTCGAGGCGGCGGAGCGCGAGGGACGGCTCAAGCCCGGCGATACTATCGTCGAGCCGACTTCGGGCAACACCGGAATCGGCCTTGCGTTGGTGGCTGCCGTCAAAGGCTATCAGCTTATGCTGACGATGCCCGATACCATGAGCGAGGAGCGACGCTCGTTGTTGGCGGCGTATGGGGCGCGCCTGGTGCTGACGCCGGACACCCGCGGGATGCATGGCGCGATCGCCAAGGCGCAGGAGCTGGTGCGCGACAACCCCGGCTACTTCATGCCGCAACAGTTCAAGAACCACGCCAATCCCAACGTCCATTACGCGACCACCGGCCCCGAATTGGCCGGCCAGCTCGAGCGTATCGACGCGTTCGTGGCGGGCGTCGGTACCGGTGGCACCATCACCGGCGTCGGCCGCTACCTGCGCGAGCACTTCGGCGGCCGTCCGCTGATCGTGGCGGTCGAGCCGAAAAATTCTCCGGTGCTGTCGGGCGGCGAGGCTGGCTTCCACAAAATCCAGGGGATCGGCGCCGGCTTCGTGCCGGAAAATCTCGACACCACGGTCTATGACGAAATCATCGCGGTGAGCGACGAGGAGGCGACGCTTCATTCGCGGCGCCTCGCGCGCGAAGAGGGCTTGCTGGTCGGGATTTCATCGGGCGCGGCGTGCTGCGCGGCGCTGCGAGTGGCAAAGCGCCTTGGGCGTGGCAAGGTCGTCGCGACGATTTTCTGCGATACCGGCGAACGCTATCTCACGACCGATCTTTTCCAGGCCGAGGGTATATGAGCGCCAAGATCGGAAAGATCGGCGAGATGGCCAAGATCGGACTGAGCGCGGAGCTTGCGCTCAAGCTCGAACGCCTGTGCGGAATTTTCGCGCCGATGCGCTCGGTGATGGTCGCGTTCTCGGGCGGTGTCGATTCGACTTTCGTCCTGCGCGTCGCCCACGACGTTCTTGGCGCGCGGATGCTCGCGCTCACCACCACTTCGCCGACGATGCCCGACGACGACCGGCGTTCGGCGCTGGAGATGGCGCAAACGATCGGTGCGCGCCACCTGGTCGTCGACTCCAACGAACTCGACGTCCCCGGCTACGCCGAGAATCCGCTCAACCGATGCTACCTGTGCAAGCACAACCTTTTTACGGTCTGCGAGGCCAAGGCGGCGGAATTAGGAATCGAAGAGATCGTCGACGGACTCAACTTGGACGACCTGCACGACTATCGCCCCGGTATCAAAGCCGCCGGCGAAAAGCGCGTGCGTCATCCGCTGGTCGAGGCCGAATTGACCAAGGCCGAAATTCGCGAGCTGTCGCGCGCGCTCGGACTGCCGACGTGGGATCGGCCGGCCTCGCCCTGCCTCTCGTCGCGGTTTCCTTATGGGACGCGAATTACTCCGGAGGGGCTCGAACAGGTCGAGCGCGGCGAGCAGCTTTTGCATGCGATGGGCTTTCGGGTCGCGCGCGTGCGCCATCATGGCGAGATCGCGCGGCTGGAAATCGAGCAACGAGACATTGCGCGGCTGCTCGAACCAGCGACGCGCGAAAGCGTGGATCGCGAGCTGCGCAAGCTTGGGTTTCGCTTCGTGACCGTCGATCTGAAGGGTTTCCGCTCGGGCTCGCTCAACGAGGGCATGGCGACAGCGGGTCCGTCCAATTCTGCCGATTCTCCCGGCGTTCGCTAGCGCGCGAAGATCCGTACCGCCAGCGCCTCGGCGATTTCGAGGTCGGCCGGCGTCGTGATCTTCAGATTGATGGCCGAGCTTTCGACCACCTCGACCCGCCCACCGCATCGCTCTATCAGTTCCGCGTCGTCCGTCGCGGCCCATCGCTCGCGCAGCGCGCGGTCGTGCGCCTCGACGAGCTTCCGGCGTCTGAAGGCCTGCGGCGTTTGCGCCTGCCATAGCCCGTCGCGCGCAACTGTCGCTGCGATCGTGCGGCCATCCGTGCGCTTGAGCGTATCCGCGACCGCGATCGCGGCGATTGCTCCGTCGGCACGCCGCGTCGCGTCGATACAGGCGGCGAACAGCGCGGGCGTCGCGAACGGGCGAGCCGCATCATGCACCACGACGACTTCGCTCTCCGCACTGGTGATCCCAAGGGCGATTCGCACCGAATCCCGGCGCTCGGCGCCGCCCGCGACCAGCTTGACCGGGATTTCCACCCCGGCGCGCTCGACTTCGGCGCGGGCCTGCCGTTCCATCCCAGCCGGCACCGTGACCACCGCCTCGCCGATCGCCGCGAGTGCGGCAATGACGCGCAGGGAATAGTGAAGCAGCGGCCGCCCGCCGAGCGGTACGAAAGCCTTCGGGGCGTCCAGCTTAAGCCGCATCCCGCTTCCGGCGGCGACTATTATCGCGGAGCATCGCATCGCGTCGACATCGCAGCGGCTGAGCGAGCATCGCGGGCCGCAGCGTAAACGAGCGTACCGAGCGGCGCGCGCCAGGGCAAAGCTCACGGGTCAAAATGCACGAGGGCGAGGAAAGCAAAAAAAAGGGGACCGGAATTGCTTCCGATCCCCCCGGGGGTTCTTTCGCGTGCGTTCGCGGTTTAGTTGGCGAACATGACTTTGAGCTCTTCCATGATCTTTTCTTCCGGATGAGCCTTGGCGATAGAAAGTTCCTTCACCAGCAAACTGCGCGCCGTGTCGAGCATCTTGCGTTCACCGAACGACAGCTCCTTGTCGCCTTTGAGCACCAGCAGGTCGCGCAGAACCTTGGCGATCTCGAGCGGCGAGCCGGTCTTGATTTTCTCGGTGTACTCGCGATAGCGCCGATTCCAGGTCTGAGTGTCGGCGTCGACCTTGCGTGTGCGCAGAATCCGATAAATCTTATCGACTACGTCCTTGCCGATTACCCGCCGCAATCCGACCTGAGTTACGTTCTCGGTCGGGATCATGATGGTCATCTTCTCAGTGCCCAGGATCTTGAGCATGTAGAATCGGCGCTCAGTCCCAGAAATGACACGACTCTGAATGTCTTCGATGACCGCGACCCCGTGCGCCGGGTAAACGACTTTTTCACCCTTCTTGAACGGCAAATTCATCATCTATGTGTTCTTTCCCGAGCCGTCGAGGCGTTATGGATTTCGGTCCAGTTAGTGACGGCGGTTCACTACTGTCCGATCAGCGCTGGCTCAACGTTCACATTATGGCACAACCAGTAGGTTTTTGTAACCCCGGCCAAATCCGCGGACAACTTCCCAATCAGTCTCGGCCCGGGCGGATTATCGACGGCCGCCGCCGAGATGGAGTTCCATCACGACTGCGTCTTCACCGGGGCCATAGTAGTTCGTCCTCAAACGCCGTTCTTCAAAATTCAGCCGGCGATACAGGCTCCTGGCGGCGACATTAGAGCGGCGGACCTCGAGCGTTACGAGGCGAATGATTTTCGTCTTTGCTTCGTTTATTGCCTCGGCCATCAGCGCCATCCCGATACCACCACGCCGAAGCTCGGGATGTACGGCGACATTGAGGATGTGGCACTCATCGGCGACAAGCCATCGACACAGAAAACCCGCAGGCAGGCCACGGGTCTCGGTCTGCGTCGCCTGCACCTGGATTGCCACCATGATACGCGAGAACGGCAGCATGAGTTCGCGTTTGAATGAGTCGAGGCTCCACGGCTGCGGAAAGGCCAGCCGCTCGATCTCCAAGATCCGTGGCAAATCACGGATCGAGGCCTCTCTCACATTCGTTGTCATCGGCCGCTTTCCTAAAGCGTCGGCTCGCCTGGCTCTGCGCCGAAGCGGTTCTCGCGGGTCCCTAGGCGACCCGGCTGACGGTATCGGAGCCGGCGGCCTTGAACACCACTATCTCGAGCACCTTGTCGCGCAGGCGATGCTTAAAGGATGTGACCGGTTGGTCGAATTCGATCCGGGTAAGAAAGTCGGACGGAAACGATGCCGAGACATACGACAACCGCCGCATCGCGTCGCCGCGCACGCCGGCCCGCACGGCGAGCACCCCCTCGTGCAGCGTGATGGTGTAGTCGTAGTCGGGCATTTCGTCGGGCAGCTTCCACAGTTGCTTGAGCGAGGAGGCCGGGATTCGCCGTGGCATCTCGATGCGCACCAGGTAGGCGTTGACGTGCTCGACGACCGTGTAGACCGTGCCGTAGCGGCGGTCGCGCTCGATCTTTTCGTCGTGCATCGGATTGACGAAGCCGTCGAAGCCGACGTGCCTGTCCTGGCGGAGCGCGGGACCGCGCAGCTTGTCGAGCCGCACGAGCCTCACCAGCGATCCCCAGATGCTGCGATGGCTCCGCCGCTGGCCGGCGGGACCGCCGGGCTTGACTCTGCCGAGCGCGCTCTCGAAGTCGCCCTCCGTTTCGCCGGCGAAGCGTCTCTCCTCGAGCGGCCCTGGCAAGGCGCTGTCGCCGCCGCCCGGAATCGCGGTCATCATGGCCGGTGCGCGATCGGGAGTGCCGCCGACAGCCGCGACCGGCGCAGCGGGCTTCGCGGCCTCATGAGGGGTTGGGCTAGCGACGATTCCGGCCTCACTTGTCGCTTTTACCGCCTCAGATTGGCTTTGTTGTTCGCTGATGGCGTCTGTCGGCACGAGCGTGGGCGGACCTGGCGCTTCAATCATTGCGCGGAAGCTGCGAGTGGTTCGATCTGACGATAGCCGTCGCCAGTTTTGGATGTCAACCGCGAGGATTTCACGAGTACCAGCCCGTCCGTTAGCTTGCCTTGAACAGATCGATTTGTAACGATGAGCACAATTTCGTGGTAGCAAACGCTTCGCGCCGATGCGCGATGCTGTTAGATTGCTGTTACATATCAAGAACTGATTTTACCGGTTTAGCAGGAGGTGGGTTCGGATGAAGAAGTTCGTGAACGTGCTTGGAATTCTTGCGGTCGGTGGCTTGTTCGCCGCCGGATGCAGTTACCAGACCCAGATCGATCAGGCGACTTCGCAGGCTGAGGCCAGCGCGCAGTCGGCTGCAACTGCGTCGACCAACGCGCAGAACTCGGCCAATCAGGCGGCCCAGTCGGCCAAGAGCGCTCAGGAAGCGGCTGGCGGCGCTGAAGATTCGGTCAAACGCGCCAACGACGCTGTGGCCCGCCTCGAAGCGGCTTTCGCGTCTTCCGTTACGAAGTAACGATCAGTACCTGCAGTACCTGGCGGAAGAGGAGCCCGATCCTCTTCCGCCGTTTTTCAACCATCAGGTAGCGATTGGCGCGCGCGGGCGTTTTAGGGCTGCGCTTTCGGCATCGCTGCCGGCGTGGCGCTCTGGGCTGGAGCGGCGAGCGCACGGCGAGCGTCGTCGCGCGCGAGGTCGTCGCTCTCGATACGTCGCTCGAGATCGCGAAAGGCCTCCACGGTCAGTCCCTGAGCCGCGGTGGCTTGTTGGATCGTTATGCTGTGGTTGCGCTGCATCGCGCGGTACACCGCAACGTATTTTTCGATCTCATCGGGTGAAGCGCCCTTGTCAGCGGTCGCGTCGCCGCTGTCGTCGTCGTCGTCCTGGGCGAGCAGGACGGCTCGGAGCGGGGTGGTTCGAAACAAGACGGCGCGGGGCGCGACTTCGGGCTCATGCGGCGCCTGTGCGAGAGGCGAAGCGGGAGCGCCGGGCGTCCGTGATCCTGCACAGGCCATCCGCGGGATTGACGCAACCAGCGCCGCCGCTCCAAGGAGCATCGCAAGCCTGGCGGCGGCGCGAAGCGCGGCCCGGTTTTTCGATGAAGCTGGCGCGGTGTCGATTCGCGCCGGCGGGTTGTTTGATGAAGTTATCGTCACTGAACCATTTTTGCATGGTCGGTGATCGGGCACAAAGCGTGATACTACTGGTAATGCGCGCAAACATGCTTATGTTGAAGCCGGGCGAGCCGATCGGGCTTAGGCGTATCGGTGTGCGTAATAGTCTATAGATTCTTTTACGGAGATTTTTTCGATGTCAGCCAAAATCATCCACCTGCATGAGAAAGCCCGCGCCGGGATCGTCAAGGGCGCTTCGCTGGTCGCCAAAGCCGCGTGCGTTACGCTTGGTCCCAAGGGCCGTCACGTCATGATCCAGAAAAGCTTCGGCGCGCCGATCGTCACCAAGGACGGCGTCACCGTGGTCAAGGAGATCGATCTCGAGGACAAGTTCGAGAACATGGGCGCCAAGCTGATCCGCGAGGTCGCCCAGAAAACCTCCGATGTCGCCGGTGACGGCACCACCACCGCGACCGTGCTCGCCCGCGCCGTGCTGCGCGAAGGCCTGCTCCTGCTCGCCGCCGGGATGGCGCCGATGGAGCTCAAGCGCGGCATGGAGACCGCGGTCGCCAAGGCGACCGAGGTCATCAAGGCGATGGCCCGGCCGGTCAAGGAGCATGAGCGGATGGTGCAGGTCGCTACCGTGGCGGCCAACGGCGACAAGGCGATCGGCAAGATCATCGCCGACGCGATGGGTAAGGTCGGGATGGAAGGCGTGATCACGGTCGAGGAGGCGAGCGGCCTGGAAACCACGCTCGACCTGGTCGAGGGCATGCGTTTTGACCGCGGCTATCTATCACCCTACTTCGTAACCAACCCCGAGCGCATGACGATCGAGCTCGAGGAGCCGCTGATCCTGTTCCATGAAAAGAAGATTTCCAACATGCGCGACCTGCTGCCGCTGCTCGAGCGCGTCGTGCAGGCGGGTCGTCCACTGTTGATCATTTCCGAGGACGTCGAGGCCGAGGCGCTTGCCACGCTGGTGGTCAACAAGCTGCGCGGCACGCTGCACGTGGCGGCGGTCAAGGCGCCGGGCTTCGGCGATCGGCGCAAGGAGATGATGACCGACATGGCGATCCTGACCGGTGGCCAGGTGATCGCGGAGGAGATGGGGCTCAAGCTCGAGAGCGTGCAGCTAAGCGCGCTCGGCAAGTGCCGCCGCGCGATCATCGACAAGGACAACACCACGCTCGTCGGCGGCGCAGGCAAGAAAGCTGAAATCCAGGCCCGCCTGAGCCAGATCCGCACCCAGATCGCCCAGACCACTTCCGACTACGATCGCGAGAAGCTCGAGGAGCGCCTGGCCAAGCTGGTCGGCGGGGTCGGCGTTATCAAGGTCGGCGCGGCCACCGAGGTTGAACTCAAAGAACGCAAGGCGCGCGTCGACGACGCGGTACACGCCCTGCGGGCCGCGGTCGAAGAGGGCGTCGTACCCGGCGGTGGCGTAGCGCTCGCGCGTGCGGTCAAAGAGGTCGAAGCGCTGAAGCTATCCCCGGAGCGCAAGGCCGGCGCGGATATCGTCGCGCGTGCGATGGGCGAGCCGCTGCGCCAGATCGCGCACAACTCCGGACATGAGGCCGCGGTGGTTTACAACAGAGTGATCGAGGGCAAGGGCGACTTCGGCTTCAATGCCGCCACCGGGGAATTCGAAGACCTGGTTAAGGCAGGCGTGATCGATCCTGCCAAAGTCGTTCGCTCGGCGCTGGAGAATGCGGTCAGCGCGGCCTCGATGATGCTCACCACCGAAGCGGCGATCGCCGAGATGCCGCGCAAGGCCGCATCTATGCCCTCGATGCCGGCCGGCGGCGGTATGGGTGGCATGGGCGGGATGCCGGGAATGGGCGGCATGGGCGGAATGCCCGGCATGGGCGGCATGCCCGGAATGGGTGGGATGGGCGGCATGGGTGGCATGGGCGGCGAATACACCGGCGAAGAGGATTTCTAATTCGCGCGTCCGGGGGGCTCGATACGAGTAATTGACGGTACAAGTTAAGCTGAGTTGAGGCTGGACCAGATATAAGAAATGCTGATTGCAGCGGTCTCTAACTTATGTAAGGTTTGTTATGTACGTAACCGATTGGGCATAGCAGTTCCGTTGGCAATGTGACTAACTGGTAAGGTAGTCCACATGGCGGCCCGTCGCCGACTTGCAAGGAGGGAAGGAATCAGGATGGAAGGGATAAAGAGTTCGAAGATGCTCGCATTTGCCGGGGCCGCACTGGCGCTCGCGCTATTTGCAGGATGCTCCGGTCAGGACGCCGCGCAGAAGGCGCAGGCTGCGGCAACGCAGGCCAGCTCCTCGGCGCAAGGCGCTGAGGCTGCCGCCAGTTCGGCGCAGCAATCGGCCGCTGCCGCACAGGCTGCCGCGACGCGTACTGAGCAAGCCGCGGCTGACGCCAAGGCTGCTGCGGATCGCGCTGAGGCGATCGCCATGAAGACCGAAGGTGGTGGCCATCACGTGATGCACCATCACGTCATTCATCACGTTCATCACCATGTGATGCACAAGAGCGCGGCGCCTGCGGATAGCGGAGCGGCGGCTCCCCCGCCTGCGGCTCCCCCGCCAGCGACCCCGTAGTTTCCAACGCCTGCATAGGAAGAGGGCGGCCGTTTTTCGACCGCCCTTTTCCTTGTGCGTGGTCCTCGCGGCCACGCGTCGGGGCTCCCGGTAGTTGCTCGAGTAGCTAATCGTTCGTGCAGTCGCTCGATTGCGATTGCACGTGCGTTTGTGCTCGCGATCGGTCAACCGTTGGCGATTGTGCCGCGCTCAGAGTGTCCGTACCGGCGGAAAGTCGTCTCGGCTGGCCGCTTTGCTATTCGTGGAACGTGACGATCACCTTGAGCGACTCGGGCTTCTGCGCCATCGCGTAGGCTTCGACCACCCGCTCAAGCGGGAAGCGATGGGTCACCAGGTCGGCAGCGCGCAGTACTGAGCGCTCCACCAGCGCCATCGCCTCGCGCGTGTCATCCGGCCCGCAGGAGTAGCTCGGCACCAGCCGCGTCTCGTTGAAATAGAGATCGTGCGGCTTGAGCGTCATCTCGTCCTCGGGCGGCGTGGCGGTGAACTGCACCACCGTGGCGCCCTTGCCGGCCGCCGCGATTCCCTGCGCGATCGCTTTGGCGTTGCCGGGCCCGACGATCACCACGTCGGCCATCGCGCCGGCGGTCGCCTCGCGCACCTGCTCGACCAGGTTATCGCCCGAGACCACCAGGCCCGCGTCGGCGCCCAGCGCAACGGCGCGCCGCGCGCGCGTCTCGAACAGATCGGCGCCGATTATGCGCCCGGCCCCCAGATGACGCGCCATCACCACGTGCATCATTCCCATGATGCCGAGTCCGATGATCAGAATGCTCTCGTCGCGCTTGAGGCCCGAGCGGCGCAGCGACTTGACCACGCACGCCGCCGGCTCGATCAGCACGCCGTCGGCGTCGGCGAGCGCGTCGGGCAGATGCAGCGTGTCGCGCTGGTTGTGCGCGCCCACCACGAAGTACTCGGCCATCCCGCCCGGCACAATTTTGGTCGCGCGCCAGGTGGCGCATTGGACATACTCGCCGCGCCGGCACGACGCGCACTCGAAGCACGGCGCGTGATGGTGGACGAAGACGCGCTCGCCGCGGCGAAACCCGCGCACTGCCGCGCCGACCTCCTCGACCACACCGACCGGCTCGTGGCCCAGCACCAATGGCGCCTTGCGCCGGATGTACCAGGGCATGATGTCGCCTGAGCAGATGCCGCAGGCGCGGGCGCGGACCAGAATTTCGTCGGGGCCGGGCGCCGGGCGCGGGTCCTGCTCGACGCGGATATCGCCGAAGTCATAAAGCCGTGCGACTTGCATATCAGTTCAGAACTTTGGGGTTCGCGGCCTCGCTTGTCAACGCCTTTGGTGCGGGCGAGGCGGTCGATGCGGCGCAACGCGCTGAATGTTAGCCTGTAGGCATGTCCAAGCCAGTATGCCCTCCAATCGCGGCCGACGTGATCGCTGAAATCGGAGACAAAATCGTGCTGATTGACCGGCGCAACTTTCCCTTCGGATGGGCGTTGCCCGGCGGCTTCGTCGACGTCGGCGAGAAGGTTGAGGACGCCGCCGTGCGCGAGTTGCGCGAGGAGACCACGCTCGAGGTCGAACTGCGCGCGTTGCTCGGCGTTTACTCGCGTCCCGACCGCGACCCGCGCGGCCAGACCGTCACCGCAATATACGTCGGACGAGCGCACGGCGAGCCGCGTGCCGCCGACGACGCCAAGGGAATCGGCTTGTTCGCGCCCGACGCGCCGCCGGCGCCGCTCGCGTTCGACCACGCCGAGGTGCTTGCCGACTACCTGCGCTTCATCCGCAGCGGCGAGCTGCCGGCGCCCTGGCGCCGCTAGCGAACCGCGCGCCCCGCACCTTTGTCGATTGATGCTTGCACGTGCGATATTGCGCCCGATGAACGCCGTTGTTTTCGGGGGCATCGTACATGGACGAGATACGAATCGCGCACATCAGCGATCTGCACTTCGGTGCTTGGGGGCAGACGACGACGTGGGAACTGCTCAAGGACCGTCTTCAGAATCAAGTCCATCCCCATCTCATATTGGTGACAGGCGACATCGCCAACACCCCAAGAAAAAAGTTCTTCAGGACAGCTCGCAGCGAGCTCGATAATCTTTGCCAGGGGATCGCGGCCCGATACCTCGTCTGTGCTGGCAATCACGATCGCTTCTTTTACGGCAATCGAACGCTTAGACCCGTCCGAGCGCTCGCGAAACCTTTCCAGTGGGTTGCTCAGGTTATACGCGGAAGCCATTTGTCCCCGTTCGATGCGCATTTCGGCGACGCTGTTCCGTCGCTCACCGCTCCCGCCAACCTGACGCTCGGAGCATCTCCCAACGAATGGCGGTTGCGCATCTTCGCCCTCGACTCGAACCGCGAGGCTGACAGCTTTGCCCGCGGCAAGGTATCGTGGCCCGACGTTCAGCGGCTCGCCAATGCGATGGAGCATTCGGACGAAGTCGACCTCGGCATCCTGCTCGTGCATCATCATCTGCTCTCTGTGCGCGGGCTGGAGCAGAGCCGCCAAGGCACTCGTGCGCTGTTTAATCTGACGACCTTGGTCAACTCGGGCTCCTTGCTCGAGGCGCTCGCCTGCGCTCACGTCGATATCGCCTTGCATGGTCACGAACACCGGGCCAACTGGGGCCGCTATGCCACGCTGAGCGGTGGGGGCGGAGAGACGGCGGTGATCGCTGCGGGATCTTCAACTGGCGCGATCACGTTGCACAAGAGCGATCCGTCAACCGCGTCATACAATCTGATCGAACTCAGGCCCGACCGTTCGGTCGATCTGACGGTCTATTCGTGGAGTGGCGGCGCATGGAACGCCGGCACTCATTACCAGCTTCTCGACTCGCCGGCGGTCCGCCGCAACCGTTTGCTGCGCCGCAGCGGCGGCTCTCTGGCTCGACCGTCCACCAGCGAAGTGGTCAAGCACGTCGAATTTACCCGGGCGCGCGATGGCATCGTGAACGAGTCGAGCTCCGACTGGTCGCTGGAAGGCGGCAAATGGAGCCGGCTGGTCTGGAATGAGACTGGCGTGCCGACCAACTTGAGCGTGCGTTTCGCGTCCCGCAAGGGGCAGATATGGACGCCCAACGTGCCGTTGGTGTTCACGGAACTGCCGGCTAAAAATCCCAAAGACCCGCGCGGCTATTTCTTCGAGTGCGATGTCGATCCGGCGATCGCGACGGTGCCGCTGCATATCGACGTTTCCTACACCTGGCTGGGCGGGGCGGTGCTGACCCGAGAGGAGCTCGATGCGCTCGACGCGACAAAGCGCGGACCATTTCGCGACAGTGGCTATGAACTAGCCGCCGCGACTGCCACAAGCTTTCTGAAATCGCTGACGCTCGCTGTGGGCATTCCGCCCGAGCTTGCGCCCGGCGAGAATGACATCCGGGTATTCCAGCAGCTTTCCACCGGTGATCCGTACAAGTATTCCTCACCCCCCGAACTGTACGACTACCTGAGAATCATCGCGCCCGGAAACTATTTGCTGGCGGTGCCATATCCGCAAAAAAATATGCGGTACGTGGTTGCGTGGAAGCCTCCGCTCCAACAGCCGGCGGAAGAAGCCGAAAAATTTCGAACGAACGCCCGATCCAAGGGTGCCGAACTGGTTAGGCGATTCTATGAAGGCCTGACCGCCACTCCGCTCGGCGCCAGCGCGGTGGTTTCGCTTTATGTGCCTAGCCTCGGACAGGTCGGCCGGCTCGATCTGGTGGGTTCCCATCCCAAAGAAGCAAGCCCGCGCCCGGCGCAAATCGAAATCGATCGGCAATCGATGGTCGTCACGCTCGCCTGGCGCGGCGCACTCGCCGCGACCCCGATATTGCAACCTGCCCAGCGCGCAGAGAATGCGGATGCCCTTGGGATGCTCCAAGAGGAGCGAGCGCTGATCGCAGTACCGGTCAGACTAGGGATGGACTGGACAAACTCGCCCCCGTGGGGAGTCGTCAGGATCGGAATTCGCGACGTTTCTCCAGAGAATACAAAACTTCTCGATAACGCTTCGCCTGAGAAGGCGACGTTGCGGACCATGCTGTTGAGACCTATAATTAAAATGCTCGGCGAATCCGGGCTTGGTGACTAGCAAGGGTTTTCAGCAATGTCAGTAAGTTTGCCTATCGTCCTTTACCGAGTCACTCGAAGTTCAAGTGATTCCCATGTAGCGAGCCCGATCGTACTGCCCGTTCGTGCCGATCCCGACATGGTCGTCAAAGAGTCGCCGGGACATGCGGCGGCTGAGCATTCGGACGCCGACGATTCCAACGAGTGATCTCCCGCCTGTTCCCTAGCGCATGATTTCGTGCGCCAAGCGCTCGATGCGATCGAAGGCCTGGTTGAGCTTCTCGCGCGAAGTGGCGTACGAGAGACGCACGTGGTTCGGCGCGTCGAAGTCGTTGCCGCCGACGATCGCGACCTGCGCGTCGTCGAGGATGATCGAGGCCAGGCGGTCGCCGTCGCCGATCACGCTTCCTTTGTACTCTCGCTCGAGCATCGCCGACACGTTCACAAATGCGTAGAACGCGCCTTCGGGCACGTTGGGCAGGCTGAAGCCGGGAATCCGGCGCACCCGCTCGACTACCAGGTCGCGGCGCGCGCGGAACTCGGCCGCCATTGTGGCGATTTCGTTCTGCGGCCCGGTCAGCGCCTCGACCGCGGCGGCCTGCGCGATCGAATTGGGGTTGCCGCTGTTCTGGCTTTGCAGACGCGTTGCCGCGGCCATCGCCTCGCGCGGTCCGGCCGCAAATCCGATCCGCCAACCGGTCATCGCGTAGGCCTTCGACACCGTATTGAAAACGATCCCCCGCTGTTTCAGGCGCGGCTCGAGCTCGAAGATGTGCGGGACGTGCCCCACGTAAGCGATATGCTCGTAGGCGTCGTCTGACATCACCCAGACCTCGGGGAACTCCACCAGCACGCGTGCCAGCGAGGCGAGTTGCGGCTCGTTATAGACCGCGCCGGTCGGATTGGAGGGCGAATTCAGCATGATGCCGCGGGTACGCGGGCCGATCGCGCTGCGCAGCCGCTCCGGGTCGAGCAGAAAGCCGCCGCTCTCCGGACAGGCGACCAGTTTCGGCTCGGCGCCGCTTAGCTGGATCATCGCGACGAAGCTCACCCACGCCGGCGTGGGCACGATCACTTCGTCGCCCTCGTCGAAGAGGCTAGCGATAATGTTGTACTCGGCGGGCTTGCTGCCGGCCGAGGCCATGATCTCGGCCGGCTCGTAGTCGAGATGGTTGTCGCGCTTGAGCTTGAGGCGGATCGCGTTCTTGAGCTCGCGCGTCCCAGCCACCGGCGTGTACTTGGTCAGGCCCGCGGCGAGCGCGCGGCGCGCGGCTTCCTTGATGCGCTCCGGGGTGTCGAAGTCGGGCTCGCCTGCGGCCAGCGGTATGACGTCGACACCGGCGGCCCTCAATTCGGTCGCGCGCGCGTCGGCCGCCAACGTGGCCGACGACTTGATTGCGGCTACTCTGCGGTTGAGCTTCAGCATCTCCCATTCCTGGCCGATGAAATTGCCGCGCCGTCCGGGCGGCGCGGCGAGACTGCCAAGCCTAGCAGACCGGACCGGCTCAGTCGATTTTGAGCTTGGCGCGCAGCCGGTTCATCACCATCTCGGGCACCAGCTCGGGCAGCCGCTTGCCGTAGCTGGCGACTTCCTTGATCAGCCGCGAGGCCGAGAAGAACAGCTTCGGATTGGCGAACAGGAACACGGTCTCGACCTGCGGCCACATCTGGTTGTTCATGTGCGCCATCTGCAGCTCGTAGTCGAAATCGGTCACGGCGCGCAGGCTGCGGATGATGATGTGCGCGCCGATGCGCTGGGCGTAGTCGACCGAGAGCCCGCTGAATTTGTCGACCCGCGCCCGCGGCTCGAGGTCGCGGATGGTCTCGCGGATCATCTCGACCCGCTCGTCGGGCGAGAACAGCGCGGGGTCCTTGTGCGGATTGTAGGCCACCGCGACGATCACTTCCTCGAAGATCGCGACGCTGCGCCGGATGACGTCGATGTGCCCGTTGTGGATCGGGTCGAACGTTCCCGGGTAGATCGCGCACCTGGGTACCGAATCCTTGCCTTTGTTCACCATGGCACGCCGCTGCTTGAACTAGCGCGCCGCCGGCGCGCGGTAAAGGGCTATCCGATGATCGCCCAGGGTTGCACGATTGATCGCCTCGAGTCCCGTCGGTGAAATCTCCGGCGCGCGACCGGCCTGCCGCACGACTACGTAAGCGTCCGCGCCAAGCAATCCGTCAGACACCAGCGCCGTGAGCACCGCGGCGCTGATATCGTCGCGATAGGGCGCGTCGACGAACACCAGGTCGAAGCGCTCGCCACGCGCGCGGAGCATCGCGATTGCGCGCTCCACGCCGGTGACTATCAACTCGGCCCGCGCTTCCAGGCCGAGCACGCGCAGGTTGTCGCGAATCACCGTTGCCGCCGCGCGCGAGGAATCGACGAAGACCGCCCGCAAGGCGCCGCGCGAGAGCGCCTCCAGCCCCAACGAGCCGCTGCCGGCGAAGAGATCGAGCACGCGCGCCCCGTTAAGGTCGGTGCGCGCCGCCAGGCGCGAGAAAATCGACGCGCGCACGCGTGCCGTCGCCGGCCGCGTCATCAACCCGCGCGGCGCGCGCAGCCGCCGTCCATGGGCTTCGCCTGCGATAACTCTCATCGCGCGCACGCTCCGTCGCCGCCGGCGTGCGCTTGGACGCCGGTGGTAACAACTCGTATGACGAATTGGTGTGGCAGCAATTAAATTTCGGCGTCCCCGAGCCGACCGGCGGACCATAGCCCAGTCGCCGGTTTGCCGCAAGTTTGCGCGCGTTGCTTCGGCGGCCGCGGCGCTCTAGCGCAGGCCAGCGATTTGAGTTACCTATTTTAGGATTTCTGGATCGGCCATTAGCTTTCTGAACTCGGAAAATTTTCCGGTTGAAGGTCAGGTTATAGTGCAGTCAGCCGCGACCAGCTTTGAAGTCCGTTTTTCTCCCGCCGCGCTTGACGAATACCAAGCGCTGCTCGGGCGTTATCCGACGCGTCAGGCGGCGCTGTTGCCCACGTTATGGATCGCCCAGCGCGAGTTCGGCTGGATTTCGCTCGCCGCCGAGGAATACGTCGCCGGCCTGATGGAGTTGCCGCCCGCGCACGTGCACGCCGTGGTCAGCTTCTACTCGATGTTCCATCGCGCGCCGGTCGGGCGCTGGCATCTGGAGGTCTGCGCGAACCTGTCGTGCCGGCTGCGCGGCGCCGAGCGGATCGCGAACTGTATCGGGCGCAAGCTCGCCATCGCGCCCGGCCAGACCACTGCCGACGGCAAATTCACGCTGGGCCTCGTCGAATGCCTGGCTTCGTGCGCCACCGCCCCGGTGCTCCAGCTCAACCACGAGCGCTACTACGAAAACCTGACCGAGGCTTCCACCGCCCGACTTATCGACGAGCTTGCCGGCCGTGCTGATTGATCTCCTAATCGAAGCCATCAAGGCGATCGTCGTGGTGGCGATGGTCCTCAATCTGGCGGGGGTCCTGCTGTGGTTCGAGCGCAAGGGGAGCGCGCTCATCCAGGACCGTATCGGCGCCAACCGCGCGTCAATCACCGGGCTCGGCAAGCGCATCGGCCTGCCGAACCTGGGCCTGGTCAACACGCTGATCGCCGACCCGCTGAAGCTTTTCACCAAGGAAGACTTCGTGCCCGACGGCGCGGACAAATTCCTCCACGGCCTCGCGCCGTTCCTCGCGCTGTTTCCGGTGATAATCACCTTTGCGGTGGTGCCGTTCGGCGACGTGGTGCAAATCGGCTCGCGCACCATCACGCTCCAGGCGGCCAATATCAGCTCCGCCGCACTCTACGTCCTGGCGACGATCGGAATCGGCGTTTACGGGGTCGCGCTCGGTGGCTGGGCCTCCAACAATCGCTGGGCGCTGCTCGGCGGCATCCGCGCCACGGCGCAGATGATTTCCTACGAAATAGGCCTGGGCCTCGCGATCATCGCGATGGTGATGACCTACGGCACGCTCGACTTGCAGACCATGTGCCATGCGCAGGGCGGGGTGTGGTTCGGATTTTTGCCGCGCTGGGGAATCTGCCTGCAGCCGGTGGCTTTTCTTATACTGCTTACGGCCGGGATGGCGGAGTCCAAGCGCGTGCCGTTCGATTTGCCCGAGGGCGAGTCCGAGTTGGTGGCGGGTTACTTCACCGAGTATTCGGGCGGCAAGCAGGCGGTCTTCATGATGACTGACTTTGCCGAAATTGTGCTGGTCGCGGTGCTGATCACGGTATTCTTCTTTGGCGGATGGCAGGTGCCGTGGCTCTATCGCGACGGCTTTCATTTTCCCGGCGGCGCGCATCTCGGGCTGCCGCAACTGCTGGTCGCGATCCTTGGCGTGGTCGCCTTCATGATCAAGACTATCCTGTTCTGCTGGCTGCAGATTCTGATTCGCTGGACGCTGCCGCGCTTTCGCTACGACCAGTTGATGCGGCTGGGATGGAAGGGGCTGGTGCCGCTCGGCCTGGCCAATGTCGTCGTTACCGCGGTGGTCGTGGTGCTGACCTCGGGAGCGCACTGAGATGTCGCTTGGCGTGTTCATCTTCCTCGCCGCGCTCGCCGTGATCTCGGCGCTCGGCACGGTGGCGCAGCGCAACCCTGTGCATTGCCTGCTCGCGCTGGTGGTGACGCTGCTGACGATCGCGGTGCTTTTCATCGGGCTTGACGCGGTGACGGTAGGTTTTCTGCAAGCGATCGTATACGCCGGCGCGATCATGGTCCTGTTCCTGTTCGTGATCTGGCTGCTCAACCTCCAGGCCGAGTTGCGCAGCGCGCCCGGCTATCTCGCGCTCAAGGCGGTCGCGGGGCTGCTGAGCGCGGCGCTGGTGGCCGAGTTGTTCGTGGTCCTATGGCATGCGCCCAGCGCGGGCGGCGCCCAGGCGGTGGCGCCGGCGGACTATGGATCGATCGCGTCGCTCGCCACGACGCTCTTTTCCGACTACCTGGTCGCGTTCGAGGTAACTTCGGTCCTGCTGCTGGCCGCGATCGTCGGTGCGATAGCGCTCGCCCGCCGCGCACCATCGTCTCAGGCCGCTGGAGCACAGCCCGCCGCCTCACCCCCCAGATCGGAGGTCGCCTGACGATGGTTCCGATGAGCTACTTCGTGGGGCTGAGCGCCGTGCTGTTCGCGATCGGCGTCGCCGGCGTGCTGTTGCGCCGCAACATTATCGTCATTTTCATGTCGATCGAAGTCATGCTCAACGCGGTCAACCTGGCCTTCGTCGCGCTGGGCCGGCGGCTGGGTTCGATGGACGGGCAGGTGATCGTGTTTTTCGTGATGACGGTGGCGGCGGCAGAGGCCGCGGTCGGTCTTGCGATCATCATCTCGGTCTTCCGCAACCGCGAAACCGTCAACGCGGACGAGCTCAACCTGATGCGCTGGTGAACGGAGCGACTTTAAATCCATGACGGCTCAATTTCCCGCGCTCGCACTGATTCTGCTGTTTCCGGCGCTGGGCTTCGTGTTCAACGTCTTTTGCGGCCGCCGCGCCGGCCGCGCCGCGGTCAACCTGGTCGGCCCGGGAGTGATTTTCCTCGCCTTTGCGATCACGCTGTGGGGCTTCACGCGCCTGCTCGCGATGCCGTCGGGCGCCGCGCTCGAAGTTACGCTGTGGCCGTGGATCGCCGCGGGCCCGTTCCATACCGAAATCGCGCTGCGCTTCGACGCGCTCTCGGCCGTGATGACGCTCATCGTCAGCGGCGTCGGCGCGGTGATCCATCTGTACTCAGTCGGCTACATGGCTCACGACGAGGACTACGCGCGCTACTTCGCCTACATGAACTTGTTTGCGCTTTCGATGCTGGTGCTGGTGCTGGCCGACAACCTGCTGCTGATGTTCGTCGGTTGGGAGGGCGTCGGCCTCTGCTCCTACCTTTTGATCGCGTTCTGGTACGACAACGCGCAGTTCGCCTACAACGGGCGCAAGGCCTTCGTGGTCAACCGGGTCGGCGACGCGGGCTTCGTCCTCGGCATCCTGACGATACTCTCCGCACTAGCCGCGCATGGAGTGTGGACGCTGAATTTCGCCGAGTTGCAGGCTCATCGCGCGATGCTCGCGCCGGTGGCGACGATGGCCGGGTTGTTGCTGCTGCTCGGCGCGACCGGCAAGTCGGCGCAGATTCCGCTTTACGTATGGCTGCCCGACGCGATGGTCGGCCCGACCCCGGTCAGCGCCCTGATCCACGCCGCCACGATGGTGACCGCGGGCGTCTACATGATCGCGCGGCTGCATTTCCTCTACACGCTCACGCCCGACGCGATGTACGTCGTCGCGGTAATCGGCACCGTGACCGCGTTCTTCGCCGCCACCGTCGCGGTGGTCCAGAGCGACATCAAGCGCGTGCTCGCCTACTCGACCATCAGCCAGCTCGGCTACATGTTCATGGGCGTGGGCGTCGGTGCGTTCGCGGCCGGAATCTTTCACGTGATGACGCACGCGTTTTTCAAGGGCCTGTTGTTCCTGTGTGCCGGGTCGATCATCCACGCGCTCGAGGGCGAGCAGGACATGAACCGGATGGGCGCGCTGTGGCGGCGGATGCCGATAACCTACGCCACGATGCTCGCGGCGACGCTAGCGATAAGCGCGGTGCCCGGTTTCTCGGGCTACTTCTCCAAGGACCTCATCCTGGAGCGCACGTTCGACGCCGGCGACCAGGGGCTATGGCTGATCGGCATCATTACCGCCAGCCTCACCGCGTTCTACATGTTCCGGCTGCTGTTCCTGACCTTCCATGGAACCTCGCGGGTCGCGCCCGACAAGCACGTGCATGAATCGCCGCCGGTGATGACCGTGCCGCTCATCATTCTGGGCGTGCTCTCGGTGGTTGGCGGATGGATCGAGATGCCCGACGGATGGCTCTGGGGCGGCGCGTTCACGCATTTCCTTGAGCCGGTGTTCGGGCCGTTTCGTACGCACGCCGCGCCCGGCGCCGGTGCCGGCGCGATCGGGATAGTCGCGATGCTGGCGACGTTCATCGGTTTCGCCCTCGCCTACATACTCTATATCCAGGCGCCCGCGTTGCCCGGACGGATCGCCGCGGGCGCGAGCGCGTTCTATCAGTTGCTGGTGCGCAAGTACTACGTGGACGAACTTTACAACCTGGTCTTCGCGCGTTTCCTCTTCTGGGGATCGGAAAACGTGCTGAACCGCGGCGTCGACCACGGCCTCATCGACGGCATCGTCGACGGCACGGGGCTCGGCGTCGAGGAATCCGGCGAGATCGCGCGGCGCTCGGAGACCGGCAACGTCCAGGTCTATGCGTTTGTCTACTTGCTGGGCGCGGTGGGCATCGTCGGCTACTACGTTTACCTGGTGATGGTGCGCTGATGGGCGGCTACTGGTTGACCGCGGTTGTCTTCACGCCGCTGTTGGGCGCGCTGTTCGTGCTGGCGCAGCCCGAGGAGCGCGCGACCTGGCGCGCCGGCTTTATCTTCTCGCTCATCCCGCTCGCCATCTCGATCTATCTCTTCACGGCCTTCGACCCGGCCCAGGCCAACTACCAGTTCGTCGAGCAGTACGCGTGGATTCCGCAGTTCGGCATCTCCTATCACCTCGGGATGGACGGCATCAGCCTGTTCCTGGTGCTGCTGACCACGGTGTTGTTCTCGCTCTCGCTGCTCTATTCGGGCGGCGGCGATATCCAGACGCGGCCGCGCGAGTTCTGCTTCTTCATGCTGCTGCTGGAGATGGGACTGCTGGGCGCGCTGCTCGCGGTCGATTTGTTCCTGTTCTACGTGTTCTGGGAACTGATGCTGATTCCGATGTACTTCCTGATCGGGATTTGGGGGCACGGGCGCAAATACTACGCCGCCTTCAAGTTCATCCTGTACACGATGCTCGGCTCGATCCTGATGCTGGTCGCGATCCTGTATCTGGTGAGCGCCGCGCGCGCGCACCTGGGCCATCTGACTTTCGATCTGCCGGCGCTCTATGGCGTATCGCTGACCCATCGCGAGGCCACCTGGCTGTTCGCGGCTTTCGCGCTGGCCTTTGCGATCAAGGTTCCGATGTGGCCGGTGCATACCTGGCTGCCCGACGCGCATACGGAGGCGCCCACCGCGGGCTCGGTCATCCTGGCCGGCGTGATGCTGAAGATGGGGACCTACGGCTTCCTGCGTTTCGCGATCCCGCTCTTTCCGGAGATCGCGATCGAGGCGGCGCCGCTGTTCCTCGCGCTGGCGGTGGTCGGAATCATCTACGGCGCGCTGGTCGCGATGGTGCAGCCGGACTTAAAGCGCCTCGTCGCTTACTCCTCGGTTAGTCACCTGGGCTTCGTGATGCTCGGCATCTTCGCGCTCGATCCGCAGGGGATGGAGGGTGCGATCTATCAGATGTTGAACCACGGAATTTCCACCGGCGGGCTGTTTTTGCTGATCGGGATGATGTACTTGCGTCGTCATACTCGCGAAATTTCCGAGTTCGGCGGGCTCTGGCGCAGCGTACCCGTTTTTGCCGCGGTCTTCATGGTGGTGATGCTCTCGTCGATCGGGTTGCCCGGGCTCAATGGCTTCGTCGGCGAGTTCCTGATCCTGCTCGGCACCTATCTCAGCAAATCGCTGGCCGCCGAAATCGCTGTCGTTGGTCTCATTCTCGGCGCACTTTACATGCTCTACGCCTACGAGCGCGTGATGTTCGGCCCGATAACCAAGGCCGTCAACAAAACTATCGCGGACTTGAGCGCGCGCGAAATCGCGGTGATGGCGCCGCTGGTGGCGCTGATGCTCCTGATGGGACTCTATCCGCGGCCGCTGCTGAGCCGGATGGAGCCGTCGGTGGGTGCGTTGCTGGGCCGCGTCCACGCCGCCCAGGCGCGGATCGACCGTCGCCAGCATGACGCGCGCTCGCTCGCCGCGCTGCTCGACCGCACATCCTTGGCCGCCAAATGACGCAATTCAACTGGAGCGTTATCAACTTCGCCTGGGTGCCCATCCTGCCGCTCATCGTGGTGGCGGTGGGCGCGATGGGCGTGCTGCTGGTCGGCGTGCAGACCGACGATGAAGATAGCGGCGGATTGGGCATCCTGTCGATCGCGCTTTTCGTCTTCGCCGCCATCCTGGCGCTGCTGCTCTTCGGCGGGCGCCCCTCGGTGGCTTTCTCGGGCGCGCTCGCGGTGGACAGCTACAGCGCTTATTTCGAATTGCTGGTCCTGTTCGCCGCCGCCATGACCGCGTTGATGTCGGTCGAGTACGCCTCCGACCAGGGACTGGCCGGCGCCGAGTATTATGCGCTGGTGATGTTCGCCGCGCTCGGCATGATGCTGATGGCGGCGGCCGACGATCTGATCGTGATTTTTTTAGGCCTCGAGACGATGTCGATCGCGGTCTATGCGCTGGTTGGCTTCCTGCGCCGCGACCCGCGCTCCAACGAGGCCGCGCTCAAGTACTTCCTGCTCGGCGCCTTTTCCACCGGTTTTCTGCTCTATGGTATCGCGCTGATCTATGGCGCTACCGGCTCGGTCAAGCTCGAGCCGATCGAAGCCGCGCTCTCGCGCCCGGCGACCGACAATGCGCTGCTGCTCTCCGGCGTCGGCCTGCTGCTGATCGGCTTCGGCTTCAAGGTCGCCGCCGTGCCCTTCCATATGTGGACGCCCGATGCCTACGAGGGCGCACCCACGCCGATCACGGCGTTCATGGCGGTAGGGGTCAAGATCGCGGCGTTCGCCGGCTTCATGCGCATCTTCATGGTCCATCTCGCGCCGCTCGGTCCGCAGTGGACGATGGTGCTGTGGGTGATGGCCGTGCTGACCATGTCGATGGGCAACCTGGCCGCGCTGGTGCAGACCAATATCAAGCGGATGCTGGCCTACTCGGCGATCGCGCACGCCGGCTACATCCTGGTCGGGATGACCGCGGTCGCCTCGCCCCGCGCCGGCGGAGCGATCCTCTACTATTTGCTCGGCTACGCCTTTACCAACCTGGGCGCTTTCGCCGTGGTGGTCGCGCTCGAGCGGCGCGGCGCGGTCCACGACAAAATCGCGGATTACCGCGGCCTCGCGACGCGCCATCCGATGCTCGCGGCCGCGATGGCGCTGTTCATGCTGTCGCTGACCGGAGTGCCGCCGCTGGCCGGCTTCTTTGGCAAGTTCTACATCTTCTCCGCCGCACTCGACGCTCATCTGCTATGGCTGACGATAATCGCCGTCATCAACAGCGTGATTTCGGCCTATTACTATCTGTCGGTGCTGATCGCGATTTACGCGCGCGAAGGCGGCGTGGAGCCGGTGGCGTTGCGCACGCGGCCCGCGCTCGTCGCGGCGCTGCTGATCGCCGCGGTCGGCACCGTCGTAATTGGACTTTTCCCGCAGCCCTACATCACCAGCGCCGCCAACGCATTCGCCTCGGCGCTCGGCAACGTGCCGCATCATCATGTCGTGCTGGGCCGCTAGCAATTTTGATTGGCCGCGCTGAGCGTGGTGCGCGTCGCGACGTGAGCGGATGAGGCCGCCGCACGCCAGAGAACTGCTAGCGGCGGCGCGCCGACTTGCGCCGGGGATGCGCCGCGGGCGCGCTTGCGCCCTTGCGCGGCGCTCGGCCCTTCGATGCGGGTACTGCGCGGACCGCCGCCGACGTAGGTTCGGCCGCGGTGGTAGCCGCCGGACCCGCATACGCGTCGGCTTCGATTTCAACCAGCATGTCGGGATGCACCAGCCGGGTGATCTGGACCACGGTCGAAGCCGGCGGCGCGGCACCGAACATCTCCTGATGCGCGCGTGCGACGTCACCGAAGCGGTCGAGCTCAGTCACGTAGACCCGCGTGCGCACGACCCGCTCCAGCCCAAGCCCCAGCCGCCCCAGCGCCGCCGCGATATTGCTGATCGCCTGCCGCGCCTGTACGTAGATTTGTCCACGGCCGACCAGTTGCCCGTGCTCGTCGAGGCCGGTACTCCCGGACACCGCGACCCAATCGCCCGCCCTGACCGCGCGCGAGTACCCGAAGATCGGTTCCCAGGGCGCACTGCTGGAAATGCGGACGATGTCATCCATCGAAGTGGTCCTCCTAAGTAATCCTGCTCCGAAGCAATCCTCCGAAGCCGGCCTCCTAAGTGGCCATCCAAAGTTGTCCTGCGAATTCGCCCGCGCGCCGCGGTTGTACGCAGCGGATCCCTTTCCGGGAACGATCTACGCGTTGCTAGTAATGATCTACGCGCGCGAAGCCGCGTAGTCTTCGTCTAACGATCGCGCGACGGCCACAATTCTTCAATTTCGCGCGCCACCGAGCGCATCGGCGATCCGATCGGGCGCCTGTGAGGCATCAACCATCGCATCAGTTCGCCCAGGCGCGAGGTGACCGCGGATTCCTGCGGCCGGGCGCGTTTCATATCCATGTCGTGCTCGACCACCTGCCCCGCCCCTGCGGATACGAGCATACCCGCCGAGATGCTAAAGCGACGACGCTCTGCCACAAATCCGTCCTCCTATGCAATCTCCGCCGCAATAATACATACTGTTGCAGTGACACGCAAAAATTCACGCTCGATTTTCTCACAAACCGCGTGTCGCGACTGTGGACGAGCTTGAACTAAACAAGGTTACCGAAGTAACTTGAGCCGGGGTTTCCGAAATCAAGGAGGTTGCGATGCGTAAATATCTGGTTCTGGCGTTGATCCCGATGTTCTTTTCCGCGATGGCGTGTCAGAAGAGCGAAGAGACCGCGCCCGAGAGTCCCGCCCCTGCCGCCTCCGTCGAGGCCAGCCCGGCGGCCGGTGGTGAAGCGGCTCCGAGCGGCGGTGCGATGGAAGCGAGCCCTATGGCTTCTCCCGCGGCAGCTCAGTAAGGCGCTCCCAAGGCAAGCTCTCCATTTCTGATTTTCTGACGTCGCTGCGCGCCGGGCTTCAGGGCCGGCGCGCAGCCGACGGGCAGTCTAAGCTTTTCCCGCCGGGCGCGCGCTTGCGCGCCGGTCAGTTCGACCGGCTGAATGCGACCCCCGGCTAGAGCGGAGGCTTTTCGCCGGAGAACGGATCGTCTGCGAACGGGTCATCGTCGTGCATGCTTTCCAGGTCGGGGTCGTGATGCGGCTCCAGCCCGAGGCCGCGGCTATGCACGATCTCCCGCGCGCGCGTGGCCGACTCGCGTGCCAGCTTCGCCAGCTCGGCCGAGGTGCGACGCACCTCTTCGCCTTTTTCGTGTAGTTCGGCGCGCAACTCTTCGACCTTGGCCGACGCCGTTCGCCGCGCCTGTTCCAGCGTGTGGTTTTCCTGCGCCGCACGCTTGATCTGCGCCGTGAGCTTCAGGCCCTCCGCGCGCAACGCCGACAGCTGTTTGGCCACCGCGTCGCGAGCGCGCTTGGCCTCGGCCACGACACGTTGGTCGAGCTTGCGCCGCTGCGCCTCGGCTACCAGACTGGCACGCAGCTTACCTACCATCGCCTCGAGCTGAGCTATCCGGCCCGGCGCGGCCGGCTTGGCGGACTTGGCCATTTTGCCTGTCTTGACTGACTTGACTGGCTTGGCCGATTTGCCGGATTTGACCGGTCTGGACGTGGCACCTTTGCGCGCATTCGATACTCGCTTCTTTGCCGCCATCGTGTGACTCTCCCCCTGTTGTGGGATTTTCCAGCGCCGCTCTGATGGTGAGCTAAGTCCGATTTTCGGATTAAATCAACGAGCGGATTAAATCAATGACAGCGATGGCGATGGAGGGAGCGGAGGGTCGGATGGCACGTCCGCGTCCATCGCAAAGCCGGGAGGGATAGCCATGGCCGAGGCGGCGGCGGATGCGGCGGGCTCCATCGGACTGAAGGCGGAACTTTCGCTGTTCGATTCGATAACGATCGTCGCCGGTTCGATGATCGGCTCGGCCATCTTCATCGTCTCGGCCGATATTGCGCGCCACGTGGGCTCGCCCGCCGCGCTGCTCGCGGTATGGATCGCCGCCGGCCTGATGACCATCGCCGGCGCACTAGCCTATGGCGAACTGGCGGCGATGATGCCGCATGCGGGTGGCCAGTACGTTTACCTGCGCGAGGCCTATGGCGGGATGCCGGCGTTCCTGTTCGGCTGGACCCTGTTGCTGGTGATCCAGACCGGCACCATCGCGGCGGTCGCCGTCGCTTTCGCGCGCTTCGGCGCGGTGCTGTGGCCGGCGCTGGGCGGCCCGATGTGGTTTGGATGGCAAGGTCTGGGGCTCAATGCGGAGCGCGCGGGCGCGATCGCGGTAATCGCATTCCTCACCTTCGTCAACCTGCGCGGGCTCGACCTGGGCCGCGCGGTGCAGAATTTTTTCACCAGCGCCAAGCTACTTTCGCTGGGACTGATAATCCTGCTCGGATGTATCGTTGCGCCTAACCATAGCGCCGTCGAGATCAACTTCGGCGGCGGATTTTTCGGCTCCGGGCAATGGTCGATGGGTTTCCTCGCCGCCTTCGGCGCCGCGATGGTCGGGTCGCTGTTCGCCGCCGACGCCTGGGCGACCGTCACCTTTACCGCGGCCGAGATTCGCAACCCCAAACGCGACCTGCCGCGCGCGCTCGCGCTCGGCACCGGCGTCGTGATCCTGCTCTACGTCCTGACCAACGTCGCCTATCTTTGCCAGCTCCCTGTCGTTGCAACTTCCGGAGCCGGGCTCGGCCCCGGCGCCGACGCGCTCAGGCATCAGGTCTTCGCGCTCGGTATCGCGGGCGCGTCGCACGACCGCGTCGCGGCCGCGGCGATGCAGATGGTGTGGGGCAGCGTGGGCGGCGTCATCACCGCCGTGCTGGTGATGCTCTCGACCTTCGGATGCGCCAATGGACTCATCCTGACCGGCGCGCGCGTGCTCTATGCGATGGCGCACGACGGCGTGTTCTTCGCCGCCGCGGGCCGCCTCAACCGCGCCCGCGTTCCCGCCGCGGCGCTGGTGATGCAATCGGTGTGGGCGGCGGTGCTGACGCTCTCGGGCACTTATTCGGAACTGCTCGACTACGTAATCTTCGCGCAGCTTATGTTCTATGTAATCACGGTTGGCGCGGTGTTCGTGATGCGTATGCGGCGCCCCGAGGCGACGCGCCCATACCGCGCGTGGGGCTATCCATGGCTGCCGGCGGCCTACATCGTGGCCGCGGTGGCATTGATGGCCGATCTGCTGGTGGTCAAACCACGCTACACGTGGGGCGGATTGTTGATCGTGGTAAGCGGCGTGCCGGTCTATATCTACTTGCATCGGCGTGCGCTCCGCGCCGCGGAGTCCGCGCGCTCCGCCGCCGCCGGGGATTAGCGAGAACCGGCGGAGGGAGTTCAAACCGGGTCTGCCTCCCCTTCGGCTCTGGGTGGTGCACCTTTCTGTGTCGGCACCCACTAAGCGGAAATCTTCGAGAGTTGTGCATCGAGACTGGTTAGGAGGATCGATAGGCGGCGGTAGGACTCAAGTTGGGCAACGAAAGAGCTCCGGGCATCCGCCGGCCAGGATCCGGCTTCCAGCACTGCGGCGTTGGCAAATTCGTCGACCATCGAGTTCAGATCCGTCGGCGGTGGCGCTGCGCAAAGCAGGCCGGGCTGTTCAGATGTCTCGGTTGGTTCGAATTTTTGAAGCTGGTCCGCCAAGACGAAACAATATAACTCTTCGATGGCGGTGCCGCGGTCCAAGAGCGTCTTCGGCAGAAGAGCTTCCGAACCCGACAGTCGCCCCCGAGCAATGATTCGAAATCGGTATGCTATTCGGACAAGGGTGACGGCCGCCTCGATGGCCGCGAAGGAGTTGGCGGTAGCTCGACGACCCTCAAGGCGCGCCTGGTCGGCCATCGTGAGAAGTTCCAGAAGACCTGTGCTCAAGCGGCGCTCGGTAGCAACTATCCGCTCATCAGTTACCTTGCGTTCGGCGACCTCTTTTCCGAAGCCCAGTGTTCTTCGGATCAATTTATCGAGCGCGTCGACTACTTTGTCGCTCGCATACTCGGGCGATATCAGCAGAAAGACAAACCCGGCGGTGAGCACACCGAGCACTATTCCCCAGAAGCGCCACAGGGGCTCATAAATGTCACTCGACGGCCCGAGTCCGACGTAGCAGATCAGGAACGTAATACCGGTCTGGATACCGGCATAGCCGAGCCATTCATCGCTTTGAGCCACGTAAGTCGCAAACATTGCAACCGCAAATATCACGACTAGATACGCCGGAAGCGAGTTGAAGTTCTCTGAGACGACGATCATCGCCGCGAGCGCGGCCAGCCCCCCTATAACGCACCCTGCAAGCCGCAGCAGGGTCTTTCTTACCACGGCGCCATATTGGTTGGGTTGGCCTACGACCCCGATGCTCCAAAGAATCGTCTGGAGAGAGGCGCGCTGCGTGGTAAGCCCGACGAGGAGCCCTAACGTGATCGCGGCTCCGAGCTTAACACTGAAGCGGAACTTCGTCGGTTCGATAAGTAGACGCGGCTCGGAGTCATCCTCCGTCGCTGGCACTTCTGCAATTGGCGAGTCCAACCGCCGGTCTCGTGGCTCAAGGAGGCCCGCTATGGTCTCGAGTCCGCCGAGGAATCCCAGCAGATTTGATACTTCCGCGCCCGACGACTGCTCGGTCAGCGATAAGTGCGCAGGCAAATCACTCAGTTCGCGGATCGTACCGGTCAGAATTCCAATACGTTCGGGTGAATGGTCAGGGAGGCCCGCAATAAGGTCGGCCGCCCTTCCAGTGAAAGCCTCGTCAATTGCCCGCAAAGCGGCTTCAATCTGTTGGCGATGGTTCTGTCTGGTCTGGTCCTATACAGGTTCCTCGGCCAGCACCGCGAGCCGTTCCACTTCCAGGTAAACATGCTCCGCAGCCAAAACTGCATCCAATAGGGCAACAAGATGCTCCGGCCCAGGCTTCACTTGAGTTTCGACTGACTTCAGGAGCATGAGATTCAACGCGAGCGTTGGTGTGGCCAGCGGGGCAGGGAGCGGAGCGGCCAACGGATCGAGATAGCGCTGGCCCAGAACTTCGAAGCGGGCACGTGTGTGTTCGAGTTGTGCCGCGATTGACTCGAGCAAGCGTGGCTCCGGCGGCGAAGGCCAGATCGACGTGTCCAGTGCGAGCGGATGTGTCGCTACTGAGTTATCCGGGCCAGCACTTCGAGGGCGAGGTCCAAGGCATCGGATGGGGATTGTTCCAAGAGAACGGAGCGACCATCAACACCAGAGCGCCGCTTAGAATTCGGCCCAGCGGACGAGTCCATCGGGGCCGCGACACGCGCGCCCTGGCCGGCGAGGACGGCAGCAATCTGCGCTGCGACATCCGGTCTTTTCCTGAGCGCAGCAGATCGTAGCTGACTTTGATCTGCGGCAGGAACGCCTCGTTGCGGATGAGAAGGGTCTGCCCGGGAAACTGAATCGGAAGTTTGAGATACCCGCCGTCGGCATCGGCGGCGACTGTCGGGTAGTCCGAAGCTTGCGCTTGACCGAGCTGCGCGTTGGCGGACTGCGCGGCGTACCATGCTCGCCGTGTCTGAGGATTTGTTTTAAGGGCAAGATCGACGAGCGCGGGCAGGTTATATGTCTGCGGGACGGGGCTCAGCGGTGGTCCCGTCTGCCGCAGCTGCTGAACTTTTTCTGGAGTCACGTTGGCAACGGTGACCGACACGGGTGGGCTCCAGGCCCGGTCTATGCGCGCCGAGGGCGCAATTTCCGGGTCCGGGTTGAGACGAACCAGGCTGTAGCTTCCTATGAAAACCAGGGCTGCGAGCAGCAGAAGAACGAACGATGAGAGCGTATGAGTTTTCGTGCTGCAGCCGCCCGAACGCAGTAATCCGGGATTTCCATTTGACCCCCCGATGCCACCCCGTCGTAATGGGCCGAACATTTCTCGCTGCAACACAGACAGATATCACTGAACTGGAAGTTCCGTTGGGAGACGCCTTGGCGAAACAGCTGTTGGAAGTTCACGAGGGGGCGACGGGCAAAAAGCTGCAAACGGACCAGAACACCGAAGCTTCCTTTCCCGCGCGCTTCTCAGGCGCTCCAAGACATCGGCAAGACATCAGATCGTGCAGCTTCTGAGTGTCCATGCGCCGTTGACCAACGGTGCCAGATCCGCTTGTCGCTTGGACGGTTCTGCTCGCTAGTGATCGAGCCGCCTCTCCGCGTGGCTGTCCTCGTAATCTTTCGCGGTAATCTTTCGCGGTCGCTAGTATGCCGCCTCCAGCAGTTGGACCAGGTTCTCGCGCGTCACCGGACGCCCGACCGTGTCCGCGCGCTCGACCTCGTCAAGCACCGTGGCCGCGATCGTGCCGATCTCTTCGCGCGGCACGCCGGCGTCGCGCAGCCGGTGCGGAACCTCGAACTGCGCGATGAACTTCGCCATCCGCTCCGCGCATTCCATCGCGGCCGCCCGCGCATTGCGCTCCTCGAAGCGCACGCCCAGTCCCTCGGCGATCGGTCCGAAGCGCTCCGGCGCGACGTCCGCCATGAACCGCATTACGTGCGGCAACGTGATGCACGAGGTGACGCCGTGCGGCACGTCCCACATCGGGCCGATCTGATGGCCCAGCGCGTGCGAGATGCCGACGCGCGTGCTCATGATGCCGAAGATCGAAAACCAAGCCGCGAGCTGGCATTGTCCGCGATGGGCCACCGACTCGGCGCCGGTGGTCTTGAGCGAGGCCGGCAGATGATTGACCAGCAACGAGATCGCGCGCGCCGCCAGCGTGTCGACGATCAACTGATGGCGCGACGAGTAGATAACCTCGACCGCATGATCCATCGCGCGCATTCCGGTCGCGGTCCAGAGCCAGGCCGGGGTTTCGACCGTCAGTTCGGGGTCGAGAATGATGGTGCGCGGCGCCAGGCGCGGATCGACCACGCCGCCCTTGACGTTGCTCGACTCGTCGGTGACGCCGCCGATCGGCGTGAACTCGCCGGCCGAGAGCGTGGTCGGCATCGCGATGTGGATCAGGTCGGGCCCGCCCGCCACCTCGGTCGCCTCGAAGTCGATGGTATGCGCGGCCGCGGCGCCGGGGCTCGAGCCCTCCAGGATGCGCTTGGCGGCAACCTTCACCGTATCGATCGGGCTCCCGCCGCCAAAGCTCACCATGCAGTCCGCGCCGGTGCGCTTGTACTCCTCGACCAGCGCGGTCACGGTTTGCGAGGGCACGTGCTGGCGCGCGCCCTTGAACACTCCCGCCAAGCGACCGCCGGCCGCCCCGGTCACCTGCTCGAGCAGTTTTGAGCTGCCCAGGGTTTTGCCGGTCACGATCAGCGCGCGGTTGAGTCCCCGGCGCTCGAGTTCGCGCCCGAGGTCCGCGGCCTTGCCCGGCCCGAAAGCCACTTTTTCCAGGCGCGTAAAGTTGAACTCACCCGTCAATGGGATACTCGAGATACTCGGGTCCATCGCATCACTCCCTCGCACGGTTCTCAGATTGTGTATGGCGCGTGGCGCATCCGGGTCGCGGCGCGCTCCGCTCTCAGGGCTTGATTACCACGAGCGTGCCGACTGGCAGAAGCGTTTCGAGCTCGTCAATCGAGCCATTGTCGACCGAGATGCATCCGGTAGTCCAGTTGACGTTACCGGTGTTGAGGATCGGCTCGTCGGTGCCATGGATTCCGATCCCGTCGCCCGGGGAAATCGCGTGGCCATGGAAGCGCGGCACTTCGCCATGCTCGACCAGTTGCTCGTAGCGCGCGCGATCGGCGCCGTTGGGGTAATCGAGCTTCAGGAAGTACCGCCAGCGCGAATTGAGCCGCTTGGCGACGATTGTATAGGCGCCTTCGGGCGTCCGGCGGTCGCCCGACCATAGCTTGGTCCCGGGATCGAGATTGCGCCCGAATACCGCGTGATACTCTTTGTAGAGATGCCCCTGGTAATAGACGACAAGCCGGTGCTGCGACTTGTACACCATCACGGACCAGCTATACGGATTTTGTACAATTGAGGGATCTTTGGTGTTGCGCAAAGCGATCACGCCCTGCGTCGGCTGATCTTTTGCCCCCGCGCCGGCGGCCGGCGTGGATGTCCCGGCGGGCGCTACGGCAACCGCGCCGTCAAGCGGCGCGGTTGCCGTAGCGCCACCTGGCGGCGTGAGCGCCGCCAGGCTCGGCGTAGGCGCGGGCGACGCCGAGCCCGCTGGCGGTGCGGCCGCACTTAACGCCGCGCCACTGGCCGATACCGCTGGTGCGGCGGGGCTCGCAGCAGTGGCCGCCGCCGGTGCGACGGCCGCTGGCGCGACTGCCGGCGCCATCGGTGCAACGGACACTGGCGCGACTGCCGCGGCGGGCGTGGGCATCGGAGCCGCCGCGACGCTGGGAGTCGCGGCGACGCCCGGGCGCATGGATGCCGCTGGCTGAACCGGCGGCAGCACTACCCATTGGCCGGGCTTGAGGACGGACGAGACGGCGGGCTCAGCGGCCGCTGCCTGCGCAAGGGCCGCCGCGGGCGTGGCGAAGGCAGCGGTTGCCGAAGTCGGGGTTGCGGACGACGACGAGGCGAGGGGGGCCGCGCCCGCTGGATTGTCCAGCGCACGCGCGTTCGCGGCGTATAACATCGCGATCGCGCCCGCGAAGGTTGCTCCCCTCCAAGCCAGCCGCAACACAGCCTTCATCGCATCTTTCCCACCGCCGGCATAATTGTGGAAGAGCTTGGCCGCCGGGTCAATTCTCAATAGCCTGTGATACGACCGTCTTCCAATAATATTGCAACAATAGCTGGTGTCTCGATGGATAACGATCTCGCACGCGCCTTTGCTTCGCTTACCACCGGCATCTACGTGCTGACGGTGGTCGACGGCGGCCATCATCACGGGATGTCCTCGTCGTGGGTGACCCAGGTCTCCGGCGAGCCGCCGCTGTTCACGGCGGCGGTGGATAACAACCACTTCTCGCGTGCCGCACTGCTGCGCACGGGGGTGCTCGGCTTTAACGTGGTGGGTGCGCGAGGCAAGGCGCTGGAGGATTATTTTTACTCGTCGCGGGCGCGCCGTCCCGACAACCTCACGGACATCGAATATGAACTGTCGCCCGCCCTCGGCGTGCCGTGGCTGAAGCAGGCGATGGTCTCGATCGAGGCGCGGGTGGTCAACAACGTCATCGCCGGGGACCATACGATATTCGTGGCCCAACCGGTCGGCGTTCGGGTCGTGAGCAACGAGCGGCCGCTGACCTCGCTCGAACTCGATTACGTATACCTGGGCGGACGCGATGTGCTGCCGCGCGACCGCTCCGGGTGGTAGCCGGCGGCGGGCGGGCCGCCAGAGTCTGCCGTGGCGCCGCGCTGCCGTGAGCTCCTTACCTGCCGAACTTTGCCGAACTTTAAATTGACGGTCGGCAAACCGCTCTGCTAGCATCCGCCACGCGGAGTACTCCCGAATGGCTATCGATAGAAATGAACTGCGCCGAGTGATGGGACATTTCGCCACCGGCGTAACTGTGATCACCACCCACTCCACCGACGGCACGCCCTACGGCCTGACTGCGAACGCCTTTACCTCGGTCTCACTGGACCCGCCGTTGTTGTTGATCTCGGTCGACAAGAAGGCCGAGAGTTATCCCTACTTCGAGGAGAGCAAGGTCTTCACGGTAAACATACTGGCCGACGACCAGGAGGCGCTGTCGCGACGCTTCGCCGTCAGCGGCGGCCCCAAGTTCGAGGGCGTGGCCTACCGGACGGGGGCCAACGGAGCGCCGATCCTCGATGGCACCCTCGGCTACATCGAGTGCCGGCTCGCCGCGGCGTATCCGGGCGGCGACCACACTATCTATGTCGGCGAGATCGAGGAGGCGGCGACCGTCGACCGCAAACCCCTGCTCTTTTTCCGTGGCGGCTACCGCGCGCTCGGTGACTGAACCGGCCCGCCTGCCCGGTGTCAGCGTCTTCCTGCCCTGCCACAACGAGGAGGGCAACATCGAACGGGTGGCAGTGGCGCTGGAGGCCGAACTTCCCAGGATCGCCCGTCAGCATGAAATCGTCGTGGTCGACGACGGCAGCCGCGACCGCACGGGCGAAATTGCCGATCGCCTGGCGGCCGCCAATCCTCGCCTCAAGGTGGTTCATCATCCTGCCAATCGCGGCTATGGCGCCGCGGTAATCTCTGGGATTCGCGCTTGCAACGAGCCGTGGGTCGTGCTGTGCGACGGCGACGGCCAGTTCGAGGTTTCCGACCTCGCCCGCCTGACGGCCAAGGTGCCGGAATATGATGTCGTGGTCGGGAACCGGACGCATCGCGCCGATCATTTGATGCGGCGGGTCAACGGAAAGGCATGGACGCTGCTGATGCGCCTGCTGCTGGGCATCCGCATAAGCGATGTCGATTGCGGGCTGAAATTGTTCAGGCGCGATCTGCTCGAGGAGCTCGACTTGCAGGCCAAGGGCGCGATGATCTCGGCCGAGCTGATGGCGCAACTGGCCGGGCGGGGAGCGAAGATTTGTGAAGTCGATGTCCGTCACCTGCCGCGCGTGGCCGGCGAGCAATCCGGCGCCAGCCTCAAGGTAATCGCGCGCGCCTTCCGGGAGCTGCTTTTGCTTTACGGGCGCTTGCAGCGCGCGCGCCGCGAGGATGAGAGCGCTCGCAGCGAGCGCTAGTTGGCGCGATTTTGCGATTCAGAATCGGCGAACCACACCGCAAAACGTATGACTCCTAGACGAACTGCGTCAGGCAAAACCCACCACAGCACTTCAGCCGAGCGGATTAGCTCGGTTTTTCGATGGCACGGCAATGGCAATGGTATTGGACATGCGGCCTGCAAAGCACAGCCGCCAAAGGATAAAGGAGAAATTGGTATGAAGCGGACTCTGACGATTTTGAGTGCGGCGCTGTTCGCCGGTGCCCTGATGGTTCCGGTTGTGCATGCGCAAGCTCCGGAGGCCAGCGCGTCGGCGGCGGCTCCCGCGGCTGAAGCGACGCCTATGATGAAGAAGCATCACATGGCAAAGAAGCACCACCACAAGAAGTCCTCGATGAAGGGTGAACCAGCATCTTCGGCCACTCCGGCTGCTCCGGCTGGGCAGTAACTAATAGCGGCGAATCTGCTTCCAAGGTTTGCGATGCCGTTTTGAAGCGGTTGGCCATGGCCGCATAAGGCTGTGGTGCCCCCAAAACGGCATTTTCTTCAAGCGCGCGGCGCCGAAAGGCGTCGCGCGCTTTTTATTGATTTCATTTTCCTGCTAAGGTTTTAGGAGCCGGTTGGGCTTTGGGCCAACAGGCTTATGATTTTGAGTAGTTACCGCGCGTTTCGGCTCGTTTTCGTGTTGCTGATTTGCTCGGCAACGCTGTGGCCGAGTGTGGCGCGCGCCTCGAGAAACTCCTCCTCGGACCCACAGGTTTGCGATCCGCTGGCCGACTACTACCTCGGGATGGAAGACTATCCTGCGGCCATCCGCCGCCATCTGATCGTTATTCGCGAACATCCCGATAACGCTGTCGCCCACTACCATCTCGGCTTCGCCTACGGGGTCCTCGGGCAGCATCGGCACGAATTGAATGAGTACCGCCGAGCGGTCGAATTGGGGCTGGACGATTGGCAACTGTTTCTCAACCTGGGGCTGGTCTACCTCGAAGACGGCCAGCTCGAGAACGCAACCGAAGTGTTGCGGCTGGCGACTTTGCTAGGACCCTATCAGCCCGAGACTCACTTTAACCTGGGGCTGATATACGAGCGGCGCGGGATGCTCGGCGACGCGGAGAAAGAGATGTTGCTCTCGCTGACACTCAATCCGCGGGAGGTCGACGCGCACAACACGCTGGGCCTCATCTACGCGGAACAGGGGCGGTACACGCTCGCGCGCGAGGAATGGTCGGACTTGCTGCGGGCGGATCCGGCCTACACCCCGGCTCGCGAGAACCTGACGATACTCGAGCGCGCGACGCGCGCCGACGCAAAGAACGCCTCGGATCGCGTGGGTGACTTCGCTCGTGTGCGCTGAGGGCCGGGATGGGCGGCGGGTAATGGGCAGGCGGGTATGGGCAGGATGGATAGGATGGGTAGGATGGGCGGGATGCGCAAGATAAGCGAGGCGGGGACGCGGCGATGGTGAAAATGGTGATGGTAAGGCGTCCGCGGCGGGCGAGGTTGATCGATCAGTTGATCTCGCGGTTGATCTCGCGGCGGCTGATCTCCGTGGCGGCGGTTCTGTTGTCGGCTGCCATACTGATGGCCGCCGCGCCGGCGAGGGCCGCGAGCGCCAAGCCCCATCGCAAGCACCGGGTTTCGCATCACCACGTACGCACCGGCACGGTGGTGCTCTATCACGCCCTGCTGCTCGAGGACGCCGACACGGGCAGGATCATCTACGACTACAACGGTGGTATCGAATGGCCGCCGGCCTCGATGGCCAAGATGATGCTGTTGATGGTTGCCGAGGATCAGATCAAGGCCGGCCGCTTTCATCTCAGCTCGCCGGCGACGATCACCGCCAACGCCGCCTTCACCGGTGGTTCGCACTTGGGTTTACATCCCGGCGATGTGATCCCGCTCGGCGAGTTGATGAAGGCCGCGCTTATCCGGTCGGCCAACGACGCCGCGGTTGCCGTAGCCGAGGAGATCTGCGGCTCGACTTCACGCTGCGTCCAGATGATGAACGCGCGCGCGCGGAGTCTCGGGATGGCTCATACCGTTTACGGCACGGTCGAGGGCTTGCCGCCCACGCCGCTGCATGACGCCGACGTAACCGACGCCTACGACCTTGCGACACTCGCCCGCGCGCTCATCCATCAGACCGACCTTCTGCAATGGTCGTCGATGGAGACCGCGCCGTTTGACGACGGGGCGGCGATACTGCACAACACCAACCATCTGATCGGCCACTTCGACGGCGCCGATGGGCTCAAGACCGGCTTCACGCTGAAGGCAGGGTTCAACCTGACCGCCACTGCGCGGCGCGGCAACATGCGCCTCATCGCGGTAGTGCTGGGCGCGCCCTCCAACGGGCAACGTTTCGTGCAGGCCGCCAAGCTGCTCGATTGGGGCTTCGACAACTTCGAGAAGGTCGAGGTGGTCAAACAGGGCCAGCTTTTGCCGATGCAGGTGCGGGTCGGCGCAAATGAAGTGATGCAGCCGGTAGCGCAGCGCTCCGTCTCGGTGGTCGTGCCGAAGAAGGACGCGGGCGAGCTCAAGATGGACTTCGCCGTGCCGGCGTCGTTATCTGGACCGTTGGCCTCGGATCAGCCCGTCGGACAGGTTCTCGTGCGCGATCGCAGCGAAGTCGTGGCCACGTTCGAAGCGGTATCTCCGTTCGCGGCGGGCGAGCGGCCGACCGTGGCTGAGGCGCCGAGCGCGCCCGTGGCCGAGGTCGCCAACGAGCGGGGCGCGACGATCCGTGTCACGGCGCCCGCAGGCGAGGCCGCGGCAGGGGTGCCCGCGGCCGCCGTGCGGACAAACGCCGCCGCGGCTGTCGCGGCGCAGATGAATGCGGCCGCCGCGCCGATAAACGCCGCGGCACCGATAAATCAGATTGCAACACCCGTAAGGTGAATTGATGAACCCAGCTTCCCGCCAGCGCAACCGGCGCAACCGCAAACTCGCGCGCAAGCGCCGCACGGACCCGATCCAGTCGCGCAGGCGCAAACTTCGGATGCGTCGCACGCGCAACCGCAAGGCAAGTTGAGGCCGCGCGCCGCTTGCCGCGCGCGCCGGCTCCTCGTGCATAGCTGACTCGCTGAGGCGCGGGGCGCCGCGTCAGTAAAGAGGAAATTCGGCCAGCCATACTTCTCGCTCGGACGGCGCGCGCCGCCGCGCACTTTAGCGTCCTGAGAAGCTGTCAAAGTGGCTGTCAGCCCTCCGGTCGTCTTTGGCCCATCGTAGACCTGCCGAGTAGACTGCGTTGGCTATTTCGCAAAGTTCCGACTCGGCTCACGGTATGTCGACGGGCCCGGAGCTGGCGATTTTTAGTTTCCAGTTGGAAATCTCAGTGTATTTGTTTACGTCCAACTGGTTGGTGAACTTGATCAGCCTCGCGGTGTCCGGGCCATTGGCATCCTCGGAGCGCTGGCGCAGGTAGTACGGAGGAATGCTCTGATAGTACAAAGTGGCCTGGACCTTAGCCGCGTTGGGAACTGCTGTCAGGGGTAATTGGTAACGCACCACGCTGCAGCCACATCCATTTTGATAGTTCGGATCAGCTCCTGTACCCTCGGATTGGGTAATATCGCCCTTTGGACCTGAGAAAGACCAACCCTGGGGCTGAATGCGATTGTCCTTAACCTTGTCGTCGAGACTGAGAAAACTGGTGGTCAACCGTCCCTGAGGATCGCGCACCATCTCCTCGTAGATCTCAACCTGTCGATCGCTAGTAATCGGACTGCCCTTCCAGAAGTGAGGTTGAAAGGACTGCTGGAAGCGGCTGAAGAATTCGGTAGGCAGCTGATGGCCAGCCGTGTCGGTAATGACGCCGTTAGCATTGGTCCCGCCAGATTCCCACAGCACGTGGTTTTGAGCGTCGAGAACCTGGAAGTCCAGGAATGCGCGGCGGAAACTGACTCCCGAAGGCAGCTTGTGACCGGCCAGATTCTTGACTCGAACGTCTGCCTGGAGCTGACTTCCATTCATCATCACCGAGTCGAAGCTCACTTGGGCACTGGACTGCGCCTGCATGACCGCTCCATCAACCGCATTTTGCTGGCCGTTATAGGTACTCCGCAGGGGGTCGGGTAACAACCCATCTGTCGCATATAACCCCAAAACGGTCCTGAACTGATCGAACATTTCGAGTGCGAAGAGGTTGATGCCGTTGAGCTGATGACGCCCATACTCCGTACGTGTCTCGAGAACCAATTGGTCGGGGGGCAAACTTGTAGGTGTGCCGACCTCTGGTACCACCGGGAACGTGCTGTCCTCGATGTTGGCGATTTGGTACGCCAGCTTAGTGCCCTTGAAATTGTCGGGCATATGGCAGTTCTGGCACGATCGGTAGTTTGCGTTAGCGAAGATGCTGTTGAGCCACTCGAAGTAAGTGGTCTGCTCAAAATCGGTGCGAACCTGCCTGCCTCTGGCGTCATAGACAGGGAGCACGATCGTGTGGCAAGAGGCGCACAGTTTTGACTCTCCGACCTGAGATCCAAATACCGGTACGATTCCCACCGAGTTTATCATCGGCGCCGGGATTACATCGTCGCTAACCTTCTCCAGCGAATTGCCGGATGGATACGGACCAAAGACTTGGCCCGGAGGCCCGAGGAGGAACTTCCCGGTGTAGGTAGAGGGATCGTCCAGCTTATGGTCGATCATTTGATGACACACCATACAGGAGACACCGTCGCGTGCCAGAGCCGCATACTTCGAGTTGGGGTCATTCAATTGATTGCGCGTAAAGAAGGTACGCGGTCCGTTTCCCTTGTCCAGGTGGTACTGGCGCTGGCCCATCACTCCGTGGCAACTAAGACACGTATCCTGAATGAAGCCGGGAGCATTGGGCTTGCCTTTGAGCTCGGAATGTACAGTCGATTCGGTATCAAGTTGGGCGAAGAAAACAGGGTCACGGCCGGAGAGACCCATCATTGAATAGCGCCATTCGCCGTAGGTCGACAGGTTGATCGAGTTCGGGTCGGGTGGCCCCGGAACCTGTTGGTCCGGAAAAAGCATGTGGGTGGGCAACGGGGTGTTGTCAGTAGCGTCGTGGCAGCTCGCGCATTGATTCGAAGTAACGAACAGCGAAGGCCCCGTAGTATGAGGATTCGAGGTATAAGGCTTTGACGCCACTAGATCCTTTGTTACGGGCACCATGCACGCTACCCTGGGAGGCGGAAAGAGCGAGCCGTTGCCCGATAGCGCAAGGAGCGCGGCTTCCGTTTGGATCGGCGGAAAGAACAACGGGAGCGTTGCGTTCACGTTCCCCTCGGTCGCGGGGGTCACGAATTCCGGCGTGGAGTAAGTTCCGGTTCCAGGGTTGCCCGCGTTTGTCGAGGAGCCTGAGATTGCCGAGGCGTGGCAGCCTATGCAGTTGATAGCGGTGGGGCCATTGAACGAAAACTGTGGGTCAGGGCATCCGTTCGCTGAGGGGGGTGTCGGCGGAGGAGCCGCGCCACATGCTCCTTCGACCCCGACGACCGCCCAGGACCAGCCGTCCCACCAAAGGTTTGAATCCCTGATCATCACGCTCCAGAAGCAAATCGGAGAACTCGCAACGTCATCGTCATATTCTTCCTTGATGACCACCGAGCCGTCAGGTATCTGACCTTGCCGGTTCCGGAGAGTCATCCACCTATAGAGCTGGGGCGAGTACCACAGTTTCACGTAGGGGCTGTGGAGACCCTCGCTGCTGCGCCGGTCCGCTTCGTGCGGCCAGTTCTGCTTCTGGACGCCGTAGCAGTTCGCCATGACGAACGCGTCAAGCCGAGTTTTAAAGTTCGGCCAGGAAGGCGGTGGTAACGGTCCGCAAGCACCCGTAAAGGCCGGGTTGTTCGTATTCGCGCTGCTATCGCTGCCGCAGCACAAACCAACCGCCACAATCGACAGAACAACGCATAGTAGCTTCTTCGATGCAGGAAACCGCGTCGCCAGACGCGACTCTGCCGACCCGATTTCCGCTCGCGCGCCCAAGACTCTTTGACCGATATAGGAGGCGAACGCCGCTATGCTGGCCTTGGGAGTTAGCAACGAAGCCGCTAGCTTTTGAATTCTCATGGAGCCCATCCCTTTGAGAATGCACTAACTTTGTCTGACGCAGCCAGGACGGATGTTGTCAAAGATAGTTTTGAAATGCAAATTCTCTTTTATTACGGTAATATCTATGTTCTTTCTGTCTCAACGAACTGAGCCACCTCACTCCACGAGCCGCGACATTTTTAGATGAAGGAGGTATTCTTGAATTCATATTTATCCGCTCTTTCCCTCGCCATGCACTAAGAACCAGTTTTTGCCTCAGAGGAAGGTTTAAAGCCCGCGGGGTTCGCGATTAACCCAATCCCCGCCAACAATCCAAGCGCGCGGCTGCCGCTGAAGTAGGCCTCGACAATAGCGGAGCGGGGCTTTACGAGACGGTCGAAAAGCTCGCTGGCCTCCGGCTCACGGGCGCACGTAGGGCTCGCCGAGCGCGCTCGGCGCATCGGCTTGGCCGCCGAAGCCCGCCAGCACCACCAGCGTCAGCGCATAGGGCAGCGCGAGAAACACCTGGTACGGCACCGCCGTGCCGAGCGCCTGCAGGCCGAATTGCAATGCCATCGCCGCGCCGAACAGCACCGAGGCCGCCGCGCATCCCCACGCCTTCCAGCGCCCGAGAATCACCACCGAGAGCGCGACGAAGCCGCGGCCGGCCGACATTCCCTCGACGAAGGTGCCCGCGTAGGCGAGGGTCAAGAACGCGCCGCTCAGCCCCGTCAGCACTCCCGCGACCACAAGCGCCTCCCATCTCAGCCGATATACGCCGAGCCCCAGCGCGTCGGCCGCTTCGGGCCGCTCGCCCGCCGCGCGCAGGCGCAGTCCGTAGCGCGTGCGCGAGATCACGAACGCGAACAGCGGCACCATCGCGAACGCAATGTATACCAGCACGTTCTGATCGAAGAAGGCGCGTCCGACGACCGGAATGCGCGCCAGTGGTCCCAGGGCCACCGCGCCCAACTGTCTCACTACAAAGGCGCTGCCGGTTACGCCGAACATCTGGCGGTAGAAAACGCCGGTCAACCCGAGCGCGAGAATATCGAGCGCGGTGCCGGCTACGACCTGGTTCACCGCGAGGTTGACGACCAACAGCGCCAGTAGCGCGTTGAGCGCGACGGCCGCGGCGACCCCCGCGAGCAGTCCGAGCGCGAGGCTGCCGCTGAAGTAGGCCGCCGCCAGCGCGAAGAATGCCCCGGCCAGCATCGAGCCCTCGATGCCGACATTGATCACTCCGCTTTGTTCGACCAGCAACTCGCCGAGCGCCGCGAGCAGAATCGGCGTTGCCATCGCGACCGTCGAGGCCAGGAACGCCTCAAGCATCGCCGCCGCTCCCGGCCGCCGCACCGGCTTGCGGAGCCGACGCGCGCGCCGCGCCGCCGCCGCCGGGCCACAGCGTATCGCCAAGTTGCGCCCACGCCCTGGTGTCGAAGGCGAGCAGAATCAGGATCACTATCCCCTGGATCACCTGTACCAGCTCCGGCGATACGCCCTGGCCGCGCTGCATCGTCTGCGAGCCGTTGTCGAGCGCGCCGAACAGCAGCGCCGTGAGCATCACACCGAGCGGGTTGAGCCGCGCAACCAGCGCCACCGCGATCGCCTCGTAGCCCCATCCGGGTGAGAAACTCTCGTACAGCCGATGCGTGATTGCGGAAACCTGCACCGCGCCGCCCAGGCCGGCGAGCGCCCCGCTGAGCGCCATCGTCGCGATTCCCAGCCGCGCGACCGGGATGCCGAAGAAGGCCGCGACGCGCCGGTTGCGGCCCATCGCGCGCAACTCGAAACCGCTGCGGCTATGGAAGAGCCAGAGCCATGAACCGAACGCCAGCGCCACCGCGAGAATCATTCCGGCGTTGAGCCGGCTCGGCGGCGCGAAGGTCCACAGCTCGGCGGCGCGTGCGATTGGCGCGCTCTTGGGGTATGAACGCGAGGGTTCGATCAGCGGGCCGTGCACGGCGTAGCTCAGAAGCTGCACGGCGACGAAGTTGAGCATGATGGTGCTGATGACTTCGCTCACCGCGCGCCGCTCGCGAAGCCATCCGCAAATTCCGCTCCATAACGCGCCGCCTGCCGCTCCGGCCAGCAGCACCATCGCCACCGCCAGCGGCCGGGGCCATCCATCGAGTGCGATTCCCAGCGCGCCCGCGGCCAGCGCGCCTACCAGCAACTGGCCCTCGGCGCCGATATTCCACAGCGCCCCGCGAAAGGCGATCGACACCGCAAGCCCGGTGAAAATCAGCGGCGTCGTTTTGACCAGGGTGTCGGTGGCGGCGAGCCAGTTGCCGAATGCGCCCTCCCATAGCGCGGCGAACACGGCGAGCGGCGAGGCGCCAAGCGCGAACAGGATTAGCGCCATGATCGCGGCCGCAAGCGCGAGTGCCGCGACAGGCTTGGCGAGCCGGGCCAGCATCACGGCGCGACGTTAGCCGAGCCGCGCGATTTCACCAACCCTTTTTTCAGTGACACTGGTGAGAGGAATCTTAGAGCGAGGCGGTTACATCTCGAAATGGGTCGCGGCTTTGACGTGGCGCGCGTCGTCGCGATGCGCCAGGTCGGGATTGCATCCGCGTTTCACCGCCAGCCAGTAGGTGAAAAGCTGCAGCGAGAGCAGCAGCGCGAACGGGCTCAGCGCCTCGTCCTCGCCCTCGACCTGGATTCCGACGTCGACCGCCTCGGCCAGCGCTGAACCAGCGCGGGTATGGATGCCCAGGCGCTCGGCGCCGATCTCGCCGAGCGCGTTGGACACCTGCACGGCGCGCGCGCCGGCCGCACCGCCGCCGCTGGCGATGATGACCAGGGTGTCGCGATCGGCCGCGCTTATCGGGCCGTGCAGAAATTCCTCGACCTGCATCCCCTCGGCATAGGCGAAGCTGGTCTCCTTGAGCTTGAGCGAGATCTCGCGCGCGGTCGGATAGTTGGGTCCGCCGCCGAGGATCACGATGCGCCGGTAGTTGCGCAACTGCTCGGCCGCGTCGCGCTCGCGCGAATCGTCGGTGAGGCGCCGGCCTATCAGATCCGGTATCGCCTCGAACTCCGTCCGCAAGCGCTGCGTCTCAGGGTCGTCGCCGTCGCCTTGCGTGCGAAGCTCGAGCGCCAACGCGAACAGCAACGCCATCGCGGCCGTCAGGCTCTTGGTATGCGCCGCCGACTGCTCCTGCTCGGTCGTAAGCAGCAGATGCTCCGCCTGGCGCGCCCCCTCGTCGGGCCCCTGGCCGCAGATCGCGGCGGTCACGACGCCGGCGGCCTTGGCCTCGGCCACCGCACGCGCCGAGTACTGTTTCCATCCGCGATGCGACAGCACGAGTAGGGCGCCGCCTGCCGCAGGTTTAAGCCCATAATTCACGGCGTCGAACGAGCTGACCGCGCGGACCGAGGCCATTCGTCCGATGGTGCGCAGCCAGTACTCGCCGTAAATCGCGCCGTTGAGCGACGTGCCCATCCCGGCCATCGTGAGCGACGGCGTCTGCTTGAGCGCGCGCGCCAGTGCCGCCACGCCTTCGCGATTGCGCGCGACCGCGTCCGCGATCGCCGCGGGCTGCGCGGCTATGGCGTCGAACATGTGAAACGGATGGCCGGCGCGGGCCTTGGACGGATCGATTATCGATTGCGACTTTGATGGCACTGGCGGAACCTCTCGATGAGAGTGGCGACGGTAGGAGTCGAACCTACGACACTGCGGATATGAGCCGCATGCTCTAACCAACTGAGCTACGTCGCCACCGAACCGTCAACATTAGCCGGAGCGGGGCGAGCGTAAAAGAGCCTCGGTTCCGCTTCAACGAGCCTCAGGTCAACCTTGAACCAGCCTCAGGTCAATTTGGAAGGAGTCTAGCTCAAGGCGATGGTGCTGGTTTTTGCCTGACGGCCGTGGCGGCTTACCTGGTACAGCACGCCCTCGGTCAGCTCGATGCAGGTTCGTAATAGGATCCCACCCGGCGGTTCTACCTCTTCGAGTCCCGCGACGCCAAGTATTCCCTTGGATCCTCCCTTTACAAACGTCACGAGCTGCAAGAAAGTCTGTAAAAAAGCATGAATAAGCGAATCGGCATCATCTGTCTTCTGACCTTCCTATACGCGCCATTTGCGGAAGCGCAAACCGCATCTCCGCACTCTGACCTAGCCACTGTCGATTGGTCGGCAAAGCAGGCGCAGAGTCTAAATGCCCAACCCAAGCAGGCCGTATGGAAATTCCTGAATGATCTGTGGACTGGCAATCAGAATTACGCGAATGTGGGCAAGCTCTGTTCGTTTCAGTTTACCGACCTGCGCCATTCGGGAGAGTTGTCGCTGGCGGTTACCTACGACGAAGGCGGCACCGCGGACTGCAATGACTTCGACGTTTACGACAAGACCCCGGCCGGCGTCGAGGACTATGATTTTGGTGCAGACGGTGTTTTCGAGGGTATCAACGACCTTAATGGCGATGGCAACCACGAAGTAGTCGTGGACAGGAGCTTCGCCTGGGCTGGACGCGACCACTGCAGCGCTCTCTGGTCCGTGATATACGCCTGGAACGGAGCCGGCTACGCCAACGTAAGCCAAGACTTCAAAGGTTTCTATCGACAAAGGCTGCAGGAGCTGACCCGGCGGCTGGCTCCGTCGCCAACCCCGACCCCTGTCAGTGAACGGGTCCAGACATTCGAAAGCCAGCCGTTAGGGGGCAGTGGACCACAGTTGAGGTTACGGATGATGCTGCCGCAGGCGTCTCCGACTTCGGAATCCGAATCGTCAGAAGCGACCTCTGACACGGGCGACACGGACTGTTTGAAGGCCGAGGCAGCAAAGATCGAGCGCTTCCTTGGCATGTCGAGCGATGCGGGAATGCTCGAGGCGATAAAGTGGAAGAACAGCAACAATCCCGATGATCGCGAATTCGCCGTGTTCGTCTTGGACGATATACGTACTCCAGAGGCCATTGGAGACCTGCGAACCCTGAGCAGAGATCCTGACCCCGACGTCGCTCGGTTCGCAAAAGGTGCCCTGGAGGATGTTACAAAGCCATTTGTGTTTCCAACGATTCAGGCGGAGCTGCTTACTAAAGATACAGGCGCGCCATCGGCCAAGTGATCTGGCTACTGTTGATACAGACGGCTGCTACTGGCTCAAGACTCAGTACATTACCCCGCATGCGTAGGCGGGACCGTCAGTGGAAAAATAGCTTGCCCCAGCCCCGGCACCGGTGGAGAAGACATCAGAAACATTTGCACGGGCGGTTCATGGCAATGGCAAGAGAATACGTTGCCTAAGGGAAAAGGCGCGACGAATTATGTCGACGCGGTTCGGGGGATCATGAAGCCGAGTTGCTGATTGTGCCAAGCTTGAAAAGTGGTGATGAATAAGCCAAGTGAACAAACTTATTATAAGTAGGATCTGTTTTGCCGGATGTTAGTGCGCGCTCTTATCGGCGCGCGCCGCAGCAGCAGCGACGCCGTCTCCGCTGGTGTCAGCGGATTGGTCTGTAAACGCTCCCCACAGCCTCGCCAAAGAACCTCCGCCGCGGAAGGAGGTGGAGGAGCTTCTGGGGCTTAGCGACACGAGCACCAACGGCGATTCAACCCTGTGTTCATTCACCTTCGTGGATCTGCGCCGGGCAGACACCCTGTCCATGGTTGCCGCCTTCGATTCCAGCGGCCGCGGGTTTTGCAACGACATCGAGATTGTTGATCGCACCGCGTCCGGCCTTGAAGTCGCTATGCTTCCAACGACCGAGAGAGATCAGGGCGATGACGTCAGTAAACTGGTCAAGGATATCGCCGGTGATGGGAGGCATGAACTCATCGTTGACATGGAAGTGGGTTTCTATCAGGGAGGAGCGCAGTGCGGATTACACTGGCCGGTCATTTTCGCCTGGACGGGCACCAGCTATGCCGACGTCAGTGGTCGGTTCAAAGGGTTCTATCGGCAAAGGCTGCAGGAACTGACCCGGCGGCTGGCTCCGTCGCCAACCCCGACCCCTGTCAGTGAACGGGTCCAGACATTCGAAGGCCAGCCGTCAGAGGGCAGTGGACCACAGTTGAGGTTACGGATGATCCTGCCGCAGACGGCGCCGCCTTCCCAACCCGAAGCATCGGAGCAGACCTCTGACGCGGGCGGTCCGGACTGTGTGAAAGCCGAGGCCGCAAAAATCGAGCGCTTTCTCGGCATCTCGCGCGATGCCGGCATGGCTGATGCCATCAAGTGGTCTGAGAGCGATAATCAATTCACACGGGAGTTTGCCGCCAATGTATTCGCCGATATCGGCACACCTGAAGCGCTCAAGTATCTGAACACCTTAGCCGCGGACTCCGATCCATCGGTGGCTGTAAGTGCAAAAGATGCGCTTCAGGCCGCACGACGTTCGCCAACCACTACCTACGAAGTTGACTCGGGCCCATTGGAATAGCCTATAAAAACCGCCCTGGTGAGCCTCACAACACCATTTGTGCTTTCGACGATTCAGGAGAGCTGCCAACTAAAGATACAGGCGCGCCATCGGCCAAGTGATTTGAATTACTATTGATGCGGGCGGCTGAGTTAGCAGCTTTTGAGCTGCCATGAGACTTGGATACGGGGGGAGAATACCGTGCACCTGTGGAAGTCAGCAGCCGGAAAAGTCCTGCTCGGATGTTTCTTGAGCGGCGTCATATACGCAGGAGCCACGCGCTCCGGGCTGAGCGCTATTGCGGCGTCGCCGCCATCAATTTTTGTCGCCAACCCAAACAGCGCGGCGCTCAGCGTGTACTCAATTGGCAGCTTCGGCGATGTGCTGTCGCAGGTCACCAATCCCGCGCTGGTGAACCCCGGCGCCATCGCGCTCGACTCGGCGGGCAATATCTATGCAGCCAATCCCGGCGTCAACGCAATCACCGTGTATGCCGCGGGCGCCAGCGGCGCTCCCAATCCTGTCGCGACGATAACCGGCGCCAACACCGGCTTGGACTATCCGGTTGGCGTCGCCCTCGATTCGAGCGGCAACCTCTACGTGGCCAACGCGGGAAGCGCCGTGGGTAACACCGGCAGCATCACGGTCTTTCCGCCCAACAGCAATGGAAACGTGACACCAACCGCGGTCATCACCGGCGCCAACACCGGGCTCAACCTGCCCATGGGCCTCGCGTTGGATTCGAGCGGAAACATCTACGTGGCTAACGAAGGAAGCCAAAATGGCGGCGCCGACAGCATCACCGTCTACCCGCCCAACAGCAACGGCAACGTGACGCCTACCGCCATCATCACCGGCGGCAACACCGGCCTCAGTACCCCGGTGGGCATCGCGCTGGACTCGAGCGCCAACATTTATGTGGCGGAAGAAGACTATAACGGCGGCGACCCGAACGGCTCCTTTGAGGTGTTTGCCGCCGGGAGTAACGGCAACGTCGCGCCGACGCGCATCCTCTACGGCACGGGCAACGGCCTGGACACTCCGGTAGGCATCGCGGTGGACTCCGCCGGCAACATCTACCTCGCCAACGATGGCAGTCTTGGGGGCGGTGTCGATACCATCACGATTTATCCTCCGGGTAGCAACGGCAACGTCGCTCCGGCGATGCTGATCAACGGCACCGTCACAAGCGGCGCGGTTATCAGCGGTTTGCTGACGGGGCTTGATCAGCCCACTGGCATCGCGCTCAATCCTGGATCGTGACCATCCCGGAACCTCGTTGTCATTGCTGTCTGCCACTCGGTTCCGGTCCACCCGCGCCCTGCATAGTTAGCTTAGCGCGATAGCGCTGGTTTTCGCTTGACGGCTGCCCCGGCCGACCTGGTACAAAACGCCCTCGGTAAGCTCGATACAGCTCAGCTTGCCGCCGTAGACCAGGCCGGTGTCGATGCCCAGCTTGTACGGCAGGTCGACCATCACGGCCCTCATCGGGGTGTGTCCGAAGATCACGGTGGAACCCAGCTTGTGCGGGCTGAAAATAAATTCCTGGCGAATCCAGAGCATGTCCTCGACGCGCTGCTCCTCGAGCTCGAGCGCCGGCACCACGCCGGCGTGCACGAAGAGGTAAGGCGGTCGCAGATAGCTGGTGGCCAGGCGTTTGACGAAATCGAGATGCGGGTCGGGGATGTGGCCGCGCGCCTCGGGCAGTTCGCGCTCGGTCACACCGTAGCTGTCGAGCGTGGCGGAGCCGCCATTGAACAGGAACGACTCGCCGTAGTTGCCCGGCAGACCGAGGAACGCGCTCATCATGTCCTCGTGGTTGCCCTTGAGAAAAACGAACTCGGCGCCGCCCGCGCGCTCGCGATCGAGCAGCAGTTCGATCACGTCATGCGCCGACGGCCCGCGATCCACGTAGTCGCCGACGAACACCACCGTGTCGCCGCGCACGGGCTTGATTGCGTTGAGGATCACGCCCAGCTCATCGGGGCATCCATGGATGTCGCCGATGGCGAACAGGCGGCCGGTTGCGCCGGGCTGGTGTAATTTATTTCGCGTCGTCATTACGAGTAAGCTTTGATGAGTCCGCTTTCGACGAATGCCGCTTTGGGCTAATCGCGTACGGCCGCGACGGCCGATCCCTCCGCCAGCAGTTCGCTCAGCGCGTTGCGATCCTCGATCACGCGGCGCGCCGCGGTGTACGGATTGAGGGTGCCGGCGCGAACTTCGCCGACCACCACGTTTGCGCCGCCGTTGCGGACCGCGCGCGCGGCGCGCTCTTCCATCTCGGCGGTCAACACCTCGACGAACTCACGTGTCCGCCGCTCGCGCTCGCGCTCGGGACTGCGATGGGCCGCGACGTACTCGGCATGGCGCGCGATCGCCGCCACCAGCGCGTCGACGCCCTGGTCGGCCGCCGCCTGCGTCAACACCACGGGCGGCAGCCATCCGGCGTCCTGGCGGCTCAGATGCACGCTCAGCTCGAGCTCAGCCTTGACCCGGTCGGCGCCCTCGCGGTCGGCCTTGTTGACCACGAACAGGTCGGCGATTTCATTCAGCCCGGCCTTCATCACCTGCACGCCGTCGCCGCCTTCGGGCACTGTCACCACCACGGTGGTGTCGGCGAGATCCATCACGGCGAGTTCGGTCTGCCCAACGCCGACGGTCTCGATGACTATGATGTCGAAGCCGAAAGCGTCGAGCAGCTTTACGACCTCGCGCGCGGCGCGGCTCAGTCCGCCATGGCTGCCGCGGCTCGAGAGGCTGCGGATGTAGACGCCGGCGTCGCGGTAGTGGTCGGTCATGCGCACGCGGTCGCCGAGTACCGCGCCGCCGGAAAAAGGACTCGAAGGATCGATCGCGAGTACCCCGACTTCCTTACGCTGGGCGCGATACTTGGCGATGAGGCGATTGACCAGCGTCGATTTGCCCGCTCCCGGCGCACCGGTTATCCCGATGATGTAGGCGTGGCCGACGCGCGCGTAGATCCGCTCCATCACGGTGCTGACCACGGCGGCGCGGTTCTCGACCAACGTGATCAGCCGCGCCAGGGCCAGCCGATCACGAGCCGCGAAGCGCTCGAGCAGTGAGTTCAGACGCGCGTTATCCACCGGGTTCGCAGGACTATCCTCCAGGACGATCCCCCAGGACGATTCCCAAGGACCATCCTGTTTCGTAAAGACCAGCCGCTTTCGTCCATCGATCATAACTGCTGGAGCGTCACGCGCGCAATTCAAAGCAATTGAAGCGGCCGCGCGGCGCGGTGCATAGGCGCGTCTCGTCCGGGTTGTCTTGACGCTGGCCGCCGCATATTGTTCAGCCAAACACTGATGAAACTGCCCGACGTTTACACCGACTGGCGAATCATGGCCGGATTAGCGCTGATCGTGCTCGGCGCGGTAAATTGGGAGATCGGCCGCGCCCGCACGCAGGAATACAGTCGCGTCGTCGTCGGCCATGCGGATGCCGCAGCCGACGAGGCGTACCGTAGCTTCGACGAACTCGATCCGCGCACCGACCGCGCGGTACTGGCGCCGTTCACCGACGCGCAGCGGCAGCTTTCCTACGCGACCGCGCGGATGGACTTCTACCACGCGACGTTTCTCACCGGGCAGGCGCTGGTGCTGGCCGGCGTGGTGCTGACGCTGATCGGCTTTATCGTGATAATCCAGCGCGACAACCGCCACGTCCATCGCAGGCTCCGCGCTGCCTTGGGTGGCAACGCGCCGCCGCCCGCGCCCTAGCAACGCCGCTGGCGCGCGCGGTCTCACTTTCCGACGATTCCAGGAACGCACGCCAGGGCACACAGATGGTCAAGCTGCTCGCGGAGCCGGCGCCCGCCAAAATAAATCTCTTCCTCCGAGTCGTCGGACGGCGCGCCAACGGCTATCACGAACTCGACTCGGTCTTCGTCCCGGTCTCGCTTTGCGATCGGGTGCGGGTGGAAATCCGCGTGGAACCTGAAAGTGCAGCCGATACAGTGATCGCTCTGGAGTGCGATCGCGACGACATCCCCACGGGCGACAAAAATCTGGCCTGGCGCGCCGCCGAGGCGTTCCTGCGGGAGTTCGGCCCCACGATCCATCGGCCACGCCACGTCGCGATCGATATACGCAAGGAGATCCCCGCGGGTGCGGGCCTGGGCGGCGGCTCGAGCGACGCGGGCGCGGTGTTACGCATGATGGCCGCGCTATGCCGCGTCGACGACGTGGCGCGGCTGGCCCGAGTCGCGCTCACGCTCGGAGCCGACGTCCCGTTTTTCCTCGGCCCGCATCCCGCGCACGTCGGCGGCGTGGGCGAGCGTATCGTTCCGCTCGACGACGACGCGCTTGGCGGGCGCGCGCCGCTCTGGCGGATTCCATTGTGGATGGTAATCGCGGTGCCGCCGGTCGAGGTCTCGACGGCGGAAGTCTTCCGCGCACTTTTGCCCGAACAATGGAGCGGCGCCGCGCCAGCGGAGCATCTGCGCGCGATCGTCTCGGGCCAGATAACCCCGGCGATGCTACAAAACGACCTGGCGGCGGTGGCGATGACGCGGTATCCGGAGATCGCGGAAATTCGGTCGGCGTTGATTGCGGCCGGAGCGGCGGGAGCGTCGATGTCGGGCAGCGGCGGCGCGGTGTTTGGAATCTTCGCCGGCGCCGAAGCGGCTACTCAAGCAGTCGCCAAATTGCGCCAGACTCCTCCACAGGCTCGATATTACGTCGTAAATTCGCTTCCTTAGCCACGCGAACGCGCCGCCGCTTCCAAAACCCGGCCTCTCCGGCGGCTCGCTTGTGGAACTTAGTCGAAAGCTATGATTGACACTCAAAATCACCATCCATTAACATCCCCGTCACAGGCCGCAGCGCGCCGTGCGCTGCGGCAAATAGTTTGGGCCGTCCGCTTCTCAACGGTTTCGCGCCACAGCTTCATCAGATGGAACGGGCAGCGGCGGGCGGCGATGCGGCGCATACAGCCTCGGCGTGAGCGGCCTCGGCCAAGGGCTTGTGCTATGCTCCATGACCCTTCGGCATGAGCGAACGGAAGGGACGCGGCCCGTGTTGGGCGGTCGCCAAGCTGGTAAGGCACCAGGCTTTGGACCTGGCATTCGAAGGTTCGAATCCTTCCCGCCCAGCCATCAAATTTTGGTTTGATTTGGCCGCTCGATGAATCCGGGCGGGCCGAGCATGGAGACGAAGACATAGTGCGCGAGAAATTACGATTTTGGCTTGGCCGGAGGGGCCGAGATGCCTGAACGGGCGAAAGACGAACTGGAGATTTTCACCGGCAACTCCAACCCGGCGCTGGCGCGCGAGGTGTGCGAGCATCTCGGCGTACATTTGGGCCAGGCGGAAGTCGGCCGCTTCCCGGATGGCGAGGTGATGGTCGAAGTGCGCGAGAATGTGCGTGGCGGCGATTGCTTCGTGCTCCAGTCGATTTGCACGCCGCCCAACGAAAACCTGATGGAACTGTTGTTGCTGATGGACGCGCTCCGGCGCGCTTCGGCCAAGCGCATCACGGCCGTGATTCCCTACTTCGGCTATGCGCGCCAGGACCGCAAGGTCGCTCCGCGCGTGCCGATCAGCGCCAAGCTGGTCGCCGACGTCATCACCACCGCGGGCGCCCTGCGCGTGCTCACGGTCGACCTCCACGCCGGCCAGATCCAGGGCTTCTTCAATATCCCGGTGGACAACCTTTACGCGATGCCGGTGCTGATCCAGTACCTGCGCAAGCGCTTGGAGGGCCGCCGCCTCACGGTGGTCTCGCCCGATGCCGGCGGCGTCGAGCGGGCGCGCGCCTTTGCGCGGCGGCTCAACGCCAACCTCGCGATCATCGACAAACGCCGCCCGCGCGCGAGCGAGGTGGCCGAGATGCAGCTGGTCGGCGAAGTGCGTGACTGCTCGGCACTGCTGGTCGACGACATGATCGACACCGCCGGCACGATTACCGAGGCGGCCAAGGTGGTGATGAACGCGGGGGCGACCGAGGTGCTGGCTTGCGCGACCCATCCGATCCTCTCCGACCCGGCCTGCGAGCGCCTGAACAAGTCATGCCTCAAGGAACTGATTACCACCAACACCATCCCGCTGCGCGCCAAGGCGCAAGCGGAACTCGCCTCGCTCAAGGTGCTATCGGTGGCGAGCCTTATAGCGGAAGCCATCCGGCGCATACATAATGAAGAGTCGGTCAGCTCGCTTTTCACTTGAGAGGCTGGGTCAGCCGATTCCAATTTTACGCCATATGATTTACCCGAATATCTTACGCCGAATGCTTAAACGAGGACGTGATGGAGACTGTTGAACTGGCCGCCGAAATCAGAGAAACGCGGCCCAAGAGCCGCCGCAGCGGATTGCGCCGCGAAGGGCGCATCCCAGCGGTTCTCTACGGACCCAAGACCAAGCCGATCGCAATCGCGATAAGCGGCGCCGAGCTGCGCTCGCGCGTCTCGGCCAGCGCCCGCCAGCGCCTGATGCGGCTCACGTCGAGTTCGTCCGAGCTCAACGACCGCCACGTCATCGTCAAGGAGATCCAGCGCGCGCCAGTCAGCGGCAACTTCGTCCACGCCGATTTCTACGAGGTCGATCTCACGCAACCGCTGCGCGTCTCGGTGCCGTTGCGCTTTACTGGCAAGGCGCATGGCGTGGCCGAGGGCGGCATCCTGGGGCCGCTGGTGCGCGAGGTCGAGGTCGAATGTCTGCCGCTCGAGATTCCCGACGTGGTCGAGGTCGACGTAAGCGCGCTGGATATCCATGACGTGATCCACATCTCGGCGATGACCTTCCCCGGCAACCTCAAGCCGATTTTCGATACCGACTACCCGGTGGTCACCGTGCTGCCGCCGACCGTCGCCGAAGCGGCGGTCGCCGTCGCGGCCGAGGCCGCGCCGGTCGAGGGTGCCGAAGGCGCCGAAGGCGCGGCAGCGCCGGGGGCCGCTGCGGAAGCGGGCGCCAAGGAAGGTGGCAAGGGCGGCGCCAAAGAAGCCGCCGCCGAAAAAGGCGGCGGCAAGAAGGGCTGACGCGCCGCCGCCATCGGCGGCGGCCTCGCGGCGTGGGCGGTGGTTGTTGCGAGGAGGAGGTTACGTTCGCCATGAGCTTCACCCATCTCCACGTCCATACCCAGTACAGCCTGCTCGACGGCGCCAACAAGATCGAACCGCTGCTCGAACACGCGCACGCCTCCGGCATGTCCGCGATGGCCATCACCGACCATGGCAACATGTTCGGCGCAGTCGAGTTCTTCAGCAAAGCCACCCAGCACGGGATTAAACCGATCATCGGATGCGAGGCCTACGTCGCGCCGGGCAAGCGCACCGACCGCTCGCAAGTACCCAAGGGCGACGACTTCGACGGCGGCGGCAACTTCCACCTGATCCTGCTCGCCGCGTCGCGCACCGGCTACCGCAACCTCTGCCGCCTGCTGAGCGCGGCCTACCAGGAGGGGCTTTACTACAAACCGCGCATCGACAAGGAAATCCTGACCGAGCTCAACGAGGGCATAATCGCGCTCTCGGGATGTCTCTCGGGTGAGGTCGCGCGATGGCTCCGCGCCGGGCGCGTCGACAAGGCGCGCGAGGCGGCCGAGAGCTACGCGCGCATTTTCAAGGACCGCTTCTATCTCGAACTGCAGGACAACTGCCTGCACGCGCCGCTTAACGACGCGCTGCGCGAGATCGGCCGCAGCGCCGGCCTGCCGCTGGTCGCCACCAACGATTGCCACTACCTGCATCGCGCCGACGCGCGCGCCCACGAAGTCCTGCTCTGCATCCAGACCGGCAAGACGCTCGCCGACGAAACGCGATGGCGTTTCGATACCGACGAGCTTTACGTCAAGACGCCGGAGGAGATGGCCCAGGCGTTCGGCGCGGACTCCGAGGAGTACCGCAACACGATGGAGATCGCGCGGCGGGTGGACTTCGAGTTCGAGTTAGGCAAGTTCCATTTTCCGATCTACCAGGACGCGCCGCCCGCCGATCTCGACCAGGTGCTGGACGCGCGCGTGAAAGCGGGGCTCGGCGCGCGGCTCGCTGAAATACACGCGCGCCGCGGCGAATTCGACGAGGCGCCCTACTACGAGCGTCTCGGGCGCGAGCTGCCGGTCATCCGCGAGATGGGCTTTTCGGGCTACATGCTGATCGTCGCCGACTTCATCGACTACGCGCGCAGCCAGGGCATCCCGGTCGGACCGGGCCGCGGCTCGGTGGTCGGCAGCCTGGTCTCCTACGCGCTCAGGATAACCGAGGTCGATCCGATCGAGCACAAGCTCCTGTTCGAGCGCTGGCTCAACCCGGGACGCAAGTCGATGCCCGATATAGACGTCGATTTCTGCTGGGAGCGGCGCGACGAGGTGCTCAACTACGTGCGCGCGAAATACGGCGCCGACCGCGTCGCGCAAATCATCACCTTCGGTACCATCAAGGGCAAACAAGCCATCCGCGACGTCGGCCGCGTGCTCGGGCTTTCTTTCGCCGAGACCGACCGTATCGTCAAGCTTTATCCCGCGCCCAAGCAGGGCCGCGACTTTCCGCTGAGCGCCGCGCTCGAGATGGAGCCGCGGCTGAAGGCCGAGCGCGAGAGCCATCCCGACCTTTTCGAGTACGCCTTCAAGCTCGAGGGGCTGCTGCGCCACGCCTCGCGCCACGCGGCCGGCGTAGTCATCTCCGACGTCCCGCTAGCCGAGGTCGTTCCGCTCTACGCCGACAAGGAACGCACCGAAGGCGCGATGGCGATTACGCAGTACTCGATGAAGGGGGTCGAGGAGATCGGCCTCATCAAATTCGACTTTCTCGCGCTCAAGAACCTGACCCTGATTGTCGAGGCACTCAACCTGGTGCGCGCCGGCGGCAAGGAGCCGCCCGACTTGAACCGCCTCCCGCTCGACGATCCCGAGAGCTACCGCCTGCTCGCGCGCGGCGACACGGTCGGCGTGTTCCAGATGGAAGGGTCGGGGATGCGCCGTTTCCTGACCGAGCTCAAGCCCTCGAACTTCGAGGACGTGATCGCGGCGATCTCGCTGTTTCGCCCCGGCACGCTGGACTCCGGGATGGTCGATCCGTTCATCAAGCGCAAGCACGGCAAGGAGCCGGTCGAATACGACCATCCACTGCTCGAGCCGGTGCTGCGCGACACCTACGGCGTCATCATCTACCAGGAGCAGGTGATGCGCGCGGCGCAGGCGCTGGCCGGCTACACGCTGGAGGAAGCCGACATCCTGCGCGCCGCGATGGGCAAGAAGAACAAGGCGCAGATGGAGCGCGAGCGCGAGCGGTTTCTCGACGGCGCGAAGAAAAACGGCCTCGATAAGGCGCTCGGCAAATCGATCTTCGAGAAAATCGAGACCTTCGCCTCTTACGGCTTCAACCGCTCGCACGCCGCCGCCTACGCCCTGACGACTTACACCACCGCCTATCTCAAGGCGCACTATCCGCACGAGTTCATGGCGGCGCTGATGTCGCTCGATATGGACGACGTCGACAAGGCCTACAAGAACATCGCGGCCCTGCGCGAGATGCGCATCCGCCTCCTGCCGCCCGACGTCAACCACAGCGGGGTGAAGTTCACGGTCTCGGGCGACGCGATCCGCTTCGGCCTGGCCGCGATCCGCGGCGTGGGGGCCAAGAGCGCCGAGGCCATGATCGCGGTGCGCTCAAGCGGCGGCCCGTTCAAGGACCTGCTGGATTTCTGCCTGCGCGTCGGCACGCAGTTGGTCAACCGGCGCGTGCTCGAGGCGCTGATCAAGTGCGGCGCGTTCGATTCGATCTCGGCCTCGCGCGCGCCGCTCGTCGCGATGGTCGAAGACGCGCTCAAGGTCGCGCAAAAGGCCGAGAGCGATACGGCCACGGGCCAGCACGGACTGTTCGGCGCCGCCGCGCGCCCGCAGGCGCTGCCGCCGCCGCGCGATCCGGTCGCCCAGTGGGATCAGAAAGAGATGCTGCGCAACGAGAAGGAGGCGCTGGGCTTCTACATCACCGCCCATCCGCTGGACAAATACGACCGCGAGTTGCGTCGGCTCGGTGCCGTCTCGACCGCGGATTTGACTTCGCTCCCCGACGGCAGCCAGGTGCGCATCGCCGGCGTGGTGCAGGCGGCCAAACTCAAGAACAACAAGGCCGGCAAGCGCTATGCGACGTTCGCGCTGGAGGACCGCGAAGGCGCGGTCGAGGTCATCGCGTGGCCGGAGACCTATCAGAAGCACGAGGCACTGATCATGGGCGACGAACCAGTGGTGGCGCGCGGCAAGCTGGACGTCGACGACGAGCGCGCGCAGGTGATCCTCGACGAGATGCGGCCGCTGGGCACAGCGCTGGTCGACGCGGTGCGCGAGGTGCATATCACGGCGCCGCGCGAGCGCCTGGCCAACGGCGCGCTGGAGGAGCTCAAGGCACTGCTCGGACGCCACAGCGGACGCGCGATTACCTATCTGCATCTGTCACTCGACGACGCACACGAGGCGATCTTTCTGCTCGGCGACAGCTATCGCGTTGCGCCGACCGACGATTTCGTCGCCGCGGTGGAGCACACGCTCGCCCCGGCGTCAGTGATGCTGCGGTAGATCGAATTCTGTGCGAATTCAAGCGAGGCGAGCGCGGGCGGTGGCCCGCGCCTGCAAAGCTCCCTTTCCGGCTGGAAATTACTCCCCTACCAGATACCGGGGATGAAGGACTCGGTCTCTTGCATATAGCGCGCGTACTGATCGCCGAACTGCGCCAGCATATCGGCCTCTTCTTTCGCGGCGCGCATCCAGCCCATCACCACCCCGAATATGATTGTCAACGCTGCGCTTACCGGTGCGCCAAACTCGAGCGCCCACGCGAAGACCACTAGAAATTCGCCGAGCCATATCGGATGACGAATCTTGCCATAGAGCCCGTTGCGCACCAGCGCGCGGGGGCCACCGGCTTCTGGCGTCGAGCTGAAAAAGCCAAGCTGGATACGCGCGCCGAGCGCCAGCCACAGCCCCACCAGTTCCATCAGCAAACCCAGCGCTTGCACCCATCGCGCCACTTCACCGCCGTAGAGGTAGGTACGCTCGAACGGCGCTGCGGCGAACAGCAACAGCACCGGCAACTGGCGTAGGATCGATCCCGAAAGTAGCGCGGCGTCGGGCGGCGGCTCAAAATCCTCGCGCACCATGACGTCGGCGAAACGAAACCCGGCGTAGGCGATCAGGTAAGCCAGAGTGTATGGATGATCGCCAAGGTAGCCAGTGATCCCCAGTCCCAGCGCGACTGCGCCGACCACCGCCACCAGGAAAACGACAAGCTCGGAGACCCGGATGTCGATCCGGCGCCAGCGCCGCGGCGTCGGGTCCGCGGGGGCGGGGCCAAGACCGCCGGTGGGTGCTTTAAGCTCGCCCGTCGGCTTGCGCGGCTCAGCCTGCGGTCCGTCTCCGACTTCCATGTGAGCAAATCTTGGCAGGATGGAGGCCGCGATTCAAAAGGAAAGGCCCGCGCGCCGGGCGGCGTCGCTGATGCGCGACGCTAAACCAGGCCGCGCAAGGTTTCGCGGTCTCCGATCGCAACCAGGAAGTCGCCCGCCTCGATGCGGGTGGCGGGATCGGGAATCAGCGTGCTTGGGGTATCGCCGCGTTTGAGCGCGATGATCCGCAGCCGCGTCGCACCCTGCTCGACCGCGGCAATCGGCTGGCCGATGAGCGCGCTGCCCTCGGCCACGCGAATTTCCTCCAGGTCGATCTCGGCGCCGCGCCCCGGAAAGGACAGCTCCAGGAAGTCGACCACCGACGGGCGCATGATGCTGGCCGCCAGCCGTAGCCCGCCCCACTGGTAGGCGGAGATGGCCTGATCCGCTCCGGCCATCCGCAGATGCCGCAAACCTTCCTCCGACTCGCCGCGGGCATGAATACGGATTTTCGGATTCATCGCGCGCGCCGAGAGCGTGATGTAGACGTTGTCGGCGTCCGAAGCGGTGACCGCCACGATCGCGAACGCCCTTCGCAGGCCGGCCTCCTCCAGCACGCGATCCTCGAGCGCCGATCCGATCACGTAAGGCAGGCCAGCCGCCACCAGATTCACTTCGCGCGCGGGATCGCGCTCGATCACTACGGCCTGACCACCGCTGCGCGCGACTTCCGCGGCCACTACCTGGCCCATCCGGCCAAAGCCGCAAATCACGACGTGGCCCTCGAGCTGATCGATCTTGTGCTTCATCGCGGCCCTCCCGACGATCGCGCGCAACTGACCCTCGATCACGAACTGAGTGACGGCGGCAAAGAGGTAGAAGGCGGTGCCGACGCCGGTCACGATCAACACCATCGTGAAGATTCGTCCGCCCTCGCCGAGCGGCTTCACCTCTTCGTAGCCGACGGTCGAGATGGTGATGACGGTCATGTAGAGCGCGTCGAGTGCCGGCATGTGTTCGATCGCCATGTAGCCGGCAGTGCCGCCGGCCGTGAGCACCACGATACCGGCGATCGCGATCATGAACCTGCGTCCCGGGTTCATGCGATGGAGTCGCGTGCCGCCGCCGCGCCGGCTATTTCTTCGGTGCGCAGGATTCAGCGCGCCTCGTGCGCTTCGAGCCAGCGCTCCGCGTCGATCGCCGCCATACATCCGGTGCCCGCCGCGGTCACCGCCTGGCGATATACCTTGTCGGCGACGTCGCCGGCCGCGAACACCCCATCGACGTTGGTGTAGGTCGATCCGTTGCGGACCTTAAGATAGCCGGTCTCATCCATCTCGAGCTGGCCCTCGAACAGGCGGGTGTTGGGCTGATGGCCGATCGCGACGAACACGGCGTCGGTACGGAACTCGCTGGCCGCGTTGGTCTTGAGGTTCTTAAGCCGCACGCCGCTCACCCCGGTTTTCTGCTCGCCCAAAACTTCCTCGATCACGGTGTCCCAGATGAAAGCGATCTTCGGATTTTTCGCCGCGCGGTCCTGCATGATCTTGGAGGCGCGCAGCGCGCTCCGCCGATGGATGATCGTCACCTTGGTGCAAAAGCGCGTGAGAAACGTCGCCTCTTCCATCGCGGTGTCGCCGCCGCCCACCACAACCGCCTCCTTGTTCTTGAAGAACGCGCCGTCGCAGGTCGCGCACGCGCTCACCCCGTAGCCCATCAGCCGCTTCTCCGAGTCGATCCCGAGGAGCTTGGCCGATGCGCCGGTCGCGATGATGAGAGCTTCGGCGCCGATGGTCCTGCCGTCCGTGGTCAGCTCGAACGGCCGCTTGCGAAGGTCCACCGCCGTCACTTCGCCCATGACGAACTTCGTGCCGAAGCGTTCGGCCTGAGCCCGGAACACGTTCATCATCTCGGGGCCCTGGATGCCGTGCGCAAAGCCGGGGTAGTTCTCGACTTCGGTGGTGATGGTGAGCTGGCCGCCGGGCTGGGCGCCCTCGATAAGCAGCGGGGCCAGATTGGCGCGCGCCGTGTAAAGCGCCGCGGTAAGGCCGGCGGGACCGGAGCCGAGAATCACGAGGCGATAAGTTTCGTCTGCCATGTATTTTTTTACCGACCGCCCTTGCGCGGAATCAGCGCGTCGGCGCGGCCGCACGCGGTTCGTCCTTTTTCCTCCTGTCGCTTCTATTGTAGCGCTTTCTTGTATCGGCGCATCGCATCAACATAAGCTCTTAGCCGCCGCCCGCGATGCCACGCAAGAAGCCGACCGCCAAACTTTCCAGCTCCGCCACGCGTGGCGCGCTCACCCATCTCGACCGGCGCGGCCGCGTGCGGATGGTCGACGTCGGTGAAAAGCCGGTGACGCGGCGCGAGGCGCTGGCGCGCGGCGCGGTCAAAATGGAGCCAGCGACGCTGGACGCGATCGTCGGCGGGCGCCTCGAGAAGGGCGAGGCGCTGGCGGCGGCGCGGCTGGCCGGAATCATGGCGGCCAAGCGCACGCACGAGTTGATCCCACTGTGCCATCAGATTCCGTTGGAGGTGGTCGAGATCGAATTCCGACCCGACCCGGCCCGCGCGACGCTTCATATCCAGGCCCGCGCGGCGACCGTCGCGCGCACCGGCGTCGAGATGGAAGCGCTGGTGGCGCTAAGCGCGGCGGCGCTCACGATCTATGACATGGCCAAAGCGATCGATCGCGCGATGACTATCGATTCCATCCGGCTGGTCGGTAAGTCGGGCGGCCGCAGCGGCACCTTCAAGCGCGCGGGCGAGCCGCAATGGCCGTCGGCGAACAGTTGAACAGTTAGAAAGTCGAAAAGTTGAAAAGTTGAAAAATCCTCGACCGAACGGCGGGTCGACAACGCCGGGGCGGGTCTTCCTCAAAAAGGGCCGCGAGGGGCCGGTTCGCGGGGGCAATCCCTGGGTCTTCTCGCAGGCGATCGAGCGCGTCGAGCCCGCCGCAATCGAGCCCGGCGCGCGCGTGTGGGTTCTGGACGCGGCCGGCGCAACGCTGGGACACGGCTATTACAACCCGGCGACGACGATTGCGGTGCGGATGCTCGCGCTGGGCGGCGAGCCCGGTCCCGCCGAAATCGTCCGCTGGCGCATCGAGCACGCGCTCCGGCTACGCGAACGCGTAGTCAGTCCCGACACGGATTGTTACCGGATGCTCAATGGTGACGGCGACGGCCTCTCGGGCGTGGTCGTGGATCGCTACGGCGACGTTGCCGTCGTGCAGTTGCTGACCGCAGGGGCCGAGCGGATGCGCGAAGAGATCGTCGAGCATCTGAAGCGGATGATCTCGCCGCGCGCGATTTTCGAGCGCAGCCAGGGTGCGGTGCGCCGGCAGGAGGGACTCGAAGATCGCATAGGTGTGATTGCGGGCGCGCCTGCCGGCGAAGTCGTGGTAAGCGAAAACGGCGTGCGCGAGAGTGGCCTGAGAATGACCGTCGACCTCGAGCACGGCCAGAAGACTGGCGCGTTCCTCGACCAGCGCGAGAATCGCGCGCGCTGCGGCGCTCTGGCGAGTGGCGCGCGCGTGCTGGATCTTTGTTGCTACACCGGGGGCTTCGCGCTGAACGCGCTCAGGGGCGGCGCGAAAGAGATCGTCGCCGTCGACACTTCCGCGCAGGCGCTCGATTGGGCGCGGCGCAACCTGGAGCTCAACGGCTATCCGCCCGGCGCCGTCCGCTTCGTGCACGGCGAGGCGGGCAAAATGCTGAGCAAGCGCGATGAGCTTTTCGATTTGATCGTGCTCGACCCACCGCCGTTTGCGCGCGGCCGCGCCGACGCGCGGCGCGCCGAACACCTCTACGTCGAACTCAACACGCTGGCGCTCGGCGCGCTCAACCCGGGCGGTTTCCTGATGACCTTCAGTTGCTCGTCGCACTTTCACGGCGAGGATTTCGTCCGCGCAGTGCGTATCGCCGAGGGCCGCTCGAGGCGCCGGATGCGCCTGCTCGCGCGCCTCGGCCCCGGCCCCGACCATCCGGTGCTGCTCGGCCATCCCGAGGGTGAATACTTGACCGGCGTCCTATTGCGCGATCTCGGCTAACGCGCCGAACTTTTCGTGACCCCTCACGCGTGCACGTCTGGGTGGCGGTCCGCCCAGGGTGCGGCCTGTTCGATTTGCGTCGCTAGCCGCAGCAGGAGATCCTCGCGGCCGTAGGATGCGATGAACTGGACGCCTACCGGTAACCCGTCGGGCGTCATGTGCAGCGGTAGCGAGATGGCGGGCTGGCCCGCGATGTTCCACGGCGCTGTAAACGGACTGACCTCGTTGAGCCGGACGCCGACGTTGCGCGGATGCTCGCCGGAGCGGACTTTGAAGATTCCCAGTTCCGGCGCCGGCTGCGCCATCGTGGGAGTCACCAGCACGTCGAAGCCGCTGCTCCACCATCCGGCCGCGGCGCGCGAGAAGTAGTTGAACCATTCGCACGCGGCCATGTAATCGACCAGCTTGAGGCGGCGGCCGCGCTCGACCAGGAACCAGGTCCATTCGTCGAAATCATCAGGACCGACCGCGCGCCCGAGCATTGGCTCGACCACCGCGGCTTGCCGCGCCACGCCGCCGGCGACGACCCGGCCAAAGGCGGAGCTAAGCGCGGCATCGTCGAGCACCGCGGGGAAATTAGGCTCGACCTTGTGCCCCAGCGACTCCAGCAATTTCGCCGCGCCGCGCACCGCCGCCCCGCACTCAGGATGGAGCCCCGGATGAGGCAGCGGGGCGCGATCCATGAAACCGATGCGCAACTGGCCCGGCGGCTGGCCGACCTCGTCGCGGAACGGACGCGAGGGCGCCGGCGCCGTCCACGGATCACCTGGCATGTAACCGGCGACCGCGTCCAGCGCGGCCGCGGCATCGCGCACGGTGCGCACCAGCGCGCCCTCTTCACAGAGGCCATGCCAGAATTCCGCGTGCGCGGGTCCGAGCGAGGTCCGGCCGCGCGAGCCTTTGAGCCCGACCAGTCCGCAGAAGGACGCCGGAATCCGGATCGATCCGCCGGCGTCATTGCCGTGCGCGATCGGCACGATGCCTGAAGCGACCGCGGCCGCGGCGCCACCGCTCGATCCGCCGGCGGTGCGCGCCCTGTCCCACGGATTGTGAGTCGCGCCCCAGGCGCGAGTCTCGGTCGACAGAGTCGCGCCCCACTCGGGCGTTGTGCTCTGCGCCAGTGTGATGAGCCCGGCCTCGCGGAATTTCGCGGCCACGTACGAGGTCGAGCGCGCGATCATTTTGGCGTCCTTGAACGGCTTCCATCCCCAGCTAAACGGCTCGCCCTCGGTCGTCTGCAGCAGGTCCTTCATGAGGAACGGCACGCCGCGGAAAATGCCGTCAGGGATCGCATTGCGGTCGCGTGCTTCGGCGCGCGCCTGGTCGTAGCGCGCGAAGATGACGCAGTTGAGTTGCGGGTTCAGCCGCTCGATCCGCGCGATCGCGGCCTCAACCAATTCGGCCGGCGCGACCGCGCCCTGCGCGATCAGTTCGGCCTGCGCGGTCGCATCGAGCCAGGTAAGTTGGTCGTTGCTGTTCATTTTGAGATGCCTCTTGCCGGGATCTCCGATCACTTCCGAATGATTTCCGATGACTTCCCTCGTCGCCGCGCGCGGGACTCACTCCATCACCGCTTCGTCGGCGACGCCCGCGCTCGTACGCTTCAGAAGCATGCACCAAGGCGCCAGGAAAAGTACAACAATCGCCAGCACCCGGTACACGTCGTTGTACGCGAATAGCCAGGCCTGCGACGCGGCGCTGGCGACAACCAGATGATTCGCGGTGCTGGAAACCGGCGCTGCCAGCAAATGCGCCAGGTGAAACCGGCGGCGTGCGGCCAGCAGGTTGGTAGAAGCCGCGATGCCGGTGGCCGCGCCGAGGTTGACCATCATGCTGAACAAGCTCGAGGCGAAGCCCATCCGTTCGCGCCGGATCTGGCCTAGGCCGACCGCAGTCACCGTCGGGAACACCGAGCCCAGCCCCAATCCGAACAGGAAGATTGGCAACAGCACCCCGCTCATGCTCACCGTCAGGCCCCAGTGCGACATGCGCCAGACCTCATACGCCGCGAGGACGAAGCCGCCGGTGATAAGCGGCCGCATATCGGTGCCACGGCGTGAAAGCTGGCCCACCGCCAACAACGCGATAACGACGCCGAGTCCACGCGGCGCGACCGCGAGGCCGGCCTTCCACGCGTCGTAACCGAGCAGCGTCTCCAAGAACAGCGGGTTCAGCAGGTTGATGCTGAACAGGGCCAGCGCCTGGATCGAAATGATCGCCACGGCGAGCGTGAACCCAAGAATCTCGAACATTCGGAAATCGATGATCGGTTCGGGAAAGCGCAACTCGTGAACTACGAGCGCGACCGTGGAAAGCGCGGACAGCGCGCAGGCATAACCCACCCATGGCGCGGCGAACCATCCGGCACGCCCGCCCAGGGCAAGCACGATCTGAAAAAGTCCCAGCGCCACGGCGACGAGGATTATCCCGAGGTAGTCGATACGGCCACCGCCGCGCAGCCGGCGCAAGTATGGCGGGTCATGTACGAACGCATACACCATCAGCATCGCGACCACGCCGGTCGGCACGTTGATGAAAAAGACCCAGCGCCAACTCCAGCTTATCGTGATCCAGCCGCCGAGCGTGGGCCCCAGGACCGGCGCGGCCATCAGGCCCATCCCGAACGTTGTCATCGCGAGCGTGTGCTCTTCGGGAGGGAAGGTTTCGATCAGAATCGCCTGCGCCAGTGGAATCATCGCGGCGCCGGCGGCGCCCTGGAGCAAGCGGAAAACCACCATCTCGCCAACGCCGCTGGCCAGTCCGCACATCGCGGAGGTAATCGAGAACGTCAGCACCGAGGCGAGGAAATAGCGCTTGCGCCCGAAGCGCACCGCGCACCATCCGGTCATCGGAATCGTCACGCTGACCGCGACCAGGTAGCTGGTGACCACCCACGTGATCCGGTCGATGCCGGCACCGAAACTTTTCTGCATGTATGGCAGCGAGACGTTGATGATCGAAGCGTCGAGCACCGTCATGACCGCGCCGATCATCACCGCCGCGGCGACCAGCCATTTGCCAACGGCCAGCGGATGGGTTTCGGTAGTCGCCTCGAGCGAAGGGATCGTCATAAGTCAGAAGCAGCGGCCCGAATCGGCCCTCGCAGCCTAGCCCAGGTTGCCGGGGTCGAGGCGGTCGCGCAGATGGTCGCCGAGGAAGTTGAACGACATCACGGTCAGGAAAATGAAGATGCCGGGGATGAGAATCCACGGATAGCGCGCGAGGTTTTGCACGTCCTGCGCCTGCGCCAGCAGGTTGCCCCAACTCGCGGCCGGCTCCTGGATGCCCAGGCCGAGCAGCGAGAGCGCGCTCTCGCCCAGGATGAAGCCCGGGATCGACAGCGTCGCCGCGACGATCGCGTAGCCGAGCACCGAGGGAATGACGTGGAGGAAAATAACCCGCGCGCGTGAGGCGCCCAGCGCGCGCGCCGCCTCGACGTAGGGGCGCGAGCGCACCGAGGCCGCCATCCCGCGGATGATCCGGGCGAAACCGGCCCAACTGATGAAGCTCATAATCGCAACGATCATGAAGAAAGTCATCACCGGACTTACTCCCGAAGGAATCACCGCCGCCAGCGCGAGCAGGAAGTAAAACGACGGCAGCGACATCTCGATCTCCGACCAGCGCATGATCAAATTGTCGGTGAGCCCGCCGACGTAGCCCGAGAACGCGCCCACCGTGATGCCGAGCGAGAAACTGATCAGCACGCCGATGAGACCGACGCACATGCTGACGCGCGCGCCGTAAACGATGCGCGAGAAGAGGTCGCGGCCCAGCCCGTCGCTGCCCATGATGAAGTAGGGCTCGTCGGCCGACTCGGTGGTGAAAAGATGGCCGCGGTGGAAAAATCGCAGGTAGGTCTTGCGCGAGCGGTCGGGTGCGAAAACGCGCGCCTCCGCGTCGCTCAGGCGCATCGGATAAGCGTAGAAGAATCCGTGTGCCCACTCGGTGGGCCTCGCCAGATGAAGATGCATCGGCGGACAGTCGGGCAGGTCGCGATACTGGCGGATCGGATCGTACGGGGCGACAAAAGGCGAAGCGGCGGCCAAAAAGTAGAAGACCAGCAGACAGCTAATCGAAAGCCGCACCACCCACGAGGCGCGGCGCCACTCGCGGCCGAGGCCATGCAGCAGCGCGCCGACGCGCGACGCTCGCGCGCCCGGCTGGCCGGCCGCCGCGTGGTGGTTGTCCGGGACAGTCGCGTAGGCTGACATGCTCAGTCCGCACTCAGCGAGGAAAAATCGACGCGCGGGTCGATCATCACCAGCGCGATATCGGCCAGGAGATTGCCCAACAACAACAGCACGGCGCCCATCAGCACCGAGCCCATCACCAGGTAGATGTCGAGCGAGCGCACCGCGTCTAGCAGCAGCAGCCCCAGCCCCTGCAGGTTCATCACCGCCTCGATCAGCGCCGCGCCGCCCAGCAGATCGGCGAGACCATAGCCGGCCAGCGTGACGAAGGGATTAAGTGCGTTGCGCAGCACGTGCTTGTACATCACGACGCGTTCCGGCAATCCCTTGGCGCGCGCCGTGCGCACGAATTCGGAGTTCTTGATCTCGAGGATTTGCGAGCGCATCAGGCGCATCAGCGAGGCCATCCCCGCCACGCCCAGCACGAACACCGGCAGGATGAGATGGTTGACGCGGTCGGCGATACGGCCCCAGGTATCGAGGCTCTCATAGTAGGGGGAAAAAGTTGCGCCCACCGGGAACCATCCGGTGCGCAGCGCCAGGTACATCATCAGGAAGGCGAGAAAAAAGTTCGGTACCGACATGCCGAAGAACGCCGCGAACGACAGCACGCGGTCCCAGATCGAGTTTTGCTTGACCGCGACGACGATGCCGATCGGAATTGCGACCACCCACGCGAAAATCATGCTCGCCAGCGCCAGGATGACGGTGTTGAACGCGCGCGCGGCGATGAGCGAGGACACGTTGACCCTATAGCTCATCGACATCCCCAGATTGAGATGGAGCACCTGCCATAGCCATTTCGCGTAACGCGTCAGGAGCGGCTGATCGAGGCCGAACTGCGCCTCCATCTGGCGGATCACCTGGGGCGAGATGGCCGGGTTGAGCTTGAGGTTGGTGAGAAAGTTGCCCGGCGCGAGCGACATCACCAGGAATGACAGGAAGGTGATCCCGATGATCAGCGGGATCATGTTGAGCAGGCGCTTTATCAGGAACCGGGACATCGCTTGCGCGGCACGCGATCAGTTGGGCCGGAACTCGATCCATTCAGGCTTGTAGGTGCCCCACACGGTGGGCTGGAAATTCTCCAGCGAATTTTTCCACGCCTCGTAGCGCACCTGGCGCACCGTCTCGATGATCGGCAATTGCTGGTAGAGGATTTCCTGGATCCTCCAGTAGTACGGCGCGCGCTTCATCGGGTCCATCACCATCGTGCCCTGTTCGAGCAGTTGGTCGATCTCGGCCTCCCACGGCGTGGCCGGCTTGGGCTCCTTTGGGTACCACAGATGCAGGGCGCCCGACGAACGCAGGAAGTCAGCGCCATTGTTGGGTTCGATCCCGCCGGTAAAACCGATCAACACCACGTCCCAGTCATAGGTGGAGTCGAGTTTATCGACCAGCGTGGTGAACTCCAGCGGGCGATAATTGACCTTGATTCCGATGCGCAAGAGGTCCTGCTGAAAAATGACGCACATCTCGTCGCGCACGTTCACGCCGGTGTTGGTGGCGAGGTTGAACTCGACTCGATTGCCCTGCGGGTCTACGCGCACGCCGTTCTTCATATGATATCCAGCCTGATCGAGCAGCTCACCCGCCTGCTTGAGATTGTAATCGTAATCCTTGAGGTTGGGATTGTGGAAAACTTTGTTGGCTGGCGAAATATCGGAAACCGCCGGTACCCCCAGGCCGTGAAAGCAGAGATTGATCATCCCCTGCTTGTCGACCGCGTGGGCGATTGCGCGCAGAAAGCGGATGTCGGTGAACCAGCGGTACTTCGGATTGGTCACGCCTTTGTGGATGTAATGATTGGGGTTGCGGTTGAAGGCGAAGAACAGCGAGCCGGTGTCGATGCCGATTTTCTTGAGCGTGATGCCTAGTTGCTTCTGTTTGCCACCGAGATCGACGACTTCCTCGGGACGCGGCGCGTAGGTGTCGATCTGCCCGGCCAGAAAGCGTAGGTACTGGGCGTTGCCGTCGGGTACGATTTGCAGCGTCTCGCCGTGCAGGCGCGGCAGCCGCACGCCTTTTTCGTCGCGCATCCAATAGTCGGGATTGCGATTGAAATGAACGAACTGCGCCTGAACATAACGGGCCATCTCGAACTGACCCAGGCCGACGATTTTTTCCGGCGGTGTGTTGATACCCCAGGTATGATTGAACTTGCCAGCGTCAAGCGCCGCCTCGAGCAGGTGCGCCGGCACGATCGGAACGCCAATTGCGTAGAGCAGCGGCGCGAACACCCGCGGCATCGTCATCCGCACCGTGTAGTCGTCCAGTGCCTCGACCTTCAGCGGCTTGCCGTCGACGGTGAGGCTGGGCTCTTCGATATTCGGAACGCGCGGGTCGTAGATCACGCGCATCGTGAAGACCACGTCGCGCGCGGTGAATGGCTGCCCGTCGAACCACTTCACGCCGTGACGCAGATGGAAAACGATCACTTTGCCGCCATCGCCGAGCTCCCAGCTCTCGGCGAGGCCCGGCTCGGGCAGGGTCGTGATCGGATTGATCCTTACCAGGCCCTCGAAGAGATCGCCGACGACCTCGCCCGAGGCGTTGTCAGTGACCAGGATCGGATTGAAAGTCCGCGGGTCGCTGATGGTCGATTGGTAGAGAATCTGATCGCGTTCGTGCTGGCTGGGCGGCTGCTGCACGCGGCATCCGGCCGCCGCCAAGGCGGCAAATGCGGAGCACAGCAACAATGCGAGCGCGCGGCGAAGATTCATCGGGCGCGTTCAGCCCGCCGCTCCCGGCGCGGCGCTTGCGCCGGCGTCGATCGAAATCTGCTTGGTGCCGGGCGCCGGCGTCAGGACAAACAGCGCGGGCGCGAGGGTGGTGTTGAGCGCGGGCGCCTCATAGCGCAGCGTGATCCGGCTTGCGGGGAAGTCGGCCTCGACCTTGTCCGGGAAGCTGATTCCGCTTGCGTCGCGCCAGTTGCTATAACGCACATCGTAACGCTGCGCCCCCGCGCTGTCGCGCTCGCGCACCATCGCCAACTGTCCGGCGATGAAGCCGAGCTCGCGGGTGCCGCCGTCGCCCAGGCGCCACAGCGCAACCGTCATCCCTTCGGTATCGCTCACGGAGTCGGGGGGCGTGGCGAGTTGTGCCGGGTCGGGGGCGAGGCCCATTAGCAGATCGACCGCGGCTGGCGGCGCCAGCGGGATACGCACGTAGCGTTCGAGCGTCGCGGCATTGGCGCCGCCGCTCATCAGAACGTTCTTCGACGGGTCGAAAATCATCAGCCGGCCGGCGTCGTCGGCCGCCAGCACCATCGTGGCGCCGAACGGCGCGACCGCCTCGACCCGCATGCTGGCCGGGCGTGCGAGCGCGATCTCCTCGTGAGTGCGGAAGTGATGGCCGTCGGCGGCGCTGTACTCCATTATCGCTCCGCTCTGCATCGAGCGCAGCGACCGCTCGCGATTGGCGAGCGCGGAGAGCATCGTGGTGGTGGCCGGCGACGCGACGGGCGTTAACGCGGAGGGAGCGCTGCCGATGAGCGCGCACGCCGAAAGCTGGCAGATCGCCAGCGCCAGGGCGGCAGAGCCTGCGGCAACGTGCCAGGCCGCACGCCGCAGCCGCAGCGGATCCCGGCCCGCGCGCAGCGGATCAATGACTGGCGCTGCCGACATTGCGCAGGGCTTGCAACTTTCCCTTGAGCCGCGCCGTCTGCTCCTGGTCCGTGGTCCGCCGCAGCGCGTCCTCGTACTGTTGCCCGGCCTGCTCATAGCGGCCCAGTTTGGAGTAGGCGTCACCGAGATGTTCGGTGATAGTCGGGTCGTCGCCGGTCAGGTTGACCGCTTTTTCGAGCTGTTCGGCCGCTTTGCCGTATTCGCCCTTCTTGTAATAGACCCAGCCGAGGCTGTCGACGTAGAACCCGTCTTCGGGCTCGATCGCGAGCGCGCGCTTGACCAGCCCTTCGGCTTCGTCAAGGTGTTCGCCGGACTCGGCGTAGGTGTAGCCGAGATAGTTCAACGCCTGCGCGTTTTTCGGATTGAGATCGATGGCCTTGCGCATCTCCTCGATGCCCGAGGAGCGCTGCTTGCTCTCGTCGTAAAGCGCGCCGAGCGTGAAGTGGTATTTGTCGCTTTTCGGCGCGATTACGATCATCCTCTGCGCGAGCTTGATCGCGGTAGGATAGTCCTTCTTTTCCTGGTACACGCCGACCGTGAAGCCGAGAATCTCGGCGTCGTCTGGCTTCTTCGCCAGCGCCTGGTTGAGCGCGGCGATCGCCTGGTCGTAGTCATGCTGCTTGTCGTAGATGTAGGCGAGCTGCAGGCGCGATTCGACGTAGTGCTCGTTGCTCTCGGGAATTTTTCCGAACTCCACCGCCGCCTTGTCGTAATCGGACAGTTCGCTGTAGGCGGTGCCGAGATAGTAGTGGACGCGGTAATTGTCGGGCTCGGCGCCGAGTACCAGGTTGAACTCGGTGGCGGCGCGGTCGAAGTCGCCGCGCTCGAAGTACAGCAACCCTATCTTGGTGCGGGTGTCGCTTGGGCTGATATCGATTTTCTCGGGCGCGGGCGCCGGCTTCACCGGCGCATCGGCCGAGGCGTGCGCGGCGAAATACAGTTCGGCCATCCGCTTGTGCGCGCGGTCGTCGTTGGGATTGATCTGCAGAATCTTTTTATAGATCGCGACCGCGTCGTCGCGCCGGCCCTGGTCCTCGCGCAGCGCGGCGAGGTCGAGCAGCGCCAGCTCGGATTGCGGATTGAGCTCGAGCGCCTTGTCGTAGTAGCGCTCGGCCGCGGAGTAGTTGCCCGCCGCCAGCATCGTGCGCCCGGCGTAGTAGTAGCCCAGGAACGATTGTGGATCGAGCGCGATTAGCTGCTCGAAAACCTTGCGTGCCTGCTCATAATCGCCGCGTTTGGCGTACAGCGTACCCAGGAACAGGTAGGCCTCCTGGTTCTTGGGCGAGAGCTTGATCACTTCCTTGTAATCTTGTTCGGCGCTCGTACTGTCGCCGAGCGCGGAGTCGATACCGGCCGCGAGCAGCAGTCCGCGCGACGACTCGGGATCGAGCTTGACGGCCTGGTCGGCCTGGACCCGCGCGTCCGCCAGGCGACCGTCACGCACGTAGAGAGTGGCCAGCGTCACACGCAGGGTGGCATTGCCCGGGTCGTACTGCACCGCCTCCTCGAGCGCTTTGAGGGCCTCCGTGTGGTCGCCTTCTTCGGTCGCGACCTCGGCTTGCAGAAACGCGCCCATCGCCTTGGCCTGCGGCGGAATGTCGACCGCCGGTTTGCCGCCGAACGGCGACTGCTGCTGGTCGGTCTCGTTCGGTGCGCTAGCCGACAGGGCGCCCGACGGCTGAAACCTGGGGCCGCGCGCCTGCCCGCATCCGACGCCGAGCAGCAGGGCGGTCGCAGCCAGCGCAACCGTCAGTTTATGCGACGACAATTTAGGCGCGCTCGGAAGCCCGCCCGGAACAGATTGGTTTGCAATTAACACAAAAAGTTGACCGTCAGCGCCGGCCTAATCGTCAGGCGGAGCCCATGCACTATACGCGGTATCGACACCATTTATAAGTGTTGCTCGCGAGACCACCCTCGCGCAATCCCCAGCGCCTTGTGCCGGCGCCGACGCTCGGCTAGAGCCTAGCCCTGATGAAACGCCCGCGCCCTGATTCCGCCGGCAATGCGCGAGTCGAAGCGGCCGCGACCGCCGCGGCGCCGCTCAACCCGCGCGCCGCGATCGCGATGCGGGGCGGTAAGCTCGGCCTGCTCTCGCTGACTTGCGTCATCTACCTGGTCGTAAGCGGCGGCGCCTACGGGACCGAGGACGCGGTGCGGATAGCCGGTCCGCGCCTCACCCTGTTGCTATGCCTCCTGGTACCGCTGACGCTGAGCCTGCCGACGGCTCTGATGGCGGCCGAGCTCAACGCGCTGATGCCGGTGGAGGGCGGCTTCTATTTCTGGGTCAAGGAGGCGCTCGGGCCGTTTTGGGGTTTCGCCGAGGCTTACCTGACTCTGCTTTACACTGCGGTGGACATGGCGATTTACCCGGTCCTGTTCAGCGCGTACCTCGCCTTTCTATATCCGCTCGGCACCGGCGCTCAGCTCGTGGTCGGGGTCGCGCTGGTATGGCTTGCCGGGTTGCTCAACTTTCTCGGCGTGCGGCCGGCCGGCGACAGCGCGATCGCGCTGACGGCGCTGTTGCTGGCTCCGTTCGCGGCGCTGGTTGCGCTCGGCTTCGGGCATCTCGTGCATTGGCATCCGCCGGGAGGCCGGATCTTCGGGCCGGACTTCGCGCTCGCGCTCGGCGGCGGACTCACGATCATAATCTGGAATTTCAGTGGATGGGAAAACGCCAGCGTGGTCGCGGGTGAAGTGCGGGATCCGCGCCGCACCTACCTGCATGCGCTCGCGATCGCGCTGCCGATGGTGGTGCTCGGCTACTTACTGCCGCTCGGCGTGGCGCTTTCGGGCTCGCATAGCGGAGCCGGTTGGGAGACGGGATGGTACTCCGAGATCGGCCGCCAAGTCGGCGGCCCGGCGCTGGGCGCGGCGCTCGCGATGGGCGGGATGGTGTCGGCGTTTTCGATCTTCGCGGCCGCGATGCTGTGGGTGTCGCGGATGCCGTTTGTGCTGGCGCGCGAGAACTATCTGCCTCAATGGCTGGCCGAGGTCTGGCGCACCACCGCGGCTCCCGGCAAGTCCATCCTGGCCTGCTGCGTGCTCTTCACGATGCTGGTGCCGATGGGCTTCGTTACGCTGGTGATCCTCGACGTATTCTTCTACATGGGTGCGCTGGTGCTCGAGTTGAGCGCGCTGGTGGTGATGCGCCGCAAACGGCCCGTGCGCGACGGCCTCTTCATGATCGGCGGCGGCAGGGCCGGGCTCTACCTGGTAGCGGGACTCCCGATGCTGACCTGGTGCGCCACCTTTGGCCTTGCGCTTACCGAGGGTGGCATCAAAGAGGACTTCATCGTCGCGGTCGTGCTGGCGACGACAACCTATCCGGCCTACGCGCTCTGCCGTAAGTTGTGGGACGGACCGCCCCGCGGACAGAGCGTCTTCGACGCGCCAGCGAGCTCCGCCAATACGCGCTGAGACCGGGGAATTTTTATGGCGAGGCGCACGGTAGTAAAAGCCTACTTCAACTATGGCGGCCTGGCCCGGCCGTGCGGGCGCGTGGCCCGGCGCGTTCGAACCGTCGACCGCGAGTTCGCGAGCCTGCTCTACAGCGAAGACGGCTCGCGCAAACTCGACGCCACGATGGACCAGGCGCGAACCGCTGCGTGCTCGCTTATCGGCGCGGGCGAAAGCGGCGGCGTCTCGCTTCTGTCCAACTCTTCGACCGCGCTGAACCTCGCGATCAGCATCCTCGGCGCGACGCTCGAGCCGGGTGGACTCGTCGTCACCACCGACCAGGAGCATTCATGCGTCATCTGGCCGCTCGCGCGGCTCGGCGCGCGCGGAATCGAGATCGCAACGATCAAAGGCGGATCGCCGGCGGAGTTTCTCGAGAATTTGCGCGCGCTGATTCGCCGGCGGCGTCCGGGCTTCGCCGTTTTCTCCCACGTCTCGTGCATGGATGGCCGCGTTCTGCCGATCGCGGAAGCCGGGAAAATCCTTGCGCAACATGAAATCCCGTACATCGTCGACGGCGCGCAGGCGCTCGGACAGGTCGCGGTCGACGTGACGCGGATCGAAGCCTGGGCCTACGCGTTTACCGGCCACAAGTGGTTGTTCGGCCCGATGGGCACCGGTGGGCTTTGGACCAGCGAGCAATTCCTGCGCTCCAACCCGCTCGCCTGGACCGGGCCGGTCGGATTCATCCGCCAGGGCGGCGGCGAACTCGAAAATGGATCGCTCAACTGCGCGCTGTTCGCGGGAATGACCGAGGCGCTGCAAGCGTGCGCCGAGGAATTTGCATCACGGGTCGAGGCCCTGATACGGCTGCGGGCGCGAATTGGCGGGCTCCTCGACGGGCTGTACGAGAACGCGGCGTCGAAGTGGGACGGCCCGCACGCGCCCGGCATCCTGGCATACGGGCTGCCGGCGGAGACGCGACCGGAGAAATTGGCCGACACCGCGCTGCGGCGTTTCGGCGTCGCGATCAAGCCGCTACGTCCGCCCCGGGATCCCAACGGATTTCGCGTGACCTTCTCGCCGTGGACGACCGACGACGAGATCGAATTGCTGGGAGAGGCGATGCGCACGCTCTCCAGTGAATCGCGCTGATTCCGTCCCGCTCAGGCGTCTCGGCATAGCTGTTCCCGGCAAGCGCTAAATGCTAGAGCGTAATCGATGCGCCGCGGGCGCATACGGAGTATCACAATGGAAAATTCCGGCGACCATCGAATCACCAGCGTGGACCAGTTGCGAACGCTTATCGGCCAGCCGCATCCGGCCACTCCGCGCAAGCTCCTCGGCGCGCTCGACCAGACCGCGATCGATTTCATCGCCCGCTCGCCCTTTCTGGTCCTCGGGACCGCGGATGCCGCAGGCAACCAGGACGTTTCGCCCAAGGGCGGCGCGCCGGGTTTCGTAGTGGTCGAGGATGCGCATACCCTGTTGATTCCCGATAGCAAGGGCAACAAGCTGCTCTTCGGCCTGCAGAACATCCTGGAGAGTTCGCACGCAGGACTGATCTTCATGGTTCCCGGCACCGACGAGACGCTCCGCATCAACGGCACGGGCGATCTGAGTGTCGATCCGGCGTTGCTCGCGCGGTTCTCGGCCAGCGGCTCAGGCGCCCTGCTGGTGATCCGGATCACGGTGCGGGAGTGTTTCTTCCACTGCGCCAAGGCCTTCATGCGCTCGCAATTGTGGAAGCCGGAGAGCTGGGGCGCGCGTATTCCCTTTTCCTGGGTAAAATACCTGGCCCGCAAAAGTGACGGCGAGGATGCGGCGGCCAAGATCGACCACTTCGTCGAGCTGGACTACAAGAACAATCTTTAAGCCAGGGCCCTGAGCCGCGAGCGCGCGCGACTCAGGACCTTTTTACTTTTTCTCAGGCTCCCACATCCGCTGCCATGCGCGGAGCCCATCCTGCAGCGTCTTCTGCACCGCCTCGGCCTGCTTGCGCGCCTCCTCGGTCCACTTGCCCGAGTCGCTGAATGACTCGGTCGCCTTGCGCCAGTTCTCCGCCCACGCCTCCATCGGATTAGCGGACTTCTTCTCCGAGCCCGCCGCAGAAGCTGTCCGGCGCACTTGCTCGCGGACCTGACGCTCCCACAACTGAAAGCCCTGCTCCAGCGCCGTGATCATTCCGTCCTTGCTCATGCGCGCGGCGCGCAGCCAGCTTTCGACCATCTGTTCGCGGTCCACGCCGGCGCCGGCCTGCGCCGCAAGGTCTTTGACCGCCTTGTTCACTGCCGAGAGCGTCTCGGCCAACGCCTCGCTAGCCTTGCGAATAACGTCGCCGATGCCCGAGAAGTCTTCGGTCGCCATAGCTGCCATCCTCCATGTAAATTTTCAGTGTCGATTTAGTGATCCCAACCGGACGCGTCCGGATTCAAAAAGCCCCCGGCGCGTATCCACGGTTTGCGGTCGCTGCTCCATCGTCCTACAGATCGCGGCCTAATTCGAGACGCTTTGGAACGCGCGGCGCCGCCGCTTGTTGGGCGGGCGCTTGCTCGCGGGCGCAAGCAGCTCGAGGCATAGATTCCGCGGTCGCCATCCAAAGCGTCGCCCAAAGCGCCGCGAGATAAGCGCATCCGAGCGAGATGAAAGCCGCCTCCGCCGGCAACACATACGAAGCGTGCACATGCGCGGCGATCGAATGCGCCAACCCTCGGCTGAGAAATCCCAGCGGCCCACCCATAAACAATCCGGCCACGTAGCTCGCAAGGGTGGCATTCAACACGCGCCGAGGCACTCCTCCTGCATGATCGGTCGCGTGATTCGCGGCCGCGATTCCCACGTAGAGCGGAACGATGCATACCAGGAACTGCGGCCACGCCACCGGCGACAGCATCGTGACCACCACAATCCATAATGAGAAACCGCACCCGTAAGGGTCATCCTTGACTGCGATGGTGACGGCAAACGCCATACCCGCCACCAGCAGTTCGATCGCCAATCCTGCGAGGGAAGCCCAGCCGCGACAGCCGAGCACAAGTTGCACGAACGAGCCGAGGTTGAGATTCGCCGGATGCCTCAACAAGCCCGCCGCTACGCCGTGCGTGTGCGCTCCGGACATTGGCGCCGCCAGATGCGCGAAGCTGACGATCGGCTGGAATCCCGCATACGCAACCGCCAGCGCGCTACCGATAACGCACGTGGCCACAAAATACGCGGTCGCGCGCCAGTTGTGCCGCGCGATCGGATAACCCAGCATCAACAGTGGATAGGCGCGGAGCAAAGCTGCGGCGGCGAGCATTACGCCAGCCGCCTCGTCATGGCGTCGTCTGAATGCCAACAGCGCCAGCACAAAGATCAGCAACAGGACAACTTCGCTCTGGGCAAACCAGAAATCTATGGCAATCGGCGGATAGAGCAGCATCAAGGCCGCGACCGTCCAGCCGCGCGCGCCTGGCGGCCCGAGCTCGCAAATCAGCAAAAAAAGCGCCGCGGCCAGACACAACGCGTTGAACGTAGCCCACGCCCAATAGGCCGTTGCCGGTTCGAGCAACGTGAACGGCTCGAAAAATATCAGCCAGGCAGGAGTGTCGAGCAGCGGCTCGGCGCGCTCCCACGCCGACAGATGAGGCAGCGGCCGGCCGGCCTCGGTGAAAATGGTTCCGAAATTTCCCGCGTATGGATTGATACCCCGTCGAAGCGCCAGCGACCCGACATAGTACGGCTTGAAATCCTGATAGCCGACGGCGTTCGAGGGCAGAGTTTCGAAAACAGTGATTGCTGCCGCACCGACGATGATCCATAGAACGAGGGCAATTTGCGTTCGTAGATTCATCTGCAGCCGGCGTGTGCGCTAGACGCCTCGCTAACCTGAGATGATGATGTTACCCGTGCAAGATGGCGGCGAGTCAATGGCGTGCGGATAGTATCATCACTTTCGCACGGCACTGATTATGGTGTGCAATAGTAAGATTCGAAAGACTAATGACGACTGAGTCGGCGCGCCTCAGGTCTCAGACGGATTCGAGATGCCGATTCGGTCGAGCGCCTGGGCGAGCGGCCGGATCGTTACGCGCTACGATGCGGATTCTCCGCACGTATTTTGTATATCTCGATCACGTCGCATCCGTCGATGGGGCAGGCAGTGTATCGAATTCCGGCAGATTTCCCGCGGTCTCATCCCAACTCAGGCGACTGCGCCTGAATAGGATCGCCTCTGGCCGAAACACCGAGGGGTCGTCCAAGGTACCGACATAGATGGTGACGGCATCCGGGGAAACCTCGGGCGTTCCAAAGAGAAGGCTGCCACAGGTCGGGCAGAAGTGGCGGATCGTCTTTAATCCGCTCGTTCCCTTCAGCGTGTAGCTCTTGGTTTTGCCGGTGACCTTGAAGGACGACTTCGCCATGCCCATAACCGGCACATGCCCAGTCCCAGATGCGCGCTGGCAGTCCCGACAGTGACAGTGGACGGCGAACAGCGGCTTTCCCTGAGCCTCGTATCGCACCGCTCCGCACAAACATCCGCCCGTCATTATTTCCATCTCAAGCCCTCGGCTTGTTGCGACCGCCCACAGCAGCTTCGACTCGAAATTCGAGTTCTCTCGAAAGCGCTAAATTTGCGAACCCTTACGGCGTGCTTTGCGCGGCGGATTGTAGACGTGGAAAAACGAAAACGCCGCGATCACCAGCGCGTGTGTGATCTTTTCCGTCGCGATCAGCCGCTTCACCTCGCCGAGCGGAACCATCACGACCTCGGTCTCCTCCGAACCGCCCAGGCGAGGGCGCGCGACGCGGCGCACGTCGCGGGCCACGAACGAATAGCAGTAGTTGGGCTGGATCGCGGGATTGGGATGGACGCGGCCAAGTTCGACCACGTCCTCGGAATCGTAGCCGCATTCCTCGCGCATTTCGCGCCGCGCCGCCGAGAGCGGACTCGGATCCTCGGGATCGACCATCCCGCCCGGAATCTCCAGGGTGAAGTCGCCGGTTCCGTGACGGAACTGCCGCACCATCACCACCTCGTTGGCGGGCGTGATAGGGATGATGTTGATCCAGGCCGGCGCTTCGATCACGAAGAAGTCGTGTTCGCCGCGCTGCGGATGCGAGCGCTGGTGGCGATGCAGATCGAAGATCGGCGTCGCGTAGACCCGCTCGCTCTTGAGCGTTTCCCAGCGGCGGGCTTTCGCACGCGCCATCGCTAGCGATGCCCGCGCCGCGCGCGGCGCTCAGAAGAGCCGTCCATACTCGATCGCCGGGCAGCGGTCCATCACGACCGTCATCCCGGCCGCGCGCGCGCGCGCTGCGGCCTCGAGATTGACCACGCCGAGTTGGCACCACAGCACGCGCGCTCCCTTGGCGATCGCGGCCTCGGCGATTTCGGGCAGATACTCGGAGCGCCTGAAGACATCGACCATCTGGACTGGATCGGGAATCGAGGCGAGGTCCGGGTAGCATCGCTCGGCGAGTGCACTCATCAGCGCGTCGGGCGCGAGTTGCGGATTGACCGGGATCACGCGGAAGCCCTTGCGCTTGAGCAGCATCGCGATCCGCAGGCTGTCGCGTGCCGGATTGTCAGAGCATCCGACCACCGCGACCGTGGCCGGATGTGTAAGTATCTCGCGGATCTTGGCGTCCGTGGGGTGGGTGAATTCCATCGATTGGATCCGTTCGCGATTCCCTCGAGGCCGCTTCACTCCTCCCCGAGCAGGCGATCGACGACTCTGGGGATGAGCCGTCCAATTTCGTCGCGGCAGATGTCGAAGACCTCGTGGCCCTGCTCGAACGGGTCATCTATGTCGCCCGCCTCGCCGGCGAACGCGCGCAAGGTGAAGGCCGGACGTTCGGCGGCGGCTGGAAAGCGCTCGCGCAGGTCGCGCTCCTGCTGCGCGGTCATCGCGATCACGAGGTCGGCCGCCTCCAGCAGTTCCGGATGGCGCTTGAGGTCGGTCGAGGTCGCCTCTTCGCCGATATCGATACCGATCGACCTGAGCGTCATCCGGGTATCGAGCGAAACCAGCGCGCCGTCGCGAGCGTAGGGCGCGATACCGGCCGAGCGGATCTCGACCAGGTCGTCGGCGCCGCGCGAGCCCAGCTCGCGCCGCAGCATATGCTCCGCCATGATGCTGCGCGCGGTGTTGGCCGCGCAGATGATCAGCACGCGGCGCGAGCGCGCACCGCGTGGAGAGCCGCCAGCGCGCGAACCGGATTTACCGTGAGGCATCGGTCGCTTAGCGCCCCGCCGACATGACCTCGGCCATGCTCTCCTTCTTGGTCACTCCCTTGGCGAGTTCTTCCTTCAGGCGCGTGCCGAGCGCCGCCGGTTCCCAGAAGGTGCCGGGCGCGGCGGCGACCTGTGCCACCGAATGCCATCCGCGCATCAGCCACACGCGGCCCATCCCCACGCGAAACACCTCGCCGTGGACGTCCTTCGCATCGTCGCTGCCTAGCCATGCAACCAGCGGCGCCACGTGGGCGGGGCTGAAGAGGTCGAACTGACCCTGTTTGACGGCGGGCATGGTGGCCGCGGTCTGTGGAGTGGCGTCGATGGTCAGGCGGGTGCGCGCGACCGGCGCGATCGCGTTGGCGGTGCATCCATAGCGCGCCATCTCGCGGTCGATGATAATCGCGAACGCCGCCACGGCGGCCTTGGCGGTGCCGTAGTTGCCCTGGCCGGCGTTGCCGAGCAGGCCCGAGTCGGAGCTGGTGTTGATCAGGCGGCCGTTGAGCAAATTGCCGTTCTTCTGCTGCTCGCGCCAGTAGGCGCAAGCGTGGCGCGCCAGGTTGAAGGTGCCTTTGAGATGGACGTTGACGACGGCGTCGAAGTCCTCCTCGCTCATGTTGAAGATCATGCGGTCGCGCAGGATGCCGGCGTTGTTGACCACGATGTTGAGTTTGCCGAAGTTGTCCAGCGCGCACTCGACGATGCGCTTGGAGGATTTGAAATCGCTGACGCTCTCGAAACTGGCTACCGCTTCGCCGCCGAAGCCGCGGATTTCCTTGATCACCTCCTCGGCCGGCGAACGTGACTGGCCGGTGCCGTCGAAATGGCCGCCCAGATCGTTGACCACGACCTTGGCTCCCTGCCTGGCCAGCAACAGCGCCTCTTCGCGGCCAATACCGCGTCCGGCGCCCGTGACGATCGCGACCTTCCCATCAAGTAGTGCCATTGCTGTCTCAATCCTCTCTTTATCGGTAGTTCCGATTGTGCGGGGAGTCCAAGCGGAATTCTCCCGCCTCAGGCAGATTTATCCCGTAACTCCATCTTGCCGCAAGCGCCGGGGAACCGGACGCGACGCTCGGGGGTTGACCTGCGGCGGGTGCTCCAACTTGCGCGAAAGGCGGCGAGCGTAGGTCTGGGCCCGTCAGCGCACGTTTGCGCGCATGGGCTCTGGTAGGTAATTATGGTGGGCTTCGGGGACGAGCCGCCATGTCGCCGGAGAGGCGCCACGGCCACGCCAGTCTGGCAAAATTTTCGGCTGCGGAAGGTTTAAGCGATGCAGAACCAGTTCGGCATTATTCAGATGATCCAGCAGGGTTACTATGCCACGTACCCGCTGATCCTCATCTCGATCGTTTGCCTGGCGGTCATTTTCGAGCGCTTGTGGGCGTTGCGCGGAATCGGCAGCCGCGCCACCAAAACCGCCGACGCGCTGGTCGGCCCGCTGCGCCAGGGCAAATTCCACGAGGCCTTGGAGCGCACCGAGACCGGCCACACCGCGGCCGACCGTGTCTTCCATACTCTTATTTCGGGCGCCAAGGACCTCGACCGCGCGCGGCTCGAGGAACTCGACGAGGAGCGGCGCTTTGCCGAGCTGGTCGAACTCAAGCGCTACATCTGGGTGCTCGCGACTTCGGGCGCCTCGGCACCGTTCATCGGGCTGTTCGGAACCGTGGTCGGCATCCTGGTCGCGTTCCAGTCGATGGCGGTGATGGGCACCGGAGGTTTCTCGGTAGTGGCGGCCGGTATCTCGGAGGCGCTGATTTCGACTGCGCTGGGACTGGCGGTCGCGATCATCGCGGTCATTTTCTACAACTACTTCTCGGTCAAGATCGACAACATCAACGCCGCCATCCACATCAATGCCGCCCGTCTCATCGACGCCGCGCTGCAGGGGAGACAAGCCGTTGGCGGTTAGCGGACCCAAAAGCAGCGGCGAGATGTTCTGGCAGATCAACATCACGCCACTGACCGACATCTTCCTGGTCCTGCTCATCATCTTTATGGTGACCACTTCGGTCACCATCGAAGCCGCTTCGCACGTCGACCTCCCGATGGCGGAGAACACGGCGCCCGAAAACAAGGGCGTTATCGTCACCTACACCGCCCAGCACGAGCTGTTCGTCAACTCCAAGGACGTGACCGAGCGCGACCTCGAGGCGGCGCTGACCGACGCGCTGACCCGGGTCGATTCCAAGGTGGTGATTTTCCAGGGCGACCAGAAAGTACTGCTGGGCGATATGATCCGGATCCTGCAAATTGCCAAGCTCGCCGGAGCTCAACAGATAGCGATTGCGGCCAAGCACGTCACGCCGGGACAGTTCCAGCGGCTGCAAACCGGGCCGGGCACGACCGGCGGTTGATCGGGGCAACAGGGCGGAACAAGAGGTTAGTTCCAACTCATGGCGATCGGTTCAAATCAGACCGGCGGTGTCTTCTCCGACATCAACATCACGCCGCTGACCGACATCTTCCTGGTCCTGCTCATCATCTTTATGGTGGCGACCGCGATCACCATTGAGTCCGCCGCCCACGTCGACCTGCCCAAAGTTCAATCCGAAGCGACCACCGACAAGCCCAAGGGCGTGGCGGTGATGTACACCGCGGACCATCGCATCTTCGTCAACCAGGGCGAAGTGAATGAAAAGAGCCTGCCGTTGGTGCTCAAGGACGCCCTGACCAAGGATCCCGACAAGCTGGTGGTGTTCCAGGGCGATCCGGCGGTGATCCTGGCCGATATGGTCCGTATCCTCGACATCGCCAAAACGGCGGGCGCCCAGCAAATTGCGATTGCGGTGGCCAAGCTGCCGGGCGGCGGCGGTGGCGAGATGGGTGCGCCGGCCCTTCCCAGCGGACCGGTGGTGCCTCCTGAACCCTCTTCCGAAGGACCCTGACTTCAGTTGCACAGTCAGCGGGAGCACAATATTAAAGGGCGCCTTGGGGCGCACATTTGGAGCAAGGGCGCCGCCCCTCGGGGGAGCAGGGCCGCGGCCGTAACAGCAAAAGGCATAACGTGACGGTCGCGGAAGAAATCGGCCTGCTCGCGGTCTCGGTAGTCGTCGTGGCGATGGTCCTGTTCTGGGTCGCCACGCGCGCGCACCTGGACGAGGAAGATCCCGAAAAGGAAAAGCCTGGCTTCAGACATTGGCTGCGCCAAAGCCTGCGCTTCCTGCTCGGCCCGTTCCCGCTCTCGATCGGACTGCACGTCGTGGTCCTGCTCTTCCTGCTCTTCGCCGTGCACATGGAAACGGGGCAGAACTTCATCCCGATAAGCCTGCAGTCGGGCGGCGGCGGAGGCCAGACCAAACCGGGCGAAGACACCAACATGCCCGAGATGCAGATGCCGGAGTTGCAGGCGCTGCCGATGGAGAAGCCCAAGCAGATCGACGCGTACGCGCGCGAGGCCGTCACCACCGCCAACAACTACGTGCGCTCGACCAACAGCGGAATCGGCATCGGACGCGGGGGCGGTATGGGCTCGGGCTACGGCCAGGGCATCGGCCAGGGTTTCGGCGGTTTCATCAGCGGCCTGCGGCGCACCGGGCTCGACGTGGTGATCGTCATCGACGGTACGGGCTCGATGCGCCTGGTTATCGACGACGTCAAGAACAAGATGCGCCAGCTGATGTTTGCGATTCACCGGTTGGTGCCCACCGCGCGCATCGGGGTCATCGTCTTCGGCGGGCGTGGCGAGCAGATGGAGATGCAACCGCTTACGTCTTCGACCGGCGCGCTGGTCCAATTCCTAAACGGCATCCAGGCGCGCAATGGCGGCGAATGGCAGGAAAACACGCTGGGCGCGATCCGTATGGCGGTCGACAACATGGGATGGCGCTCGTACGCCAAGAAGGTGATCGTGCTGGTCGGCGACACGCCGCCGTTCAAGGAGGACTTCGACCCAGCCCTCCAGCTCATTCGCCAGTTTCACGCCGAGAACGGAACCTTCAATACGGTCGACCTGACCGTGGAAGAGCATGAGCGCTTCGTCAAGCAGTGGCAGAGTTACAGCGGGCCGGTGCCGGTAAACTCATCCTCGCTGCCGGAGTTCTATCTCGAAACCCAGGCGGCTTATCAGGCGATGGCGCGGGCGGGCGGCGGAGCATGGCGCAGTCTGACCAAAGACCAGCATATCAACCAGCAGGTGCTGATCCTGGCCTTCGGCGAGGAGTGGCACTCCGAAGTCGCCGCTTTCGGCCGCGGCATCAAATCCTCCAACGCCGATCCTTAGACGGCGCTCGGGAAATGTTCAAGCGCTCGGTGTGCGGGCGATGGCCTGCGCCACGAGCAAGCCATAGCAACTATTGCAGCTGCAATGGCAAATCTTAATTGTTCCCGCAGCATGTAACTCAAATAAATTGTAGGCGAGACAAGGTGCATGAGAATGATGTCAAGTAAGACTTGTTCGTGATAAACATGTAGTCCCGCGCGAAAGCGCGTTTCGCATTAATGTTGTTAAAACAAAGAGGGAGGAGATTGCATGAGAAAGTTTTCAATCGCACTGTTCGCGGTCGCGGCCTTGGCCGTGACACTGTCGGTGGCGCCCAGCGCGCGCGCCCAAGACAAAGCGCCAACAAAGAACACAACCAAGATCGGCTATTTGAGCTGTCACGTCGCCAGCGGCTGGGGATTTATCTTCGGCTCGTCGCGCAAGCTGCAGTGCGTCTACACGCCTGCGGAGAAAGGCAAAAAAATCGAAAACTACGCTGGTTCGATCAGCAAGTTCGGAGCCGACATCGGCTACCTGCAGTCTGGTGTAATCCTGTGGACGGTCCTCGCGCCGGCGATAAAGATCTCTTCACCGGCTGGCTTGCTCGCCGGCCACTACGGCGGAGCGACCGCTAGCGCGACTGTCGGACTCGGCGTCGGCGGCAACTTGCTGGTTGGCGGGATGGACGGATCGATCGCGCTTCAGCCGCTCAGCATCGAAGGCACCACCGGCCTCAATGTCGCGGCGGGCGTAGCGATGATCGATCTCAAGTTCGAGTCTGTAGCGGGCGTCAAGCAGTAGATTCCAACAGAACCAAAAAAGAGGGCCGGGGAGCGACACTCCCGGCCCTTTTTCATTGCCTGCGCTCAATCCGCGGCGGCCTGAGCGGAAGCCGCGGCGTCAACGTGGCTATGGAAGCGGCCGTAGCTGAAGTAGATCGCGAACCCAATCGCCATCCACACGAAAAACCTGATCCAGGTGACCAGTGGCAGGCTTGCCATCAGGTACAGGCACGACAGGGCACCCACGATCGGCACCAGCGGTACCAGCGGAGTGCGAAAAGGCCGATGCTGGTCGGGATCGATGTAGCGCAGAATCCACACGCCCAGGCATACCAGTACGAAGGCGAACAGCGTGCCGATGTTGGTCAGCTCGGCGATTTCCTGAATCGGTAGCAGCGCCGCCGTGATCGCGACCGCCGCTCCGGTTAACATGGTCGGTATGTAGGGCGTCAGGAACCGCGGATGGACCCGGCTGAAGGCCCGGGGCAGCAACCCGTCGCGCGAGATCGCAAAAAAGATCCGCGACTGGCCGAGTAGCAGCACCAGCAGCACCGAGGTCAATCCGGCCACGGCGCCCACGGAAACTATGCCGCCGACGAAGTTGAGCCCGCGCACCACAAAGGCCGAAGCGAGTGGTGCGTTCTTGTCGATCTCGGCGAACGGCACCATCCCGGTCAGCACCGCGGCCACCGCGATATAAAGCGCCGTGCAGATGAAGAGCGACCACAGGATGCCGCGCGGAAGATCGCGCCCGGGATCGACCGTCTCCTCAGCAGCGGTCGAGACCGCGTCGAAACCGATGTAGGCGAAGAAAATATATGCCGCGCCCTTGGAAATCCCCGAGAATCCGAATGGCGCGAATGGGCTCCAGTTCTGCGGGCGGACGAAAAACATGCCGACCAGGATTACCGTCGCGACCGCGCACAGCTTGATTCCGACGATCGCCGAATTGATTCGCGCGCTCTCGCGGATCCCGACATAGAGCACCACCGAAACCAACAGCACGATCAATGCGGCCGGCAGATTGACGATCGCCCCGGGCTCCGTGCCCGGCGCGAAGCTCATTGCATGTGGCAGATGTATTCCGAGTCCCTGGAGAATCACGCGGAAGTATCCCGACCATCCCACCGCGACCGCTCCGGAGGCCACCGCGTACTCCAGCACCAGGTCCCATCCGATGATCCATCCGACCAACTCGCCCATCGTGGCGTACGAGTAAGAGTACGCGGAGCCTGCCACCGGAATCATCGCGGCGAACTCGGCGTAGCACAGCGCCGCCATCGTGCACGCCACGCCCGCCATGACGAACGAAAGGATAAGGCCGGGCCCGGCCTGACGCGCGCCGACCCCAGTCATGACGAAGATGCCGGCGCCGATTATCGCGCCGATGCCGAGCGCGGTCAGGTCGAGCGCGCCGAGCGCGCGGCGCAATCCGCCGCGATGCGGCCCGGCATCGTCCAGCAGGGCCGCGACGGGCTTGCGACGCGCCAATTGCGCTCTGAGAGCCGCTCCGCCCATCACCGCAACCTCTCCCCTGTGCGCAATGGCGTCACCAGGCCTGGTAGCCGCCGTCCACGGCCAGCATCGCGCCGGTCACGTAACTCGAGGCCTCGCTGGCCAGAAAAATTATCGCTCCGCGGATTTCTTCCGGCCGTCCAAGGCGGCCGAGCGGCGTCGATTTTTCCATCCGCTCGCGATTACTGCCCTTGGCGATTCCGGCCTCGGTCGCTTCGGTAGGAATCCATCCGGGCGCCAACGCGTTGACCAGGATTCCGTAGCCCGCCCATTCCACCGCGAGCTGGCGGGTGAGATTGAGCAGCCCGGCCTTGGCCGCGGTGTACGCAGAAAGGCGGTAAATCGAGCTGGCGACAGTCGCGTAAATCGAGACGACGTTGATGATGTGGCCCGGGCGCTTGGCCTCGATAAGGCCGCGGGCGACGCGCTGCGCGAGCATCATCGGCGCGGTCAGGTTGGTCGCAATTGCGGCGTCCCAGGTCGCGCGCGGCAAGGTCTCGGCGCGGCCGGTGGGCGAGATGCCGGCGTTGTTGACCAGGATATCGACCAGGCCGAGCTCGCTATGGGCGCGCGCGATCGCAGCGTCGATTTGCTCGTCGGAGGTTACGTCGAGCTGGATCGCACAGGTGCGCACGCCGTACTCGCGCGCCAGATCGGCGGCGAGCTTCTCCAGGCGATCGCCGCGGCGCGCGGCCAGCGCGACGTCGGCGCCCGCCATCGCGAGCGCCACCGCGCAGTCGACGCCGAGGCCCGAGGAGGCGCCGGTGACGAAGCCGACGTGGCCGCGCAGCGAGAACAGCGATTGCAGCGAATCGATAGAACTCATCGCGCGGGCTATCCGTGCGCCGGCGCGACGTCGACGCGCGCGGTGCTGGCGGCGGCCTCGGCCGCCGCCAGCACCGCGCGCTCGATATCCGCGCCGCTCACGCCGTAGTGCGTGACGGCGCGGAACTCGACCGGGCTGCGCGCGCCGACCAGCACGCCGCGCGCGCTGAGCGCGGCGGCGAAGCGGCTTGCCCACTCGGCGCCGCCTTCGACCTCGAAGAACACCATGTTGGTGCGCCGGTGCGCCGGATGCACCCGCAGCCCGGCGATGCGGCCGAGCCCTTCGGCCAGCACGCGCGCGTTCTTATGGTCTTCGGCGAGGCGGTCGACCATCGCGGTCAAGGCGACAATCCCGGCCGCCGCGATTATCCCCGCCTGGCGCATCCCGCCCCCCAGCATCTTGCGCATGCGGCGCGCGCGTTCCACGAATGGGCGCGGCCCGCAGAGCATCGTGCCGGCCGGACAGGCGAGTCCCTTGGAGAGGCAGAACGAAACCGTGTCGGCGTGCGCCGCGATACCGCTTGCGCTCGCCTCGAGCGCAAGCGCGGCGTTGAAGATGCGCGCGCCGTCGAGATGAAGGCTGAGATCGTGGCGACGCGCCAATTCGGCGACCGCCGCCATGTGCGCGAGCCCGACCGCTTCACCGCCGCAGCGGTTGTGCGTGTTTTCCATCGCGACCAGCGCGTGCGGCGCGAAGTGCGGGTCGGACGGCGTTTCGAGTTCGGACTTCAGTTCGTCGAGCGCGAATTCACCGTGGTCGGTGTTGCGGACGGGAGTGAGCACCACGCCTCCCAGCGCGGCGGGCCCGCCCGCTTCGTAGAGATAAGTGTGGGCGCGCGCGCCGAGCACCGCCTTGGTACCGCGCGCGCAATGCACCAGCATCGCTATCAGGTTGCCCATCGTGCCGCTGGCGACCAGCAGCGCGGCTTCCTTGCCCATCGCGGCCGCAGCCATCGCCTCGAGCCGATTGACGGTGGGGTCTTCGCCGTAGACGTCGTCGCCCAACTCGGCGCGCGCGATCGCCTCGCGCATCTCGGGGGTCGGCAGGGTGACGGTGTCGCTGCGCAGATCGATCACGATGAACCTCCGCCTACTCGGGGAAGATCGCCTTGACTACTTCGTCGATCGCGCGCTTGCTGTCGGCCTCGTCGGTCAGCGACCAGGTGACGGCGACGGTCGCGGCGCGCCGCGGCGCGATTCCCTGGCGGATAAGTTCGCCGGCGTAAATCAGGAGCCGGGTCGAGACGCCTTCCTCGAGCCCCGAGGCCTTGAGATTGCGCACCTTCTCACCCAGCACCGCGAGTTGCATCGCCATGTCGCGGTCGACGCCCGCCTCGTGCTCGATGATTTCGACTTCCTTGTCGGCCGGCGGATAGTTGAACTCGATGGTGACGAAGCGCTGGCGCGTGGAGTGCTTGAGATTTTTCTGGATACTCTGGTAGCCGGGATTGTACGAGATGACCAGCAAGAAGCCGACGTGCGCCTCCAGCGTCTCGCCGCGCTTCTCGACCGGCAGGATGCGGCGATGGTCGGAGAGCGGATGGATGAGCACGGTGGTGTCCTTGCGCGCCTCGACGATCTCGTCGAGGTAGCAAATCGCGCCGCGCCGCACCGCCTGGGTCAGCGGCCCGTCGATCCATACCGTCTCGTCGGCCTGGATGAGATAGCGGCCCACCAAATCGCTGCCGGTCAGGTCCTCGTGGCAGGCGACGGTGATGAGTTCGGTGGGACCGTCGGGGAGGCTAGCCAGGCGATGGGCCATATGCTCGACGAAGCGGGTCTTGCCGCAGCCGGTGGGTCCCTTGAGCAGCACCGGTAGGCGGGCCTTGTAGGCGGCCTCGAAAATCTGGACCTCGTCGCTGATCGGAAGGTAGTAAGGAGCGTTATGCGGGTCTAGGTGGCGGACTTCAGGCCCTTCGGCCTGCATCCTGGTATCGAACTTCTTCAGTTCAATGGACATTGCTAACCCTTGTGTGAGGCGCTGCGGGCGTGCGCGGATTCTAGGAGAGCACGGCCCTTATATTCAAGCGACGCTTCTGCGGGCCATTATAGTGGACCCGCCGCGATGATCCTTGACCTCGTAACCTTGCGCTTCCAACTCCTTGCGTAGCACGTCGGCGCGCTTGAAGTCCCTGGCCTGCCTCGCGGCGTCGCGCTCGCGCTGCATGGCGGTTATTTCCGGAGGAAACTTGGCCTGGGTCTCCTTGCGTATCGCTTCCAGGTCGAGCCCGAGCGCGGCGTCGAATTTCTTCAGTGCATTCCAGATTCGCTTATCGTCGCGACGATAGGCCTCTCCCACCAGCTCGAGCGCGACCGCGAGCGCCTGGGGAGTGTTTAGGTCGTTGTTGAGCGCCTCGATGAAGCGGTCGTCGAATTGCTGCGTCCACGGCGAATCGGTCCCGGCGCCGGCGTCCTCATCGGACAGGTTGCGAGCGAACTCGGCGAAGTAGTCCAGATTGCGCGCGGCGGCGCGCACCGCGTCGAGCGAGAACGCAAGTTCCGAGCGATACTTCGCGCCCAGGCATAGCAGCCGAAATGCGAGCGGATTGATTCCCGCCGCCACCAGGTCGTCAAGCACCGGAAAGCGCCCCGCGCTCTTGCTGATCTTCGCCCCTTCCATCCCGACCAGGAAGGCGTTGTGCACGAAGTATCGCACGAAGGGCTTGCCGGTAGCGCCTTCGGACTGCGCTATCTCGTTTTCGTGATGGACCGGAATATGGTCGAGGCCGCCGGAGTGAATATCGATCGTCTCGCCCAAATAGCGCATCGACATCGCCGAGCACTCGATATGCCATCCCGGATAGCCGCGCCCCCACGGGCTCTCCCATTGCATCAGATGGTGCGGCTGATTGAGCACCCACAGTGCGAAGTCGTGCGGGCTTTTTTTATCGGGCGAATGTTCCAGGCGCTGGCCCGCATGCTGCTCGTCGAGGCTTTGGCGCGAAAGCCGGCCGACGCGGCTTTGCCCGCGCCATTTTTCGACGTCGAAGTAGACGGCCGAGGGCGTGACGTAGCCGTAGCCGCGCTCGACGATGCGCTCGATGAGCGTGATCATATCGGCGACGTGGTCGGTGGCGCGGCAGAGCAGCGGCGGCGCGGGCAGCAGTATATTGAGCTTCGCGCAGTCGTCACTGAATTGTTTGATATAGAAGTCCGCGACCTCGCGCGGCGTCTTGCCCTCGGCGCGTGCGGTTTTCTCGATCTTGTCCTCGCCGGCATCCGCGTCGGAGGTCATGTGGCCGACGTCGGTGATGTTCATCACGTGGCGGACTTCGTAACCGTTGAGCTCGAGCGCGCGGCGCAACGTATCGACGAAAACGTACGCGCGCATGTTGCCCAGATGCTGCGGCAGATAGACCGTCGGCCCGCACGAATAATAGGTCACCAGCCGCCGCTCGGGCGGTTGGACGGGCGGCGCCAGCGGTTCGAATTCCTCGACCCGGCGAGCGAGCGAGTTGAAAATGTAAAATGGTTTCACTTGGATAGCGCCTGCCCCACGTCAGCGGCGCCGCGCGCTTGCGACGCCGCGCTCAACGCAGCCGCGCCGTCGCGGCCGCGACCGCCGCGTTGGTATTGCGGTAGCGCCGGCTGGCGATGGCTTTGTATTGGCGGTCGGCGATCCATGCGAAGCCGGGAAGATACCACAGATAGGCGAACAGGCTGCGCAGGCCGGCCTGGCGGCGCAAAATCTCATTGACCGCTCGCGCCCCGCGATAGACTCGGCCGCGGTCGTCGATCACGTGCAGCTCGTAGAGCAGGTCGTCGCGCTTGAGCTCGGGAAACTGCGCGCGCGCCGCCGGGTCATTGGCGTCGAGGAGTTCGAGCGCGTCGGTGTTGTCGTAGCGCAGGACTGCGGCTGCGACGTTGCGGCACATCTCGCACGCGCCGTTGTAAAGCACCGCGAGCTTGGCCGGCGAGGCGTGGGCCGCGATATGCTGCGGTTCTCCGAAAAGGCGTCCCATCGCGCGCGCAGGCCTAGCGCCTCGAGAGCCGCGGATTGGCCGCCGCCCGCCGCTCCTTGTTTCGCTCGTGGTCGATGCGCCACTCGTAGCCGTCGACCAGCGACTGCCATCCGGCTTCGGTCGTGTTGGCCGACTTGGCAAGCGTGGTCCAGGTGTTCCGGCCGTCGGAGAATTTCTTGACCGACATCACCTCGGCCTCGGTCGACTCGCCGCTAACGTGCATGTAGGTCTCGATAACGCGGACCGGCTCGAGAAACGGAAAGTACTTGAGCAGGGCCTTGCGCAGCGCGAGGTCGAGCGCATGGACCACCCCGACGCCGCGCGCGGCCTCGGTCTCCTCCACGCCGCCGATGCGCAGCGCCACGGTGGCATCGATCGTCATCTTGCCTTCGTTGAAGTCGTCGATCACGCGTCGGCGCAGGACCACGAAAGGCGGCTCGTAGTCGCCACAACGGCGCAACTCGTCGAGTTCGCGCGAGGCTTGCGGCGTCTCGGCCTCGTAGAATATCGATTTCGATTCTTGGTTCATCATTCCGAGCTCAATCATCCGGACTCAATTATCTTTCCCGGCAGCCGGCCTTTCAAGGAAATCCGCCCCGCGCGATCACCTTTAAGAGTGCACGAATGCGACGCGGGGATCGCTGTAATTGTTGACAAGCGCTTGCAATCATAGATCGATGCTCCGGCGCGCAGCACTTCTCGCGACGATCATGGCGCTGGTCTCGCTCCGCAGCCCGGCCGCAGCCGATCTCGCGGCGCAGATAGTCGTACCCATCACGATCGATTACCCCACGCTCGGCGCGGCGCTCAAGCAGCAGATTTACGACGCGCCCGGCGGCCGCGCAATCCTGTGGAAGGGAACCAACGACTGCGAGTTCCTGTACGCGGAGAATCCGCGTTTCGCCACGAGCGGCGCCGCGATGGTCGAACTCGAGTCCGACGGCGAGCTTGGGCTGGGCGTGCCGCTGGGGGATAAATGCGTCAATCCGATCTCGTGGAAAGGCATCATCGCGATTGACGCCGCTCCCTACCTGACGCCAAACCTGACGCTGATGTTCCGCGTGAGTGACATCAACCTCTACGACCAGCACCATCGGAAGTCTTTCGTCGTGGGACGCGGCTTCGACCTGATCAAGGGCAACTTCATCCCGCGCTTCGAGACTTTCAAGTTCGACCTGCGGCCCCCGATCGCGGAGTTTCGTGCGCTCGCCGAGGAGGCCGCGCCGCCCGACCAGGCCGAACGTTTCCGGCAGACACTCGCCACCATCCGTGGCGTTGGGCCGGCCATCGCCACCGGCGACGGCGTAAGGATAACGTTGGGTCTAACCGCACCGTCGATGCCTGCGGCGCAGCCGACCGTGGTATCGGCGCCGCTGACGCCGGCCGAGCTGGCGGCGTGGGATGAGCAGCTCGACCAATGGGACGCCTTCATCGTTTTTGCGATCAAGCAGATCGGCTCGACGGCCGCCGACAAGCAGCTCCGCGCCAGCCTGCTAAACCTGCTGCTCGACGGTCGTTATCGCCTGGCGCAAGCGATCGATCGGCCGCCGGCGCCGGGAGGCCCCGACCCGGTGCGCGTGCTGTTCCTCGACCAATGGCGTCAACTGCGCGATGTCGTGCGGTCGGCGGCGGCGCGCGGCCTGCTCGGCGACCGCGCGCTCGAGTTCCTGTCGTTCGTCTCGGCCGGCGACGCGCTGATGGCGTTCGACCAGGCCGCGCCGGTGCTCGGCGCGCGCATCTCCGCGGCCGACCTGCGCCGCCTCGCGCGCATCATGGCTCCCAAGGCGACCACCGATCCGCTCCAATTCAATTACCAGGAGGATCCGGAGCTGCAACACATCTTTGGTTTCACGCCGCCGCCCCAGACACCCGACTCCGTCGAGCCCTCCGACTCGGACGAGTCGGAGCCCATCGCCGAGCCCTCCGCAACCGCTGGCGCGCCGGAGGCCGGTGGCGCAACGCCTCAAGCGCCCGCGACACCGCGGCCGGGCGTATCGAGCGCGACGCCAACGCCCGCTCCGCCGGCCGCGACGCCGTCCTCCGGCAGCTCATCCGTCTTACCGCTCAAGACACCGTTCATGCCGATGGCGCTGCGAATGCGTCGGGCGTTGCGACTGATAGCTCCGGCCGAAGCCTTCGCCGACGCACCGCCGCAGCCGGAGCAGTTGAGGCAGATCGGAGGCAGGCTCAGGCGTTCGGTAGTGAATCGAAACAACGTGGACCGATACACGCACGACCTCGGCGCGCTACTCGACGCCGCCGCCGCGAGCGAAATCGCCGACGAACAGCCCGACCCCGCTCTGCGGCCCACCTATCGCGTGACGGTCAGGGCGGCGGCGTGGCAGGAGAGCTGCTGGCGCCAGTTCGTGCTCGCGCGCGGGCGAGTGCGCTACCTCGAATCATCGACTCATGACATCGGCCTGATGCAGGTCAACCGCTACGTCTGGCGCGGCTTTTACAACATCAGGCATCTCGAATGGGACATCGCGTACAACGCCGGCGCCGGCAGCCAGATTCTGGCGCGCTTGATGATCCGCGCGGCTGGCAAGACGACGCGCGCGGACGATTCCGAAGCGCTCGCGCGCTCGGCCTATGCGGCTTACAACGGCGGGCCCGACGAATTGAATCGATGGCGGCGCGCGGACGAGCCGCCGGACAAGCGGCTAATTGACGAGGCGTTCTGGCAAAAGTACCGCGCGCTCGGGGAAGGCCAGTCGCTCAACATCCTGAAGTGTGAAGCCGAGTGGGGCCGCGCGCCGGGGCATTAGCGGTGTCTCACATCGCGAGGCCGCCGTCGACCTGGATCACCGCGCCCGTGATGTACGACGCCGCATCCGAAAGCAAAAACGCCACCATCGGCGCCACGTCCTCGACTTTGCCGAAGCGGCCCAATGGAATCATCTCGAGCGCCTTGGCGCGATGCTGCTCGGAGAGCGCGGCCGTCATGTCGGTCTCGATAAAACCGAGCGCGATCGCGTTGACCCGCACGCCCAAGGGCCCCAGCTCCTTGGCCATCGCCTTGGTCATCCCGACGAGGCCGGCCTTGGAGGCCGAATAGTTCACCTGCCCCGCCATCCCGACCAGCCCGGAGATCGACGTGATGTTGATGATCGCTCCGCGCTTGGCCTTCATCATGATGAACGCGCTGGCGCGCGCGACGTTGAACGCGCCGGTCAGATTGGTCTGGATGACCGCGGACCAGTCCTCCTCGCTCATCATCACCAGCAGCTTGTCGCGCGTTAGCCCGGCGTTGTTGACGACCGCGTCGAGGCGGCCGAACTCGGCCTTGGCCGCGTTGACCATTGCGCGCACCTCTTTGAGGTCGGCGACGTCGGTCTTGAACGCCATCGCCTTGACCCCGAGCGCGGCGATCTCGGCTTTCAGCTCCTCGGCCTGCTGTTCGCTCTTGAGATAGTTGAAGGCGACGTTGGCGCCGCGACGGGCGGCCTCGAGCGCGATTGCGCGGCCGATCCCACGCGTCGCCCCAGTGACGATAATTCCTTTGCCCTCGAGATCTTTCACTTGTACACTCTCTCACGCTGCCGTGGTGAGATCAAAAAAAGACCGTCCGCCAAAAAAAACCGCCCGCACAGATGTGCGGACGGTCGGAGCCGAATCGAATTGAAATCGCGCCGCGCTCAGGCGCTGAACGACGATCCGCAACCACAGGTGCGGCTGGCGCGCGGATTGTCGAAACGGAAACCCCCGGCGTGCAAGCCCTCGACATAATCCAGCGTGGTGCCGGCGATGTAGGGCAGCGAGATTTCGTCGACGAAAACCTTCGCGCCGTCGATTTCCTGCGCCGTGTCGCCTTCCTTCTGCACGTCGAAGCTCAGCGAATACTGAAACCCCGAGCATCCGCCGCCAACCACTGATATTCTCAGCCCTTGCTCAGCGCCGAGGCCTTCCTTCGCATGCATCTGCTTGACCATCTCGAGCGCCTTGGGCGTCAGATTGATTCCCGGCACGCTCGCGGTTGCACTGTCACGAGCGGGCTCGTCCCGAAGCTCGTGACCGTGCTCGTGCCCATGCTCATGTTGGACTTCTTCAGACATCCTGCAAATCCTCCAAACTATACGCGGTCTATACGGACCATGCTCCCAGATCTTGCGGCCTATATTTTTACATCAAAAGCGGGCCGACGGGACGCTAACCAACTGGTCAATTCTAACCCAGCGGGCCGCCGTGGGGCAAATCCGCGAGGTCGCTTTGAGCGAAGCGCTTGGCGCTAGCTGAATTAGGCCCCCCGGTCCGGCCAGTTTTGGAATCGAGAGACTCGCGGGAGAAGGGGGAACGGGACCGCGCGCTCGCCCCGTCGGCACGTCCACGCCCTTCGGTGCACTAAATATGCGCGCGACCTTGGGCGGGTGGTTTCCAACCTTAGACACGGAGACGCTTCTCGGGCAACGAAAGAGCAGTTCCCTTAGGAACTAAACTAGCGGAAACACGCAGCCCTCGATTTTAGCGGTCTAACTTCGATTTGCGGTCCGGCTCGAATTACAGTCAAGGACGGCTGCGCGGCGGGCGCAACCGGGCAATAATGCTGGGGGCGGCCCCGGGCGGCAAAGTCGCATCCGGCTGGATTGGCGGGAGTTCGCGGATTTTTGATGGCTCGACTCGAACAGATTCTGACGGCGGCGGCGTACGAGCAGGGCTTCGCGCTGGTCGGCTTCGCGCCGCTTCGCCGCCTCGATAATCGCGAGGAGTTTTTCAACCGATGGCTGGCCGAGGGGCGCCAGGGCGAGATGGGATGGCTCGGACGCGACCCCGAGCGGCGGCTTGACCCGCGGCGGATCGATCCGCGTCTGCGCTCAGTCGTCAGCCTCGGTTATCCCTACGCCGCCCCCACCATCCCCGACCTCGACTGGCGCGCCGTGATGCGCGGGCGGATTGCGGCCTACGCGCTGGGGCCGGACTACCATGACACCGTGCTCGCGCGCGCCCGCGCGGTGGCGACTCGGCTAAAGAGCGAGCGTCCCGACACCATCACGCGCGCGTACGTCGACACGGGCGCGGTGTTCGAGCGCGAATGGGCGGCCGAGGCGCGCGTGGGATGGTTCGGCAGAAACACCAACCTTCTCAATCGCCATCACGGCTCGTATTTCTTTCTCGCCGAGATTTTCACCGACGCCGAATTCGAGCCGAGCGGCGAGCCCTATCGCGAGCATTGCGGCACCTGCCGCCAATGCCTCGACCTGTGCCCGACCGGCGCACTGGCCCAGGGCTACGTGATCGAACCACGCGTATGCATCTCGTACCTGACGATCGAGCATCGCGGACCGATTCCCGCCGCGCTGAGGCCAAAACTCGGCAACTGGATTTTCGGATGCGACGTCTGCCAGGAGGTGTGCCCGTGGAACGTTAGTGGCGGCAACGCTCATGATGACGCGCTGATGCCGTTTCTGCCCGGGTTGATGGCGCTCGATGATGAAGGCTTCCGCCGCCGTTTCGGCAAGAGCGCGGTCGCACGCACGCGGCGGCGCGGATTGCTGCGCAATGCCGCTGTGGTGCTGGGCAACACTGGCAATCGCGACGCGGTGGCGGTGCTGGCGCGGACACTCGGCGATGAAATCGAGCCGCTGGTGCGCTCCCATGCGGCCTGGGCGCTAGGACAGCTCGGCGGCGCCGGCGCGCGTGCGGCACTCGAACGTTGTCGCGGGGCCGAGACCGACAGCGAAGTCGGCGCGGAGATCGAGGTCGCGCTCGCCGCCCTTGGCGAGGCTCGGCAGCACGAGCCGGCGGCCCGGCCGCTCGGAAAGTAAACGGCGTAGCGGCGCTCGGACTAGATGAAACGGGAGCGAGAGGTTATATAACGAAGATGAATCCTGCGCGGACCGAATTTTCCCGCATCGCCGCACGTGAACCGATTCCGCTCGCCCACGGCGCTTTGCTGATCGCCAAGGAGGAATATCCGGATCTCGACGTTGCCCACTACCTCGAGCACCTGGCGGCGCTGGGACGCGCGGCGCAAAGCGCACTGCGCGAGGCCGAGAACACGGTCGAGCGCGTGCAGACGCTCTCCGACTTCCTGTTCGTGCGCACCGGTTTTGCGGGCAACCGCGACAACTACGCCGACCCGCGCAATTCTTTTCTCAACGACGTGCTGGAGCGCCGCCTCGGCATCCCGATCACCCTTTCGGTGCTTTATCTCGAGGTCGGACGCCGCGCCGGGCTCAACCTTTTCGGGGTCTCCTTCCCTTCGCACTTCCTGGTCAAAGCGGTCGACGAGCGCGGCGAGCTGATTATCGACCCGTTCAACGGCGGCGCAATTTTAGACCTCGAAGACATCAGCACGCGCCTCAAACAGATCTACGGCCAGCCGGTCGAGTTGCAGCCGGCGATGCTGAAGGCGGTCGGCGGACGGCACATCCTGGCGCGCATGCTGCGCAATTTGAAGAACATCTACGCGAGCGGCGCCGACTGGGCACGGTCGCTCGCCGCGCTCGACCGCATCCTGATCCTCGAGCCGCGCTCGGTCGACGACATACTCGAGCGCGCCGCGCTCTACGAGCGGCTGGAATGTTTCGGCGCCGCGCTCGACGATTTCCAGAGCTTTCTCACCCAGTACGCCAACCATCCCGCGGCCGATGCGGCGCGCGAGGCCGTGGTGCGCCTGACCCGCCAGGTCGCCCGAATCAACTGATGCGGTTGCTGTCAACGATGCGCTTGCGACCAAGGTCGAAGCGGGCCGTCGAAGGAGATTTCTTCGCCGCGAGCGAAGCCGCGGTGGCGGACACCGAGTTGCGCCGCAAACTCGAGAATGCCACCGGGCGCCATCTGGAACACGTCGCCGCGACGCGCGCCGAGTTCCCCCCTTACGAGGCTGAGCGCGACGCCTCGCGGCGGATAAAAGAGGACTCGATCGCGCGGCTCGACGACCTGCTGGTCCAGCTCAAGGAGAGCCTGGAGGCCAACGGATGCCGGGTGTTCGTCGCCGCCGACGCGGCCGAGGCGCGCAAGTATATCGTTGATCTTGCCCGTGACCGCGGCGCTCACCGGGTGGTCAAGGGCAAGTCGATGGCGACCGAGGAAATCGCGCTCAACGCGGCGCTCGCCGCGGCCGGATGCGAGGTGGTCGAAACCGACCTTGGCGAGTACATCGTACAATTGCGCGGCGAGCGCCCCTCGCACATCATCACGCCCGCGATTCATCTCTCCAAGGAAGACATCGGCGCGTTGTTCCACGAAAAGTTGGATATTCCCTACACCGCAGAGCCCGAGGCGCTCACCGTGGTTGCCCGCGAACGCCTGCGCGAGGGTTTTTTGGCCGCCGACATGGGAGTGACCGGCGCCAACTTCGCGATCGCCGAGACCGGGACACTGGTGCTGGTCGAAAACGAAGGCAACGGGCGGATGTCGAGCATGCTGCCGGAGATTTTCGTGGCCGTGATGGGAATCGAGAAGGTCATCCCCTCGATGGCCGACTTGAGCCACTTTCTGGAAGTGCTGGCGCGCACGGCGACCGGGCAGAAACTAACGACCTATACGAATTTCATCAGCGGGCCGCGGCGCGCGGGCGAGGCCGACGGCCCGCGCGAAGTACACGTGGTGATGCTCGACAACGGGCGCAGCGCGATGCTCGCCGACCCGGTGCTGCGCGAGGCGCTGTACTGCCTGCGCTGCGGCGCGTGCCTCAACGTCTGTCCGATATATAGGCGAGTCGGCGGCCACGCCTATGGCTCGACTTATCCGGGACCGATCGGCTCGATCGTAAGCCCAAGCCTCTTCGGTGGCGCTACCGCCGCGTTGCCGTTCGCCTCGACGCTGTGCGGCGCGTGCCGCGAAATCTGCCCGGTGAAGATCGACATCCCGCGCATCCTGCTGCACCTGCGCTGGAAGGAAACGGCGGACAAGGGCGCAGCGGGCAAGGGCGACGCGACGCTGCCAACTCCTACCTGGCCACGCGCGGCGCGCCGCGCGCGCTCGGGCGTCAGGATGTTTTCCCGGATGGCGAATCATCCTTTGACGATGCGTGTGATGGGCCGCATGGCCGCGGTCGCGATGTGGCCGTTTGCGCGCCGCGGCTACGTGCGCTGGATGCCGCCGCCGTTCGGCAACTGGACGCGCGTGCGCGACTTCCCGGTGCCGCGGCTGCGCGGGCAGCGCAAGTCTCGCAGCCCGGCGCCGAGCACTGCCGCGAACAGCGGAACGCAAGCGTAAAGTGGCCGAGTTTCACAAGCTCATCGCCAACGTACGCGAGGCGCTGGAGAGGCGCTCCGCGCCGGCGCACAACGGCGCCTCCGACCTGGCGGCGGCCGTGCCGACGACCGAGGCGGCGCATCGGGTGGAGCTCGCGTCGCAGTTCGCGCGCGAATTGCACGCGCTGGGCGGTCACTTCCTAGGCGTGCTCACACCCAAGCAGACGGTGCCGCGGATCCTCGAAGTCGCGGCGGCGCTCAACGCCCAGAGCGTGGCCGTCGGCGCGGGCATCGTCAACGACCCGGCGCCGATCGTTCATGCGCTCAAACTAGCCGGTATAAGTATCATCCGCACCGCGGCCGTCGCCGACGAGGCGGCGCGCGCCGAATTGCGTGGCAAGCTGGCGCGATGCGATTTCGCGGTGGTGGAGGCCGACTACGCGATCGCCGCGACCGGCACGCTCGCGATGCTCGCGACGCCCGAGCGTCCGGGCTCGCTCACGCTGCTGCCGCCGGTCAACGTCATACTGGTCAACGCCGACCGAATTTTGCCCGACCTCGCCGCCGCGATCGCCGCGATCGGCCCCGCAGCCATCGCGAGTCATCGTCTGGCCCTGGTCACTGGCCCCAGCCGCACCGCCGACATCGAAAAGCGTATCGTGATCGGGGTCCACGGTCCGCGCGAAATTCACGTGGCGGTGGTATGGCACGGTGATGACTGAAGTAAGGCTTTTCGGCACCTGCCTTGCGGAGGAATTTTACCCTTCCGCGGTCGACGCCGCGGCGCGCGTGTTGCGGGAGCTCAAGCTCAAGGTGCGCCCGATGCGCCGCACTTTCTGCTGCGGGCAGGCCGCGTTCAACGAAGGGATGCGCGAGCAGGCGACTGAGCTGGCGCGGCGCTTCCTCGGCGCATGCGAGCCCGGGACGCCGATCGTAATCCCGTCGGGCTCGTGTGCCGCGATGGTCAAGATATTTTATGCCGACCTGCTGGCCGGCGATGCGAAACTTGCGGCCAAGGCCGCGGCGCTGAGGCCGTGGGTGTACGAATTTTCACAGTTCCTGGTCGGAGTGATGAAGGTGCGCTTCCTGGGAGCGCGCTTCGAGCGCGCCGTCGCCTATCATCCGGGATGCCATCTGTTGCGCGAGATGGGCGTGCGCGACGAGCCGCGCCTGCTGCTGAGCGCGGTTAGCGGAATTCGCCTCTGCGAGTTGCGCAACGCGCAGGAATGCTGCGGCTTCGGCGGAATGTTCTCGGTCAAGTTTCCGCACATCTCGGGCGGGATGCTTGCGGACAAAGTGTCGAGCGTCCGCGAGAGCGGCGCCGATACGGTGGTCGCAAACGACTGCGGGTGCCTGATGCAGATCGGCGGCGGCCTCAGCCGCGCCGGGCTCGATATCGAAACGCGTCACCTGGCCGAAGTGCTGGCGTCCCGGTAGAACCTGGCGTCCCGGTAAACCTGGCGGCAGGGTAGAGACCTGCCCATGGAAAAGAGCGGGGGCCTACCGCTGCGCACCCTCTGGCCTCCTCCCCCACTGGTCTTGGGGGAGGAATGAGGTGGGGGTCGAGCGAGGAAGCGCCGAATGTCTGTTTCGGTAGCGCTTGCTCGTTTTGATCTTTACGCCTCATCCTCAGAGAGGAGCGGTTCTCTCAGAGATTCAGAACCGCTCACCCACCCCAACCCTCCCCCAAAACCGAGGGGGAGAGGGTTAAGACGTGCGCCTAAGCACCGTTTCATCGCCAATTAACCCCCCGACGAAGTTCCACCCGCCTGTTCCAGCACGTACTTTCCAGGCGCGGGCTCGAGCGGCGGAAACCGCACGCTGCCGAGATTCGTCGTCGCCTCGCGCTTGTCGCCGGAACGTTTGTCGAGCCATCCGAGCCAATGGTCCCACCACGAGCCCTTCTGCTCGGTAGCGTTCTTCACCCAGGTCTCGGGATCGTCACCCAGAGTGGGATTGACGTAGTACTTGGCCTTGAAGTTGGTTGGCGGGCACACGAGGGTCTGGACGTGGCCGCTGGAGTTGAGCACGAACTCGGTCCTTCCGCCGAACAGACGCGCGCCGTTGTAGACCGCGCGCCAGGCGCAAATATGATCCGTCATACCGCCGACCACGAACATGTCGTAGCCGACCTTGCGCAGATCGATCGGCGTGCCGAGAATCTCGACCGCGCCGGCACGCGTCAGGCCGTTGCGCAGCAGCAGTTCCATGAAGCCGGCGTGTAGCCGGGCCGGCAGATTGGTCGAGTCGGCGTTCCAGTACAGAATGTCGAACGGCGCCGGATCCTTGCCCATCAGGTAGTTGTTTACCCAGTAGTTCCAGACCAGATCGTTGGGCCGCAGCCACGCGAACAGGCGCTCCATCTCGGCGCCATTGAGCACGCCCTGGCGCCGCGAGCGTTCGATCGCCGCCGCCACACCTTCTTCGGTAGTGAACATCCCGGTCATCGACGGCATGCTCGAATCCAGCATCGTGACCACCAGCGTCGCGGCGTTGATGCGGCGGTCACCGACCGCCGCCAGATGGCCGAGCATCAGGGTCGAAGTGATCCCGCCGGAGCATACGCCGAGCACGTTGGCGGTCGCGCTGCCGGTTATCTCGCACACCGCGTCCAGCGCTTCCTGGAGCGCGGTCACGTATTCGTCGAGGCCCCAGTTGCGATGCTCGGACTTGGGATTGCGCCAGCTCACGGTGAAAAACGGCACCCCGCGAGCGACCGTGTACTCGGTCAGGCTGCGTTTGGGCGCCAGGTCCATGATGTAGAACTTGTTGATTTGCGGCGGCACCAGCAGCACGGGCCGCTCGTATACCTGCCTGGTCGCCGGCGTGTACTGAATCAGTTCGAGTATCTCGGAGCGAAAGACCACCGCGCCGGGCGTGACGCCCAGATTGCGGCCGACGGCGAACGGGCGTTTGTCGACCGTCTGCGGCATCCCGTTGTTGTTCCAGAGGTCGTCGAAGAAACTGCGCAGCCCGCTTATCAGGCTGGCTCCGCCGGTCTCGAATGCGCGTTTGATCGCCGCCGGATTGCCGATCAGCAGATTGGTCGGAGCAAGCGCTTCCGTCAGCAGCCGGATCGCAAAACGCTGCTGCTCGGTCTCTTTCCAGTCGCCGTTGGCGCTCTCGGGCACCATCGATTGCATCGTCGAACGCCAGACCAGGTAGGTCTGCATTACGCGGCGATAGAGCGGATTGTCGGACCAGGTAGGATCGGCGAAGCGCTTGTCACTCTCTTCCGGAACGATGTCGGAGATGCCGGTAACGACCTTGACCAACTCAAGCGCCATCTTGGTCAGTTGGCCGCCGAGAACCTCCGGATGCTTGAGCGCGTCGCTGACAAAATTAGTCAGTTCCGCGACGACCTGGTCCGAATCGAGGCCGACGAACGGATTCGCGCCCAGGATAGCATCGGCCGCTTTGACGGACTGCTCTGGCGCTTCGTGCCCAGGCGTTTCTGCGAACTGCGTGGATTGCTTCGCGATAGCCATCTCGTCGCCCTCCTCGACGCGATGCAACAGCCCAGCTACAGCCGTGGCAACGGAGACTTCTAACCTAGCAACTCCAAGCCACGCTCGAACAGACGTGGGCCCGACAGGGCTATATCTTCCCAGGTCGGGTCCGGGCGTTTGCCGCGTCGATGTAACATGAGATTAAACGCAGTTATCACCCCGAACCGATAGCCCGCGAACGCCCGAAACCATCGCACCTGATCGATATCGATAGCTGAACTGGCCTTTGACGCGTAAAGCTTGGCTATCTCGTCGGGAGGTAGAACGTTCGGCGGCACCAGGTCCTGGGTCTCCCAGCTCGCGGAGTCCGAAAACAGACAAAGCCATCCGAGATCGATCAACGTCGCGCCGATTTGCGATAGCTCCCAATCGATAACCGCAGTAAGACGGCCGCCGTCGAACAAACAGTTGGACCACTGGAAGTCGCCATGCACGCATCCGACATGCACTCGCTCGGGCGCGGGCAGGCTTTGGCGGAGGCGCTCGCGCAAAAGTGGGCCGCGTCCGACGACTTTGGGGTCCAGCGTCGGTCGGTCGAGCAAGTTATCGAGCCGCTTCATTTCATCGGCCAGCGAAAGCGGCTCGCCCCAAGCCTCGCGGCGCGGCTCCCATGGCACCGCGTGCAGTGCAGCCAGCGCCCCGACCGCAAGGGTGACCATCGAACGCGTATCGGCCGCCGCATAGGTGCGCTCGCCCAACGCGAGCTTGTCGCCGGCCAGGAAGCCGACCACGAAGAACGGCCGTCCGAACCATCGCGGGTCGCTGTCGTACCATTTGACCGCCGGCACCGGCACCGCAGTGCCCGCGAGCGAGGCCATGATTCGGGCCTGACGAACTACGTCGGTCGGCCCCGCTATCGGGACGCCTTCGGGCGCCAGCCGGATCACCAACCGCTCGGTCTGCGGTCCGGCGCCGACTCGCGTGGTCAGCTCGAAGCTATAGCTCAGTCCGGCATGGCCGGGCAGCGCGCTGGGCTCGCTCACCACGGCATCCGGGTCGCCGGTTTTCTCACGCACCAGGAGCGTGAGCTGGCGCGCGATTTGATCGAGCTGCTGGTCCATCATTGTGACGAATTCTGGCGACGGATCGTGGTGACGGATTGTGACGCGGCGCACGGCAGCCCGGCGGCTCCAGATGGGGAACCGCCGGGCTGCCGCGAACGGAGTTTCTCAGCCGCGCATCTTGAGCTGGCCAGCCGCCGGATGCAGGCTTGCGCTCGCGCTCGGCCGGGCCGCCACGCGCTTGAACCACGCCTGTAGGTTTTTGGCCGAGGCGGGGATTGTCTGCCCCACGCCCGAGGAGAAATCCGTGCAACAATAAAGAATGATGTCGGCGATGGTGAAACGGTCGGGCACGATCCAGTCGCGTCCCGCCATCAGTCCGTCGAGCCATTCCATCCGCTTCTGTGCAAGCGTCTTGAGCGACGGGGCCGCCTCGGGAAAAACCGGCATGCGGTTTTTAAACAGGTCGAAGCCTTCAGCGTAGCGGAAACCGTTGTAGATATTCTCGGTAATGTTCAGCTCGACGCGGCGTTGCCACTGACGGGTCTCGGCGCGCTCCTCGGCGGTCGTTCCGATGAGCGCGGGCTTGGGGTGCTTCTCTTCGAGGTACTCGAAGATGGCGCACGTCTCGCCGATGGTCTTGCCGTTGTCAAGTTCGAGCGACGGCAGTTGTCCGCCCGGATTGCGGTCGGTGTAGGGTGGCCGACGGTTTTCGGCGGCCATGAGGTCGACGTCATGCATCGGGATAGTGATGCCCTTTTCGGCGAGGAACATCCGCAGCGCGCGCGGATTGGGGCCGAAGGAGTTGTAAACTTTCATGCTGGTTATCTCCTTAGAATTTGGTTGGGCCGGGAACGGCGCGTCGATGCGCACCGTCGGCGCTCATATTCGCAGCGCCCGTAGCCAAGCGTTTATTCCCCGAGCGCTCTCTACCCAAGCGTTCCTACCCTAGACCATCGCGAGTTTCGAGTACAACGCCGCACGCGCGGCGCCAACCTTTTCCGGCGCCACCCCGCCGACGCATCTCCGGATGCCCGCGCAACCACGGGCGGCGCGCGATGCGGGCGCGCCGCCCGTGGTTGCGCGGGCGGTCGCGGCTGTGATTTTTTCTTGGGTGGCGGCCCGCGCCTCGCGGCGCACCGTACGAAGGCCCTCATGAAGGTCTTCGCCCGGGCGAGACCGGGCACAACAACGAGATGCGACTGTGATGCGATTTTGTCCGCAATGCGGGACGCCGGTGATGTCCGGCGCAAAGTTCTGCGTCGGCTGCGGGACGCCGGTAATGGCGCCCGCCGCGAGCGCGGCGGGCGCCATTACCGGCGTCCCGGGCAGCGTCACCGGCCCGACCGCCGGCGCGACGCGGGCGCAAGCTGCGCCCGCATCGGGCGGCGCGCCCGCGGCATCGCACTTCACTCCGGCATTCGCCGTGGTTTTCGCGGCGATCTTCGCGATCGGGCTGGGCGCAGCCGTCTTCATCATGCGCCAGCAGCCGCAACGCGAGCGCGCAATTGCCAACGCGTCGGCCCAAAACGCTGCGTCCGGGGCGACCGGGAACCTGCCGGCGGGCCATCCGGAAGTGGTCAAAATCCCTGACGAGGCGCGCAAGTTCATCGACGAGTTGAAGGCCAAGGCGGACGCCGCGCCCAAGGATGTGGCCGCATGGGATCGGTACGGCGACGCCGCCGAGCGCGCCGCGATGTTCGATCCGTCGTATTACCCGAAGGCCGAAGACGCTTACGCTCATGTGCTGAAGCTCGACCCCGAAAATCTGCCGGCATTGCGCGGCGTCGGTAATATTGACTATGACCGCCGCCGCTACGACGAGGCGATCGCCGCCTACGAGCATTACCTCAGCCATAAGCCCGACGACTCCCGCGTGCGCACCGATTTGGGCACGATGTACCTTTCCAGTGGCAATCCCGACGTCGCGATCGTCCAGTACAAGAAAGTCGTGGCCGCGCATCCGGATTTCTTCGAGGCGTATTTCAACCTCGGCATCGCTTACGCCGAAATGGAGAACAAGCCGGTCGCACGCAGCTACCTCGTCAAGGCGCGGACGCTCGCGCCTAACGACAAGGCCAGGGGCGAAATCGATCAGATGCTCGCAACCATCGGCGCCCATGAGCCGCAAGGCGAGTCCGCGGCGGCTTCCGGGGGCAATGCCGCGGCGGTTGTGGCCGACGGCAATGCCACGACTTTCCACGGCGCATTCGAACAGATGGCGCGCGGACTCGCGATAGCGGGTCCTAAGGTCCACGGCGTGCAGTGGACCGATGAGACGCACGCGCGTTTGTTGATGGACGATTTTCCGATGGACCAGATGCCGCCGTTTGCGGAGGCGCGCTTTCTCGGCGATTTGAAGTCGGAGACCGCCGATGCGATGAGATCGCATCACGTGCAAGGTCCGGTCACGGTTGAGATTGCTGATGCTTCGAGCAACCGCGTGATGCAGTCCGTGACGGTAAGCGCTGCGGACGCTTCGGCCGGCGGCGCAACGGCAGCGGCCGCTCAAGCAGGATCTATGCAATCAGGAAAGGTGCAAGCAGCCCCCGTGGCCTCGGCCGCGTCGGCGGCGTCTTCATCCGCTTCCGGGGCATCCGGGACTTTTCAGGATGCGGTCGCTGACATGATGCGTAACCTGCCGGTGGCGGGACCGAAGGTCGCCAAAGTCCAGTGGCCCTCGACGATGCGGGCCAAGGTGATGATGAACAACTTTCCGATGGACGGGATGCCGCCGTTTGCACGCGACAAGTTTATTGCGGACATCAAGTCCGGACTCGAGAGCGCCAAGCGCGCACACCAGATCGCCGGCACGGTAACGGTCGATATCGCCGACGCTCAGAGCGGCCACGTGATGGAGTCCGTCAGCCAGTAGCAGTCCGTCGGCGCTGCGCAAATCCGGAGGCCGATCCGCCGTCGAAGCAATGGCCGTAGAAACCGAAAATCTGGAAGATGATCTCAGTCTGGCACAGCGGTTTCAGCAACTCCGCGTGCGCAAGTCGCCGCCCAAACTAGGAGGTCTACCGATGAACGGCTTCAAGCAATTTCTGCTGCGTGGCAACGTCATCGACATGGCGGTCGGAATCGTGGTGGGCGCCGCCTTTGGCACGGTCGTATCCGCGTTCGTGAAGGATTTGCTGACGCCCTTCATCGCCGCGGTCGTGCGCAAGCCCGATTTTTCCAATATCGCGTTCACGCTCAACCGCAGCAAGTTCATGATCGGCGATTTCGCGAACCAGTTTATCTCTTTCGTGATCGTGGCGGCGGCAGTCTATTTCGCGGTCGTGCTGCCCGTGAACAAACTGATGTCGCGTTTACAGCCGCCCGCCGCGCCGACGACCAAGACCTGCCCGGAATGCCTGAGCGAGATTCCGATTGGCGCCAAGCGCTGCGCTCATTGCACCTCGACGCTCGCGGCCTGAGCAGGCGTCGGGGGGCGTCTCGGGTTGTGGTCAATCACGGCTCGTGCGACGGCTTATGACGGTTCTCCCGATTCCGCCATCCGGCGCAGATCCTGGAGCCATCCCTGGTGGCCCCGCACGAGCATCCGGCGCAGGTACCATCGCGCGAGCGCCGGCAGCCATCCGCGTTGCGTTTCCTCGGTGACCACGCGGCATCCCGCGCCATGCGCCTCCAGCATCCATCCATGGTAGGCGTACAACCCGGTCGCGCGCGCGTCCCATCCGACCTCGCGGTACGGCTCGAACACCAGCACGACGCTGTGGCAGCGCGTGCCAAAGGTGCGCCATTCGAAACTGCGGCCCGCCGCCAAATCCGGTCCGTCCTTTCTGTCATCGCCGCCTGGAGCGCCGCGCCCGTCGACGTAGCGAAAACTCGCGCAGTTCCCGTACCATTGCGGCCAGCGCTCACCCCCGATTAGCCATCGCCAGACGCGCTCCGGCGCCGCCGCAATTTCGATTTCATTGCGTGCGTATACGGGGACGTTTTGCGGCTCCATCCCGCTTGGCCATTTCATCGCATTTTCCGTTCCTTCCGGCTGTTCGAGCTTTCAGGCAAGGAACTCCCCACCCCATGAGAGAGGATTCTTAAGGCCTTTGCCGGTGAAGCGAACAATCTCGTTGAACTGCGGCGACGCCCGAGCAATTAGATCGACTATAGCGAGGCAAACCGCCGGTTCTGATGCGGCCACGGCGGCGAGTCGCGAATCGCGTCGAGCACTTGCTCGGGTTCCGCCACCAGCGTCCACATCGCGCGATGGCGCTCGTCCATGAAGCGGCGCTCGATCGAGCTTTCGAGCAATTCGATCAGCGGACGGTAGAAGTCTTCCGTGTTGACGATCACGATCGCGCCGCCGTAGAGGCCCAGCCGCTTCCAGGTGATCGCCTCGAATAGTTCCTCGAACGTGCCGCATCCGCCGGGCAGCGCGACGACCGCATCGACCGAATCGATCATCAGCCGTTTGCGCTCGTGCATGTCATTCACGATCAGCAGTTCGGTGAGTCCGCGATGCGCCCATTCGAGGTCGTGCATGAAAGACGGAATCACGCCGATTACGCGGCCGCCCGCCGCCAGCGCCGCATCCGCCAGATGGCCCATCGAACCCACGCTGCCGCCGCCGTAGACGGTCGTCGCGCCGGAGCGTGCCAGCTCGCGGCCCAGCCGCGCGGCGGCCTGATGGTAGATCGGGTCACATTGACGGCTCGACGCGCAGTAAACGCATACCCGCATTTTTGCCATGTCTCGATATGGTAGCCGACTTTCCCGGTGTCGCCCAAGCCGGACCGGAGCGCGGAGTCGCGCGATATGCACAGCCGCCACCATCACGGCGTTGCTGGCTTGGTCCGTGCAGCCGTGATAAATCGTGGCGCGAGGTCGGCTTGCAAATGGAACGGGCACGCATCAACGGGGTTGAGCTGGCTTACGCAATACTCGGAAACGGCGCGCCGCTGGTCATGATTCACGGCGCGCAGGGCGATCAAAGTATGTTCGCCGATCTCGCATCCGGATGCGCCGCCGACTTTTGCGTTCTCACCTTCGATCAGCGCGGCTCGGGGCTGAGTGAAAAACCGGATATCGACTACAGCATCGCGATGCTGGCGGACGACACCGCCGCGCTGATGGACCATCTGCGCTTTTTCCCGGCGCATGTCATCGGCGTTTCGATGGGTGGGATGATCGCTCAGGAGTTGGCGCTGCGCCATCCGGCGAAGGTTCGCTCGCTGATTCTGGGATGCACCACGCCGGGCGGACCTAACGAGATTCACGTTGAAGGGAATGCGATGGCTGGCGCATATTCGCTTCAACCGATGTCGCCCGAGGAGCGGGGCAAGGCGCTGGCGCAAGCGGTATACAGCAAGGGTCATCTCACGCGGCACCCGGAGATCGTTGCTGCGATGATTGAAGCGCGCCGCAATCGGCCGATCGATCCGGTTGCGCTGGGCCATCGGATGAAAGCGTTATCCGCGCATGACACTTACGATCGGCTGCCAAATATCAGTTGTCCAACGCTGGTAATCACCGGCAAGGACGACGCGCTGATTTCGTGGGAAAATTCGCGCATCCTGGCCGAGCGCATACCCGGCGCAAAGCTGGAAATCCTCGATCCCGCCGGACATTGCTTCTGGCTGGAGCGGCCGCAAGAATCCCGCGCCGCGATTTTGCGTTTTCTCTCCGGTAAAGAACGCTGAAAGACGCTCTCCTATCTGAATACTAACGCCCTCCCCATCCGCTGATGCGAGAAGATTGGGACGAGCAAGCGCCGAGGAAAAAGATAATCCGGCGCTTCCGCGCTCGTAAGCCGTCGTGGAGCGCCGCTATACTCTAGCGCGACGCCACTAAAGGAGCGCGCTTCAATATCGTAACCGGTTCGCACAACCAGCAAGGGGCGCCCGTGCCGCCCGCTGCCGCGCCGGCTGATTCGGCGGCTGGCCGGCAGCTAGCCGCGCGCCTGGGCCCCAACCTGGCATGGCTGGTCGCGGCCGGTATCCTGTTGAGCCGTATCGCCGGCCTCGTCCGCGAGAGCGTCTTCGCGCACTACCTCGGCAACTCCGACGCCGCCGACGCTTTCAAGGCCGGCATCCGCATCCCCAACATCCTGCAAAACCTGTTCGGCGAGGGCGTGTTATCGGCCTCCTTCATCCCGGTTTACAGCAAGCTGTTGAGTGAGGGCGACGAGGAGACGGCCGAGACGCTGGCGTGGAGCGTGGGCGCGCTGCTCGCACTCGGAGTTGCGGTCCTGGTCGCGCTGGGAATGTGGGGTACGCCGTGGCTGATCGCGGTGATCGCTCCGGGATTCACCGGGGCCAAACGCGAGCTGACGGTCAACCTCGTGCGCATCCTGTTCCCCGGGGCGGGACTGCTGGTGTTGTCGGCGTGGTGCCTGGGCGTGCTCAACAGCCACCATCGCTTCTTCGCCTCCTACACCGCGCCGGTCGCGTGGAACCTCGCTATCATCACCGCGCTCGTCATTTACGGACCGCGCCGTTCGCAGGACGGGCTCGCGGTCGACCTCGCGTGGAGCGCGGTGGTTGGCGCGCTGCTGCAAATTGCGGTGCAGGCGCCGCAAACGCTGCGGCTGGTTGGCCGCCTGCGGATCGATTTCGCACGCACCCGCACGGCTTTAGGCACGGTCTTCCGAAACCTCACCCCGGTGGTCGCCGGACGCGGCGCGGGCCAGATTTCCGGCTACGTCGACAACCTGCTCGCGAGCCTTCTGCCCACCGGCGCGGTCTCCGCGCTCAGCTACGCGAGCATCCTGTACCTACTGCCGATAAGCCTGTTCGGGATGTCGGTCGCGGCGGCCGAACTGCCGAGCATGTCGCGTGCGGCTGGCACCTTCGAAGAAATCTCGCAGCTTTTGCGGATACGCCTGGACGCGGGTCTGCGCCAGATCGCGTTTCTGGTCGTGCCGTCGGCGGCGGCATTTTTGTTTCTGGGCGACGTGGTCTCGGCGCTTATCTTCCAGTCGGGCAGTTTCACCCATCGCGACGCGATCTACGTGTGGGCGGTGCTGGCCGGATCGGCGGTGGGAATGCTGGCGGCGACGATGGGCCGGCTGTACAACTCCGCCTTCTACGCGCTGAAGGATACGCGCACGCCGCTCAAGTTCGCGCTCGTCCGTTTTACGCTGACGCTGGCGTTGGGATACCTGTGCGCGATTCCGCTGCCGCCCGCGATTGGTATCGCCCAACGCTGGGGCGTGGCCGGCTTGACCGCGTCGGCCGGAGTCGCCGCATGGGTCGAATTCGCGCTCCTGCGATGGAAACTCAATTCGCGAATAGGTCACACGGGATTGAGACGCGGGCTCGTGGCGCGGTTGTGGGCGATCGCGCTGCTGGCGACGGCGGCCGGATGGGCGGTCAAGCTTGGGATGGGGCATGCGGGACCGCGCCTGATGGCGCTCGCGGTGCTGCCCGTTTACGGCGCGGTCTACCTCGGGATCGCTTGGTGGATGCGGCTACCGGAGCTTGAGCGCGCGGCCAACTTTCTTGCCGCGCGGTTTGGCCTGCGCTCCCTTAAGCGCTGACTCGGCTCGGGCGCGCGGCGCCGCGGTGTCACGCAGGCGGTCGATCGTCAGCGTCGTACCATACCCGGGCAACAGCGGCGCGAACGCGACGCGTCCGCCATAGGACTCGACGAAGGCCTGGCCGTCGACGGGTTTGCCACGCCAGTCCTCGCCCTTCACCAGCACGTCGGGACGCACGGCGCGGACGATACGCTTGGCGCGCGTCTCGTCGAACACCACGACGTGATCCACCACCTCGAGCGCGGCCAGAATCAGCGCCCGCTCGGCGGCCGGATAGATCGGGCGGCCATTGCCCTTGATCAGCCGCACGCTGCGGTCGCTGTTGACGCCCACCACCAGCGAGTCGCCCTGCGCGCGCGCGAACGAGAGCATCTCGATATGCCCCGCGTGCAGCAGGTCGAAGCATCCATTGGTGAAAACCACTCGCCGTCCCGCGCCGCGCTGGCGCTCGAGCGCCGGGCGCAATTCATCGATCGATACGATCTTGCGTTGCGCGCTTTCGGGTCCCGGGCTGAGCGCCCGCGCGAGGTCCTCGCGCGAGATTATCTGGGTGCCGAGCCGGCTGACTTCGATTCCCGCGGCGAGATTCGCCAGCCGCGCCGCCGAGGCGAAACTCAGCCCGGCGATCGCGAACAAGCCGAACACCGCCAGCACTACGTCGCCCGCGCCGGTCACGTCGTAGACCGCGCGCGGCGTGGTCGGAATGTAAGTGTGCGGTCCGCGGCGCTCGGTGAGATACATACCATCGCGGTCGAGCGTCACCAGGCAGGCGTCGAGCTTGAACCGGCCCATCAACTCGTCCGCCGCGCGCATCCACGCGGCGCGGTCGACCAGGCGCGTGCCGGTGGCGAACTCGGTCTCGTAGCGATTGGGCGTGAGCGCGGTCGCGCCGCGATAGATCGAGAGATCCTCGCTCAGGCGCGGGTCGACGATGACCGGGATGCGGCGGCGGTGCGCGCCGTCGATCAGCGCGCGCAGGAGTCTCGGCGTAAGCAGGCCCTTGTTGATGTCCGAGATGAGAACGCCGTCGACGTGTCGCAACTCGCGCTCGAGATGGCGCGTGAGCGCGCGTTCCCTGGCCGCACTGAGCGCGTGCGGCGCTTCCCGGTCAACGCGCAGGAGCTGCTGGGTCGCGCGGTTGGCCGATTGCACCGACCCCAGCATCCGCTCCTTGACGATCGTTGGGCGGTCGGGGTCGACCAGCACCGAGCGCGTGTCGATACCGAGATCGCCAAACATCTCGCGCAGCAATTCGCCGTTGCGATCGGCGCCGACCACGCTGAGCGCGCTCACCCGCGCGCCCAGCGCGCGCAGGTTTGCCATCACGAAGCCCGCGTTGCCGGGGCGCTCCTCGATACGGCTGACTTGCAATATCGGGATCGGCGCCTCGGGCGAGACGCGCGCGACGTCGCCCATGATGTAGCGGTCGAGGATCACCTCGCCGGCAACCAGCACGCGGAGCGGCTTGAGTATCGGAAGCTCGATCCGAGCGCTCGCGCCGCCATCAAGGCGCGGCCCGCCGGTGTTGCGGCGGTTGACGAGGCGCGCGTTGATGCGTCGCGTGTGCTTCATGATGCGTCCTTAAACTGTCGCCATCGGCTTAGCGAATCGCGTAACCGCCGTCGACAAAAATGGTCGCGCCGGTGACGAAGTCGGAAGCCCGCGAAGCGAGAAACACTGCCGCTCCCGCGCATTCTTCGGGGGTGCCGAAGCGGCCGGCCGGCGTGCGCCTGATGATGTCGTCGTAAAATGGCCGTCCTTTGATCGGCGCGGTCATCTCGCTCTCGATCCATCCCGGCACGATCGCGTTGACCTGTATATTATGCGCCGCCAGCTCGACCGCCATCGATTTGCTCAGTTGGATGAGCCCGCCCTTGGAGGCAGCGTACGACGGCGCGATCGGATTGCCGAAGCGCGAGTACTCGCTCGCGATGTTGATGATCTTGCCGCGTTTGCGCGGGGCCATCGAGCGCGCCGCGATCTGCGAGAGCAGGAAGCCCGAGTTGAGGTTGGTCTCGATCACGCGGTCCCAGGTCGCGGCGTCAACCTTGAGCACGCCGCCGGGAAGCGCGATGCCGGCGTTGTTGACCAATATATCGACCGGTCCGAGCTTGCGCTCGACCTGCTTCATCGCGGGCGCGAGCGCGGCGCGGTCGGTCACGTCGAGCCGTACCGCGATCGACGCTGAGCTTATCGCGCGCAGTTCGCCGAGCACTGTCGCATTTTTGTCCTCGTTGCGCGCGAGCACCGCGACCGCCGCGCCAGCCGCCGCCAGCCCCAGCGCGATCCCGCGGCCGATTCCGCCGTTGCCGCCGGTGACTATCGCGACGCGGCCGTCAAGGTTGAACATCTCAGGCGCCGCCATAAACGAATCTCCCTGGACCACTCGCGCGCTTGCGGCGCAGGCCCGT
>CAWCMA010000012.1:0-255373 GCA_963796565.1 uncultured delta proteobacterium | reverse complement strand
AAAGCTCTCCGACTTTGTCGCGATCGATTCCGATTCCGGTATCGGCAACCGAAAAGTGCAACAACCCTGCCTCAGCATTGTCATCCCGTACAACGGTAAGGACCACTTCGCCCAGTTCGGTAAACTTGATGGCATTGCCAAGCAGGTTCATCAGCACCTGTCTTAGCCTCAGCGGATCGGCCACGACCCACAACGGCGTGCCCGGCACTATTCGCGCCACGAGTTCCAAGCCTTTTCCGTGTGCCCGGGGGGCGAGTGTTTCGGCGACCTTCTCGACCAGCTCGGTCAGATTAAAGTCGACGGTTTCAAGCTGGAGGCGGCCGCTTTCGACCTTGGCGAGGTCGAGAATGTCGTCGATGAGGCTGAGCAAGACCGTGCCGTTGGAACGCATCGTCTCCAAATAGCCGCGCTGGTCGGCATCGAGCTCTGTCTCACTCAGGATGTCGGCCATCCCCAGAATCGCGTTCATCGGAGTGCGAATCTCGTGCGACATGCTGAGAGAGTTCAGATTTGCTCACGTGAGGCCGCGAGTGCTAGCTCTCTCGCGGCAAGCAGCTCGTCGTGCACGTTTGATCTCGTGATGTCGCGATTCAGCGACGGCGCAAGCTCACCGTTGAGGTTCAGTACGGAGCTCGAAAGAGAAATGGGAGATTACGCCTGCGGCTGCGATCTCAACTTCCATTTGCGTACCACGCCCGCGGTTCTCAGCGTGCGCACGAGGCGCCGGCGTTGCTCCGGGTGCGCCCAAGCGCCGACTCGCCCTCGCCGGGCAGCGAATAGCTCTTCACGGCTGTAACCGCTAGCGCGGCTGAAGTCGCTGTTGACTTCGATTATATGTCCGTCGCGGAGGCTGAAGATCACCAGGCCGTCGGTGGTTGACTCGAAAATCCTGCGCAGTGTGTCTTCGCGCTCTTTTGCTTTGCGCTCCGCGGCCTTGCGGTCGGCCACCTCGGCGCGCAGGCGCTCCTGCGCGGCGGTGAGCTCTTCGATCTGGACATTGAGCCGCTGCTGGGCCGCGCGCAGCGCACGCTCGGGTTGCTGATATTGCTAATATCGCGGGTAATGGAAATTACGCAGGTCTCGCCACCCAGTTGCGCTACTGTGGCGGAGGTCAGCCCATCGAGGGTTCGCCCGTCCCTGTGGCGAAGCTGCACCTCCATCCCGCGCACTTGACCGTCGAGCAGAAGCTTCTCGTGTCGCGCCGCCAGCTGAGCAGAGTCGACAAAGACGTTCAGGTCCTTAGCGCTCTTGCCGAGTATCTCTTCGCGGCTATAGCCGGTGAACGAAAATTCCCGGTTGATGTCAAGGTAGTGGCCGTCGCTGAGCCGCCAGATGGTGATAAGGTCCGGGCTGGCCTGGAAAATCTTGCGAAAGGTGGTCTCGCGCTCCAGCGCGGTGCGCTCGACGGCTTTGCGCTCGGCGATCTCGGCCTGCAGGCGTTCTTGAGTGATGGTAAGTTCTTCGATCCCGGCACTGAGCCGCTCCTGCGCCTCGCGCAACGTGCGCTCGCTCTCTTTGATCTCGGTCACGTCATGCGCCACGCCTAACGTGCAAGTTTCACCGCGCCTCTCCAGAGTGACGGCGGACCCCCGACAGGGCACCAAACGGTCCAGGAGGCGGAATTCCATGTCCATGTCGCGTACGCGCCCGTCCGTCATCAGCTTTCGCGCGAACGCGTCGCGGTCGGCTTGGCGCGCCCACAGACCGATTTGTTGCGCCGAGGACGAAAGCACCTTCTCCCTGGAAAGCCCCGTGCGTCTGAGAAACTCCTCGTTGACCTCCAGGAATTTGCCGTCGCTAAGCCGACTCACGATCACCATGTCCGGAATCGCGTCGAACATCCGACGCATCGCGGCTTCGTCCTCGCGCAGCCGCCGCTCGCCCTGTGTCAGGGCCTTTAGGCGCGCGGCCAGCATATGGCGGTAACGACCACGCGCGTGCATGGCGATTTGGGCGATTCCCACCGCGGTCAACAGGCCGAACCAATGCGAGAATTTTTCTGGAGCGCGTGATGGGGCCGAAGCATCGACAATCGCGAAGGCAAACACCGCGCCGGCGGCCGCCGCCGACACAACCATTGTGATTTGCCGCCAATCACGCCGGAAGCTCAGGCCCCAGCTCAGAACGAATGCGAGACCCGCCAATCCGAGGACCAACAGATGCAGGTCGAGCGTCGACGGCCGCTCGCCCGCGGTTTCCATTGCCTGCAGCAGATATGCGACTGGTAAGGAGAACAGCGCCGCCAAGACAGCGGAACAAAACCCCAGGGATGCCCAATTTTCAGGCTCCGGTCCCAGCTCTTGGCGTTGTTCCCTTTGCGCGGACAGAATCGGCGACTAGCTCATCGTACGCGTGTTCAGAGCAAAAGAGCCGGAACAATACCCAAATTGGCCCGCCATACGCCCTCCTTGCCGACATCACTCCCATAAAGACGATGAGCAATTGACATGCCAAATAATTACAGCTTAGAGATAGTTAAAGACTATAATAAGCAATTTTGTCGAACCGAAACTGCAACTCGAGAGGCAGAATGGCAACATATAGCGTGTCAGAGCCGCACACGAGCCAACCGGTCACCACCAAGCGGCCGCAATCCGATAGACTGCCATTGCTTTGCTGAACCCGGGCACCTTATTATTGGCGGTTTCGGCGCTGCCTGCGAAAATCGTGTGAAATGAAGATATCGCGGCGGGAATTTGTGCGGCGGGTCGGCATCTTGGGCGGCGTCGGCGCCGCTCACGTCGCGATGGAGGCTCTTGGCCTGGCCCCGGTTCCAGTGTCTTACGCGGGCCCGCCATCGCTGCCGCCGGAGTCCGGCAAGGGAGTCAAAATCGTGATTCTCGGCGCGGGAATCGCCGGGCTTGCCGCGGGCTATGAACTTCGAAAGGCCGGCTACGAGGTTACGATTCTGGAGGCTCGCGATCGAGTCGGGGGACGGAACTGACGATCTGGCGCGGTACGCGCGTCGACCGAACCATGCCATCGAGCAGCAGTGCACCTTCGAGAACGGCCTCTACTTCAATGCCGGCCCGGCGCGCATTCCCAGCCATCATCAAGCGGTTCTGGGCTACTGCCGCGAATTCCGAATCCAGTGCAGCTCAAGGTCACAGCAACCCAGGGCGCTATCGCTCAACGAGGCCGTCGAACCAGGGACGGCCCCTCCAGCAACGGAGAGGTAGTGCAACGACACCGCGTCACGTCTCTGAATTGCTGGCCGCGATCAAGCGCGGTGGGCGCTCGATCCGGAGATGACGCCGGCGGACAAAGGGTGGTGGAGTATCCTGGAATCTACGGCGACCTTTCTCATCTTTTCTACAAGGGCTTGCCCGTTCACTTTCGAACACTTACCGTCACCGACTCCGACCCAGGACTGTCGCGCCACCCATCGATCTCCGGTTGCTGTTGGACGACCTGTGGACCGGCGTTCTGTTCGAGGACATGTTCGTGATGCAGGCGACGATCTCCAGCCGTTGGCATGGACCGGATTCCCGCAGCATCAGCGGCCCCATTCCCGAATCCGGCTCGCGGCACAGTCAGCGAGATTCCGGAAGCGCCGGACGGAGTACGGATTTGTACCATGACCGCGGCGCCGGCGGACCGATTTCGATAACCGCCGCGTACGCGATCGTAACGATTCCGCTGCCGGTGCTCGCCGGGATCGAAAGCGACTTCTCTCCGCCCTTCAAACAAGCGATCGCAGGTACCGCGTATGACGATGCGGTCAAGCTCGCCTGGCAGTCTCCTCGTTTCTGGGAGACCGGGGATCACATTTACGGCGGGATCTCGTTCGTCAAAAGCGAAACCAGGTTGGTATGGTACCCGAGCGACGGCTTCCAAAATCCGAACGGGATCCTGCTCGGATGCTACAACACCGGCGATGATGCGAAACGGTTCGGTGCGCTGCCCCTTGCCGACCAATTCAGCCGATCACGGCTTGCCGTGAATCAACTTCATCCAGGGCATGGCGCCGACCTTGCCCATCCGGTGGCCGTCGCCTGGCAGAACGTGCCTTTCAACCTGGTCCCTGGGTCCTCTGGCCGGATGGCCCAAGCGCGGCATACAATCTGCTGAATCAGCCTGACGATCGCATCTATCTGGCAGGCGAACATCTGAGCCATGTCAACGGATGGCAGGAGGGCGCGGTGCTTTCAGCACATCGTGTCGTGTCCGAGATCTGCCAGCGCGTCCGTACGGCACAAGCAGCGCCTCGTCCGCGCTGACCGACAAGCGGAATCTTCACACTCTGGCGATAACGCGAATCTCCACCATGAAGTCCGGCAGCGCCAGGCGCTGGATCTGAACTATGGTGGCGGCGGGAAGTATCGCCTGTCCGAAGACCTCATCCTTGAGCCGGCCGCGGGCCTTCATCGCGGCATCCATGTCGACGACAAAGAGAATCTCGTCCACGATGTTGTCCATCGTAGCGCCGAAGTGGCGAGACCTTTTTGACGTTGGCGTAAGCCTGGCGCATTTGGGGTGCCATGGCCCCGGGATACCAGACCTTTCCGGCATCATCATGGTCGACCTGCCCGGATACGTAGATTGTGTCGCCCACCTTGACTGCCTGGGAATATCCGTAACCTGATTCCCACGGCATCCCCATATTGAAGATCTCTTTCTTGATAGCCATGTACCGACCTCTCCTCAGGTATTTCCTTCGCCGCTCTACAGAAGCACAGGTTGTAGCCTGGCTGGATCGCTGAGCGCAAAAGAGTAGACCACGGACGCGGCCGGAAACGGAGGCGAAATTCGCCACCAAGTATTTGACGCGTGTACGTAGGCGGCCTACCTGGGTCGCGACGCTCCATACTACGTGGCAATCTCAGGGGAGACTAACGATGACCATCGATCAGATGAACGATCGGAAGCGATCCGCCAGCTTAAGGCACGTTATTTCCGTCTCATGGACACCCAGCAATGGAACGCCTGGGCGGATTGCTTCACCGCCGATGTGTCCGCATCCTACGAGGGCGCGCCGCGTGCCAATCCCAAGTTGCCTGACTCCGTCGCTTTGGAGGGGCGAACCAACCTCGTCAAGGGTGTGAGCACGCTGTCACAGGCGCGAAATCGGTCCACCAGGGCTTCATGCCGGAGCTCGAGCTGACCGGCGCAACCACGGCGCGTGGTATCTGGGCGATGTTTGATACGTCATGCTGCCGACCTGCCACTTCAAGGGCTGGGAACATTATCACGAGGAATACGTCAAGGAAGGCGGTGGGTGGAAGATAAAGAGGATCATCTGACTCGTCTGCATACCAGCGAAACATTCCTCTAAGCTGGCGCGCGGCACAGTGTTGGGGCGGCGCTGACCCTTCGTGAGAGGGTCGCGTCCAACTATGGTTGCCGCGGCTATCCGGCTGCCCATTGACTAGCCTGTTCGCTCCGCGCGCGTAATCTCGATGATTGCCTTTGCAATGTGGAGCGGTCGCATTTCGAGTCCGCAGTGAAAAGAGACAAGACAGCTCTCTAAGTCTGGCGAGCGCCGATCCGATTTAACCTGCCCGCCGGTTTCGCGTCGCCGAGCGCCGCGCTCGCCTGGCGTAGGAACACCAGGCCGTCGCGGATTAGCTTGGGCGCGAGCTGCTCGCCGACCGGGCGGAAGAAGGCGCGCCCGCGCTCGACCAGGGTGAGCAGAAATCGCTCGCCCCTCGCGGTCAGCAGCACCTGCTTTTCGCGCACCGACTCGGGGTCTTCGACGATCTGAACCAGGCCGAGCGGCGGCCGCGCCATCGCGCGCAGCGCCTTGGGATCTTGAGTTGCTGACCTCGAACCAGTCGGTGACCGCCTGCTGGATTTGCTTGCGACTGAGCCCGCGGCGTTCGCCGCCAATCGAGCGAATCAGCCAGAGGATCGCGACCTGCTTGCGCGTCAGGCGCCGGTCGCGAAGCACATCCTCGAGCGCCATTCCGACCAGGTAATGGACCGGATAGAGAGCTCGAGCAGTTCGCCCGAGAGCTCGTCGCGGCGCTCGGCTGTCATACTTCTGGGCATCCGTTCGCTACCTGCCTGGCAGACTGTGGGAAAATGTTTCCGAGCGCAAGCGTTTGACACCTCTGGTGTCGCGTTGCTATTAGGAAATAGTTTCTTAAGGAAACATTTATTCCGAGCGTGTCGGCGAAGCGCGGGATTGCCACCGAACCTGCTTCCATTGAGCCGCCAAGGCGCGCCCGGAGGCCAAAGGCTTAATCGAAAACGCAGCATAGCTTCAGCGCAGAACGGTATGGCGGTATCAGACACTCACGGCAAATTGTCGGGTCACGGCATCGAGGGCCGGCGGGCAATCGTCATCGGTGGAAGCCTCACGGGGCTGCTCGCGGCTCGCGCGCTGACCGAACATTTCAGCTCGGTAACGCTGGTCGAACGCGACCGTTTTCCCGAAGGGCCCGGCTTCCGCAAAGGCCTGCCCCAGATGCGGCACGTGCACGTGCTTCGGAAGCAGGGCGAACGCGTCATCGCTGACTACTTCCCCGGGCTGTTGGCCGAGCTCATCGCGGGCGGAGCCCATTTAATCGACATGGGCGGCGATCTGCGATGGTTCAACTTTGGCAACTGGAAGACCCGGTTTCAAAGCGGGATGGACTTCTTCTGCCAGAGCCGCGGCTTTCTCGAATGGAAGATTCGCCAGCGCGTCGCGTCTCTTCATGGCGTCCGCATGCTCGACGAGTGCGAGGTTGCGGGTTACACGCTTGACCCGGCAGGCCGCATAAACGGCGTGAAGATTCATCCGGCGCGGAGCACCGAAGATCGGCTGGATGCGGAGCTGATTGTCAACGCGAGTGGCCGGGGTTCAACTACCCGCAGTGGCTCGACCAGCTCGGTTTCGGCAGGCCCACGGAGACCGAGGTCGGAGTCGACGTCGGATATGCGAGCCGCTTCTACCGCCGGCCCGAAAAGACACCCGGAGATTGGACCGGCCTGAACATCTATCCCAAGCCTCCCGGCACTCGCCTTGGCGTGTTCTTTCCGGTGGAGGATAACCGGTCGATGCAACCCTGGTGGGCTGGTTGGCGATCACCGCCCATCGACGAGCGCGGCTTTCTGGAGTCGCCGCGACTCTCCGGTTCCTGATCTGGATTGCGCGATCAAAGATGCGGAGCCGGTCCGCCGATCGCGAGCCACAGGTTTCCGTCGAATCGTCGGCGACACTACGAGCGCATGGAGCGCTTCCCCAAGGGCTTGTCGTCCTGGGCGACGCGCTTTGCAGCTTCAATCCGATCTATGGGCAGGGGATGACGACCGGCGCTCTGGGCGTGCGGCTTCTCGACGACTCGCTTAACGAGCAGCACCGGCTCGGCAACACAGGGACGACCCTCACGGGTTTCTCGCACCGCTTCCAGCGGAAAATCGCCACCGTCATCGACTCTCCATGGCTGCTCACCACTGCCGAGGATTTTCGCAGCCCGAAAACCGTGGGCCGGCGACCCTGGTGGACCGCGCCGCTCTGTTGGTACACAGGCAGGGTCCATCGGCTGACCTGGAGCGATCAGTTCACTGCCCGCCGATTTCTCGAAGTCATGCATCTGACTGCCCGTCCGACCGCGCTCCTCATCCCTATATTGTTTTTCGCGCGTTGACTCGGCGTTCGCGCGCGGATCTCGCCGCATAAGGGGCACGGCAGGGCGTTAGACAGAAGCGTTAGACAGGGCGTTAGATATTGATCGCCGCGAGAGAATTCTTTGCAAGCAAACCAGGAGAGTCGAGATGACCACAAGCCCGGAAGAGATCGTCCGCAAATTCTGCGACGCCTGCATCGCAAGAATATCGACGAGCTGATGAGCTTCTTCGACGCCGATGCCGTCTATCACAACATCCCCGTCCCCGCCGTCAAAGGCGCCGCGGCGATCCGCGCCGCATTTCTGGGCTTCGCCATCTGATGGATTCAATTGAACTTGAAGTTCTCGCGATCGCTAGCAATGGCAATATCGTGTTCACCGAGCGTGTCGATCGTTTTCGCTGGCAGGGCAAGACCCTCGACTTGCCGGTCGCCGGTGTCTTCGAGGTTCGCGACGGCAAGATCGTCGCGCATCGTGACTACTTCGACTACGAGACCTGGAAAAAAGCGACCGGTATCCCGCTCGGCTGAGACTCGCGCACAGGCAAGTCGCGAACTCGCGCCTTAGCATCGCGACCTGGCCGCTTTTCGGCGAGCCGCGCCGCCCGTTCCCCACTGCCGGGCACTCGAATCGAACGTGAAGTGACATCACTTGCTGATTGTTGCTTCGGCGTGACGAGCCGAACCGAGTATGGTACTGCAACATCCAGTGGGTGGAGTTCCCAAGGCCGGTGGTGACCACGCTTGGCCAGCCGTTCAGGCCGACACCTATATCAATTGAAGGAGCGGCTCGTATGAACGTCGGACTCATGTTCTCGTTTCGCAATCCCCCCAAATGGAAGAAGCCCTGGGCTGACGTCTACGAATCTCAGCTCGAACAGGCAAAGCTCGCCGAGGATCTCGGCTATGACACCGTTTGGCTGACCGAGCATCACTTCGCCGAGGACGGTTACTCACCGTCGCTGATGACGCTCGCCGGCGCAGTCGCGGCCAAGACTCGGCGGGTCCGTATCGGTACATTCCTGCTGCTGTTGCCGCTGCACAATGCCGTTCGCGTCGCGGAGGATGCGGCCACGGTCGACGCCATCTCGCGCGGGCGCTTCGATCTCGGGATCGGCAAGGGATACGCGAAGCACGAGTTTCTCGGGTACGGCATTCCCAGCAGAGAGCGTGCGTCGCGCTTCGAAGAGGGCATCGACGTGATGCGCGGCATCTGGACCCAGGAAGGATTCTCTTTCAGCGGGAAGCACTACAATTTGCAGGACATCCACCTTACGCCGAAGCCCGTGCAGCAACCGCATCCGCCGCTCTGGGTGGGCGCTCTCAATCCGAAGGCGGTGGATCGCGCGGCACGACTCGGCTGCCACTACCTCGGCGTCGGTGATACGTCCGCTTACGACGAGGCGCTGCGGCGGCACGGCCGCAATCCGTCCGACTTCAACGTCGCGCAACTCGTATGGGTGCATCTTGCCCCCACCAAGGAGCAAGCCTGGGACGAAATCCAGGAGCACGTGCACTGGATGCTCGCGGTCTATGGGAAATGGTTGGCCGACGCCGGTGAGGTTCAGGGCCCTCCCACGCTGTTCAAGCCGCCGCCGGCGTCGGAGCTGCGCCACACAACCGATCCGTTGCTGTTCACTCCGATCGTGGGCAATTCCAAAGATGTCGCGGAGGGCCTCGAACAGTTCACGCGCAAGGTGCGAACGACGCATCTTGTACTGGGGATGCATTTCCCGGGCATCGATCCGAACCTCGCCAGGCGCTCGATGGAGACTTTCGCGCGGGAGCTTCTGCCCAGCTTCAAAAAAAAGCACTAACGATGGAACCTTGATGGAAGGCGTTGGCGCCGTTCGCCGTTCGGGGATGAAGGCGTTTGAGCGGCGGATCGCTCTGTCGGCTGCTGACAAGGAGGCACAACACATGGAATATCGTCCGTTCGGGCAAACCGGTATCAATATCTCCGCGATAGGTTTCGGCTGCTGGGAAATCGGCGGCGGCTACGGAAGTATCGAAGAAACCGAGTTCGTCCAGGCCGTCAATCGGGCGCTCGACGTGGGACTCAATAGCTTCGACACCGCCGAGGCCTATGGCATGGGTGCGTCGGAGAAATCGCTGGCCAAAGCGCTCGGCGCGGGCGCAAGGAGGCCGTGATCACGACCAAGTTCGGGGTCGGATATCCGGGTAAGCCGAACTACCGCGACAGCTCGCGCCAGCGCGTGACGGAATCGATCGAGAAGAGCCTTGCGGCGCTCGATACCGACTATGTCGATGTCTACCTGATCCACTGGCCCGATCGGACGGTGCCCTTCGAAGAGACGATGCGCGCGCTCGACGACCTCGTGAAACAGGGCAAAGTCCGCGCCGTCGGGCTTTCAAACTTCAAGCTCGACGAAATCAAAGCTTGCATGGCCACGCGTCGCGTCGACGTCGTGCAGTATTGCTGGAACATGTTCGATCGGCGGATGCAGACCGAGATTTTCCCTTATTGCAGCGAGAACAAGATCGGGGTGATGGCCTACGGATCGCTGGCCTATGGAATGCTGACCGGCACGCTCACTGAGGAGGGGAGTTTCGCCAAGGGTGACTGGCGGGCCAAGCGCGGGCAATTGATGAACCTGAATCTGTTTCAGCATCTGTTTGGCCCGGAGCATTTCCTCAAAAATCTGCGGGCGGTTGAAGAGCTGAAGGCGGTCGCGACGCGCTACGGCAAGAGCCTGCCGCAACTCGCGCTGCGCTGGACGCTGTCGAATCCGGTAATCAGCACCGCGCTGGTCGGATGCCGCCATCCCAAGGAGGTGGACGACAATGTCGGTGCGTTGGGATGGTCGATATCTGACGCCGACATGAAAGAGATCGATGCGATCTTCGCGCGGCACGGCGCGGTCACCATGCCGAATGTGTGGCTGGAGACTATCTAGGTCCAATCGACTAGTCTGTGTGAGTCAGTGGGGACAAGGAGGCAAGTGATGCCGATTCAGAAATTCGCGCCGATGACAAAGAATTTCGCCGTCTTCGACTGCGACGCCCATGTCACGGAGCCACCGTGGCTGTGGGAGCGCGCCAAGGACTGGCTTACCAAGGACGAGTTCGAAGCGCTCAAGAACACGATCTGGTTCGACCCGGAGAGCAAGCAGCTAATCGTCAACGGCAAGGCCGGGACTGGGCTCGGATCTCAGCGAATCCACGGCGCGGCCGGCGCGGTGAACGTGCTTTCCCTGGCCGGACCCGGCCTCAAGCACGATATTCAGCGCGCGTTGAACGTGCGCAATCTCAAGCGCCACACCGCGCTAACCGCGGAGCAGGCGGATTATCTGGATCACAAGGGATCGTATGAGCCCAAGCCGCGCCTGAGAGATATGGACGTTCAGGGCATCGACCAGGTGATGATCATTCCAACCGATATCGATACCTATCCATGGCTGCAAAACGCGGTCGGCGCCAAAGCGATGTGCAAGGCGTACAACGAATGGGCTTATGAATATTGCCAGGAGAACCCGGAGCGTCTGTTCTTCGCCGCGATGCTCCCGATGCAAGACCCCAAATTCGCCCAGCAGGAGGTTTATCGCGTCGCTGCCAAGGGTTGCCGAGTCGGGCTGGTCCGGCCAATCGACGCCATGGGCAATTATCCGATTCAGCCCAAGTACGACCGCGTGTGGCGCGCGATGGAAGAAACCGGCGTGGTGTACGGGATGCATCCGTTCCCGGCCTTCGGGTCGCTGAAGCCGCCCGGCTACACCGAGCAGCATTCGGGTGCCGAACTAATCGCGCTTAGCGCTTCGAGCGCCGGCCTGCCGCACTCCTTCCTGATAAACGTGCAGGATTTCCAGGCGGAGGCCTCGCTGTGGGTAGCGATGGTGCTGATGTCGGGCTTCTTCGAGCGCTACCCCAAACTCAGGGCCGCGGTCTTTGAGGCTTCCTCGACCTGGTTGAGCTTCGTGCTGGACGAGTGCGACAAGCATTATCGGCTCTATCGAAATGAGCGCCAATTGCCGCCGCTCAAGCGTCTCCCGAGCGAGACTTTTTTCGAGCATTGCGTAACCGGCTTCGAAGGCGACGAAGCCCCGCCTTCACGCTTGCCGGAGTTTTACGAGAACATCCTGGCGTGGTCGTCCGACGTCTATCATCACGATGGCGACGACGCGTGGCGGGCGATCGAGACCATGCGCAAGTGCGAGCTTCCGGAGAGGTATCAGGCGAAGTTCCTGGGTGAAAATGCGCGGAAGCTCTACAAAATCGATACGCCGAAAAACTTCATCCGTGACCGCGTAACCGAGATCGAACGGCCGGATTGGTGGCCAACGGAAAAAGAGGTGAAAGCGGCGCTCAAACCGGAGGCCTCTGTTGTGCGAGCTCGAGCCGAATTCTCCCCGGGCGTCGGCGGCGGCAGCTAAATCGACAAGGACAATCTGTCATGGCGAACAAGCGCTTCCCGGTCTTTGATGGCGATTCTCACGTGGTCGAACCTCCGGAACTTTGGACTAAGTATCTGGATCCTGAATTCCGCGCCTTAGGCAAACATGCGCTCTGGCGCGAAGAAGGTAAGCTCGGCTCTTATCTCAAGGTTAACGGCAAAGTCTTCCGCGATACGATGAACTCCAATATCCCGCGCCACGCTATCTGGCGGCCCGGGATGACCTGGGACAAGGTCGGCGAGCTCGATCCGGCTCGGCGTCATCCAATGTCCGAGGGCGCCTCGAATCCTCAGGCGCGCCTGCGCGACATGGACGCGATGGGCATCGACCAGGCCTTTCTCTATCCAACCTGGTTTGCCGAGGGCTTCCACCTGGTTGAAGATCCGGACGTGGCATATGCGCTGGCCCGCGCGTACAACGACTGGATCGCGGACTTTTGCAAGGCCGCGCCGGATCGACTATTTGCGGCCGCGATGGTTCCGCTCCAGAACATGGATTACGCGGTCGAGGAGCTTCGCCGCGTCTCCACGATTCCATGTTTGCGCGGCGCATTCATCCGGCCGATGTTTATCGAAGGGCACTACTTCACCCATCCCTACTACGATCCTCTCTGGGCCGAGTTGGAAAGCCTCAAAATTACCGCGGCGGTGCATTCCGCGACTGGATTGTGGAATCCCGAATGGACATCGCACGGACAGTTTTTTGAGAAGGTAAAGCGCCGATTGAATCAGCGCTCACTTGTCACTGAAGCTGGAGGCGGACCGCACGCCGGAGGTGGCGGAGACCAGGGCTTCACTTTCGTCGCCTCGTCGCCGCTGGGCCATCCGATCGCCCCAATTCTATCCTATTGGCTCGACAACCATATGTTCGTCGCCGCGACCCTGATCGGCTTCACGGTGATGCAGCGCTATCCGAAGATGAAAGTGGTCGTCTCGCATGGCAAGGCCTCCTGGATGGAGGAGGTGCTCGAGAAGATGGAGGCTTCGACCCGCACGATTCCGCTGCTCCACTATTATCCTGTCCGCACGGACACCGAGGAATTGTGGAAGGAAGGTCATGTGATGCTCGGGTTCGATGCCGAAGAGCGCCTGATTCAGAAACTGCCGGATGACTTCGCTGAAAAGGTGATTTGGGGATCTCGCTATCCACATCACGATACCACCAGTGCCATCGAGGCGATTGAAACGCTCACGCGGGCTCGGATTGACGAATCCATTCTTGCGCGCATGTTCGGTGGTAACGCCGCCGAACAGTTCGGAGTCAGCCTTGCGCAGCCGCCACCGCAGTGAGCCGTTGTTTCGATCAACCGAAGGTGAGGCTTGTCGCCGTCGCCCGCGACATCAGCGCCCGCGTCGCGATGGCTTCGGGAGAGGAGCAGAAGATGGAATTCCAATCGTTGAAACGGTGGGTTGTGGTTGCCGTGGTCGCCTGCTTCATTGCCGGCCCCTGCGAGCTGTCAGCTCAGGAGGCCGCGACCGCACTTTCCAGCGTTCAGCAATCGGCGGCAAAAAGCGCGTTGTGCTCCGCGATTGCCAGTAAATTCCCCAATCCGGCCGCCGCGGGACCGTCCGCTCTGAGCGACCCCGGCGTGCTCTCGCTCGCCGCTTCGTCGTTCGCGGGCAGCACGCACCTTCCGCTCCCCAGTGCGACGGACATGATAAAGGCGTATGCGATGCAGCACGCCACCGACATCCTCGGTTCATGCGCCACCGGAGGCGCGACCAGTGGGATGGTCCCGCAAATGCCTGGGACAAGCGGCGGCCTACCTTCCATTCCGAAGCTGCCCTGAAATCCGGCCGTCTTAAGACGGTAGCGCCCGTCCAGGACGTCGAGGCGAACACGAACGCCAGTTCGCCGGAGCGAGTCGGCGCGCAGTGGTCGACAAACTGCTACACCGGACTCAGAAGGCAATGCGTCGGAGCGGTGAGCAGATCGAGCTTGATCCCGTGCGGGCACGCGCCCGCGCATGGCTTGGCGCTACAGCTCAGACACGCTGCGGCATTGCGCCCGATCATCGCATACTCGTCCTTCGCCATCCGCAAGTCACCGTAATCGACCGCGTACATCCGCGTGCGCATTACCTCGGAAATCGCCACTCCCGCCGGACACGCTCCCTCGCACTCATCGCAGGCGTGCTTGCAGTACGAGGTCCCGTTGATGCGCGCATAGCGCTCCAGCAGTGGCAAATCGTCGGCGCCCGTCGTGCGAGACCCCGAAGCGCCTAAGTATTCATCGATCGACTCGCGGCTGGTCATCGACACGATGAGTCCGTCGACATTGGGGTTCGACAGCACCCAGCGAAACGCCGCCTGCGCGAACGTCGCGCGATCGCGCTCGTATGGGCGCATGTCATTGAGCCGAGCACCCATCAGCGTTTTCATCACCACTACGCCGACGCCCCGTTGCTTGGCCTTTTGGATCACGCGCGGCAGGTCGGGCTGACGCGCAACCATATCGAAGCCGCCCAGAAAGCGTTGATAGAAGCGCGGGTCCTGGCCGAAATTATAGGCGCACAGGATTGCGTCGAACTTGCCCGAATCGAGCGCGTAGTCGAGGCAATTGGTCAGATGCCCCGCGTGGCCCGACATTCCGGTGAAGCGAAGCTTGCCCTGCTTCTTTGCCGTCTCGGTGAACTCGTACCACTCGGGATTCTTGAACCGCGCGACGTCGTTGACCGCGTGATTGAAGTATACGTCAACGTAGTCAGTCTGTAGCCGACGCAGGCTGCCCTCGAGAGCTTGCATCATTGCCTGCTTGCTGGTGTCCGGCTCGGCCAGCGTCTTCGACGTGAGAAACACCTTGTCGCGCTTCCCGCGCAGCGCGTTGCCGAGCGTGCTCTCCGAATCACCGCCCCGGTACGTTTCGGCGGTGTCGAAATAATTGATACCCAGGTCGAAGGCGTGCAGGACCAGGTCCTCTTGGCCCGGCGACAGGCGGTCCGCACCGAAAGAGATGTCGGAAATCTTCATGCCAGTGCGTCCCAGCGGGGCAAGGCGGCGGACTTTGGGCGCGGGCGGAATCGCTGCGGATACAGGGCCGGCCAGCGTCGCGAGACCAAAACCAAGACCTGCCAGCGCCCCGCTCTTGATGAACGCACGCCGTCCGATCGCGCGCGAGCGTCGTGGATGTTTCATTCGCCGGCAAACCTCCACTTACGGTCTGTATCGGAGAGTAGGTCGCCGCCAGGGTCTTGGCCAGTTTTCGCCGCAAAGAAATCGCCCAGAAAGCAGCGCAAAAACCCTGGCCAATGTCATCCTAAAATTTCTTCGATCAATCGCAGTGTCTCTTCGTGATCTCCAGTCTTTAGTGGAGCCTGCGAATAACATCGCTTACTATCAAACGCGAAATTCGCGCGTCGCTCGAACGTAAATGGAACAGCTAAAGTTGGCGGGCTTGTAATCTTGCTGGTATCAAAATTCAGGGTAATCCCGCTCAGCAAGAAATTCTGACTTCCCGTAAAGCCATAACTCCGAACGATTTCACCAATCATTTTCCCGATTGAATCGATAGCGGTAAATCGACCGAATATATCGGCATTGAGTTCAAGTTCCAATTGACTCTGAAAGCTCCTTGGGAAGAGCGGAGTGGCTTCTAACCTAAACGTCGTCTCAATCCATTGAGCTAGATGTTTTAGAACGGCCTCCGCATCATCGGTCGAGGAACGCGTTGTTACTCCTACTATCGTCGTGAGATTCGGAAAGTTCTGCACCTGTAGGCTATCGATGGTAATCACTCGACGGTCTATTTCTTTTTTCGACCAAATGAAGGTTGCGGCTTTATTATCGGGCGGATTGAGTAATTCTTGATTCGATGGAATCTGGCGGAAGTTGTACTCTGATTGTAGTGCTTCGACGAGTTCAAATACTTGCACAGTCGAAAAAAAATTCGGCTTCAAGGCATCAGTAGCCTGAGCGCGAAGCACAGACGTTACTTTCATAGCTGCGCCTGCTGATGGGTGTTCACTAATATTTGTGGATTGAAGTCGAATGGGCTTTTTTGCGGTTCATTTTCTTGCTTTGTTTTAAATTCCCAGAAGATTTCATCGGCAACAGATATTGTTCTAGTCTTCGCTGCTAAATGAGGTTCGGACGATTGAACCTGCGCCCCAACCACTTGAACACCGAGTTGCAGTTCGGCCCTCATCGCTATAAGCAAATCGCTGATAGTATCGAGAGTCCAATTGCTAGGCGCGCTCAACCAGCGTGAGATTTGAGCCGCATCGCGTCCAATTCGATTAGCGAGGTCAGCTTTGCTAACGCCCTTTTCTTCTTGAAGCTTTGCGAATTCGGAGATTACCAAGTCGTAAATTCGATTGCGAAGGCGCGCTCGAAAGTACGCGAGTTTGTGCTTAGGGATTTCAGATCCTTCAATGCCTTCGAGAATTTCAGACAAGAATGATGTTGGAGACGTATCCATATAGTGTGCTCGCCATAAAGGGGTTATAGGCGGGAAAGAGATTCCGCCAGTCTGCTTTGCATCTTAGCTTCGCATCTCTCCACTCTCTCGATTCTTTCATTCGACCGCGCACCTTACGAGCGCGGCCCAATCCACTACGTTCCGCGTACCTGAACGCGATGAATATATCCTTCGATGCGAAGCGTCCGAGAATCCGCAATCCTGGCTTTGGGTGACGACTCCTCCATTCCCAAACTTCCTCGCGTGGTGCTTCCAGCCGTTTCAAATCTGCCGTTTTGCCACCCTTGAAAGGGTGCTTCGCGACCGAGATCACTTTCCTACCAGCAACAAAGTTGTCTAGATCAGCACGCAATGCAGACCAACGATTCGCTTCTGTCTGGTCGCGCCACGGACCGAATACCTGATGCGCTAGTTCGCGCGATAAGCACACGGCCCGTACAATTGGATCCCCCGTCACAGGCCGCATGAGGATAAGGTCTCCTCTATCGCACCAGTATAAAACCTCCCGTAGCAATGACATATAAGTCATGGTCACGGAGGTGTCAAACAGGCCGTTCATCTAAACTGACTCATATGATTGACAGCACATGCACAAAGGTCGTTCTTTGAGCATGAACAAGTCGTCCTCCAAGCGACGCGCCCAGATTTTCGGAATGATGGTAGAAGGCGTTTCAATCCGTGCAATCGCGCGTATGACAGGAGCTAGCAAAAATACGATCGTAAAGCTGCTCTCAGATGCGGGAAATGCGTGCGCGGAGTATTAGGACAAGCACTTGCGCAATCTGAATTCCCGGCGGATTCAAGCCGACGAAATCTGGAGTTTCGTTTACGCGAAACAGCAGAACGTCCTTAAAGAAAAGCGCGGTCAATTCGGCTATGGGGACGTTTGGACGTGGACCGCTTTCGCTCTTGATGAACGCACGCCGTCCGATCGCGCGCGAGCGTCGTGGATGTTTCATTTGCCGGCAAACCTCCACTTACGGTCTATACCGGAGAGTATCTCCCCGCCGAGGTCTTGGCGAGTTTCTACTTCTTTACTCATCGACCATGTGTGTGTTACGCCAAACATTATCTGCCTGCTCCTGCGGGAGGTGACCAAAACTCTACCGCGAAAGCATCGTTCCTGACCCTCGGACGCATTCCTCAGCCACTTGGAAGTTCCCGAGCATTCGTGGTCAGGCGAGAGAGTTCTGTCAAACGCTGTATCTGGCAGCTTTCTGCGAGGTTTCCAGACCTCAGAGGCTGTTCTTACAGATCCGATTGTCCGAATTGGCGCAATGAATTGTATCCAGGAGGTATGCGATGCGAACGGCAAAAATTTCGGCCTGTCAGTTTCCGATTGCGCGTGGCGGCTTCGACGACTTTCGGACGCGGGTCGAGCAGGCTATGGCCGAGGTGCCGCGCGACAGCGATTACGTGCTGTTTCCCGAATTGTTTACGGTCGGTCTCGTAACCTCCTATCCGGACGCTTCGTCGCTGGCCGACCTCACACGCATAGTCGAATTTACTCCGCGCTACCGGGAGTTGTTCCATCAAATCGCGACCAGCCGCAAGCAGTTCGTGCTCGCCGGTTCACATCTTGAGAAGCAAGGCGACCTCTACTTCAACGTGGCGCATCTCTTCACCCCGGAGGGTCACGAGCTGACCCACAAGAAGACGCATATTTTCCCCGCGGAGTCGCAATGGCAGACAACCGAGGGCGATAAGCTGGAAGTCTGGGACGTCGGCCCGGCAAAAGTTGGCGTCGCGATCTGCTACGAAACGGAAATTCCAGAGGTCTGCCGGATCCTCGCCTACAACGGCGCCGAAATCATCCTGTGTCCCTCGTTCACGTTTTCAGAGGCCGGCTTCTGGCGCGTCAGACATTGCGCCCAGGCGCGATGCATCGAGAACCAGATCTACCTCGTCCATTGCTGCACGATCGGAGACGCCGGCGCGCCGCTTCCGCCGGGCTACGGCCGCAGTTCGATCCTCAGCCCCTGCGACCAGGCCTGGAATCCGAACGGCATCGTCGCCGAGGCGACCACGAACAAACAGATGGTCATCACCGCGGCCGTCGACCTCGACCCACTCTACGACAATCGCAAGACGGGTGCCGCGACCACCTTCTATGACCGCGTCCGCAGGGCGCCGATGTATAAGCAATACCCACCTTATAAACTGGAGAGCGGAAAGAAGGCGTCGGCCAGGAAGAAATTGGAAACTTCGAACACCCTGGTATGACCATATAGTCAGTGGCAAGTGTTTAGCCTGGGTAGCTTTTCAAGCAACCGTCGGCCGTGACGGGAGGACTCACCGATGCCTCAGGTATCCGGAAAAGTAAAAATCCCGAAGGGAAAGAAAGTTGCAGTCAACATCGGCTGCGACTTTGATGCTCAAGCGATCTGGATCGGCTCATTCAATCTGAGCTCGCCTGCATACATGTCGCGCGGCGAGTTCGGGGCGGAAGTCGCCGTCCCGCGCCTGCTTAAACTGTTCGACAAGCACCGAATCAAGACCACCTGGTGCATCCCGGGACATACCGCGGATACGTGGCCCGAACTCTGCCGTGAGATAGCCGGTGCCGGGCACGAAATCGGACATCACGGCTACGTCCATGAAAACCCGACCCCGATGAGCCTGGCGGAAGAAACCAAGGTCATGCAGATGGGCCTGGAGGCATTGGCGCGCATCGGCGTGAAACCGCGCGTGTACCGTTCGCCATACTGGGATTTCAGCCCCAACACGCTTTCGATCCTTGAAGAGCATGGCTTCTCCGCCGACAGCAGTTTGATGGGCAATGATTTCCATCCCTACGTGATCCGGCGGGTCGAAACCCACGCAGACAAGGGAAATGTCTTCGGCGCCTCCAGCAAGGTGCTCGAGATTCCCGTGTCCTGGTACCTCGATGACTTTCCTCCCGAGGAATACATCACTGGCAAGCAGGAAGGGATGAACCCCGCGCTGGGAATCTTCGATCGTTGGAAAGCGATCTTCGACTACGCGCTCGAGAATGAAACGGGCGCCTGCTATGTCGTGACGACCCATCCGCAGACTATCGGCAGGGCCCACATGATTAGCCGGCTCGAAGAGTTGATCGCGTACATCGCGGACAAGGGCGGATGGTTCGCGACCCTCGGCGAGATCTGCGACGCGACGGAGATTGCCAAGTAATCTCGGATGCCGCGGAGTAATCTCGGATGGCGCAGAGACCGCCTGGCGTCAGGCCATGCTTCTCTGCGGCGTCACGATCCCAAAGCCGTCGCAGGATAGTAAATCCCCTCGAGCCGGCGCACCCACCACGCGTGCGTCTTTTCCTTCTCTTCAGGGCTGGAATAGCGGTAGTCGTAAAGTAAGGCGCGCACGTAACGCGGCGGCTGGTGAGGAAAGGCAAACGGATTGCTGCCGAGCAGCTCTGTGACCTCCGGCGAATTCTCCAGCAAACGCTCCAGGAACCGCGCGAACCAGGGGTTTTGCATCGGCGTCCCCAAAGCGGCAAACCACATCTGCCAATCCAGGCGCGGCTGATGCGGAATATTCCATCGCGGTGGACGCCTTACGTCCCCCGGTTTGTATTTGAACGCGTAGTCGCTCCAGTGAACGCCGTCATCTGAGCCTTGAACGATGATTTCCGGCCTGCTGGTAGTCATCACCGCAAACAATCCGTAAGTATTGACTATACACAGCGGTGCCATTTCATCGTTGACCCAACTGACCAGCGCGGAGGCTCTGCCGCCGAACACCGCGTGCAGCTCCACAAGACTGTCGAACACTATCAGCAGCGCGAGCACTCCGACGATCAAAGAACCGATTTTCCTGGGCTGGAGGTCCCGGACATGCTGTTGCAGATGCCGCACCAGCCCTTGCGGCAGGATTTTGCGCAAGGCGGCATCGTCAAACAGCGCCAGGCAGAGGGCCATGACCAGGAGATTGAAAAACCCGTAATTGCCGGTGAGGAGGATGAGCAACTGCAGCAACAAAATACCGAATGCCGAGACGAACCTTAGGCGCCGCGGGCAGAAAATTAGAAACGGCAGCCCCAGTTCAATGACAAGGGTCGCAGCCGTTGCCGCTGTGAGTACGGCCCGCGGTAGTTGATGGGCGTACCAGGCGAGCGGCGTCGATAGCGGCTGGGTCTGAAAATGGTAGGAGAGCGCGGAGAGATTGGCCCACGTGGGATCGCCGCTCAGAAGCTTGACCGCACCCGAAAGAAACATGAAACGGAAGAGCAGCAAGCGCAACAGCCATATCCCTGGCTTCGTGACCATGCTTAACAGGAGCGCGAGGAAGCCGGATTCGAGCAAAAGCAGATCCCACTGAAAACCCGTGAAGACCTGACCGGCGTAAAAGAGCGAGAGATACAGCACATAGAGAAGAAATAGGCTCAAACGCGGCAGAATGTTGAAAATCAGCAGCACCGACAGCCCCGCCCCCGTCCAGCATGTGGCTTGAATGGCAAAATCGCTTTGGTTCAGCCAGAAGAGCATCGGAAGTCGCCGGTAGCCTTCCACGCCAAGCTGCGACCGGGCGGCGCCGACGAATTCGGATAGCGGCAGGATGCCGTGACTGCCGATTAGTCCCAACGCCTGTGCGCCAAAACTAAGAAAGGCCACAAGGTAAATCAGTCCCATGGCCCGCAGCATCAACCAGCTAACCAGATCGAAACGCGGTGGCTCATAGTCGCGCCCCCATAACCACCGGCTCGGGCGATAAAGCGCTCCACGGTGCGAAGCCACGAAAGCGTAGGTGCGCTCCGTGATTGCGGCGAACCCGGGAAGATGCCGATAGAGCATCAGCCAGAAACCTTTGCCGTTTGCATGACTCAACGCAAGGAAACTGGCTTCGGCGGCGCTCGCGATTTTTCCATCGGGCGCTACGTATTGGACGGCTCGCTGGAACGCGGCCACGGGAATTTCTGGATATTGTGGGGCGACTTCCTGGTACGGCGCGTAAGCCACGCGATCACCGGTGAGCCTCTGCCAATAGCGCGCCCAGTAAACGCAGAAGGCGCAATCGCCGTCGTAGATCAGAAGCGGCTGGCTGCGAACTGTGCTGGCTTGCATAACCCTGGATTATGAAAAAGTCTGGCTTCTCTACGCCGACTGCGGAAAAATTCCGGCGTCGGTCGGCTCTATTGTTCGTCCGCGAACGTCGAAAGCCAAGAATGGCTGCATACACGGTATCTCGACGACTTTGCTTCCGAGGGATACATTGCGGGGCAAGCAGGAAGGAACAAATTCGAGCGGTGGAAATGTTCGATCGCTTGAAAGAGAAATATTCGGTCGGAAATGGTGGCTCGAGAAAAGATGCGGTTTGGAATTTATTGCGAGATGCAAAACGGATTCGGCGTCGATTACGCGAAGAACGTCTGGGATGTGTTCAGCCTGATCGAAAATGCGGATCAGGTCGGGTTCGACGTCTTCTCGATAATCGATCATCACTTTTTCCAGGAGTTCAGCATTTCGGCGAATCCGCTCGCACTGTTCTCCGCCGCTGCGCAAAAGACCCGCAATATACGCTTCCGCACGCTGTGCCATATCCTGCCGCTGCGCAATCCGGTGGTCTACGCGGGCGAGATGGCTTTTGCGGACATTCTGACCCGAGGTCGGCTGGAGCTCGGCGTCGGCCGGGGTCACGCATGGGAATATCCGCCCGCTGGCATACCGATCGAAGAGACCCAGGGCCGATACGAGGAGGCGCTGGAAATCCTGGAGCTCGCATTCACCCAGGAACGCTTTTCGTTTCGCGGCAGATACTATCATCTGGATGACGTTTCGGTCGTCCCCAAGCCGGTTCAGAAACCCTATCCGCCGGTGTATATGGTCGGCACCAGCGGAGCGGCCTTTGAGATCGGTGCGCGTAAGGGATGGGCGCTGGCGTTCGGCGGTCCGGCTCCGGTGGCGGCCTTCAGACCGGGAGTCGATCGCTACCGTGAGGCATGTGCGAAGTACGGGACGAGGCCGATCGTGGCGTGTGTGCGTGCAGTGTACATCACGGAAGACGAGCGCCATGCGCGAGCGGAGTGTGAAGGCGCGTTCAAGCGATTTTTTGCCTACAACTCAAGCGCAGTGCAGATTCTGCGTCGCGATCCGGAGATGAAAAAGCGTCTTCAGGAGAGCAACTATGCTTTCTACGCCGGCGAAATCATGGAGCTTCTGCCACGCCTCAGTTACGAAGAAATCGTGACGCAGGACTACGCGTTCGTGGGTACGGCGGAGCGCGTGCTCGAGCAGTGCGTCGCGCTCAAGCGGGCGGTTGACGTGGACGAGATCCTCATCATTCCGCACTATGGCGATATCGAAATGTGGAAGGCGCTCCGAACGCAGAAGCTGTTCGCGCGCGAAGTGATCCCGAAACTGCGGGCGATGTAGAACGAGGGCAGTGACGCGCGTTGTCTTGTTCGCAGATCGCTTTGCAGGGCGCAACGGATCTGCGGCGCGATGGATTTTGCCAAATGGATCTCCACGACGCGCGAATTCAGACACTGGCGCCTTGCCACTGGTATTGAGCAGTTAGCTCATCGTCCTGGCGAAGTTCGGTTGACGGCCGTAGCCCTTGAGCTTCGCCGGCGTCACGAAACGGTCAAGGAGGTCATCGCGGATCGCCGTGTCACTTCTCTCGCGCGGATCTCCGTAGCCGCCGCCGCCTGGCGCATCCATCAGGATCTGATCGCCTCGTTCCAGCTTGATGTTGACGAATTTGGTTGGGCTGACCGTGCCGAACGCGTCAACAAAGGTTCGAAACCGCTTTTCGCCGCGGCGTTTGACGAAGATGCCGGCGGGATCGCCTGGCTTGCCGCCACGCACGCCCCATGGGCCTTCCTCGACGCGATCAAGCAGCGCGCTCAACGTCACCGAAGGCGCCGTGACCTCGAATATTCGCCGCACGCCCAGGCCGCCCCGATGGGTACCGGGGCCGCCCGAGTCGGGCCGCAGCGAATATTCGATCACGCGGAGCGGAAAGCGGCTTTCGAAAACCTCGATCGGCGTGGAACGTATGGTGCTGCCGTGCGGGATACATTGCGCGCTGTTACCGTCTCGCTCCAGTCTGCCGCCCCAGCCGCCGCCGTCAAGTTGATAGTGAGTCCAGAACTCACCCGTGTCGGGATGCGTGCCGCCCATCAGCAGGTTGCACGCGGTACCGATCGCAGAGGCGCCCACCCGCTCCGGCATCGCCTTCGCCATCGCACCTTGTATACAAGCGATCAATCTCGGCTGCCCCTCGGTGTTGCCGGCGACGCAAGGGGCCGGAAAGCTGGGATTGACCAGGGTCCCTGGCGGCGCGATTACCTTGATCGGACGGAAGACGCCGCTGTTGAGCGGCACATCGTGCGTGCCAATACTCTGTAGGATTGCGGTGCAGCAAGCGGCGGCGGTGGCTACGTAAGTCACGTTGATCGGCCCAAGCGCCTGCTTGTCGGACGCCGAGAGGTCGACGACGATCTCCTCGTCCATTACATACACTTTGCAACGGAAGAAATACCGCTTGCGCACGACGCCATCGTCTTCGAAATAGTCTTCGAACTCGTATACGCCGTTGGGTATCGTCCTGATCTGGCTGCGCATCCACGCTTCGGCGTGATCGATCAGCGCCTGGCATATCCGCTCGAAGTCGTCGAGCCCATAGCGTGCGACCAGCTCCTGCAAGCGACGCTCGGCAGTCGTCAGCGAACCCATGATGGCGTGAAAGTCGCCCCAGGTGGCATCGGGGGTCCGATGATTGGCCATAACGATGCGCCATACGTCCTTGCGGTATTCGCCCCGCGACATGAGCTTGACTGGCGGCAGCCGCAGCCCTTCCTGAAACACCTCGGTCGCAGTGGAAGCGAACGAACCGACCGCCATCCCGCCGATCTCACCGATATGCGCGATGTTGCCGGCGTAGCCGATCAGCTTGCCGTCGATAAACACCGGTTTGAGCAGCAGATGCTCTGGCATATGGCATTGGCCGCGATAGGGGTCGTTGTGGACGATGACGTCGCCGGGCGCGAAGTCCTCTGCGCCAATCTCGGCGACACAGTGCGGCACTGTATGGAGACCCGCGCACATGATCGCGGGGTTCATCTCGGCCTGACCAATCATGCGCGCGTTGCGGTCGAACAGCAGGCACGAGAAATCCCGCGATTCGCTGAAGATGGGCGAATAGGCCGTGCGGACCATCGCACTGCCCATCTCGTCGCAAATGTTGCGCAGCGCGTTGTTTACTACGGTAAGGGTCGTCGGATCGTGTTCGGGCGTGATTCGGATCTTTGCAGGGGCTGGTGAATGCGACGCGACCTCCGCCGCCGCTGCGACCCGAATCACCAGCGAGCCGTCGGCACGCACCTCGGCGCTGTCGCCGGGATGGAGCAGCGTGGTCGAGTCCATCTCTTCGATCAGAGCGGGACCGTCAAGCCGCGTGCCCTCGGGCAGTTCAACGCGCCGGTAGATGGGCGTGTCGAGGTTGCCTGTGCCGGCGAAGTAGATGGCGCGCATCGCATGCCGCTCGGCCTTGCCGCCCGCCGGCGCGAGTAGTTGCGCGGAAACAGCCTCTTCGCCAAGCGCGACCACGCGCACCTCGGTGACCTCGATCACCCGATCGCGCATCGAGTATCCGTACAGCTCCTCGTGACGCTTGTGCATGTCTTCGACCGCGCGGTCGAAAGTGGCCTGGTTTATCTCGAGCGAACTCAATTTGATCAGCTCGCCGAAGTTCTGGCCGAGATAGCGCATGCTGAGATAGCCGGCCAGCGCCGGCGCGCCCTTGAGGCCGTCGCGCTTGAGTTCGGCGAGCGCCTCGCGCGCAACACCTTTGAGCTCTGCTGCAAGACGTTTCAGGTCGATCCGATCCGAGCGATGAATCACGGTGCGCGCGCGGTCGGCCCTGAGGTCGGTCAGAAGCGTACCAAGCGCCGAACACAGGCCCGGATGCGGCGGCACGACAACCTTCGTTATGCCGAGCTGCTGTGCGACATCGACCGCGTGCAGCGGTCCGGCGCCGCCGAAACCGATGAGCGCGAAATCACGCGCGTCGAGGCCGCGGTCGACGGTCAACAGTCGCGTCGCGTTGGCCATATTGGCGGCAGTCGTATTGAGAATTGCAATCGCTGTGTCCTCGACCGAAAGCCCGAGACTGGTCGCCAGGCCTTGGATCGCGCGATGGGCAAGCTCTGGATCGAGCGGCATCTTGCCGCCCAGGAAGAAGCCTGGATCGATACGCCCGAGCACCACGTTGGCGTCGGTAACGGTGGGCTCGGTGCCGCCGCGTCCGTAGCAGGCCGGTCCAGGGTCGGCGCCCGCACTCTTTGGGCCAACGCGCAAAAGACCGCCGCTATCGAGATAAGCGATAGAACCGCCGCCGGCACCGATGGTCGTATAGTCGATAAAGAGCGCACTCACCGGCACGCCCCATTCCACTTCGTACTCGGTAGTGGAACCAAAGTCTCCCTTGGCGATCAGTCCCACATCGGCGCTGGTGCCTCCCATGTCGAGCGTTACGCCGTTGCCGTCCGCATGATCGCGCGCAAAGCGCCGGCCCGCGATTACTCCGCCAGCGAGCCCGGAAAGCAGCAATTGCACCGGAGCCTGGCTGGCCGACTTGGCCGCGGCGTTGCCGCCGTTGGACTTCATCAGAGAAAGCGGGGCTTTGATGCCGAGCTTTTTTACGTCACTGGCCAAGCGGCCGCTGAACTGCGTGATGGTGCGTTTGATAAACGCGTCGGTGATCACGGTCGTAGCGCGTTCGTACTCGCGCCAGATCGGCGCCACCTCGTGAGACAAGGAGATCGGCAGATCGCAAAAGCGCCTGGATAAATAGTCTCCGATCGCCCGTTCGTGGACTGGGTTCACGTACGAGAACAACAGGTTCACGGCGATCGCCCAGTCGGTCGCGGGTTCGGATTTCAACCAGCGTGCCACCCAGTTGCCGAGCCTTTGCAGTTCGCTTTGTTTCAGCGGCACAAGAACGCCGCCCTTGTGGTCCAAACGCTCGGCGATGCCGAAAATGTGGCGGCGCTTTACGCCAGAGTCCGGCTTGGGCCACGCGGGATTGTACGCTTCCTTGCGATCGGTGCGCGCGATGACAGGTACGTCCTCGACGCCACTGGTACCGATATAAAGCACGGTCGCGCCGCGCTTTTGCAACCGCGCGTTGGTAGCGAGGGTCGTCCCGATCACGATGCGCTCGACGTCTTCAGGCGCGACGCCGGACTGGCGAATCGCGACGATTGGCGCATCCGCCGGCTGCATGGGTGTCGAGGGAACCTTGACGATAGAGACGCGCCCGCTGGACGGTTCGAACGCGACGAAATCGGTGAAAGTACCACCGGTGTCGATGCCGATACGCAGCATGATCAGCCTTCCTCAGGTCGTGCGTTTGTGGAGTTTGTGTTTCGAGTTTCCCAACTCAGATGCCAGGCGGCGCTTCACATCGGCGCATGGAGGCTCGCAGAACTTGTCCGCGGGAAACGAATCATCGCGCCAATACTGCACGGCAACCATCTTGCCGCAGAACGAGCAGTTGAGGATCCGCGTTTCGTACCACGGAAGGTCAAGACTTACGTAATGCCCGCTCATATCTTTGTCACGGCCCGGATCGAGATTCGATTGCGCAAAGGCCAGGTTCCTCCTTGGCGGAGCTCGTGGGGACTTACTCTAAGACGGACTGATGACGGTGGCAAAGCAAGGCAACTTTTTCGTTACTGAAGCATTTGGAAATAATCGCTGCACGCCGCCTGGTCTCCAGCTTCGCACGCTCCGCGGCAGGCCACCCGGTCATGTGTGAGATGGCACGCGGACTGGCAGACCGAGGGATCACTGGGACACTTGATCGTAAACCAAGTGTCGCAGATCTGTGGATCGCGAGTTTGACCACAACCCCTGCGGCAGACCTCCTCGTCGCCCGCGCTACATGCGGCCAAGACGCTTGCCCTCGCCCGCTGGTTGATCCGCCCTGAAGAGACGCTACAGCGGAACGCACCACCGCCGTTATGCAAGCACTCCGAATAGGTACTACAGGAAGATAAGGCAAGCGCTATGAGAGCCGCTAGCAACACCCCGGCCTCCCATGGTTTTCTTTCGCCCCGTGCGGTTCGACGGCCAGTCACTCTGATTTAGACGGTCGTGGATTGAAAAGCTCTTGACGCAGCCGCTTGGCCAGCGCCAGCTCGTCGCGGTAGGCGACAAAGTCCGACCACGGAAACGGCGCGAAAGTCGAAGCCTGTTGCAAGTCCTGCCAGGATTGAAAGCCATGGGCGTGGGCAATCTCGGACTCCGCCAGAGATCGATCTCGGGCTCGCGTACTCAGTCCGCGACTTCGAGCTACTCGTGCGGCATCGCGGACCGCACGCCAGCGGAAGATCTCCGCGTCGAGCTCGCAGCTCGCCGTTAGCTCCGCCCACAGCGCCTCGGCAAACCCCTGTTGATCGACACCGAGTGCTTTCCACAACTCCACGAGCACCAGCTCAAGCGCGGCGGTGCGCACGTTGGCCTGACTCTCCGCGTCGCCAATCGTCCCGATTTCGTTGTAACGACGATGGGCGAGGTCTGCCAGCAGCGGCGCGAGGGCGTACTTCTTTTGCAGCCGCGCCGCGAACCCCACCTCGGGATCCACCGCGGCAATGCGAAGCAGGTATCGGTTGTAGCGGCCGCTGATAAGTTGCCAGCGGCATAGATCGCGCTTCACCTGTTCGCGCTCAAGGCCTGCCAAAGCGTCATACTCGCGCTGCCTGCGTACCTCCGAAGGGATGAAGGCCGTGCTGAGCCGCCGGGGACGCTCCGCAAGAGCGGGGGTGTCCGCCAGCCAGCGAGCGACGGTACGCAGGCACCGGGCAGCGTCCTGTCTCTTCAGGTCCTGCGAGGACATCAGCGTTCGCAACTCACCGCCCGGGTCGAGCACGCCGGCGCTCGACAAAATCTCCGGCCAGCACCGCTCGGAAAAATGCAAGCGTTGCGCCGCGGCTACGACGCGCTCTGCCGCAGGGAGGTCCAAGCGACCCTCGCGCAAAGCGCGCGACAGCGCGTAGCGCACGTTGATGAGCGGAACCGATCGCGACTGGTAGCCATCGCCGTCGGACGAATAGACGAGAATGACCTCGTCATCGGAGTGGAGGGCGCCGCGACGGTACAGGCGGTAGATCGTGCCCACACCACGCATACCCGCCGGCCAGCACTCGGCCGCCCGCAGAGCGCCCATGCTGGAGGCGCCGACGATCACCGCCCCGTCCTCGAGCACATCGAGGATTTCGCGCGGAGGGACCGCCGGCTCCTGATGAAATACGCCGTCGATGATCACAAAGACCGAGCCACCGCCCAAGCGGTCTCGGTACAGATCGCCGCGGCGGATCGGGGCTCTCAGATCGCAGCCGGGCAGCGCCGCTTCTGCGTCGGCGCCCGGCAGACTTGGGCCCAGATACACGATTGGGGCTGTTTGCATGGTCGGCCGCTGGCGCCTGGGCTAGTGGCGTGCGTCACACGGAGCAAGTCTCACTCAAGTGAAGCTCTTTGTCCTTCGGCGTAGATGACGCAGCACACTAGAGTAGATGCCGCAGACATCTCCATCCCACTCGTCGTTGGTTGACGCTGAACGTCGCCAGCCCCGGCACTCGAACGCGGACCACCGGGATCCCGAGGTCCGGGCGACTCAGGTCCGTCACGATTATCTGTTCGACGCCAACCGCAATCAACCGCTGCAACAAGAAACGAAGATCCTCGCGTAGGTCCGCGCATCGAAACGAGGGCACCTCTGACAGTGGGATCCGACAACTCTCCTGCAGGAGGCGGCGCCGGTAACCGCGCGCAGCCGTACGCCTCCCAAGGCGGGTGGTATTGAAGGAGTCGCGGGCCGCCTGGATGATACCCAGGCGCGATTGAACCGCTTCCGTGAGCGACCTCAGGAGTGCGAGCTCGGCATCGGGGGCCGTTCCCCAACCGGCGAAATGCTGCGTGACCAACCCGGAGGGCGCCGGGTATTTGTAATCGCTCACCAGCGTGAGCAGGGTCGCCACGCCGATATCATTGGTAACCTCGTGAATTACCACATCGAGCCCCTGCGATTGCAACCGCTCGATCCAGCCAGCCGCCAGCGACGGCAGACTGGCGGGATCCACCGCCGCAAACGACGCTTGAGGGTCGTGTGGATCGCAGAACAGGGACATGAACGCTAGCTGGCTATCGACGTCTCTTTCGATTACCTCGCCAAGCCCGTGCACCACGGCCTCCAGATAAGTGTTCCCCGAAGCGAGGCCGTTGGTATCGACGGCCTGGAGAATCCCCTCGGACGGAGGGTTCAACACGAGGTCTTCCGGCATCAGCACAGCTTCCCCGGACAAGAGATCCTGACTCGCAATCCAGGTGAAGGTGCGCTCAGGCGCGTAGCTGGTGTCGTCCGGCAGCGTGAAGTCTTCCGGGTCGACCGGCCGGTGCTCCGATCTACGGATCAATTCGGCGAAGCTCGAGCGGATAGTCATAGCAGCGGCCGGCGCCGTCTCCGCCGAGATCCGCTCCACCGCTTCCATCAACGCACTGACACGCGCGCTGGTGGCGTCAGTCCCCTTTCCCATGTGCGTCGTGAGATCCTTGGCCAAGGGCGTGACCGCGGTAAACACCGGCAGGCGGATCTCATCGAGGGGCGTCAAGTCCGCTATTCTCGTCACCGGAAGCCGCGCCAGAAGAGGGGCCATACGCCGCTCGGTCTCCTCCGGCGGCGTGACCCGGCTCACGGACGGTATGATCTTCGGACTCGGGCCGAACTCCCAGGGAGACCCTGCTGCTTTCTTGTTCAAGCAGTGCGCCATCTAACGCTGGTGTGGCGCTTCACTCTGTCTGGAACTTGACAGGCTCCCGAGCGCGCCAGCTTTAGCGTGTTCGATCGCTGTCGGATGTGAGTTGCGCGCCAGTAAGCGGAGTTACATTTCGCCATCTATAACCCACTAATGTGGAACATTTGAGCTTGCATATTATTCTATCAAGTGGTAGTCCGTTTTGACCGCCTTGATCAAGCGCGGATGAAAGAGCTCGACTTTCGAAATTCTCGACAATGCTGTCGCCCAGCGAAGGAGAAGGAACATGCCTCCGATTGCAAGAGTTCAACAGTTGAAAAACGCGGGCATTCTCGACAAAAGCAAGGACTTGGAGCCGAAGGCAAAGGCCCTGGTCGAAAACCTCACAGACGAAGAGTTTCACGCGATCCTGACCGTTCATTCGAAAATTTCGGATGCCAATGACCAGAAGGATTTCGGCGGACATATCCGCATGATGGGTTTCTAGAGCACGGGTTTCTAGGCTCGCCGGTTTGCGTCAGCTCCCGGGGATCTTCCCAATGGAGTTCAGCAAGCAGATTCATCTCGAGCGACGGTTGATCGGTGCGCGGCTGCGCGAGGCCAGCGAGAGACTGTGGGAGTCGCGCGACATTTCCGAGCTATATCCCGCCATGCTGTTCTGCATCCACAGCATGGCGCGGGCCAGCGTGCCGCTCATGCAGGCCGCTGTGGATCGACTGCGGGCGCTGACCCCGGTCGATCCGATTTCCGCTCCGCTAATTGAGTATTTCGTTCGGCAGATACCGCAGGAGACCGGTCACGACGGCTGGTTGCTCGAGGATCTTGAAGCCTTGGGCTGCTCGCGGGAGGCGATACTGGCGCGGATGCCACCGCCGACCGTCGCCGCGCTGGTGGGTGCGCAATACTACTGGATCCTTCACCATCATCCAGTCGCCCTGCTGGGCTACATTTTGGTTGTGGAATCGGAGACCCCCAGTGTGGAGCTGGTAGAGCGCACCGCCGCCAGGACCGGGTTGCCGCGAGCGGCGTTTCGGTCCTTCTTTCGGCACGCCGTTCTCGAGTCCGCGCACAACGATGCGCTCGATGCACTCCTGGATTCGCTGCCGCTGACCCGGGAGGAGCAGGGGCTCATAGGTGTGAGTGTCATACAGACTTCGAATATGATCGCTCGCGCTGCTGAAGAGGTTCTCGAGTTCCACGAGTTAGCGAAGACCGCCGCCGGTTTCTTGCCAACAGCGGTCGTCCGGTCATGAGATCGATCTGAGAAGGGCCTGAGCCTCCAGCAGGTCGACGGTACCAAAGCCTTCGCTGAATTGACGGTAGCTGGCATCGAGCAACGCGTGCGCATCGGTGCGATGGCCACGTTCATGCATTAGCCGAGCGAGCCGGATGGCGGCGCGCAGCTCCAGCGATTTGGCCCCTGCGGCGTGAGCCAGATCAAGCGCCTGTTTGAAATGGGCTTCCGCGTCCTTCAAAGATCCCGCTCCTTTCGCAAGCAACGCTTCGCCTGTGAGGCGGTGCAGATCGGCTTGCCACCATTTCTCGTGCGTGCGCTCGATCAGCTCCGCGGCCCTCTCGAGTGCCTGCAGGGCGCCGTCGAGCTCTCCACCCTCGATCTGGAGCTCCGCGAGCAATCCGAGATAGAAAGGCAGATACACCCGCTGCCCGCTCTTCGTGAGGCCTGAGATTGCCTTCCGGAGCTGCGACGCTCCCTCCGCGCGCCTGCCGAGTTTTCCGATAGCCCAGCCCGCGATCGCTCGGCCCCAGATCTCATGCAGTTGGAACCCCTGCTCACGGGACAATGCAAGCAATTCCTTCGTGCATCGCTCGGCCGCGACGGCATCTCTTTCCATCGCAGCCAGGAGCCCGACTTGAAACAGCGCAAAGGCCAAACTGTTCGCGTGTTTCAGCTGGCGGGCGTAGGCAATGGCGGCCTCGCCGGTCGCGATCGCTTGCTCCGGGGATCCGATAAGCCACTGGTAGCAGACCCGACAACAGTAAGCGGCAACGCGGCCATCGTGCACGTAGCGAAAGCGCAGGAGGCTGTGCTTCTCGGGAACGTATAGCTCGAGCGATTTGTCGATGTCGGAGCGGACCTCCCCGAGATCGCCGAGGAGCAAGGCGGTCCAGCCAAGCATGCGGTGACCATACATCATGGCGGTCGTGTCCTCATGCTGCTCGGCCAAACTGAGAAGCTGCGTCGCCACCTCGCGAGCGATTTGGAGCTCGCCGCCCATCAGACGATTGATCCATTGTCCATGAAAGACTGGAGACAGTTGCTCGGTCTCGCCCAGCACTGCGCAGAGCTCACGTGCCCGGGCATAGGTCCTCGCCGACTCCTCGGAGCCCCAGCCTGTCGTCGCCATCAGGGGACCGCTCAACGCCTGCTGTAAAGCGAGTTCCTGCCGCGCGCGCCCGGTTGATTCGGGCAACGTCTCGCATAGCGCCAGGCCATTTCTCAGATGTCCGACCGCTTCCCGGTTGGCCGAGCGTTCGGCGGCTCGGCGGCCAGCTTGCAACCAGTACTCGATGGCGTCGAGCGCTCGGCCTGCTTCGGTATAGTGGTGTGCCAACAACTCCGGCTCCAGCGCGGCGATCTTGGGAAATTGAGCCTTGAGAGTGTCGGCGATGCGACGATGTAGCTGGCGGCGGGTTGTCCGCAGTAGTGAGGTATAAGCTGCGTCCCGGACCAGAGCGTGCGTGAAGATGTATTCGATGTCCCCCAACGCCGGTTGCTCGTAGATGAACTCGCCCAGTTGCAGGTCATTGAGCAGACGGTTCAACTCGTCATCTGATTTGGTGACCACCGCACGAATCAACGACAGCGGAAAATCGCGCCCGATGACGGCCAGCGTTTGCAGCAGGTCCTTGGCGTCGGAGGGCAGGCGGTCGATGCGCGCGGCGAGAATCCCTTGCACTGTCGGCGGAATCTTGAGCGCATCGAGTGACTTTGTAAGCTTCAACACCGCCCCGTCGCGCACCAGCGCACCCTCGTCGAACAGCACCTGCACCGTCTCTTCCATGAAGAACGGGTTGCCTTCGGTCTTTTCGATGATCACGCGCTTAAGCGGTGCAACTTCGACGCCGTCGCCGAGCAGCGCGGACAGCATCTCCTCGGCGCCCTCTTTGCCGAGCGGGTCGAGTCGCAATTGCGTATAGTAGGTCTTGCTATTCCACTTATGTGAGTATTCGGGACGGTAATTGACCAGCAGCAGAATTTTCGCGGTCCCGATCGAATCGGCCAATAGGTTCAGCAACTCTTGCGTCGCCTCATCGATCCAGTGCAAGTCCTCGAAGATCAACATCAGCGGCTGATTGAGGGATTCGCGTAGCACAATCCGTTTGATTGCCTCGAGCGTGCGCCGCTTCTTCAACTGCCCGTCCATCTGCGCCAGCGGGTCCTCGCCCTCGACTATATCGAGCAGGCTGAACAGGTACGGAATGGTGTTTTCGAGCGCACGATCCAGGGTGAGAACTTTGCCATTCACTTTCTCGCGCCGCCTGCGCTCGTCGTCCATGGCCGAAACGTCGAAATAGTTGCGCAGCAGATCTATCACCGGCAGATAAGGGCTAGCCTTGCCGTGCGAGACTGAAAAAGTTTCCAGCACCATCCAGCCGGATTGCGTCGTCACCTTGAACTCGAAGACCAGTCGCGATTTGCCGACCCCCGGCTCCGCCATCGCGGCGACGATCTGCCCGCGCCCTCCCTTGGCCTGCGCGGCCGCGTGTTTCAGCACCTCCATCTCACGCTCGCGCCCGACAAACTTGGTCAGTCCACGACCGGCCGAACGTTGCAGGCGTGTGCGCAGCGGCCCCAGTCCGGTCACCTCGTAAACGTTGACCGGCTCGCTGACGCCCTTCACTCGGGTTGGACCCAGCGGCTTGAGCTGGAAATATCCCTCCACGAATTTGCGGGTCTGCTCACTGATTGCGATCGATCCGGTCGGCGCCAGTGCCTGCATGCGCGAGGCGAGATTGGTGGTGTGCCCGATCGGCGTGTATTCAGTCTGTCCTTCGCCGGTCGTGATCGAACGCACCACCACCTCACCTGTGTTCGCACCAACGCGCGCTTCGAGCGGCAGGTTGCCGGCCTCGCGCAATCTTGCCGAGTAGCGGTTCAGTTCCTCTTGCATGTGCAACGCGGCATAGAGCGCCCGTTGCGGATGGTCCTCGTGGGCGACCGGTGCACCGAACAGCGCGAAGATACCGTCGCCGGTCGACTGCACGACATATCCGTCATAGCGCCGCACGGCTTCGATCATGAACTTCAGCGCGGGGTCGATGATTGCGCGCGCCTCCTCGGGGTCGAGATCCTGCTCAAGCTCGGTCGATCCCTTGATGTCAGCGAACAGCGCGGTGACCAGCTTGCGCTCGCCCTCGATCGCTTCTGACGCTTGCCGCTCAGCCGCGATGACAAGGCCCCCGCTTGCTTTCGCTGGAGATCGCTTGGCGGCGTCCGCGCCCAAGCTCTTGCCGAGCGCAGTGCCACAATCAGCGCAGAACTTCGCATCCGACGCGTTGTCCGAACCGCAGTTCACGCAGCGATTCGACAAGGGAGCCCCGCACTCGGCGCAGAATTTCTTGCCGGGGATTCCCTCGGTCCCGCACTTCGCGCAGCGCATCTTACGTTCTCAATTTCACGAGCTTCATCCCAGGAAACGCCTCAGTCGCCCGCCCTGCGATCCACTCGATAGCCGGATTGGTAGCGACGCTGACCGTGGCTAGCCGCCTGCGGGTTCTCGCGGCGCAGTAAGGTCAGCCGGTTGCCCAGCAGAACAAATTGCTTCGAACACATCAGACGCTGACAGTGGTCCCATTATAGTAATGCCGCAAGATCTCCGTGTAAGTCCTGCCCTCATTTGCCATGACTGCCGCGCCGATCTGACATAGGCCGACACCATGTCCCCAGCCGGCTCCTCTCAAGACAAACCGGCCAGGCTCTTTGTCCACAACGAAGGCAGAGCTGTAAAGATGCGTGCGCGATAGAGCGCGCCGAATTTCCAGTTCTTTACCAATGATGATGTAGTCGCGTTCCCCAATGATCCTCAGCCGATATATTCGGCCTGAAGGTCCGCGCGCGAGCGCCTGCACGTCGCGAATCGGACCAAGGCCCACGGCAAGCCTGGAATTGATCAGATCGGCGAGTTCTTCAGGCGTGTACGCTACCCGCCAGCGATAGAAATCGCGGGTCTCCTGATCGAATCCTGGCAGAACGCGTGAGAGGAGTTCCGAATCGCGGGTATTGCAGTAAGCCGCCGGGGTTGAGCGTATCCATGTCTCAGGACTGCAAGCGCAAGATTGCGCCGGGCCGTCGTAGACAGACCTAAGGTAGGGAATATCTTCATCTTCCCAAGCCGTCGAATAGTGCTCGGTTACTCCGCCACAGCACTTGGAAAACCGTGCGTCGCAGATAGAGCCCTCGTAACGGAGAAACTCGCCGGCCGTCGCGCGAACCGCCTTCGGCTGCGGCAGGAGAAAAGGCCTTCGTGATGCCCTGATAGCGCTGGCAGTGGTCGTCGGCACACACGTCGAAATCCGGATGCGCTTCGCGGCCGTACCAGCGAAGGATTTCGTGCGAGTCGAGAGCCTGACTCCGGCCTATCCCAAAGAGCGACGAATTTGCCTTCGGAAACCACAGCCAGCTGCGCGAAATCACCGCGTGAGCTTTCAGCAGTTCGAGAGGGCAGGACGCGCTCATCTCGGATGAGATCACGCTCGTGACGTACTCTTCGAGCGGAACATCATTGATCACCGTCAACCCGGCTTCTCGCTTCACGAGGCGAAAAGCCCCACGGAATACCTGGCGCTCTTTGCGTTCCCAATGAAATCCGATTCCAATCGTGACGTCGTCCAGCGCGAACGCGCACGATGCCAGGTCCGACGGAGTAAGTGTGACTTCAGAAATAAATCTGTATCGTCCGGCAGCGCGCGGCTTGCCCGAAGTATCAGTAAACGTGCCCGTCAATTCGACTTCAACAGCGGATTGTCCTTCAATCAGCCCTACAGAGACGTTCAACGCGCTTTCTCCAGCTTCTCCGCAATTTCCTGAAACTGACGGTCAGGCAAAGTGATCTCTCGAAAAATTGCGGCGATGGCGTCGCCCGTGATTCTTTCAAAATCTTGTGCCAGCGGCACAACAAATATTCCGCACAGATCAATCGACGCCGGACTCACCGTCAGTTCGCCCGTCTGAAAGACCTCTGGCCGATGCTTTCCGCGCGGAAACAGATACGTGACCCACTCCCCGCTCTCATGAAAGACCGCTATGTTGATCATCGGCTCCGCTCGTTTGCCAGTGGTTTCCGCGAGCAGATCGATTGCACGATCCACTCGATGGATCAAAGCGGATCGATCCCGTCCACGAAATAGGAACACATTTCTTCCGTAGTTCGGCACGGTAACGCCAGTCAGCCCAGCGGTGTCCTTCTCGATCGGAAACAATCCTCGCGACGCCAGCCTGAAAATGCATGTGGTCTGGAGCGGAGGCCCCGCATTCCGGACCGTTATAGATTACGAAATATCCCGGCAGAGCTGCCGCAAGGTCCAGCATATTTCCGAACTGGTTCGCGATATGCTGTAAGCCGTGTTGTCTGTGAGCGATCGTCAGGTGATGATCCACGATTGGAAACGGATTGCAGTAGATCGTGAAGTCCACACCAAATTGCACGCCCTCCTCCTCTGGAGGCAGATTTCCCGCACATAGGAAACAAGGGCGCTTGGCAACCGACTCGCGGTCGACAGCCGCCGTCGTACTACCCACACGGTGGGGAATGTGGCGGATGAATATGTCGAACCAATCGATCCGTACCGGCCGTGTCTCCGCCCGCGCGAGGCCTTCGATGCCCTTGGCGAGCTGCGGCCACGCCCGCGCCTGCCGTCTGAACAGTTCTTCCAGTCGGTGGATCATCTCGGCTTTCGAGCCTGAATCTCGATAGTTCGGAGCCAGTCCTTGTACAGATCGTATCGATTCGCAGCCTCAAGCGGCAGCGCACTGTCGCTATTGCCTTCCCAACGGCGGCAAAGATAAACGGCCTCGTAGATCCGGCCGATCTCATAATCACGGCTGATGCGCAACGCTACGGCGTAATCCTCGCCATAGCTGACATTCGGAAATCCGATACGGCGCAGAACCGAGGTATTGAATGCGCGCGGCGCTCCAAGACCATTGACACGGAGCGCATTGTTTCTTCCGTTCTCGCGACTCCACTCGCGGTGGTCGATAAGACCGGGCGGAATCTCCTTCAACGAAAAATCGACCATCGTGTAGGAACCTATGACCATCGCATAAGGCCCAGCTTCAAGCTCTGCGACAATCCGGCGAAGGACGCCCTCATCGATGTACAAGTCGTCAGAATCAAGTTGGATGGCGTATTGTCCGCAGTCCTTGGAGCAAATCGCCTCGTTCCAGCATCCGCCGATTCCCAAGTCCCGGCGTTCGGGAACGACGTGTATGACACGCGGGTCACTGATACCGCGCAGGATTTCCGTCGTCCGATCCGTCGAATGGTTATCGACGACGATCACATTGAATTCGAAATCGGCGCTCTGGACGAGGGCGCTTTGAACGGCGTCGAGAATTGTCCGCTCGCGGTTGCGAACCGGGATGACGATGCTGGCTTTTACCGGAAATGCTTCCGCGGCGGTTGGAGCTTGCTCGAAGTGCGGCGGCAACCAGGCCCCGATTCGTTTGAGATGCGCCGTCGCAATGCGCTCCATTTCGATTTGGTAATCGCGATTGCGCGGATCCACATAGTCGAATTGCTTTTGATCCGCAGGCCGCGCATCATCCATCGACGCGCTGTACAACGGTTCGGGGATCCGCAGGATGGCGTGTTTTTCCGAAATCCTTAACCGCAGGTCGTAGAGTCCTCCCCATTTCCAGACGCTATCAATTCCTGACTGGCGCGCGGCCTGAACCGACACACCAACTACCGGGCCGAAGTCGAAACCGTCGCGGATGCTCCCGCTTTGATAGTCGATACGAGGATGGCCCGCCGCGTCAGCATAGACCCAGCCGGCGCCAGTTTCGCGCATGACCTGCGCCATTCGATCGAACATGCGCGGTCCGGGTTCGATATTCGCACGCGGATCGCCGAGAAAGAGGACGTCGGAATCGGCAGCGTCGACGAGTCCCTGAATGCTCGCGGATGAGTAGTCCTTTGGATAGACGATGTTCACACTTCACCCCGCCGCGTCATCTTAGTTACTAACTGCAATGCGCCCGGTCACTCCTTGCGGCCGCACGACGATGACGCCAGCCATCCGATTTGCCTTGAGAAACTTGCTCAATTCCTCTTCCACGACCAAGCCCTGACTGCGCGACGCGTGACGCATGAGGACTGTCTCGCCATCGCGCACGATGATTCCAGCATGAAATACATCGAGATTCTTGCTTGTGGACGCAAAAAAAATCAGATCGCCGCTTTGCAAATGCGGTTCGAGCCGTGGCACCGCAGCCTTCGGTACACATTTCACGCGAGTCCGCTGTGCAGCGAGTCCGGGTACAACATTTAGAACGCGTTCCCTGCTGACTATCGGAACCGCCGGCATTGAAACCGGCCTGATTATCCCTTTGCGTACATTGTTGCGAATCCAGGCCGTCATATAGTGATTCCGCCGTTCCCACTGGATACGGCCTTGTTCATAGCGCATCTTTCGCAGCCCCTCGGTGAAGTCATCAACGTTGGAAGCGCGGGCGAGCGCCACAATCGTTTCGATATACGTGACGCAGTCGAATCCATCGAGGGAAGCCGTGAACACTTCGGCGGTATCGGCCGATCCAATCAGCGGATTTTTTTTATAGGGATATCCAAGCAACTGGCGAGAAACAACGTCAATTCGGCTACCGGCCGAATGGTCATACTTCGTTTTCGACAGAAGCTGCTCCACGCGCCGCCGACTGAGACCTCGTGGTTGCGCGTACCTCATCGAATTTTCATTCACGCGGAACCTGGCGGCTCAAGCAGCAGGGCGAATCCATCGGCGTCATGAAAATCCGGTTTGTCGGCCGGATGGCGAAGCGCCCAGTACGAGAGCCCATCGCGGGCCTCGATGACCGCCGAGAGCCCGATACGAAGGGCAGCACGCGGGTGGCTGGCAGACAGGACATCGAGCCGGACAACGGCGTCGAGCTCGAGCCGACTGCCAGTGGAGCGCACGGCAATGTGCGGGCGCATCATTTCGTCCGCGAGAGGATCGCCGTTGCGATAGCCGCGGAAGGCGAAGACGGCCCACTCCCTCGAAGGAGCAAAGTTGAACTCGTGGTACGCCGGTTGCCCTTCCACCGCGATGAAGGCTTCGAAGCAGGTGTGGCGCCAGAGCTGTGTAGCGATGCGCGGCACGCCGGGCGGAGAGACCGGGATCCGAGGAATATCTCCGTCGAGGCGGAAGGTCATCTGGAGTTCAGCGCCTGCCGAGCGGCGCACGAGCACTCGCATCGCGCGCACCGCCTCAGGACGTGTCGATGGATGGCACCTGAGGTCGACACAGTGTTCGATGTTCATCACGGGCTCGGTGGCCGCAGCGGAATTGCTCTCCGACCGGAATATCCACTATATCGCTGACGCCGATGCTTGTACGTTATACCAGATGTCGCGCCATCTCAGGGCGCTTCTTCAGCTCACTACCCTGGCGGGCGGCGAGTTTCGCGATTCGTTCCGGGGCGAAATTCATGTCGACGAAGCTGGGAGCGACGTCGGCGATTTCACGATACTCGGCAATACGACCGTCACGGATTTTCATGACCGCAACACCTTCGAACATGGCACGAGCATGATGCGCTTGCGGCATCAAAGATCTAAAACTGAACAGGTAGCGCGTGTAGAGCGTCTGACCGTCGAAGACGGGATCGACCATGTCCCAGCGAAACTCGTCGGCGTCCTTGTAGAACCACACGTCGATCAATTCGGCGATCCGTTCTCTGCCGGCGAATGCGCCGTAAAAGACATCATGATAGACGCCGTCCTCGCAGAACAATTGTGCCAGACGCTTACCGTCATGGTGCTCAACCGCGCTGCAAAAGTCTCGCAGCATGTTCTCTACTTCCATTCTGGTCGTTCTCCATTCTGCTGCGATCGCATCAGTTGATCACGGCGCCGCGCTCGCTGTGGCGGAACGTGTGCTTCGCAGGGCGGGCGAATATCCGTTGCGTCGGTGCCTATACTAGCAGGCCGCCGCCGTCGACCGTCAGGGTAATGCCGTTGACGTATCCATTCTTCATCAGGAACAACACGGCGTCGGCGATCTCCTCTGAACGGCCGATCCGCTTGACGGGCAGGTGGGCGCCGATCTCCGCCTTGATCGCCGCGTGCGCTTCTCCGAGCAGTTCATCGAGCATCGGCGTGTCCACGTACCCCGGCTGTATTGTGTTGACTCGAATCGGCGCCAAATCGACCGCGAGCGCGCGGGCAAACGCTTCGACCGCACCGCACGAGGCGGTCGCGACCGCGGCGCCCTTGAGCGGCCGCCGGGCGGTGGTTCCGGACATGAAAGTGATGGACCCGCTTCCCCGCATTTTGGCGGCGCCATACTTGGCCGCGGCGAAGGCGCCCCAGAAGCGGGTGTCGAGCGCCGGCCGCAGTGAGGCGCTGTCGGGTGCAAGCCCCGCATCCAGCACGACGCTGCCCGCGGTGATGAAAACGTGGTCGACGCGATCGAGTTCCTGGAACAGGGCGCGGGTGCCGGCCTCGTCGGCCACGTCGAGCGCGACGGTGCGCGCGTCCACGCCGAGCAGGCTCCTTGCGGACTTGAGCCGATCCGCAGATCGGCCGGTTATGACAACCCGCGCGCCTTCGGCGCTGGCGGCCTTCGCGGTCGCCAACCCGATACCCGAGCTGCCGCCGAGAATTACGACAGTACTCTTTGCCAGTGACATGATTCCCCCTCCCGCGCGATTACTGCCACCGCGCTACATTCCGCTGAGCAATTCGAGTATCGCGCCATCCGGATCCCTGAAGCAGACCACCCCGATCGTGGCGCCGTCGGGTCCCTTGATCTTCTTAAGCGGCGCCAAACACTCGACCCGCTTGGCCAGCAAATCCGCGTAGGTCCGGTCGATATCATCGACGGTAAACGCGATGCGGCAAATGCCGATGTTGTTGAGCGTCGGGTAGGGCTGACCCTGCGGCGGCGGGTCGATGAATTGTACCAGGTCGAGCACGGGGGAGCCGGGATCGTCGCCGAGCCGCATGAAGACGCCGCGGAGCTTTTTGACCTTCAGGCCGAGCGCGTCGCCGACGCTCGGATCGTCAAGGATGAAATCGTTCACCTTGGTGAAACCCAGATCCTGGTAGAAGCGGATCGACCGCTCCATATCGCGGACGCAGATGTTGACGTGAAACAGCTTCTGCGACATGAGGGATCCTCCTGCCGGGAAATCCCGACCGAGATGGCAGGCGCGCGAGGATTAATTCACGCGCTCCGGAAATGCGGCCTACTTCAGGAACCGCTCGAACCATTCGCGGGCGAGCCGGGCCGACTCGTCGAACCATTTGCCCGCGTAGATATCGTAATGTTCGATCGGCAACACCACGAGCTTCTTGGGTTCGCACGCCCGCGCGTAGAGTTTCTCATAGCCTTCGATCGGACAGACGTTGTCGTCGCGCGCGCCGATCAGCAGCAGGGCGCGCGGCGCGATCCGATGGACCACGTCGATCGGCTTGTACTCGAGGGTCTTCTCGACCGTCTCCCACGAGAGATCGCATTTCATCTGGGGCACGGCCTTGAGCGCCTGCGGGAGGAACTTGCGCGATTGTGAGCTGCGCAGCGCGAGGTCGATCGGATCGACCCGCTCGCCGACGCCTTCGAGCGCACGGCGGCGGCGGTCCTTGGCCAGCCGTTGCATCAGTTCCACCCGCTCCCCGTAACTGCGAACGTCGAGCATGAAGCGCTCGCCGTCGCCGAATCCGACCTGGCCGACGACCGCCTTGACGCGCGAATCGACGGCGGCGGCATAGGGCGCGTTGGCGCCGCCGAAGCTTGTGCCCCATAGACCGATCCGTTCAGGGTCGACTTGCGGCTGCGCTTCGAAAAAGCTGATCGCGTTGCGGATATCGTCGATCTGTTCGAGCGGGATCAGGCGCCACTTCTCGCCTTCGCTGCCGCCGAAGCCGCGATAGTCGAAGGTCAACGCGACAAACCCCGCGTCGACGAAGGCTTTCGCGTAGTCGTCGAGAATCAACGCGCGCAAGCCCGTAAACCCGTGGCAAAGCACGATTCCGGGACGCTGCTTGCCGGCCTTCAAATCGGAGGGCAGGTAGAGATCGCCCTCGAGCCGGATGCCTTCGCTGTAGAATTTTACGGTGCGTTTTTCCATCGGCATTCCCCCGCGTGGTTGTGCGATTGCAAACCTGATAATCGCACAAAGGTTGCGTTGGCGAAAATGCGGGCCGCGCCAATTGTCGATCGTTAGAAGCGAAGGCGTGAGCGTTAATATATCTATCGCCGGCTACTAAGGCAGCGGCGGGGACGCTTACTTGGCCAATCGTACCTCGCCAGTCGAAATCGAGTTTTTAGGTTCGACGGCGCGCAGCTTGTGGATTGGGGTCTCGGGTACTCGAAGTAACGATACCGGAACATGGTGCGGCCGATCGTCGCCTTTGGCTCCCAGGTCACGCTGCTCCAGGAAACGCATGCGCGTGGTGCTGATTCCGACAAAGACCGCAGCCGAATGTGAGTTGCGGCGCTCGGGCGCCCGAGCTTCGAAGCGGACGGTGACGTGCGGGATCCCGTCGATCATCTTGGACGACTGGACTGTGCCGGGCCACCATCTCCCCTTGCCCAACCGCACGATCCACACCCATGTCGCCGCGCCCGCCGGAAGCTGTACGACCTCTGATGGCTCCATTTTTTCCTTTGACCGATTTCCCGCCCGTTAGCCGGTCAGCAAACCTCGTTAGCTCACAATCCGAACGCCGCCGCGAGAGCTTCGTGCTGAACTTCGATTTCGCGAGGGAGCTCGCAGCTTAGCCGACTGAAGAATTCGTCCTGGGATCGAAGTTCGGCGCTCCAGTCGTCACGCTTGATGGCCATCGCGGCGCGCAAGCGGACGCTGGCCATTTCAAGTCCTTCAAGGTTGATGTCTGACGTGCGTGGCACCAGCCCGACGGGCGTGTCCTCCGCTACCGCTCGCCCGTCGACACGGTCCACGATCCATTTGAGGACGCGAAGGTTTTCTCCGTAACCGGGCCAGAGAAACGACCCCTCGTCGTCCTTCCTGAACCAGTTGACCATGAAAATTTTGGGCGCGTGCTTGAGCCGGGGGCCCATGGCGAGCCAGTGCGCCAAGTAATCCGCGATGTGGTAGCCGCAAAACGGCAGCATCGCCATCGGATCCCTGCGCACCAAGCCTACTTGTCCGGTCGCCGCGGCGGTGGTTTCGGAACCCATGGTCGCGCCCAGATAGACTCCGTGTTTCCAGTCGAACGCTTCCATCACGAGCGGAACGGTGGTCGCGCGCCGGCCGCCAAAGATGATGGCCGAAATCGGCACGCCCTGCGGATCGCCGACATGTGGCGACAGCGCCGGATTGTTCGTCATCGGAGCGGTGAAACGGCTGTTCGGATGCGCCGCGGGGAGCCCGGAATGAGGCGTCCACGGCGTCCCCCGCCAGTCCAGCGTACCGCGGGGAGGATCTAATCCCATTCCCTCCCACCACACGTCGCCGTCTGGCGTCAGCGCGACGTTAGTGAAGATCGTGTCGTGCTCAACCATGCGCATCGCGTTGGGATTCGACCGCGCACTGGTGCCGGGCGCGACGCCGAAATATCCCGCCTCCGGGTTAACCGCCCATAGCCGGCCGTCCGATCCAACGCGCAGCCATGCGATGTCGTCGCCGACCGTGAATACGCGCCAACCGTTTAGCGACGGTGGCGGCGTAAGCATCGCCAGATTGGTCTTGCCGCAGGCGCTCGGGAAGGCCGCCGCCACGTAGGTCGTTGCGCCTTGCGGACTCTGCAAGCCCAGGATCAACATGTGCTCGGCAAGCCAGCCTTCCCGTAGCCCCAACCAACTGGCTATGCGCAGGGCGAAACACTTCTTGCTCAGGAGGGCATTGCCGCCGTAACCGCTTCCCACCGACCAGACCGCGTTATCCTGGGGAAAATGGCAGATAAGCCGACGTTTCGGGCTCAGGTCGAGCGTGCAATGAAGTCCGCGATTGAATTCCGCCGCGTCACCCAGCGCGTCGAGCGCGGCGCGCCCCATCCGGGTCATGATTCCCATGTTGAGCGCGACGTAAATGCTGTCGGTGAGCTCGACACCCACGCGCGCGAATTCCGAGCGCGGCGGCCCCATCAGGTACGGCACTACATACATCGCCCGCCCGCGCATAGATCCCCGCAGCCAATGTCTGAGCTTTGGATAGGTCTCCTCGGGGGCCATCCAGTTGTTGGTCGGGCCCGCTTGCTCGCGAGTGGGCGTGCAGATGAAAGTGGCGTCCTCAGTCCGCGCCACGTCGCTTGGATGAGAGCGGTGCAGGTAACACCGCGGACGCTGGCCGTCGTTCAACGGGATGAGAATGCGCTCGCGGACCGCCTGCTCTGTGAGGCGCGCTCTCTCATCCTCCGAACCGTCGCACCAAACCACCCGAGCCGGCATTGTGAGCCGGGCCACTTCTTCAACCCAGACCGACAGAGAATTTGAAGCCGTGGCCGCCGGGAGGGAAATACTCATTGCGATAAGTTCCAGGTCAATTGCCGCTCTGAGAGGGAAACAGGGTCCGCTCCGCCTGGGAGAGGGAATCGAAGATCGCCTCGGCGTTCGGCGCCGCGATCAACTCCGCCGTAGCCTCGCGTCGCCCGAACAACTGCGCGAGCTTGGCCAGCCAAGGAAGCTGCAACTCGTGGAACTTAAGTCCAAGGACAAAGAACAGATGGGTCGGATTGCCGTCCAGCGCGTCGAAATCAACGCCGTCGCGCGAGCGGCCAAGAACCATGAAAGGCCGCACCACCTGTTCCGGGTGGCGATTCATCGTGTGCAGGAAGGCGACGCCGTTGCCCACCGCGCTCGGCATGATGTTCTCGCGCTCGATGAGCGCGCCGACGAACCAGTTCTTGTCGCGTACCAGGCCTAGCTGATTCGCGAGGTCCGCGAGTTCCTCGATCACTCCGAGCTTGGTGGACGCCTCCAGGCGCGAGGCGATGTGGCTGGGTTGGAAGCAACTCGCAAGATCGAGCATCCGGCGCGGTGCGCGATTTCGACTCTCGAGTTCGACGTGCCTGGGAACCACGCCCAGCATCTGATCGTCCAGCCACGCGTCCAGCATGGCTTTGCGAAAGCGCCATTGATTTCCGATCTTCACACCGGGCAGCGCGCCCTCGGATACCAGCTTGATAACCGTGCGCTCGTTCACGTTGAGGTACGCGGCGACCTGACGGGCAGTCATCAGACGGTCCGTTGGTTCAAGCGATTCCGGCGCAGTTTTACGCAGAATGTTCGACACCGTCGTTAGATTACGGATAAATACTTAAAAACGCAACCGATTACCGAAATGGCGAAGAAATTCGTGAAGTCTCGAAGCTGTTCGAGGTTCCCGGAAGCCAGGCCAATGAGCAGATAAGGATGAGCAGATAGGGAATGGATTCGGCGTGAAGTCCTGCGGACCGATCGGGTCAACGGTCAATTCGGCGGCCGCTCCTCCTGAACGGCTCCCTGGCCTCGATCTCGTTTCTCAGTTTCGAGTCTTGATCAGCGCGGCGACGGCTTTTTTTGCCGTCGGATCTTTTTGATCTGCGCCGGCGACACGTCGATGGACTTTTCCGGCGGCACGTCGAGGGAGCGTTCGGCGTCGATTTGGCCAACCGATTTGACTTCCTGCAAGAGCTCAACCGGGGCAATATCGCTCGACTCTTCGTATAGCTCGAACCAGGGGAAGCCACGTTTGGTGTAATCCTCGGCCGAGATCGGCGTGGGCGGAGGCGCTTCGTCGGTGAGCGACTGAAACTGTTCGCTATTCACAATATAGACTATTGCAGTTACGGGGTTCGCAAGATCCCAGGTTTCGACGCCGTAGCGATCTTGCAAAATCTTTTGACGGATTGTCCCGCCGGCACCAATCCCCATCGCCGGTGATTGGCCCGACCGCATCTTGTGCGTCGACGACGGACCGCTCTGCATCTCGGGCTCCCGCTCCGGGAAACGGCCCGGCATGGGTTCGTAGGATCGGAACCGAACGCCTTGCGTAATGGCATCGGGACGGATCTGTTCGGCTATCGTATATCCGGCGCCCAGCGAAACAGCGACGAACTGGCGAACTGTTTCGGCTTGCGTCTTGATGCCGTCGAGCCAGGGCTGATCCGGAACGACGAGATAATTCTGAGGTTCACCTGAAAGCGCCACGGCCCACGGCTGACCGGAGATGACGTTCACGCCGTCTGCGCCGACCATCAGCGCATTCGGCTTCCACCAGGCGGCTTGAAATCCCAGCCACATCGCTTCCCGCTGGTACATCGGGAAAAACAACGCGTCCTCCGCAATCCAGCTTTTGGGAACGCGCCCCGCAAAGTCCGCGGCCCGGTACAGACGAAAAGGGCCGAAGGTAGGCGGCAGCGGATAGGACTTGCCGTCATCAGGTACGCGCAAGGTCCTGTGAAACCTTACGGCCAGGCGAGGGCCCAGCCGTAAGGCGTTTCCTTCGAGGTGTTTTTTGAATGCGGCCTCGTTACTCAAGAAACCGCACCTTCGAGTGCCGCTCAGGATCTCGGGTACATAAAGGAGATCATACCTGTATCCGAGGTTGACAAATGCTTATTGAGCGGTGTGCCTACTCCGTCCTGAAATAGTGAGCCGTCGAACTGGTAAAGCATAATCGATTCCGGATCAAATCGGGTCGCGCTTATTCCCTCCGGAGAATACTTCTGGAGTACATTGGAATCGATATCCGCGGTGCTCCAGTAGTTAGGCGGTCCGGAAAAGTAGCGATAGACGGCATCCGTATTCCAGTTGAGAGTCTCATTTGGAGACTGATGCTCATGGATGCATCCGAGAGCGTGGCCAAATTCGTGCACGACAACCCGCTCGTATTCGTCGTCCGCGGTATCGCCGCGCAACCACCCAAAGTTCATCGTAGGTTGGTATTTGGGAAAGTAGCTTTCGACCAGGCAGTCGGTCCCGATTGCGGACCACGAGCCGGCGTCCGCCGAAAATGAGATTCTGATGTCGGCATCACCGTCGCTTATGAAGTTGAAAGTAATGTTCGCGTACTGGGACCACATGACTGCTTTTTCGCAGACCTTTTGCTGCCAGGAGGGGTCGCCATCGAGAAAGCGGCAGGTCAGCGTTCGACCATTGGGCCACATCTTTTGATTGATGAGCGCCATCCGCGCGACGTGTATCGGATGGTTTGCATCGAGCGTCTTAAGAGCGTCGGGCTTCGCACCCTTTGCGGCCGCCTGCAAGTTCTGGAGGGCCGCGTCATAACTAGCCGATCGTGCAGGCTGATACCGGGCCGGCACTACGCGATCGACACATGTACAAATACCAGATTGCTTCTGTGGCATTGCTTAATCCCCCTTTTTTGGGCGTCAGGGCACCTCGTGTCTGCCAGACGACAGCCAAGTTCCCCTCTAGCAGGGGGCACTTAGCGATTCAACTCAAAATTTTCGCTTCCTCGGCCGCCGGCGGTAAATAATCGACTCCGAGCGCGGGCTGCGCCAGAACCGGCCCGGGAAAGGGCCACCGCCGAGTTACTAGGCTATTGTTACCGCCAAATGAAATTCCTCAGATAGCTTGATCGAAAATGCATTGACCGCTTCTAGCGAAAAGGCGATATTCGGCTCGGATGCAAACGGGGGGAACCGGCAACTCACTGGTTTCCGGATCGCAATTCGTAGTGCGTGCAATCAGCACATCAGAAGCGCGGCTCGCTAAAGGGCGATGAACGCGATTCGACCCAGTGGTCGAGCCGGACTCGGGTCGCCACGACCGAATTTTCCGACTACCGGGTCTCGAAACCCGGAGCCTCCGTCGGACCGCGAGGCAGACTGCGCGGCATAGGCGCTGCTGGCGTTGATCGCTGCGCCAGGAGGGAAGTCAATGATCACACTAACCGGCCAACGCGAAATCGCGCAGTGCAATGTCTACCGCGACGATGTCGATCCCTTGCAATGGTACATCATGCCGCAATCTCCACGGATTGCCCTGGATGAAACCGGCAAGCCGGTCTTCTCCCTGGTCTGGTACCGGCGTGACGTCTCCAAACTCAGCGACGAGGAACGCAAGAGCAGGCTCGGTGGCGGAATCCTCGCACTCTCAGTGGAATTGTCGACCACCGACGCCGAGATGAAGGAACTTCGCGACACCCTTGCGAACGATCCCGAGGTCCAGGCGCGCACCGGAATGGACAAGGACAAGCTCGCAAAGGCGCTCTCGATCAACACCCTTCCGATAACCGATGGAACGGTGACCATCGCCATCCTCGCCGAGGGCGGGGACACGAGCAAAATTGGCGAGTTCGTCGCCAGCCTGGTCGGCATCGGACGCGTCAGCATGACTGGCCGCGAGCGAGCGTCCTTCATGGCCAAACTGACGCAGGACGGCGCGGTGTTGCTTTGGGACATGGTCGAAAAAAACCTACCCGCGATCCGCGTAGGTTACGATCTCAAATTCAACCATCGGCTGAACGCCGTTTCGATGTCGGTGTGGTGCGATGCCCGCAAGTCTTTCAACGCGATCCAGGAACAGTGGAATCACGTGAGCGAGGATGCTTCGTGGAGCGACCGTCACACCTCCAATAGTGACACTTACACCTACGGGGATGACCAGTCCGATAACGCGCGAAACCGGATTTTTTCGGCCGTTCATGCTTCGGAATATTCGGGCGTGAACATCACGCAGGAGGCGGGGCCGGACGCGGTCAAGCCCGACGAGATCAACCAACTGGTGCAGTCCGGCAACGAGATGATCAAGGACTTCCTCGCCGGCACCTTTCTCGAATACAAGCCGGGCGCCGACTACACGCCGCCGGATCAGGAACCGGACCTCAAAACCGAACTCGCCTCAGTCAACGGCAAGAAGTACGGCCACGACGCCATCAGCCGCTACAGCCTCAAAACCTGGGACGAGAGCATGAACGCCTCGCTCGGCTACAACTTTACCTCGAAGACGGTGCTCGAGGGTCACATTGCGCCAAACGACAACCTGGGTAACGTGCTTAGAGGACATGCGGTAAACGAGCTACGCACGCAGGTCGATATCGACGCCTCCTATTACAAGTACCTCGACGTTCAGGTGGTATGCACCGCCGACTTCGACGACGACCCAATCGATCTGGTCAAGGCCCACCTGACTTACCAGGGCCACGGCGCGCAGGGCGACATCAACAAGGTGGGCGACTTCATGTTCAAGAAGGACACGCCACCGCAACGCTTCTCGACCTACCTGGCCTCGCCCGACCAGATCACCTACCAGTACGACTGCGAAATCTTCTACAAGGGAACCTCCGACAAGTACTCGTTTTCCGGAAACACCAACGAGACGATTCTGGTGCTCGATGTCGACAAGCTCGGGGTCCTGCGCGTCGACGTGCAAATGGGCGTTATCGACTGGGATCGGATCAAACAGGTCCTGCTCAAAATGTCCTACGGATCGGGACCCAACCTGCGCGAGACCGAGTTCACTCTCGACGCGCAGCATCAAGGCCATCGCTGGGTCGAGGTGGTCGCGCCGCCGGTCTCCGAGGCTTACACCTATCAAGCGATCTACGTCGACAAGAACGACCAGCAGATTGCGACCGACCCGCAGACCGCTCGCTCGAAGACGTTAGTGCTGAATCAACCGCTGCTGGAAGCACTGAAAGTGATGATCGTATCGGCTGGCTCGTTCGGCTCCGGCGGTTTGATCTCGCAGGTGGTGGTCGCCACTCGCTACCAGGACCCGGCCAACAGCTACGACGTCAATGACGTTTTTCCGCTCACCAAGGAGGGCGACTCCAAGGTTTGGACCGTACCCTTGATGGACAAGACGCTGCGCAAATATGACTACAAGGTAACGGTCTTCTACTCGGACGGAGTCACGCGCGAGGACCAATGGCATAGCACCGACAACGCGGTACTCGCGGTTGGCGACCCGTTCGGTTTCCGCGTGCAGATACTGCCTTACCTGCTTCGGGGGAACACCTGGGCGTTCGGGACCGTCAGCCTTCGTTTCGACGACAGCGAGGGCGACATTCACGCCGAGAAAACGTTCGAGATAAAGGACTTCACCACGCCGCTGGCGTGGCACTTCAGGCTCGGAGCGCCCGACCGGCACACCTACCATTATCAACTCACCCTGTACCGCGCCGTCGATGGCAAGCAGTTCACCCTCGCGCCCGCCGACGAGTCGAAAGAAGTGCTCGTGCTCATTCCACCATCGAACCCCTAGTCGGGGTTTGGAGAAACGATGCTCACGCTCGCCGGACTGTTCCGGATCGGGTCATTCACCGTCTACCGCGACGTTGTGTTCAGCGACGGCGAGCGTTCGTTCACGTCGAACTTTTACGCGATGCCTGATGCGCCGCGTCTTGCGCGTGATGATTCGGGCGGGCCCGCGTTTCACTTCCTCTGGTATCGCGCGCTCGATCAAAGCGCGTCGGGAGCGGCGGACGTCCGCGCCGGAGGGATGCTGACTGTCACCGTGGATCTCAGTCCCGACGCCGCTGAGCAGGAGAGTTTGCGCAAGGGGATTGCGGAGGCGCTCAGGTTGAATAATGCCGGAGCGGTTCGGCTCCTGCCGATGCCGTTCGAGTCGGGAACGGTCTCACTCTCGTTTGCGGGCGAATCCGGGGCCGGCGACTTTGCTCAGAAAGTAGCGGGCCAGAGCCCGGCCAGCCTGACCGGACCCGAGCGGGCCACCTTCGCCGTGGAGCTGTCGAAGGATGGCGCGGCGCTCCTAGCCAAGGCGCTCGACGCACGCCTGGACATCCTGCGTGTCAGTTACGACCTGGGTTTCGAATATCGACTCGACGCGATCAAGCTGCGCGTGTGGTGCGATGCGCGCGCCGCCAACCAGACCGTCGCGTCGCGGCTCGCCGTCGGCTCGCTTGAGCCGGCGCAATTGCGCGAGCTGCTCGAAACACGCCATCTGGCCGGGATCGAACTCAGCTCGGAGACGGAAATTCCGCCCGCTCAGACGGCCACGCTCGAAAATATGGCTCACCGGCTGCTCGACAGCGCGCTGGCCGGCGCGATGTTCAGCTTCGGCGACGGCTCATCCGCAAGCGGCGATGGAGCGCACGGCCTGGTGGAGGACGGTAAGGTCGGCAAGTTACGGCCGTACGCGGAGTCGTCGCAGGCGATCCTGAATCATACTTTCAGCGAATCCTACCCCGCCCAGCAGCATGCGCTTCTCGCCGCGGTGCTCCGCCTGGAAGGTTCGGCCGATGAACTCGCCGCCAGAGTGCTCCAGGTGGACGTAACCGACGCGATGAGGCCGCTTCACGTTAGCGTCGCATGTCCGGTCGACTTCACCGACGGACCGATCGGCTCGGTGCACTTGTGGATCGAGTACAACGCCAAGGCCGCTGATGGAACGCCAATCGACCAGTCGCAAGACTTCGTTTTCAGGAATGGCGCCACGCAGTGGGTCTTCCGCGTCAACGCCACCGCGGACCAGCGCAGCTACAGCTATCACGCGACCGTCTTCTACACGAACGGAACGACCGCGGAACTGGATCAGGGTTCCTCCGACGCCACCGTGCTCGTGATCGAGGCCAATTCACTGGGGGTGCTCGACGTTGTTGCGACGCTCGGCGACGTTCCGCTCACCGCGATACGAAGCGTGGTGGTGGATCTCGAATATCCGCCGAACGGACTTACGACGACGATCGTTATCGACGGCGTGAATTCATCGCGTCCCTGGCAGGCGGTGGTGGGAACGCGCGAGGTCGCTCCTTACCGCTACCGTGCTTCGTGGTTGACGGCTGACGGTCGCCGCATCGAAGACTCGTGGCGCGAAACCACCGCGCGCCGCCTTTTCCTTGATGCACCGCCGGGAATCGGCTCGACCGCGACCGTGCAGGCGATCGCCGCGGGTGATTTTTCCGGAGTGGGGCAACTCGTACTCGATCTGCGCGTCAGTTCGGGAGCGGGCGCCGAAACGGCGCAGTTCACTTTCACTCATCCGGGCGAGAGTCTTGCTTGGAAGCCGCACTCCATGTCGCCCGGAACGTTCCACTACCAGGCCCGACGCACAATGGTCTATCAGGACGGCACCACGCGCGCGCTCGACTGGACTGACGAGACCACACCCGTGTTGGTAGTGAGCGATCTTCTGCGGTTCAACGTGCAAATCGTGCCGCGACTGCTCGACCTTGGCGGCCGCTGGACGCTCGTGTTGCTGGACCTCGAGTATGCCGACGACTCAGCCTCGGTCCACAACGCCGATTCATTGGTGCTGCGCGACAGGAACGCCGAGCCGCAATGGAGCTTTCGCATGGCCTCGCCCGATCGTCATCGCTATCGCTACCGGCTGACATTCGTCGCAAAGGACGGGACGCGGCTCACCAATCCGTGGCAGGAAGCCGAGGACGAAGTGCTCGTTCTCCATCCTCAAAGTGAGAGCCCAAAATGCTGACGCTCGAAGCCCCATTTTTCGAAATCAAGGACGTGCTGGTGTTCCGGGATCACGCCGTGCCGACGCTGTTCTACTATTTGGCCGGACCGCCGCGGCTAACCGTCGACAACGGCAAGGCGCAGTTCACGCTGCTCAAGTATCGGACCGCGCTCGATGCCGGAGGGTCAAGTCCGCGACTGCGCGAGCAACTCGGCGGCGCCTTCCTCATGATCGGTGTGGACTGCGGACTCTCCGATTCGACCCGAAGCGCCATCATGAGCGAGCTCGCCTCCCATGTGCCCGACGGCGCCGGGGAAATCAGTCTGGTGCCAGTCCTCTATACCAAGGGCACGGCGAAAGTGGTGGCACTGGATTACCAGTCGGATGACGCGACGGCGCCCGCGCCTCCCGCGCCTGGCGGACCCGGCGTAATCGGCGGACCTATGGGACCTCCCCCGATCGGCGGGCCCGGCGGATTCGGTGGGCCCGTAGTGCCTCCGCCGATCGGCGGGCCAGCACCGAGCGGCAACGGCACGACGCAAAGCAAGTTTGTGCACGGCGTGGTGGGCAGCGCGACGCCCTCGTTGCTCCAGGATCAGCGCGCGATTTTTTCCCTCTCGCTCACTCCCGACGCCGCCACTCTGATCGAGGACGCCTACGAGGTCGACCTGTCTCCAATCGGCGTGATGTACGAACTCGAGTTCTCGGGACTGCGGCCGGCGCTTTCGGTGCATGCGACCGTCGATCGAAAGCGATGCTACGAGTTCTTCAAGGCCGGGCTTCATATTGGAATGGGAACGGGCGGTGGTACTCAGCCGGCGGGCGGTGGTACTCAGCCGGGAGGTGCGCCAGGTGGCCCGGGAGGTCCGCCGGTAACTCCACCGGGCGGCCCGGGGCTGGGAGGTCCGGGGCTAGGCGGTCCGCCGGTACATCCACCGGGCGGTCCGGGGCTGGGCGGTCCGGGGCTGGGCGGCCCGGCCCATGCGTCCGCAGTAGGTGCCCATTTGCCGCCGGGTCCGGGGCTTGGAGGGCCGCCGCCATCGAGCGCAAGTCCCCAACCGCCACCGACTGGTACTCAGCCGTCACCAATAGTTACTCAACCGCCACCGACCGGGGGCACGCAGCCGCCGCCGACTGGTGCTCAACCACCTCCGACCGGAGTTGTCCAACCGCCGCCAATAGTTACCCAGCCACCCCCAATAGTTACTCAGCCGCCGCCGACTGGTACTCAGCCTCCGCCTGGAACTCAGCCCCCAGGAGGAACCACGACCAACCCGAGTACGCAAGTTGCGGTTGACGCCGACCTTTCGTACTCGATGGAGAAACTTCGGCAAGAAGAGGCCATCACGATCGAAATTATCCAGCAGCAAGAGGGCAGATCCGTCGACGATATGCTGAAGCAAGCGATGGATCTGCTGAAGGGAAATCTGATCAACGATTTCTTCAAGCCGGCTATGACCGCCACGCCAGCGTCGCCGGCGGCGACAGGCGCGTCCCTCCCGAGTTCAGACCTGCTGAGCGGAGGGAGAACCGGGGCGGGCACTCGGGTCGCGATTGGTTTCGTTCTCCAGTACAAGACCGAAGAGGAGCTCAGCACCGCGACCTACGACTTCACCGCGCAGATGCCCCAGACGCTCACCCACGCGCCCAACGGCTTTTTTTCCGCGCTGCTGCGGCCAACGGAAAAAAAGGACCACGTCAGAGAGATCGACCTCGACGACCCCTTCTTCAAAATCCTTGAGGTCCAGACGAGCACTATCGCGGATTATGCGGCGATCGATCTGAAGACCATCGTGGTGGACGTTGCCTACGGCGGGACCGTCGATGAGCCCAGGGCGCTGAAGTCGCACACCTTCACGCCGACCGATAACGCGCCGAAAGGTTTCCAGGCATTCCTCGACGGCGATGAAATGTCGTATCGCAACCGCATCTCCTACTACTTCGCGCAAAGTGAGATCGGCGCACAGCATACTCAGTATCAGACTGAATGGCGCGGCACGATCAGCCGCGCACTGGTGGTCAATCCGCCGGACGATATCCCGATGCTGCACGTGTACGCCGAGCAGGGGGTGATCGATTGGGACCTGGTGTCGAAGGTCGAGACCCGTGTCGTCTATGACGACGCGCCGAACAACTTCCGTGCCGAGCGCACCTTCCTGGTCGGTCCCGACTTCAAACGCCAGGAGTGGATCGTCAGGCTGACGAATCCGAAGGCCAATACTTACAAGGTTCAGCACACCTGGTTTCTCAAGGATGACAACCGCCAGATCCATGGCCAAGAACAGGTGATGAGCGCGGCGCAACTGTTCATCCCCGACCCGTTCCTGCAACGCCTGCCGATTGTAATTGAGCCCGAGGTCGATCCGGCCAACGTGCAGCGCATCACGATCGAATTGCACTACACGGATTCCGACAACCAGCTCGACCTGCGCAAGTTCGTGGATATTCCGGGCCCGGCCTACAAGCCCATCACGGTGTCGCTGCCGATGATGGACCCGACGAAGCGCACGTTCGGCTATCAATGCACGCTCATCAAGGCCACCGGCAGCGAGAACCGTCCCGAGGTGCAGACCGACCAGCCGACGATCATCGTCACCGAGGGCGGAGTCCCCTTCGACGTTGACGTGCGGCTGCTCGGCGATCTCGCCCAAAGCCGTCTGACGGGTCTGGAAGTGGACCTCCGAAGCGAACCGCTCGACAGCCAGCAGCCGAAAATAGAATCCCACCTGTTCGAGCCAGGCGGCGACAAGCACTATACGCAGCGCTTGCTGTTGCGCGCGGACCGGCCTGCTCACTACTTCGAATACAAAACTACCGTTTTCCTGCCCGACAAGGATCCGGTGGAAGGAGATTGGACGCGGCATGACAGCTCGATCCTGGTGCTGCAAGCCTCGCGGCTGCTCGAGTCGGACTCATGATCGATCTTGGCCGCTCGCCGCTGCACTCCGAGGGCGTGACCGTTTTCCCCGATCATGCGGACCCGGCGCTGTTCTACTATCTGCCGGATAGCCCGCGCCTTGGAATGCGCGCCGACGGCCTGCCTGAACTATCGCTGCTCAAATATCGGTTCGACCCGGCGATGCACAAGGAGCTTGGCGCGGGGATGTTGGCGTTCACCGTCGATCTCGGCGTGAACGAGGCGGTGCTCGATCGGGTCCGCGGGCGTCTGCGGAATCGGTTCGCTCTAGACCGCCCTGCGACGCTGTCGGCGGTGACGGCGGATGGCGGACGCTGCGAAGTGGTGATCATCGATCGCGTCTCGGAAGGCGGCGGCACTGCGCCGTCGAGCGCCGGCGGCGGTGGCACTCCCGCGAGCAACGGTGAATCCGGCCTGGTCGAGCGGATTTTGGGTGCGGCATCGCCGTCACTTTACGGAAACAATGCCGCGGCCTTCATGGCGGTGCTTTCGGCCGAAGGCGTCGCGTTGATCGAGCAGGCCCTGCTGAAGGGCGGGCTACCTGTCGGCGTGGTCTACGCACTCGAGGTGACCGCTCTGCGACCCGCGATGCGGGCACAGATAACAGCGCGCTGGCAGGACGTTTACGACTACTACGAGAACCGCCTGCACGGCGGAAAACTGCTGCTCGCAACCGATATTGGCACCACGGTACAGGACCTGGTCCATTCCGAGGCGCTCTCCGTGACGGTGGATAATTTTCTTCCGCCCGATCAGAAAGACGACACCTATCAACGCGCCGTCGATCAGATGCAGACCTACGTGATCGATCAGTTCTTCAAGCCGACGCTCGCGCAGGCGCCCCCGCCGCCCGACTCCGGCAGCGATGGGCTGGCTACCATCGGTAATGCGATCAAAGACATCGCCGGTTTTTTTTCGATCACTTACACGCTGCGCGAAATCAAACGGAGCGAACTGAAGACGCTCGTCTATCAGTTGAACGTAGCTAGCGCCGAGCGGCTGACGCTGGCGCCGCAGGGAACATTTCCCGTGCTGCTGGCGCCCAGGGCTGAAGGCGCAGCAATCGACGCGTCCAAACTGATCACGGAGGTCGCGCCGGCGGCCTCGGAGCAGATGGACTTCGACATCGGCGCCGCGATCGGCCTGGATGCCGAGGAAATCGATCATCTCGAGGTCTTTCTACACTATGGCGAGCGCAACGAGACCGCCGTGCTCGACGGCACGACGCCGCGCCGCACGGTCACGTTCTGGTACCAGCAGGAACAGGGTCTGGCGATACACTATCGCTACGAGGTGCATTTCAAGCCCGGCGCCGGCAACACGCAGGACGTGCTCACGTCGGTCGACGTCGCCACCGAAGACCGCGTCGTTCGTATAAACCCGCGCGAGCTATATCAGCATATCGTCCTGCGGACGGTTGCCGAGGGCGTTCCATTCGAGCGCTTTCCCACCGTTATCGTCGACCTCAAGGCGAACGACGCGGCCGCGGGGTGGTCCGCCAACCAGACCCTGCAACTCGACGCGGCGCATACCGAGGCAAGCTGGACAGTGCGTTCCGCTCTGGACGCACAGGTGAGGTTTCAGCGCCGGCTCCGCTACGTCGACCAGCAGGGGGTCGAGACCGTGTTCGATTGGGATTATGCGGAGCCGGGAATCCTGATCGTCGGCAACCCTTATCCGGAGGTTCTGGACGTTCAGATCGTTGGCTCCGCGCGTTTCGATACGGAGGTGAGACGGCTTATCGTCGAGCTGCGCCTGAAATCCAAACCCGATCAGGTGGTGACGAAGTTGCTCACCAAGGACCAGCCGTTCGCAACCTGGTCCGTACCGCTGGAGAATCGGGAGGAGCGCGCCTACGAATACCGCGTCACCATTCATACGGCGCGCAACGAGGTGCGCGAGGGACAATGGCTGCCCGGAGCGGACGGCACGCTGGTGGTGGGCGAAGGGATCGCCCGGCTGCGCCAGGTGCAGTTGATTTTCGTCGGACGGCAGCTCAAGGAACTCCAGCTTCTCGGGGTCAAGGTTCGGTTTGCCTTCGACGACGCCGACGCAGGGCTGCATGCGGAGGATGAAATGCTGGTGCAGGACGCCTCGAAACCGTTGAATTGGTCATACCCGGTGGCCGACCCGGCGCGCGAGTCGTTCATCTATCAGCTCTCGTTGATTCATGCGGATGGCCGTATCGAGCAGAAAGATCCGGTCACGACGGCGGACCTGCTCGTGATCTGTCCCTTGACGTGAATGCCGTTTGGGCGCTTGGGCGCCCCGCCAGCGAAAACTCGCGGTATGCCGAGAACGCGGCTTGCGATGCGCACTACCAGCGGAGGATATGGTGCTGACGATTGAGTCTCCCTTCTATTTTATCAAGGGCACGACCGTGTTTCGGGATCACCTGGACCCTGACCTTTTCTATTTTTTGCCCGGACCGCCCAAACTTGCCCAGTCCGCCAGCGGCCAGGCGTTCACGCTTTACAAGTATCGACGCGACCTCGTTGACAATCCAGATACCGACCCGACGCGTGCGAAAGGCGGAGGCCTCGCGATGTTCGAGGTCGAGATTGCGCCGCCTAATCTGCCAGCGTTGCAGGGCGAGGTGGCGAGGCAGTCCGGCCGCAGCGACGCGCGCCTGGTGCCCGTGATGTTCGCCAGCGCCGACGTGCACGCGCTGATCGCCCACGCCGACGGCGACAAGATGATCTCCGACCTGGTGGAGACGCATCCGGCGCCGCTGGTTTCTCCGCATCACGCGGCCTTCGCGCTCGCCCTTACGGCTGAAGGAGCGACCTTGCTCGACAAGGCCGCACGCGGCGGCTCCGTGCCGGTCGGTGTCGTTTACGAGATGCGCCTGCTCGCGTTGACGCCGTCAATGCACGCGCGGGTGACGATGAACTATGATCAGATGTACGACAGCTTCTCGGCGTCGCTCGGCTTTACCTACTATGTATCCGCCAAGCTCGACCTCGAAATTGCCTCGCTCATCGAGCACGACCTGATCCACATCGAGATCACATCGTTCACCGACTCGGCCGACCAGGACCGTCAGCGGCAGATGGTGATGAGCCTGGTAACCGCGCGGGTCCAGCGCGATTTTTTTCGCAACGGCCTGCCGCCGTCAGAAGATAGCGCCGCGCCGAGCGGTCCGCTCGGGCAGGTGCTCGCCGGGTTTGGGGGCGGTAGCAAGGTTTCGTCCGCTTCGGCGCTGTTCGTGCTCAAGGCCAAGTACGAAGTGGTGAAGGAACAGCGTGATTTCGCGCTGGTCTACGACGGCCGCACTACGGTCGAGCTGACGCATACGTGCGCCGGTTATCTTTCGACGATGGCCAAGAACGGCTTCGCGCCCGACATAAAAGAGATCGACCTCACCGATCCGTTTTTTGCCACGCTCAAGGTGCAAGTGGACTCCGTAATCGACTTCGCGGCGCTGGCGGATCTGCGGGCGGCGGCGGTCAACTTTTCGTTTGCCGACCATCGCACCGGGTTTCTTTTTTCTCCCACGGCGGCGGGACCCTTCGACTTCGAGGCGGCGCTGGCACACCCCGGCGACGACGACTATCAATACGATATCGACTACGACTTCGACCCCGACGCCGGCGCTGGTATGCCGCGGCTCTCCGCGGGCCCGTTCAAATCGCGCAACCGGGTGCTGGTAGTCGACCCGTTGGTCCATTTCCGATATCGGCGCGTGCGGTTCGTGCTGGGTCCGCTGGATCTTGCACGGGTTCCGCAGCTCCGGATTCGCGCGCGAGTGCCGGGCGACCAGGAGGACGCCGACGATCTCGCGCGCGCCGAGTTTTTCCTCAACGCCGACGCGCGCGAGCATCTATGGCGTGTTCATCTGCCCTCGACAGCCCAGCCGATTCGCATCCTCGCGCGTACCGAGTGGGAGGATGCCCAAGGTCAGACGCATCCGGGCGACGAGTCGGAAGTGACAGGCGACGCTTATGTCGCGCTCGGGCCATATCGCGGCGTCATGTCGATTATGCTGCAACCTGCCCTTGACTGGTCGAAAGTGAATCAGGTGCTGGTTGAGCTTCGTTACCAGGACGGCGAAGACGTCCTCGACCGGCGTCTCGACTTCACCGCCGCGGGAAAGGGGGTCGCGCAAACGGTGGATATTCCCTTGCTCGATCCGCAGCGGCGTCAATACCAATGGCGGCAGACGTTCGTAAATGCGGACGGCACCAGTGACGACACCGATTGGGCAGCCGCGGACTACGATGTGCTGGTGGTTGGCGAAAGGAAGAAGACGACCGCTGACGTGCGGATCGTATGGGTGGGCTCCCCGGGCGACGTCTTTGGGCTGCGTATCGATCTGTGGGCCAGGACGCCCTCCGGGGACGAGCAGAACCTGAGCGTCTTCATGCGTGCACCCGGCGAAACGGAAAAGATGGCGACGTTGCCGCTCGACGCGGATGGCCGGCTCAACTACCGCTTCGAGGTGCGCAAGGTGACCGCCGGCGGCGAGGACCTCGTGCGTTCAGGCGAAGAGCAGACCACCACTTTGCTGGTCGTCCAAAGCGTCTAACTTACCGACGGTGGATCGAGGATCAGTAGCGACCCCTGCTCGGTCCCCTCGGTCTGCCGCACCACGCCACCGTCGTACAGGAACGTCACGCGGTATTTGAATGGCGGCACCGACGGGTCGGCGGGGCGCCAAGTTTGCACGCCATGGTGGCTCAGATCGAAAGAGAAGCTGGTGCTGGCAGCGCCGTCCGCGACCGGCTGCAGCTCGACGAATACCTGCCGCAGCTTGCCATTGGCGAATCGATCGCCCAGAAGATCCGTGACGATCGTGATCACGCCAGCCGCGGGCTGCGTACCCGTCGCCGGAGGCGGCGGCGTGCCAGCGCCCCCGGCGCTGGGAGATGTCGGCGTAGTTGGAGTGTCAGGCGTCGCCGTGGGAGCCGGCGGCGCCTGGGGCTCTTGCGCGAATAGTTTCCAGCGCCGACCCGCCAACCGGAGTTTCGCTATCGCGGCCTCGGACGTAGCGCGGTCGCCCTGCATCTGTTGTTCTCCATTGTCGTCGTCGTACACGACCGTGTACCTGGTGGCCGCCGTCTCCCGCAGCACCATCAGAGGCAACTCGCTCGCCGAAGGGTCGAGTTCGACGCGCTGGGCCAATCCCAGCGAGCCGTCCTGATAGATGCTGTAGTACTCAAGCGAATAGGTTGCGCGCTGTCCTCCGGCCCCCATCAGCTCGGCCAGGGTCATATCGACTGGAAGGTCCCAGGCCGGCGCGCTCGGCACCACCTGCCGATCTTTGCGAGGCAGGGTTTCGCCATCGCGATAAAGCTTGAGTTGGACGGCGCCCAGCACCGGCTTGGCGCTATCGGGAATAACGAGATCGACGTGAACGACGAAACGCTGCGGTTGCAGGGACGGATCGCGGTTGACCCGGTTTAGCCAATCGTCCGAGGTTCCCGCGCTTGCGTGGATCGTGCCGAGGGCGACCGACGCATGGTTCCAATCCGTGCGCGTGGGATTGAGCGGAAAGTCCACGGCTGCCTGCGGATCGCTCTTCTGCGGAAATTCGTGCCCGGACGGCAGGAAGACGACCGCCTCCGCGTCGAACACCATCTCAGGAAAGACCACTCCGCGTTTGAGAAAGAACACGCGAGCCTTGCCGACCTGGACCGGAAAATCGAGTAGATTGCCGAGCGAGATCGAAGTCGTTTTGCCGGTCGCGTCGGCATTCACCTGAAATTCGAGGCTGTTGGCGATGATGTCGTCGAGCCGCATCGAAACCGGAACACCGTAGTGGAGGTCGGTGCCGTCGTCGAAGAACAGCGTGCCGACGATCCCGTGGCGCAGGATCTCCCCGAACAGTGAGTAGTCGAAAGCCGCCATGTCGAATTCGAATTCCAACCGCTGCTCGGAGGCGAGGTTGCCCTCCGTGAACCGGATAGTTGCCGGAAGGCTTCCAGCCCCGGTCGATGATTGCGAGACGGGAGTGAAGTCGGAGCCGAACTTGCAACTGACGCCCGCGGCGGGAATCACCCCCACGTATGGAAGTTGGTTTTTCAAAACCTTGGTGCGGATATGCTCGCGGAGATTTTCCCGCACGTCGTCCTCGATGAACGGGAGCGCGATGAGTTTGACCTTGACGCGGTAGTCTTCCGTGCCCGCCAGGTAGTTCTGCGCGACGATCGGCGCCTGCAGGCTGCCCTGGTCGTCAACGTAGAAACCCAGCTTGTACATCGTCGGAAGATAGTAAAAGCAGTCGGGCGTGCTGGAAGCCTTGAAGAACACCTGGCGGCTGCTGTTGTCAGGATCGATCGGGTAGGAGTCCCAGGTCCGCGTGGTCGGCGGCTTCGGCCAGTCGGGATACGGGTCGGGTTGCGTATCCTGAGAGCGGCCAATCGGGAATGTGCAATTCAGCGCGAGCGAGCGCTCCTGTCGATGAGGCGCAACGGGTGGCGGTGGCGGATGAAACGGAAATGGATGCGGGTATGGATGCAGGACTACCCCCGTCGGTCCTGGTTTCACCAAAACCGGGTGCGACACCACTAGCGAAGGATTCACCGGATGCATCACCGGCGGCATCGCCGCGGCGGTCGTCACGACCGCGTAGAGATGCGTGTAGCTCAGATTGATCCCAACCTTGGACGACGGATCCATCATCGACTTGATGAGCGCCTCGTACAGCGCCTGCGCGTTGTCCGCCGGAAATTGCAGTGACAGATTGAGGCGCCTTTGCTGCTCGTCGAGTCCCACCTGCAAGGTTGGCAGGGCTGCGAAGTTCGGCAAGTTGACCAGCGTTGCCGCTGTGATTTGGCCGCCAGCCAGCGGCAAGAGATGAGCGCCACCGTCGGCGGCGCTCAGGCTGATCCGCAATACGCTTTTGGTGCATTGGATAAGCGCGCCAGCGGGGTCGGCGAGCCAGGTGCTCAACGGTCTGAACTTGGTTCCTGCGACGAGAAAGTCCGTTGCCGGGATCGGGTTCTGTTTGAGCAGCCCCTCCTGCACGGCATCAAGCAGCGGAGTCGTCGGCGGCGGCGGCGCAACCACCGGGCGGTACTTCATTTCGACGGTTACGTCAGTGGGACCGCCGATCGGTCGCAGGACAACATTGGTCGGATGAAGTGTCACGAAATCCGGCCGCGCGATCACGGCGCGCGCAGGCTTCATGAAAAGATCGGACCTAGCCATTTTCTTTTCCTTGCACAAAGACTAGTGGGCCTGCCGATCCAGGAGCAGCACCGGGTCGAGGAGATCCTTCTGATGGAGCTCGGAGCTCTTGCTGCGATCGTAAGCGATGAAGCGAATGTCGGCGTTGTAACTTCTGGGCGAACTCGCCCCCAGCGGCACCTTCCACGTCAAGGCCGCGTGCGACGCTTTCGAGAACGTGTAGGTGACGGAATTTTCGAGACCGTCGGGCTCGTCATGGGCCAGACGAACCACCGCAAGTTGAACGTCCTTGTCAAAATCGATCAGATCGGTCAGCACCTGGACGGTCAGAAATTCGGTCACCGCGGCGCCGATCCAGACCGTTACCGGCGTGCCACGCCCGGGCGGAAGCGGCGTAACCGAACCGTCGGCGTGATTGATCCTGGCGGCATAGCTGATTTCTTCCGGGCCGCCGTCCATGACGGGCACGTCGAACTGAAAGTTGGCGCTTAGCTTGTCGAGCGTGAAACTTCTGACGATCTGGTACTTGTGCACCGGATCGGAGTAGGTGACATCACCGCTGATATTGGCGATACCGTCGAACGATCCTTGTGGGCGCAAATTGAATGTAATCACTTTGACGAACGGACCGGGAAGTTCGAGACTCTCGGCACTGGAAGTTGCCCACGGCATCGTGATCTGTGTGCTGCCGACCTGGTAGACGACCTGGTATGAGTACTGCTGTGGGTTTCCCCCCGCCCCTGCCCCGCCAACTTCGCCGGTAGGCGTGAACCAGCTCTTCTTGTTGGCATCGGGAGTCAATTCGAAAGTCTCCGACAGCGCGATGCCACCGCTTTTCTGATAGCGCAGCGCGACCTGGGCCGATTTCACCTGTTCGCGTGGCGCCGTCAGCGTGAGTTCGACCCGTACCGCGCCCATCGCCGCCGGATTGATCAGCAGCATCTCGTCGCCGCTGGCGGTCCACGCATCCGGGTTGCTTATCACTTCGCCGTTGCCATAGAACACGTCGGCGCGAAATGCGTATGCGCGTTTGTGAGTGCCGCGCGCGTCGCGCACCAGGTTGAAGCGAAAATGCAAAGCGTCCGCGTCGCTGTGCAGAATCCCGTCATAGCTTTGCTTGACCTCTGGCCGGTCCGGGTTCTGTTCGTCGACCTGGTCGTAGCGGGCGAACACATGGATCGCGCGGATGCCGTCGCGCTCGAAGTTGATTCCGCTGGTGGCCGCCGCCACGCGCATAATGCCGAAAAAGCCGTCGCTCGGAGGCAGTTCCTTGAAACAGGCCGCGAACGCATCGGGCTTGTCGATCAACACGTTAACGGGTCCGTTGGGATTGCAGTTGCGCTCGATGGTCGAGGTGCTGGTGAGGCTGATGTCGAAGCTGCTGGTGGTCTGCGAGGTAGTGTCGATCTTGAGCTCCATCAGGCTCTTGGTTGCCGTCGGATCCTGCGCGTTGTCGGCCGCCGGTTGCGGCCCGGCATTCTCGCCGAACAGCGCCGGGATCACCTGTCCGCTCAGCACGTCGGTCGCGATCTTGAACAGCATGTCCTGGACTTTGTCGCCACCCCCCTTGTCGCTCCCCGCCTCGTCGACCGCGATGGTGGCGTTGATGGTATGGTCGCTCATGCAGCTGTGGATCGCTTCGGTTATGGCGCCGGGTTCGACCATGAAGGCGACGCGGTCTGTGGTAAGACGCTGCAGCGCCGGTAGGCTGTCGGGTGTGGCGGGACCCTTGAATTGCAGCGGGAGCCAGCGCCCGCGCGCAATCGAAAGCGCAAAGGGCCGCGGATTGGCGCGCTTCCAGATCTCCTGCTCCACGGTCTTGCGGCTCGCGTGAATCTCCATCCGCGCGGACACCCGCGCCTTGTAGGTCAGTTGGTAGCTGATGAGGATCGGGATCTGCTGGTCGGAGAAGTGCTTGAAGGAGGACCAGAAAATCTCGGCGCCTTCGGGAGCCAGTTGCAGGTTGACCGACGCGGCAAGCGAGCCCGCGAGGTCGACGGGCGCGGTGTCGGTCGCCTTTTGCACCAGCTCCTTGTCGCCAACTTTGAAGGTCTCGAGCCGCACGGTGCCGCTGGTCCAAAGTGGAGCCGCGAGGATCGGATCGGTAGCGACAATCTCCTGCCCAAAGGGTTTCTTGCCCGCCTGCTTTTCCTGATCGAGCTGCGCCTTGAGACCCGCGATCACCCGGTCGCGCCGGTCGGGCGCGATCGTGAGCACGGAACGGAACTGAACGTATCCGCCGCCGAGTTGATCGTCGGGATGACTGGTAGCGTCGTAAACGTATTTGATGAAATAGAAATCGGGCACCCCGTGGTCGTCGACCGCGATGGTCGGCTGGTCGGGCAGCAGGTAGAATTTGCGCGGCTCCTCGTCGTCGCGGAACAGGACCAGGTTCTCCAGCTCCACGGGATCCATCAGACTCAGCATGGCCGCTATCCTCCGGCGGTAATCGGGATCGCCAGGATGCGATCGCTAGCGGTGGTCCAGGGACCGACCTGGGTCGCGCCCGAAGTGCGATGCGTGGTTACCCGGTAGTCGTAACTGGTGAGCTTCGGATTCTTAAGCGGCACCACCCAGTGATATTTGTCGGCAAGCGCGCGGATAACCGCGGTCGGGTTGTTGAGAATCTGGTTGGCCGGGTCGACGTACTGGAGCTGCACCTCGATCATGTAGATTCCGGCTTCGGGAAGCTCCGGTCCGACCGGCTGCACGTCCACCACCAGCATGTTCGCGGCGACGCGGCCCACCAGCAGCACTGAACGGTCGCTCGTAAGCCAGTCGTCTTCCTGCTCGGTGCCGTCGGCGAGCGTGCGCGCGACTTTGTAGCGGTAGCTGCGATCGACCGGGTCGGGCAGGTCGAGGTCCACCGCGACCGCCATGCCGGGCTTGTCGAACAGGAACACCGCGGCCGGCATCTCGGGATTTTTCTGCAGCGACACGACGACCTTGTCGAGACCGCTCCAGTCGTCGTCGCTGAAAACCTGCACCGCCATCTTCATCGGAAATGCCGGCGGCAGCCGCACGATTCTCGTCTCCACGGTGAAGGGCGGAAGATCGATCATTCGATTGTCCTTCAACAGATGACGCACCGACGCGGTGATCTGATCGCCCGGCTCGAAGCCGCGCATCCAGACCAATTGACGCGGCGTCGGCGGCACCAGCATCACCTCGCGCGCATCACCGATCGGCTTGCCACCCCTGGTCTGTTGAAACGCGACCCGCGTCATCAGCACCCGATCGTCGGCGCTGGCGCGCACTTCGACGCTCCACAGGCTGAGCATGCGCTCAAGGTCCAACCGGAGCTCGCTGCTCTGTCCCGACAACGCCGGCAGATGGACCTCGGCGCCGGGATCCACGGGCGCGTCGTCGACGAGCGTGAGGTCCACCGGCAGCGTCCACGTGCGATCGGCCGCCTCGTCCGCCCAAGCTTCGGCCTGTCCCTCGACCGTGTCGGCCGTCAGTCGGATCGGCACCTGGGTCTGCCCGTAGTTGAAACGGGCGATCACCTCGCGCACGAAAGTTGAAGCCAGCGGCCGCGCAGTGGTCAGGTGCAGAGAGACGCGCTCGAAAAACGGATGATGCAATCCGGCGTCGGAGATATGTTCGTCGGCCGGCGCACCTCCGAGCAGGTCGACCAGGTTTGCCTGAGCGGTCAAGGTCCGCACGACCACCACGTCGCGGCTGAAATCGATATCGGCGGTCGTTTGCTCTATCTGGGTGAGGCGCTTGAGCGTGAAGCAGGAACCAACGCCGAACATATCGCCGAGCGTTCCAAGCGAGGCGTGGGCCGGCGCACGGGAGAGGGTCATTGCCGCCTCGCAGCATTTCTCGGCGATCTCGCGCTGTATCCATTGGAGTGCGGGCCCGATGTCGGGTGGTGGGGCGGCGTCGCCGGTGGCCATCGCCTGCACGACCTGGATCGTGATCGCTTTCTTCTCGATCAACTCCTCGGAGAGTTTCTGGATGTCCTCGACCGCGAAAAGGTCGCCCTCCTTGAAATGCGAGGAAAAATGCTGGTAGACGCGGCTCCAATCGACATGCGCGAGGATCCTCTGCGCCGGCCGCAGGCCCTCCATCTGCAGGCGATAGATCACGCCTATCGGCGCGCCGCCCGAGCGCAGCGCGGCCTCCATCAGTTGCACCCCTTCGGCGCTAAGCAGCACCGAAAAGGCTGCTGTGAACGGCGGCTGAAGACTTGGGGTGGCGGCTCCATAACTGCGGCGCAGCAAAGCGCTAATAGTGCCGTCGGAGCCGGTCTCGCGTCCGACGAACATCAGTTCCGCCGACCCTGCGATTAACGGCAGCGGACGCAGCGTCACGCGATTCTGAGTGTCCTTGAGTACATCGTGAAGCTGCTGGAGCGCCGTATCGAGAACGGATTGCTCATGCGCCAACTCCAGTTCGAGCTCCAGATGGCCCCCGGTCAGCGCACCGTCACGTACGAAGCGGAGCAGATTCACCACCGGCTTGCCCTCGCGCTCCGCCACGCGCGGCACAGGAGGCAGAACGTAAAAAGCGAAAGAATCCTCGTCGTCCCCCGCCAGGTCGACGCCGGCGACCGTCCTGGTTGGAACGTTCAGGTCGAGCATCGCTCTTGCTCAACGGCGGGCGGCTGGCTTCGCGCTCGCGGCTGGCTTCGGCGCCGTCCATGGCGGGATCACCAGCACGTCGCTGTCGGCAGTCCGGGTGGGTTGCTTGGTTTGTTCTCCGGTTGCCGAAAAGTACGTAATGTCGACTGAGTAGTTGAGCGTGCCCGGAGGATCGGCGGTGCGAACGCGCCAGACGTCTGGCTTGTTGTGATCCCTGTCGAAGATGCAGCTTTTGGAACTATTGATGTTGTTTTGGGGATCGCTGTAATTGAGGTCGACCTGTACGACCCGATCGTGATCGCCAAACAGAAGCAGGGTCGGATAGATATTCAGCTCGAGCCCGTATTTCTCGCCCACCACCAGAAAGCCCGGCTGACCCGGCAGCCAGCCGGTCCCGCCGGCGGGGAAGTTCTTTACCATACCACCCTTGTAGATGATGCTGTAGCGGTATTCATAATCGCGCAGTTGGGCATTGCGAAGATCAACCGTCCAACTCAGCATCTGCTTGTCGTCGGTAAAATCCAGCGTGCCCTCGCGCGTATAGCCATTGTCCGGATCGGAGTAGCGCAGGCTCACTCCGATATGCGCTATCGGCTCGGTCCCGTCCTTGAAATTGCCAGTGCTCAGTACCGAAACGCTGAGATGGTCGGCGACGGGCGCGTCCAACCGCAAGCGTATCGAAGACGACGGCGTCCAGTGGCCCTCGAGGATGGAGTTGTCTTCCTTGCGCAACCAATCCACTTTGTACTCATAAGGGCCGCTCGCATCCTCGCGGATGACGTCGGTCCAGGTCACCGCGGTCTTGTCTTTGTTCAGTGTGAAGCTTTGTTCGACGGAGCGTCCGAGTGCGCGCGAATTGTAGCGCAGGCTGATTGTCGCCGCCGGGAATTTTTCGAGGTCCACGAGCCCGAGCCCGACATCGACCGCGATCATTCCGAGCGTACCGACGTCGAGGACGAGGAAATTGTCCTTCACGCCGCTGCGGCTGAAGGAGTACGGGTCCTGCGAATCCTTGTAGTGGACCGCCGCGCTCCAGTCGTAGGCGACATCTTCCAGCTTGTTGGCATAGGCCAGAAATGTCTGGATCGCGTTTCCGTCGACGAAGTCGAACGACTCGACCCGGTCCTCGGCTACACCGTCGGGCCGTCTGCTGCTGTAGGTCACCGTCACCACGACGTGGGAGATCGGCAGTTTGCTGAAGTCGGCATTCACCCGGATCGGGACCTTCAGCAGGCTGAAGAAGTTGGTTCGCAAATCGACGAACGCCACCAGATCCTGGACGTCCCCGCGTTGGAAAATGTTGCTGATGTTGGCCGAGGGAGTGTAGTTCTGCACCAGCACCATTTTCTCGTCGAGCGTGAAGTTGAGATCGCTGCTGACGTCCGAGAAATACTTGTCGAGGTAGCTGCGATCGATGTCCGACGGGGGCGGCTTCGCCTGGACCACTTTTTCCAGTTCCTTGCTCAACATGTCCTCGCCAAACTTGCTGAGCGAGTCGAGCGTGTCCTGGGTGATCTGCGAAGTGCCGGGAGTGACCACCACGCCGGCGGTGCGGCTGCTGATCATGGTCTCGGTAACGCTGGTGATCTTGTCGGTCCGCACGTTGTCGCCCGAAAGATCCAGATAACCGGAGTCTTCGTGATGCTCCTCGTGGTAGCTATCCTGAATCAGGTGATAGCTCGAACTGACGTCGCACCAGACCCGTAGCGTGACGCCGACTAACCGATGCTCGAACTGCAATGCGTATTGAACATTGATTGGGAGCGTGCGCAGCTTGTCGATCTGAGACATAAGTGCGGCGCCATCCTGGGTCAGTTTGACCATTATCGCTTTGCGGTTGTCGGCAACTCCCGCGATTTTGCCGCTGCCGACCGCGGTGCGCACGAATTCGTGGTCGGCGTCGGCGCTTCCTTCCCCGGCGACCGCGATCGAGACCGTGCCGTCGAAGAAATCGACCGTGGTAAGCGACACGTCCTGCGATGCGTCGCCGCCGCCATCGCCAAATACGAGAGTACGCAGATGCGACTGGATGGTGCGAAATTTTTCCGGAGGCACCGCGAGTTCCACCGTGAAAGTAAGGATACCGCCGCCGACGTCGTCCTTCGGCGCCTTGTCGGGATCGATCCGCGCTTCGTCGCGGCGGTAGACGATCAGTGAGAAGATCGGCTTGCCGCTCTCGTCCGTGGCAATTGCCGGCTGAGCGGGCAGAACGTAAAATTGCGTCGGGTTCTGATCGTCGCGGTAGACGTTGAAGCCCTCAACGTTGAGCGCGTTGGTAAGCGTTAACATGGTTTCCCCCCTGTACAAAAACCATCGAAGCGATCACTCTTCTGAGCCGCAGGAGCGCTCCGCGGCCGAAATAGTTACCGCGCCTTCCCGCTGGTCGCTGCTCTCACATTGCCTTACATCGTCGAGTTCCGAGTCCGCAGCACGGCTGGGACGCGAAATCGAATTGGCGCTCGCGGCGGGCGGGCGTCCGTTCGAAGTGATCGCAGGCACGCCAAACATCCGCTACGGCGCGCGCATAACCTTCAGCCCGGCGGCTGGCGATCCGCGGCAACTGGCGGCCGCATTCGGCCTCGAGCGTCATCCGTGGGGCATTCCAGCGTGGATAGGAATACGGGTGCTCCAAACCGGCGCCCGTGCGAAGGCCTACCATAAGTTCACCCGCCTCGACGATCGGTTTGCACTTCCCGCCAATTTCCCCGCCGACTTCTACCCGGTGATGGCCTCGCTCGATGGCGACGCGACCGAAGTGTACCTGCGGGCGCGTTCGCCCCGACCCTGGGATTCCTTCGCGGCGGTATGTACCGCACCACTGGGTGGTGGTGAATTCGATTTCGCCCCGCGGCCGCGCTCCGCACCTCATGCGTTCTGCTTGAGCCTCCGCTGGTGCCGGAAGCGGCTGACCGCGATCTCTCTCTATGCGGACTATCACGCGCTCCCCGACGAGCAATCGACCCGCAGCGCCTGGATCGCCGGAATGACGGAGAGCGACGCCCGGGCCTACGAGATGGCGCTCATCGGAGTGCGCTCGCTCGGTCGCCTGCGGCGAGGTGCCTGGCACGCGATGCTCGCGTGGACTCTCGAGGATAACGGCGATTGGCATCGCTCGGCCTCACTCCGGGTGCCGCCGTGACGCGGATGTCGCGGCAGCGTTCATCAGCAAACCCACGAAAATAAATAGATTTCCCCGATACGGCCTTCCACGTCTGACAGTTACGTTCAACGGTTGACTGGCATTGCGCGGGAGACCTTGATACTCCGTGCGGACAATCTGAGCAAACATCTCCGAAGCGTATAGCGGAGTCAACACACCAGATAGTCGTTGACGGTTAAGGGGGGTCCGGTTGTAGACAGTAGGCCAGATTGCCTGAGAAAACGGGTAGGACACCCAAGGGGAAGAAATTCGATGGCACTTTATATCTGCGGCTCGCAAGGTCCCGAAATTGGAAAGATTCAGCAGAAACTGAAGGACCTGAAATTCTACAACGGCCCGATCGACAACGACTTCGCAGGCGGAACCGAAAGCGCGGTCAAGGCCTTCCAACGTGACCAGGGCCTCGAATCAGGCGGACAGGCGAATGAAGCGACATGGGTTAAGCTCTTCGATGGCATGCCGGTCCAGGAGCCGGCTATAAAGGCGGCCCCTCTGAACGAACGATGTCTCGCCCTTACCGGTTCGTTCGAGACTGAGATGCCTCCGCCAGACTGCTTCGCCGGCCTTAGCGGCGACTTCGACGGCCAGGGAATCAGCCTCGGCGTATGTCAATGGAATCTGGGACAGGGCAGTCTACAGCCTCTACTGCAACAGATCGTCGAGGACCACCCGCAACTTATTGATACCGTGTTTCACACCTACGCGGCGGAGTTCAGGCACGTGCTCCGCGCCAGCCATGATGAACAGATGGCGTGGGCGCGATCGATTCAGGATTCCCAGCACAGGATCATCGAACCGTGGCGGGGTCTTTTGAAATCGTTGGCGCGCTTGGCGGAGTTCGATGCTATCCAGGTCGCGAGCGCGGCGGGTCTTTTCCGCGGTGCCGAGCAGTTCTGCAAAACCTTCAAGGTAACTTCCGAGCGTGCGATGGCCCTGATGTTCGACATCAAGGTCCAGAATTATTCCATCAACCAGATCGTCATGTCGCAGATCGAGCGCGACTTTGCGGCGCTGCCAACCGCAGCAAGCCGTGACGCGACCGAAGTTGCGCGTCTACAGATTATCGCGAACCGCAGGGCGCAGGCCGCGAACCCGCGATGGGTGGCCGACGTGCGCACTCGCAAACTCACGATCGCAAACGGCAAGGGTGTGGTTCACGGACGACACTACGACCTCGAGGAGCAATACGGGATCGGCCTGGCGCCGTTCACCCCTACCATCTAGCGCCCGCCAGAGTCATCCTCGGCCAACTCTGCCGGCTACCCGCCATCACGACTTTCCCGCAAGGTTGGATATCCAGGAGAAAGCTTGATTCAGTTGCCCGGGAAACTGGGCACCGATCAAACCCAGTACCGGCAGCAGTCCATAGATCACGACCTGCGCGATGAAGGTGCTATTCCAGGTAAGCTGCCCCGGAGTAGTGCCCTGGAGGAGGCTTAATACGCGATCCCGGTTCATCGATACGAACACATAGAGCATCGCGCCCACAGCGGATCCGACTGCGAGCCAGGCGATCCACAACAGCGTGTCCCGGTGGCCGAACGGATAGGAACTCACGGCCAGCAGCATCATGAGGATGCTGGCGGTGACGAACAACGCGAGGTTTTGAAAGTGCGGAAAGACCTGCCGCAGCAGATCGACGACGCGGCTTACCACGAAGAGCGATCCCTGCTCTGATAGTTTATCTTCGAACTCGGCTGGCTGCCGCGTCGCGTCGCCGAGACGCCATAGAGGTTCCACCATCACTCCGACTCTTCTGGTAATGTGTGCGAGGCTGCGCTCCGCTTGATATCTCAGCCAGACCGCTTCGCTCCAGTCATCGCGAGCCATGGCGCCGAGCGTGTTCGAGACAGTGTCTTCGACTTCTTTGACATCGGCGCTAAGTTCCTGACCAAGATCCGCACTGCGCGCCTTCTCCGCACTACTCGAATCAGCCAGCAGCGCGACAATTTGCCGAACTCTCTCCAGAGAGTATTCGAGCGCCGTCGTCGTTGGGGGAGGCTCCGTCAGCTTCAGGCGCTGTCCGCCGGGCAAGTGCTTTTGAAACTCTTCATACGCGACCCGCGTCGGATGCCAGTAGAGGCGACGCAAGAGGCGTCTGAGTGCCCTCCATCCATATACCAGGCGTAACAGGGCCCACGACTGCGCCGCGAACACGCCGAGCGCGGCAAACCCGACCAGGAAATCGAACCAGCGTCCGTCGATCGATTTGCCGGACGCGATGACCAGGAACCAGCCCACGATCATCACACCGCCCAATACAAACAGACTTCCGCCCGGCAATTCGATCGGGGCGCCTTCCAGCCGCTCACGAAGGCGATGCTCCAGTTCGCCCACGCCAAGCCACGACTTCTCCGTGGTACCGAAGGAAAGAAAGCCGCTCCTTATCTGGCATTGCTCCAGGAGGCTGAGCCGCCGCACGGAGCAAACGAGCAACACCAGTCCGGCACCGCCGACGAGCAATATCGCCGACAGTGGTGATACCCCATCGCGAAGGTTCGCGGCCCTGAAGAACAGTAATAATGCCGCCACACGATCGTGCGCAAACTCGTCGGCCGCGGGTCGGTGCCAAGTGAATATACTCGCGCAATATGCGTAGCCAAGCAGCAAGAAGCTAACCGCAAACGGAAGCGTCGAGTGAATCAGGGTTTTCAGAAATTCTCCCTGAACGTTCCGGACACTGCGAGCGATGTCGCGCGCCAGTGCCCAAATCGCTGCCGCGGCGAACAGCAGTACTGTCACGGCCAAGGCTAAAGCGAACGCCGACGTAACAGCTCCGGGCGCGACCCCATGCAAACCAGCCAACGCCGTGCTGAGGGGCAGAAGAAAAAAGCAGGACACTATTACATAGAGACCCACTGTCACCAGCGCCAGCGAGAGTACGCCCAGGCGTCTCTCCAGCGCCAGCAAACTAAACCCCGAATCCACCGCATGGCCTTCGAAGGAGGTCTCGAAAAAGCTTTCGGCCGATAAAGGTTCATGCCGCCAAACCCATCGCATCATGCGGTCGAGACGCCCTTCCGGCCGAAGTCCACAATGTTTCAACGCCAGCGAACTGAACAGCAGGCATAGCGCGCTCGCCAGCACGAACAGCATCACCAACGGCGCAGGATACCTGACTCCAAGCAACTCGGCTGGCGCGGGAGGCCGCGGGACCTGCGACTCAAAAAGACCCTCAGCAGTCTTGCTCGGACCGCGGAAGGTGACCGGCCACAAACGGTCGCTCCCCACCAGCGAGAGCCAGAGCACCGGCCGATTTGGTCGAGGCGAAAAGGGAGGCGAATACTCGAGCATTGCTCCTTCGTCGTGCAGCAGCGCCAGGGTGGCGTTGTATACTCCCTCGTCATTGTCGGCCGAAAACGGAACCCGCGACTCGTGACCTCCAAATGGATAGGTCCAAAGCTGTTCAGGGTTGTACAAGGGATAAGTCGAGAGCAGCAGCGTTCCGCGAAGGTCGAGGTTGAAGTCCGAATGCAGATACAAAAGATCCGTGTTGAACAGGACCAGCACCGCATCGGGGCAGAACCTTCGGATCTGCTGCACCAGGAACATGCGGTCTTCCACATCACTTGCCGACAATCCGATATAGCCGATGTGTTCGCTATGTATTTCGCTGAGCAGTGTGGATAGTATGAGTTGATCCGCGGCAGAGGTCCGTGGCGAGTATGGAGGCACTATGTAATCGGGATGTGCCTCGGGTTGCGGCGAGAGTGGTATGTTTGACGTCTGTATGGGCGACGGAAGCCGGCCGATCGCGGATTGCGCCCCCCACGCGCCGCGCAAATTCGCGATATGAAGAGGAAAATGCAGATACAGGATGGGAGGGCCGGTTTTTGTAGGAACCGATTCCCCCTCTTCAGTCGTGGACCGAGGGTTCGTTATCCCCGGACCAAAGGAGCGTCCGTATGCAGTGTTCGCCTCGGATAACAGCGCTATTTCGTTTGGCTTGGCCTTGAACGCGCTCATGGCGAACTTGGCGAATACATTCGCCGTGATTGGAATAGTGGTCATGTGGTAATCGATCGGTGAGGGAAACTGCCTGGGCCCGATCGCGGTCGCACTACCCGAAATGATCCTGACCCGCGGTTTTGTCGCAAGATTGGACGAATCGAGCCAGGTCTTGATCGTAAAGGCCAGCGAATCGGCCGATCCTGAGTACGTGGGTCCCATAATTCTTAGTTCCGGTGAATGCGTATCCGCAGCTACTGGCGGCATCACCGACAGAAATGGGTCGCTCGTTTGCTCGGACGCGCTCTGCCACCTGGACAGCCACGCCGTCTGGTCCAGCGCGCTTCGAAGGGCTCGTTTGTGAATTCCCGTGGTGGGCCGCTCACCGACAATGAACAGTATCAGCAGACGTCGCTCTTTGCGGCTGCGCAGCAGGATCAACCCAGGATCCCGATCAAAGCGGTTCTTTTCGCTCGCCGCGCCATTCGCGCCAGCGGCAGCCGGGCTTGGCTGGGGTTCGATATCCTGTTCCGGCTTTAGGCCCTCGGCCGCTCCTTTCATAGCATCCGGCCAGGGAAGGTCGAGCCGGTCGATTATGAAATTGTCGGCTTCGGCCGCGCGTTGAATGGCGTCGAGACGGCTGTCGAACTGAGCGCTGAGTGCGGGCGCCAGCGGGTCGGGCAAAGTGACTATCAGGTATTCGATCTGGTAGAGGCTGCGATTGTCACGGCCATTGCGGTCCTGTGGCCAGGACTGACCCGCGGCTGGCCATTGACGATCGGACCTTGACCACGGCCCATCTTCCGGTAACAACCCGGGATCAGCGTCGAGAAAGTCCGCGATCAGGTCTTCGGCGCTGTGCTCAATAGGCTCGTACCTCCCGGCCGGTAAAGAGTAAGCGGCGCTCCGCGAAACCGTAGACGGTTTCGGAGGCGCCGATTGTGCAAGGTTCAAGGGCACCACCAGCGCGATTGCGCCCAACACAACGATCAGCAACGCTCCGAGGCCGGAGTTTTGTCGATCCATCGTCCCCCCCTCGATCGACTTATCGTGAAATCAGACGGATGCTCTGGTGGAATTCTGAAAACTTGCGATCAGCCACTTTCTATCCGTTAGAGTACCTTACAAAGTACCTTCATCGATCCTTCCTGAGCGTGGCGGACGAGAACTATTGCCCGGAATCCTCCGCTTCGGGTCTCGATTCAGGTTCGCACCAATGCCAAACGGAGTACAGGTGTAATCTACCATGACCATCGCTTCTGGACAGCGGCGCGCACAACCGATAGAGGGAGACTTGGAGAGCGAGGGGTCGCGTTGACCTGGTTTCGGACCGCTCCATCCCCGGTCCCATCTGAGGAGTTGAGTTCGCCAAGTCATTGGTCAAGAGAGTTTAACGTTCGTAGCTGAAGAGAGAACAAATGGCCAGGAACATCGGCTTCTTCCGTGCGCCTTTCGACCAGATCGTGACAATGTTGATGGGAGATCGTAAGGGCGACCTCGTCCCGTTCAAGCCGGGGTCGGTCCTGACCCAACTCAACGCGGGCGCCACTCTGCCTGCTATCAATCTCTCCGTGGATGGTCTGTCGAGCATTCTGCGCTCCATTTCGGGTACTGGCGGACTCATCAACGATCTGGACGACATTCTGAAAAAAACCGCCACCATGGACCTCAAGGGCGTACTGGACGATCTGGCACAGCTCGCTCCCGACCTGGCAAAGCTTGCCGGACAGCAACTGGGAGTCGGGCTGTCGCTGTTGGCGCTGATCGAACAGGCGCCCGACAATGATCTCATCAAGCCTGTCACCGAGGCGTACCAGGCGTACTTTTTCGATCCCAACGGCTACACGACTCTCGAAGGAGGAGCTATCGTCGCACCTACGATTGACGCCAGTGCTGTTGATCCGATCAACTTCACCCTGGCAGACCTCCGGAACGAGGTGCGAAAGTACGCTTCACGCAAGACCGCGGATCAGTATGTTAGAGACTTGATTCGCATCACCGTCGAAGCATCGGCGAACGCACTATTCAAGCTGAACGATCGATACGCGAGGCTGCGGGCACTTTCGGGCGCTGACGGTCAGACCAAGCAGACTTGGTTCAGGGGATTCGCGTCGCTGGCCGAATCGACCGTGACCTCCGCGGTCGAGCAGGCGGCCCTGGGCATCTCGACCTTCTCGACCAACCAGCTGATCGCGGCGTCGCTCGGCACCTTTGCTGGAACTATTGCCCGCAAGGCGACGCAGGACGTCTTCCTGGCAGAGATCGGTCTCTAAGTTGCACGACCTTTACCTGCCATTTCCAACGATCGGCCGTCCGACCCCGATAAACCGAGGCATCGGCATCTTTCATTGTTCGTGGCGATTCGCGACCCGTTCCTCACAGGCCTCCGAAAAATCCGTGAAAAAGTCCTTCGGGATCATATTTCGTCTTGAGTTGCTGCAGGCGCTGCCAGTTCGCCGGAGAAAAGGCTTCTTCGGCGCGCGAGTGGTCGTCGACTATGTCGGATTCCCCGAGGTAGCGGCCGCTGACAAACGGCTTCAGAATCTCGCAGCACTTGCGATGCCAGTCGATATTGGCCGCGTCATCCTTGGAGTCCTCCCACGTCGTCCACGGTCCGCCATAAACGCGCGCCGCCTGCGAGAGCGCGAGATCCTCGAGCGAAGGGACGCCTTTCGCCCATCCAGGGTAGAGTGCGAAAAGGATCAGCGTCTTGGGGTTGGGCGTCTTTATGAAGTGGTCGCGAAGCGCGCACAGCATGTCGCTCGGCCGTGAATTCGACCACACGCTCTCGACTTTGCTGCGATGAAATTCCGACCACATGCCTCCCGAGAGCGCGAATAGAGTTTCAAACGTACTTGCGTCGGCGACCGTTTTCCGCAGGCAGGTCGGATTGTAAGGGCATTGCTCGAGAACGCTCAGGGTTTGCGCTGCCTCCTCTTTAGTATCGGCGAACACCGTCGCCGTAATCATGCAGATCTTCCCGCCATCAGACTTGCATTTATCGAGTAGGTCCGCCGGTGCGGCGACGAGAAAGAACGTCATTTCAACATTACGAGGCATCGTTTCAGCCACATCCGAAAACCATTCCGTCACTTCCCGGAGGTTGCTCAGCGGATAGTAATAGGTACTCGTATGTATCGCCCGCGGCCGAGGGTAAAGCTTCAAGTGAAACCGGATTGCTACCGCGAACATCCCCGCGCCGGCACCGCGCGCGGCCCAGAACAATTCCTGGTTCTGGTTCGCATTAGCCGTAATCAGCCGCCCCTCAGCGGTAACCATCTCGACCGCAGTGACGTTCAATGCTGCTTCTCCCCAAAGGCTCGCGTTCCAGCCGATTCCGCCACTCAACAGATAACCGCTCGCTTTGACCTGGGGGCAATGGCCGACGGGAAACGCCAGCTGATGCTCTTCGAGCTTGCGTATCAAATCCTGATTGGAGATGAATGGCTGGATTGCGGCTGTGCGCGCGGCGGGATCGATCTTCACTTCGACGAGCCGCGACAGGTCTATAAGCATCCCGCCCTTGCGCAACGGCGTGGCGCACCACGCGTGCCCGCCGCCACGAACGGCGACCTTAAGCCGATTTTCGCGCGCGAACTTAACCGCTTCGACTACGTCAAGATCGCTCGCAACCTGAACTATAAGGTCCGGGTAGCGCTCGGGGCGAAGCTGATTCCAGTTGGCCTTCCATGCGTCCTGGTAGTCGGGGTGATCACGGTGGATGATTTTGCCGGCGATTCTGATTCTGCAGAAGGGCACTGTCCATCTATTGAATCCCCAATTCGTTTCAATCGGCCCGCAGCGCGAATAATCAGCAGCACTTGACGCGTCGATCATGGGTTCTCGTAAAATCAAAACAGCACTGTGCTCTGCAACGTCAATGCGGTCGCGCCATGCAAAGCGGTACTCTGTCCGGGATTGGGAATATAGCTCAGGGTCGGCTGAACAAAAATACCGCCCACGATGTGCGCCTGGTAATAACCCTGCAGTATGAACTCGTTACTGCGAAAACCAGAACCGGGAAGCCGGTTCAGCCACGACCATGCCGAGCCCACGCCGATCGAATCCGATGGGCGGTAGGGCACCAGTCCGAAGCTGGTAAGGCCGAGGCCAAAGTATCTGCTCGCGAGCATCGTGCTGGAGTCGTTTATGCCGAATTGAAAGAACCCGCTCACGCCGCTGTTGTCCACCGCGGGATGCCGCAGCCAGATTCGCTGCGAGCCGAAGGTATAGAGTCCTTCGGTGCCGTTCTGCTGGACAGCTTGCCTGCCACTGCCCGCCGTTAGCGTTCCGGTCTGACCCCATCCGCCCAAGCCAACCGATCCCGGCAGACTTTCGGGACCGAGCAACCACGCGGTGCCGACTTCGCCAATTTGAAAATAGTATCCGTTGAAATCCGGAGTTCCATGGATGCCGGTCTGACGGCCGCGCGCGAGGTTACCGTCATAGGCTCCGTACAAAACGTACCAATTTCGGCCCGGCGTAAACGTCGTCGTTATGCCATAGGCCGAATTGTAATACCCCGGCAATGCGCCGAGGATGGTCGGGTTCACGAAGATAGGCGTATAGATGAGTCCGGTGACGGACGGAATCGACAGGCTTTCATTCTGGACCGGAACGGGTCGCGCTACATTGTTGAAATCGTAGGTGGGAACGACCTTTCCGAATCGGATCGCGAGCTTGTCGTGAAACAGGCGCTGCCGCCACCATAGTTGATATAGCTCGCTGCGATCGAGCGATGGCGGACCGGTCAGGCCGTCGTAACCGGTGACCACTCCGGCAGCGCTGTTCGAGGGTTGTCCGTCGAATTGGAGAAACGCGGCGCCGAACTCACCGCCGGACAAACCGATCAGTTTCTCAAAGTCCAGGTCTAATCCAACCAGCTCGAGGCTGTTCAAATTCCAGCTTCTCGGATCGACGCCGCCGCCAATCAGGTAGTCGGCGTCGCCGCTCCACAGCCCGCCTAAAAAAACCCCTGAGTCCGGGCCGAATCCGAGAGTCCGACCGAGCAGTCCGATGCCAGGCTGAACGTTGACCGCGCCGGGGTTTCCGCTGATGGCGTTGAGACTATCAGCGGAAACCCACGACCACAGCGATGGTGAGGCCGAAGGCTGTGCGGCAGGCGCGTTCGGAGTGGCGGCGTCAGCGGCCGCGACCGACGATACGAGACCAGCAGCGAGACCCAACCACCAACACGACGCAAACAAAAGAAGCAGCGCGAGATATCGCACAGCAGTCAAGCCATCTCCACCCGCTCTCGCCCCGCAAAGCTCGCGAAACTGCTAGTACTGAACCCTGCCCGCCATGTTCTTGTACTTCTTCCAGACCTCGACCGCTTCTTCGCGCGAAATCTGCTCGGCAGGAATCGAGCGCTCAGTGCTGGGCTTCTTGAGTTCGGCGTAGATCATCGTGTCATCGAAGTTGCCGTACTCCAGGGCGTCGCCAACAGTGGCCGCGTAAAAGATCTTTTTGATTCCCGCCCAGTACGCCGCCGCGGCGCACATCGGACAGCATTCGGCGCTGCTGTAAAGAGTGCATCCGGTGAGCTTGAAGCTGCCCACCTTTTTGCAGGCCTTGCGGATCGCCTCTATTTCGCCATGCCAGGTCGGATCGTTCTCGGCGACGACGCGGTTGGCGCCTTCGGCGATGATTTGCCCGTCTTTGTCCACGATGACCGTGCCGAAGACGCCGCCAGCCTTGTCGACCAGGGAAGTCTTCTCCGACAGCTCGATCGCGCGCCGCATGTATGCCTTGTCTTTCTCAGTCATGATCGCCACCTCTCTTATTTCGTTCAAAATCTCTGTCTGTCATGAAACCAAATTCCAGAAAGCCGCAATTTCCACTGCGTATAAAGCGGTAATCAGTACGATGCCGGCCGGACTTGTCCAGCGGGCTCTGTCGGGCGCGGGGAGTAGCCACCATTTCAAGGCGCGAATAGTCAGCGGCATCAAAGGCCACCCGAGAAGCACGACGCTGATCACATTTCCGATGAACATGCCCAATGCCGGGTTCAGACCGCTGGTCAATGGGCTGAGAAAGCGCATCTCCGTCATGACGACCGGAAAAAGCATCAACATCACGAGCATCGACTGCTTCCACGCGGGCGGAGAGGCGCCGGCAGCCTGATCCGTCGGAAACCATCCTGCAAAGGATGTGGGCAGGCGATGATGAGACCAGGATGACACCAGGGCTTCGTGTTCGCGCAGCAGCTTCTGGCGCTCGCTGGAATTGAGCCAGGCCTCGAGCTGCTCGGGCGTGGCGAAACGCACCAGCGTGGTCCAATATGATTGGCCGGCGGAGGTGGGTGGTTGCAGAAATCCGCCGCGGTAGCCCGGAAACTGGGCCTCGACCTTGTGGATCTTCGCCGCCCACTCTTTATACTCATCCACTTTTTCGGGCTTGACGTAGGTGGTGACCACCTCGGTAACGGTGCCGTCTTCGTGAGCCTCGGAAGTTTTCTCTTCGAGCAATCCGGGAGTGCCGTTGTTCTCGACCAAAGATTCGGCCTCGAGCAAAAGCCGACGATGCTGATCGGATTGACACCATGCGTGTAGTTGCTCGTCGCTGCGAAAGTGCTGAATGATCCGCCACAGAGGCGGCCCCAACGGCGCCGGCGCAATTACTTCGGCGCTGATGAAGCCCGGCGATCCGGCCGCGATGGTGCACATCTTCGCGTGCCATGAAGAGAACCCCTGCTCGACGTCCGGGCGAAGGCGCATCTTGATTACGACCGCGGCGGGCATCGCCGCCGTATTTGCCGCTTCACTCATACGAAAGCCCTATGGCGTTGAACTCTTCGTTTATTCGAGGCTTCAGAGCAATCACGTCTTCATCACCGCACTGTTCTCGAAAATGCGGCGGTATATGTGGTCGGGTCTAAGCGGTAGATCGTGGAAACGGAGACCGCAGGCGTTGGTCAACGCGTTGGCTAGCGCCGGCGCGACCGGATTGATCGGGGCCTCGCTCATGCTCTTGGCGCCAAGCGGACCAAACGAATCGTGAGTCTTGGCGAAATAAACCTCGCTGCGCGGTACGTCCCCGAAATTGGGAATCCGGTAGTTGCGAAAGTTTGGATTGACGACGCGGCCAGTATCGTCGAACACCATCCTTTCGTAGAGAACCCAACCGAGCCCCTGCGCGATAGCCCCTTCGATCTGTCCGCGAAGCTGCATCGGATTGACGACGACCCCGGCGTCGGCCGCGTGAGCGCTCTGCAGAATGGCTATCTCGCCGGTCACGCGGTTCACCGCGATTCGAAAGCCGTGAACATTGAATGCGATACTGCGCGGCGTTCCGTGAGATTTGCGGACGACGTCAAGCTGTTGCCCGTCGCGCTGCGCCAGCGTGACGAGGTCGCGCAGCGAAGCCTTCCAACCGTTGCAAGTGATTGCCTCGGCCTCGAGCCGGCATGCGTCGCGCGGTTGCTGGTAGTACCGCGCCGCGAGATCGAGGATACGACCGCGCAACACCTGAGCCGCCAGCTCGACCGCCTTGCCGGCGACCACCGTCCCGGCGCTGCCGAACGGGCCGGTGTCGTAACCGGTGCGATCGGTATCGGCCTGCGTCTCGTGCACGCGATCGATGGTCGTGTTGAGCACGGTTGCGATAATCTGCCGCCGCACGGTAGTCGAACCGTTGCCGAACTCCGGCGAGCCGATCGCAAGATGATAGCTGCCGTCGGGCTCGAGGCTGATACGAGCTTCCGAGCGATGTTCTGTAGGTGGCACGCAATCGATCATCGCGGACGCCATCCCCCAGCCTTCCATCCATTCCTCGCCGGCAGGCCGCGCCACCCCATTGCCGCGAGTCAGCGCTTGCTGCACTAGGTCGAGACATTGATCGAGACCGTAGCTTCCGTAGTCGGCGTCACCGGGCAATTCGTCAAGCGAGAGCATCGGATCGGGCGGCCGAATCACATTGCGGCGACGGAAGTCAAAGGGATCCATTTTCAGTTCGCGGGCCAATTCATCCATCGCGACTTCGACCGCGAAAACCGTTTGCGACAATCCGTAGCCGCGAAACGCGCCCGCAGGCACGGTGTTGGTGTAGACCGCGTAGGCGTCGATTTTTTTGTTCGGACAACGATAGATAGCGACCGATTCGCCCGTGGAATGAAACAAGGTCGTGGCGCCATGGGAACCGTAGGCGCCGGTGTTCGACACATACCGAATCCGCAGCGCCGTAAGTGTGCCATCGCGCGACGCTCCGGCCTTGATGTGGAGCTTCATCGGATGGCGCGTAGTGACGCCGAATTCCTCTTCGCGCGTGTATTCCAACTTGACCGGTTTGCCGGTCCTGAGCGTCGCCAACGCGCAGATGTCCTCGGTGATGGTTTCCTGCTTCGCTCCGAAGCCGCCGCCGACGCGTTCGCAGAATACGCGCACCTGATGTGAAGGAAGACCGAGGAGGTAACAGAGCTTCGCTTGCGTGAGGAAGGGCGTCTGCGAACTGGTTCGAACGTTAAGGCGGTTTTGATCATCGAGCCAGGTGATCGAGCAATGAGTTTCCAGGTGCGCGTGCTGAGCTCGGGAGGTCGAATAGGTCGCCTCATGGACGACGTCGGCCTGCGTGAATCCTGCTTCGATATCACCCACGCCGCCGTGCAACTCGAGCAGGATGTTTTGCTCGGGGTGCTGGATGCGAGATTCCGCGCCCTTGCGATGAATTACCGGGGCGCCGGGGCTCATCGCTTCGTCAGGATCGAACACGGCGGGCAAAATCTCGTACTCAACTTCGAGCTTGCGACAACCTTCCTCGGCAGCCGCTTCGCTGTCGGCGACCACCGCGGCGACCCGCTGCCCGACGAACCTGACTACATTGTCCAGCATGTAGGTGTCGTCGGGGGACGCATGATAATCGTCGTGCGTTGCGGTGCTGTATAGGAGTCGCGGGACGTCCTCCCAGGTGAACACGGCCCGCACCCCGGGCACCGCAAGCGCAGGCTCCCTGGCAATAGCGGTTATCCGCGCGTGAGCGTGCGGCGACCGCAGCAGCTTCAGATGCAACATTCCGTCGATCGCGGTATCGAGCGTGTAGCGGGCTTTTCCGGTGACGATGGCCTCAGCCGCCGGAGCCGCCACATTGGCGCCAAGGGCTGCGCCGGCCGCTGGAGCTTCGATCGATTTGATGCCGCGGATCGCATCTTCGATCGCGTGGTATCCGGTACATCGGCACAGGTTTCCTTTCAGCGCGAACAGAAGATCGCGGAGATTCTCCTCGCTCAGGGCCGTCGCCGTCATGATCATGCCGGCGGTGCAGAAACCGCATTGAAAACCTCCAGCGTCGATGAACGCCTGCTGCATCGGATGCAACTCGCCGTTCAGCGCCAGCCCCTCGATCGTCGTGACCTTGCGGCCTTCGGCACGAAACGCCGGAATCAGACAGCTATGAACGGGAACGCCGTCGAGCCACACCGAGCAGGCCCCGCAGTCGCCTGCGTCGCAACCTTTCTTGACCCCGAACCATCCCAGCTCGCGCAGGAAAGTTCGCAGACACTGGCCGGGCGCCGGCTCTTCCGAGAACGTCTTGCCGTTAACGAGGTAGCTCACTTCATCTCCGGACGTGAAAGCTCGCGGCGGATTTCTTCCGCGAAATGAAAGGTAATGTGCTCGCGATACTCAGGTGTGCCGTGAACGTCATCAAAAAACTTCGGCACGTCGTGCGCGAGCCGGGCCCTCAACTCGGCGGCCTCCGGAAGCCGCGGAAATTTCAGCCGATACGGTCGTGCGGTCGCGGCCGAAACCGTCAGCATGAATATTCCGTCGTGCCGATCCAGGGTACCGATGAGCAGCGCGGTCGACCGTCCGAGATGAGTGAGCGATAGCCGGCGAAAGCTGGTGCGCTTGCGCAGCGCCGAGGCCGGCAAGTCAACACGAGTCAGCAGATCGCCCGGCTCCATCACGTTGCGATTGCTGCCCGTGACGAAGTCCTCGACCGCCATTCGGCATTCACTGCGATCGCGTCGCAAGAAGACGCAGGTACCTTCAAGTGCAACGGTGAGGGAGATCATCGGACCGGCCGGCAACGACATGCAGATGTTTCCGCCAACCGTCGCCGTGTTCCAGATTTTGAATGATGAAGCAAAGGACCGGCAGCACTGATCAATCAGGGGGGCAGCGACCCAATCCGCCGGCGCGGCAAAGGCGGTGAGTTCAGCAATCGTGCAGGTCGAAGCAATCCCGAGTCCCTGTTCACTGACCACTAGTGGCGTCCAGCCCAACCCTTGCAAGTCAATCAGACGGCGCAGATGAGGCTGCGGCTCGGAAAACAGCCAAGTGCCTCCGGCTAGCCACGCATCACCTTTGGTCAAACCAATGAGTTTGTCCTGGTCCAGAGGGCTAGGCCGTAGGATTTGAACAACTGTATTAAGGTCCACGCGACTTCACTCATATCCGGCATGTTGTTCAGCCCGGTTGCTTGTGGCGGTTGGCGCCTGATCACGCGAGCATCGGAGCCTGGTCCGAATGCTCAAGCAATCGCACTGTTCATCTGTATTAGGGCGCTTTCTTTGAATTGTTTGCCCTATGATTTGCCTGATAGAGCGCCCCCGCTTCCGCAACCATCATTGGACAATAATCAACGGGCAATTGCAATCGAAACAGTCTTGAGACATGTGATGCAAGCTGTTTTCACGCCTGAGCGACGCGTTCCCGACCATTGTCCGACGCACGAGACAGGCCGAGCTGACGGAGTGGCATTTACCGTCTATTTTCGAACGAGATTCGAATCCCCACTCCGCTCATTTTCTTAGTCATTCCGCATCGACGAGGTTGCGTGTGCGAGAACGAAGCGGCTATTTCGGTAGCTACCGACTCAACGTCGCCAAATGGAGCAATGTCCATCCGCCCTACGTTTGAAGAGCCGGCGGTCAGTCTTAGTTAGGCGGCCCTGCGTTCGATGCAGGGCGCGAGCATGCGGGGATCGATGACCGGGCCACATCATCAATGCGGCCGGCTTTAGGTTCTGACTAGGTGCAGCCGCTTAGGATTTCAAAAATTCGAGCACGTAACGCGCCGTCTCGTCTGGCTTTTCCAATGGCGGAAGGTGTCCACATCCGCTTACGATAGAAAGACGCGCGCCCTTGATATTCTGTTCGTAAAGTCGGCCATACTCCAATGGCATAAGGCGGTCCGCTTCCCCCCACAAAATTAGCGTGGGAGCTTTCACCCGGTACAATCGCTCCTGAAGCCTGGGATCGTGAAGATACGGATTCCACGCAATCCTGGCCGAAGCTTGGCGCGCAGTCAGCATCGAGTCTAGAATTTCGGATGAAGGTGCGTCCGAGACAAACCCATTAGCCAGCTCAGAATCCGGATTCGTGAAGAACAGAGATCTCGTTTCGCCGGGGTCGGCAGCGAAGATATCCGGAACGAAATGTCCCGAAATTTTGAGCCCCATAGCATCGATCAGCACAAGTTTGCTCACCCGGTGTGCGTAGTGAACGGCAAGTTCGGCGGCAATCCAGCCGCCCAAGGAGAGGCCCACAACGTGCGGTTTCTCCAAGCCCATTTCATCCAACAGGTCGGCGTAATGAAATACCACGTCCTGGAGCGTATCGATGCGCTCGATGCCTTCCGAACCCGCAAAACCCGGATGCGCGGGGACGTACACCGTAAAGGCACGGCTCAGAACGTCAAAAAAAGGGAGCCAACTTACCTCGCCCAAAGCGCCGTGCAAGTAGACCAGGGGTGCTCCTGCGCCTGCCTTGAGGACTCGAATCCGCGCCCCACGTACCTCAACCAACTCCTCATGAGCCGTCATCTCTCGCTCCTACGCAGCCTGCGAACTGTTCGCTTCCATATTTTTGAATTCGCGTTTGAGAAAGGGCATCACTTCGGACGCGAATAACTCCATGTTTTTGATGGTACGATCATGTGGCATGTCGCCGAAATGCAGCAAGGGTAACAAGAGCCCGAAGTTAAGGTCCCGAATATACTTCACCAGGCGCTCGCGAACGGTTTCGACGCTACCTATCAGGCAATAACCCCGATCGTTCAATTCCTTGACGTCCATGTTCTCCCAGTTCAGCTCATGCGAAAAGCCGATGATGCGGCGCATGGATGGAACCGACGTATACCCTGGCGGAAAGAACATCTCCCATTTGTGCCGTAGTCCTTTGTGATACAACCAGAGCACATGCTCTCCGGCCTCTTCGAACGCCTGCTTGTCGGTCTTAGCCACATAGATGGGGAACAGATGTCCCATTTGATAAGGAGAAGGCTCGTAACCGAATCCGTGCGCGGCTTCCCGGTAAGCATCGAAGAACCATTTCACCAGATGATCCGGCATGAATACCGCCAGGTATGCGTACCTGCGAGAGGGATCGGCGCACCACTCCACCGTCTCTTTGCTACCAAATCCGGGTATCCAGATGGGCGGGTGAGGTTTCTGTAACGGTCGAGGCCATACGTTCACATAACGGAGCCGGTAATGCTTGCCCTCGAATGCGAATGGGCCGGGTTTCGTCCACGATTGAATAATCAGATCATGAGCTTCTTTGAAACGTTCCTGCGAAAAGGTGGGGTTTATACTCATTGAGTAATATTCATCACCTATTCCTCTTACGAATCCTGAAATGATTCGCCCCCCGCTGATCACATCCAGCATCGCCACCTCTTCCGCAACCCGCAGCGGATGATCGCGAAGAGGCAACCCGTTTCCTACGATTGCAATTTTCATCCGGCTGGTTCGCCGTACCAATGCGGCCGCCATTATGTTCGGCGCGGGCATCGTGCCATACGCGTTTTGATGGTGTTCGTTCACACATACGCCATCAAAACCGAGCTTCTCGGCATACTCGAGCTCGTCCAGATAGCGGTTATACAGTAAATGTCCTTTCTCCGGATCGTAATATCGATTGGACAGTGTTACCCAGGCGGAGGGGTGTTTACTCTTGTCGCTGAAATCGGCCGGAAGTTCAGGCCACGGCATGAGGTGGAAGAAGTAGAACTTCATAATGCCTCCTCTTGAAAAAGCGCTTAAATCTGCCAGCCTCTGACACTCGCTATCTGCACGCGCCCGCCATGTAACGATAGGAGGGGCTCCGGGGCCTTCCAATAGTGACAGGTCGCAATTTGCACGATCTTCAACACCGGACCGTGCCGCGTCAACCCGCCGTGCGACGTTCGCGCCATAGCCCAAGCTTCTCTTGCACGGGGCGGTCCGAAAAGCTGAAGAGTAGCGACTCGTCGACGGCCTCATGGCGGTACTCTTGCCAGCTCGGCACCACGAAGACGTCATGCGGGCGCCATTGGAGCGTCTCTCCAGCGACCACCGTGCGTCCCTTGCCCTCGGCCACGACGAAAACCGCGCTATCGCTGGAGCGGTACGGCGCGCCGCTGAAGCCCCGCGGCAAAAGCTGCATCGCGGGGCCCATCGTCGGCATCGCCCAGTCGCCAGTCGTTGGATTGACGTAGCGCATCTTGAACCCGTGACAGGCGTCGCTCTCGCCACCCCGGCTCATCCGTTCGAGCGCCTCGCGCGTGCGCTCATAGGTGTAGTTGAGGATTGGGCTGGTCAAGCCGCGGCGCTCGTAATGCACCGGCAAAAGCCCGCTGCCGAAACGGGCATCGGAGTCGCCCTCGGGCCGCCCGGCCGGGAATCGCTCTTCGCCGTAGGCTTCGAAAAAAACCGCATTGAGCAAATCGACCAGCGCGAGGTCGAGTCCGTCCAGCCAGACCATTGGCCGGTTGGTTTCATTGCCATGGTCGTGCCAGGTCCACGAAGGCGTGGTCACGAAGTCGCCCGGCCGCATCGTGGTCCGTTCGCCGTCGACCGCGGTGTAGGCGCCCTCGCCTTCGATAATGAAGCGCAGCGCGCTTTGGCTGTGGCGATGGCTAGTAGCTATCTCGCCCGGAAGGATTAGTTGCAGGCCGGCGAAGAGCGAATGCGTGATACGTGGCGGTGATTGACCGCCAAGCGCCGGGTTCTGGAGGATCAGCACGCGGCGCTCGGCCTCCGCCGCGGAGATCAAACGTCCCGCCTCCATCAGCATCGGGCGAATCTCGTCGTAGTGCCACAGCGCCGCGGTTTCCGGCGGACGCGGCTCGGAGGATTGAAGCCCCTTCAATACCTCCCACAGGGGAGCAAGCTTTCTGGTCGCGATCTTTGCGTAAAAGGCTTCGCGTTCGGGCGTACTTCGTGGCTCGACCGGCATCGCTGCTTCACCTCCCGATTGGCGGCACGATCCAGAAACAGTTATCGCGTCTGGACCTTGATATACAACGATATCGAATCACACGTTTGATACCCTCGTGGACTTAACACCGCATATTCGCGCCGCCCGTGGGTTCGGCGCAAACTATGGCCCGGGATTCCGCACGGGTTGAACTTCTTGTCCTGGCTTGAGAGATTTGCCTTCGCTGTGGACCAATCAAAAGCGCTAGACGCTATAATCATCGGCGGATCGATGGCGGGTCTTTGTGCGGGCCTGGTCCTGCGTGACGCCGGCTGTGCGGTGGAGATCTTCGAGAAATCGCCCCGCGAGATGCAGGAGCGTGGCGCGGGCCTGGTGGTTCAGGACGAGGTACTTAGCTTCGTCATCGATCACTGCCGCGCTGTTGCCGATGAACTGGGCGTACCCTCGCGGGCGAGACAGCTTCTGGCTCGCGATGGAAACGTTACCTGGACCGAAGCCAGTCTCCAGTTGATGACTTCCTGGGACTCGCTCTACCGCCACCTCAAGCGCTCCTTTCCTCAAGCGCACTACCATTATGGAACTCGGCTCTCGGCGATCCGGCAGGACACGGACCGCGTGTACGTCGGCCTTGACAACGGCCGCGAGCAAGCCTGCGATCTGCTCGTATGCGCCGACGGTGCGAACTCGACGGCGCGCCGCCTGCTGCTGCCTGATGTAGCTGCCCGTTATGCTGGCTATGTGGCCTGGCGCGGGATGGTGGACGAGCGCGACGTGGCCGACTGGGTGCGTGATCTGCTGGTGGAGAAGTTCACCTTTTTTCACACCCTGCATAACCAGATGTTGTGCTATTTCGTTCCAGGTCCGGCCGGTGAAACCGCCGCGGGTGAACGAAGGATCAACTGGGTGTGGTACTGGAATGTGCCCGCAGGCGAAGAGCTTCGCGAAACTCTGACCGATCGCAGCGGGCTGACCCACGACTACTCCGTGCCTCAAGGCACCGTCGAACCGGCCCTCCGGCGCCGCCAGCGCGAGGTGGCAGCGCGCGTCTTGCCGGAGGTCTTCCAGCATCTGTTTGCCACCACAGCCGATCCTTTCATCCAGCCGATTTACGACCTGTCGGTGCCACGGATGGTCTTCGGGCGCGTATGCCTGCTCGGCGACGCCGCTTTCGTCCCGCGCCCGCACCCGGCGGCAAGCACCTACAAGGCGTTCACCAATGCCATCGACCTCGGCCGCAGCCTCCGCGCTCACGAAGGCGACGTAGCTGCGGCATTGCGTCACTGGGAACCGATGCAAATGGAATTGGGAGAGAATCTGTCACGGCTGGGACAGGAACTGGGGAACCGCTCCCAGTTCGGCACCGTTATCGGACCTGGTTTGTTTCAATCGGTCGCGAGAGCGATGCGCCCACCATCGCCGAGCTGACCGTCAGCCGTCGGTAATCATTGGTCTCTTTTGGAGACGCTCCGCGGAGTTGGGTGTGTGCAGGTTTTGAGGAGTCACCGCTCATGGTATAGCGCAGATCGCGACGGGCGCCGTTCAGTTCGTTCTCAATTTTGGAAACCTGCTTCTTGTGCTGTCATGATTGCCCGTTAAAATGCCGGAGACGAAATTGAGCGCCGCCGCGGGAGCCACAATACGGCCAAGGAGCCCAAGCATCGTCCTTCCGGCATGAGTGCTCGCTCCTCCACCGACCAGGAAGCCGGCCGTGGCCGCGATCGCCAGTGCCGTGAGCGGATCGTCTTTGAGGGACTCTCCCCAGTTGCGGCTTCGCCGCCGACGCCGCCGCGCGGGTTGCTCCGACCGGTCCGCGATGTCTCCGTTAGAATACACGTCTCATGATCCGTGCAAAGGTGTAACCGACCGCGAATGCCGCGGCGAGAGCCAGCCATGGTTCGCGCTGCACGAATCCTTGAAGGTCAAAATCGAGACCTTGGTTCTCTGCGTATTGCTGCACGGCCTCGTAGCCATCTTTTAGCGTCTGGCCGGCTTTTGCCGCCGCCGCGCGGCCCTGTTCCACCGCCTGACGCATCGCCGGACCCGTGGTATCTTCTTGGATTGCCATCTTTTGTTGCCTCCACTATTAGTTGAATTAATTCGCTTAAAACTTGAGCTAATCCGCCTGCGCGATTTTGCGACCGGCGCGAGCGATACGTCGTTCAGTGAACATAACAACTAAGGTAACGGAAGCACGCTTGGATTGGTTATGCAGGCGACCAAAACGGTGAGATTCAGAAGAGAGCACGTTGTGCGATGGTCTTCAGCGTGGGAGGAAGCTGGCGGTAAGTATGTCGCGGATGGTCCGCCAGCGGCGGAGTCGGACCGGAGGAACCTCCCTCGCACATGCGCGAAGGAGATCCCCCCGGGCGATTGTTACTCACGGCAGCATCACGATTCGATCGCGCTGCTTAGACGCCGGTTTTGAGCAGTACGTCGACGCGTCGATTGCGCCTTAGCTGCGGATCGCCGAACGCGCCTATCTGGATCTTGTAAGCGGGCACGCCAGCCTGGACCAGTGCGTCACGAACTGCGCTTACTCGACGGTTGCTCAGGTCCTGGTTTGTGGGATCTGTGCTGGCCGAATTAATCGAGCCGTCGATGCCCAGCTCGAGGGACGGATTCTGTGCCATGTACGCCGCGATCCCCGAGATCGTATTCATCCCGGAAGGCTCGATGTCCGCAGCGTCGCTTTCAAACGTGATTTCCCGATACCGGGTCCACTGATTGACCATCCCGACCCGGCCCTGGGCGCCTCTCGGTCCGGTTGGGCCTTCCGCCCCTACGTCACCCGAAGGGCCTGCTGCACCAGCGCGGCCGGCCATCGCGTATCCTTGCGCACCCGTCGCGCCACTGACGCCTTGCTCACCCAGCGCGCCCAAACGACCTTCGGGCCCGGTGGGACCGACCAATGTCGCGCCGTTAGCGCCCGTCTGTCCGGCCAACCCCTGCGCGCCAGCCGGACCGGCAGGACCACTTGGGCCGGCAGGACCGATCATGCTGGAGCCCTGAGCGCCCGTCTCGCCAGGCGCGCCCGGCATACCAGCAGGACCCATATCACCCGTTGCTCCGCGAGCACCAGCCACAACGGCGCCCGGAGCGCCCATCGGTCCGGCTGGACCTTGCACGCCCATGGGACCCATGGGGCCTGCGACCCCGGCAGGACCTGCCATCACGTAACCCGGAGCACCTGTCGCTCCAACGGGGCCCTGCGGACCCGCGGGACCGGCTGGACCCTGATAGCCTTGAGGGCCGACGAGCGGCGCCTGAACCGGCGCCAGCGCCACCTGATCCGGAGCCTGCGCAGTGCTGCAGCCAACCGCGAGCATCGCGGCCGCCGCGACCAACATGGTGCGTCTCAAAGGGATGACCTCCGTCCTGCGTATCATTTTTAGTATCTCCATTCTGCGTTCCATCGTATTACCTCCGTACGTAAAGCGAACAGGCTCCGTCCTCGTATTGACTAGGACGGCGTCTGTTCGCGATCCCCTTGCCCGACATCACCTGTTAGACGGCTGGCGCCTGCAGCGATCATTCTGAGCGTCGCAGATGATGCAGTTATTGCCGTAGGCGTCGCAGATCGCGTGCCGCGACGCATACCGTCCGTCAGACTCGACAGGCCGGCCCGAGGTTAAATATCCAGATTGCGGATTTGCCGGCACCTGTGAATATCTATAGGCGGGAAATTGCCCATACTCTCCATACTGCTGCTGCGAATATTGCGGCTGGTTATATTGATACCCTTGGCTGTAGCGATACGCCGGTTGGATCGAAGACCCTCCTGACGGAAAAAAGCACGCTTGCAAAGCCAGCATCGCGACACCCAACATCACTGCGAGAATACATTTCACGGTGTTGTATATTCGTCCTTGCACCATCGTGTGCTCGCGCCTTAAACGAGGCAAAGGACTTGCCGGCATTTCCGACTTTGGAGTGCTACGGAGAACCGATCTTGTCGAACCGGGGCGTTTAGCGGTGCCCTGACAGACACGCAAGTGTGCTCCGCGTGATACGTTTTTAGTCAGATGTGGATAGTCGCCGCGTTCACAGGCTGCGGATCAGTCGGACTCGCAGGTCTAACGCGGGCAGCTCCAGGCTTCTTCGGCGGAAGTCGCGTCGGCTGGCAGCCACAGCATACAAGCGCGTGAACCAATGGAAAGCGCGGCGGGCCTGAGGAAGCGATCTTGTTTTCAAACACACTCGGAAGCGGCCGTACCGAATCCTCGCGATAGTGCGGCCGCTTCTTTCCTTCCGCACCCGCATTACGAGCTTCCGCCCTCCAGTTAGACCGCGGGATTGGTTATATGAATAACCACAATCATCGACCAGGCATTATACAGCTGCAACGCCACTACATACTGGAGAGCTAACACTGCTATGGTCATTCCATGACTGCCATTCGAGTGTCAGAGGTGCGCAAGCTCAAAGGGCTGAAGAATATCTCCTGGCTTACGACCCGCCAACTGAACAAAGTCGCCGGCGCGCTGTCGGTGAGCGTAACCGAGAAGCGCGGCCAGATCTTCGATGAGAGGAACAGTTCGGACTGCTGCTTTATATTGCTTTCGGGAGTGGCGCGAATCACCTGCCGAAACCGCAAAGGCCGTCGCGCCATGGTGATCATGCTGGCGCCCGGGATGATTCCGTCTTTTCCGCAGCCAGTGGTCGGCGTCCACTATAACTTCCGTTGCGAGGCGGTCACCAACTGCCAGGTCGGAACTATAGACTGGGATGCGTTCGTCGAGATTTGCCTGGGAATAGGATCGGCGGACTTCAAGCGGCTGGCGGCCAATTATGTTGGGCGGTGGGACCTCGTGCAGTTGCGCTGCTTGAACTTCATGAACTGTTCACTGGCGGAGCGGCTGGCGCTGATTCTGCTCGAGTTGAGCGAGACTTTCGGCGTTCGCGAGGACGAAGGGATGCGCCTTTCAGTGCCGGCGCGCCACAAAGATCTGGCTGAATTAGTGGGCGCGTCGCGGCCGCGGGTTAGCGAACATTTGATGGCGTTCGAGCAAAAACACCTCATATTACGACGGGGCCGGCAACTGATCGTGAAGCGCGACCGGCTGGAAAACTTCCTCGCTGGGTCACATTCCGATGCGAAAGCCGATAGCTGGGCATCAGATGGGCCCGCTGGCCCGTGGTAGCCCATCTTAGCAGAACAAATAGACGCTCTGGGACGCTCTACGCGCTTTCGCGGGTTCCTTCGGGGACACTATTTTCCTTCACCAGGTTACACTTCGTTATGATTTTCGTTGCACCTGGAGTACTGTGGTGGTTCTCGCCGAAGGAGAACCCCGATGCTGAAGAAAGGAGAAACGAGCCGTGACACCGATCTTGGTCTGCTGAAACGGCTGAAGGGTTTGAACTGGCTCTCGAATCTGGAACTGGGCGGCCTGGCGACCGGACTGGCCACGAGTAATTTCAAACGGCATGAAGTTATGCTCGGTGAGAACGGGCTGACCTCCGAAGCTCATATTCTTCTGACCGGGGTTGCAAAGATCACTTGTCTCAACGCCAGAGGCGAGCGGATCACTGTGGCGCTGATTCCGCCGGGCCCGATCCCGGAGTTTCCGTCGCAATTGCCCAGTCGATGGCGCTTTCAGTGCAGCGCGTACAGCAATTGCCGGTTCGGCACTCTAGGCTGGGACCATTTCAACGCCATTGCAGCGAGCGCTCTGCCATCTGCATTCAGGGAGTTTCACCAGAATAATCTGCGCCTTTGGTATAGGCTGCTGTTGCGCGGCTCCACTTTTCTGAACCTGAGCCTACACGAACGCCTCGAGATGGCGTTGCTCGAATTGTGTCAGGACTTTGGAATCGAAGAATCGCGCGGCACGCTGCTAAGAGTAGCCTTCAGCCATAAGGACCTTGCCAGCCTGGTGGGTGCGTCGCGACCCAGAGTCACTGAGCATCTCGCCCAGTTGGAGCGTGAACATCTGGTTTTTCGCCAGGGGCGCCAACTCGTTATCCGCACCACTGATCTGGGGAATTCAAGGAACCTCCAAGCGGCTTGAGACACCCTGCGGCGCACGCCCCCGAACCGGCCCGCACGCACCACCGACCTCGGCTGCAACAGAAAGGCCTCGGCTGCCAGCCAGCCGTACCGCTGTCAGGTTTTCCTTCATTCGCCCTGAAGCGACATCGGTGTCTCCAAGATAACCGCGATTAGTTGTCGTCTTCCGACGCTCCGAGATACACATAGTATGTGATCTCAACAGGCACGGCGGAGACGGTAGCGGTTGTGAACAATCTCCGTTGCTCATCGGCGTGCAAGCATGGCGGAATATTCAGTTCTTCGAAGAGCGTTCGCCTGCTGTTGCTCGCCACGACTATGTGGCTGCTCGCATCGCTCCCACTTTCGAAAGTATCCGCCGCGAGCGCCACCGAGGCCCGGGTCTGCGATCCTGCGGCCGACTACTTCCTCAGTATCGAGGATTACCCCGAGTCGATTCGGCTTCATCGCGAAGTGCTGAAGACCCAGCCGTCAAATCCACTGACCTACTATCACCTGGGGTTCTCCTACGGGATGCTGCACGATCAGGCGAACGAAATCCGAGCGTACCGGCAGGCAATCGCGCTTGGGCTCGTACGCTGGGATTTATTTCTGAATCTGGGCCTCGCGTATCTTCAGACTGACGACCTGGAAGGCGCCACGCACTCTCTGCAACTCGCGACGCTGCTTGGACCCGGGCATTCGGAATCCCACTTCAATCTTGCCTTGGCTTATGAGCGCCGCGGAATGCTGGACCCGGCCAGGCGTGAGATACTGGTGTCGCTATTGCTGGATCCGCAGCAAGCGGATGCTCGCAATATGCTGGGTGTGATCTACGCCGAGCAGGGAGACAAGGCGGACGCATCTGCCGAGTGGCGCGATCTGCTTCAGGCATCGCCTCGATATTTGCCCGCGCGCACTAACCTTGCACTTCTGAACGCGACCAATACTGTGGATGCGCCGCCGCGCGAACGACAGCCGGTTCAAATAGTATCCGATCACTCCACAGGCGCGCTCCAATCCCCTAACACGAGGATACGACACTGACACAGCATGTGCTCAACACAGCGATCACTTACGACGAAATTGGCGAACTTGAGCCGTTGCATATCCGCAGCAACGAGATGCAGGCCATGGAGTCTGATTGGAAGCGCCTGGTCGAGGGGATGTGGAATCCTTCAAGGCATGTGAAGCGCTTGAGTCTTCTCGCGGGGTGCGTCGCGGGCGAGGCGTACTCGATATACGTCGTCTTTGACGCTCACGCCTTGACACCGGTGTCTACGTACCTAACTGAGCAGGCACCGCATCTGCTGGCGGTATCCGGCAAGTATCATGAAGTGTTTGACTTGAGCGGCTTGCTCCCCGTTCTCGTGGCTTCGCTGGTTGCATTCGCCCTGGCGTGGTGCGTAGTGCGGGGAACCGCTTTGGCACTTGCCAGTTCGGAAATGAGTAATTCGTTATCCGGCCGCCCGATGCAGCCGGGAGACTCTGCCCGCGTTCGGAAGATAGCCTTCAACAAATGCTAGGGTGGACCGCCGCGGTCACGATTCATTTCACTAACGTCCGGACGCCGGCGCTCGTATCCTACAATCGTCCCGAGAGAAGCATCACGATCAGGATGATGAGGATGATTCCGCCGATCCCGATTCCGCCATAGGGACCGTAGGCATAGTAGCCGCCGCCGCCGCCGAACAGCAAAAGCAAGATCAAAATCAATAGCAAAGGTGACATGAGGGCCTCCGTAGGTAGGATACTTCAGACAATTTGGCCGGCGCGAAAGCGTTTTGAACGTGCGAATTCGGATTGTTGTCTAAACAACTGCGCCATTTAAGGATGCTTAGGCGTTATGATTGCCGAAACCGTGACGGCTATTCCCTGTGGCCGGGTTCGGCCTGAAGCAGTCCCAGAGCCGGTTCATTACCGAAGCTTCTGCGCGAGTCGCGGCTGCTCTCTTCCTGTGCGTGGACCGAGCCGAGCTTGCAACCGTCCTGCTCCTGGTCCGGTTCCTCGTGGTCGCGCCGAGTCTTGGCCTCGCGCTCGCGCTCCTGCTGGCAATCGCAACAGAGCCGCGTGAAAGGCATCGCATGGAGGCGCTCCTCGGTGACCTCGAGTCCGCACATCCCGCACAAGCCGTATTTCAGCAACGCGATTCGCCTAAGCGCTTCGTCGATTTGCCCTACTTTGAGCCGTTCCCGCTCGGACAGCATCGTGCTCATCTCGCGCTCATTCTCTTCGGAGGCGAGGTCGCAGCTATCCATGCAATCGTCTCTGCTGGTTTCTCGGTCGCTCCGAAGCTGGGCCGCGATTTCTCGCATTAACCTCGTCTTGGTGTCCATGAGGTAAGTGTGCATCTTTGTAAGAAATTGGTCTCGTTTCAAAGCCTTTTTTTTGCTGATCATCGGCTGCTCTTCCCTATATCCGCACGTATATCCTCACCGTTCGCTGTCTCACTGAACGCTGCTCGCCGCACGGGCGAAACCTCTCCGGAATCCAGGCCACCCAGATCTCGCGCCGTCCGTAATCGTATCGTGGGGCCTTCGCGACAGTCCAATCAGTTCGTGTTCTCTACGGAACACAATTGCCAACTTGGCTATCCCAACGGCGCCCAGAATCCTGCGAAAGCGCCAACTCGCTGGTCGTCAAGAACGCGCGCCGGTTCTGCGCATCATCCCGGATTCTCATCTTGCGCGCTTCAGTCATCGATTGCAGTCGGCTTTGCGTTGTTTCAGTCCCGCAGATAACCATAATGGTGTGTCTCGCAGTACATAGTTCGACGGCCACCATGCTACATTGGTGCCATGAAGAATAAAGCAACAAGTACAGCGGTGTATATTGCTCTCACTTTCTTGATCGGCAGTTTGGGTGCTGCTGGATGCGCAATTTGGGTCCCTGCCGATTCCGTCGCACCGCAGGCATCGCAGCAATCGCAGACCACGACTACTACCAGCCAAAATGTGCCGGTCAGCACGACAAAGACTACCACGGTAAGGACCAGCACCTACTAAGCGCTCGGATTGAGTGGCAGTGGCCTGACAATATATCGCCAACTATAAGAATATAGCCCTCATCCGACCGGCAAGGTGGGCGGCTAACTCGCAGGGAGATGTGAAAGAAATGAAATACGCTCAAAGCATAGCAATCGGCGCGATGAGTCTTGCACTCGTTATCGTCATTAGCGCTTGTGGGACCACTAAAACCAGCAAGGAAACGACCACCACCTATGTCCCGGCGCCACAGCCTCAAGTTGTTATGCAAGCTCCGCCGCAGGCTCCACCCACGCCCCCAACCACCACCTCCAGTACTGCTAGCGATCGGACCAGCTATTCGACGACGTCCGATCCGGGCACAGGAACCGAAAACAGCACCAGCAGCCATCATAGCGAGTCCACGACAGTGACTCCTAGTAACTAGGCGAGCGCCGCGATCTTTGCCGCGCGCTATATAGAAGAAGTATACGATGTTTAACCTAGGACCCGTTCCACAATCTGGCAGATTCGTTTTGATAGGCGCCGTAGCCTGCATATTGGTAGGAACCCAATCGCTGACCGCCCGAGTTCAAGCCGCTGAGGCCAAAGCAGCGGAATCGAGTTCCGTCACGAAAGACAACGAAAGTGTGAGCCTCGAGGCGCATCACCATTACCAGTCGGCGGCCGATCGGGCTAACGATGCCCTTCTGATAACCGAGGTCAAAAGCGCCCTGGCTAACGATGGAGTCACCGACGATTCACCGATTATTGTCGACTGCGATCACGGCAAAATCCTATTGACCGGAGTAATGAAGTCGGCTGAGGACGCTAAGCGCGCCGGTAATATAGCGGCCAGCGCACAGGGTGTTGTGGCGGTAAAAAATCAGCTGACCTGGCACTAAAAAGAGGCGGGGCAACCCGGGCGAAAACTGGCGCGCCATCGAGACTTTTTCTCGATGGCGCGCCTGAGCGATACGCCCAGATGTTCAGCTATCCGCACAAGGCCATCAGGCCGTCCCGTGTATTGGCAGCCAACCAGACTCGCACTCAAATCCCTTGGTGATGAGCGGGAATAGGCATTTTACGCATCGTCGCACATACCTTCGACGGTCACCGTATGTACATGGCATGGCCGAAACCGCCTCCGAGCACGAGCCACACTACGAGCACGACCAGCAGGAGACCTACAACGCTCATTCCCCTGTTCCCGTAGTAACCGCTACGGTAGCCGTAAAATCCGCCACCGCCAAACAGCAAAATAATCACAATAATGAGAAGTAGCATAACTCTTTACCTCCTAGCTATTTCGAACGTCATTTGATTACGACGCTGGCGTTTCTCTAGCCTACAGCCAGAAACTTGAACCTCGACGGATCTTCAGACCGCACCGAGCAACCAGAGAACAAGAATGATCGCTACAATGCTGCCAATCGAAATGGGAAGATACATATGGCTCCTGCTCGAGCCTTCTTTTCCGCACATTGCAGATTAATCTAGCGGAACGTGGTCGAAGGCGAGCAAAAAGGCCATCGTAGGGCTGGATCAAAGCGGGTCTCGATTCCTGTATCGATCCCGACTGCTCCATAGTACATGGAGCGCCGTTTTAAGACCAGTTCGCGTCGGTTATGTGAATAACCAATAGGGTGGATTGGAAAGCACATCTTTGATTTGCGAAGGCCTGCTCGAAAGCCCGCGCTGATGGCTGATTTCGCGAATCGCGGAGCAAGCTGCATCGACCGGCCTCGCCGGTTCGTATTCAGTAAATCTTACAATGGTAAACACATCTCTTCAGCGGACGAATCTACGCATGCGCACCCCCGACCTTTGAGTGCAATGACGCGAGATTTTTGCGGCGAAGGCGCCCTAATCGCGTTAGTCTGCGATTCCCCGTGACGATTCTTCAACCGTTGGCATATTGCTTGCTCGTCATATGGCTCGCTCGTGCAAGTGGGAATATCACTTGGGCATTCCACTTCTTCCGGAAGATTCTCCTGGAAAAAAAGGTAGGAAAGCCGCAGAACGGCAAGTTTTCGGTTATTCAATGAGTTTGGAAAGGAGAAAATTTATGCGTTGGACAACAGTTTTATTTGCAACTGGCCTCGGCTTGGCTTTCACCGTACCTGTGACAGCACAGGACAGCCAGCCGGTCGTCGTTCAATCGGAAAGCGCTGAGCCGGTCAGCGCAGTCCAAAGCGGCAATACCACTATCGTGTTTGCGCCAGCCGACAACCGTGACATTGACACGGCTCGCCTCCAGACGTGGCAAGAATTTGCCGATACGCATGCCGGCATTGAACGCGCATTGGCGTACAACCCGTCCCTGATTAATGATGCGCGCTACCTGAGAAAGCATCCTGATCTCAATGCATTCTTCCAGCAACATCCTGACATCAAAATAGCTATGGCGGACGACCCTGGGAATTTTGCCGCGATTCCGCCGCGTCCGGGTGAATAGGGTGGGCGAACAGGCTGAAGGATTCATCGAATCAGGGCGCGACAGGACCGCTGCCGTTAGCCATCGGAGGCTAAGCCATGCGCTTTTACAAAAGTTTCGCATCATTGATAATTGCCGCAGCGCTCGCGAGCGGATCAATCCTTACCGGCTGCTATTCCAGCACCAAAGAGGTGGACACCGTGCCTGCGCCTGTCGTGCAAGTACCCCCTCCTGTTGTGCAGGTACCGCCTCCCGTTGTACAAGTTCCACCTGCTGTCGTAGTAGGGCCAACGTCGGAGGCGAGTCAAACTACCACCTCGACGACTTGGGGTAATGGGGCTGTGGAGCAGAAGAGGACGACGACATCTGTCGATGGTCAGGTACAGCATCAGACTACTACCACCTGGAACAATGGAGAGCCGTCGTCTGCGACGACCACGACGACTACGACCAGTCCCTAGTACGAAAAGCACAAAAGAGATTGATCAAAACGGTACTGGTGGATTGCCATGGAGTTGCCCGTGAAGATCAAAAATCGGATTCTGTTCGCGATGGCGGGGTTCTTACTTTTTGCTTTGTCAGTAGTACCCGTGCACGCGGCTGATAAGATGACGGTTAAAACAGGTTACCTCACCTGTCATGAGGCCGCCGGATGGGGTTTTGTCATAGGCTCGTCGCATAGTATCCGATGCACGTACACGTCGAATAGCCATCGAACCGAATACTATAGCGGTACCATTTCCAAGTTCGGCGCCGACATCGGGTATCTGCAGTCCGCGGTGATTTTGTGGGCTGTCGCCGCGCCGACTAGGAATCTGGGGCGTGGAGCGCTGGCGGGAGACTATGGCGGCGCACAGGCGAGTCTGGCTCTGGGAGTAGGCGGTGGCGCGAATGTTCTGCTCGGCGGCTTTCACAAGTCCATCGCGCTGCAGCCGGTGTCGGTCGAGGGTCAAAACGGTTTGAACGTGGCTGCCGGCATCGCGGGTATGAGCCTCCACTACGAGGGAAGCAGGCCTCCTCGCCACTAGCAGGTGGCGGAAAAAGGCGCACCCGTCACGAGGCGGACCGAGTCGGCTATGCGTCGAGTTCGTCGAGCAGTGCCTTGGCGTCTGTCAGATCGGCGGTGTCGAAACCTTCAGTGAACCACCCGTAGATGTCCGCGAGCATCGTGTGCGACTCGTGGCGGCTGCCCCGCTTGAGGAGTCGCGCGAGGCTCGTGGTCGCCCGCAATTCCCACGACCTGGCTCCCTGCTCGCGAGCCACCATGATCGCTTTCTCGAAGCAGGCTTGCGCCTGCGCTTCGAATGGCGCCCCGCCGCCCATCAGCGCCTCCCCCTTGAGCCGATACAGTTCGGCCTCGCTCATACGTGCCCCGGTTTGCTCGATCACGCCGAGCGCCAGGCCCGAGACTCTCAGCGCGTCATCCGCCAAACCTGCTTTGAGATAGGATGACGCCAGGCCCACCATGACGGCCGCGCCGCCCAATGCGGATCCCGTCGCGCGGTAGGAGTCGATGCCCGCGAGAGTTTCCGGAATACCCTCCTCTGCTCGTCCGAGAGCGGTCTGAGCGATGCCACGATAGGTCGATCCGAGTGCACTCCAATAACGAAAGCCGTGCTCCATCGCCGTTCTTCGGGCCTCGTCCGCCAGTTCGTGCGCGGCTTCGGGGTCGCGGTGGCAAAGCTGCAGCATCGCTCCGTAGCTGAGCGCAAAAGCCAGACTCATCGGATGGCCGAGGCCTCGCGCCCGCCCGACCGCCTCCACGGTCATCCGGGCGGCGGCAGTCGGATAGCCAAGAAGCCACAACGTCAACGCGAGGAAAGAAAGCGCAGCGACCCGAGGATCCTGCGGCATCCCGGCCAATGGCGCAGGATCATGGATGGCCACCGCCTGTTCCAGTCTTGCACGGGCAGCCTGGAGTCTGCCGCAAAAGAGCGCCACTGCGCCGCTGGCAAAATTCGCGTGCACTATCATCGTCGGCTCGCGCGCGCGCTCGGCAAGTTCGACCAGCTCCTTGCTGGCCTCGGCTGCGCGTCCGAGATCGCGGCGTACCTGATGGAAGGCCCAGGCAAACATCAGTGCCGAGAAATGTAATTCGGGTTCGCCCAGTTCGCCGCTGAGCTCGAGCGCGCGCTGCGCAGACTCGGCGACTTCGGGCGCCGCATAGCCCTTGTTCGCAACCAATGATCCGACGAGGGCAAGACGTAGCTCGACTTCCGGCCGCATCCGCTCCCGACTTTCGGGCATACGCGCGAGCATTTCGAGCGCGGAATTAAACAGGCCGATCGCCTCTTCATGAGCGCACCGCCCGGCCGCCTGCTCGCCTGCCATCCGTAGATAATGTATCGCCTTGTTGGTATTTCCACTGCGACTGTAGTGGCGGGCGAGCTCCGGCAGGTGATCGTCGAGCGTGCCGGCGAACAGCGACTCGAGCGCCTGTGCCGTTCGCTCATGGAGTGGCTTGCGGCGCTCGTTCAGCACCGAGCCGTACGCCACCTCCAGCGTGAGCGCGTGCTTGAAGGTGTACTCCACGTCAGGCAGCGCGGGCTGCTCGTAGATGAACTCGCCGAGCTGCAAAGTGCCGAGCATCCGCTCCAGTTCGTCATCCGGCTTGCCCGTGACTTTCCTGATCAACCCCAGCGGAAACTCTTTGCCCATCACCGCCAGCGTCTGCAGCAGGTCTTTCTCGTCAGCGGGCAGGCGGTCGATACGAGAAGCCAGAATCGCCTGCACGGTCGGAGGGATCTTCAGTTCGTCAAGCGGCTTGGTCAGCTTGATGGTCCCATTGCGCACCAGCGCTCCCCCGTCGAACAGCACCTGCACCGTCTCTTCCATGTAGAAAGGGTTGCCTTCCGTTTTGTCGATGATCAGCCGGCGCAGCGGTTGCAGCGCGGCGTCGTCGCCGAGCAACGCCGTAATCATTTCCTCGGCGCTCTCGCGTCCCAGAGGATCCAATCGAAGCTGCGCGTAATGGCTCTTGTTGCTCCAGTTGTGCCGGTACTGGGGCCGATAATTCACCAGCAAGAGCACGCGCGCATTGCCAATCGTGTCCACCAACAGGTCGAGCAGCGCCTGGGTCTCGTTGTCGACCCAGTGCAGGTCCTCGAACACGACGATCAGTGGCTGGTTGAGGCTCTCGCGCAGCAAAATCCGCTTAATCGCCTCCAGTGTCCGCCGCTGGCGCACTTGTCCATCCATCTGCGCCAGCGCGCCGGCCGTTTCCTCCACGCCCAGCAACGCGAACAGGTACGGCAGCGAGTCCTCCAGCGCGTGGTCGAGCATCACCACCTTGCCGGCCATCTTCTCGCGCCGTTTGCGAGCGTCGTCGTCGGCCTCGATTTCGAAGTAGTTGTTCAGCAGCTCGATGACCGGCAGGTAGGCCGAAGCCTTGCCGTGCGAGACCGAGAAGGTTTCCAGAGTCTGGCATCCGCTCTGCGAGGTCATCTTGAACTCATAGAGCAGTCGCGACTTGCCCAGCCCCGCCTCACCCATCGCTGCAACGACTTGTCCCAGGCCCTTCTTCACCAGTTCCAGCGCGTGGCGCATCGCGGCCATCTCGCGCTCGCGGCCGACGAATTTCGAGAGCCCCCGGCCGGCCGAGCGCTGCAGCCGCGTGCGCAGCGATCCAAGCCCGATCACTTGGTAGACGTTTACCGGCTCGTTGACTCCCTTGATGCGTGACGGCCCAAGCGCTCTGAAAAGAAAGTAGCCGTCACACAGCCGAAACGTCGCCTCGCTCGCCACCACCGAGCCGGGCTCTGCCAGCGTTTGCATCCGCGAGGCCAGGTTCGCCGTGTGACCGATAGGTGTGTACTCGACATGCTGCTCGGCGGTCTGAATCGGGCGCACCACCACTTCGCCAGTGTTGAGTCCGATCCGAATCTGGATCGGCGCACGACCCTCGGCGCGCAGATTCCCGGCCAGCGTTTTGATTTCCTGTTGCATCCGGAGCGCCGCCAGCAGCGCGCGCTGCGGATGGTCTTCGTGGGCCACGGGAGCGCCGAACAGCGCGAAGATGCCGTCGCCGGTGGATTGCACGACGTATCCCTCGTAGCGATGCGCGGCATCAATCATCAGCTTCAACGCTGGATCGATCACGCGACGAGCGTCTTCGGGATCAAGGTCCTCCATCAGCTCGGTCGAACCCTTGATATCGGCGAACAGCGCGGTGACCGTTTTCCGCTCGCCCTCGATATTTTCAGGGGCGGAGGTATCCGCCACTCGAATCGAACGATCGTCTGAGTTCTTTGCCGAGGGCGCCGCAGAAGATTCAAGCGCGGCGCCGCACTTGCCGCAAAAGTTTGATGCCGCCGGATTCTCAGCACCACATCTGGCACAGAGTCTAGCAAGCGCATTTCCGCATTGCGTGCAGAAATTGTTGCCTAACGGATTATTCGTCTCGCATTTTGAACAGCGCATCGGTTACCTAAACAAACAAGCGCTTCCTTCGTATATCACCCGGCGCCGTAAAGGGACTACACTGCTGCGCAAGGACGACTGCAATATTTCCACTCGCCACCTACAGCAAAAGCTTCCGCGCGCGATGATCGACGCGGCGCTTGAGGCCGCTCGCTGAGCGTGGCGCCTAGACGGCACGGGTAAAGCGCGGCCAGGCGGGTGCCGGGAGTCCGGTTTCCTGCTGGCAGTTGCGCTTGAGTTCCTCCACCGGCGGCCCGAAATCAAATACCCGCACGGCGCCGCGCTCGGCCGCCATCATTTTGCGCAGCTCGCGTGTGGCCGCCTCGTCCACGGTTGAGTCCGGCGCCAGCACGACCCCATAGCGCCGCGCGCCGCCGACGGTCATCAAGCCGCGCCCGGCCTCTGCAGCCACCAGCGCGGAGTCGCGCTTGAGCGGATCGCCCCATCCCCCACCGCCCCATGTGATGTAATGCAGCAGGTCGCCCTCATTCACTTTCACGTGGTCGCACTTCGAACTGAGGACTTCCGTGGCGCCATCGGTGCGAACGATGAATTTACGGCTGCGCGCGCCGGGCAGGCCGCCGTTCACGCCCCATGGATAAGTGAGCCAGCGGTCGTCGTGGATCGAGATCTCGCCCGGTTCGAGAAAGCGGTAAACGATCTCGATTCCGTTGCCGCCGCGATGAAGACCGGGGCCGCCGCTGTCGGCCACGGTTTCGTAGCGTTCGATGCGCAGTGGAAAGTAAGCTTCGAGGAACTCGTTGGGCACGTTGGTGAACGAGGGCCACATCGAGTGCCCATCGGGACCATCGCCCACCGGCCGTCCGGGTATTCCGCCGAAGCCGATTTGATAGAGCTGGTACCATTCGCCGCGCGAGTCGAAACCCGAGTACATCAGGTGCGGGGACGAGGAAAACCCGGCGGCGCACAAAAACTCCGGCTGGCGCTGACCCAACAGGCCGCCAAGCACATCGAAGATGCGGCCGAGCGCGTGCGTGCGACACGAAAGCGCCGCCGGAAAACGCGGCTTCAAGAGCGAGCCGGCGGGAATGTGCACGTCGACCAGATCATAAAAACCGTCGTTGTAAAGAATCTGCGGGTCGAAGATCATTATCATATAGATGCCGAAGAACATCCGAAGCATGTTTTCGTTGAGGTAGAAGTTTATCGGGCCCTCGGACTGCGGATCGGTCCCGCTCCAGTCGAGCTTCACCCGTTCGCCTACGCGCTTCATCGAGCAGCGCAATTTGTAGGGGCCGTGCCCGCGTCCGTCGTCGCAGACGTAGTCCTCGAAGACCATCTCCTGCTCCGGGATCGAGCGCTTGATCAGCTCGGCCATCGCGCGCCGATTTCGTTCGAGCGAGGCTTCCATCGCGGAGACCAAGAGATCGACTCCGAAGCGGTCGCACATCTCGGTCACGCGGCGCTCGGCGGTGCGGCAGGCGGCGACGATCGCGTTCAAATCGCTGCGATTCCAGTGCGGCATGCGGACCTGGTTGAGTACCAGCGCGAGCAGATCCTCCTGGAGCGCTCCGCCGCGATAGATTTTTATCGGCGGCGCGAGCATCCCTTCCTCGAAAATGCTGGTCGCGTCGGTGGGCAGGCTTCCCGGCACCTTGCCGCCGACGTCAGACATGTGCCCGAGCATCGCGGCCCATCCGACCAGACGACCGTCGCTATAGTAAATGGGTAGCAACACCAGCCAGTCAGCCGAGTGGCTAATCGCGCCGTCGCACTTGTATGGGTCCGAAGTGAGAAAGATGTCGCCCTTCTCGACCGTGCCCTCGTAGGCGTCGAGGAATCCGCCGATGAATGAACCGAACTGACCGACCACCATGCGGCCCTTGCGCTCGGCGATCATCGGGAACTCGTCGTGCTGCTCGCGAATCCCAGGGGACATCGCGGTACGGAACAGCACGGCGTCCATCTCATATCGCGCGTTGCGCAGTGCGCTTTCGATGATGTCCAGGGTTACAGTGTCGACTTCGAGCGGCCGAAACGGCTCGCGGTTGCGCTCGATGATTTGGGTCTTTGTCATTTTCAATTCTCCGGCTTCTTTCTCATGCTGAGCGTTGATGAGCGCGACGGACTTTCGCGTCGGGGAAATTCTATTGCCTCGGGCGAATCAGGATGTTTCCGAAAGCGTCCACCTCACCGAAATGGCCGGGCAGGATGAGCGTCGTGCTGTCCATCTCAGTGACTATCGCTGGACCGTCGAGCACGTTGTGCGCGAGCAGTCTCGCGCGATCGTAAAGTTTGGCGCTAAGCAAGCGCCCGTGCGCCCAAATCGGAGTTTCGCCCTTCAACGCGGCGGCGGGGTCGGGTCCGCCTTTGGCCAGGCGGGCGGGTTTGAGCTCGCGGCTATTCTCCTGCACGATCGCGCGCAGGTTCACGAACTCGTGCTCGACGTCGAGGTTGAAGGTGAACAAGCGGCGATGGATTTCGTCGAACGCCTTGCGCACCGGATCGATCCCGTCCTGCCGGAGGCCGGCCACGTCGACCGCGACCGGCACCTCGAAACCCTGCCCATGATAACGCACGTCGGCCTGGTAGACGGTCGAGCGGGCGGAGCGCGGCAGGCCTTCCGCTTCGAGCACTGCGCCGGCGCTTTCGCCCAGCGCGCCAAGGGTTTCCGCAACGTCGCTGCCCGAGGTGGCGGAGAAGCGCCGGATGTAAGTGCATGCGGCTTCGTTGCGCAGCCGCGTGGTCGCATCGCCGTAAGCGCAGAGTACGCCGGGACTCGGTGGGATGATTACCGGCCAGCATCCCAGCAAAGCGCCCAGCGCGTTGGCGTGGAGCGGCCCTGCGCCGCCAAAGGCCACCAGCGCGAAGCCGCGCGGATCGTAACCCTGCTCGACCGAGACCAGGCGCAATGCGCCGAATATGTGCTCGTTGACGACGTCGACTATTCCCGCCGCCGCTTCCATCAGTCCGATCCCGAGCCCGGTGGCCACCTTTTCCACCGCGCTTTGCGCCGCCTCGCGATCGAGCTTCATATCGCCGCCGAGCAAATCGACCGGCAAATAGCCGAGCATCACGTTGGCGTCCGTAACCGTTGGCTGCGCGCCACCGCGGCCATAGGCCGCCGGACCGGGTTCGGCTCCCGCGCTCTCGGGTCCGACCCGCAGCGCGCGCGTCAGCGCGGGCACTTTGGCGATCGACCCGCCGCCGGCGCCTACCGATCGGACATCGAGCGAGGAGACGCGCACCGCGACATTGCCAACCATGGTCTCGCGCCGCACGCGCGGCTCTCCGCGTTCGATGAGACAAACGTCGGTCGAGGTGCCGCCCATATCGAGCGTGAGCACGTTGTCGAAGCCGGCGTGTCTGGCGACCCATAGAGCACCCGCGACGCCGCCCGCCGGTCCGCTGAGCAGCATGTTGACGGGAGCTTCCTCGGCCGCCTCGAACGACATCAACCCGCCGTCGGAGCGCAGCAGTTCGAGCAGCGCGCCGACTCCGCGCGATTTGAGCTCGCTTCTGAGACTCGAGAGGTAACGCGCCACGGTCGGCCGCACGTAAGAGTTGGCGACTGTGGTAATGGTGCGCTCGTACTCGCGCATCTCGGGCAGAATCTCGCTGGAGAGCGACACCGGAAGGTCGGGCGCCTCCTCTTTGGCGATATCGCGGATGCGCCGCTCGTGCGCGGGATTCGCGTAGGCATTGATCAGCGACACGGTTATCGCCTCGACCCCGCGGCGCCTAAGATGCTTCAGCGCTTCGCGCGCGCTCGCTTCATCCAGTTCGTGCACGATCTCGCCGCGCGCACCGATTCGCTCGCGCACTTCCACCGTATCATCGAGCGCCGCCAGCGGCTCAGGCTTGGGCCAGATAATCCATCCCGCAAGACCGCCCGGAACGTAGGAGCGCGCCACCTGAAGAATCTGGCGATAGCCTTCGGTCGTGATGAGTCCGACGCGCGCGCCTTTTCCCTCCAGTACGGCATTGGTGGTAACCGTCGTGCCGTGCATCAACTCAGTGAGCGCGGACGGCTTGATCCCCGCGATCGCGCATACGCGCCCGATTCCGTCCAGGACCGCCGCCGCCTGGTTGGCCGGAGTCGTTGGCACTTTGGCGCGGAAGGTTGCGCCCGTATCTTCGTCGATCAGCAGCAGGTCGGTGAAAGTCCCACCCACATCGACGCCGAGTCTGTACGCCATCTAGACCTCCAAAGCGATGCCAGAAGGGATGCCGCCGCGCCGGTACGATGACGAAGCCGGGCCGTCGGCGGACTTGCCCGGAGCCACGAGAGCGGCAAGCCCTTTTTCATTTGTAAATTGCATACAGCTTTGCAACGGTCTTTTGCCAGCGGGGGCCCGCACGTCCGCGCGGCAGTGCGAGCTTGATGTTGCGCCGCGGACACCTGTGCGAGATGTTGGCGAAAGCTTCATCGCCGCCGGAGCTTTGACCAAGGGAGCCTTAGTATGACTAATGACTTGCTGCTCAAGAATGGCCTGATAGTCACTCCGAGCGGCGCGATTCGGGGCGGCCTGGCGATTTCCGGCGAGCGGATCGTGGCCGTGGGAACCGAGCAGACGCTGGGTAGCGCGCGGCGCGAAATCGACCTCCAAGGCAAGATCGTAATGCCAGGGTTGTTCGACCCGCACGTGCATCTGGGCCTCAGCGGCGACACCTTCAGCGACGACGCGATGGCCACGGATTTCGAAATGGATACCCGTGAATGCCTGGTCGGTGGCGTCACCACGATTGCCACCACTACGCTGATCGGCCGCGAGCCGTTGCCCGAACTTTTATCGCGCGCGGTCAAGTGCGGCGAGTCGCGCAGTTGGTGCGACTTCAAGGTCACCTGCGTGGTCAACACGCTCGATCAGGTCAAGCAGATTCCCGCGGTCGCATCCCAGGGCGGCGTCTCCTACAAATTTTTCACCGGCTATGCCGGCGCGCAGGCCGAAGGCTTCGGCATGAGCAAGGAGGGAATCAGCCCGGCCTTCTTCTACGAGGCCTGCCGCGCGATCAACACCGCCGGGCGGCCGGTGTTCCCGATGATCCACGCCGAGGATCCGTTCGTGCGCGGAATCCTTATCGACGAGCTCAGGCGCATGGGACGGAGCGATCACCTTACGGCGTGGGCCGAAAGCAGTCCCGAGTGGGCGGAGAGCGTACAGATTTACACTTACGGGCTCATCGCCAACCAGCTCGGATGCCCGCTCTACCCGGTGCATATCAGCGCGGCGCAGAGCGTCGAAACCATCGCTTCGCTCAAGGCCCAGGGCCTGCCGATCGTGGGTGAAACGATCGCCTACTTTCTCTCGACCACCGCGCCCGAGATGGACGCGATCGACGCCGGCTGCAAGGGAAAAATCCAGCCTCCCCTTCGCTTCCAGAAGGATCGCGATCGCTTGTGGCGCGGGATCAAGGACGGCACGCTTTCAACGATCGGCACCGACAGTCTCACCTACACCGCGAGCTTCAAGGAGCGCGGCGATTTCTGGGACTGCCGCGTCGGCGTGAACAATCAGGTGGCCGATACATTAGCGCTGATCTTCGACGAGGCGGTGAACCGGCGTGGGATCGATCTCGTCACGATCGCCCGCGCGCTGTCGGAGAACGCGGCCCGGATGTATGGCACCTATCCGAAAAAGGGCGTCATCGCGATGGGCTCCGACGCCGATCTGGTGGTGGTCGATCCGGAGGCCGAAGTCACCCTGGGCCGGCATCGCTACCGCGGACGCACTGACTACTCACTATGGGAAGGCCGCAAAGTCAGAGGCGTTCCGGTGATGACCTTTTTGCGCGGCCAGTTGGTGATGGAGAACGGCGAGATTGTGGGCAAGCGGGGTTTGGGACAAGCGGTTGCACAGGTGATGAAGCCGCACGGCTGATGAAGCTCGAGCTTTGCGCCAGTACGGCTTCAACTATTGCTCGGAGGCCACGCCATGGGCAATGAAAAAAAGAGCGACGACAAACGATCGATCTATAACCGAAGCGGCCTGGGTCACCGGATTGGCTATGGCAAACGGCCCGCCTTGTTGGTGGTCGACATGCAGATCGGTTTCACCGCGCCCGAGAAATCGTCGCTTGCCGGCAACCTCGACCCGCAGGTCGCGGCGATAAACAAGCTCATCCCGGCCGCGCGAAAAAGGGGCGTGCCGATCGTCTTTACGGTCGTCGGCTACGATCCCAACGTGCCCGGCGACGGCGGCCTGTGGCCCGAGAAGGCGCCCACCCTGCTCGAGCTCAAACTCGGCTCGGACCTGATCGAGCTCGATCCTCGCATTCGCCGCGCTCCCGAGGATTTGCTGCTGGTGAAGAAGTACGCCTCCGCCTTTCTCGGAACGCAGCTCTCCGCGACCCTGGTCACGCGCGGTGTCGACACGCTGATCGTCACCGGATGCACTACCAGCGGATGCGTGCGCGCGAGCGTGGTCGATGCGCTCTCGCACGGCTTCAGGCCGATTATCCCGCACGAGGCGGTCGGCGATCGCGCCGAGGAACCGCACGAGGCCAATCTGTTCGACATGGACAGCAAGTACGGTGACGTGGTGTCACTCGCGGACGCGCTCGCTTACCTCGAAGAATTGAAATCCTGAGCGCCGCCAATGGAACGCCTGGGTATCGCTCTGGGCGCCGGCCTGTCACCCACCGACACGGTCGAAAGCGTGCGGCTCGCCGAGCGAGCCGGCCAGTATTCCTGAGCGTGTGGGCCTTCATGGCCGCTCTTGCGCGAAGCGATCGATCAGCTTTTGAACGGATGGCGCCTCCGGAACTCGTCCGCCATCTCTTCCATCGTGCACCAGCGCACGCCCGAATGTCCACTGATGTATTCGATGAGCCGCTCGAGCATCAGGAGCACCTGCGGGCGGCCCGATACGTCCGGATGAATAGTCAGTGGAAATATCGCCCACTCATATTCGCGGTATACCCAGTCGAACTGATCGCGCCACAACTGCTCGATGTCACGCGGGTTGACGAAGCCGTGGCTATTGGGTGAGGCCTTGATGAACATCATCGGCGGGAGATCGTCGAGGTACCAATTGGCCGAAATCTCCACCAGGTCGACCGCTTTGCCGCGCTTTAGCGGTTTCATCCACTGCGATGCGGGCCTAGTGTAGTCGATGTTGGTCCAGCTTTCGCCGATCCGCGCATAATAGGGCTGAAAATCGTGGTGGCCCTGGCTGTGGTCGTAGCGAAACCCGTATTTGAGCAGCAACTCGGCGGTGACGGGCGACATCTCCCACCACGGCGCGACGAAACCGCGCGGCTTCCTGCCGGCCAGGTCCTGGACCAGCTCGACCGACCGCTCCAGCACGTCCTCTTCCTGGCGCGGAGTCATCGCGACCGGGTTTTCATGCGAATAGCCATGTGCGCCAATTTCGTGGCCGGCCTGCGCGACCTCGCGCATCTGCTCGGGAAAGGTTTCGATCGAATGGCCGGGAATGAACCATGAGGTCTTGATTTTGTAACGGTCAAACAGCCGCAGCAGCCGCGGAGTACCCACCTCGCCGGCAAAAAGGCCGCGCGAGATATCGAACGGCGAATCCTGGCCGCCGTAGGAGCCGAGCCATCCCGCAACCGCGTCGACGTCGATCCCGAATCCGCAAAGAATCTGCTTGTTGGCGTCAGTTCCGTCAGTCATGGCGGTTTCCTTCGTTCGGACGGTCCGCATTGTATACAAAGAAACTCCCGATGGTACAATTCAGCGCAGTTTTTCAGTCGCCGCAGTGCCACGTTGACCGCTCGGATCCAGGGAGAACGCGCGTATGCCTGAGACACGATCGCGCTTGCGAAAGCTCTTGAACGGGCCGGAAATGGTAGTCGCCCCGTTCGTTTACGACTGCCTGCAGGCGCGACTCGCCCAGCGCGAGGGATTCAAGGCGATCTACATGACTGGCTTTGGAACCGCGGCCGCACGCGGCTTTCCCGATCTCGGCCTGCTGACGATGGGCGAGATGGTCGAAAACGTCAGAGCGCTTGCGAGATCGGTGGACATCCCGCTCATCTGCGACGCCGACACGGGCTATGGCGAAGCGATCAATGTCCAGCGCACCATCCGCGAATACGAGGACGCGGGCGCGGCGGCGCTGCATATCGAGGACCAGGTGTGGCCCAAGCGTTGCGGCTTCCTCGAAGGCAAGCAGGTTATCCCGCTCGAAAACATGACGGCCAAGCTGCGCGCGGCGATCGACGCCCGGCGCGATCCCGACCTGGTGATAATTGCGCGAACCGACGCGCTTGCTCCGCTGGGCTGGGAAGAGGTGACACGGCGCGCACGCGCCTATCGCGCGGCGGGCGCCGACCTGATCTTCGTCGACGGCATCAAGACGCTGGAGGATCTCAAAAACTGCGCGCGGCTGCTCGACGGGCTACCGCTGCTGTATAACGGACAACTACTGCATCCGGCAGAGATCGCTCAGTATGGTTTCAAGGTGATGATCCACATCGCCACGCTTTTCGCCATCTATCAGCGCACCCGCGACGCGATGAGCGAACTCGCGCGCACCGGCACGATCTCCGGCGGCGCCGGCCTGGAGCTTCTACCCGAGATAACCGACCTGCTGGGGGCGCCCGAAGTCCTGGAGACCAGCAAGAAATACGAAGTGTAGCGCTCGCTGTTCAAGCCGCAGCTGACGCCGGGCAGTGGATCTTATGCCGATATCGGCATGATTCGCATTATGCCGACTCCCGAATTATGCACCGTATCTTGGCGCTGTCCTACTGAAGGCGCGAGCACCCGTGCGAAATATCGGCATAATTCGGCTGTGCATTTCCTCGCATCTGGCGTTCGACGCGCGATTGAGAGTTGTCCTATAATCCGGCCGCTGCGCCGGGGTGGGGAGTCGTCGACGCTTAACGCCTCGGTTTGATGGCGCGAATTTGAAGCTGGGGATGGACCCGGCGCTCAAGGCAGACCGCGCTTGCAGACTCTGTAAATCTCGACCAGGATGCGCGTTTAAGGTCCCTTGCAAGGTTCACCCGCAAGTAGGAAGCAAGACATGACCACTACCGTCAAGCTCCAGAGGATCACCGACCTAGATCTTAGCACCGCTGTCTTGGTGGACGGCCAAACAGTACTTTCCACCCCGCCCGAATACTTCCAGTGCAGCAGCACATCCGAACGACAAGCTATTCGTGGCGATGCGACCACGCTACACAATCTAATTCAGAATTTGGTTCTATACGATCGTGTAGTTGTGGATTCCCAGTTGCTCGCGCTTGAAGAGAACTGCAAGATCGTATGTGAATTTTTCGGCGATGCGGTCTCGGGTCTACTAATCGACGGACCGTTGCGAGCGCAACTGGCGGCCGAAGTAGTCAAATTTGTCACGTTCGAGCGCGATGCTCACGACGCGAGCGTAAAGATGGATCACCAACATCAAGTGTTGCTTGATGAAATACGAAAGGGAGACCTCGAATTACGCCAGTATCACTACTCAGTGATCAATGGCTCGTTTCGGGATGATGTTGCAGAAGACTTGAGGACTCAGGCGGAACTCCTGTCGCAGACCCTAGAGGAGTTCGCTCCGCCGATGAGAATGTTTACTGGGACTAATCGGTCCATTGAACGTGCTCATTTCTATCTGGAGTTAGCCAGATCGTTAGGCCTTTACTTGTCCCCACACCCTACGCGTGCCGAATATTTTAGGCGTACGATAAGTGACGCACTGGCCTTGCCGAAAGGATTTGCGGACAAGGTAGTCGGATTTGTGGACGAGAAGCTCAAGTCCTCTGATGCTACGTACTTCCTCAACGCTTGCTGGGACATTCCCCCGGTAGCAGAGTACGTCATAAAGTTCGCCGATGACAAGCATATTGATTTGATTTCGGCGATTCTCGAAGTGCGAAATTCTAAACACGCACGGAGTTTCAGAAAATTCTGCGCCGAAATGGGCCGCAATATTAGAGTTGGACGCTGCGGGATGCCAGCTGCTCAAGGAGTATATGAAGAGCTGAGGCGCACGTGTTTGGCTTGGCAGAGAGATGTCAACGAACATGTCAAGTACGAACGACGGACACTGGATCTTGGTGAGGTGTGGTTGATCGGTGGAATCTTAAAAGCCTTTGGAATGAACAAAATTCGATTGAAAGATCCTGTGATAGCGGTGGACAAACCTTATTTGCTCTTTCTAAACGATCTCTATGTGCCAAAGTACTAACGACTTCGCGCGCTCTTGCTAATCTGTAGCATACGCAGTCGCCCGGCATGCCTTGCTGTCGCGACGTGTACGCCGCGCCGCTGACGCCGAAAAAGAGCCGCTGTTCGTGAGTAATCGCGGAGCTCGGCTCGACCGCGATGCGGCCCAGCGCATCGTTCGCAAGCCCTGCCCCGATGCAGTTCTTCATAACGGCGTGGACCGAACCGTAATCGCACTCTGGCTCGGCCATGAGTCCATCGACAACACCCAGATGTATGTCCACGTCGACATAGAGCTGAAAGAAAAAGCGATGGCGAAAACGCAACCCACCGTGCTCTCACCCGGTCGCGATCGCCAAGCGACGATCTGCCGCCTTCCTGGAAGGGCTCTGATTATGCCGGCATCTCTAGCCCGTGCCACATGAACTGTGCTGGTCGGCGCGACAAATGCGGCATAATCCGGGAGTCGGCACAATGTCCTAATTAGGGCACTACCTGATGCCGCTGACGCCGCTGCGGAAAATCCCGGTCAGTGACGGATCACAGGGCTGGATTGTCCAGCGGCAAACCTAATTTCACCCGTCCGTGCGCGGCCGCGTTGACGTCCCAGTTGTGCGTGACATGGCGGGTGGAGGTACATAGATTTCGGTACTCACGGCCGAGGTGATTTTTCAGGTACACGCCGCGTGCACCGTCCGCGTCCCAGATCGCATTCGCGCCCGCAAACGCCAGCTTCCCCGCATACGCGGCGAACGATCGATAGCGCGTGCGTTGCTCGTCGCTCGGCAACTTCCCCGCCTCGAGCAGAACCATGATTTCGTCGCAGGTCGCGTACAGGAGGGCCCGGGCCGCTTCCAGGGCGGCGCCGGCTTCCGCGACCTTGATGTGCTGACTCATCGAGCTGCGGGTCTCCTGACCTGACATGAGCGCGATTCGCTTCTTCGCTTCTCCCAGATAGTCAATCAGCATTCCCTCGGCCATACCGAGCGATGCGCTGTTGAGCAGGATGCCGAACCACATGTAGCTCGGCGAGCGGTAAAGCGGCGCGGGATGGAGATGATTGCCGGGGGTCTCTCCGCCCTTGAGACAGCCAATCGGCAGGGTCATGTGCTCGGGCACCAGCAGTTCCTCGACCTTCACGTCGTCGCTGCCAGAGCCATGCAGCCCCACCGAATCCCAGGTCGGGACGATCGTGAACTGGCCTCGCGGCACCAGAAAATAACGTTCCTCAGGCACGCCATCGCCGGTATTGGTGACCATGGCTGTGAGAATGCACCAATCGCAATTGTTCACTCCGCTCACGAAGGGCCATTGTCCGGTCACGCGATAGCCGTCGTCGACTTTCGTGGCGCGGCCGAGCAGGGGAATGAAAATGCCGCTGACGAGGTTGTCGGGCGCGTCGCGCCAGACCGCCTCCTGGGCCGGGGGCGCCCACTGCGACACCATGAAGTTGTGGCCGATGTATTGGGCAAGGCACCACGCCGTGGAGCCGCATCCCCGTCCGATCGTTCTGAGAATATCGACCATGCCGGCGAACGAGGCCTCGCAGCCGCCGTAGCGCGCGGGCTGCAGGATGCGAGCGACGCCGGAAGCCTTCAGATCGCGCGCGGTTTGCGCGGGGAGGTGGCGCAAGGCGTCGGCCTCCGCGGCCCGTGCCCGGAGCACCGGGATCAAAGCTTCGGCCCGATGGACCAGTTCCTCGCGCGTACCAACGCTCTGATACATCTCTGATACCTCCGTTACGGTGACAAACCCCGCACGCGGCTTTCGAGGAATCTTCGGGCGAGCAATCTCCGGGCCATCGATTTCCCGCGTATCCATCGGTTTTGGCCTGGTTGCTCTGCCATTTTGCCGGGCGAGTGCGTCCTATCCATGCAACTGCGAACTGGTTCAGCGCTTCTGATACAAACATCGGGCCGCACTGATTCTGGTGCGCGAGCTGGAGGAGCGTCTGGGCTTGAGCGCACTCATAGAAAGGCATCTAATCGATTCGGCCGCGGTCGGTCTACAGGCGACTGGCAGGGCTATGTGGACGTGAACGACGCTGAGCGGCTGTCCCAGGATCCGACCTTTCGGCTGATTGGCTCCAAGAAAATCCTGGAGTGCGGCGCGGCGGAACAATGGATCAAGGCAGGCAAGCAGGCGGTCGCGATGACGCGGCTTTCCTGTCATCGCTTCCGCGCCAACGAGGTGCGGCTCGGTTGAGTGTCCTCGGCTATAACCTCGGGAATTTGTGGCGCCGGCTGGCGCTGCCCGCGCGAATCGGGAAGTGGTCGCTTACCAGCTTGCAGGAGCGGTTGGTGAAGACCGGCGGACGGCTCATCCAACATGCGCGCCACTACTGGTTGCTGCTGGCCGAGAGCCATCTGAGCCGGCGGCTGTTCGCGGACATGCCGCGGAAAGCCGCCGCCTTGCCCATGCCAGCGGGATGAGGCGCGTGCACCGCGAAGCAAATCTCGATGACGACGCTGGTTTGGCGGGGGAAGGGTCTATGGATGGCTCGGGAAAAGGGGTCCTGTCGGAGCGTTGCGTGCTCGCCGGAGGCGAAACCGGTCCCTTCCGGCGCCAACGGGAATACCGTCGACCGATACCGGCTGAAACCCTTGCAGCAAGCGGTCGTCCGGCCTACACGGGGAGTTGGAAGCGGAGATTCAAAACGGAAATCCTCGGCTCATTAACAAACCGCGGCGAGTCACCAAAGGTGAGGGGAATGAAGAAATCATCCAAGTTGTTCGAGGCTCTCCTGGTTGCGGCACTGTGCATCGCGATGACTTCGAGCATCGTCTGGTGCGCTTCAGGCGATCTTGATCCGAGCTTCGGAAACGGCGGCAAGTTCCTGTTGGCTAACGGGGATTTCCGCGCGGTCGCATTTGACAGGAATACCGGCGCAATCGCCAGCGTGGGAAGCAGGAACAGCAAGCAACTTCTGATCAGAACTTTTGTGGGCAAGTTGGACCCGGAATTCGGCAACGGTGGGGTGGTGGTGAATTCCGCTACGCATTCCGGGGTGGGGTTGGTGATTCTCTCTGACTCCAAAATCGTAACCGCCGGCAGCGAGAGTAATCGGATTTCCCTCAGCAGGTACGAGGCGAACGGCGCGCCCGATAGCTCCTTCGGTTCAAACGGAACGGTCTTCAAGCAGATCCCTTTTCCGCACCAGCACGCCATCGCGACAGGCCTGGCGATGCAGAATGACGAAAAATTCCTAATCGTTGGGTACGCTCTTCCACCTGATCCAGCTAAGCACCCTACCAAGATGTTTTTGGCCCGTTTCAATTCCGACGGAACCACCGATCAGAGTTTCGGAACCGACGGCCTCGTACTTACCGATCTGGGGGTGACGGATCGTTATGGTCCTGGTCAAGTGTTTGGCCGAGCGGTCGGACTACAGAGCAATGGCAATATCGTGGTTGTCGGTAATACCAGGAGATTTCCGTTGACCTCCATCGTAGCTCGTTTTTTGTCCGACGGCAGGCTGGATTCAAGCTTTGGTAACAAAGGAACCGTGGAAAACGAAACTTGCGCTTATGCTCAGGCGGTGGCGATTAATTCGGCCTCTGGGACTAATACGGACGATCGAATCGTCGTTGCGGGGGAGACGCGTGGTGGACGGCCATGTCTGTTTCGCCTCACTCCTGACGGAGGCCAGGATAATTCGTTCAATGGTAATGGCCACCTAATTTTCCGGGGTCCTATCGAATTCGGGGGACTCAGAGCGGTAATTGTAAGTGATGGCGGTGACGGACCGTCTGGCCAAATCGTCGTGGGTGGATGGACCGACACCCTTCCTCGAAGTGCTGGCAAGTTCATACTCGCCCGCGTCAACCCTGACGGCTCGTTCGATTCGAGCTTTGGTGACAATGGTATAGTTACCACAGCGTTCAGACATGGCGACAAAGCCACTGTTGTCCAAGGACTCATCTTCTATACCGGAACGATCGTGGCCTCGGGCTTCTCTGCGTTTTCCGATGAGATGCACGCAGCTATGGCCCGGTATCTCCAGTGATGAATCAGGGATAGTTCGCTCGATCATTGCCTTCGCAAGCTCATTTTGATCCCATAAAACGATTACAAACGAGTCCCGTTTTCCTCCAATCGAGATCGGATCCTCTTCAGTAACGCCAGGAATAACGGCATGTCGGAAGGGCGGGAGAAGCCTGCCAAATGGCTTTCGAGGAACTTCACAATCCCGCATTAATAGTCCCGTAACACAAGAAGGGTAAACTCTCGCGGCGCACGATATTTTTCCTGATAGGGCGTTGCCGACCCGGCGCATGACAGCACCAATCTGCCCGCGTCCCACGCTGTGAAAAATTGGACCAAAATAAAGTCAAACCCGATTCCTTCGAAATTCTGATCGCCAAGCTCGGAGAAATTCGTGCCTCGCTGGTCAAGCTCGAATCCGGTTTCCCCAAACTCCTTTCGAGCGTGCATCCGGCGTGGCGCAAAAGTGCCGACAATCTGCTGCACTATCTCGCCCTTAGACATCACGATATCCGGCTGCTCCAAGAGGAGCTTGCCGTGCTCGGTCTCTCCTCGCTCGGCAGAAGCGAGTCGCACGTGATGAGCACCCTCGATGCCGTGCTCAACGTTCTGCACAAGCTGGCCGGGCGGCCGCTGGAGCCGCCCGCAAGAACCGAGTTCACCGGTTTTGACGAGGGCAACGCGCTGCTCGCGGCCAACACCGAAGCGCTGCTCGGACCCGCGCCCACCCATCGCGGCGTCCGCATCATGGTCACGATGTCGACGGAGGCCGCCGACGACTACACGCTGGTGCGTGATTTGGTTTCGCATGGGATGAATTGCATGCGGATCAACTGCGCCCACGACACGCCCGAGATTTGGGCGCGGATGGTCGGGCACCTCGAGCGTGCGCGGCGCGAACTTGCGCTCCCCTGCCGCATCCTGATGGATCTGGCGGGGCCCAAGCTCAGGACCGGGCCTGTGGAACCGGGGCCGCAAGTGATCGTGTGGCATCCCAAGCGCGATCGCCTTGGGCGCGTCGTGAGTCCGGCGCGAATCTGGCTTGCGCCCACGGGAACTCCTGGCGGGATGCCGGCGGGCGCGGACGCCCGGTTGCCGGTAGCAGCCGAATGGCTGGCGACGCTCCAGCCGGGAGACAAAATCCACTTTAAAGACGCGCGCGACAAACGCCGGACGCTCGAAGTCGAGGACAGCTCGGGGGTCGGCCGCTGGGCGCGATGCAGCCAAACCGCATACGTCACTCCGGAGACCGTTCTTTCGCGGGTCAATGCGGACGAGGGGGCCGCGCGCGAAACCAAGGTCGGGCCTTTGGCGCCTCTCCAGCAGGGCATCGTGCTCGGCAAGGGCGACCAACTGATCGTGACGCGCAAACCGGTTCCCGGAAAGCCCGCGCGAACCGACGCGGCCGGCCGAACTCTCAGTCCGGCAGTGATTTCATGCACTCTTCCCGAGATTTTCCCGCAAGTCCGCGTCGGGGAAACGGTGTGGTTCGATGACGGCAAAATCGGCGGCATCATCCGCCAGGTGCAATCGGACGCGCTCCACGTCGAAATCACCCACGCCAGGCCGAAGGGCGATCGGCTGGGAGCCGACAAGGGAATCAACCTGCCGGATACCACAATCGACCTGCCGGCGATGACGCCCAAGGACCTGGAAGACCTGCGATTCGTCGTCGCCCACGCTGACCTGGTTGGGATGTCGTTCGTGCGTCACGAGCGCGACGTTTACGAGCTTCAATCGCGGCTCCGCGAGCTAAAGGGCGAGCGCCTGGGAATCGTGTTGAAGATCGAGACCCGACAGGCGTTCGAGCGCCTGCCAAATCTGATGTTGGCGGCAATGCGGCAGCATCCGGCGGGCGTGATGATCGCGCGCGGCGACCTGGCCGTGGAATGCGGATATGAGCGAATGGCCGAGGTGCAGGAAGAAATGCTGTGGTTCTGCGAGGCCGCGCACATGCCGGTGATCTGGGCGACGCAGGTGCTCGAGTCGCTGACCAAGACGGGTCAGCCGTCGCGCGCGGAAATCACCGATGCCGCGATGGGCGAGCGGGCCGAGTGCGTAATGCTTAACAAGGGGCCGCACATTGTCGCAGCGGTGATGGCGCTCGATGACATCCTGCGTCGCATGGAGGACCATCAGTCCAAGAAAAGCTCGCGCTTGCGCCCTTTGCACCTGAGGATGGCGCAGGAGTCGGAAGAGCCAAATCGATAACTCATGCCGATGGTCCGATCGCGTCAGCAAACGGGCGGACATGGCGCAAATGGCACCACATTGGACGGCAGGCGACCGGACCTGGCTCAGGAACAGTGCTCCTTTGCCGGCCCACGATGCGGCACAATTCATGCGTTTTACATCCATGCGCTTTACGAATGAAGGTGAGCCCATGGAACAAGAAAAATTCATCCATACAGTCGCCGACCAATTGAAGGTTGACAAGCAACAGGCAAGCAGAATCGTGGCAGCGGTCTTCCGCGAGTTGCGTGACCGTATCACACCGAAGGAAGCTGCGGACGCGGCGGCGCAGATGCCTGCGGGCCTTAAGCAGGTCTGGTTAGCCTCCGAATCGCCCGAAAGAGAAGTCAGACGCATCCATAAGCGGGACTTTATCCGGGAAGTTTCCGAGCGGGCGGAGATTCAGGAGGTTGAAGCGTCGCACGCTGTAAAAGTCGTCTTCCAGGCCTTGCAGGAGCTCTTCCAGAGCCCGACCGGGCAGGAGGGGGAAGCATGGGATATTTTCAGTCAGCTTCCCAAGGACCTCAAGAAGCTATGGATGGATGCGGCGCGCATGGAATCAAAGAGACGCTCGTAGCTTCGATCGCCGGCTTGCCGGTTTGCCATATCCTTGCCGGGCAATACCTACAGACAAATGACGACGGAAAGGCCAGGCCCTATCGTTATGGGTCGCGGTTCATTCGGAGATCAGGATTCGGGGTTCGAGCCGAACCGGCGCGGAGAGCGACGCCGAGAGGAAGCAGAGTTTGGCGCTCTTCTCCAGCATCTGGACGGCCGCGTCAGAGTCGGATCCGGCCGGCAAGCTTAGCACCGGCCTCAGCACGACTTCCGTGATGCGGACCACGCCCTCCTTGCGCTGGAGCAGTCCCTCGCCCGTGATGTGAATCGACGTGTACTCAACTTTGGACGCCGCCGCGACCGCGCGGAGCGTGAATAGAAAGCAGCTCTCGACCGCCGCCACCAGGAGCTGCTCGGGACTCCACGCATCGCCGGGGCCATCGAACTCGACCGGCGGCGCCATCCTTAGCTCGGGCGGACCGCTGGCAAAGACGGTCGCATAACCGCCGGGCCCGTCTTTCAGACTGACCTCGTAAAGATGCGGGAGCGGCTTCATAACACCTCAATAGGTCCGGTCTTGCGCTTAGCAAGCAAGAACACCGCCTTACCTAAGCACAGGCCCGTTCCGGGCGCGGCGGAAAGCGGACTAGTTCAGACGTGCGCTACTTTTTCGATATGCTCGCGCAGTTTCATCGTCTGGTCGGTTATGTTCCTGTGGCTCTCCTCGCTGGCCTCGAGTTCGGCTTTGGCGGCCGCGAGAGCGTCGCTCATCGGACGGACGCGATTGCGGAGTCCCTCGATTTGTTGACTGGCCTCGCGCGCGCGTCTTTCCAGATCCTTGAGCTCGTCCTCGAGGGCCGACATGAGAGCCGGGTCTGTTCGGCCACGGGCCAGGTCATTTACGTGATCGCGCAGCACTTTTGCCTCTGCGGCAATCTCTTCCTGTCCGCGTGCGGCATTGGACTGCTGCATCATGACGGCTTCAATCCCCAGTCGCGCTTGCTCGGCCTTCTCGCGCAGTTGTGCGATTTTAGCCGCACAATCGATGCCGGTTTCGGTCAGCTTCCTCATCTTTTCCTGCAGCGCCCGCAGCAATGTCTCGTTTCTCATGGTCTCCACCTCGCTACCCGGTTAATTTCTCAGCCTTCCGCGTGAGGGCCCGATTCGATTGGGCGCCTCGCGGCTAGAATTCGTTTTACTTCGCCGTCGCTGACCTGGTGGAAATCCCGATAGAATTGCCCTACGGCGAAAAAATTCTCGGGGGTCTCCAGGCAAACGATCTGGTCGGCGTCATCGCGCAGCGCTTCGACGGTTTCCGCAGGGGCGACCGGAACCGCCAGTATGAGCTGCTTGGGCTTCGCCCGGCGCGCTCCGCGAAGCGCGGCCCGCACCGACGATCCGGTGGCGATCCCATCGTCGACGAGGATCACCGTCTTGCCCGCCAGTGGCACTGCCGGTTCGGTGCCGCGGTATTCGATCTCGCGGCGCTTTATCTCTCTGATCTGCCGCTCGATTTCACGATTGATGTAATCGTCTCCGACCCCGAGCGACTCGATCACTTCCTGGTTGAAGATGGCGCGGGGATGGTCGCCGTCGACCACCGCGCCGATTCCCAGTTCAGGCTGGCCCGGCGCGCCGAGCTTGCGCACGACCACGATGTCGAGCGGCGCGTCGAGCGCCTGCGCAACCTCGCGCGCCACGGGCAGGCCGCCACGCGCAATGCCCAGCACGACCACCCGCTCGCCCTTGTAGGAGGCAAGCGCACCGGCGAGCCGCCGTCCGGCCTCCGCGCGGTTCGAGAACACGATCGGATAGTCAGTTGAAATCCCTTTGGCCGGCGCACTCGCGAAGTGACGTACCAGCCATTCGCTGGCGAGGCTCGCCACCTGCTCCAACGTTCCCTCTTCCTCGAACAGATGGGTCGCGCGGGGTACGATCTTCAGCGACTTCTCGCAGTTCAGGAGACGATACGCCTTCTCGTTGAGCTCGATTACCCCGTAGTCTCTGCCGCCCACGATAAGCAGAGTGGGCGCCTTCACTTCGGCCAGATGGCGCAGCGCAAGGTCGGGACGGCCACCGCGCGAAACCACCGCTCGAATCGCATGATCCTGAGCGGCGGCCGTCAGCGCAGCCGCGGCTCCGGTGCTGGCGCCGAAATAGGCCAGCGCGTAGGCTGCCGTATCCTCGTTTGCTCTCAGCCACCTCGTCGCGTCGCCAAGCCGATGGGCGAGGAAGTCGATATCGAAAACATTCTCCCGGTCGGCCGCCTCCTCGTCGGTCAGGAGATCGAACAGCAGAGTTCCCATACCGGCATGCTGAAGCGTTTGCGCAACATACTGATTGCGCGGGCTCAGGCGGCTACTGCCGCTGCCGTGCGCGAACAGTACGATCCCCCTGGCGCCCTCGGGGATGACCAGTTCACCCTCCAGGCGCACCGAGTCAGAAGGTATCAACAATTCACGGCTTCGAGTTGTGCGTCGCTTCGTCATGTCGAATTATCAAGTCTTAGAGCATCACTCGTGCCATCAACATGGACGTTCGCCGCGTTCGTCTGGCACGACTCGCGTTCTTCCTTTGGGCGGAAAGGAAACAGGACTGGTGCCGAAGGAGTCATTTGTCTCGAACTGCGTCGCACTGGCGCGAGTCCATGTCGGGTCGCCGCGAACGTTCGTCAACGCGCTCCGCGGTCAGGACTCTTCTTCCAGGCTTTCCGGGTTCTCAATCTCGGTGATGACCAGCTCGCCAACCTCGGGCTCATCGCTCTGACTCATCAGCTCGCGCAGATCGTCCGCGATCTGGCGGAGTTCCATCGCGATTGCCGCCAGATCGGCGATTGCGTCAGCAAGCAAATTCACGGCGGAAGGCTCCCTGACCGCAGGTGCTTTCCGCGCAGGGGCCGCCGCCTCTCTGATCTTGGTGACCCGCTTATGACGCGTGGCCGGCTTCTTTACCGCTACAGGCTTCGTCTTCGGTTTTGTTTTTTTCATGGCTGTTTTCTCCTTTCGCACTTTCCAATTAAGCAAGAACTGTATCCGCGACTCGTGCGCGGAGTTTTAAGATCAGGTCCTCTTGGCATAGGGAATGCACCCGCTGGCCCCTGAACTACTTCGGCCATCGCGGCAAGATGGTGGTCCTTGCCATGCGCACCGTCATCGCCGGTATTGTCAGGTGAGGGCGCGACTTGCCGCCGATGCCAATATTTCGGAAGGTGGAGAGGCGTGAGCAAATACAATAGCTACCAATACGAGGGCTATACCATCAGAAATAATCCCGACACCGGCAGATGGGAGATCCTTTGGAAAGAACGCGCGCAGCCGGTTGATTTTCCGCGAGCCGCCGATGCCGAGCAGTGGATCGACGACCAGATGCCGTTGAACAGATGACGACCGCCGCTGTTACACGCGAGTGCTCGCGCCGTTATGTTCGCCGGCGCCTTCAGCGGCGCTTACGGGTTTGCCCAGCCTTCTTTGCTTTCGGCTTTCGGCGCTCGAGCTCCCAGGTGGCGAAGAGCGTCCCGTCGTCGCTCCAATTGTAGGCGGTCCGTCCGCCGAACAGCTTCTTCAGCTCGTGCGCGATACGATGGGTCAGCTTTTGCGAGGTCGTCAGCACCTCGAGCGCCTTTTCGTCCTTGGACTCGATCGTGTCGATCGACACTATCCGCCGCTCCGGCTGAGTCACCATGGCGCGGCGGGCGACGTTCTCGATGCGGCTGCGGATGAGCGCGCGGTTGGCGGCCAATCCGGTTCCGCGGATAATTAGCCGGCCCTGGCCTTCCTGTTGGCTTACTTCATCGCAGGCGGGACAGAATCCCCATTGCCGCCGCTCCAGTAGCTCATCGGTCAATTTATGGTTATGGCGCCAGGTCTTGTGCAGAAACACGGCGCCGCACCGCGCACAGACAGTTGGCTCCTTCGGTTGAACCGTCTTACGCGCGACCTGGGGGCTCTTATCGTCCCGGACAAAGCTACGATTGAGGCTTCGAATCAGCCCTCGGGATTTCTTGGTGAGATTGCGAGGTGTCGGATTTGCTTTTCGCATAGGTACAACTCACCCATCGTCGGTCCCGAATTGCAAGACCGTTAAAAAACAAGCGACGCCGCCCGGCGATGAGTCAGGCGGCGTGCCGGCCGGTGTTCGGCTTCATCCGGCCTTCTCTGTGCGTTCTTCCTTCTTGGCCTCGTGCTTGGCCTCGCGGCCTTCGATCTCGATCTTGACCTCCTTGGCCACCGCCTCCTTGGGCATCGTGGCGGTCAACTCGAGAATGCCATCACGGTAGCTGGCCTTGAGGTCCTCAGCTTTCATTCCTTCCGGCAACGACAGCGACCGCTCGAACGATCCGTAGCGAATCTCGCGGCGAAAGAAATCGTTCTTCTTTGTTTCGCTCTTCTGCTCGCGCGAGCCTTTCACGGTCAGAACTCCGCCGGTGACTTTGATATCGACCTGCTTGGGGTCGACGCCTGGGAGTTCGATCCGCACCGTGAACTTGTCGCCGTCCACGTAAGCTTCAATCGCGGGCCGATGCGTGGAAATCGATTCCCAATCCTTCAGAAACGCTCCACGTTCGAGGCCGAACTTTTCGAGCAGGTCGTCGACCTCGTGGCGAAACCGCTCCAAATCTCGTGACGGATTCCATCTATCGAGTAGCGCCATTGTCCCTACCTCATGTTGCGTACTTTTGTTTATTGTTTATCTGCCTTCACGCGCACGCTGGTCTGTTCCGCGTCTTCCTGTGCTCAAAAAGAGCAAGCAGAGTGCCATCGTGCAGAATAACTAAAGCCGCGAATCGTCTGTCAGAGGTGTCTCCAATGGCGACATCTCTCCGTTCCGCGCGGTCTCCCGATGGGGCAAATGGCGACAAGGCGGTGGGTCAGGCGCTCAATTCCTCGAGCGCTTTTAGCCGAACTCGCTCCCCTGCACGATGGCCGTAAAGGCTCACACCAGGGACAGTGCGGGGGTTTTGCCTCGCCTGGCAATCTACCGCCGGTATCGCTTCGTCTTAGCTTGAGCAGAACGCGCTCGCGCGCTACCGCCGGCTCCAGGGGGGCTCCAGATCGCTCGAGCGGAAGATCCAAAAACGTCCGTGCAACTTTTACACGGCCTTGAATTACTTGCACCAGAAACTCCGCGAAAACCTTAGGAAAAACCCGGCAGCACACTAAATCAGAGCGTGGCACGGCAAATGCTGATGCAAGACAGGTACTTTCTGCCGTCGGTCGTTTTCGTTCCGCGATAGGTCATTGGCATAGGTCATCGGGAGATCGCAATGAATGCTGAGGACGCATGGGAAATGACCGCCGACACTAGGAGATTGCTCAAGATCACTCGCCGACCGCTCTCCGATTCTATTACACAAATCGTCGGGCGGCTCCGACCAAATTTCGTAACCAAAACTCACTGCAGGGAGGTCTAAACAAATGCGTTATGCAATTGCGTGGTTACTGGGCGTGCCGATATCTGTGCTCGTCATCTGGTGGCTACTTGCGCACGTCCTCTAAACTACCTATCGCGACTATTTGTCACCATGACGTTGATAGCATGCCATCAGTAGAAGAATCTGATACCGCACGGCCCCCGATACAATTAGCCGAAGAAGATGATTTGAGCTCAGGAGCGGCTCAACCCATCCTCAGCGTAATTATAGCCACTGCGGTACTGTATTTCGCCAAGGATATCCTTATGCCTTTGGCGATGGCCGCCATATTGGCGGTGATCTTCAGTCCCATAGCGGGCCGCCTGGAGCGTTTTGTCGGTAGATTCGTCAGTTCTGCTCTGGTCGTGGTTACAACCGTGGTCGCGATCGCCATGCTGGCATACTTCCTGGTCGTACAGCTCACGGCGGTGGCGGTCGGCGTGACCGACTACTCGGCGAACATTGCGAAGAAAATCAACGCGGTCCAGGGCGCCACTCCCGAATGGCTCGCGCGCATAGAATATGGGGTGCAAAACGTAGAGCAACAGCTCCAGCAAGCTCGGCCTCGCCCGAAGCGGTCTCCGGACATAGTAGAGGCAACCGTTGGGTCTTCCACCGCGGAGACGGTTCTAAAACCGGCTGTGCCGGTACTATCTTCTCTCGCCGGCACTTTACTCGTCATAGTTCTTTTCTTCTTCCTGCTTTACGAACGCGAAAGCCTTCGCGACCGTGTCGTGCGACTCGCCGCCAGGATTCGCGTTACACTCGCCGCTGAGGCCATCGCGACGGCCAGCACCACAGTCTCGCACTATCTGCTGTTTTTTTCTCTGATCAATCTCGGATACGGGGCTTCCATAGCGCTCGTGATGTGGGCGTTCCGACTGCCAAATCCGGCGTTCTGGGGCGCACTGGCCTTTTTGCTGCGATTCATCCCGTACGTCGGCGCGTTGATTTCCGCGATTCTGCCGACCCTGGTCGCGTTCGCGGTGTCCCCGGGCTGGTCCGAGTCAGTGGAAGTGTTCGGTGTGTTCGTGGTCCTTGACCAGTTGGCAGCCCAGCTCGTCGAACCATTTCTAATCGGGCGCGGAATTGGTCTGTCGCCTCTGGCCCTGCTCGTTTCCGCAATGTTTTGGTCATGGCTCTGGGGGCTCCCCGGGCTGCTGTTAGCGACACCGCTGACTTCCTGTCTCAAGGTGGCCGGCGACTATATTCCCGGACTGAGTTTTCTGACTATACTGCTCGGCGCGGACGAGGGACGGGAAGATTATCACGACTACTATCGAAAACTGCTCGAAGTAGATAAGGCGGGGGCGCGCGCAGTGGCGGTTCGTTATTGCGACCAACATGGACTCGACCCCACCATCAACAACGTCATTCTTCCCGCACTGGCGATGATGGGACAAGAACGCACTGAAGACCATATCAGTCGGGAGAATCAACAGTTCATTGTGGACACCACCGACGAACTGATAGGCGAACTTGGCAGCCGATTCAAGCGTCCTCTGCTGACTCCTCCGTTGCGTGTGTTGGGTGTATGTACCCCTGGTGAGGTTCACACGCTTGGACTCAAGATTCTCCTCGAACTACTTAGACAAGACGGAGTTGCCGCGACTTTTCTGGGCGAGGATAAGAGCGCGACCGACATTGAAGCGTACGCCAAACGCTTCATGCCTCATATAATCTGCATTTCCTGCACATTTTCGGATTGTGTTCCAGCAGCGTTCGAGCTGGTCCGCGCGCTCAAAATCGCGTTGCCTAATCAGCTAATCATAGCGGGCGGAGACGCGGCGATTGCGCACCGGACCGAACTACTCGCGGCGGGATGCTTCCAGGTCGTTTCAACCAGAGAGCAGGCACGTCGGATCATCCGGCGCTACGTATTGCAGCGAGCGCGATCGCGCGCTGGCACAGCGGCACGACTTACGCCGGGGTTCACGCTGACGGTTAAATCACGCGATGGGGAATCCACGCCCGACGACTTAGTCGCGACCGGGCCGCTATCAGGTCAAGAACGGACTACCGAGGCCTAACCGGTTTAAGGATTCTTTGATATAACGCTATAGATTATTTGATCGTAGGAGGAGGACCTATGTCACCTTTGTTATTGATTCTCATCTTGCTTTTGCTTTTTGGCGGTGGTGGCGGTTATTACGCCTATGGGCCGGCTGGTGGAATGGGGATTGGCGGAGTCATCCTCATTATTCTGATCGTGCTGCTTCTCACTGGGAGATTGTAAATACGATCTAATTCTGGCGACCCGCGGCAGACTTGAGAGGGCCGCGGCTTTCTTCGCCCCTCCGAGAGGGGTCGTCGCATCCCTCCACGCCGGATCCCTCTAGAAGAGAAAGCTGGCCGGGCCAACGACTGGCAGCAGTTACGTGACCCGTTGCTTGGGTGCGCGAGAGCCGCGCCCTGCCGGTTTCGACAAACCCGCACGCCGGCCGCGAATGTTGCGACCGCCTGTGCGATCCTGTCAGGCTAGCCTTGGATCTCGCTTTGAGCGAGGTCCAAGGCGGTTATTTGACACTGTGCCCCTCTCCGACTATCAAAAAGGGACTTGCTCGGTCCGGCGTGGCGGGCTTTTATCCGTCGAGGTTTTAACAAGTTGAACGATCGATGGAACGAAGAAGAGGCCAACCGGTTGTTGCGCGCCGCTCTCGCCGAAGTCGACGCACTGGGCGAAAACCTTTCGCCCGCGCGCGCGGAGGCGCTTCTCGACGAATTCGAGCAAGCCGTTGGCCGCGCCTTCCTGCGCCACAATCTGTCCGCCGTAAGGCTGACCTGCGAGGAATACGAGCGGCGGTTTCGCACGCTTTCCGAAGATGAGTGAATATCTCTTTTAGCGACGCAGCGGGCGCGGAGGCAGCATGGCGACTGTAAAGCTCATCGAGTATGCGGCGGCGAGCCCAGAGGTCCGGGCCGTCTATGATGACATCATGGCTACCCGCAAGACTGATTGGATTAATAACTTCTGGAAGGCGCTGGCCCATCATCCGCCAACCCTCAGGCGAACCTGGGAGAGCATCAAGGAAGTGATGGCGCCGGGCGCCCTCGATCCGCTGGTCAAGGAGATGATCTATATCGCGGTCAGCGCGACCAATGGCTGCGAATACTGCATCCGGTCTCATACCGCAGGCGCGCGCAAAGCTGGAATGACCGATGCCATGCTCGGCGAACTCCTCGCCATCGTGGGAATGGCGAACGAGACGAATAGTTTGGCCAGCAGTTATCAGGTCGAGGTCGATGAGGCGTTTAAGTAGCGGAGCGGCCAGTCGGCAAGCGGGCGATCAGGGAATGCGCGCGACGGAAAAATGTGAGACCAAGCGATGAGCGATCACGAAGTTTTGGAATTGCCTAATGTCCTCCTGCAGAAAGGGGGGATGCTGCCGGTGGCCAAGCTCGCTTACAAAACTCTCGGAACGCTGAATGCGGCCCGCGACAACGCCGTGCTGGTGCCGACGTGGTATACGGGAACACATAACGACATCGAAACTTTCATGGTCGGTGAGGGCCGCGCGCTCGATCCGCGCAAGTATTTCATCGTGATGACAAACCTGCTGGCTAATGGGCTGTCCTCGTCGCCCAGCAACTCTCCGCCCCCAAACGAGCGCGGCCGCTTTCCCAAGGTTACGATCCATGACAACGTCCGATTGCAGCAGCTTTTGCTTAGCCAGAAACTGGGCATCGCGCGTATCCGCCTGGTAACCGGATGGTCGATGGGCGCCTGCCAGACCTTTCAGTGGGCGGCGCAATTCCCGGATATGGTGCGCGCCGCGTGTCCGATCGCTGGCTCGGCGCGGACGGCTTCATACAACAAGGTCTTCCTGATCGCGTTGCAGCGCGCGCTGGAACTGGACCCGGTCTTCGCCGACGGTTTTTACGATCGCCCTCCGGTCAACGGGCTCAAGGCCTTCGCCGCGATCTATGCGGGATGGGGAACGTCGGAGCCCTTTTACCGGACGGAGGTCTTCCGGGCCTTCGGGGCCAGCGACACCCAGGAGCACGTCGCCTATTTTTGGGAGCCATTCTTCGTGCGTTGCGATGCGAACAACCTGCTTTCGCAGTTATGGACCTGGATGCACTGCGACATCAGCCACAATCCGGTCTATAGCGGTAACTTCGAGGCCGCTCTCGGCGCGATCAAGGCCCGCACGATCGTCGTGCCGGTGGACAACGACCGTTATTTTCCGCCGGCGGACAGCGAGTACGAGGCGCGACACATCCCGGGCGCCAAGTGTCGCGTCGTGTCCTCGATCTGGGGACATATGGCGCCGATGAACGCCGGCGACATTCCGGCGATAGACAGCGTGCTCCACGAGCTGCTGGCGGACTGAGTATTTTACTCCACTCACTCGCCACCCCCTCTTCTCATCAAGCCATCGATCGACCGATCGAAGGAAGCTCTGCAAGCGAAGAGAGCCGCCACCGGAGACAGCGAATTCCTGGAATTCGCCGGCGCGGTAAAACGTGCCGGAGGTGCGCGGCTCGACATCGAGATGGAGTGTTCAAGCAGTGAACCGCGGCACTGAATCCGAGCAAAGCCTCGAACTCTGGATCGGCCTGGCGGCCGTGGCATTGCTCGTGGCTGGTTGCCTGCTAATTCTGCGTCCATTCATGTCGGCGGCGTTGTGGGCGGCGATTCTGTGTTTCACCACGTGGCCGATGTTTCTGCGGCTGGACGCCGCGCTGGGGGGAAGGCGCTCTCTCGCAGCGTTGGTCGCAACCTTGGCTCTGGCGGCGATAATCGCCGTCCCGGTTGTGATCCTCGCAACCACGCTGGCCAACAATATCTCGGCCCTGACCAGAGCGGCACAGGAGCTCGCCCATCAGGGTCCGCCAAAATTGCCCGACTGGGTAGCCAATATTCCGCTGGTCGGTAGCCAGTTGGCCGATCACTGGAAAGAGCTGAGCGAAAGCAGCTCGGCGCGCATCGCGGCGGTGATGAAATGGCTGCCCACGGTCACGGATTTCGTGCTGGGTGGCAGCCTCGCGGTGGGCAGCGGAATTTTCCAAATCGTCCTGAGCCTGCTTATCGCGTTTTTTTTCTACCGCGACGGAGAAGCCGCCGCCGAGCGCCTGCGTACCACTATCGACCGGGTCGCAAGCGGAAACGGAGAGCAACTTCTGGAGGTGGCAGGCGCGACGGTGCGCTCGGTTCTGTATGGCGTTCTCGGAACCGCGCTGTTGCAAGGCATACTGGCGGGGTTGGGATTCGCGGCCGCCGGAGTTCCAGGAGCCCCGCTTCTTGGATTCGTCACTTTATTCGTGTCGGCGATTCCCGCCGGCCCTTTGCTGGTCGCCGCACCCGCCGCGTTCTGGTTGTATCGGCAAGGAGCAACCGAATGGGCCGTGTTCCTGATGATCTGGGGGCTGCTGGTGGGCGGCCTGGACAACGTCGTCAAACCTCTCCTGATTAGCCGCGGCGGCGGGACGACTCCGGTGGTGATCGTGATGCTCGGGGTGTTGGGCGGCGCGATGGCGTTCGGACTGATCGGACTCTTCCTCGGCCCGGCGCTTCTTGCGGTCGGCTACAGCCTTTTCGTCGCATGGTCGTCGACTGTGGTTGGTACTGCCGAAGACTCCAATATCGTAAGTGGCGAGAAAATTTCGAAGCCAACCGTCTGACGAAGTCCTGACATGTGGCGACTGCGCCACAATCCATCGTTCAAGCGTTCGGCTCGAGTTCCGCCAGTCGTTTCGCGTAGCCGGCGGCCTTCTCCGGATTCCCTGCGCTCCGGTAAAGGCTCACCAACGCGGCGAGCGAGTCGCGATCGTAGGGATGCCTTGCGACGTCGTTTTCGAGCACCGCGAGTGCCTCGTTATTGCGCCCTGCGCCGTTGAGCGCCACCGCGAAGACGTACGCGAAGCGCGCATTGGCGGGATCCAGCCGCGCGGCCGCCGCCAGATGCTCGAGCGCCTCCTGTCCGTGTCCCTGGCGGACCAGCAGTAGGCCGAACGCATGCTGGAGCGAGGCATCGTTCGGTGAACGGGCGATGGCCTCGCGCAACACGCGCTCGCCCTCAGCATCGTGCCCGAGTTCGCGATCGAGATCGGCGAGATTCACTGCCGCGGGCGCAAAGGATGGATCGAGCGACAACGCCGTCCTTAGTTCGCGCTCGGCCTCGGGATACCGCTTCTCTCTGGCGAACAGCAACGCGAGATTGCTATGGGCCTCCGGACGATCCGCGTTCAACTCCTGCGCGGCGACATACTCGGCGGTCGCCTTTTCGAGCGCCGCGGCTGCGTTCTCGGGCAAGGCATTCGTCGGCGCACCCGCGAGCGCCTCCGCCGCCTCGATTCGCACAGCACGCACCCGGTCATTGAGAAGAAGCGCCGACACGCCTGAGCTCGCATGCGGATCTCCGTCAGGCAGAAGGCGGGCGGCGGCGCGTCTGACCAGCGACGAAGAATCGCGCGCGCCATCTCGCACCGATGCCGCGCCGACGGATTGGGGATCGCGGGCCATCAGCGCGAGAGCGCTCGCGCGCGCTATCGCCGGCTGCTCGCGATCCGCGATCAGTTGCGCGAGCGATCTCCGCGCCCCCGGAGCGCCAATCGATCCCGCATACAGCGCCTCGGCGAACCGCTGAAATCCCGCGGGCTCGTGCCCGTACCACTTCGCCACCTGATGGGCCGACCAATCGGCGGTCTTGTCTCGATGGCATCCGTTACACGCGTTGGGCACGCCGATCTTCACCGAGAGATCGGGGCGTGGAACGCGGATGCTGTGATCGCGCCGCGCATCCACCACCATGTAGGTTCGCGCCGGCATATGACATTCCACGCATCGCGAGCCGGGAGACCCGGCCTTGTGGAAGTGATGCCGCATGGAATCGTACTTCCGCGCTGTGTGGCATTGGAGGCAAACGCCGTTGCCTTGCGCGCGAAGCTTCAGACTATGAGGCTCATGACAGTCGCTGCAGGTCACTCCCGCATGGAACATCCTGCTCTGGATGAACGAGCCGTACTCGTAGACCTCATCCTTAATCTGCCCGTCCGGATAGTAGAGGTCGTCATCGAGCAGCGAGACCCGATAATCATCGCCTACGGGCTGGCCGTGCACGTAGTCTTCATGGATTTGGCTTCGCCGCGAATGGCATCGCGCGCACGTCTGGATTTCACGTTCGGTTTGGCGCGGCTCACTGCGGACCACGTTTCCGCTCGCAGGATCGATCTTCCAACTAATTCCGCGGCGCTCGTCGAGCGCGATCAGCAGGCCGTGATTCGCCTCGTACCGGCGCCAATCGCCGCTTTTCGCCGCCCACGCCACGTGATTGGAGCCCGGCCCATGGCATGCCTCGCAGGCGACATCGATCTCGGCATACACGGTGGCAAACGTGCGCGTATGGAGATTGTAGTTCTTGCGCAAGTTGGTCGAATGGCAGTCGGCGCACATGAAGTTCCAGTTTTGGTCGATACCGGTCCAGTGCAGCGGATCGCCGGCGCTCAACTTCAGGCCGGGATGCAGATTGAACCAGCGTTGGCCGCCAGCCCGGCGAGACCGGCTGTCCCACGCGATCCCGAGCGCTTGAAGCCGGCCCCCCGGCAACTCGATTAGATATTGCTGCAGCGGCGAGACCCCGAAGGTGAATTTGATTTCGTAATCGTGAAGCGCACCGTCAGGTCCGTCGGTCCGCACCATGAACTTGCCGCCGCGCCGGAACAGGCGCGACGTCACCGCGCCATCAGCCAAGCTCGCATCGCTGAAGTTGCCAAGCACGGTCGAGTCGTTTGCAGGCTGCATGGCGAGGGCGTGGTGCGAACCCATCCACAGCTTCAACTCGCGCGCATGACATCCGCCACAAGCTGCGGCTCCAACGAAGGTGGCCGCAGGCACCGGCGATACGGTGCGAGGAGTTGCGCGATATCGGGCCGGCCGATTGCCCAGATCAAGCATCACCATCACCGACACGGCCAACGCCGTCGCCAAGCTGAAAATTACGCGGGCGGTGAAGACGAACGCCACGAGTATTGTCACGGCGATCAGCAGGAACCATGTGCGTCTACCGAAGCCGCGCGATGCGGCCTTTTGTGGCGAGGCCTTCGAGGCTTGTTGTGCGACGCCCCCGGCCGCACCAGATTCGGGTTCTGTCTTTGTGCGTTTTCGCTTCTTGGCCAAGGCGATTAGTGGCGCTGAAATCGGGCGCGCGGAGCGCCAGGACGGCCAGATGCCGCGGGGGGTCTTATGAGTTCGGCTCTGACGCGCCTACTGCATCCGCCATCCGGCCTGCGCAGTATAGTCGGTTACTGTCTTGACTATTTGATCCGAGGTCTTCTTGGCCAGACTACTGGTGGACGAACTATAAGTCTTCGCCCCGCCGACGGCCGCGTTCACGCCCACAACTGCCGCCGCGCCCCCACCCGCGGCCACGCCGACCGGGGCCATCACCGCCGCTCCGGGCATCTTGCCACTGTCGGCGTGCGTGCTGAACGCGAGCACCTGATTCAAATTGCCGCCAACCCGCTGATACATCGTCACATTCGCGTCCAAGGTCGACGAGCCCGCGCCAAAACCGATTACCAACCGGCGCAACCGGTTACCCTCACTGATATCAGTGAGCGCGCCGTCAATAATAAGAATGTTGCCGCCCGCTACGAAGGTTCCGCGCTGGACGCAAACGGCATTGTAGCCCTTCCCCGTCAAATCGGAGACGACCTGATCACAGATCGCTTGCGCGGTGTCATAGGCGATCTGAAGCTGAGCCGCGTTCCCGTTGTCCCCGGTCGCGCTGCGGTAAGCTTTCTGAACGATGCTTTGGTTGAGCGTGACGTCACTGGCGTCGGCCGCAAAGGGATAAACGACGATCTGAGTTGGACGGACAAGCTCGGCAGGCTGCTGCTGCGCCTGCTGGGTGACCGCCGCGCTCGCGCATCCCGCGAGCACAACGGCGCACAATATGTACATTTGACGAAACTGACTCATTCTCACTATGCAACTCTTCATTTTCATCCTGTATTTCCCAAGCTTCGTAGCGCCGCGCCGAAAGCGCGCAGTCATCGGCGAGGTAAAAGAACTCCTTGCGCCCCCCATAGGCCTTCGCCTTCCAATATCGGCAACTGATTGTACCCGTCAAGGTGAACTTTGTAAGTCTCGACCTACATTCTCGCCATCACCCACGCAGCCGGAAGGCGGACTTTGGGCCGATACCTCCCGAGCGTCCGCGCCGAATCGTCCAAGGTCGAACCGAATCCGACCAAGGTCTTATTTCGCGAGCGGCACAATCCGATCATGCTGGAGATGGCGTCGGTGCGGCTGTGACAAGCCCTTCGCCCGGAGACGCTCCTCATTTTTTGGCAACCGGAACGAAACCCGCCCTGGTCCTGGTGGAGGACGATTCATCGGTTTTACGCGCGCTGCGCAGATTGATGCTTTCCGCGGGATTTCGAGTCATCGCCTTTGACTGTCCGCGCGCGGTGCTCGATAGCAAACTTCCGAAAACGGATGCCTGCCTGATAGTCGACGTGCATCTTCCCGGGATGAACGGGGTGGAGCTCTGCGAAACTCTGGCCGCCTCCGGATGCCAACTGCCGGTGATAATGATGACCGGCCACCTCGACCAGGCCACACTCGAGTTGACGCAACGCGCGAAGGTCAGCGCGGTTCTGTTCAAGCCGTTTACCCGCGACTCGCTACTGGAAGCGATTTCCGAGGCTCTTGCGGCCGGCAAAGCCGCCTAGCCTTCCGTTCTTCGCGGCATGGATTTGTTGTGGAATGGTGGTGTGATTAGGGCTAGAGTTCGTGAACTGTGTCACGAACCACACCGTCCGCACGAGTCGTCCCGCGCCAGGAACCCAAGCGGCGCCTTCGCACTTCGAACGGTGAGACGCACCCGTTCGAGCAAATCGTTATCGAGTTGGCCGGTGCGTTTGTGCGAGTCACTACCGACGAGATCGACGGGGAAATCAATCGCTGGCTGGAGCGAATCGTTCTGGCCCTGGGCCTGGATCGCGGCACGATCGCCGAGATCAATCCTTCGGATGGTTGGGCTGTCTTCAGCCACGGATGGGCGCGCGACCCCGGGCAGATAATCGGCAGTTCGCTGGACGCCAACAAGCTATTGCCCTGGGTCAAGGGAAAGATGCTGACCGGAGAGACGGTCGTGATGCCGAGCGTGGACGCGTTACCTGACGAGGCTGCCGTCGACCGTGAAAGCATGCGGCGCTACGGCCCGAAATCCAACGTGATGATACCGATAAAGGTTGGCGGGGTAGTCGTGGCGGCGGTGGGATTCGGAGCCTTGTACCGGGAGCGTTCCTGGCCGGCGCAGGTCGTCCGGCGCCTCCAGACAGTTGCGGAGATTTTCGGTTACGCGCTCGAACGAAAGCGTGGAGTAATCGAGGTCCTCCAACTACGCAACGAGCTGACCTATATATCGCGCATCAACACCCTGGGCGAACTGGCGGCTTCGCTGGCGCATGAAATCAACCAGCCGCTGACCGCGATTCGGAGCAACGCCGAAGCAATCCAGAGCATGCTCGAGTCGGAGCGGCCGGACCTCGACGAAATCAAGGCTGCGATCGCGGACATTGTCAGCGACGATGCGCGCGCGGGCGAGACGATTCGCCGTTTACGTGCGCTGTTCCGGCGCGAGGGCCTGGTCCGCACGGAAATCGAACTCGGAGAATTGCTGGAAGAGGTCAGCCGAATCATCAGGAGCGACGCGGTAATTCGCAAGGTGTCGCTTACGCTCGACCCGCCCCAGCCGGCGCGCTCGATCCTCGCCGATCGGATCCAGATACAGCAGGCGATAATCAATCTTCTCCTGAACGCGTTCGACGCGGTTTCCGAGAAAAAGGAGAACTCGCGCCGGGTCACGTTGTCCGTGGTGACGGAAGACCCCAACTGCGTCAGAGTACTGGTGCGCGATTCCGGCAGAGGAATCGCCCCGGATGTCCTGCCTCGAATTTTCGAAGCCTTTTTCACTACCAAGCCGGGCGGCATGGGAATGGGGCTGGCTATTTCGCGCTCGATCATCGAAGCACACGGCGGACGGCTTTCCGTTTCGTCAAACCCCGGTCACGGTTCGACGTTCGAGATTGCGCTTCCGTGTCCGCTCTGAAGCATCCGTTCGAGAGCGAACCCAACTCGACGGTGGGCGAGCGATGAGTCAAAGAACGGCAGTAGCTATTATCGACGACGAAGAATCGGTTCGGAAATCGCTGGTCCGGATGCTCCAGGCACAGGGACTCCAAGCCCTGGCTTTTCCGTCCGCGCAAGAATTTCTGGACAGCCCTCACGGCCAAACCGTCTCGTGCGTGGTCTCGGATCTGCGGATGCCCGGCCTGGACGGGCTCGGCCTTCAGCGGATGCTGCGCGCAAAGCTGCCGCATCTCTCGATGGTCTTCATCACCGGCCACGGCGACATCCCGGCCAGTGTTACGGCGATGAAGGCCGGCGCGGTCGATTTTCTCGAGAAACCAGTCAAAGGCGCTACCCTGATCGACGCCATACGCCGGGCCAGCGAGCGCAGCATCAACCTGCAAGCCACCAACGCCGAGATCGATGCATTGAAGGTTCGCTACGAGACCTTGACCCCGCGCGAGCGCGAGGTGTTCTCGCTGGTCACGGCCGGTCTCCTGAACAAGCAGGTCGCGGCCGAGCTTGGCGTCGCGGAGAAAACGATAAAGCAGCATCGCGGCCACGTGGTGGACAAGATGGCTGCGCAATCGCTGGCCGACCTGGTCCTGATGGCCGAGCGGCTCGGAGTCAGGCCAAGCGGGATCGATTTCGCGAGGGCTAGAGGCAAGCTGCCCTCTTAGAGACAGCGACTCGCGCCATCCGGCGAGCGACGCTCGTTAGCCGTCTACTATGAGATTTGCACGAGCATTCGCATGAGCATTTGCCGCGGCTTTTCGCGCTGACACCACGGCGCTGTGCTGTTCGGTGAGAATGAAAGAGGCGTGGTCCGAGGGGCGCCGTCGTCCAGCGGCGCGGGACCAGGGGAGGATGTCCTTAGCGGGGCAACGATTCGACGCGCGTGGCGCAGCGGCGTGGCCTGATACGCACTGGACCAAGGTCCAATTGCGCTCCGCCGGCGCCGCATGAATTACTGTGATGATAATCGCGGGAGTCGAAAGCAAATTTCCGTGATGACGCTGAAGTTCGCGTCTTTGAAAGGAGTATCGACACATGGCCAACGAGTCGCGCTGGACCATATGGGTTGTCGGCTGCGCGCTGCTGGTGTTAAGCGCGATACCGGCGCAGGCGCAGCAAAAGCGGCCAAACATACTCGTCATCATGGGTGACGACATTGGTTTTTGGAACCTCAGCACCTACAACCAGGGCATGATGGGTTACAGGACGCCCAACATCGACAGTATCGCCAATGACGGCATGAAGTTCACTGACGCCTACGCGGAGAATAGCTGCACTGCCGGCCGAGCCGCGTTCATTACCGGCCAGAGTCCGTTTCGCACGGGCCTGCTCAAGGTGGGACTGCCGGGCGCAAAGGAAGGCCTGAGCGACAAGGATCCCACGCTCGCCGAATTGCTGAAACCGCTCGGCTACACGAATGGCCAGTTTGGTAAGAACCACCTGGGCGATCGCAACGAGTTCCTTCCCACGGTACACGGATTCGACGAATTTTTCGGCAATCTCTATCACCTGAACGCGGAAGAGGAACCGGAGCATGAGTTCTACCCGAAGGATCCCGCCTTCAGGCAGCGATTCGGGCCGCGTGGAGTGCTGCATTGCTACGCCACGGAAACGTCCGACCCCACCACCGATCCGCGTTTCGGCGTGATGGGCAAGCAGAAGTGCGAGGATACCGGCCCGCTCACCCGCAAGCGCATGGAGACCGTCGACGAGGAGTTCGTCAAGGCTAGCATCGACTTCATGGGGCGGGCCAATAAAGCCGGCAAACCCTTCTTCGTCTGGTTCAATTCAACTCGCATGCACATCTTCACGCACCTCAAGCCGGCATCGAAGGGCAAGACCGGTCTCGGGGTATACGCCGACGGGATGGTCGAGCACGATGGCCAGGTGGGCGAGCTGCTCACGGAACTCAAAACCCTCGGAATCGAAAGTAATACTATCGTCATTTATACTACCGACAACGGCGCCGAGATCCTGCTGTGGCCCGACGGCGGAATGACTCCCTTTCACGGAGAAAAAAATACCACCTGGGAAGGCGGCTTTCGCGCCCCGATGATGGTGAAGTGGCCCGGACATATTAAGCCGGGCGGCACCTCGAACGACATCATTTCCCTGCTGGATTGGGTGCCGACACTGATGGCCGCGGCAGGTCAGCCAGACGTCAAGGACCGCCTGCTGAAGGGGTATTCTATCGGAAGCAATACCTACAAGGTCCACCTCGACGGATATAACCAGTTGCCGATGTTGGAGGGAGAAGGTCCTGGCACACGCAAGGAGTTCTTCTACTTCACCGACGATGGCTCGCTCTCTGCCCTGCGTTACGAAAACTGGAAAATGCTGTTTTCGGTACAGCGCGCGCGCGGTCTCGACGTCTGGCAAGAGCCATATGTCACGCTGCGAGTTCCAATGCTGTTCAATCTGCGAATGGATCCCTTCGAGCGCGCCGAAGAATCGGAAGATTATGCGCGCTGGCGCATCGACAATCTGTGGGTAATGATGCCGGCGCAGGTGATAGTGGGCCAGTTCCTCCAGACCTTCCGGGACTATCCGCCGCGAGCAAAACCCGGCAGCTTCAACCTCGATCAGGTGTTGCAAAAGATGCAGGCAGGTGGCGGCGGCAGCGATAACTAGATGGCCGCGCGCAACAGTGGGTATCCTCCGATGATAGCGCACACGTTGCGATAGAACGGGAGAGGCTGACACGATGGGTGCCGTCGCACAGAGCCTGGATCAGGGAAGAATATCTTTCGAGCGGACTAGCGATTCTACGCTCGTGATGCACCTTTCCGGCCCGTGGCGTTTGCAGCGCGACCTGCCGCCGATTTCGCTGCTACTCACCGAACTCGGTTCGCGGCCGGGCATCAAGCGTCTTTCTTACGAAACGGCCGAGCTTACTCACTGGGACAGTGGGCTAATCTCATTTCTGACCAATGCGGCTGAGATCTGCAGCGCCCGCGGTATCAAGGAAGACCGCGCCGGGCTTCCCGAGGGTCTTAAGCGCCTGATCGAGCTGGCCGAGGCGGTGCCCGAGAAAAAGGGCGCGCGCAGCGAGGCGGCGCGCAGCTCGTTCTTCGAGCGCGTGGGCAATATGACGCTCGGCTACGGCCTTTCGGTGGGCGAGTTTTTGTCCTTCCTCGGCGAGGTGACGGTCGCTTTCGGAAAATTCATCGTGGGCAAAGCGCGCTACAGAAGGATCGATCTGCTCGAAGTGATTCAGGAGTGCGGCCCCAACGCGGTCGGAATCGTAACGCTGATCTCGTTTCTGGTCGGCGTCATCCTGGCCTTCATGGGCGCCGTACAGCTCTCGCAGTTCGGGGCGTCGATCTACGTCGCCGACCTGGTCGGCATCGGCATGGTCCGCGACATGGCCGCAATGATGACAGCGATTATCATGTCAGGCCGCACCGGCGCCGCGTTCGCCGCCAAGCTCGGCACGATGAAGGTGACCCAGGAGATCGACGCCCTAACCACGATGGGCGTGTCGCCACTGGAGTTTCTCGTCCTGCCGCGGATTCTCGCGCTGGTCCTGATGATGCCGCTGCTGTGCCTGTTCGCGGACCTGGTCGGAATACTGGGCGGCCTGTTCGTCGGGGTCGCGATGCTCGATCTGTCGGCCGGCAGTTACCTGCGGGAAACCATATCGACCTTGACCCTGATCAATCTGTTCGGCGGCATCATCAAGGGAACTTTCTATGGAGTTCTGATCGCAATTGCCGGCTGCCTGCGCGGCTTTCAGTGCGGTAACAGCTCTTCTGCGGTCGGCGACGCGGCGACGCAGGCGGTGGTCATGGCGATCGTCATGATCGTGGTCGCCTGCGGCCTGTTCGCCGTGGTTTTCAATTTCCTCGGGATTTAGGCGGCACCTTACGATGGCGACAGGCACCAGCGGCCATGACTCTTCCAACGATCGCTCCAACGCGGAGCCCCATATCGTCGTGCGAAACCTGACGATGGCCTATGGCAGCTTCGTCTTGATGCGCGATCTCAACTTCGTGGTGAAGCGCGGCGACATCTTCATCATCATGGGCGGCAGCGGATGCGGCAAGAGCACGCTGCTGCGCCATCTGATCGGGCTCAAGGAGCCCGCCACGGGAGAGATCATCTACGGAGACGTGAACTTCACCCGGGCCGCGCCGGCGCAGCGCGAACTTCTGCTGCGGCGATTCGGAATTCTTTACCAGAGCGGCGCGTTGTGGAGCTCGATGACGCTGGCGGAGAACATCGGTCTGCCGCTCGGCGAGTTCACCGATCTGACACCGGCGCAGATTCGCGAAATCGCAGCGCTCAAGCTCGCGCTGGTCGGGCTCAAGGGTTTCGAGGACTTTTATCCCAACCAGATCAGCGGCGGCATGCAGAAACGCGCGGGGCTGGCGCGCGCGATGGCGCTCGATCCGGATATCCTGTTTTTCGACGAGCCGTCGGCCGGACTCGATCCGATAAGCTCTCGCCTGCTCGATGATTTGATCCTGGAGCTGCGCGACAATCTTGGCGCAACCATCGTCGTGGTCACCCACGAGCTGGCCAGCATCTTTACCATCGCCAATAACAGCGTCTTCCTGGACGCGGAGTCCCGCGTCCAGATAGCGACCGGCGATCCGCATGACATGCTCGCACATTCGAAGGACCCGCGAATAAGAAGGTTTCTGACTCGCGGACAGGAGGGAGGCGAATCAGCAGGCAGTCATGAGTAAGCGAATCAGTCCGACAGTTATCGGCGTATTTGTGGTCGCCAGCTTCGCGATCCTGGTCGTGACCCTGATCGTAGTCGGTTCGGGCCAGATCTTCACCCGGCCGATCCGCTTCATCTGCATGTTCCAGGGAAACCTCAACGGGCTCAAGATCGGAGCGCCGGTCAAAGTAAGGGGCGTGCAAATCGGCACGGTCGCGGCGATCGAGCTCAGGCTTTTGCCCTCCCAGGGGCGAATACGTCCGGATATCAGGGGCCTTCGGTTGCCGGTCATTATCGATCTCGATCGATCGCAACTGCTGGCGCGAGGAGGCACCGGCGAGGCGCTCGAAACCGCCGGCTTCGACAACCTGATCAAACGGGGGTTCCGGGCCCAGCTCGCTACGGAGAGTCTCCTGACCGGACTTCTGTATATCGATCTCGATCTTCACCCCAACACGCCGCTCAAATTTGTGTTGGAGCCGGGCGGGCCCTACCGGGAAATCCCGACCGTTCAAACCGACCTCGAGCAGCTTCAGGAGCGGTTGACGAAAGCACTGGATAAATTCGAAAAAATCGATTTCCAGGCGCTGGTCGTCTCGATCACCGACGCCGCCAACTCGATCAAGACCCTCACCGGCTCGCCGGAACTCAAGGCCACGCTGGAGTCGCTCAAGGGGACGGTCGCAAATCTGAACCAGGCAATTACGTCAGCCCGCAACATACTCAATAACGCCAACTCGAAGATCGGTCCGCTGGTTGCAGACCTTCAACAGAACTCCGACGAGGCTGACAAGACCATGAAAGATACCCGCGCCGCGTTGGTCAACCTCCAGCAGACGCTCGATCCCGACTCGCCGCTGGCAGTGCATCTCAACCAGACGCTCGACTCGCTCACCGAGACCTCGCGATCGATCGGCGAGTTCACCGACTATCTGCAGCGCAATCCGGGCGCTTTGCTCCGCGGAAAGTACGTGCCGGACAAGGATAAGTGATCGTGATGAATATCCAGACGAAATTGTTCGCGTTCGGCGCGTGCGCGATAGTGGCGGGATGCTCGGTGCTCTCGCCCCAGCCTGACCGCTCCAAGTTTTTCATCCTGTCGCCGGTTTCCGACAGCGCCGGGACAGCCGCCAGTCCGGCCTCCACCAGCCCCGATTCTCAGCTCACCATCGGCGTGGGCCCGGTCGGTTTCCCCGACTATCTTCGACGCCTGGCGGTGGTGACGCGGGTCGCTCCGAACCGGATCGACCTCTCCGATGACAGACGCTGGGCTGAGCCGCTGGACAAGAATTTCACCCGCGTGCTCTCGGAAAACCTGGCGACGCTGCTGAACACCCAGCGCGTCGAGAAATATCCGTGGGCGCTGGCGACCAAGATCGACTACCAGGTCGAAATCGATGTCCAGCGGTTCGAGACCACCAGCGACGGCCAAGCGCAGCTAATCGCCAGCTGGATCATCAGAGATGGCCCCAGCAGCAAAATCCTGTACGCTTCGCAAACCACTGCTGACGCACCCGCCGGCGCCGACGAGGCCAGCGCGTCGTCGGCGTTGAGCAGCGACTTGGCGACGATGAGCAAGCAGATCGCATCGCGCGTCACCGAGCTTAACCAGCATCGCAATTCCAACAACGCGGAATCGAATGCCGCGTCCGCCTCGTAACCGCATATCGAGCCGACAAGAACGACGCCGATTTAACGCCGCCGGGCGGCAATTCTAACGGAGGATAGATAGGATGAGATCTCAGCGCCTTTGGCAACGCTATCGAAGCAGCACCGGAATCGCGCTCGCCGTCGTGGCCCTTCTCCTCCTGCTTTTAACTGGATCATCCCGCGCGCAGGACGTCTACGCCTATCCGGCGAAAGGGCAAAGCCAGGCGCAGCAAGATCGCGACCGCTACGAGTGTCATTCGTGGGCGGTCAAGCAAACCGGATTCGATCCGAGCAGATCCCAGGCTGCCGCATCTGACATGCCCGCCGCATCGAACACGCCAATGCCGCCGCAAGGGCATGTCCTGAGAGGCGCGGCGCGCGGCGCCGCGCTCGGATCCGTGGGCGGCGCGATAGCGGGCAACGCGGGCACCGGCGCCGCCGCAGGCGCGGCGATGGGTGGGCTCGCCGGCGGAATGCGCCGGCGCGATCAAAGACTTCAGCAGAATCAACAGCAGCAGACCACTGCTCAGTCCGCGGCCAATTCCCAGCAAAGCCAACGCAACGCCTACCAACGCGCGATGGCGGCGTGTCTCACCGGACGCGGCTATACCGTGAACTAATCCTGCTCACGGACGATTACTCATTTCAGAATTCCAGCTTCGAGAATGACAGGCCATGAATTGCTCAGTCTGACTATCGAATTTCCAGCGAATACCTACTATTCGAAGAAACAGGCTGCATCGCGCCGATGGCAACGATGCAGCCTGGTAATTCTCGCAAGCCTTGATTTTCCTCTAGTAGCCGCCGTATCGGCCATAGTTGCCGTACCCGCCATATCCGCCGTACCCATACTGCCGGTTCTGCATCTGATTGCCGATCAGGTAGCCAACACCGGCGCCGCCCAGGCCACCAATTACGGCGCCGGCACCGGGAGAACCAACCGCCGACCCAACCAGCGCGCCGCCTCCGGCACCGACCGCACCGCCAATCAAAGTGCCTTTCTCGCGTGTGCTCAGCGGTGCACCGTAGCATCCGGCCAGTGAAAGCGTCGCGAGCAGAACCAGAGTTCCCGCGCAATATCGCCAGATATTTCGTCCCGTGGGTTGAGTCGAACTCTTCTTCTGGGACGCACCTAGTGTTGTAAATTTTACTGCATCCATACTCAGCTCCTCCGTTTGTTAGATACGAAGGGGCTGCCGGCCAGTTACACGGAGTGAAACACGCCCTTGCCGCATGGCGATATTTGCGTGCGATTCATGAGGATTTTCAACGATAAAATTGAGGCTGGACCGTCGGCGGGAGTCGTGAGGACTCTTACGCAGGGGCGCGGTTACGACCTTACGCCGGCGATTCCGCTAGCGCATTTCGCCACGCCTTTCTTTTGCCATACACGTGCGCGCTGGCGTATCCGGCGGGCGGCTCAAAGTCCGGTCCGGGTAAATCCGGTCTGACTAGCCTGGACGGCGTTTCGCCTGCTCGAACTCATTGGCCGCCAAGGTGAGGCGCTGATAGAAGGCTTCGCCAAACCCAGCCTCGATAGCCATTCGGCATTCGACGAACATGGGATCGCCTTGCTCGGCTCGCAGGCACGGAAGCTCCGAATCCTTCTCCCGCCCGAACAGGGATGAGGTCTCGCGCGAAGTCGCGGTGAGTAAGGTTTCGCCGTTCTCGAAGCGGTAGATGACGATCGGAAAAAGTACGCAGGCGAGCGGTTTAATCGAGGGAACGGGGATGCCCTTTTCCAGCGCCAATGAATGAAGTCCGCAGCGCAACTGTCCGCCGCCGTCGCGGTAGGAAAAAGCGCAGCGACCCTTTTCCTTGGCCAGCGAGATGGTATGCGATTCCAGGAAGAATTCGGCGATGCCGCGTTCGGGCGTAACTCGCTCGGCGTCGTGACGGCTCAACAATTCAACCACGGCGGCGCCGTGCTCGACGATTCTTGCGTGCTCTTCGGGCGTAATCTCAACGTCATAGTCGGTGCAGCAGGATTCAGTGCCGGGACTGCGATCGATGCCGGCACAAATTTTCGTGTCACATCGAAAATGAGTCTTAAAAAGCGTGACCGCGTCGACCATGATCCCGTCGACATCGGCCAGCATTCCCCGCTGCTGGAGCGACCGCAGGTACCTGCGCCAGGGGGCCTCGTTGAAGTCACGCAGCCATCGCTCGGCCAGCGGCGTCAAGTCAGCAGCTTTGTTCGCGTCCATTCGTCCCACACGCGCACCTCGCGTTTCCATCGCAGCGGGTTTTCTTGACACGGTGACATTTCCAAATCGACCAACGCCGCGCAATACCGGTTGGCCGCGAGTGCGCACAGGTCGGCGCACAGGTCGCATAGATCGAGGTTGTGTTAACGGTTGCCAGACGTCGCGATCTTCTGGCAGATAGAGGGATTCGTGAGTTCCGCACCTACAATACCGGCTGAACCTCCGAAGGCCCACGAGGCCGATTACAAATCGATCGCGCTGCTTTCCGCCTGCCACTTTTCGGATGATCTCAACCAGGGCGCGGTGCCGGCGATGCTGCCGTTTTTCATCGCGGCGTATCATCTGAGCTACGCCGCCGCCGCGGGTCTGGTCCTGGCGCAGACTCTTTTTTCGTCGGTGGCCCAGCCCTTGTTCGGTCTGCTCGCGGACCGGCGGCCGTCGCCCTGGCTCATCCCGGCTGGCCTCAGTTTAGCCGGCATTGGGGTCGCGCTCACCGGCCTGACGCACACCTATGACCTGATTTTCGCCGCGATCGCGGCCAGTGGCATGGGCGTCTCCGCCTTCCATCCCGAAGCCGCGCGCAGGGTCAGGTATCTCGGCGGCGCACGGGCGGCAACCTCGATGAGCCTGTTCACGGTGGGCGGGATGGCGGGCTTTGCGGTCGGCCCGCTTCTGATAACGCCGACGCTGATCGCTTTCGGAACTCGCGGCGCGCTGCTGCTCGCGCTTCCGGTTACCATCATGTCGCTCGTGGTGACCTACCAGTTGCCGCGCCTCGCGGTCGAACCCGCCCCCCGACATCGGGACGCCACTCGATCAGTTGCAGGCCAGGGGCGGGAGCAGTGGAGCGCGTTCGCACGGCTCACGATGGTGGTGATGCTACGCTCGATCGCGTTTTTCGGACTCAACACGTTCATCCCGCTTTACTGGTCGCACGTGCTGCACGGGTCGAAGGCCGGCGGCGGTTACGCTCTGACTACCTTGCTGACCGCGGTGGTAACCGGCACGCTCATAGGCGGACGGATGGCCGACCGCTACGGGCGCAAGAGCGTAATCATGATGGCGCTGGGCGCCCTCGCTCCGTTGCTGTTTGTGTTTCTGAGCGCGCGCGGGCTGACGGTGGCGGCGTTGCTTCTGGTTCCGGTTGGAATCGCGCTGGCCGCGCCCACGAGCGTGGTAGTGGTTATGGCCCAGGAATACCTGCCAAATCGAATCGGGTTGGCCGCAGGCGCAACGCTGGGGCTCTCGATGACGGTTGGCGGTCTGTTTATGCCGGCGTTCGGCGCGATAGCCGATCACTACGGGCTACGCGTGGCGATGACCCTGCTCGCGTTCGTGCCCGCGCTGGGCTTCATCATGAGCCTCACCTTGCACGAGACCTCGCAACCCGCTCGCGCCTGATCGCGACCCTATGGCTCCTGCGCGCACTGACATCGACGTTCTCCTCCCCTTGGCCGTCGGCGCGGCGACGACCTGCGCCACCATCCTCATCCACGCGCTGGCCCTGGTAACGATTGTCCATTTCGTCCGCCGCGAGCGAAGGCTCGGACACGCCGGCGTCCGCTTTTTGAAAGACGTGAGCATCGTCGCAGGCATCACATTGTTGGCACTCGCCGCGCATATCGTTGAGATCGCGATGTGGGCGGTGGTGTTCGGGCTATGCGCCGAATTCCCGGACTTCGCGACGGCCTTTTATGCCTCCGCGGAGAACTACACGACCTTAGGCTACGGCGATCTGGTCATGTCGGCGACGTGGAGGCTGTTGGGGCCGCTCGAAGCGGCCGACGGGATGCTGATGTTCGGCGTATCAACCGCGATGATTTTCGCGATAATTCACAGGTTGATTCAGATCAGGCTCCACGATTCAGACGACTGATACTGGAACCAGCCAACCGCGTAGCGATCCCGCACTTTCGATTATGTCGCGTGAGCCTGGCGGCGTTCTCAGGGTGAAGAGTGAAAACATCCTCACCCCGAGAACGCCGGCGGCGTCGATCAGCGTATCTTGTCGGTGAAGCGCGGCAGCACCTTGGTGGTCAGCAGTTCAAAGCTCCGCATCAGCGCCTTTTGCGGCACCAGCTCGTTGTACGTAAAGGCCCAGAAATACTCGGCGGGCAGATCCTTGAACAGCGTCTCCAGCTTGCGCGACACCGTATCCGGGCTGCCGCAGATGGTCAGGCCGCGGTCGCACATCGACTCGAACGTGTTGGGCACCTCCTTGTAGTTCTCACCGGGCCGCGCGATGGCGGCATTGAAGCCGAACGGCTCGAAGAACTTGGTCCAGATGAAGCACCCGGCCTCGCGCGCGATCGCAATCGCCTCTTCGTCGGTATCCGCGACCACCATTTCGCGGGCTATGCCGATGCCCTGGCCGAAGCTGTACTTCTTGCCCGCCTGCACGGCGCCTGACTGGCAGGCGTTGAACTGCCCGGTGCATATTTCCTTGTCGCATACGATGGTGATGGGCACGACGTTGTGGTGAGCCGCCCATCGCACCGACGATTCCGAAAAGCTGAAGGGCTGGAACAGCGGTGGATGCGGCTTCTGGTAGGTTTCCGGCACCGTCCCGATCTCGGTCAGGATGCCCTTGTCGTCGACGCCCTGGCCGTACTCGCGGGTAACTTCGTGCGCGGCCCAAAAGACGTTGGGCGGCGGTATCTGCCAGTGCTTGCCGTGATGGCTGAAGGTCGGGTTGGTCCACGCCTTCATGATGATCTCGAAGTGCTCTTCGTAGAGTTCCTTCTTGAGTTTCTCGTAACCTTCGGGATCGGTCTGATTGTCCGCGAGTCCCTTGTAGTGCTGGCCCAGTGTGTTGACCCAGCGCGGCTGGTAGCCGCGCGCGAATCCGGCGAATGCCCTGCCCTTGGTCACCTGGTCGAGAATCGCGATATCCTCGGCGACGCGGATCGGATTCTGGCACGGCAGAACCAATCCCAGTTGCCCGACTCGCATATGCTTGGTCTGCATACCGAGGAACATGTCGAGCAGGATCGGGTTGGTCGAAACCTCTTCACCCTCGACATGAAAGTGATGCTCTGTGAAAGCCACCCCGTAGTAGCCGTGCTCGTCGAGGTAACGGGCCTGTTCGCCCAGGTTGGCCAGCATCCGCTGGTAAAGGTCTGTGCGCCTGCCCGCCATTCCGGCGCTTATCTCGGCCTTGGTGCCGATGCTCGGCAGGTAAAATACTCCGACTTCCATTTCGTCACCTCGTAGAGAGCCGCTTGGCCCATGCGATGAACCGACTGTAGCCGAAATCGCACCCGGACGAAATCAGAAGCGGGGGCGTTTTCGGACTACGCGAGGCGCCGCCGGTATATGACGATTGCGCGTTGCTACGCCGCGGTGCGCGACGCTGGCTAAGCGGCCACGACTGGTTGTATCTTTGCGCCAATGCTCGTGCGGCAGCCGCATTCGCGGCACCGTCCTCAGGGAGGCTCAACATGTCGATACGGCTTCGTCAGATCTGCCTGGTGGCGGAAAAGCTTGCGCCCGTGATCGGTGACTTCAAGGCCATCTTTGCCATCGACGTTTGCTTCGTAGACCCCGCGGTAGCGGCCTTCGGTCTGGAAAATTCGCTGATGCCGATCGGCGGCAACTTCCTCGAAGTGGTCGCGCCGGTCAGGGAAAAAACTGCCGCCGGACGCTACTTAAAACGCCGGGGCGGCGACGGCGGCTACATGGTCATCTGCCAGTGCGACACGCACGACACGCAGCTTGCGCGCAAAGCCCGCGCCGCCGCGCTCAACGTGCGCATCGCATGGGAGCACGAGGGCAAGTCTTTTCACGGCATGCAACTGCATCCGGCCGACACCGGCGGCGCGTTTTTCGAGATCGACTGGGACGCCATGGGCGAGCCGGAGGGCCATTGGACGCCCGCCGGCGGCAGCGAATGGGTCAGCCGGATGCATACCGACGTCGTCAAGTATTTCAACGCGGTCGAGCTGCAGTCGGCCGACCCGCGCGGACTGGCCGAACGCTGGAGCAGCATCGCCGAGCTGCCGCTGCGCAAGGATTCGCAGGGGCATCTTGAAATGCCGCTGGAAAACGCCAGCGTGCGCTTTGTCGAGGCGACCGACGGCCGCGGCGAGGGTCTCGGCGCCGTTGACATCGTCGTCGCCGATCGTGCTCGCGTGTTGGCGGCGGCGGCCGCGCGCGGACGCAAGGTGAACGACGCGCAGCTGATGATTTGCGGCGTGCGCTTCAACCTGCTGTAGCCTCTGCTTGATTCGCCACTGCGCGAGGGTGCCGCAAGCGAAATCGGAGTCGTGATGGCCAGTTTGCGTGAAATGATTGATGGCCCTTCGCTGATCGAAGCGCCGGTCGTGTTCAATCCATTGAGCGCGAAACTCGCGCAAGCCGCCGGGTTCCCGGCGATCTACCTTGGCGGCGGCGGCCTCGGCTACATCCAATGCGTGACCGAGGCCAACCTGACCCTTACCGAGATGGTGCGCATCGGGATCGACATCCGCACCGTGTGTCCGCTCCCGCTCATCCTCGACGGCGCGTGCGGCTGGGGCGATCCGATGCATCTCCATCGAACCATCAATATGGTCGAGGCGGCCGGCTTCGCGGGAATCGAGATCGAGGACCAGTTGTTACCCAAACGCGCCCATCATCATATCGGCATCGAGCACATGATCGACGCCGGCCTGATGAGCGCGAAGATCCGCGAGGCCGCCAAAGCCCGCCGTAACCGGGATTTCGTGATCATCGGACGGACCAACGCGTTGCGCTCGAGCACGATGGACGACGCGCTCAGCCGGGCCGAGGCTTACCGCGCCGCCGGCGCCGACATGCTGCTGGTGATGGCGCACAAGGCCGAGCATTTCCGCCAGCTCGGCGAACGCCTGGGGCCGCCGCTGATGACGCTTACCAGCGATGGTCAGTTGCGAAAAATGGGACTGACGAAAAGCGACCTCGCGGCGCTCGGCTTCAGGCTGCTGGTCGATGCGATCAGTCCGGTGTTGCTCTTTCACAAGACGATGAAGCAGTGCTACGCGGCGATCGCAAAGGGAGAATCGGCGGCCTTGTTTGCGCCGGAGGGCCTGGGACGCGAGCAGAACGAACTCCATGAAACCATCGGCCTGGAAGCGATGCTCGCGATCGAACGCGAGACGGTGGAAAAATAGCGCCTCGGGGGTCGCCCAACGCGGCGCCGCGCGTTTCGCCACTGGCGAAGGCCGTCACGGGAAGTTCCAGACGGCGTCTACCGGCCAATCCATTTCGGATTGTTTATCGCTAGCGCGTCGGCCAGCGAGCGGCGCAGATGAGTCCGCAGGTCCGGGTCGTTCAAGTCGATAGCGCCGTGGCGGATCAATTCAGACAATTCGCCGCTCAGGGTTTCGAGGTCGCCGTCGTGCCCCACCAGCGCGTCAAGACGCGCACGTTCCGCTCCCGATTGCGTGTCGCGCAACTCGAGTTCCCGCCGAACGATATTCAGCACGTTCGCCGTGACTCGGGTCTTAAAGCGATGATATCCGGTCAGGCTCGGAAGCAGCTCTTGTTCGAGATATTTCACCGCCGCGATGAGCAGAACGGCCGCGCTCGGCATACTCTTTGGCATATCAATTCCTCACTGACTATTGTCCTCACTGACTATTAGCGGCCTTCGATCAGATTGAAGAAATCCCACAGCGGTTCTTCTATCCGCCTTCCGATCGCGCAGCGCTCGATGCCACATTCCTCGACGCCGCGCGTCCCCAAGAGCAGGCAATCGACCGCCCACTTGACGTTGCCGAACGCTTCCCAGAACTTGACGTGCCGAGGATCGACCGGATGACCACTGGCGCTCTCGTACGCGGCGAAAAGATCTTCGCGCGAGCCGAATCCGCCGACCGGCCCCGCGCCGCCAAACCGCCAGGTCCTGATACATAGCCATCCGAGATCCTGCATCGGATCGCCGCTTTGTGCGAGTTCCCAATCGAGCACGCAGCGGATTCCCTCCTCACCCACGATCAGGTTTCCCATCCGAAAATCGCCGTGCAAAACGACCAGGCGCTGATTGCGCGGCACGTTCTCAGCCGCCCAGCGCAGCGCGAGATCGAGCGCGGGTAATTTGAAGCCGTAATGATCGACGAGCTTGCGATGCGCCGCCACGTGTTCGGCGGCGTCCTGCTGCGTCAGAAACGGCGCGTCGGCCAAATCGACCCGATGAATCGCGGCGAGAATCTCGCCACATTGCCGCGCCATCACGCGCCGCGCCGCCGCGAACCGCTCGTCGCGCACGATCCTGGCGCCGAGCGTCTCTCCGGCGACGCGTTCCGTGATGTAGCCTTCACCCAGGCCGTCGGCGGGCTCCAGGATCGCGACCACGCGCGGAGCCGGCGCTCCGGCGCGCGCGGCCGCGATCATGAGGCGCGCCTGCTCGACGGGACCTATTTGCGGCATGATTCCGGCCACCGGATCGAGGCTTTGAGCGCCGAGTTGAACGATGTATTGGCGGCGGGCTCCGGCGGCGTCGCCTGCCTCATCGGCGTCGCCCGCATCGCCCGCGTCGCCCGCATCGAACGACATCGTGGTCCGATTCGCCCCGCCGGTCAGAGGATGCAGGTCGTGCACTTTCGCGGGCTTGCCCGTATGGCGCGCGAGCGCGGCTTCGAGCCGGGCCGAAAAATCGTCATCGCTCATGCTCGTGAGTCCGCGGCGCCGGCTATTCGCCAGCCCGCGCCCTGCTACCGAACCCGAACATCACCTGCGCGACGCGCCGCATCTGGATTTCCTCCGCGCCTTCGGTGATTCGATAGCGCCGATGGTGCCGGTAGATATGCTCGAACGGCTTGTGACGCGAGTAGCCCATGCCGCCGTGGACCTGCATCGCACGATCGGCCGCCTCGCATACCAGGCGGTTCGCGCGATAGTTACACATCGCAACCTTGTCCGACAGTTTCTCCGCCACCTCGGGCTTGGACATCTGGTCCATCTCCCACGCCGTCTTGTGAATCAGCGCGCGAAGCATCGCGGCTTCGGTCTGATGCTCGACCAGGGGCCACTGGATGGCCTGGTTGGTGGCGAGCGGCCGCCCGAAGGGCTTGCGCTCCTTGGCGTACTTGACGCTTTCGTCGATGCAATATTGTGCGGCGCCGAGCGAGGAGGCCGCCTGCCGGAGGCGATTCTCGTGCACGAAATGCTGCGCGACCTCCAGACCGTTGTCCGGATCGCCGAGGGTCGCGCCGCCCGGGACGTAAACGTCGCTAAGCGAGATTCGCGGATGGTCGGTCGGCATGTTGAAGGTCCAGAGATATTCCTCGATTTTGAAACCCTCGCTCTTCACCGGAACGATGAAGCAGGTGATGCCCTTGGCGCCGCCGTCGCGTCCGCTGGTGCGCGCGAACACGAAGTCATGCGTCGCGACGTGCAGGCCGGTGTTCCAGATTTTCGCGCCGTTGATGCGCCAGCCGTCACCTTCGCGGACGGCGCGCGTCTCCATCCAGGTCGCATCGGAGCCGTGATTCGGCTCGGTCAGGCCGAACGCGACGCTAATCGAGCCGTCCAGGATTCCCGGGATGAATGCATCCTTTTGCTCCTTGCTGCCGAAGTCGCGGAACATCAGGACCGTCGGCAGGTTGCCGACGATCGAGCTCTCGTTTTGGAGATCGTTGTGCAGGCCCAACCCCTTGGCGGCGAGGTGCTCCCGTATGATCGCCATCGCGAGGTTGGAGCCGTCCTTGCCGCCGTATTCCCTGGGCAGCGCGAAGCGATAATGCCCCGCGCGGTCGGCGCGCCGCCGCATCTCGGCCAGCAAGTCCTCCCATTCATGGCGCGGCAAGCCGCCCCGTTCGAAGTCGGTACGGGCCCATTCGCGCCGATGGTCAAAGAAGCGAATGTTGTCGTTTTCGCGTTCGAGCGGCTTGATTTCGCGCTCGATGAACTCGTCCAGTTCGGCAAGGTACGCGACAATTTCGGCGGGTATTTCGAAATCCATCGGCGGCGCTCCTGTGACAATATTCCCGTGGCGCCCTGCGCTCTTGTCGAAGCCACCAGCCGAACGCCCGGGCGTCGCCCCAGATTAGGCAAACCCGGCGTCGTCGAACAAATGCCCGCGGCCCTCCTGGGCCATTTCCGACCGGCAATCCGGGGTCTTTATTGCGGGAATCCGGGGTTTTTATTTTGGTGGCATTTCGAGATGCAGTGGACGTATGATGCGCAAAAGAACGGCAGCGCCCTTTGGAGGTAGACCGCGATGAAGTTCATGTACTTTTTCCTTCCCACCCTTCCGGCAACGCTCGAAGAGCGGCGCGCTCTTCGTCCGATCGCGAACCATACCGACCGCTGGCAGCGCATGATCGAAGAGGTCGTTGAGATTGCCCAGCGAGCGGAGGAACTGGGCTTCGATGCGGTGGGCTTCCCGGAACATCATCTCCATAGCGAAGGCATCGAGATAGGCAGCCTGCCGCTCCTCACGCAACACGTCATTCAGAACACCAAGCGCATCAAGGTCGGCCCCATCGGTTACGTTCTGCCGGGGTGGAACCCGCTGCGCCTGGCGCTCGAAATTGCGTGGCTGGACCAGTTGACCAAGGGCAGAACCTTCGTCGGCCTCGCGCGCGGTTATCAGGCCCGCTGGCTCAACCAGATGGCGCAGAAGATTCACGTTGGCGCGACCAGCAGCGACAAGAGCGAAACCGACCGTATCAATCGCGAGGCCTTCGAAGAGGTTTTCCGCTTTCTCAAGCTGGCCTGGGCCGACGAACCCTTCCGCTTCAAAGGCAAGCACTACGAGTATCCCTCTCCGCAGGAGGGAACCCCGTGGCCTCCGCATGAATTTACGCGCAAGTACGGCTTCCCAGGCGAAGTCGACGAAGAGGGCCGCATTCAGAAGATCAGCGTGGTCCCCAAGCCATACCAGAAGCCGCACCCGCGGTTGTTCCAGGCCTTTTCGATGAGCGAGGAGACGGTGCGCTGGTGCGCTCGCGAGGACATTACGCCGACCATCCTGATCTCTCAGCCGCCGCAACTACGCAAGCTGGCCGAGGCCTACCAGGAAGAAGCAAGAAAGGCCGGCCGGCAGTTGAAGCTGGGGGATAGCATCGGGGTGCTGCGCACCGTTTACACGGCGGAAAATCACGCGCAGGCGGCGAAATTGGCCGAAGGCGGACAATGCGGATTTGCCTTCCGCGATTTCTTCTACCACTTCGGTTTCTTCGAGGCTTGGCGCGAGCCGGCCGACGACGTCAAGTACGGCAAGAAACCGTTGCCGGCCGAAGAAGCCAACCTCGCGCGGATGGAGCGAGCGGACTTCGCTTACGTAGGCAGCGTGGCTGACGTGCGTAAGCGGATGGATGCGCTGGTCGAGAACGCCCATCCGGAATGGTTCGTCTGGCAGGGCGACCAGGGATTGCTGCCGATAGCCGAGGTCCGCAAACAGGTGGAAACCTTCGGCAAGGAACTGCTCCCGCGTTACAAATAATCGGTGCGATCGCTTCTTACCTCCTCCCCCAGTCTTTGGGGGAGGAGAATAAGAATCTCCGGCGTGCGTCATCGCAGATGCGGCAGGACTTCCTCGCCGAAGAGTTGGAGGCACTGCATCGTCTCGGCGCGGCGCGGACCCAGTGGGACACGGCTCCGGATGATGAGGTAGTCGGCGCCTAGCGCGTCGCACCAGTATCTGGCGCGTTCGACGCAGGTTTGCGGATCGCCCAGCACCAGGAACTTGCGCATCTTCGCGACGGTGAAATCCGACTCGCTCTGGAACTCCGGATTCGGCGTCAACAGGCCGTAGCGGTAGTAGTACAGCATGTCCTGAACCCACAGTTCGCCGAAAGTGCGCTCCGCCTCCTCCTGCGTCCGCGCGACCCATCCGTCGCGCATCAGCACCACCATCGGCCGCCGGCCGTGCTTCGCCGCTTCCTCGCGGTAGATATCGGCCTGCGTCCGCAGGGTCTCGAACGAATCCCAGAACGGCAGAATCGCCCACGCGTCGCCCAGCCGCCCCGCCCGCTTGATCGCTTCCGGATAGGCCGCGCCGATCCAGAGCGGCGGGCCGCCCTTCTGATATGGCTTCGGCGACAGCAGCACATTGTCGAAATGATAGCGCTTGCCGTGGAACGAATATTTACCGGTGCTCGACCACGCTCCGCGAAGAATTTCGATCGACTCCTCGAAACGCGAGAAGCGCTGCTTGTGCGGTTCGCCGAAGAGGTTGAAGTAGTCGGGATGATAGCCCATCCCCACCCCGAGCCTGACCCGCCCGCGCGAGAGATTGTCGATCATGGCGACGTCTTCGGCGAGATGCATCGGATTGTACAACGGGGGCTGCAACACCATCGTGCCGAGGTCGACCCGTTTGGTGCGCGCGGCCAGCGCCGCCATGATGATCAGTGGCGGTGGGAACACGCATTCGGTGCGGGCGTGACGTTCCGGGAAAAAGACCCCATCGAAGCCGCTACGCTCGGCCTGCTCGCCCTCTTCGAGCAGTTGCTCGGCGAAATCGGCGACCGTCTCGCGCGAGGGAAGCGGCTGATCGTACGCGCCGCTATGGGTGTCGGGCATGTATCCAATCTTCATCGCGAGTCTCCTACGGGATGTCTTCCCCTACCAGATTCCCGGCACCAGCCGGTAGCGCACTGCGCCCGCGTAAACCGAATATCCTTTGAGATTGCCTTTCAGAAAACGATCCTCGGCGACGGTGCGGCGCAGCAGCAGAGGCAGGCACGCCACGCCGGCCAGCGCCGAAACCCACGAGCCGAGCGCGATTCCGCTCGCCAGGCAAACCAAAAACCCACCCGTGTAGCCGGGATGCCTGACCCAACGATAAGGACCGTCGGTGACCAGTTCGTGCCCGCGATCGTCTTGCAGACGGATGACAGAGGAGAAGAAGCGATTCACCCGCATCGCCCAGATCATCAGCGCCATCGCCAGCGCGAAGATCGCCAGCGCAAAAATTTGAAGGCTTGGCGGAATCGCATCCGACCAGTGAAATCGGCCCACATCAAGCCCCGCGATACACCAATGCGCCATCGGCAGAAGGAGCAATGCGTAGTATCGCAACTTCAGCGGCTGTCCGCCGGGCCGTGCGCGCTCCTGCAAAAGATCCGGATCGATCACACACGCCGCCAGGCCGAAAAATCCGGTGCAAACGACCAGGTACTCCCAGAAAGGCGCGATGTCGAGCCTGCCCGCGCATCCGAAGAGCAGCAGCCCGATAAGCGCGCAAAAGCCGACAGACTGAAAAAGCCAGAAAATTTTCGATGAAAAAAGCGGCCCCGTTACGGACATGCGATCCCTTTTCGAATGCGCGATCCCCTCAATCAGTGTCGCAGTGTGCCTCGCCGTACTTAGCGAAAGCCCGGCGCTCATGTCGGCGCGCCGGGCTTTCGTAGTCTGTAGCGCTGCGGAATCGTCTCAGCGCAGGCTTGGCGGTATGCTGTCGCTAGCGGCCGGCCGCGGCCACTGCCTGGGCCTTGTGATCTGCGCGCGAGCGCTGCGTCGCCTCGCCATCGACCGTCTTCGATTCGGAGTCGATGACTACTCCGTAATTGTCACGCGCCTCTGCGAGCGTCACGTAGCCGTCGAGCACATCTTCCAGCACCCGGGCCGTCTCGCGCTGCATCGGATCGCCCCAACCGCCACCGCCGGTGGTCAGGACCTCGAAACGATCGCCCGCTTCCAGGCGCTTGCCGCGCAGCGGATTGTGCCAGACACCGTCGGGCGAGATGCCGCCGATGACGTCGAGCTCGCCGCCCGCGGTCAGACGCGCGATCCTTTGCGCCACGCTATCGCCGCCGCCCGCGACTCCCGGGGTGCCCGTACGGGTGCGCGAGGTCTCGATCGACACCTCGGAGGAACCAAGCATCGTGATCACCATGCGCGAACCGAGCCCGCCGCGATTGCGGCCGGCGCCGGCGGAATCGGCGCGCAGGTCGAAGGCCTCGTAGCGGATCGGGAAGAGCAACTCCGCGACCTCGGCCGATAGATTCGCGCAATTCCCGAGCGGATCCTGGGTCACGTTCATGCCGTCGTGGCGTGGAGTGCCACCCCATCCGCCCGCTGGCAAGTCCGAGAAGACGAAATTTTCGCCGCTTTTCGGATCCTTTACCGAGCATACGAACCAGTTGCATTCGGCGAAGGTCGGCGCCACCGCGCGCTCGGGAATCGCATCGGAAAGCGCCTTCCAGATGGCCGCCGTGATCTTGGACGAGGTGAGTGTGGTGCAGCCGATGGTCGGTGAAGGCCACTGCGCATTGAGCCAGCTATGGTCGGGAAGCTTGATCTCGATCGGACGGAAGCTGCCCGCATTGGCCGGTGCGTCGGGCGAGAGATAGAACTTCAGCGAGTAATAGACCGCCGAATACGTATTCGCCATCGGCGAATTTATGCCGCCCGCAACCGGCTTATCGCTGCCTTCGAAATCCACTACGATGCGGTCGTCCTCGACCTTGAGCGTGACTTCGACCCGCACCGGCTCGTCGCTGATGCCATCGGTGTCCGCGAAGTCGACCGCGTGATAGGTGCCGTTGGGAATCTCGCGAATCGCGTTGCGGGTGAGGCGCTCGGTATAGTCGAGCACCTCGCGCATTCCCTGGCGCACGGTTTCGATGCCATAGCGGCCGGCGATGCGCTGCAGTTCCGCCTCGGCCACGCGCAGCGCCGCGAGATGGGCCTGCAGGTCGCCCTTGATATATTGCGGAGTGCGCGTGTTGGCCACGATGATCCGCAGCAGGTCGTCGTTGACGCGATAGTTCTCGTACATCCTAAGCGGCGGCAGGCGCAAACCTTCGCCGGCGATGTGCGTTCCGAAGGCCTGTCCGCCGGCCGCGCCGCCGCCGACGTCGGTCCAGTGGCCGCGCGATACGGCGAAGCCGAGAATGTCGCCCTCGAAAAAGACCGGCATGGTGAAGGTCATGTCGTTCAGATGGGTGCCGCCGTCGTACGGATCGTTGAGCACGAAGATATCGCCCGGGCGCAGGCTCTCGAAGCCGAAATGCTTGACCGAGGCCTGCGCCGAAAAATGCATCGCCGCGATATGGACCGGGCAGTTGGCGGTCTGGCCGAGCAGTTCGAGCCGTTCGTTGTAGATCGCGTTGGAGAAATCCACCATGTCGTAGATGATCGGCGAAAAGGCCGCTTTCTGAAGCACCGTGCTCATCCTGCCGCAGACGTATTCGAAGGAGCTGCGCAGGACTTCGAAGGTCACCGGATCGAGCCGCTTGCCATTTTCATTCGAGGTGTTCATCGGCACTCCCTTACACGGTTATGGACAGATTGCCCTCAGCGTCGACTATCGCGGAACTTCCAGGCGCGAGCGCGGTACACGAGTGGGCGTGTTCGATTATCGCGGGCCCCTCGATCTTATGCCCGGGGCGCAGCGCCGCGGCATCGTAGAGCGCGGTGCGGATGGCCTTGCCGCCGAAGATCACGTCGCGCTCGCCTTTAATCACGTTACCAGTATCGCTTTTCCGGGCGCCCGCGGGAACAGCCTGCGCATCGCCGTTCCGGTGCCCGGCCACCACGCCCAACGCGGTCACGCCCAGGCTCACGAAGGCCGGATGGAACTCTTCCGAGGCGACGCCATATTCGCGCAGATGCGCCTTGTGAAAATTGGCCCTGACCTCGTCGAGCGTCGCTCCGATGTGGTCCGGGATGGGCGTCATGACCTCGTAGCTCTGACCGACGTAGCGCATCTGCGCGGTGCGCTTGAGCCGGACCGCGGCGAGTGCGATTCCTTCGCGCGACAAAAGCGCGCGGCCCTCTTCCTCGAGCGTGCGATACCGCTGCTCGAGCTGACCCGGGTCGGTATCCGCGACCGGCGAGTAAAAAAACCGCTCCAGGTCGTGGCGCAAATCCATCCGGGTAGCGCCATAGGCCGACGCGACCCCGGCATACGCGGGGACGATTACGATAGGGATTCCAAGGGAGCGCGCGATCCAGCACGCATGCATCGCACCCGCGCCGCCTGAGCTGGCAAGCGCGAAATCGCGCGGGTCGCGTCCGCGCTCGGCCAGGGCGAGACGAATCGCCTGCGCCATGTTTTCCGTGCAGATCGAAACGATGCCTTCGGCCGCCGCGATCGGCTCCAGTCCCACTCGTTTGCCAATCTCGGCGATCGCGCGATGCGCGGCCTCACGGTCGAGAATCATCTTTCCGCCGAGCGTCGGTTCCAGCCGGCCCAGCAGAAGGTTGGCGTCGGTGACAGTCGCCTGTTTGGCGCCCTTACCGTAACAGGCCGGGCCGGGATCAGCTCCGGCGCTGCGCGGCCCTACCCGCAACGATCCGCCGTCGTCGATCCAGGCGATCGAGCCGCCGCCGGCGCCGATGCTCCTGATGTCGAGCATCGGGGTGATGATCGGCATCTCCCAGCGCAACTCGTAGGAGTTGGTGATGAGGCCCTCGCCGTCCTCGACTACGGCGACGTCGAACGAGGTGCCGCCCATGTCGGTATGGATGACTTTGGCGGCCTCGCGCATCGAGCGCGAGAGCGCGCTGGCGTACGCCACCCCGCCGGCCGGCCCGGATTCGATGAGCTCCTCGGGCCGCTCGATGGCGGAGGCGACCCCCATCACGCCGCCGTTGGACTTGATGATCAGCAGCGATCCTTTAAAGCCCCATTTGGCGAGTTCGTTTTCGAGGTCCTGGAGGTAACCGGCCATCACGGGCAGGAGCACGGCGCGCACGACCGTGGTCATGAACCGGCCCAGCTCGCGGAACTGCGGACGGGTCTCGCTTGAAACCGCGACGCGAACTTTCGGCGCGGCTTCGTGTATCAATTCGCGCACCCGCCGTTCGTGGCGGCCGTCGACGTAAGCATTGATGAAGCAGACGGCGATTGTTTCGGCGCCCTGTGCGAGCGCCTGTGCGATCACCTCGCGCGCCGCCTTTTCGTCCAATGGCCGCACTATCTCGCCCTGCGCCGACATCCGCTCGGTGAGCGCAAAGCGCAGGCGCCGCGGGATCAGCGGCCGCTCCTTCACCTGGTAGGGATCGTAGAGGCGTTCGCGGCGCTGGCGACCAATCTCGATCGTGTCGCGAAAGCCCTCGGTGGTGATCATCGCCGCGGTGGGAAAGGTGCGCTCGATCAGCGCGTTGGTCGCGGTGGTGCTGCCGTGGACTATTTCCGCGACTTCGCCCGGCTGGATGCCCGTTTGCACGAGCGCGCCGAGCACGCTTTCGACCAGCCGATGCTTGGTACCGAGAACCTTGGCCGTGCGGGTCTCACCGCTCTCTTCGTTTACCGCGAAGAGATCGGTGAAAGTGCCGCCTACATCTATCCCAATTCTCCAAGACACGCGCCGATGCTAGCGGTCCGCGCAAACCAGGTCAAAGGAAGCGCCGCTCACGCCGACGCCAGCGGGCCCACGGTGACTTCCACGCTGTGTACGCTGGTGCTTTCTCCCATGTCGGATTTGCGCCCGGGGTTCAGCACGTTCACGTTGCTTTGCCCTGGTTCCTGCTTGGGCCAGCGGCCCTTGTACGACAGCGCTACGCCGCGGGGCAGCCCTTCGGTCAGGGTGACGCGCATCACCAGGCGGCCGGTTTCGTTCGCGACCAGCACCTGGTCGCCCTCCGTGAGACCACGCCCGGCAGCGTCGGCGGGATGCATCGCGATCGCAGCCTGCCCGACATGGGCCGCGATCTTGGCCACGTTCGAGAAACTGTCGTTCAGGCTCCACTGCGAAGATGGCGACAGCAATCGCAGCCGTCCCGACGCGGGCCTGGGATCGACAAGTGGCTGCGGCACGCGGGGATGGCCGTCGGCCGCGGCGCTCTCCGAAGCGATCTCAATCCGTCCGCTGGGCGTTGGGAAAGTCAAATCGCGAAACTGGATCGCCGGCTCGGCGGGCACGTGCAGGGGCGCGCGCGCGGCAAACGAGCGGAAATCCATCTCGAGGTTTGCCCTCTTGAGCAGCGTGGCCAGGATTTCGGAATCGCTCTCATGCAATTCGGGCTCGGGGAAGTCCATCGCGCGGGCCAGACGGCGAAATATTTCCGAATTGGGCAGCGCCTCGCCCATCGGCTCCGCCGCCTTGACCTGCGCCGAAAGCGTCAAATGAAAGTAGCTCGCCACGATATCGTCGAACTCCAGGAAGCTCGCCGCCGGCAGCACGAAGTCGGCAAAGTCGGTGGTGTCGGTCGGGAACAGATCGAGCACCACGGTCATCAGGTCTTCGCGGGTCAGCGCCTTGCGCAGGCGCTCCTGCTGCGGGTTGGACGCCGCGATATTGATGTTCCAGCACATCAGCGCCTGCGCGCGCGCGGGATCTTCAAGGCAGGCGGCGAGGTCCATATGACTGATCGACTGCGGAGCACTCTTGCTCAGATGCGGCGCCGTCAAATATTCGGCGTCGATGCCGCGTTGCGCCATGTCGAAATTCAGATAGACGAACCCGGCGCCGGGCTTGCCGATATTTCCGGTGACCGCCGGAAGAATCGAGCACGCGCGCATCACGTTGCCGCCGGTCGGCTGACGCTGGAGCGCCTGGCCCATCCACAGCAGCGAGGGCCCCCGAGCATACAGCCGCGCGGTCTCCTCGATCTGGCGGGCGGGCACGCCGGTCTCGGCCTCGCCCCAGGCGGGAGTGCATTGCGCGAGCATCGGTTCGAGCTCGTCCCATCCCACGGTGTGTTGGGCGACGAAGTCGCGATCGACCAGCCCGTCGCGCTGGATGACGTGTAGCATCGCGAAGGCGAGCGCCGCATCGCTGCCCGGGAACGGCTGCAGATGAATGTCCGCGGCCTCAGCCGTCGCCGTCCGAACCGGATCGATGACCACGACCTTGCCCGGCAGCTTCTCGATCCAATGCTCCTGCACGTGCGGACCCGAGGCGGAAGGATTCGCGCCCCAGACCAGGATGCAGGCGGCATGGTCGCCGGTGCGCGGATCGAAGCCGCTGACCGAAGTTCCGTATACGTAGTGCAGGGCGACGTGCCCGGCCATGTTGCAAATCGTGTCGGGGCTGACCTCGGTCGCGCCGATCCGGTTGAAGAAGCGCGTCGGGAACAGGTACCCGATGAGCGAGATGGTACCGCTGTAGTGCGTATTGAGGATGGCCTGCGGTCCGGCGCTCGCGATGATGCGCTTGAGGCGGTCGGCGATCGAGCCGAGCGCGACGTCCCATGACACCGGCTCGAAGCGGCCCTCGCCCTTGCGCCCCACGCGGCGCAGCGGCCGAGTCAGCCGCGTGCGCGGATCCAGCCATTCGTTGTTGTAGCCAATCGAGCATTTGGGGCAGAGCTGGCCCTGGCTTACGAAATGACCGGGGTCGCCGCGCACCGACTCGATCGCGCCGTTGCGCTTGTGAACGGCGACTCCGCAGGTGTCGTAGCAATCGCGCGGGCAGGTGGTGCGGACGATTTCCTCGAGCTCACTCATCGTGAACAGCTCCTCTTAGTTCGACGCATCGCCCTCGGCTGGCGCCACTTCCGAGGCCGGCTGGTTCAGGTCGGCGAATTCGGAAATGACTTTGCTCCGGGAACGAATCCAGAACCACCCTACTATCATGTATGCGAGGAATATGTAGGGGAAAGCGCTGTAGGGCCAGGCGGGAACCGGGTACACGCTGCCGACGGCGGGAAACAAAAGCAGCAATGCCGCCGCCCCCGCGAGCGCATAGTCGCGGCCACGAACGAGGCCTTCGTGCTTCAGATACGCAGGCGCGGCGACCGAGACCAGGAAATACGCGCCGATAAATCCGAAGGCGGTCAGCGTGCCCCCATACCCGACAATATCCAGCAGTTGAATTCCGGGGATTACGAGCCAGGCGGCCGGGATGATGAAGAACAACGCGCTCATTATGGTCACCGCCACGTGAGGCGTTTCATGGACCTCGTGGGAGGAACCGACCGCGCGATGGAGAATGCCGTTGCGGCTCATCGAGTAGAGAATCCGTGCGCTGGCATTGACGCAGGCAGAGACGGCGGCAAACGAGCCGATCATCGCACCTAGCGACAGTGGCACGATCAGGATCGGCATCCCCACCAACTGGGCGAGAATGTTGACCGGCGTGTCGACCTTGTCCAGCGTCGTCTTGTAGCCGGTGAAGCCGAGCACTTCGGTATACGAAAAGACGACGAACAGGATACCGCTCAAGAGCAGGCCCGCGATCAGAGCGCGTGGAATGGTGACGAGCGGATCCTTGGCTTCCTCTCCAAACGCGGTTGGATTCTCAAACCCGACCAGACTGAAGATCGCTATATTCACGCCGATCGCGATGCCGGAAAGCGTCGATCCTTTCAGGCTGAGCTGCGCCGTATCGAGCGCAAAACGATGCTTGAATAGTACGCCGACGCAAACGATCAGCACCAGCGTCAGCGAGACGCCCTCGAACGCGAGCATCACGATACTGGAGAGCTGGACGTCCTCGTAGGCAAGCAGCCAGACCACGAAGACCACGATCGCGAACACCACGACGTTCGGGACGTGGAGCCCCAGCGTGCCGAGTACGGCGTCGGCAAATATCGTGAAGCCGGCGACACCGGGAATACCGTCGAACAAATAGGCCCACACCAGGCACCAGGCTGAAATGCCGCCCGCCGTTTCGCCCAGACCCATCACCGTGTAAGCGTGCATCGAACCGGTCGCCGCCGAGCGCCGGGCAAACTGGTTCAAGTTAAAGGCGACGAACAACAACATCACCGCGCCGAAAAGGTAGGCGAGCCAACTCGCGTTGCCGGCCGCGCCGTACATCAACGGCATGATCAGAACCGCGGTCAGAGTTGGGGCTATATTCGCGACCGCGATGGCCGAGAGCTCGGTAAAGTTGAGGCATCCGGCGCGCAAAGCGCCCGCGTCTGGACGTTTCGACAGGACTTCCATACGAAGCTACAAATGTAGTTTCGCGCGATGGCCCGCGCAAAGAGCCACTTTGCTGCGAGTCGATGGAGCCACCCGAACATACCCCGGCGGCCCGGTTGTAATCCCTTTCATCGTATAATTGACTGGCAGCGGCGGATTCCTGTACTCGCCGGCGCCTCGGATATCGGCAATGTTTCTCAAACTCGATCGGGAAGGCCTGCTCTACGGCCAAGTCTACCGCGCGCTCCGCAGACAGATCCTCAGCGGCAGGATGCGTCCGGGCTCGCGCCTGCCGTCGACCCGATGGCTCGCGCTGGAACTGGGGATTTCGCGCAATACCGCGCTGCTCGCGTACGAGCAGCTTATCGCCGAAGGATATTTCACCACGGGGTCGCATGCCGGCACGTATGTAGCCGCGGAACTTCCCGAGAATCTCACCTTCGTCGCGCCCGATCGGGTCTCTCGCAAACACGCTACCCCGTCGGCGGTTCGTCTATCCGGGTACGCCTCGCGGATTGCCGACGATCCGGTCAATGCGGCACTGATTCGCGAGATCTTGATGCGCCCCGCCTTGCCCTAGGATTTTCGTTACGGCCGTCCGTCGTTTGCCGATTTCCCCCACGCCACGTGGGATCGCACGCTGGCGCGGCGTGCGAGGCGCCGTTCGATCGGCGATCTCGACTATGGGGCCCCCGAAGGAGCGGCGGCACTTCGCAACGAGTTGGCGGACTACCTGCACCGCACACGCGCGGTCAACTGCACCCCGGACCAAATTATTATCGTGAGCGGCTCGCAGCAGGCTATCGACCTGGCCGTGCGGGTGCTGATCGATCGCGGCGATCGCGTGGTGCTCGAAAACCCGCACTACTTCCCGGCGCGGAACGTATCCCGCGCCGCCGGCGCGGCGCTTGAATTCGTCGACGTTGACGATCAAGGAATGAAACTCAGCGACCTGGCGGCGAAAAAAGGACGGTTCAAGCTGGTCTTCGTGACGCCGTCGCATCAGTTTCCCACCGGCGCCCTGATGCCGCTTGGGCGCAGGCTCGAGCTGCTGGCCTGGGCAAAGCGTACCGGTGCGGTGGTTTTCGAGGACGATTACGACAGCGAGTATCGTTATTCCGGCCGGCCGGTCGAAGCGCTCCAGGCGCTCGACGAGAGCGGCCGGGTGCTGTATTCGGGGACGTTTTCAAAGACGATGTTTCCCGGTTTGCGGCTTGGCTACCTGGTAGTTCCCAATCAGCTCGTCGATATTTTCCGCTCGGTCAAGTCATTGCTCGATACCGCCTGTCCCACGAACACGCAGCTCGCGCTTGCCGAATTCATGCGCGACGGCCACTTCGAACGGCACTTGCGGCGATCGAGGGCGCGCAACGCCGAGCGGCGGGCCGTGTTGCTGGAGTCGATCGAGCGGCATCTCGGCGGGCGGGTCGAAGTCTCGGGCGCCGAGGGCGGTCTGCACATCCTGCTATGGATCAACAACACGCCCATGCGGCGCAGCGCCGAGGTGGTCGCACGCGCGGAACAGGCGGGAGTCGGTGTCTATCCGGTGGGCCCGTTCTATTCCAGGGCGCCCAGGCGCACCGGCCTGTTGCTCGGATATACTTCGCTCACGGCCAAGGAAATCGCGGAAGGTATCCGGCGGCTGGCGCCGGTGGTCGCGTCGATGAGCGATCGATCCCAGCGAAAGGCACTCGACCGGTCGGCGAAGAGCTATTAGAGTTGTGTCGCTTCAACGATGAATCAAACGATCAAAGATACCTCGGCGGAGCCCGCGGCGATGTTGGGCAAGTACATGCGCTATCCCTTCGCCGAGGGCAACTACAGTCTCGCGCTCGGCCTGGTGCCGATGGCCGAGGAGACCTGGCTCGACATCGACGAGCACTACACGGCGGAGATGCGTGAAAAGGCGCGCCGCCTGCGCGAGGAATACCCGGCGGTGTTCTGCGCCTTGCCGGGCAGCGAACGAGGCCAGGCCGAAGTGCTGGAGATGCTGCTGGAGCACCTGGCTATCTACTATCCGAACTTTTTTCGCATCTCGCGCGCAGCGACGCGGCGAGGCCCCGACGACGGCATCGAGGCCGACGCTCGTATCGAAAATCTCATCAATGGCGAAACCTGGCGCGTCGGCGATTTCAGCGCCGCACCGCTCGATTTGGCCAGCCGGCTGATCCAGGAAGACCTCTGCCTGATGAGCCCTGATGGCAAGGGCACCTATCTGCTCAGCGCCGGCTCGGTCTGCTTTCCGCTGCGCTGGGAGCTGACGGAGAAATTCGGACTGCCGATGGCCGCTATTCATCATGCGGTTCCCGGCTACGATGAAAAGCTCGCGGGCCCGTCAGACCGCTATATGGTGGGGCTCAAGGCGCACAAGCCGTCATGGCGATCCAACTGGAGCATCGTGGACGCCCCGGACCTCTATCTGAAACAGCGCCGGTTCGCGCAGGGCCAGAACAGCGACATCACCGCCGACAACGCAGGCCGCAAGCTGTGGATCAGATCGGAACGGCAGAGCCTGCGAAGACTGCCGCGCTCGGGCGATGTTCTTTTCACGATTCGGACCTACATCCGGCCGCTGTCGGTGCTGGAGGCCCTGCCGTCGGTGGCACGCGGCCTGGCCCAGGCGCTCGACAAAGTGCCGCCCGAGATGCGCGGCTACAAGAATCAGTTTCCGATACGCGACGCCCTGCTCGCCTACTTAGGACGCATCAGCGGCTGAGCCGCGACCGCTCGCCTGGTTTTCAGTTCGGGGGATGAGGCGGCAAAGCGCGCGGCGGTGCGGCTTCGGAATTGTCTTGCGCACGCGCCGGACGCTCGCCCATCACCCCAGCGAGATACAGGAACACGGTCCAGAAACTGCGCGACCAGGGAAAGGTGATGAACAGACTGGCCATCACGCAAACCGAGATCAAAGCGATTTCCACCATCTGCGGGATTCTTGTGAAAGCCACCTCCAGCGCCGCCCACACCACGATTGCGGTGCCGGTAGCGAAGGCCCAATCGATGACGAACGCGCCGAGCCATTCGCCCTCGTCGACCCAGAACACCGCGCCGCATTCGCTGCATCGCGGATTCATTCTGAAGTAGGAAGAAAAAACGGCGCCGCGGCCGCATCGCGGGCATCGCTTGCCGAGCGCGCGCGCAAACAGCGTCCACCCCGGCACGCGCTGCTCGACCTCCCCGGCCGCCGCGCGCTGCGCGCCGGCTTCGGCGCCGTCCTCGCGCGCCATCGCGAGGGCCAGGATAACGCCGAGAGCCGCCATCGTCCCGATGACCGCGAGCGCCGCCATCATGGCGAATATCATCTGGAATTTGCTCATAATTTGCCCGAGCGCTCTACATTTTACCGCGTGACGCCGCTGATGCTATCCATGATGCGATGGCGCCCCGGCTTCACCAGTTCTACGCAATCGCTTTCGAAGAGAACCTGGCGCTCAAGCAACTCGCACCGGTTTTTCCGCTAGCGAAGATTTCCGCCCACGAGCTATACGCGCCGCTAGAGCCGGAGGGCGGCATTTTCGCCTTCCCCTTTGGCGCGGTGGTCGCCTACGACGTGCCCCCCGAGCGCCGCGAAGCCGAGCTGGCGCGGCTTTTCCAAATGGGGCCTAAACTTACCGCGCAAGTGATCCGCGAAGATTACTCGGTGCTCGAGGATCCCGGCTTCACCACGGGTATCGTCGACGGCACGCTCAGAGTCGACCGCCTTACGCCCGCGCGCGCAGGTATCGTTTCACTAATCGTGGCTCAGAGCGGGGCGATGGAATATTACGAGCGAATCGTCGATCGGCTTTCAACACGCACCGGGACCTTCGTCGAGCGTTTGGAACGGCGCGGAACGGTGCCGATGCGCACGCGCCCGCTGCTTCGTTTCATCGGCGAGGCCATCTCGACCCGCAGCGAAGTGCTTTCCGTACTCCATCTGCTGGACAAGCCCGACGCGGCGTGGGACGACCCCGAGATGGATCGGATTTACGGCGACCTTAGGGCCGAGTTCGATCTCGTCGACCGCTATCGGGCGCTCGAGGTCAAGCTGCGCGGTGTCCAGGAGGCGTTGGAACTGCTGGCGGAAGTCGCGCGCGACCGGCGCGTCCTTTTGCTGGAGATCATCGTCGTCATCCTGATCCTGCTGGAGGTCGTGATGCCCCGGTTCGGGTATAGATGACCGTCATCTGGTATTTTTTTCGCTTTTGTGGCACATGCGTTCCTCCGGTAAGCGCTGGTAAGGCGTCACACCCGATCGAGGTGCTCTTATGCCAACTGACACGCAAAATCCGCGACTGCGCTTTGGCCTCTGGGTCGATTTCCGCAATCCGCCGCCGTGGCGCCGTCCCTTCAAGGACCTCTACGCGGAAACGCTGGAGATGATCTCCTTTGGAGAGAGTATCGGCTACGACGACGTCTGGCTAAGCGAGCATCATTTCGTCGAGGACGGCTACTCGCCGGCGATGATGCCAATCGCCGCGGCGGTCGCGATGAAGACGAAGAAAATCAGAATCGGCACGTCGGTCGTGTTGCTGCCGATGTACGATCCGGTGCGGCTGGCGGAAGACGGCGCCACCGTGGACATCCTTTCGGACGGCCGTTTCGAACTGGGCGCGGGGCTGGGTTACCGGGCCGGCGAATTCGAGGGGCTGGGGCTGAAATACAAGGAACGCGCCGGACGGATGAACGAGGCGCTCGAGATTGTTCGCCGTCTATGGGAAGGCGAAACGCTCACTTTCCACGGCAAGCACTTCCATATCGAAGGCGCGCGGGTTTCGCCCGAACCGGTGCAGAAGCCGCGGCCTCCGATCTGGGTCGGCGGCTTTGCGGCGGGAGCGACCCGGCGCGCGGCGCGCTACGGCGACGGCTATATCGCGATCAACGAGGTGCGGCCCGCCTACGATAACTACGTGGCCGAGCTGCGCGCGATGGGCAAAGATCCCGCCAAGACCCACGTGATCGCCGGCCACGTCTGGCTGGTGGTTGCGAACGACCCCGACCAGACCTGGCACGAGCTGGCGCCGCACGTGCTTTACCAGATCAACCTCTACGCCAAATGGATGAGCGATTCGGGACAGGATTTTTTTCCGCACATGAATTCGGTGGAAGAGTTGCGCAAGAGCGGCCTGCTCAATGTGGCCACCCCCGAGCAGGCGGTCGAACTGATTCGCGGCTACGCCTCGCGCATCCCGATCGAGCGCTACTATACCTGGACTCTCCCGCCGGGTTATCCGCCGAAAAAGATGTACCAGCACCTGGAGTTGTTCGCGACCAAGGTGATGCCGCATTTTCGCGGCCGCTGATAAACGGCGCCGTGCGACGAGCGGCACGACGGCCAGGTTGATTCAAGCGGCGCCGCGCGTTCGCCGGTGTAGAGCCCGGATGGCGTTCACGAGTTGCTCGCGCTGCCCGGTGCGCTCGATCCGCTTGAGCAGGCTGAGCACCCGGCGCGGCTCGCCAAGATCGCTCCATTCGAGGTTGCCCACCGTCAGCACGGCCAACGCCTGCGGCGAACGGGCCATCACCCGTTGGGAAAATTCGAGTTGCGGAAGATCCTGATACAGGGATTCGATCGTGCGCCGCTCGAACATCGTTCCCAGCACCGGCCGTACGCGATAAAAGGCGCTGTGCAATCGAGGAAGCGTTTTCTGAATCAGGCTCAGCAGCGCGGAGACCTTGGCCACCAGGATGAAACTGTTCCGATGCGCACCGGCGTTCCAGATCGCACGCGTGGTTTCGGCGGGCGGTTTCTCCCAGAAACGGCGCACTTCGAACAGGCGCGCGGCCTGGTCGAGTATCGGCGCTCCAAGCTCGAACCAGCCGTAGCCGGCCTCCGGACGCTCGGCCGCGACGCCCAGCGCGACCGTCAACTCCTGGAACTCGGAGACCAGCGCGAAAGCGCGCTCGACGTTACGCATCAGCTCCGCGTCGTCGCTGAACCAGTGGTCGGAGGGAAACAAGGCGACCGAGGCCGCGGGATCCATCTCGACCAGGCGAAACGCCCCGTATGCGATCGCGGCGGCAGTGCCGCGGTTGTCGGGCTGGATGATCAGATTGTCATGCAAATGGTGATGCGGGTCGTGATGCGCAAGGTCCGCCATCATCGGGGAGAAAAATCGCTCATGCGAGCGGGTCACCACCGTCAGGGTCCGCGCCGGATCAACCGCCAGCGCGACCCGGCGGAGCGTCAGTTGCAGCAGGGTTTCCTGCTCCAGCAGCGGGCAGAACTGCTTGGGCACATCGTAGCCCAGCCGCCGGGTCAAGCTGCGCAGGCGCTTTCCTTCGCCTCCCGCGAGAATGATTGCCCATCGATTTTGATATTGCGTGTCCAACGTGGTCAGCGTCCCCGACTCGCTCATGCGCGCTAGTCCGTCCCCAGAACGGTTTAGCGCGCAGCCGTTACGCTGCAATGAAGGACTGGTTAATGCATTTTGATGGATCGGGCTTTACGGCTCGGGCGGTCGTTCAATCGTCCGGCGGCAAACGCGCTATCGATGCGGCAGCAGCGCAATCGCCCGCATCAGCAAATCGCGCGGGCTGAAAGGCTTGGTCACGTAATCGTCCGCGCCCATCGCCAGACCCAACGCCATATCAGACGTGGTCGTCCTGGCGCTCACGATCAGGATCGGCAGGTGCGCGGTGTCCGTGTGCGCGCGCAGCCGTTGGCAAACCTCGAGTCCCAGCATCCCCGGCAGCATCAGATCCAGCACGATCAGGTCGGGTGCGAACGCGTACAGTTTCTCGAGCGCTTCGGCGCCGTCGCTCGCCTCTTCGACCTCGAACCCGCCCTGCTCGAGGCTGTAGCGAATCAGTTCCCGGATATCGGCCTCATCCTCGACCAGCAGGACCCTGGCTCGTGGGGCCGCGCTTTCCGCCTTCTCCACCACCACCACCACCACCTCCTCCGATGCGCCTGAGAAAGCCGGATCGTCGGAGTGTCTTCGGTAACTCATTGGTCCAAACTCGATCCGGCAAGCTACGGAGCTACGGTCGATTTTCAGCTAAACATCGAACGACTATCGGAGTATTTCAGCGCCATGAATGGAAGATGAATCCTCAATTTAGACGGCAGGTTACGGGCACGTTAAAAACGCGCTGGCGAACGCCAAAGCTGTGGGTAACAATTACTTCGGAGACACCTGACGATGCCATCTTCCGGATCGCACTCCGGATCGAAAGCCGCGGGCGAAGCCGCCGGGCCCCGCTATGAATTCCGGGTTTGGGCCGCGTCGCTCGTCGAGGTAAGACGGCGGCTGGAAAAACTCTCCGGGCCGCAACCGGCGGAGCCAAGCCGCGAGACCTATATCGTCTCGTACGCGACCGACGACACGAACACCAAAATCAGAGCTGGCGTGATCGACATCAAGGTCCTGCTGGGCACCGATCTGAATCTGGAACAGTGGAACCCGTACCTGAAGGCGGCCTTTCCGATCGACACGGCGCTAATCGCGGAGAAAATATTTCCCGCTCTGCACGTTGACCCGCCGCCATTGCGCCAGCGGGTTTTCACCGCCGAGGTCTTCGTGGATACCGTGGTGAAACCGCATCCCCGTCTCGCCGCGGTCGAACTGGGGAAGGCCCGGCGCCGATGCGTGCTCGGCGGCTGCGCGGTGGAGTTCGTCGAAGTCGAAATTGACGGCTCGATGCTGCACAGCGTCGCCGTCGAATCCACCAGTTCGCGCGCCGTCCTCGATGTCGTAGGCGAACTCGCGATCGGCGGCTACCCGAATATCAGTTACGTGCGGCAGATCAAATCAATACTGGGTCGCGGCTGACGGCGCGCCCGCGTTACTCGAGCGGCGGGCGTCGATCACGCCATGGCCGCGCCTCCTCGAAGGCCGCGGCGAGCGCGATGATGCCGAGTTCCCCGGCGGGCCGGCCGATTATCTGCAATCCGATCGGCAGCCCCGATTTGGTGAATCCATTGGGTAGCGAGAAGGCCGGCTGGCCGGTGGCGTTGAACGGAAACGTGAACTGGATAAACGGATAGAGCTGTTCCTCGAACTTCTCGGTCGGCAGGCCCAGCCGCAGCGCCGCACTGGGCAGCGTCGGCGCGAGCGTCGCGTCATAGGGCGCCAGCGTCTGCACGATCTCGCGCGAGGTGTTGTGCATCCGCGCCACCGCTCCCAGGTAGTCAGTGGCGGAGAGACGCTTGCCGGCCTCCCAGGCCCGGCGCACGACCGGATCCATCGCGTCGGGATCCTTGATCGGCACCGAGGCGATGCCGGCGGTGATCGCGATGCGCGTGTAGTCGACCAGACGCTTGGCCGGGTCGACGTCGACCGGCTCGACGCTGTGGCCCATCGCGCGGAAGACCTCGCACGCGCGCTCCAGCGCGGCGCGGACCTCGGGATCGACTGGACCGAGCGCGCTGTCGGCGATCAGTCCGAGCCGCAGCCGCTGGGGGCGATCCGTGACGGCGCTCGCGAAGGGCTTGGCCGGCGGCGGCGCCCAGTAGGGATCGCCCAGCGCCGGGCCGGCCATCACGTCGAGCATCAGCGCAACGTCGCGCACCGAGCGCGCGATGGGCCCCTCGGTCGCGAATCCGGCCCATCCCTCGCCCATCACCGGAGCAAAGCTGATGCGCCCGCGCGAGGGCTTCAGACCCACCACGCCGCAGCAGGCCGCGGGTATACGAATCGAACCGCCGCCGTCGGTGCCCTCGGCCAGTGGACCCATGCCAGCCGCGACCTGCGCCGCGGCGCCGCCGCTGGAGCCGCCGGCGCTGTATTCGAGGTTCCACGGATTGTGCGCCGGCGGACATAGCCCACCCTCGGTGGTCGGACGGCCGCCGAGTTCGGGCGTAGTGGTTTTGCCGAGCAGGATCCCGCCCGCATTGCGCAAGCGCACCGCCAGTTCGGCGTCGACGCGCGGGCGGAAGTTCTCGAAATTCTTCGAGCCCAGCGTGGTCCGGATGTCACGCGTCCAAGTCAAATCCTTGAGCGAATAGGCGACGCCATAGAGCGGCATCGCTGCCGCTTCGGCGGCGCTCGCCTGCTCCAGGCGCGCCGCGTCGGCGAGCGCGCGCTCGGCGGCGACGGTCATGAAGGCGCCGAGCCGGGGATTGAGCCGCTCGATTCGGGCCAGAAAGAATTCCGCGACCTCGCGCGGCCGCAGCTCTTTGTTGACCACCAACTCGCGCAATTCGCAGGCTTCGATATACGCATCGAACATCTTTCGTTTCTCCAACCTTGCCGTCCCGCGGCTGTTCTCCTTCTGTTAGTGCAAAATCCCGATTTCAACAACACTCGCGCCTTCGCTAGTGTGAGATGCAACGGAGAAGTTACGGAGATGGGCCGGCGTTGCGCGCGCGGGCCGGCCGACGATGCTCAGGACTACCTTTCTATGGATTCACGTGCTCTGCGGCGCGATATGGGTCGCGGTCAGCCTGAGCTTCGTGCTGGCCGCCGGCGCGTCCACCGAGACCGAGCGCGCGGGGTTCGCCTCGCGGGTCGCGCCCGTGCTCAACAGAATCAACCTGGCGGCTATCGTGATCCTGCCGCTGAGCGGAATCGCCAACCTCATCTTTGTCGCGCGCGAGCGTCATTTCAGTCTTCCCGCGGCCTTCGTGGAGGTGCTCGGCGCGAAGTTGGTGCTGCTCTGTGGGATGGCGGTCGCGTTGGGGTTGGCATGGGGAGCGGCGGCGCGGCTCGGCTCCGGCGCGCCATCCGCCGCATCGAACGTCGGCGAACGGCGGCTGTTGTGGCTTTACAGCGCGATGACGGCGATGGGCGCGGTCGCGCTGATGCTTGGTCTGTGGCTGGCGGGAAGCGCGTAAAGTGAAAGCCGCGCGGTAAGTGTTGGTGAAAAAATGAACCGGCCGGCAAAAATAAAAATTGGTGAATTCGAGATCGCGCTGCTCAGCGACGGGCTGTGGCGCAACGACGGCGGATGCATGTTCGGCGTGGTGCCGCGCGAGCTATGGCAGCGCGACCATCCGGGCGACGACCGCAACCGCATCCGGCTCAACCTCACCTGTCCGCTCATCATGAGCGGCGCCACCGCGGTGCTGGTCGACACCGGAATCGGCAATCGCCTGAGTTCGGTCGAACGCAAAATTTTCGATCATGGCGAGGGATGGCTGCAGGACGGGCTCAAGGCGCTCGGGATGGAGCCGGGCGATGTGACGCACGTCGTGCTCTCGCATCTGCACTTCGATCACTGCGGGGGAATCGTGCGGCGCCGGCCCTCGGGCGTGCTGGAGGCGGCCTTTCCGCGAGCCAGGGTGATGGTGCAGCGGGGCGAGTTGGAGATCGCGCGCACCTCCCGCAATGAACGATTGCGCGCCGCATATCGTCATATCGAGGAGTGCCTCGCACCGCTGCAAAATTCTTTGGAGCCGCTGGAGGGCGACACCGAGTTGATGCCGGGACTGGACATCCGCGTGACCGGCGGCCACACCGTCGACCATCAGATTGTGCAAGTGCGCGCCCCGGAGCGCAGCGACGAGGTCGGCGGATGTTTCGCGCATCTGGCGGACATCGTGCCGACCCGCTCGCACATGAAAGGCCCGTGGAACCAGGCCTACGATCTCGACGCGCTGCGCACGATGGAAGTCAAGGCGGATTACCTGGCACGCGCGGTCGCGGGCGGATGGTGGGTGTCGTTCGCGCACGACGATCGAGTGCTGGCGGCGCAGGTGCGCAACGATCGCGGGCGGCTGGCGCTGGGCGAGTCGATCCCGATGCCGTCGCTGGAGCGGGCGCGAGGCGACGCTTCAGGATTTTGAGCGGCGTGCGGCACTTGCCGGGGGCTCTCGCATCCTGGCGCGTGACGGCGGATAATATTATTGTTGTGGACAACTGGCCTTATTAAGTGGATTTAGGTGAGGATACGCATTGATCGCGTCGCGAGTTCGGTTATGCTCTATCGCATAGGGATGCGGATCAACCAAATCATTTCACCGCCTGTTTCCATTTCATCCGAACATTCTCCGTAGGTATTTACTCTGACAAGGAGTCTGCTGATGACCGCAGTTAACGACTTTGAGCGCGTGATCAAGCAAGACCGGGCCTCGCGCGAATCGAAGCAGTGGCGTGGAACGCTGCTCGAGTACCTAGAGATCGTGAAGGCCGACCCCACGTTCACCAAGCTTTCTCACGCGCGCATCTACGACCTGATCATATCGAGCGGCACGCACAATATTCAGGAGTCAGACGATCCGCGCACCAAGCGGCTGTACAAGGACGAGCCGGTGAAGGTTTACCACTTCTTCGCCGACGAGTTCTTCGGCATCGAACGCACCATCGCTCAGCTCGTGCGTTACTTTCACTCGGCCTCGCTCAAGGGCGAGGAGAGCCGCCAGGTGCTGTACCTGATGGGACCGGTGGGCTCGGGCAAGAGCTCGCTGGTCGAGCGCGTTCAGCGCGGCCTCGAGCAGGCGAGCGCCGTGTACTCGATCGAAGGCTGCCCGATGCACGAAGAGCCGCTGCATCTGATCCCGCGCCATCTGCGGCGCGAGTTCGAAAAGATGCTCGGCGTGCATATCGAGGGCGACCTGTGCCCGGTGTGCCGCTACCGGCTCAAGGAGGAGTTCGGCCAGCGCTACGAGGAAGTTCCGATCGAGACCCGCAATTTCTCCAAGCGCAACCGCATCGGAGTGGGCGTGGTGCCGCCGGTCGATCCCAATAACCAGGACACCTCGGTGCTGATCGGCTCGGAGGACATCTCGAAGCTGGACCAGTACTCCGAAGGCGATCCGCGAGTGCTCGAGCTTAACGGCGCGCTCAACGTCGGCAATCGCGGACTGGTCGAGTTCATCGAAGTGTTCAAGAACGAGACCGAATATCTGCACGCGATGATCACGGCGACCCAGGAAAAGGTCATCCCGGCGCCCGGCCGCCACGGCATGGTCTACGTCGACACCTGCATCCTGGCCCACTCCAACGAGGCCGAATGGCAGAAGTTCAAGGCCGATCACACCAACGAAGCGATCCTCGATCGTATCGTGGTGATCAAGGTGCCGTACAACCTGCGGCTGTCCGAGGAAGTGAAGATTTACCAGAAGATCATCCGCAACTCGGACTTCCGCGCCCACGTCGCGCCGCACACGCTGGAGCTGGCCTCGATGTTCGCGATGCTGTCGCGGCTCGAGCCGACCTCGAAGTGCGACCTGATGACCAAGCTGCGGCTGTACAACGGCGAAGAAGTGGTCGAGAAGGGACGGACCAAGAAGATCGACGTGGCCGAGCTCAAGGAAGACGCCAAGCGCGAAGGGATGTCAGGCATCTCGACCCGCTTCATCATGAAGGCGCTCGACAACGCGCTCTCCGATAACGTCAGCGGCAACTGCATCAATCCGATCAACGTGCGCGAGTCGCTGATCGGGATGGTCAAAGAGGGTGACCTGCCCGACGACACCCGCAAGCAATACCTCGAGTTCCTGCAGGATACGTTGCACAAGGAATACCTCGAGCTGCTAGAGAAGGAGATCACGCGCGCCTTCGTTTACTCCTACCAGGAGCAGGCCGAAGCGCTGTTCCAGAACTACCTCGACCACGCCGAGGCCTACGTCAACAAAACCAAGGTGCGCGATCGCAACACCAAGGAGGAACTGCCGCCGGATGAGGGCTTCCTGAAATCGATCGAGGAGCAAATCGCGATCATCGGCTCGACCGCCGACGGCTTCCGCCAGGAAGTGATCGCCTATTTGTGGTCGACCTCGCGGCGCGGCGAAAAGGTGAGCTATCGCAGCTACGAGCCGCTCAAAGAGGCGATCGAGAAGAAGCTGATGACTTCGGTGCGCGACATCTCGCGGATCATCACCAAGGCCCGCACTCGTGACGAGGAACAAGCGGAGAAATACGGCGCGATGGTGCGTAACCTGCTGGAGAACGGCTACTGCGAATCGTGCGTCGACGTCGTACTCAAATACGCCGCCAACAATCTCTGGAAGGACTGAGCTGTGGAGACACAAGCACGCATGTTGATCGCTCAACGGTTTGCTGAGTCGCTGGGGTATCTGCCTCAGTTGGAGGCAGATACCCACCAGCTCCGCAAAGAGAGCATGGCTTGCAGCCGCGATCTCTGCGATCTCCAGCCTGAATTGCATGTCGTTCAGCAGCGAGCAGACCATCTCGAGAATCGTCTGTTCGAGTTCAGGGACTTCTTCAAGGAATTCGAAGAAGACGATCCGCTCTGGAAGGCTTTTTGCAGCCTTCATGATCGCTTTTTGAACGTGCGGAACGTTCTCAAAACCGTGGAAGGCGTTACGCGGGATCCAAGGGTCATGAGCTGAAGGAAAATGGCCCTGGAAAGCATCTTTCGCGAGTACAATCGGTCCGACGCGGAACACTCCGATCGCGCGGCCGGCGATCGCGCCCGCCATCGCCAGAAAGTGCGCGAGTCGATCCGCGAAAATATCGCGGACATCATCGCCGAAGAATCGATTATCGGCAAAGATCGCGACCGCGTTATCAAGGTGCCCCTGCGCGGCATCAAGGAATACCGCTTCATTTACGGCGAGAACGCGCCCGGCGCCGGCCAGGGCGATGGCGAAACCCGTCCCGGTCAGGTCGTGGGCAAGACCGGCAAGGACGGACAGGGCAAGGGCGACGGCCAGGCCGGCGACCGCCCCGGCATCGATTACTATGAGACCGACGTCACGCTCGACGAACTGATCGAGATCATGTTCGAGGACCTCGAACTGCCCAACCTCGAGCGCCGCGCGCTGCGCCAGATTCCCTCTGACCGCTCCTTCAAGCGCAAGGGTTATCGCCACGTCGGCATCCGTGTCCGGCTCGACAAGCGCCGCACCGCGCGCCAGCGCGTGATGCGGATTCTCGCCGCGCGCCATCGCCATGCCACCGAGCGCGCGCTCGAGGTGGCGGAGGCCGCCGAACTCGAAGCCGACACCGGCGGCGAAGAAGCCGCAGTGCAAGAAGCGCCAGAGCATCGCTATCCCTTTCATCAGGACGATCTGCGCTACCGCCACGTCGAGACCGACACCAAGGAAGAGTCCAACGCGGTCGTGATGTGCATCATGGATACCTCGGGCTCGATGGACACGATGAAGAAGTACCTGGCGCGGAGCTTCTTCTTCATGCTCTACCAGTTCATCGCGACGCGTTACCGCAACGTCGAAATCGTCTTCATCGCGCATCATACGGAGGCCCGCGAGGTCACCGAGGAAGAGTTCTTCCACAAGGGCGAAGCCGGCGGCACCTTCATCTCGTCGGGCTATTTGAAGGCGCTCGAGATCATCAACGAGCGCTATCATCCTTCGCTGTGGAACATCTACGCCTTTCATTGTTCCGACGGCGACAACTTCGATTCCGACAATCCAGCGGCGCTCAAGTCAGCCAAGGAATTGTCCGAGCTCTGCAACCTGTTCGGCTACGGCGAGATAAAACCGCTGGGGTCGCGTTACTATGAATCCTCGATGCTCAACGTGTTCCGCCGGCTCGAAGCGTCCAACTTCCACTCGGTGCTGATCGAGCGCAAGGAGGACATCTGGCCGTCATTCAAGGCCTTCCTCGCCAAAGATCGAGTCAAAGAATAGCCCAGGTCAAGCAATAATCCGCAGCAAGGAATAGTTCAGATCGCAACTTACGATGGCAAACTACGAACTCAAGGACCTGGTCGAATGGGACGCGCGCATCCGCGACAAGGTTGCCGAGTTCGGGCTGGACTGCTTCACGCAGGAGTTCGAACTGTGCGACCACTTCGGGATGATCGGCTACATGGCATACTCGGGCATGCCTTCGCACTACCCGCATTGGTCGTACGGCAAATCTTACGAAAAGCTCAAGACGCTGTACGATCACGGGGTCAGCGGCCTGCCCTACGAGATGGTCATCAACTCGGATCCGGCGCTCGCCTACCTGATGCGCGACAACACGCTGCTGCTCCAGATCCTGACCATCGCGCACGTCTACGGCCATAACGATTTTTTCAAGAACAATTTCACCTATCGCTCCACCCGCGCCTCGCTGACCATCGAGCTGTTCAAGGCCCACGCGCTGCGCGTGCGGCATTACGCGGAGGACCCATCGATCGGGGTCGAGAAGGTCGAGTACCTGCTCGACGCGGCGCATGCGCTGAGCTGGCAGTGCCGGCGCAACCTGGCGATCCGCAAGCTCAGCCACGACGAGCAACTCGAACGCCTGGTGGAAGCGGCACACCCGAAGGCCGATCCATTTTTTCGCATCCATGCACGCGAGGAGGTTCACGAGCCGGACATTCGCAAGGTGCCAGTCGAGCCCGACGAGGACCTGCTGCTGTTCATCCGCGACCACAACCCGTTTCTCGCCGAATGGGAAAAGGACCTGCTCACCATCGTGGACGAGGAAGCGAAGTACTTCCTGCCGATGCTCGAGACCAAGATCATGAACGAGGGATGGGCGAGCTACTGGCACAAGCGCATCCTGGAGTCGCTCAATCTCGAACAGGGCCTGCACCTGGAATTTATCGTGCGCCACAACCAGGTCGTGCGCCCGATTCCGGGCCAGCTCAATCCCTACTACCTCGGGTTTAAAATCTGGGAGGACATCCATCGCCGCCACACCAATCCGACGGCCGAGGAAATCAAGCGCGACGGTCCGCCAACCAAAAGCGGCGACGCCAAAATATTCGAGGTACGCGAGACCGAGCGCGACAGTTCGTTTTTGCGCCGCTTCCTGACCGAAGAGCTGATGCGCGAGATGGACCTGTTCAAGTACGAGGCGCGCGGCGACGATTTGGTGGTCGACAAGGTCTCCGACGAAGAAGGCTGGCGCGAGGTCAAGGAAACGCTCATCCGCAACGTCGGCGCAGGCTCGATCCCGGTGATCAAGGTCGAGGACGCGGACTTCGGCCAGAACCGTACGCTCTATCTCACTCACAATCACGAGGGGCGCGACCTCCAGCTCGAATACGGCGAGAAAACGCTCGCCTACGTGGCGCGCCTGTGGGGACGCGAGGTGGTGCTCGAGACCACGCTCCAGGGCAAGCGCTCGCTGCTCTGCTACAACGAGCGGGGCTTCTCGATGCGCGCGCTGAAGTAGCGCCGCCGCTCACTCGCGCCGCACGGCACGCCAGGACGGTCCCAGCGAAAGATTCGAAACCCGCCTGCGCTTGATCCTCGAAAATGATCCTGGGATTGGGAGCGGTTGAGCGCCGGCACCGCGGCGCACCGCGGCCGCTCTCAGAGCGGCGCCGCGGGCGGCAGCGCGTCGAAAGCAAGAACTTCCTCGCACCATCGTGCGACGCTCAGCAGCCGGCCCTCCTCAAGCGCGGCGCCCGTAAGCTGGATCGATACCGGCAATCCCGAGGGCGCGAGCGCGCACGGCATCGCGACCACGGGATGGCCGCTCAGGCTCCACGGCAGATTGAACGAGGGATCGCCGGTGGAGCCGATTCCGGCCGGCGCGACGGCTGGCGTGGCGGGAGTCAGGATTGCGTCGAAGCGCAGGAACAGGTGGTCGACCTCACGGCGAAAGCGCTGCTGCACCTCGAGCGCGCGGATATATTCCCAGGCCGGCGTATCGAGGCCGCGCTCGACGTACTCGCGAATCTTCGGTCCGTACAGATCCTTCTTTTCCGCGAAGCGCTCGCGATGCACTTCGGCGGCCTCGGCAGTCAGTTCGAGCATCGTGTTCGCCGCGATATAGGCGAAACTCGGCGGCTGGTCGACGGGCTCGATCCGCGCCCCAGCGTCGGCCAGCCGGGCGACGGCAGCGGCGACCGCCGACCGGGTCCCTTCGGTCGCGCGGTCGTCGAACGCTTTTGGCATCAGCGCGATCCGCAGCCCCTGCGCCGGCTGCGCCGCCGCGTGGCAATAGTCGTCGGTCGCGACGGCGAGGCTGGCGGAGTCGCGCGGATCCTCCCCGGCCATCGCCTGGAGCATCGCGGCCGCATCCGCGACCGAACGCGCGAAAATTCCGACGTGGTCGAGACTCGGCGCCAGCGCCAGCATCCCGTAGCGGCTGATCCGTCCGTAGCTCGGCTTCATCCCGACGACACCGCAGTATGATGCCGGGCGGATGGTCGAACCGACGGTTTGCGAACCGATCGCCGCATAACACATCCTTGCCGCCACCGCGGCGCCCGAGCCGCTGCTGGAGCCACCGGGAGTGTGCTCGAGGTGCCACGGGTTGCGCGTCGCGGCCGGGTCCAGAAGCGCGAATTCAGTGGTGGCGAGCTTGCCCAGGATGATCGCGCCGGCGCGCTTGAGTCGCGTCACCGCCTCGGCGTCGTAGTCGGGAACGAAGCCGGCGAGCGCTTTCGAGCCGGCTTCGGTTGCAAGGCCGGCGGTATAGAAGATGTCTTTAATCCCGACCGGCACGCCGTGAAGCGGCCCGCGAAAGCGCCCCTCGCGCGCTTCCCGCTCCAGCTCGGACGCGACGCCGCGCGCGCGCGTGCGATCGATCGCGGCCCACGCCTTGATCGCGCCGTCGAGCCGATCGATGCGCGCCAGCGACGCGTCGACCAACTCGACCGGCGAGAGCTTGCGCTCGCGGACCAGGCGGGCCGCCTCCGTGAGCGTGAGCGCGTACGGTTGTGGCATCGCGTCTCCCCTTGCCTCCTCGCACCGGCGCAAAGCGGCCCGTTGGCTTCAGCGCATCGGGGCGCGTCTCACTTTTTACCCTTGAGATGGGTGTCGAAGAACGACGCCATCTTGGGCCACAGCTCAAAGGCCGCCTTCTCGCGGTAGCTCGGCCGATAGTCGGCGAAGAACGCGTGGCCGGCGTTCTTGAACATGTCGATGGTGAAGGTTTTGCCGGCCTTCTGCAGGCGCTCGCGCAGGACCTCGACCTGGGCAGGCGAGGGACTGGCGTCTTCCTCACCGCACACGGCGTACAGTGGGCAGCTCAGTTTCGGCACCAGGTCGACGATCGGCGTGGGCCGCTCCGGCGTGGCCGGCGACGCGTCGGCGGTGATGCCGCCGCCCCAGCAATCGATGGCCGCGCTCAGCCGGTTGCTGCTGCACGCGTAGAGCAAGGTGGTGCGGCCGCCCATGCAGAATCCGACGCAACCGATTTTGCCGGTTATCCCGGGCTGCGCGGCGAGCAGGCCGGCGGCCTGGTCGAGATCGCGCACCAGTTGCGCGTCGGGCAGCGCCAGCATCCGGCTGAGCACGATGCTCATGGGGTCCTCGGGCTTGGGCGCGCCGACTCGCGTGTACAGGTCGGGAGCGAGTGCGATGTAGCCGAGGCTGGCGAAGCGCCGCGCGACATCGCGGATATGCTCGATCACGCCCCAAGCCTCGTGAATCACGATGATGCCGGGATAGGAGCCTGGCTCGCGCGGCCTTACCAGGTATGCGTTGATCGCGGTGCCGTCGCTCTGGAAGCTGACGTCGCGTCCGTCCAGGCGTTCGGGATTGGTTACTTGTCCTGCCAGAGCCATGATGCGTTCCTCCTTGGAATCGATCGAGCGGCGCGCCGCGCCGCATCGGATGTTTTTTCTTCGCCCATCCCTGATTCTACTCAATAGCGCATTTTACCAAGACGGCGTAAACGCCTCCGGCGCCGAATCACCTCGCGCAACCTCCAGCGACAGCTTGAATCAAACCGGATCGGCTAAACCGGATCAGCGAGACGAGAGCAACGATATTATTCAGACCGGATCGCGAGGTGAGCGCGCGCGCTTTAACATTGCCGTCACGCACGGACCGCGGCGGCTCGCGCGACGCCCCTTACCTTGGCAGGCTGATTCGGGCAAGCTTGAACGACCGGGGGGAGTGGCGCGGCCGCGAAGATCGAACCGCTGATGCATCATCTCACGAATCCCGCTGAACTCTCCTATCTGCTCGCAAACTGGGGCTATCTCGGCATCTTCGTCTTTGTCTTCGTCGGCAACCTGGGCGTGCCGGTGCCGGAGGAGACCGTGCTCATCGCCGCCGGCTTTCTAGCCGCACACGGCCTGCTCGATGTCGAATGGGTTTATGCGGTGGCGGTGGCGAGCGCGGTTACCGGCGACTGCTGCGGTTTCCTGATCGGGCGCACGGGCGGCCAGCATCTGCTCGAGCGCCTGGCCTCAAGATTCGAGTTCGTGCGCCTGCGCATCGAACGGCTGCGCCTGTTCTTCGATCAACACGGAAGCAAGGCGGTCTTCATGGCGCGTTTCATCCCGGGCGCGCGCTTCCTGGCGGGGCCGATGGCGGGAGCGGCAGGGATGCCGTTTTGGCGGTTTCTGGGATGGAACGTGATGGGGGCGCTGGTCTGGTGCTCGCTCATGGTGACGATCGGATACCTGGTGGGTGACGAAATCTGGCGCGCGGTCGGGTTAGTCCATTGGGGCGCGCGATGGATCGCGCTCGGCGTGGCGCTGATCGCCCTGGCTGCCTATCTTGTCCACTGGTGGACGCATCAGACGGCGCCAGGCCCTGATGCGCGCGCCTGAGACGATGCGGGGCGCCGTCGGGCCGCATCCTCGTTTGCATCGCCGCGTACCGCGGGACTAGGCTTCGCCGTATCCGCGCCGGCAGGGCATCCGCCGTAACAACCCGATACGGGCGCGGCAACCGAAAGGGAGGAACAGGCGCGATGGCGCTGCTACCGTACGTCGACGAATCCAAGGCTTCCGAAAAAACCCGCGAAATCCTCGGCAACACCCCGCGCAAGATGAACGTCGCGCGCATGATCGCCAACAGCAGCGACCCGGTGTTTCAGAATTTTTCGCGCCTGGGCCACTCGCTGCTGACGCGCGCGAAGCTGAACGGCAAGCTGCGCGAGATCGCGATCCTGCGCACCGCCAAGCTCACCGGCTCGGTCTACGAGTGGACCCAGCACGTGCCGATCGCCAAGGCTTGCGGGGTCAGCGACGAGCAGATGGCGGTGATGGAAAATTGGGAGGGCACCAAGTGCTTCGATGAAGTCGAACGCCTGGTGCTCACGCTCACCGACGAGGTCACGCGCAACGTCAAGGGGCACAAGCAAACACTCGACGCATTGAAAAAGCATCTCGGCACCGCGGAGCTGGTCGAACTGATCCTTTCGATCGGCTTTTGGGGGATGGTGGCGCGGCTACTCGAGACCACTGAAGTCGACCTCGAGGATTTCGCCGGCAAGCTCAACATGCTGGAGCGCGGCACGGGCAAATCCTGACCGCGGCGCCAGTGACGAAAGTGCGGCTTGAGAGCGTGTTGTCGTGAATGACGCCGCATCGGCTCGCCAAAGCCGCGAGACGAACCGCGTCCGCATCCCGCGCCCAGGCAAGGGCCGGGCCGCTCAGCGCGAGAGCGGACCATATGAGCGTCAGAAACCGAAGAAAAATGGCCTGGAGAGACTCGTAAGCTCCGCGGCTCCAGCTCGATACTCGACCATCAGAAACCGGCAGAGCCTCGTCTTTCATCCGTCGCGCGCGCGCACCCTTTCAACCTCGAGCAGTTGACCCGGCCCGACCTTGCCGCCAGCATCGGCGCGACCGGCGAACCATAGATAGCCGTCGCTGTCGCGCGAGGCCAAGTCGCCGGTGAAATAGTAGTCGCCACGAAACGCCGCCGCGTTCGCTTCGGGGTTTTTCCAATACTCCAGCAAAAGCGATGGCGGGCGCTCAGGGCTTATCCGGATTGCTATCTCGCCTACCTCGCCATCGCGCGCCTCCCGGTCCTCGGGGCCGAGCACGCGAACGTCGTAGCCGAGGAACGGCCGCCCCATCGAGCCATCCTTTACCTCCATTCCCGGCATGTTGGCTGCGACGATGGTCGTCTCGGCCTGCCCGTAGCCGTCGTGGATTGTGAGCTCCAATTGATCGCGCCAGGTTCCTACGATTTCGGGATCGAGCGCCTCTCCGGTGGCGGTGCAATGGCGGAGCGCCGGGAGTTGTTGGCGTTCGAGATCCTCCTTCACCAACATCCGGTATTCCTTGGGCGCCGCGCACAGCGTCGCGATCGAGTAACGCTTGAGCAACTCCAGTCGCTTTCGCGGTTCGAGGACGCCGTTGTACATAAAGGTCGTAACACCGTTCATCCACGGGCCGAACAGCAAGCCGCACCCCGCATTGGCCCATCCCGTGTCCGCCGTGGCCCAGTGCAGTTCGCCCGGCCGCACGTCGAGCCAGTGGCTTCCGGTGTAGCGATGGCACCAGGTGTAGGCATGGCTATGAAGCACGGCCTTGGGCTCGCGCGTGGGGCCGGAAGTGTAGAGGCAAATCGCGGGATCGCTCGCGCGCGTTCGCATCGGCGAAAAGTTGGCCGACGCCTTCGCCATCGAGGCCCGCATCCCGAGCCATCCGCTGCGCGCGCTGCCCGCGACGAGATAGTGCTTGAGCGTGGGACACTGGCTGCGCAGGTCGCTTACCAGGTCGGCGCTCTCGACCGCGGCAATTATCGCGACCGCACCGGAATGATTGGCGCGATAGACGAGATCCTTGTCACGCAGCGCGACGCCGCACGGGATCACGATCGCGCCGGCCTTGAGCGCGCCCACGTAAGCCGCCTGCCATAGCGTGATGCGCGGCAGCGCAATTATCACCGGGTCGCCCGGCTTGACCCCGAGGCCCGCTAGCACGTTGGCGATACGGCTGGACTGCTCGCGAATGTCGGCGAAGCATAAACGCACGCGATTGCCGTCCTGGTCCTCGCACAGGATCGCGGGGCGGCCGGGTTCGGCGCCGAAGGCGTCGATGGTCGCGCCAAAATTGAAGTGCTCCGGCACTTCCCAGCGGAAATCGCGATACAGATTCTCGTAGTCACCCATCGGCGGAAAATTCTTGCGCGCGAATCAGGAACGCGGGCGGCCGTGATGGCCACCACTGCTGCGGCGCTCGGACGGCGGCGCCTGCGAGCGCTCGGCGGCGGCCTGGATGTATTTCACCGTGACCGGCGAGAGATCGTCGCGGCCGACCTTGGCGTCGATGATCGCGAAGCCGGCGCCGCGATGCGCGGCTTCAAGGGCACTGCGCAGTTCGGCCGGGTTGTTGGCGTCGAATCCCGCTCCGCCCCAGGCCTCGCCCAATCGCGCGTAGGGCCACAGCGGAATATCGAGCAGGTCGCGCCGTTCGCTCGCCACCGGCCGGAAGATGCCCCATCCGCCATTGTTGACTATGATCACGATTGGATTGGCGCCGAAGACCGGCGCGTGCGAGATTTCCGGGCCGGTCATCTGGAAGCCGCCGTCGCCGCAGAGCACGATCGGACGCAGGCCCGATCCAACTTGCGCGCCTAACGCGGCCGGCACCGAGAAACCCATCGAGGCGTAAAATCCCTGCGCCAGATAAGTCCCGCCGTGCGGCACCCGCACGTCCAGGCCGCCGAACAGCATATCGCCCGACTCGGCTACCACCATGTAGCCCTCGTGCGCGGCGAGAAACTCGTTGACTACCATGAGGATCTCGCCGACCCGCAGGGCTGCGCCGCCGGCGCCGGCGCCGATGGCTTCGCGCAGGTTGTCGGCATAGTGAACCGTCTCATCGTGGCGTTGGATACTCTGCTTGCGCAGCGCACGGACGAAATCGCGCACGCCGACGTTCATGTAAGTGTGGTACTTGACGTCGACCCGCCGGTCGGCCGCCCACACCGACTTGCCCTCGATGCTGTGCGGCGGGCGATTGCCGAAGTTCATGTCGGTCTTCAGGCAGCCGAGGTTCAGCACGAAGTCCGCCTCGTCCATCCGTGCGACGATCGGCGACGGGCTTATCGGGCCGACGTGGACGCCCATATATAGCGGATGGTCCATCGGGAAGGCGCCCTTGCCGAGCACCGTGGTCATCACCGGCGCGCCCATCTGCTCGGCCAGCTCGATTAGCTCTTGCGCGGCCTTATAGCGATGGAGCTCGATGCCGGCGATCAGCACAGGTTTGCGGCTTTCGTTGAACATCGCGGCGGTCTCGCGTGCCGCTTCCTCGAGACGGCGCGCGTCGGATTCGTGAAAGTGCAGATGGCCGTCCCATTCCAGCAATTCGCCGGGCACCTCGATCTCGCGGTCGACCATGTCGCGATGGATCTCGATGTAGCCCGGGCGCTGCTCGGCCCAGATCGCGCGCACCACGTCGTGGAGCTGCATCGCGGCGCGGCGCGGATCGGTCAACACGGCCGAGGCGCAGGTGACCTCCTGATAGATGCGATGCTGGGATTCGATTTCGCGCGCCTGATGGTGAATCAGCGTGCCCAGCTTGCGCTCCTCCTCTCCGGGCCCCCCGGACAGAATGAGCAGTGGCACGCGCTCGGAAAACGAACCCGCCACCGGGTTGACCATGTTGTGGCCGCCGGCGCCGTAGGTCACGCAGATGACACCGATTTTGCCCGTGGCGCGCGCGTAGCCGTCGGCCGCAAAACCGACGCCCGGCTCGTGCGAGAAGGTCAAAATCTGTGGCCCCTCGCGCCGGCCCAGCGCGAAAAACAGCTTGAGGGCGAGGTCGCCCGGAATGCCGAAAACGTGGGTTGCGCCGATCTTGCGCAGGTAGGCCACCAGGAAGTCACCCATCGACATGTGCCGTTTCACCCGCGAGTCCTCCTGTCCATCCTGCGCGTCACTCCTACGCGTCACTGTAGCAGATTGGCGACAGCGACTCGCCCGATCCCGCTTGACCTTGGGCCAAGGGCCGAGGTGGAGTATAGTCGAGGGGTTAAGCCGTGTTTAGCCGAATTCTCAGAATGCAATTGATGGGCCCGCTGCAGATGCGCGGGCTTATAATGTTTCTGCCGCAGTTCGTTCGCGTGTTCTGGCGCCTGATGCACGACGCGCGGGTCTCCGTGCTGGCTAAGGCAGTGCCGTTCTTCGGTGTGCTCGCGCTGATTTCGCCACCGCTGCTGGAACTCGACTTCATCCCCATCATCGGCGAACTCGATTGGATCCTGATCGGCTTCATCTGCCTGAAAATCTTCATCTGGCTGTGCCCGCCCGACGTAGTGCGCGAGCACGTAAGCAACGTTGCGCGCGGCGCCTAGCGCGGAGGAGTTTTCATAGATGCGACCGCGGATTATCCTGTTCGGCCTCGCCGCGATCATCATCGTAACCCTGATTGTCCTGGGACTCGCCGACGAGCTGTTGATCGATTTCCTGTGGTTCGGCACGCTCGGCTACCGCTCAGTCTTCCTGACTCAACTCGGCGCCCAAATCACGATTTTCGCGGCCGTGTGGTTCGTCGCTTTCGTCGCCATATGCGCCAGCGGCTTCATCGCGCTCAGCCTGAGCCACGAGCCTGAGCGGCTGCATATCGTGCGCCGTTCCGAGGAGATGACCGAGGTCAATCTGCCCGAGTTGATTCGCGCGCTCGGCGACCGCATTCCCTGGCGGCTGCTGGTGATTGCGGCCTCAATCTTGCTCGGCCTGTTCGCGGCTTCGGGCGAGGCGTCGTCGTGGGACACCTACCTCAAAGGGTTTTACGCGGCGCCGTTCGATCACACCGATCCGGCCTTCGGTTATAACCTCGCGTTCTATGTCTTCACGCTGCCGCTGCTCGAGGACTGGCGCGACCTGTTCATGTTGATTCTGTTCCTGGCCGCCGGGGTGACGGGAGTGGTCTACTGGGCGCGCGGCGCGATCGATTTCCGCAACTCGCCCCCGCGCATCTCCCGCGGCGCCGCCGCGCACTTCTCAGTGCTGCTCGCCGTATTCTTCGTGCAGCGCGCGATGAACTACTGGCTGGCGCGCCCTGAGCTGATGCTGCATAGCAATGGCGTGGTCTATGGCCTGCGCTACGTCGACCACGTGCTATGGGAACCGGGCCTGTGGCTGCTGGTGGCGCTGTCGCTGGTGGCCGCAGCGGTCAGCCTGGCCAATCTCCGCGAGCGCGGGCTCAGGCTTCCGGTAGTCGCGGCGATCGTGCTGTTCGGTCCGGCGATCTTGCTCAACCTGCTCCAGCCGGTAATCGAAAGGCTCTACGTCAAACCCGACGAGCTGCGGGTCGAAAAGCCCTATCTCGAACGTGATATCGCGCTGACCCGCATGGCCTATCATCTGGACAGCGTCGACGTGCGGCAGTTCAACGGCAAGGGCACTCTGACGCGGGCCTCGCTCGAACAGGATGCGCCCACCGTCAACAATATCCGGCTATGGGACCCGCGTCCGCTGCTCGCAACCTATCGCCAGCTTCAGGAAATCCGGCTCTACTACGATTTTCAGGACGTGGACATCGACCGCTACTGGATCGACGGCAAGTATACGGAGGTGATGCTCTCGCCGCGCGAGCTCAACATCTCGTTATTGCCCGACAACGCCCAGACGTGGGTCAACCGCCATCTCAAGTTCACCCACGGCAGCGGCCTCACGATGAGCCCGGTCAATGCCAAGGATAGCGAAGGACTGCCGGTCTTTTACATCAAGAACATCCCGGCCGAATCCGACGTCGGCTTAAAGGTCCCGCAGCCGGCTATCTATTTCGGCCAGGAGCCCGACAGCTATGCGATCGTCAAGGGGGCGACTCCCGAATTTGACTATCCACAGGGGGCCGATAACGTCTATTCATACTACAAGGGCACCGGCGGCGTGCCGGTCAGCGGGCTGTTTCGCCGCCTGCTGTTCAGCTACTTCTACCGCGATGTCAACCTGCTGGTGACCCGTAACATTATCGACGGCAGCCGCATCATGATCCGCCGCAACATCAGCGACCGCGTCGCCCGCCTAGCGCCATTTCTGAGCCAGGACCGCGATCCCTACCTGGTGCTGCATGATGGTCACCTGGTCTGGATCCTCGACTGCTACACCACCAGCGATCATTTTCCATACTCGCAGCGCAACTCCGAAGGGATCAACTACATCCGCAACTCGGTCAAGGTGGTGATCGATGCCTACGATGGCTCCACCGATTTCTACGTCGCCGACCCTGCCGATCCGATCATCCAGACCTGGCAGCGTATTTTTCCCGCGATGTTCAAGCCGCTGTCGGCCATGCCCGACGATTTGCGCCAGCACATCCGCTACCCCGAAGACTATTTTCTGATCCAGGCCGACATGTATCGCACCTACCACATGACCGATCCAGCCGTGTTCTACAATCGCGAGGACCAGTGGGGTTTCCCGCGTGAGAACTACGCGGACGAGACCGTTCCGATGCAGCCCTACTACGTCATAATGCGGCTTCCCGGAGAGACTCACGACGAATACATACTGATGCTGCCGATGGTGCCGGAAAGCCGCGGCGCCGTGCGTGACAATATGATTTCGTGGATGGCCGCGCGCTGCGATGGCGCTGACTACGGCCATCTGTTCGAGTTCGCCTTCTCCAAAGACCGCCTGTTCTACGGCCCTTACCAGATCCAGGCGCGCATCAACCAGAACCCTGATATCTCGCAGCAGTACTCGTTGTGGAACCAGATGGGCTCCAAGGTGATCCTCGGCAACCTGCTGGTGTTCCCGATCGAGAACGCGCTGCTTTATGTCGAGCCGCTTTACATCCGCGCGCAAAACGGTCAGCTACCCGAATTGCAGCGGGTCATCGCCGCCTACAGCGACCGTATCGTGATGGGCAGCGACCTCGGAAGCACGCTGAACGCGCTCTTCAGCGGTCCGGTCGAACCTCCGCCGCCGACCATCTCACAAGCGTCTTCCGCCGGAGCGCAAACGGTCAACATCGCCGCGGCGCCGTCAGCCGGCAAGGGCGACCTCACGGGAGCCAGCATGCATTACAGCCGTGCCTTGGCCGCACTCAAGAGCGGCGACTGGGCCCAGTTCGGTAACGAGATGCAGCAGCTCGGCGCGGAACTCGGCCGGCCGACCGACTCGGCTCCTCATTAGTCAGTCGGCGCGCGCTGGCATACTAGTCAGTCGGCGCGATCGCGCGCCGCAAGGGGGGAGCGAGAGTGACCGACCGATCCGTGCTTAGTCGCGCCGCCGCCGGCGCCTTGGCATACGCGGTGCCGGCTGACTCGCTCGCCGGCCGGATGAATACATTGGCCGCGCTCGCAGCGGCCGCGATCGGGGGCGGAGCGTGTCTCATCTCCTGGCAGCGCGCAACCGTTACCGGCACCGCCTACGCACCCGCCGACCCCGGATGGGAGCCGGCGCTGTGGGCGATTCTCGGGATGCTCTCGCGCCAGGGCGCCGCGGACGAAAGCGGTGGCAACGCGATGCTCCGGATGAGCGCCGCGGAAGTCGCGCTCCGATGCGGCCGCGCGATGCCCGTGCAAACCCGCTTCGAGGCTTACGGCGTGTCTTCCCCGGCCTCGCCAACTATCCACGCCAGCATCGTGATGCTGGTGGCGCACGGCGTGGCGCCTGCTCAGAGCGAGGCGCTGCTGCACCTGGTCCGGCGCCAGGCACTGGCTGAAATCGAACTCAGCGAAGAAGCTGCTTCGCTCTGGTTCTGGCGCGATCGCGCCGCGACCGCGACGGAGCGGCTCGCTGCCGAGCGCGCGGCGGCGCGGCGCGATCGCGGCGATAGCGGCCGCGTCGAGCGAGCGCTAAGCGCCGCGCTCAAGTTCGCGCCGCGCGAGCGCTGGACCGGTTTGGGCCGGCTTTTCGCCGCGACCGGACCGTTTGCCGCCTGGATCGTGGCGGTGGCCGAGGGCGGCGCCGCCGCCCCCCGGGTCGCCGCCGCCTCGGCGCGCTCGCTGGGCGCCTCGCTTAGCCTTGACGGGAAGAGCGCGCTCGCCGACGCGATGCGCCGGCGCGCCACCGTCGTGCGTAGCGCCGCAGGGCGGCGCACCGGCGCGTTTCACGAAGATCAACTGTTCAAAAACTTCGCCGACTACCTCTGCGTGCCCTTCGAGGGTGGCGCGATTGCGCTCGCCTCGGCCAAACCGCCGGAGGCGGCCGCGCGCGCGCGCGCCGAGGCGCTAGCCGCGCGCCTGGGCCCGGTGAGCGCCGGATGGGTCGCGGCCGAGCATGCAGCCCGGCTACGCGAGCTGGTGCGCGCGCTGGGCGCGCGGCTATTCGGCGCGGTCGAAGCCGAGCGCGCACGAATCGCGCGCGATCTGCACGACGACCAGGCCCAACTCCTCGCCGCCGCGCGCCTCGCGCTCGAGGGCGGACGCGACCAAGCGCGCGGCATCTTCGAGCGGTTGGAGGCGGAACTGCGCGTGCGCTTGCGCGAACTACGCCCGGCGGAACTCGGCAAGCGCACGCTTGGCACGGCGCTGCGGGCCGAGCTCGACCGTCTCGCCGCGGGCGGGATGGATACGCGGCTCAAGGGCATCGCCGCGGCCAATCGCCTGTCCCCCAATGTCCGCCAGGTCTGCTATCAGGTCGCGCGCGAGGCGCTGGCCAATATCGTCCGTCACGCCCGCGCCACCCGCGCCGAGATTCTTGTCGAGCGCGACGCCGGCGTCGCGCGTCTTACGGTCAGCGACAACGGCCGCGGAATTGAACCCCGCGCTCAGGCGGCAGGCGGAATGGGTCTGGGCGGGCTCGCCGAGCGGCTGGAGTTTCTGGGTGGCGCGATGCGGGTCGAGTTGAGTCGCGGGATGACCCGGCTGGTGGCCGAGATTCCATTGGGGTAGCGGATGTGGCGATAGGCACCGCGCGCATCAGCGTCCTCATTGCCGACGATCATCGCCTGTTCCGCGAGGCATTGCGCGTCGTGCTCGAGCGCGAATGCGACGTCGTAGGTGAAGCGGCGAGCGGCGAGGAAGCGATCGCGCTGGCCGCGCGCATCCGCCCCGACATCGTGTTGCTGGACGTCGGGATGCCGGGGGTGGGCGGCCTCAACGCGGCGCATCGCCTGGCCAAGGAAGCGCCGTCCGCCAAGGTCGTGATCTTGAGCCAGCACGACGATGAAGAGTACGTGATCGAGGCGATGGTCGACGCAGGCGCGGCGGGCTACCTGGTCAAGACCGACGCCGCCGCCGAATTGCTGAGCGCGCTGCGCGCGGTGGCCGCGGGCCGGCGCTATCTGAGCACCGCGGTCGCGCCTGCCGTACTCGCGCGGCTCAAGAATACACGCGCGCCGGCCGGTGCAGGCGCAACGTTGGGCGTAAAGCTCACGCGGCGCGAGCGCGAGGTACTGAGCCTTATCGGCGAGGGCGCAACCAGCAAGGACATCGCCGCTCACCTCGGTATCAGCCCCAAGACGGCCCAGGTCCATCGCGATAACCTCAAGCAGAAGCTCAAGGCGAAATCGACGGCCGCGATGGTGCGTTACGCGATCAAGCATAAATTGATTCGCGCCGAGTAGGACTCCGCGCCGGTTCGATTTCGCGGCGCGCTCCGTGATAATGGGATGGCAGCCACAGGCCACGGCTAAAGGAGCTAACTACTGCGATGGCGGAGATAGGACTGTTCGAGGCTATGTACACGGCGCGGGCGCTGAGGCGCTTCAAGCCCGACCCGGTGCCCGATGAAGTGATCACCAAGGTGCTCGACGCGGCGATTCGCGCGCCGTCGGGCAGCAACGCGCAGAGTTGGCTGTTCGTCGTGGTCAAGGACGCGGAGAAGCGCCGGCAGCTTGGCGCGATTTATCACAAGGCGTCGCAGATCCTGACCACGCTCTATGCCGAGCGCCCGCGTGCCAGCCATTTCAGCGAAGAACAGTTCCGCCGTTTCATGAGCTCGGTGACCTACCTGTTCGACCACATGCACGAGGCGCCGGTGCTGCTGCTCGCGTGCCTCAAGTCGGCGCCTCCCGGCGCGGCCGCGAGCAAGCTCAGTCCCGAGGTCCAGAGCGCGATGGCGAAAGCGGCGCGCACCCAGGGCGCGAGCATCTATCCCGCCGTGCAGAACATCATCCTGGCGTGCCGCGCCTTCGGTTTGACCACCGTGCTCACCACGATCCACGCTTTCTTCGAGGAAGAGGTCAAAGCGATCGTCGGGCTGCCGCCCGAGGTATCGACTTTCGCGCTGATGCCGATCGGCTATCCGCGCGACAAGATCGGGCCCGTCCGCCGCCTTCCGGTAAACGAGGTCACCTGTCTCGATAGTTACGGAAAGCCCTGGCCCGGCTAGCCGCGGCACGGCATACCGGGGCTTGAGGCTCGCGCCGCGATGATCCCGGTGCGCGACAATGTCGCCGGCCATCGGCTGAGCCCCGTCAACACGCTGCTCATCGCGGCCAACCTCGTCGTGTTCGTGCACGAGGTTTCGCTCGGCCACCATCTGGACGCGTTCATCACGCGCTATGCGATGGTGCCGGCGCTGCTTGCACGCGCGCATCTGCATGGCGCCGTGCTGCTGGACGCCCACGGCCGTCTGTGGCCGCCGTTCACGGTTCTGACCTCGATGTTCGTCCACGGCGGCATAGGCCACATCGCCGGCAATATGCTATACCTGTTCATCTTCGGCCCGGCGGTCGAGGAACGGACCGGTCCGGCGCATTACTTGTCGTTCTACCTGTTATGCGGAATCGCCTCGGCCGCCGCGACGGTCGTGATGGCGCCGCAGTCGATGGTGCCGGTAATCGGTGCGAGCGGCGCGATCGCGGGAATTCTCGGCGCCTACTTCATCCTCTATCCGCGCGGCAGCATCCTGACTTTTTTTCCCCCGTTTTTCTTCCGTCTTCCGGCGGTCCTCTACCTGATCGTATGGTTCGCGGCACAATTGTACTGGGGAATTGCCGCCGGAACGGGGGGAGCGTTGGTGGGAGGGGTGGCCTGGTGGGCGCACGTCGGCGGCTTTCTGTTCGGGATCGCCGCGGGACCGATCGCGGTGCGTCCGCCGGAGCGCCGACGCGGCGCGCGGCGCTAGTTTTTTCAATCGCGCGTCATCCTTTCCGTCGGCGGCGGTCTGCATTTCCGCCGGCGGCGGTCTGCATTTCCGCCGGCGGCGGTCTGCACTGTTGATAGTGTTCAAAGTCCTTCGGTATTTGCGGGTATTTGCGCACCGCCCACTTGTCCGCCGTCACCGCTTTCCCGATACTTGATTCTCGGTCACGCGGTGCGGTTCGAGCGGAGGGGGTAAGTTGTGGCGGCGGCATCTACGGATGACATTCTAAGGCGCGTTCCCCCGCAGAACCTCGAGGCCGAGCAGTCGGTGCTCGGCGCGATCCTGCTCGACAACGAGGCCATCAACCAGGCGCTCGAAGTTCTCAACCCCGACGACTTCTACCGCGAGTCGCATCGCGAGATCTTCCGCGTGATGACCGAGCTGTCGGACCGCATCCAGCCGGTCGACGCGATCACGATGACCGACGCGCTGCGCACGCGCGGCAAGCTCGAGGCGATCGGCGGTCCGGCCTACATCGCCGAGCTCGCCGCCTGCGTCCCGACCGCCTCCAACGTCGCCCACTACGCACGCATCGTGCGCGAGAAAGCCGTGCTGCGCGCCCTTGCTTCGACCGCGACCGAGATCGCCTCCTCCGCCTACGACGCGCCCGCGCGGGTCGACGAGTTCCTCGACGAGGCCGAGCACAAAATCTTTGAAATCTCCGAGCGCCGCATCCGTGCCTCGTTCCACACGATGCACGAGCTGACGCGCGAGTCGCTCAAGATCATCGAGCGGCTTTACGAGCGCAAGGAGATGGTGACCGGGGTGCCGACCGGCTTCACCGACCTCGACCGCATCACCGCGGGACTGCAGCCGGCCGACCTGGTCGTGATTGCCGCGCGGCCCTCGATGGGCAAGACGGCGCTCGCGCTCAACATCGCGGCGTACGCGGCGACCGAGGCCGAGCCGCGCCGGGGTGTGGCTTTTTTCTCGCTGGAAATGTCCAAGGAGCAACTCGTGCTGCGGCTCCTGTGCTCGGAGGCGCGGGTCGATAGCTCGAAGGCGCGGGCAGGATACCTCGGCGAGCGCGACTTTCCCAAGCTCGCGGTCGCGGCTGCGCGTCTCGCCGAGGCGCCAATCTTCATCGATGACAGCTCGGACACCTCTGCAATCGTACTGAAGGCGAAATGCCGGCGCCTCGCGCGCGACTCCAGCGCCAATCTGGGGCTGATCATCGTCGATTATCTGCAACTGATGCGCGCGGCGCGGCCGGGCGAGTCGCGCGAAAAAGAGATCGCCGAGATCTCTCGTTCGCTCAAGGCGCTGGCCAAGGAACTTCGCGTCCCGGTGATTGCGCTCTCGCAGCTCAACCGCCAGGTCGAGACGCGTCCCGACCGCCGCCCGCTGCTTGCCGATCTGCGCGAGTCAGGCGCAATCGAGCAGGACGCCGACGTAATCGCTTTCATCTATCGCGACGAGATGTACCATCGCGACAGCAAGGAGCCGGGCGTGGCCGAGGTGATCGTCGCCAAGCAACGCAACGGCCCCACCGACACGGCCAAGCTGACCTACATCAGCCAGTTCACCCGCTTCGAGAACTACGCTCCCGAGGCCGGCTACTTCGAGGGCGCCGAAGAGCGCTAGCCGCGCAGCACCCGCCCGTACCATATTCGATTGCAGCACCGAGGCGCGCCGGGTTAATTTGCGCTCAGTATCACCGGGAGGCCGCAGATGAACCGCTGGAAAATTGGCGACGTCACAATCACCCGGGTCGTCGAGATGGAGACGATCTCGAAGGCCACCTTCGTGCTGAAGGACGGCTCGCCCGAAAACATCCGCACCGTGCCGTGGCTGCGTCCGCACTTCGCCAATCCCGACGGCAAAGTGATCATGAGCGTGCACGCCTTCGTGATTGAATCGCCGGGCCATCGGCAATCTTCCGGTTGTCGGATGGTCGTCGACACCTGCATCGGCAACGACAAGCGCCGGGCGTTCCCCGGATGGAACATGTTGCAGTTGCCGTTCCTCGCCGACCTGGAGAAGGCCGGCTTCGCGCGCGATTCGATCGACCGCGTGCTCTGCACCCATCTGCACGTCGACCATGTCGGATGGAACACGATGCTGGTCGGCGGCAAGTGGGTGCCGACGTTTCCACGCGCGCGATATCTAATCGGGCGCAAGGAATGGGCGCACTGGTCGAAAACGAGCGAGCCCGACACGCGCGACTTGCTCGACGACTCGGTGCGGCCGGTGTTCGACGCCGGGCTGGCGGACCTGGTCGAAAGCGACGCGCGCATCACGGATGAGATTCGCCTCGAGCCGACTCCCGGCCATACGCCCGGCCATCACAGCGTGCGCATTTCCTCGCGCGGGCAGGAGGCGGTAATCACTGGCGACCTGATGCATCATCCGGTCCAGATGGCGCATCCGGAGTGGGGCAGCCATTTCGATTCCAACTATGGCGAGGCGATCGCGACGCGGCGCGCGTTCCTGGAGCGCTACGGCGACAAGCCGATTCTGGTGCTGGGAACGCATTTCGCCACGCCGAGCGCGGGCCGAATCGTACGCGACGGCGGCGCCTGGCGGCTCGAGGTCTAAACGCACGCCGCTCAGCGCTAAGCAGGCCGGAACCCCTCATCGAAATCGCACAAAATTATGCTCTGCGAAATGCCGCCGCCCCAACGCAGGATTTAATTCGAGCGCATCGCAGCGGACCCCAGTACCGAAACCATATATTCGTGGAAGGCGCTGGCCGTTGCGGGTTGCGCTCGATACCCCACGTAGCCGTCGGGACGGACCAGGTAGAGACACTCCTTGTCGGCGCCGTAACGATCGTGTAACACGCGTTCGGGATCGGCAATGAGCTCGCCGTTCAGATCGAGATCTGGTGGGATGCTCTCGAGGTGAGCGGCGACGAAACAGACCTTCAACAGTTCACGCCAACTGGCGGGGAACGAACGTGCCAGTTCCACCATCCGGCGCCATGAAGTTGCCTCGCGATATCCGCCGGGGAACAGGAGCAAGGTGTGTTGCGAGCCGCGCAGCACTTCGAACAGCGTGGTGTGGCGGCCACGATGAATGACCGGCTTCGCGTCGATCACCTGCGCGCCGGCGTGCGGCCCTGCGGTGAAGCGGCTCGCCCCGCCGTGATGCTCGCGGCACGCGAAGCTCTTCGAATAGTCCAAGTCGAGCTGCTCCTGATGCAGCTTGAGCTGCCGGGCGACCGCTGGCGGCACGGTGAGATTGAAGTATAGCTTGCGGCGCTGCTCGTCGCGGAGGTCACGGAAGCACTCCAACTGATCCGTTCGCATCATGGTGAACTTGACGGCATCCTCGCCGACTGGACGCCGCTCGAGTTCATAACTATCCAACAGGCGTTCGGAAGCGTGGCCGCGATAAACCAGCGCCAGCTTCCACGCCAGGTTGTAAGCGTCCTGGATGCCGGTGTTCATTCCGAGTCCCGCGAAAGGACTGTGGATGTGTACAGCGTCGCCGGCAAGAAAGATCCGGCGGTGGTGGTAATGGCGCGCGTTCCGGTTGTTCACACGATAGTATGCGAGCCATCGCGCATCCTTGATCCGAATACCCATCGGCGCCCGCGCGTCGAACATCGCTTGAACCTCTTCGAGAGTCGGCTGCTCGGACGCATCGTGGATCGTGTCGACGTCTCCGCCCACGAGCCATCGATCGTCCGGGAGCGGGATGATGAACATCGTTCCCGCGTCGCTGACAAACGCGCTGATTTCATCCCGCATCAGCGGACAATCCATCCGCGCGTCGCCGACGAAGTACTGATGCGGATCCTCGGTGCCGGGGAAGTGCAGCCGGTTGAGATGCCGAACCCTGCTGTGTGCGCCGTCGCATCCGATCAGCCATGGAGTGCTGACCGCTTCTTCCCGTCCGTTGGCCCGTCGAACCGTTGCCACGACCTTGTCCGGCTTCTCGACGAAGGTCAGGAGCTCGGTTTCGCGCTCCACCTTGACGCCGTAGCCGTTCAGCAACCGCTCCAGTTCGGCTTCGGTCTTGCTCTGTTCGATGCTGACGGCAAATGGAAACGGGCTGTCGACATCGCCGCCGGTCGAGTGCAGGAACCGTTTGCCGTTCGCGTATTGGCTGACCCCTGTCAGCTTGACGCCGTGATCCAGAAAATAATCGACGATGCCGAGATCGTAGAAGATCTCGAGCGTACGGGCGTGAAGTGAAATGGCGCGGCAGTGTGGATCGATTCCCGCGCGCTTCTCGATGATACGTACCGCCGCGCCGTGACGGGCGAGCTCACACGCCATCGTGAGCCCGGTTGTACAGGCGCCGACGATCAGGATCGGTAAATCTGGTATAACTCGTTCCTCCATCCCTTGGTCATCGCTGAACGAGAGCACAAAAGCTCGCGCGAGCAGCGAGCGTGTCGCGCCATCACGTCAGATATACCCTTGTTCTCCGAAGTCTAGCCGGGTGCTTGCCTCCGACCTCGCGTCGCCAATGTTGGTTGCGCGCTTCGCAGCGCGGCTGCGCGCGTCGACCATCACCGATGGCACACGGAGGGCTCTCATGCAAATCTCCGATGAGCGCAGGGGGCGGCCAGTGGGGGTGAAATGAACCTCGCCTAACGGTCGTGTAGGGAGCCATTCGAGATGAGCGGATGCAGGGCGTGAAAAGTCCAGCACGGGGGGCCGGAATCGACCGCCGCGCGCAGGTTGGAAGGCACGTCGAAGGCACGTCTCGTACTGCTCTCGCATGCGGATGCGGTTCGACTAGACTGCCGGTAGCTTCAGCTTCGTCGGGGGAACGAACCATGCCTGATTCACATGAGAGCGCGGCTCGAACGCTAAATGCCGCACGCGAACTTGGTCCGAAAATCCGCGCGGCGGCGAACGAAATCGAACAGGGCCGGCGTTTGCCGATGCATCTGGTGCGCGAGATGCAGCGGGCAGGCATGTTCCGAATGGCGATGCCTCGGGCGTGGGGCGGGCCGGAGCTGGACTTTCTTACGCAAGTGAGCGTCATCGAAGCGCTGTCGATCGTCGACGCGTCCGTGGGCTGGTGCACCATGATCGGCATCGATGGCGGATACCTGAGCGCATATATCGATCAAACCGTTGCCCGCGAAATGTATGCTGACATCGATTCGGTGACGGCGATCACGGTTGCCCCGCCCGGGAAGGCCGTGAAAACCAAGGACGGATTCGTCGCCAAGGGCCGATGGCCGTTCGGGAGCGGCTGCCAGCACGCGACCTGGCTGGTCGGTAATTTCGCAATTTTTGACGGCGACGCGCCGCGCCTCCAGCCCGACGGTCTTCCCGAAATGCGCCTCGGCTTTGTCCCGGCCGAGGAAGCCGAGATCATCGATACGTGGACCAGCAACGGCCTGCGCGGAAGCGGCAGTCACGACTGGATGGTGAAGGATCTTTTCATCCCGGAGGCGCGCACTTTCAACCTGGCAGCGTCCAATCTGTATCGGCAAGGACCGCTTTACACGCTCCCCAATTTGCTGCTGTACAAGACCTGCGCGGTCGCCTTGGGAATAGCCCGCGGCGCGATCGACGACTTCGTCGCATTGGCTTCACAGAAGCCGCTAACTTTCAAATCTCCGTCGGCAAGCAACGCGATGTTGCGCGACGAAACCTACGCTCAGTTTGCGGTCGCTCAGGCCGAGGCGTTGGTAAGCTCCGCACGCGCCTTTGTGTTCGAGGCATTTGGCGATTTGTGGAACACCATGACGACCGGCGACCCGCCTTCGCTCAAGCAGCGTGCCCGCGGCAGGCTTGCGATGGTTAGTGCGAGCACCGCATGCACCCAGGCGGTTGAGCTCCTTTACAAGGCCAACGGGGGCTCATCCGTTTACGCCGGCAACATGTTCGATCGCCGCCTGCGCGACATCCAGACCGCCAACCAGCATACGACCGTATCGCTCAAGACGTGGGAAGTGACGGGGCGCGTGCTGCTCGGGCTGGAGCACAACCACGGCCTGCTGTTCTGATTAGGCCTCGCCTTGCTCGTAGCGGGTGACTTATGCCCGAATTTTCGCTATTGCCGTCGCTGAGCGTGCGATCGCACCTCAAGGAGCGAACATCCGATGGCCGACGCAGATAATGTCCCAGCCGATCGCAGCAAGATTGCCTTTGCCAGGTGGGACAAGCGGATGCGCGAATCGCTTAGGCCGCTGCTCACCAGGAAAATTATCGCCGAGCACAAGCGCGACCCGGTAGGCATCCACAGCGACGCCCTTGACCGCGCACTCAACTACTTCCGCCGGCCCAACATGTTGGACCATTACGTGATCGTGTGCACGCGGCCGTTCAAACAATGGCGGGTTGCGCGAATGACCGGCGTTCCCGGGCAGGGTCCGGTCTTCGCCGACGAGCGCGCCTATAACTCGGAAGCCAAGGCGGCGCACGCCGTGTTTCTGCTGCACGTCGAACAGACGATGCGCGATTAGCACCGCGCTCACGACCGCAACTCGCACGGAGACCATCGCGATGCCACCAAAGGCCCAGATTCACGGATACAGCGACCAGATCAGCGTCAAACCCGGCGAGCGCGTCCGCTTCATGGTGAGTGTGGAGGGCGCCACGCGCTATCGCGCCGAGATCGTGCGCCTGATCAACGGCGACGCCAACCCGGCCGGTCCCGGCCCCAAGGAGGAAACGATCGCGACGCCGGCCAATGGCGAGTATCCCGGACGGCTCCAGCCGACTTACGGCGGCTCGCACATCGTGGTCGACGATCCGAGCGGACTCTTGAATATCGGACAGTCGATCACGGTCCACGCCTTCATCATGCCGACCACGCCGGCCAAGGGCGCGCAGGGAATTATCACGCACTGCGATCCGGAGCGGCGGATGGGATGGGCGCTGGTGGTCGATGAGCAGGGGCGTCTCGCGTTATGGCTGGGCGACGGCGCGGGACACCTGGTGCAGGCCGCCGCACCAGAGCCTTTGACGGCCGGCGTGTGGTACTCGGCCGGCGCGAGCTACGACGGCGCGACCGGACGCGCGATCGTGCATCTGACGCCGGTCCTCAACGCGGTCAATTCGCTGGTCGGGCGAGTCGCGATGCTGCCGCCCGCGGCCGTGCACGCGACTACAGCAGGGCCGGTAAACTTCCACTCGCAATCGCCGGCCGTGATCGCCGGATGGGCGGTGGGCGCGAAGGCTTCAGGAGCCATCATCGTTGGCGGCCATTACAACGGCAAGATCGATCGCCCGCGGGTCTATGGCCACGCGCTCGACGGGACTCAACTGGACGAACTCGCTTCGGGACGCGAGCCAGACAGCCGCGGCCTGGTCGCGCGATGGGACTTCGCTGACGGTATCGGCCCCGACGGCATCGCGACCGATCGCGTCACCGACGCTTCCGGCAACGACCTGCACGGACGCTGCGTCAACGCGCCGGCGCGCGCGATGACCGGCCATAACTGGAGCGGCAGAGAGGAACATTTCATCCACTCGCCTGCCGAGTACGGCGCGATCCATTTCCACGACGACGACCTCGAGGACGCCGGCTGGGAGATGGATTTCGAGCTGACGGTTCCCGACTCGATGCGCTCCGACGTTTACGCGGCGCGGGTCAGCGCCGGCGACGCGGTCGACTACATACCGTTCATCGTGCGCGCGCCGGCCAGCGGCCCAACCGCGAAGATCGCTTTCCTGGTCCCGACCGCCTCGTACCTGGCCTACTCCAACGAGCACCTGAGCTTTGGTCAGGGCACCCAATCGATCGTCGGCCACACGACGGTGCTGGGGTCCGAGGACATCTACCTGTACGAACATCCGGAATTCGGGCTCTCCACCTATGACCATCATTCCGACGGCAGCGGTGTATGTTACGTGTCGCGGCTGCGTCCGATTCCCAATATGCGGCCGCATCATCGATTCGGCGGGACGCTATGGGGCCTCGCGGCCGATCTTCACCTGGTCGACTGGCTAAACGCCAAGGGCTTCCGCTACGACGTCATCACCGACGAGGACCTGCATCGCGAGGGCGCCGCGCTGCTCCGCGGCTATAACGTCGTGCTCACCGGATCGCATCCCGAATACTATTCATCCGCGATGCTCGACGCGTGGGAGGCCTACCTGACCTCGGGCGGGCGCCTGATGTACCTGGGTGGCAACGGTTTCTATTGGATCACATCGTATCATCCCGACAAGCCCTACCTGGTCGAGGTGCGCAAAGGCGAAGGCGGATCGCGCGCATGGCAGGCGCAGCCGGGCGAGTATTTCCACAGCACCACCGGCGAGCGCGGCGGAATCTGGCGCAACCGCGCGCGCCCGCCGCAGAAGCTGGTCGGCGTTGGTTTCGCAGCGCAGGGCTTCGACCGCTCGTCGTTTTTCCGCCGGATGCCCGACAGCGTGGATGCAAACGCGAGCTTCATCTTCGCCGGAGTCGGCGAAGACGAACTGCTCGGCAACTTCGGGCTGGTTGGCGGCGGGGCCGCCGGGCACGAACTCGACCGTTACGACCTGACGCTCGGCACGCCGCCCAACGCGATGCTGGTCGCGAGCTCGGAGGGGCATAGCGACAACTATCTGCGCGTGGTCGAAGAAATCTATTTCAACTACCCGGGCTCGGGCGGCACGCAAGACTCGGGCGTGCGCGGCGATATCGTGTACTTCCCCACGGCGGGCGGCGGCGCGGTATTTTCAGCCAGCTCGATCGCGTGGTGCGGAAGCCTCTCGCACAACAACTACGACAACAACATTTCACGCATCACCGCCAACGTGCTCGAGCGCTTCGCGAGCGACGAGCCTCCGCCCGGCGCCTGACGCGGTCCGGCAAGGGGACGAGCGGCGTGCGATGAGAAGACAGGTCGCAACGGTCGCCGAGTTGTGGCGCTACCCGGTCAAGTCGATGCGGGGCGAGCGCCTGAATGAGATGACGCTGACCGAACGCGGTGCCGTTGGCGACCGGCTCTACGCGATGCGCGAGCTCAAGTACGGCTCGATCATGAGCGCGCGAATGTGGGCCGCGATGCTGCAGTTGCGCGCCGTCTGCGAGCGCGAGCCGGCCGGCGACGCGCCCGCACGAGTTCGAATCGAGCTTCCGGGCGGCGCAACGATATATGCCAACGATCCCGGCGCTGACGAAACCCTCTCCACCCTGTTCCGGCATCCGGTGCGTCTGGAGCGGCCGCGCGGTGATGCGCCGCTGACGATGGCGGAGATTGACGAGATCACGAAAGGCCGCGCCTTCCTGCCGCCGCGCGATCTCTACGACGAGGACGTCGTACACGTGCTCGCGAGCGGCACGCTGGAACATCTGCGCCGGCTCTGCCCGTCCGATTTCGATCTGCGGCGCTTTCGTCCCAATGTTTACGTCGACACCGGGGCCGAGCCGGACGGCTTCGTCGAGGACGGATGGGTCGGCGGCGAACTTGAGGTCGGCGACGGCGGTGTCCGAATAGTCGGGTTGCGCCCGGCGCTCCGCTGCGCGATGACCATCCATCCGCAGGACGATTTTGCGGCGGACCCGGCGATCCTGCGCACCGCCGCGCAACATCATGGTGCCTATGTCGGCCTGTTCGCCGCCGTCGGCGCGCCCGGACGCGTCAGGGTCGGCGACCCGGTGTGGCTGGTGGCGGGCTGAGCGATACTGCGAGCATCGCGAAGCACCGTGTCGCTCGATCGGTCAAGTGCGCGAGGCGAAGCAGTCGAGGCCGCCGGTGAACTCGGCCATCCGGAACACGTCGGGCAGTATCTTCTCGAGAAATTCGCGGTCGAAATCGATCCCGTTGGCACGCAGATAGGGCTCGGCTTCCTCCACGATCATCTTCCAGTCGTCGAAGAGCCGCAGCCGCTTGAAAACGTCGTCGTGCGGCGCGGCGCCAAGCGCCTCGACCAGAAGGTCGGTATAGTTGAGCACGCGGAAACCGCCCTCGCTCTCGGCGCGCACGAAGGAGGCGTGACAGTTGTGGTAAAAGGTAACCAGCACGTCGGCGCCGGTCTCACGCACACGATCGATCAACTGCGCGTGCTCCTTTTTCATCATCTCCGGGGCGCGCGCGCATCCCGAACCGCCGCAGGTGTAACCCGACTCCAGCACCGTGTCGGTTAGCTCGAGCCCAGGAATTGCCGCCAGCACGCGCGCCACGTTGCGGCCCAGATCGGCCAGACCCACGTGCGCGTGCAGCACCGCCTTGAGCGGCAGCGGGCGCACGAATTTGGCCCGCAGCTCGTCAAGATGGTCGGCCAGGTAGGTGGTGAAGTGGCCGAACTCGAAACTGGTCGAGCGAAAGCCGGCCAGCGTCTCGCCGATGTGCAGGTTGCACGAGGGACACCAGCTCAGGACCTTTTCGGGGTTCAGTCCCGCGAAGCGCGTGAGCGTCGCGTCAATCATTCGCTCGCCCTTCCCCAGTTCGCCTTCCCACTTCGATTGTACGATTCCACAGCACGAGCCGGGTCCGCCGACGACCTCGTAATCCGCGCCCAACGCGTCCAGCACGTACATCGCGTTGAACAGAAGATGCGGCGTGCGAAGTGCGTTGCATCCCAGGTAGAAGACGATTTCCGCCTGCGTGCGCCGCGGCGGATTGAGCACGCGTGCGAACTCGGCCGGCAACAACTGCATCCCGGCCATTAACCGAATGGCGCGCGACATCTTGCGGAAAAGCTGCGGCGTCTGGGTGCGCTCACCCGCGTGCATGGTGTTGGCCAGCACCAGCATCTTGCGCGGATTGACGCCCTCGGGGCAGGCGGGAATGCATTCACCGCATCCATTGCAGGCGTGCGCGAAGGTGGCCGAGGCGCCAGCCAGTGGCGCGCGATGGGCGAGAAAATCGACCACGCCGTGCGCGACAGTTCTGGGATCCGCATCCTTGAGACCGGCGTACGGAACAACCGGGCACACTTCGACGCATTTGCCGCACGCGGTGCAGGCGCCGAGCACCTTGGAGGTTTCGGAATCGAAGTAGTTCGCGAGTGATTGCGCCTGAGCGGTCATCGAGGGACCCTTCGTGAGTTCATTGGCGGTGGCAAAGCTTCAACGGATTCGGCGCCATCCGCCTCGCCATACGCCGACGTGCGGTCTTCGTGAAGCTACTGGTGAAGCTATTCCGGTGCGTGCGGGGCTGTCAATTCGCGTGCCAAAGACGTCGTAAACCGACCCATTCGACGCGAAAGCCTGCGCATACAACCTTCCTTAGGGCAAAAAGAGCTTGAAAATGCTGGGGTTGTCGAGCCGGATGGTGCTACGCCGTCAAGCCGTATAAGATGGGGGTCGAACCAAAGTCTTACATCTCGAGAGGGCTGCCGAAGCGATGCCTAGAGTTTATTTCGATAATCTGGCGAACGCGGTCACGCGCGACGATGTCGAGGAATATTTTTCCCGCGCTGGGAAAGTGCGCGGCGTACTGGTGGTTACCGACAAGGCGTCGGGAAAATCACGCGGCTTCGGTTGCGTCGATATGGAAAAGCTCGACGACGCACTTCACGCGATCAAATGGCTCAACCACGCCGACCTCAAAGGCAAGCGGATTCGAATTCATCCCGGACCGCTACGGGAACAGAACTAGCCACCTACTGGCCGAGACAGGCTGAGAAGATTCGACAAGCGGCACGGGAGATAAATGCAGACACAAAGAGGCAGAAACCCCTGGGACAGTCACGACTGGAAAGTCAAAACTCTCGAGTCATTGACACCGGGCGGCGGATCGCGTTTGGGATTTACCTGTAGGAGTTGCGGCCGCAAGTTCGGTCACATGACCATCAATCATCGTACATGGGCAGTGAACGACGAGGGGTTGAGCCTCTCCGATGAGATTACGTCACGCTGGATGGTGCAGTGGTGTCTGGGTCACGCGATCGAAACTGACGACGAAGATCGGAAAAGCGTAAAGCATCCGCACTAACCACCAGGCGCTATTTTCTTGCGGAAGGAGGAGCTGTTACTTGCAGTTCGCGCTCCAGCATCCGCCGAAATAACCCGCGCAGCATAGCCACTGTCTCGTTCCGTTCGGCACCCTCCAGGTGTCCATCGCTTTCGGACAACGACGGCCCGTGCAGGGCTTGCTGCAGTTCGACCAACAGCGCCTGCAGCTCCACGTTGCGCGCTCCGAGCGCGGCAGGCGACGGATATTCCACCTCGGGGTCGCCACGCCGATCGAGCGCCGCGTGCAGCCTCTGGCGTAGCGGCTTAAGGTCGGCGCCACTGGCATTCGATTCCACGCGATCGAGCGTCGAGCAGGCCTGGCGCAGAGTTTCTTCGATATCCTTGTTGTCGGCGTAGAGATACGGTCCGATCTTGTCCGATACCAGCGCGGCACGGCGGATGATGCTGATGGCAGCCTGGATTTGCCGCCGAGTTGGTCCCGGCGGTATTTCCGGCAGCACCGATTCACGCAGGCTGGTAGCCACTCCGTCCAACAAATCGCTGATGGTTGGTTTGGTCACAACTGATTCCCCGGCCAATCTCCCGTTCCTTATTCCGGTAGCCAATCCAGAAATTGCATCAGGTAACTGGTCGTGGTCGAGGCGCGATCGGCAAGAAACAGGTTCCGCGTCCGTCCATCCATGAACGAGCGCGCGCCAGTCAAAGAAATGATGCTGTGCTTCACTTCGCCCAGGAGCCGATAGAACAACAGCGTCTCTGGATGGACCGGTATGCCACTTAGCTCGCTGTAGCGCTGGAGAAATTCATCCAGGGAAAGAAACGCCTGCGGGCCCCATAAGGAGCGATAAGCCCAGGCGATGTCCTCGACCGGATCTCCAAGATGCACCATCTCCCAGTCCAGCATGGCGTTGATGCGGTCCCCTTCATACAGAAAATTCCCAAAACGGAAATCGCCATGGACGATACCGATTCTGTGGGCGATCGGCCGATGCTCCTTCAGCCAGATGAATGCCGAAACCATTACCGGATGAGGCTCCATCCGGTGCTTCAGAAACAGCGATTCCCAGTACGAGATTTGCTGCGCTGCCGCGGTCTCAGGCGTCGTCGCAGGGAGAAAGTCCACGCCCAGCTTTTTCCAATCGACCGTATGAAGCCTGGCCGCAATCACCGCCAATTGCGTTGCTATCGCCCGGCTCCGTTCAGCCACTTCGGGCTTCAGCAGCGCAAAGAAATCCGTCGCGCCCGCCACCTTCTCCATTATGAAAGACGGACGCTCGAGCCACCTCCCCTCGCTGTCCATCCAGAGCGCCCGCGCAACCGGAACTCCGCTGTCCCGAAGCGCACTGATTATCCTGAATTCGGGAGCAAGATCCGTCTCGAGCTGGCCCGCTTGCGCCTTGCGCAGCATCACGCAACTGACTTTTCGTTCTTCGCCGCCGTCGAACCATCGAACGTCGAACTCCCACGCCTCGCGGGCATTCCCCGCCGTGATAGGAGCCACGTTGTCTATGCGGATATTCCGCGCGCCGTCCAGGTTCGCCGCCAGGAACTCCTTCAAGCGGGCGACCAGGTCTTCAACCGCGGCGGCCGACGACACGCTCACTCCAGAAACCTCCAGCCCGGCCGGCCTTTTGCGCAGGCGTTGTAGGCGTCGGGATCGAGCGGCTGCAGGATGCCGGTCGTGGTCTCGCCATCGCAGGTGACTTCGCAATGATGCTCGTCGAGACCTGCAAGACGGCCGCGAACCTCCGCCTTGGTGACGTCGTATTTGTCGCCTTCGACCACGTTCTCACCGACGTACTGGCCCTGGTAGATATTTTTGTCGGGTGTACCGCCGTACATTCCGCATCGCATATACGCAGTTTGATATCCGAAGCGCCGATAATGGACTTGCTTTACCTCTCCCGTCTCGAGTGTGTAGTCAATAATGCCTTCGACGAAAATTCGAGTATCCGGCTCGAACCTCAGTCGCCGCTCTGTCTTGACGATCTTGCCCATACCCGGACGAGGATCGCCGAAGTTGTATAGGACCGTGTTACCCCAGATTGCGAAGTCCTTGAAAGATACCCAATTGCCGCCAATCCATCCAGCGTGCAGCTTGCGGCCAGGCTGAAGGCTTGGGCCGCCTACACCCCGGCCGACGCCCCAATGACGGTCGCGTGTCCCGCCGCTGTTGTCCCGGGTGAGTTCAATCCGCTCGCCGCCTACTTTCACCCAGCCTTCGGCGATGCCGAAACCCTCGAAACCCGCGGTGATGTCGGCGCGTCTGCCGCGCGGAGAGCCCTCGGCGACTGAGCCGGATGAAGCATGGTAGACCTGCCGCCGGGTATCCTGCCAATGCAGGTCGTAACTGATGCCCCATTCGTTTTCTTCCAGTACGTAACGCCAAAGCCGCATCCCTTGGATGATCGTGGGCTTGATCGGACCGATGTGCATGTTCATCCGGTCCGCACCGAGACGCCGAAACGCGCGCACGGAAGTATGCTGGCCCTTGAAATTGACGATTGCGTAGGCTTCGGCAGTATCGAGATTGGGGTAAAAGCTCGCGCCCGTGACGAGCAGAAGCTCGCCCCTGCGGTCGTGGCAAATTACCCAGAAGCGTTCGTAGATTCGTGGGTCGGTCGACCAAACCACGCGGATCGGATCGGGCGTCTGATGGATCATGTAGTCATCAATCGGAGCCAGCGGAAACTGCTCGTCGAAATGACTATCGTTGATCAGCAAGCCTGGCTTCGAATCTTTCAGAGTCATGCACCACCCCGATCCGGACGACCTCAGAGTTGCGGCAAAGCGCCAAAGCGGAGTGTAGATGACCGCCAATAAGGGCTGCAAATGCCCCACGACTGTGGTTGCCCGGCATAGCTGGCTGTCCTGTAGAGTTAGAACCATGTCGGCGGGGCCTTGCGCTGGGATGGAGCGGGCGAGGCCGCGCGCGTGGCGTGATGTCCGATTAACCGCGCCCAAACGTTCGGCGCTTGCTGGAGATGACAATGGTCCAGGTAACCGAGCTGAGCTACATGGGTATCGGGGTGAAAAATCCCGATGAATGGAAGAACTTCGCCGCCCGAATCATCGGCATGGAGTTGGCCGAGAGTGAAGAGCGCGACCGCTGCTACCTCCGCATGGATTATTGGCATCATCGCGTCGTGCTGCACACCGACGACAGCGACGACCTGATGTACCTGGGCTTCCGGGTGGCTGGTCCCGAAGAATTCCGCGAGATGCAAAAGCAACTTTCGTCGGCCGGATTACAGTTCCGCGTGGGCTCGGACGAAGAAGCCGGCGAACGCCACGTCCTCGAGGTGCTGAAGCTCGACGATCCGGACGGCAATCCGATCGAAATCTTTCACGGCCCCCAGGTTCAGTACAGCAAGCCCTTTCATCCGGGGCGCGGGATGCACGGGCGTTTCAAGACCGGAGCCGGCGGCTTGGGGCATTGCATCATACGCGAGAGGGACGTCCCTGCCGCCATTCGCTTCTACAACGCGCTCGGGATGCGCGGCGGCGTCGAGTACAAGTTTCAGATGGGCAAGCACGTTGCCACGCCGGTCTTCATGCACTGCAGCGAGCGCGACCATTCGGTCGCGTTTGGAATCGGCGGCGTGAAGAAGCGAATCAACCATCTGATGGTGGAAGTGGATAACCTCGACGACGTGGGCCTCACCTACGATCTGGTGCGCAAGCACAAATTGCCGATCAGGATTACTCCCGGTAAGCACTCGAACGACCATATGTTCTCGTTCTACGTCGGCAATCCTTCGGGCTGGATGTGGGAATACGGATGGGGCGCCAGGTCCGCCACACATCAGTCGGAATACTATGTCGAAGATATGTACGGCCATGAATTCGAGCCTGGCGCATTCGATTGAATACCAATTCCGGCTGCAAACGAAAGGAACCGGCGCCCGAAGCTGAAGTGTGATTGCGGCCCGCGGCGTGCCGCGTGAACACGTTCGATGAGCGTGCCGTCGGAAGGCAGTTCTTCCGCCTGCGCCCGGCTGTCTGCTTGTGGCGTTGGCTGAAACAATAGGAAATGTGGTTTAAAAGATGTCGCAGGGGGACGCGACCCTAGGGCGCTGACCGCTCTGCAATAACGGAGGTTCACCAGATGGCAGGAGATTGGTCCGAGGAAATCACCCACGTAGCGGGGACTGACCTCGCAATAATCAAGGGCGGCCAGGGAAAGCCCCTGCTGGTCCTGCATGAGGAGATGGGACATCCGGGATGGCTGAACTGGCACGCGGCGCTGGCTAAGGAACGCACGATCCTGATTCCGATTCAACCCGGGTTCGGCAAGTCGCCGCGCATCGAAGCGATCCGCAATGTCCACGAGTTGGGACTTTTCTACTCATGGATGCTGCGCGACATGAATCTCGGGCCGGTCGACGTGATCGGATTCTCGCTCGGCGGATGGGCCGCGGCCGAGATGGCGACCGCCAACCCACGGCAGTTCCGCAAAATGGTGCTGGTCGCGCCGTTGGGGATAAAACCGCCGGAGGGCGAAATTTTCGATATCTTCGTGGTTACGCAACGCACGCCACTCAACCTGAGCATCCACGATCCGGAGACCACGCCGGAGTTCGCCAAACTCTATGGTGGCCAGCGGACTCCGGAGCAATTCGAGGCTTTCGAGGACGCGCGCACCGAAACCGCGCGCATCGCCTGGGAACCGATTCTTCACAATCGGAACCTGCCTTATTTCCTGCAGGGCGTCAGCGGCCTGCCGACGCAGATCGTATGGGGTCGCGAAGACGCGTTGGTACCGGTGAGCGCAGCACAAGCCTACAAACAGGCGCTCAAGAATACTGAAACGCGGCTCACGATCTTCGATGATTGCGGCCATCGGCCGGAAATCGAAAGGTCGGCCGAGTTCATCAAACTGGTCAAAGAGTTTCTGGCCTGAGCCGGAGCTATAGCGTGAGCTGAAGGAGACAAGCCATGCATATAATGTATTTCACCGAGCGTCCTTACCGCGAGGTTCCGGAAGAAGAAGTAATCAAGAACCGCAGCTTCTTTGGAGTTCCCAATCGCTTTTTCGATCGCGAAGTCGGCGCGCGGCTGTACAACGAATACCTCGACGAAGCCGTCTATGCCGAGGAGATGGGCTTCGATGGCGTAATGCTCAACGAGCATCACGGCACCCCGTTCTGCATGGGCGCGGTCATGAACGTCGAGGCCGCGATCCTCGCCCGCATCACCAAAAAGGTGCGCATCGTGCTGCTGGGCAATCCGCTGCCGACACTGAAAAATCCGCTTCGCATGGCGGAGGAACTGGCGGAGATCGATCTGATCTCCAAAGGCCGGCTGGTCCCCGGATGGGTCCGCGGCGCCGGCAGTGAACAGATCTTCAACAACGCCAACCCAGCCTACAATCGCGAGTATTTCAATGAGGCCCACGACGTCGTGATCGCGGCATGGACGCGTCCGGGGCCGTTTCGCTGGGAAGGCAAACATTTCACTTATCGCTACATCAACCCGTGGGTGCTGCCGTATCAGAAGCCGCGCCCGCCAATATGGATTCCCGGCGTGATCAGCCCAGAGACCGTCGTATGGTGCGCGCAGCATCGTTACCCATACATCGGACTGGGAACCGCGCTGCAGTCGACGGTCGAGTTGTGGAATCTGTACGGCGACACCGCGATGCAGGAGGGTTACATGGCCGGGACTGAGAATTTCGGCTACCTGCAGCAGATCTTCGTCGCCGAGACGGAAGAGAAGGCGCAGGAGCTGGGCAAGGCCGCGCTCTTCGGCGGTGGTGCCCAGAACTTCTCGCGTCCGGAATGGACTTTGCCACCGGGCTACAACTCCAAGGAGGCAACGCGACGCCTCGCGCGCCAAGCCTCCGACTACGGTTTCCTCGGCATCACCAGCGAGAAGCTCAAGGAGAGCGGCGAGGACCGTCATGGGAAGGACACGCGCGGCAAACTGCGCCGCGGCGAGGTCAGCATCGAGGAAGCCAAGCGCAAAATCTACGGGACGTACCAAAAGGCGCAGGACGGCTTGCAAATCATCATCGGGACTCCGAAATCGGTGCTCCCCAAGCTGCGCCTGATCATGGAAGTGCTGCATCCCAGCATTTTCGGACTGTTCCAGGCGCAGGGGCCGCTGACGCTCGAGCAGCGGATGACCAGCACGCGCCTGCTCGGTCAGGAAGTGCTCCCGGCGATGCGCGAGATCGCCAGGGAACTCGGCATCGTGGACCCGTTCGAGCGCGAGCCCGGGTCGCGTCCGTACACGGCGGGCACACAGCGCGACTCGCTGGTCGACCTCAACGCGCTCAAGCGAGCACCGCAGCGCGACGAATCAATACGTGTATAGCTATAAAGGAAGCATATGGAATTTGGAGTAACAGTAATAACTCACATTGGAAAGTCACCCGAGCAAATCCGGCTGGCCGAAGAGCTCGGCTACGACCGCGCGTGGGTGCCGGATTCGCAGATGATCTGGTCCGACTGCTACGCGACGATGGCGCTGGCGGCCGCGAGCACCAAGCGGATTAAGATCGGCACCGGCGTGGCGATAGCCGGTACGCGTATCGCCCCGGTGACTGCGCATTCGATCGCCTCGATAAACCAAATCGCTCCGGGGCGGGTGTTCCTGGGAATCGGCACCGGCCATACGGCGATGCGCGTGATGGGGCAGGATCCGATCGGCGTCAAGCAATTCAGGGAATACCTGCGCGTGACGCGCGAACTGCTCGACGGCAAGGCGGTGGACTACACCTATAGCGGCAAGACGCGCGAGATAAAGTTCCTGCATCGCGACCGCCACTTCATCAATCTCGACAATCACATTCCGATGTATATCGCCGCCAACGGCCCCAAGGCATGCGAGGCCGCCGGCGCGTATGGCGATGGATGGACCACGATTGGCAGGACCACCGAAGACCTCGAATCCCGCCTCTCACATATTCGGACTGGCGCGCAAGCGGTTGGCCGCAAGGTGGGCTCCGACTTTCATGTCGTGCTCTTTACGGCCGCCTCGGTGCTCAAGCCGGGCGAACGGCTGACCAGCGAACGCGTGGTCGATGAAACCGGCCCATGGGTGACCTGCGAACTGCATTTCTTCTACGAGATCTGGAAGAAGGAGGGCAAAAACGACGCACTGATTCCGCCCTACTTCCGTGACGTCTGGAGCGACTATGTAAAGCGAGTGGATAGCTACACTCTGCCGGAAAATGCGCGGTTTCGGCAAATCCATGACGGACACGCGACTTTCGTGCAGCCCGAGGAGCGGCGCTACGTCACGCCCGACGCGATCAAAGCGACCGGACTGGTAGGAACGCCGGAAGAGATAATCGCGCAAATTCGCGAGCTGGAAAAAATCGGGATCAAGGAGATAAACATCGTGCCCGGTCCGGACTTCGCCGAGGGGCCGTTCCGTGACCTGGCGAAGCATGTGATTCCGGCTTTTCGCAAATGATTGCGGACCTGAAATAGGCCGGCGGCGGCGCAGCCTTGTCCGCGACGCTGCGTTGACGCGCCCGTAACACGATGGGCGAGCCTGCAAAGGCTCGCCCACGTGTGCCCAGCCACTATGTAACGAGGGCATCCATGGATTTCGAATTTTCGAGCGGCCAACGGGAGATTCGCGAGGCGGTTTCAAGCCTGTGCGCTCGATTTGGCGACGAGTACTGGCGCCAGTGTGACGAGCGTAGCGCCTATCCAGAGGAATTCGTGCGCACGCTCAGCGAGGCTGGATGGCTCGCGGCGCTCATTCCGCAGGAATACGGCGGGGCCGGTCTGACGATGCTCGACGGCTCGATAATTCTCGAGGAAATAAATCACTCGGGAGGCAACGCCGCCGCCTGCCACGCCCAGATGTATACCATGGCCTCGCTGCTCAAGCATGGGAGCGAGGAACAGAAGCGGCGCTATCTACCGCGCATCGCGTCAGGCGAGCTGCGGCTACAGGCCTTCGGCGTGACGGAGCCCGACGCCGGCTCTGAGACGCCCAAGATCAAGACCTTCGCCCGGCGCGCGGGCGACAACTACGTAATCAACGGCAGCAAGATTTTCACCTCGCGCTACCAGCATTCCGACATGCTACTGCTGCTGACGCGCACAACTCCGTTCGACGAAGCAAAGAAAAAAACCGACGGCATGAGCCTGTTCCTGGTCAACCTGCGCGAATACGGCGATGCGATCAAGGCAGTACCGATCGCGACAATGATCAATCATGGTACCAACCAGCTTTTCATCGACAACCTGACCGTGCCCCGCGATACGCTCATAGGGGAGGAAGGCAAGGGCTTCCACTATCTGCTGAGTTCGCTCAACGCCGAGCGCATCCTGGTTGCGAGCGAATCGATCGGCGACGGCCGCTGGTTCGTGGAACACGCCGTCAGCTATGCCAACGAACGCAGGGTCTTCGATCGCGTCATCGGCATGAATCAGGGCGTGCAATTTCCAATCGCCAGAGCGCACATGTCGGTCGAGGCGGCATCACTGATGCGGCTCAAGGCGGTGACGCTCTTCGACGCCAACCTGCCGTGCGGCGGCGAAGCCAACATGGCAAAATATCTGGCGACCGAAGCCGCCTGGGAGGCCGGCGAAGCGGCGATGAATACTTTGGGCGGATACGGGTTCGCCAAGCAGTATCACGTCGAGCGCAAATGGCGGGAGGCGCGCCTTTACCGGACCGCTCCGATCTCCAACAACCTGGTCTTGAGCTACATCGCAGAGCATTTGCTGGGGCTGCCGAGATCCTACTGAGCACGAACTTTAACCCGTCACTGGTGCGTCTGGGACCAAGGTCGAAAGATCGCCGAAGTGAATCTTGCGTCGGAGGGACAGATGAAGATCGGAATATTCGCAATGGTGTCGGAAATGACGCTGGACCCGGGCTCCGTCGCGCGCAGATGCGAGGAGTTGGGTTTCGAATCCGTCTGGGTGCCCGAGCACGCGATCATCCCTGTCCACACCAAGGTGCCCTACCCTGCGCTCGACGGCAAAATTCCCGATGTGTACACGCGCTTTCCGGATCCCTTCGTGCTGCTGGGCATGATGTCTTCAGTGACCCGGACGCTGAAGATGGGAACGGCGATATGCCTGGTGCCGGAACGCCATCCGCTTGCGCTGGCAAAGGAAGTCGCCACTCTGGATTACTTCTCGGGCGGCCGATTTCTGTTTGGGATTGGCGCGGGATGGCAGGCGGAAGAGTCCGAAATCATGGGCGTCGACTTTCCGCGGCGCTGGCCGATCGCGCGGGAGTACCTGCGCGCCATGAAGGAGCTCTGGACCAAACCAGAGGCGACTTTCGAGGGCCGGTTCCTGAAATTCCCCGCGGTCATATCGAATCCGAAACCGGCGCACAAGCCGCATCCGCCGATCTTCATAGGAGCCGGCGGGCTCAACTGGAAACGCGAGCGCGCGATCAAGGACACGGTGGCGCTGGGCGATGGATGGATGCCGGTGGCGCTGCCTCCAAAGGATCTGGCGAGCGACCTTGCTGTAATGAAGCGGTTATGTGCCGAGGCTGGGCGGGATTTTAACCAGCTCGAGATATCGATGACCTTCCTGCAGCAACCCGAGTTGCAACCGCAGGACCCAAAACGCGCATTGGCGGAGTATGCCGAGGCGGGCGCCCATCGGCTGATTTTGGCCCCGGTACTGGACCGCGAAAACGCCGAGCGCGTCCTGGAGCGGATGGCAAAGGACTATTTGTCATAGTAGGAAACGAGCGATTTGGGAAGACATTCGATGGCCATTAATTCAAGGACGCGATAAACACGACGATCTTGCGCACCATCGAATAAACGTCGAGAATAACTCGCCGCGCCGAACTGCTGTTTGGGCCTGTTGCTGCGGATCGGGGAAGCCTATGGAAATCAGCGAGCAGCTCGAAGGCAAGATCGTAGTACTCAGCCCCGTAGGGCGCGTCAACAACGATACGAGCCCGGCATTTCAAGCCAAATTGCTCGCCTGTGTCGGGTCCGCCGCAACTACAGTTCTGGTCGATTTTTCGGGCGTCGAGTACATATCGAGCGCGGGCCTCCGCGCGCTAATGATGGCCTCCAAACAATCGAAGGCAACTAACGGTCGTCTCGCGGCCGCAGGTCTTACACCCATGGTTAAGGAGATTTTCGCGATTAGCCGCTTCTCACTCGTGGTACAGGTCTTCGAGACGACCGCCGCGGCCATCGCAGCCTTGAGCTAAGCCATCGGAACTTATCGCAAACGGCGGGCTTGGACTGAAAGGATATACATCGATGTTAGTCCGCTTTTGGGGAACCCGAGGTTCGCTGCCCGCACCGCTTGATTATCGCGCGGTCCGGGGGAAGATCCGCGAGGCGCTGCTCGCGGCCCGCGGTCGAAGCCTGGACGGAGCCGAGGCGATCGACGCCTTCATCGACCGCACGTTGCCCTTTTCGGTCGCCGGCACGTATGGCGGCAATACCAGCTGCGTTGAAATCGTCGCCGGCGGTGACGAGTACGTGCTTTGCGACATGGGCACGGGCGCACGCGAGTTCGGCAATAGCATCCTGGCGAAGCATGGTCCTGCCAGGAAGAATCGCTTCAACATTTTCATGTCTCATCTTCATTGGGACCACGTAATGGGGTTTCCCTTCTTCGCTCCGGCCTACATTCCGGGCAACGTCATCCGCATCCACGGCTGTCACAAGGTCATGCGCGAGGCCTTCGAGCGTCAGCAATCGAATCCATCGTTCCCCGTCGATTTCCGAACGCTTGGCGCGACCATCGAGTTCGTCGAACTCGAGCCCGGCCGCACATACGAAATTGACGGACTTTCGGTGCGAGCGATGGCGCAAAGGCACGGCGGTGATTCCTACGGCTATCGCTTTTCGAAAGACGGACGGACGCTGGTATATTCCACCGATTCCGAGCACAAGTACGAAGCCCTGGATCGGAACTATCCTTTCATCGAGTTCTTCCGCAACGCGGACTTACTCATTTTCGACGCTCAATACTCACTCGCCGATCAGATTTCCGTGAAAGAAGACTGGGGACATTCGAGCAATATAATCGGGGTCGAGCTCGCCCAGCTCGCCGACGTGAAACATCTTGTGATGTACCATCATGAGCCGTCGAACGACGATCGGACGCTCGAACAAATCCTGGCCGAGACGCGCCGCTATGAAGAAATCAGCCGACCAGAGCAACAGCAAAGATTAATCATCACTTCCGCCTATGACGGGCTCGAGATCGTTCTCTGAGAACGAGCCCGGGCCGCCGAAGGCCCGATCGTCGGCAGGCTTGCTTGACATCCTCAGGGCTCCGGGACGAAGGTTCGCGCTAGTCATACTCGGTGTGCTCGTTCTCGCCCGGGTGCTCGAGCCGGGGTTTTTTGAGACCATCGCGTTGCGCGGTTTCGATCGCGAACAACAGATCGCGCCGCGCGCGTACCAGCCTTTGCCTGTCCGCATCGTGGCCATCGATGAGAAAAGTTTGTCTAAGTACGGCCAGTGGCCATGGCCGCGAACGCTGGTGGCGACTCTGATTCGTCGGATCGCCGCGGGCCATCCGCGAGTGCTTGGAGTGGACATCATATTCGCTGAGCCGGATCGTCTGTCGCCGGGGAAGTTGATCGATGCGGTGCCGGACCTTCCGTCGCCACTCGCCCACGAGCTGGCACTGTTGCCGGCGAACGAGGTAGGCCTCGCCGCGGCTCTCAAGGAAGTACCGGCGGTTCTCGGAATCGGCGCTTCGGACGAAGCAGCACCGGCGACGCACGGACCGTCACGTATCACCATAATTCGCGAATCCGGCGGCGATCCGCGTCCGTTCTTGATTGCATACCCGTTCCTTCTACGTAGCGTGCCCGAATTGACCGCGGTTGCGCACGGACAAGGATCGGTCCTCGACAGTCCGGACTCTGATGGCATAACCCGCCGCTTGCCACTGTTCGTTGTTGGTCACAGCCAGTTGGTGCCCGCGCTCACGCTCGAAATGCTCCGTGTTGCGTTGAGAGCCGGCACTCTTGGAATCTTGACGGCCAAGGATGGCGTCCAAGGCGGCAGCGTGGGTAACACTTTCATACCGACCGATGCGCGCAGCCGCGTATATCCTCACTTCACACCATCCTATGAGATTCGTTATATCTCCGCCGCGGATCTGCTGGACCGATCCTACGACCCCGCCGCGCTGCGCGGCGGGGTCGTACTTCTCGGTGTGGTCGGACAAGGCCTGATAGACGAGAGGCAAACCCCACTCGGACTGATGGCGGGCGTCGAGGTCCAAGCCCAACTCATTGAATGTATCCTCACCGGAAATCTCCTTCGCCGACCCGCGAAGCTGAACTGGATAGAGATCGCTTTGATCCTGGCGGCGAGCTTGATCACCATTTTTGCGCTGCCCTACGGGCGACCTCGAATCGCCAGTGCCGCATTCCTCGTTCTACTCCTCCTGCTCTCCGGCGCCGCCTTTGGCTGTTTCTATTTCTTCAACTTGCTGGTCGATGCCGTTTGGCCGAGCGTGATATCGATCGTCGCATTCGGCGTAATGCTAGGAGCGAGTTTGCGCGCCACCGAAGCGGCGCGTCGTCGTCTCGCGGTCGAGCTGGAACATGAGCGTGAGATCGAAGTTCGTCTTGAGGGCGAACTTAGTGCCGCACGATCGATTCAGATGGGGCTTTTGCCTCATCGTTTTCCCGGCCCTCCCGAACGAAGCGATGTCCAGGTTTACGCGCTAATCGAACCGGCGCGAATGGTCGGCGGTGATCTCTATGATTTCCTGCTGCTCGATTCCGGACATCTCTTCTTCGCGATTGCCGACGTGTCGGGCAAGGGCGTGCCGGCGGCACTTTTCATGGCGATGACCAAGGAGATTTTGCGCGACGCGATGACGCGGCATGGCGAGGCCCTCGATCGGGTGTTCGCGGAGGCAAACGCGAAAATATCCGCGTCAGGCAGCGACATGGCCGACGCAGGAGGAAACATGATGTTCGTGACGGTCTTCGCTGGAATTTTGAACCTTGCTTCAGGAATGATCGCTCATGTGAACGCCGGTCAAGATGCACCGTTCCTCCTGCGGACAGGAGCCGACCCCGTGGAACTAACGGGCGAAGGCGGACCACCGCTTGGTACGATCGAAGATTTTCAATACCCCGTCGAACGGCATCAACTTACGCCGGGAGATCTGTTGCTTCTCTACACCGACGGCGTGACCGAGGCTGAAGCTCGAGACGATTCGTTTTATACGGCGGCGCGCCTGGCGCTTTTGCTCCGGTCAGCGCCAACGGCCAGCGCCAAAGCGCTGGTCGAGTTCGTGCGTGAAGATATCCGTCGATTTGCAGCCGGAGCCGAGCAAGCCGACGATATCACAATGCTTGCCATACGCTGGACGGGCCCCAAGCCTGCGGCAAACTAGTCAACGGACCGTGATCTCGACCCTGCGATTACGCGCTTCGGATACCTGCGGCCCGGTCGGCACGGCGGGATCCAGATCGCCGCGCCCGGCGACGGAAATCGAATTGGGGTTGAGTCCGTCGTGTATGAGTCGGTCCCGAATTGCTTCCGCGCGTTTGAGGGAGAGTTGTTGATTGTGCGGCTCGTTGCCGAGCGTATCGGTGTATCCCACTACCTCGACCTGGTACACAGGACGTCGCTTGATGTCCTCGAAGACATCGCGATATTGCTGCTGCGACTCCGGCGTCAACGTATCAGTGTCTCTGAGAAAATAGAGACGAAAATGGCTCGGTAGAATCGGTTCCGCGGCCAGTGCGCGGCCGAATATCTGCTGGACCTGTTGCGAATCGGCGGTGGTTGCGGCCAACTTACCGCCCTTTTCCTCACTGGCGGAGTAGGGCTTGTCCAGTAGCACTGATTTCTGACCGTCGCTGACCGTTATGGCGCCCGAAGTGCCGTCCGGATTCGGAAGAACAACAAAAAGCGCCTGGCGCTGCGAGCAGCCGAGCGCAAAGAGCATCAACAAAAATGGATATCGCCGTCGCAAATGACTAGTCTTCGGGAACTTGAACGACGAAGTGTGTGCCACGCACGCCGAGGATCGCCGCCGGCGTCTTAACCTTCATCGAAGACGGCGAGCTCTTTGCGATATCACCCGACACCATCGAGAGCGTACCTTTGCGCAGGTCGGTCAGCATAGAGCCGTGGAAGTTGTTCGAATCGAACCTGTATTCCTCGAGCGCGACCTCACTGTTCGGGCCCGTCGACATTACCGTGTCGTCGGTAAAGGTGATTCCGATCGCACCATCAGCGCCTGTGTCAATCGTATCTTTCTCGAACAGCGGGTCCCCGGCCTTGACAGTCATGCGGGCGCCGCCGCGCCGTATGTAGACCTGTCCGGAAACGGTCTTGACCTGCGCAATCTGGGGAGTCTGTGCGGTCGTGCTGGAAACAAAAAGCAGCACGAAAAGCACGCCGAAACACGTGTGCGCGATGCGACGCTTTATGTGAAGTCCGTGATGCATGTGCTGCATGTCCCGCCCCGCGCTGTTCTTTGTTTCTGCCCCAGCAGGCTAGCGCGCCGCAGGCAAGTACGCCAGCGCGACAAGGGCCTCTCGCCACGCTAGAATCCTAGCCAGAGAGAGGATCGCTTTGACGACAACAGAGTACTCGGTCGCATTCGTTGACGACCCGCGCGGAAGGCGAGATGACCGATGCGAAATTGCCTGACCGTTCGCGTCCATAGTGGCGCGGTGCACGAGCTGCAAGGCTTTGTAGCCACATTCGCGGCCGAGCATGAGCTCGCGGCGGATGACAGGGCGCGAATACTCATTGTGATCGAAGAGCTGTTTACCAATCTGTCGAGGTACGGATATCCCAGTCAATCCGAGCCGGAGGGCGTGGCCGAAGTGGCACTGGAGCTGGAGGGCAGCCAGTTGACGATCGAGTTCGGTGACGATGGTCGGGCATTCGATCCATTGGCCAATGCGGCACCCAACCTCGATCAACCGGCCGAGACCAGACCGATAGGTGGACTGGGCCTCCACATTGTGCGCGAACTTGCGGACGAGGCCCACTATAGCCGGCGCGATGGCCGCAATGTGATTCGACTAAGCTGGCGCGTCTCGTTGCTCAAACGATCTTAAATGAGGGCCTTCGGATACCGCTCGCGCATCCAGGCCGCGAATTTCTCTGGCGCTGCCATGGTCGAGAGTCGTCCCTGCCGAACCAGCGCCCAGTCGTCGAATTTCCCGGATTGCTTGATCTCGCCCAACGTCACGGGTGGCTCCAGGCGCCCGGCGAATTCCAGATCGATCACTGCTGACTTCGGATTCTTCGGATCATCGCGCGGCTGCGACCTTACGACGCTCATCCCGACCACGCTCGAAACGCCGCCGCTGTGATAGATGAACATACGCGCAGCATCGATTCGAGTACCAAAATATCTTTTAGAGTCAATAGATTAGAGGGAACAAGAGCATGCGATCTGGATTAGGATACAAAAATGTCATCACAATGAAATCAATCGAGCGCCCTACGCTCAGGGCGAGCACTGCGCTGTCGATGTCGTGTCGGGCGTCGCGCACCGCTCTGCCGGCGCCCTACGCTTGAGGCTCGCGCTTCTCAGCGCGTACCTCGATGGCGATTTATAAGGTCAAACACAGAGTCTCAACAGCGAGGCCGCAGCGTTTAGAGAGAGAGAGAGGTGAGCCGTAGAGAAGAGGCAGTGTTTTACAACCCAAGCCGCAAATTTCATCATTCCGTGTATTATGAATTATTAGAGATTGTTGCAGAAGCGCGAGTTATGAGTTAGAGTTTTCTGGGCGAAGGAAACGCGCTTGACAAATCGAAATCAATCTGCTGCCAGAATGCTGCTATCGCTGAAGGATGGATGACCTTGGCCCGTTTAGAAATTCCCAGCGAAGACATCCGTACGCTACGAGCGCTCGCGAACCTTACTGATGAAACAATGGAAGCCCTTTTGGATGCTCTCTCCAAAATCCCGCTCAACGTTGATTTCGATGCTAGCCTCAAGACCATCGCACCACAGCTGGCCTCTCTTTCAATCGATAAGTCAGACCGGCTCGCCGGAGTATTGGTCTCGCTTAGCGTCACTCGCGCTCATTCTGATACGCCAGTGCCTGACTTTGTGGCTGATATACTTCATGCAATGGAGGAAGCGGACGCGGAAACATTGGCTGGTGACAAACGCGATCGCGCAAGAAATAATCTTGCAAAATTGCTTAGCTTTGAACCACTAAGTACCGCCGCCAAAGCGCATCATTTGCTCCTAGATCAGGAACGCACGCTAGATACCGTTCGTATTTTTACCGATGTGCGGCCCGTGTTTGGCCACGACCCGAAGCAACCTCCTAAAGCCGTACTCATAAATCATACGCTCAAGCTGACGTATCACAAAGATAACACATCAACAGACATGTATCTGGCCATAGATGCCGACGATATTGCGAATCTTAGGCGCGTGCTCGACCGTGCAGAAGCAAAGGCTCAAAGCCTGCGGCACATCTTTGAAAGTGCCAAGCTTCAGATAGTAAGATCGTAGGATTTATAATGCCCCAAACTACGCAATTGTACCGAGATACTCGCACGAAGTTACATTCTGACGAGTGGCCGCGTTCCAAACCAACTTCTTGGCCTCGTTATGATACCCCTAAGGTGGCGGCGACTATAGTCATTTATCGGGTCAAGCGTCAGATTAGTAAAGACACCTCCGCTCTTCAGGAGCACTTCAAATCCTGTTTTGAAAAATGGCGTGGCGAGACCGCAACGTCTTCCTCAATTCGCAAGATAACGTCTCATCCAAGCTATCTGAAAATCATCGATTTGGGAAAGACGCATCCCGATATTGTGCTACCATTTATTTTTGAAGAACTTGAGCGCTCGCCAGATTTTTGGTTCACAGCTTTACAACGTATTACGGGCACTAATCCATTGCCTGCAAACACTCCTTTCGGTCAAGCCGTTGCTCTTTGGATAGATTGGGGGAGAAAACACGGCTATGTCGAGAGAGCCGGATATTCGCAGAAAGATTAGATCGTGGTTCAGCAAACTACAGGATACCTTTAGCGTCACAAGCGAATATGACGCTCGTTATAACTGCTTTGCTTTCGCCGTTCATGATAATCAGCATTGGTGGGAGTATGACGCGATCGATGATTTCGGGTTCGCTACTCGTTGGCCATCGCACCTCACAGAAGGAGACTCGGTAGGAAGCTGGATTGAGGCTCTCCAGGCCGAAGGCTTTGAACACGCCGATGATGGAATGTTGGAGGCAGATTTCGAAAAAATTGCGATATATGCCAAGTACGACGACCGGGGAAGGGAAGAACCTACGCACGTAGCAAGACAAGAACCGTCTGGGATCTGGAAAAGTAAATTGGGAAGACATGAAGACATAGAACACGATACTCCAGAGGAGTTGTGTGGCTATGGAATGTGCGAATATGGAGTGGTAGTACATTATCTTAAACGCAGATTGACTACGACGGCGAATTGACATTTCGCACGATGCCTCAACAACGGCTCCGCCTGCGCCTCATAGTTCTTGAGCGCGCCGAGCTTATTTCTAAGCGCCGACCGCACAAAGAAAATGCCCGGGGAACGTGTTGTTCCTCGGGCATGGGTAAGGGCGAGAACGTAATTCTCAGGCTGCTGCTTCTTTCTGCACCTCAGCCTTCTGCTTCGACGCGCGCTTAGCCTTCGCGACCTTCGTCGCGGGCTTCTGCATTTTCACAGCGCGCTCGACCACTTCGACTTTCGTGTGGCTCGCGTTCGCCTCTTGATGACGCCGTACCCAGCGCAGAGCATCGCTTCTGTACTTGCGCCGCTTCACCTCTCCGCATTTGGAGCAGAGCGTGACGAAACAATGCCCCGCGCTCGCCGTCTTCGATTCCTCGGTCTTCTTTTGCTCGCTCATATCCTAATCTCCTTCTTAAGCACCTCTGGAAGCGCTTAGACAGGCCTGGATATGCCTATTCCAGCATTAGGTCAATTAGTTCAAAACCGACTAGCTCTGGATAGACAAAGAACCTAAGCGCTTGATTTCATTGCAGAATTCAAGCACTTGCATTTAAGCGCTTGGGTTATTAGGCTTCTTTGAGCATAATAGAGAGCACTAAAGAGAGAATAAGCCAAAGAGACAGACTGCAAGCGACTCGGGAAACACAACGTACATCGAGCAGCGACCGACCGACGCCATGACAGCTTGATGGAATAACTCCGGCGCGAAGCCCCATAGGGGTGCCGGCGGCTAGAGCGCAGCGTGATGCTCTCAGAGCCGCAAGAGCGACTGAGCACGCGACTGGTCGGGTTTCACCGACCCAAAACTGACCAAAGGAAAGAACAATGACGAATCAGAAAGAGCCGACGAAGGTAGTCAACCTAAGTGATCGCTGGGAGCTTCGAGACAAAAAGCATGCTCAGCAAAACTTGGCGGCGATTGCAGAACGCTTGGCGATTCTAGAGCCTGTCAGCGAATTGCTCGTGGGCATTGAAGCCCTCGGACAAACCCCTGACGAGCGCACAGAGTTCAAACGCACCGCGTACGGCGTGCAAAGCATCATCCACCGACTACGCTCATATGAACGCGCGCTGAGGCTGTGAGCGTCGTTGATGAAGAAACGTAGAGTGAAGTTGAACATTCGCATTGGCGGCAAGACTTTAAACAATGCACAGCAACGAGCTTTCATGCGAGCCTATGCCTATGGCAGCAAACAGACACGCCTCAACAGGATTCAAAACCTCATCGCTGAGAATGCACAGGCTCTGGCGGTTCTAGAGCCCGCCGTCAAGCTGCTCAAGCAGCTTCAGGCAGGCAAGGAAACGTGCAGGGTGCAAAGCGAGCAGTTCAGCCTCGTAGTGTTGTATCTGGATGACTTCATCGCCGAGATGCGAGAAGAGGTGGCCCAGATGAAGCGAAACAGTAAACGCATAGCGGCAGAGAAGTGACGGAGAAAACGATGGAGAAGAAACGAAAAAACCCACACGCCGTCGCGCTCGGACGGCTCGGCGGTAAAGCTAAATCAGCATCGAAAGTCGAAGCGTCGAAGATCAATGGACAGAAGGGCGGGCGTCCGCCGAAGAAGCTTCACACACAATCAGAATAGGAGAACAAGATGCAAGCAAAGAAGTTACAATTGGTGGTAGGCAAACCGAAGAAAGCTCGGGAATCTAAGTACAGCGAGCGCGATCTGGACCTGATCTTTTCGATGACACCGACACCGGCGCATGCAAGAGTTCTGGCAAAGCTGATCGGCAATCGCGTTACGCCGAAAGCGATCCAGATGATCTGGATCTTCGCGACTCGGCCGAAGCACGTCTTCGCGACTCATGATCTGGACAATTTCAATCTGCGCATTCGCGCTGCCAAGAAGCGCATGGGGTGGGTGGTCTAGCCAGCAGAGACGCGCATCGTGTGAATGCCCGGAGCTTAAAAAGCTCCGGGCTTTTTTTTGGCCCAATTCATTTCACGCCCCGCCGTTCAAACTCCGCGATTACCGCGTCCAGCAACAGGATATCCCGCAGAGCCTCGACCGGATCGCTAACATCGCCGTTGAGCACGCGCGTCGTCGTTCCGATCAGACGCTGCAACTCTTTCAACGCCGTTTCATAGGCATGCTTTTCCGCGTCATCCAGCATGACGTGACCTCGCGTAATGCCGCCCGCCAGCAAGCGCAGCGACAACTGGGAATGCAGCCAAAGCAGTGCGCCGATGTTACCGAGAATGCGGTTTCGGATCTCCGATCCCGGCTGAGGCGCGAAGTGACGCTTGAGCAGACGGAGAGTGGAATCGGAGATAACCCTACCTCGCAGCACGCGCTGGCATTCTGGATTGCTCGTGAGCGAGCGCTGAAGCGCGCCAATACGAAGGCGTTTTTTGGCCATTTCGGTCATGATCTTCGAGCCTCTAAGAGCGAGTCATCAAGCAAAGCCCGGTCAGACTCGCGGCGCTCAAGAGCCAAGAGCAATCGGGCGCATGCTTCAGCCAGGTGATCACCACCGAGCGCGCCCGTAAGGTCCTTGTCGGCACTCTCGACACCCAGCGCCAGGTGCTCGCGCACAGTCATCGCACGCCAGTCTTTCGGCGCGTCAGCAATCCGGTCGAGCACCGGCGCGAGCACATGCAGCGCGCGCCTTAAATCCGTTGCGTCGATTACCATCGATTCTCCCTTTCAGCGTTCTCCAAAGACCTCAGATATTGCGCGTGGTTCGCGCGCTGAACTTGCCGGCGTTTCCAATCGCAGGGCGCGGGCGCGGGCAAAAGACCGTTGTCCTTGAACGCAGGATCGTCGTCCAGGCGCGCTTTCTGCTTCGGCGGTCTACCACGCCCGCGCTTCATGTGGGATTAGCTCTCCGATGCGCCGCCGTTGCGAATCGCCAGATCGCTGGCGGTCGCGGAAGCACGGCGGTCGGCGATGGCCTGATCGCGCTCGGCAACGTCGAGACCGGAATCGCTCATTACAGAACGCTCCACGATGCCCCATGTTTCTTCGACCGCGAGCGCGCGGTTGTCGAGCAGCGCAAGCTCTGCCGCCGACACTGGAGCGACACCTTCGTGCATTTGAGTGGTTGCGGCTTCACGCACGCGCGGGTCGAGCCCGATCATGCGCGCGGGTGCGCTAAGGATGCTGTGCAACGAAGTCCAGTCTTTCTGCTCGACCATGCTGCGAATCGCCGTCGTTTTCTCGGGCGGCGTCAGCGCGGCGAAGCTCTGAAGCTCCAGCACTTCGAGCATGGCGTCACGCATGGCTGTTGCGACATCATTTGTTTTGATGCGCCCGGCGACGATGTTCGCAACGTCCTGCTTCAGGCTCTCGCGGCGCGCCAACGGGCCGGCGCTCGTGCTGGTGCGGACCTTCTGCGCCTCGGCCAACAGAGCTTTGGTGCCGTCGCGCAGTTGCTGACGGGCCTTTTGCAAAGCGATGCCTTGCAAGCCTTGGCTCTCGAACGACGCCTCGGGATTGGGAAGATTCCACTCTCGCGCGACCGTCGCCTTAAGCACACGGTACTTGTCGGCCAATTCGCGCGCCGCGTTCTGCGATGCCCACAGATTCCAATTCGGATCTGAGCTGTCCTTCGGCGCTGGGCCGGACCAGCGAGGACCGAGATAATTCGGTAATGCCATGATCATTCCTCCTTAAAGTTGTGAGTTGCCGGGGAGACTTTCGTCGAGTGGACCTCCCGCCGAAGTCTCATCAATGGACGCCCGGCTCGCCCCAGTCCGCGTTTTGTAAATGCCCGGCGACACGACGCCCATGACGGTGTGTTCATCGCATCTCGAAGGCTGGCCGGGCGGCAGCCCATTGCTGGAAAGTTGCCCGGCAACACGACGGGGGACTTGGTGCCCGCCATGTCTCTGGGGCTGGCCGGGGCAGCCCTATGAATGATCAACATCAGCATCGGCCGCGCGGCGTTCTTTGGCCTGCGCCGCCGCGAGTGTAGCGCGCCAGCAACGGCGGCACAGGGTATGGTCGGCGCGCTGAATACGGCACAGGCCGACGCCCTTTCGCCAGATCGTGAACGTTGCTGGCTGCCCACAATTTTCACAGCGTCTTCGCATCTCCGGTCACGCCGGTCGCGCGGCGGTGCTGGTCGCTCGCGTGTGCGCGCTGGTGCAACTCGTCGCTGAACGCGGCGACTTCGGATTCGAAGTACTGGCGCTCCGAGTTAGGGACGATCTCGCCGTGAAGCTTCGGATCGAAACTGTCGGCGTCGATGCGCACGCGGCGCGGCTTGCCCTTAAAGCGGGTCACCATGACCGTGCGCGGCGGCGTCATGCTGTTGCCTTGGCGCTTGTCGCGCGCTTGGATTTGATTTTCCATTGTCTGTTGCCTCCTTATGCCCTCACCATCTCGACGCGCCGCGCTCGGCGTTCGGCGAGTGCGTTGCGATACTTCGTAAGCGCCACCTCATAGCCTTGAACAACGACCGGGTCGGCCGCATCGAGCTTGTTCGCGATGATGTAATCCCAGAGCGTGCCGGGATTCTGCGGTGCATCGGGATCTATTTGGCTCTCGGTTTTGGCCAAGGGTTTAAAATCAATGGGCGGTCGAATTGGCGCGAGAATATCGCCGCGCGGGATGCCGTCGTCCGAGAACATGCGCGGGTCAACTTCCTCGCCGGTGCCGAAGAAGTCATACATGCGCATCGGAGCGAAGCCTTCGCGCTTGCCCGCTATGAGGCACGCCATGCTGAGCGCGATGATCGGGTCCACGCGGTCGCTGCCCTTGGTCTTTCCAAGTCGATAGCCTCGGCTCGATTCGATGATCACGGTCTTCGAGACCGCCAAGCGCAGATCGCTGGCGGCGTACATGGATAAGCGGCGCTGCTTGATCAGGTCGATAAGCTGGTTGGCCATCGGCCCTTGATTCGTCGCGGTCTGCGTCACTTCGACCATATTGATGTGCGCGCGCTTGAGCCGCTGGCCCAGATCGATTGCCTGCCACGGATCATAGGCGACCGCATTCAAGTCGAAACGCCGGGCGAGATCGCGCAACGCTTGCTCGGCGGTCGCTTCGATGTCGAGCGTTTCGCCCTTCCGCGGCACGAACGTGCGATGATCGACCAGCACCACACGATCCTTGTCAATCGACACCACGACGAGCGCGGTCGCATCGTGGCGCAAGCCGAGGTCGAGGCCCGCCCACACGCGCAGGCGCTTGTCAGAGGAGAGCGGACGCACGTCAGGGTCAACGCATGCATCCCAATCGCTTAGCTCGACGAACGTAGTTGCAGAGGCGGTCCAGCGGTTCTCGATCAGACGTTGGTACTGCGCCGGGCGCAGGGTACGCGCCATCTCATCGGTCCATGCCTGAGATTGCCACGGTGCCAGGCCCGTTCGATTCGACCAGAAGCAAAGCAGATCGCGGTCAGTGCGAAGCTCGGGCGCGACCTCTGTGCCGTAGGTCATCGCGCGGTCGTAGATTTCGCGCAGCGGACTTGGCTCGCCCTCGAAGCCAGCAGTTGAGACGGATAGACGAAACGAAATCTTGCGCGCGGGACTTGGGACGCTCTCAGCCCACAAGCGCTGACTGGCCTCAGAGACGTAGTAGCAACTCTCATCAAATACGTTGAGCACGGGATTGGCGCCCGCGAAGCCTCGATAGTCGTTCGGAAGGGCGGTGATCGTCGTGCCCGTGGCTTTGAAAATGATCTTGTTCTGCCTGATGCTCGCGCTGCTGCGCAGCAACGGGCTTGCGGCGAGAATCGCCGCGACTGACTTGAAGACGCGCGATTGGCTTTGCTCAAGGTCGTTAGCGAGCAGATAGATTTCACCGCGCAGCGGGCTTAGGTAGACCGCAGTATAAATAACAATCATAGCGGCGAGTGCGGTCTTCCCGCTTTTCTTTCCGGCTGAATAGCACAACTCAGTAAATGGCATCTTGCCATCGGGTGTGAGAACGAAGCCGCGCTGCAAGAAAATGCGTTCTTCTTTATAGAGCACGAAGGACTTGCCAGTTTCGGGATCGATCAATGCTTCGGTGATAAAAGCACAGATGTCGCTCTCCCAACGCTCTGAGGCCTGCGCCGGCGTCTCAACTTTCTTCGAGCGCATCGACTTCTTCCTCATCTACTACTGAGCGTTTAGAGCGGCGTCCGGAGTCTGTTGTGAGTGCATGCCCGTTGCTCGCAACATGACTCGCCAGATCGAACGCTCCGTCATCGCGCGATGCTTTGATTGCAAGCCGAGCGGCGGGCGTCATGCCGAGCGCTTGGGCATACGCAAGTTGGATACCACGAAGCTTGCGAAAGTCATCGAGCAAGCGACGTGGTTCTACGCCGTTGCTGGTTACTCCTTTATCTCTGAGTATCGCGAATACTGAGTCAGCAAGGATTTCAAGCTGCGCCCACGCTCTTACTGCTGGATGGTCGGAGTCTTGAAGCCACGGCATCGCACGACGCACTTTCAGCGCGAGAGTGCTCACCATTCCATCGCGCAATTTCAAGCCCGCACGAGATTTGACATACAGACCAGACGACGTTTGCGCAGCCGATCTCACCGCGCCAAGCTCTCTCAGCTTGTCTTTGTGATGTTTGCTGGGCGACAACTCGCGACGCATCTTCATGGCCGGCCAGGTATGCCCTATTGCTCTGTGATGCAAGAGCACAATGTCGCGCTGCGTGCGACGTAGATAGTCGCGGGTGCGCAGAGCATCGAATGTCGCTCGCGCGCGTAAGTCGAATACCCGAGGAACATGTTGTTCCTCGGGTATCGGACAGCTTGGTTCTAGCTATTCAGAATCCTGAATGTCATCAGAATGAAATCGGTCTAGGTCGCGGCGCGTTGCTTGGATGGGCTAGTTCGCAGAGCGCTGCGCTGCGTTCAGATCGGCAGCGCTTGAGAGCAGAGTAGTCGAGGGCTGGGCCTGTCTTTTTGCACAATTGCACTGAAATAATTTTGACCTTTTTGACCTTTTTGACATTAGGGACCGGTGTTTTGAATGTATGTATGTATGTATGTATATATTTATATCTCTCTCTAGCTTCAAAAAGGTCAAAAAGGTCAAAATCATTTCAGTGTGAATACTCGTGGATTGACCTCATAATCCTTTCGCGGTCGCCCTGCGCGTACTTCTGCGTGCTCGATTCGGCGTAGCCAGCCCGCCTCAACCAATTCATCGAAAGCGTGCTGCACATCTTCAGAGCCCATACGGTTGAAGTATTGCTGATGGATTTGTCGCATGTTGACGATGACCCGTCCGTCGCGTTTCTCGCCAAACTGTTTTGCTTGAATCGCCTTCGCTACTATCTTGGCATTGCGCATAGACTCAGGCAGCTTCGCATCGCCGAACATTCGATTCGCCATCGGCATAAAGTATTCTTCAACCAGCTTGATCGCCTCACTCACGCGTGTTGCGGCGATCTCGCTCGGCTCTTTCACACTTTTCGCCTCGATGCACCAGCGCAAGTAAGTCAGCACGAGCGCGAGACGCAGCACGACGCCGGGCAGTTTGCCGTGCCAGCTTAGAGGTTTTCCAGACAACCCTTTTTCACCGCGCGGATATCGAATGCGCCACTGCTCGAACAGCTTGGCTGCGGCTGTGTTGAACATGACTGTCTTGTAGGATTTGTTGCCGTCGCTCCCAACCATCTCTAAATCACGCAGGCGGCGTAGCGCGTTGAGCGCTATCGCTTGCGCAGGCTCACCGCTCGGGCGTTCAAATGCGACGCTATCTGGCCATGAGAACAAGAAGCGCGCCGTGAGCCCGTCGTCATCGCCTTCGAGTAGCAGTGTGCCAAGCCGGTCGGGCTGCATGCTGCCTTCAATCGAAATCGACAAATATTTAATGTCGAGCGACCCGCCATCGAACTTCGCTCGGCGAATGTTGTAGTGGTGCCCATTGTACGCTTCTATCCAAAAGCTGCGTTCACTGCCGCCACGCCCATGATATTGATCGAAGCCACTAATCCAGCCCGATAGTTCTTCGCGCCGTTGCAGAAACCCTTTGGGCTGAACGGCGAGTAGCGGTCCGAGCGACTCCATCGTCGCATCGACGGTCATCAAGGCTGGCTCGACCGGACGCGGCGGCTCAAAGGTGGTCTTTGGCAGGGACATTTGCTTGATCATCGTGCTTTGTTTCTTCCTGGCTTCGGCGAACGCTTCTTTAACATCGCTGGTATATGTATCGAGCGCAGCCTTCGCCTTGATTTTGTCTTCCTGCCACTTGCGCACGATTTCTGCGTACTGGTCTTTTTGCTCCCATTGCAGAATGCCCATGATGTCGTAGATCGGTTGCACGCCTGGCGTTTTGTTCGTTGACGGCTCGCCGATGCGGCTGATCCACAGGATTATTGCCTCTGTCCATTCCTTCCACGGTGCAACTCTACGCGCGTTACCGATGAGACTCGCGGCTGTGGTTAAGAGCGCCATCGTTGTGAAATCAACTGGTGCCGCTTTGGCTTTCGCAGTACCGACGAGCCAATCGGCCCACTGCGCACCGAACACTTCGACCGGCAAACGTGGCGCTTCGATGCGGTGCTCTTGCGTGAGCGTTGCGTCGAAATCGACAAAGCCGTCCTGCGTGGCCTTGGTGCTGGCTTTCTTGGTCTTGGCGTCGGTCTTTATCTTGCTGTTGGTTTTCGTCCCGATGTCGGCCTTTGCCTTGGTGCGCTCCCGCCTTTGTATGCTGTCGTCTGGGCCTCGACCGTAGTAGTCGAAGTCGCCCTTGGTTGCGTTCGCGATGGTCAGTTCGCCGTAGGTCTGTTTGCCACGCTTCTCATCCCACTTGTCGCGGTATAGGGCTGAAGCTCGAAAGTAACTGTCAATCGCTGCCGCCCCACCGCTGTTCCACAGCCAAAAGCGCAGCATGCCGACGAGCGCAAGATCAGCCTCGCTTTGTGACGAGTAAGCTTTTTCCCAATCGCCGTTGTCGAAAAGCTCTGTAAACTGCTCGCCGTTGGCCGACTCGCGGATTTTGTCTAGCAGTGCTTCATCGATCTCGACCTTTGGTCGCCCACTGCTTGGGCGCCCGTTTAGCTCGGGCTTGATCTCGCGCTCTGGCTCGGGTTCGCCGAAAGCTTCACGATAGATTTGCATCAGTGCGGTCTGGCGCTTCTCGATTGTCATGTGTGGAATACCTGTCCAGTGATAGTTAGGAATCGTGCATTACTGTAAAGCTCGATGCGTTCGTTCTTGCGCCCGCTCGCACCTGGCAGCTTGGCACGCACGAAGATGCGCAGCCCTTCGCCGCTCGGCGTGATCTCGGTGTAGCTGTTGAGCGTGGTGACGACATGCTGCGCCCATTCGCTGAGCTTGCCGTCCTTGAGGCAGTGATCGAGATCGACTCCACAGAAGGGATCGTCGGCGGTCAGCACGAAGCCGATGCCATCGAATGACTTGTTACCGAAGACTTGCTTCGGCAGCATTGCAATCACGGCATCGAAGCTCGTCCAAGTCGTTGGATCATCGCTCTTGGCCTTCTGCCCGTCGCATTGATATGGCACCTTCGTCCACTTTCCGCCGCGCTTCTCTTTGAAGCTGTAGCGCCACATTACCCATTGTCGCCGTTGCTTAAGTACGCGTGGAATGTTCTGCGCTTGAACAATCGGCGCGACAGGGCGTGGTGCTTCTTCAGATTGAGAAGGTTGAAACCGATTCGACGAGGTTGTAATAGGTATGCCGTCTGACACGACGCTTCTCCTTTAGTTCGTGGCGGGTCGGGTGTGGCGCCCGACCCGTCGCAGTTTCTAATGCACTCGACATATTGCTCGATGCTCCAGCAGCGGCTTACTCTGGCACCTCCACATCACGCGCGATCTCCCTTGGTTGGATCGACCACGACGGACTCTTGCCACGCACGCAGGTCGGCCATGCGGTAACGAACCGCGCGTCCGCACTTGAGATACTTTGGTCCTTTGCCCGCGCTTCGCCAGATGGTGAGAGTTTTGGGATTCATCTGCATAAGAGCGGCGGCTTGCGTCACCGTCAGCAGGCGCTCGTCGCTGGTGACGGTTGCTTCGCCGTTCATCGTTGCTGTGCTCATGAGATTAAGCCCTGCGTCTAACGTCCACATCGCTCTCGATGACGACGCGCATACGCTTCGGCACGTGGGCTTCGAGCGCATCGATGACGACTGCCTGGATCGTTTTTCCAGTGCGTACCGCTTCGAGCTTCACGCGGTTTAACAGCGCGGCCGGCACGTGTGAGCCGAGCGTCGGGTTGTACTTGTACTTCTTCTTCGGCATCTTTTTTACCTCCATAGACGTAAAAACCCCGCAGCAAGGCTCTCGCCTCGTTGCGGGGTATGGTGAACTTTAACCTGCCCCTCACACGTGCGCCGCCAAGCGGCTCTCATCACGTGCGTTGATTATAGTCGCGGTGCGCTGATCCTTCGCTGCCTCAAAGCGCGATTCGCGATAGGTCGAAGCTTATGCTCGGTTTCTTGAGAAAAGCAACTACTAGCTAAATCGTTGATTTTATTAGCTATTTTGCCTGGCGAATACTCAAGTCAAAATCTTGAATAACTATTTGCTATCCACATCACTTCTTATCGTGCTGAGCTTGAGTGTGATCATGCTCAGCGCTCGTCGAACCGAGCATCAACCGTGCATTGTCTTCAAGCGCCTTGCGCACCGAGTCCAGCGCGAGATGCGCGTAGATGGCGGTGCTGCTCGGCGAGCGATGACCGAGCACACGTCCGATCATGGGCAAGCTCTGACCGCTGCTCGCGAGAAAACTGCCGAGCGTGCGCCGCAAGTCATGAATCGTCACATCCGACACTTTCGCGCGCTCTAGGATGTGCAGCCAACGTCGGCGTGGCTCTGCAAGATGCCCCGTGCTGCCCGTGCTAGGAAAGACCCACTCGCTCGATGCACCGCTGAGCTTGTGCAATTCGTCAAAGATGCGCTGCGCAGCTTCGGGCAGCGGGAGCAGATTCTCGCGCCCAGTCTTGGCTGTCGGTATGCGCCACGTGCCTGCATCGCGGTCGATGTCGGCCCAGCGCGCCGCAAGCAAGTCGTTCTTTCGCGGACCAAGTAAGAGCAAGAGCGTAAAGAACGAACGCCAATAAAGATTCGGCTCTTGCTGGAGCGCACGATTCACGCGCATAAGTTCTTCGGTCGTGAGAAATCGTGTGCGGGCGTGCTCGCGGTACATCCGCACGCGCTGCGCAGGATTCACGCCCTTGAACAAACCGGTATCAATCGCTCGGTTATAGATAGTCCGCGTCAGCGTCGCGATTCGATTGGCGATCACCTGACCGCGTTCTTCGGCGATCTTCGCGTGCAGCCTGGCGACATCCTCGCGCTGTATATCCGACGCTGCACGCGTCATCCAGCTTTTGCAATGCACTTCGATCTGACGCCGTGAATTGCCAACCGACTTGAGACGACGCAACTGAGCATCCTTCAAGTAGGCTTCGCTGAGGTCAGCGAACGTCGGTTCTTCGCGTCTGCGCTTGCGCTCCAGGGTTGGATCCTCGCCACGCCCGATTGCGGCTTTCATCTCGAAAACCTTCTCGCGCGCTTGGGCGACAGTCATATACGGATACTCGCCAAGCGTGATGCGTTTGAGCCGTCGCTTGACACGGGTTTGGAAGATGAAAACTTTTCTGCCAGTGAAACTGACGCGCAGACCCAGACCGCGAAGCTCATCGTCCCAAGTTATTAGCGTCTCCTGTTCGCTGGGATTTTTCGCCCGCTGTGGTACGCGCGCTCGCTCGACCAATGCTTTCGTGATGTGCGCCATTGCCGATTGCTCCCTTCTGATGACATGCAAGCTGTTGATGACATTTCAGCTTGCTTAGCCAGAGTCATCGAGATTGGATGATAGCAATGTCATCACAATGTCAGCAAACAGCGATACCGACGGTATCCCGACGTTACCTGACGTTGCTCGATAGCCCGCGCGAAAGCTCAGCTTTTTGAGCTAGATTGCTCGCGGTTACCTGTGATTAACCTAGTTGATTGTGATAGATGAAGACGAGGTCGCCCGGCCGCATCTCCCGGATGGCGCGAACGGCTTGTGCATTGGTCACACCGTCCCAGACCGTGTGTTTCTCGCGCTCGAGATCGTCGATCGAATACGTCCCTGGTTCGGTCTTGGCGAGAAAATAGTTCATGGGCCTGTCCTCTTCAGTCGTGATTCCGGGTAAAGCTAACATAAGCGGCGCGGACCCGGGCAGTCCGGCACGCAAGAACTTGTCATGCCGGAACTACCTGATGTCAGCGTTTACGTGGAAGCGTTGCGAACGCGCATCATAGGTCACAAGCTGATACGCACACTGGTGAAGTCGCCATTTCTGCTGCGCACCGCGGACCCTCCCTTGAGTGCAACACAGGGCCGAACAGTCCACGACGTTCGGCGGCTGGGCAAGCAAATAGCGATTGGTGTCGCAGGCAACTTGTGGCTCGTGATGCATCTCAAAATTGCGGGCAGATTGCATTGGAACACTTCCGTTCCAAAACTGGGCAGCAGAAACCTGTTGGCCGCGTTCGAGTTCGATAGCGGATGGCTGTGGCTCACGGAAGCGGGCACGCAGCGCCGCGCTTCGCTCCACGTGGTCGAGGGTGAGGCGGGCCTGCTATCGCTGAGCGCCGGCGGTATCGAACCGCTCGACGCGAGCCTTCCCGCATTCACCGCCGCGTTGCGTGCGGCCAATCACACGTTGAAGCGCTCGCTTACCGATCCGCACATCTTCAGCGGTATCGGTAACGCGTTTTCCGATGAGATTCTGCATCGAGGACAGCTCTCGCCTATCGCGATGACGCAGAAGCTGACGGTGGAAGAGATCGCGCGGCTCTACGAGGCGACCCGCGCGACGCTGCTGGAATGGACCGACCGCCTGCGGGCCGAAGCGGCCGATACGTTTCCCGAAAAGGTAACCGCATTTCGGCCCGGCACGGCGGTCCACGGCCGCTATGGCCAGCCGTGCCCACGCTGCGGCGCCAAAGTCCAGCGCATACGTTACGCCAGCAACGAGACCAACTATTGTGCGCCTTGCCAGACTGGCGGCCGCCTGCTTGCCGATCGCGCGTTTTCCCGCCTGTTACACGAGGACTGGCCGCGTACGCTTGACGAACTCGAAGCGCTCAAGAAGCGACGAGATTGATTCTTTATTCCTACCGGTAAGCCGCGGAGGCTCATCGCGGAGGCAGAGCGCCCGTTCCGATTACACGCTTTCGCACATTCAGTTTGGATTGCACCACTTCCAGTTCCGGACCTCCGGCAGATCCTGGCCATGCTGGTCGATGTACTGCTTGTGCTCGATGAGGCGGTCTTTCATCTGTTGCTTCAGGTAATTTCCACGGGCACCCAACTGCGGCAGACGATCGATAACGTCTTGCACCAGATGAAACCGGTCCAATTCGTTTTGTACTCGCATGTCAAAAGCGGTCGTGATCGTGCCCTCCTCCTTGTAGCCCCTAACGTGCAAGTTCTGATTGGTCCGGCGGTAGGATAATCGATGGATCAGCCACGGGTATCCGTGGAACCCGAAAATGATGTGCTTATCCCTGGTGAAGAGAGCGTCGTAGTCTGTATCGCTCAGCCCATGCGGATGCTCGCTCTTGGGCTGAAGCTTCATCAGATCGACGACATTGACCACCCGGATTTTCAGGTCGGGCAGATGCTCGCGCAGGATGGTTACGGCCGCCAGAATCTCGAGCGTCGGCGTGTCTCCACAACAGGCCATCACGACGTCCGGCTCACCACCCCGATCGTTACTGGCCCACGGCCAGATGCCGATCCCTTCGGTGCAATGCACGACCGCGGCATCCATCGCCAGCCATTGGGGTAGCGCGTGCTTTCCCGCAACCACGACATTGACGTAGTGCCGGCTGCGCAGGCAGTGATCGAAAACCGACAATAGGCAATTGGCGTCGGGCGGCAGATAGACGCGCACAATATCGGCCTTCTTGTTCACAACGTGGTCGATGAAGCCGGGGTCCTGATGCGTGAAGCCATTATGATCCTGCTGCCAGACGTGGGAAGCCAAGAGGTAGTTCAACGACGCGATCTTCCGCCGCCAAGGTAGCTGCGCGGTGACCTTGAGCCATTTCGCGTGCTGGTTGAACATCGAATCCACGATGTGGATGAAAGCCTCGTAACAATTGAACAGCCCGTGCCGTCCCGTGAGAAGGTACCCCTCCAGCCAACCCTCGCACTGATGCTCGCTCAACATCGAATCGAGCACGTTCCCCTCGGGCGCAAGGAACTCGTCGTTGCCTTCCCGCCTGGCGAGCCACTGCCGATCGGTCACCTCAAAGACCGCCCCCAATAGGTTGGACAGCGTCTCGTCGGGACCAAAAATCCGAAAATTACGCTGCTCCTGATTCAGCTTGTCGACGTCCCGCAGAAACCTGCCCAGCACTTGCGTATCTTGCGCCTCGACAGCGCCGGGCGCGGGCACCTGCACGGCGTGGTCGTGGAAGTCCGGCATGTGCAAGTCGCGCAGCAGGATTCCGCCGTTGGCGTGAGGATTGGCGCCCATGCGACGGTTGCCTTTGGGCGCGAGTTCCGCCAGTTCCGGCAGGAGACGGCCACGCGCGTCGAAGAGCTCCTCCGGGCGATAGCTCTTCATCCAGCTCTCGAGCTGTTCGACGTGCTCCGGATGCGCGGAATCGACGAGCAGCGGCACCTGGTGCGACCGGAAGGTGCCTTCGACCTGCAGGCCGTCAACCACTTTCGGCCCGGTCCAACCCTTGGGCGACTTGAGTACGATCATGGGCCAGCGTGGCCGCGTGGTATCGCTGTTGCGCCGCGCATTGTCCTGGATGCGCCGGATGTCTTCGAGAGCCCGGTCCAGGGTCGCGGCCATGGCCTCATGCATCAGCACGGGCTCGTGACCCTCGACGAAGTACGGCGTCCAGCCACAACCGCGCAGAAACTGCTCCAGTTCCTCGCGCTCGATCCGCGCGAGGACGGTCGGATTGCTGATCTTGTAGCCGTTGAGGTCCAGGATCGGCAGCACCGCGCCATCGGTGATGGGGTTGAGAAACTTGTTGGAGTGCCAGGCAGTCGCCAGTGGACCGGTTTCAGCCTCGCCGTCGCCTACCACGCAGGCGACGATCAGGGTGGGATTGTCGAACGCGGCTCCGAAGGCGTGGCTTAGTGAGTAGCCGAGTTCGCCACCCTCGTGGATCGAGCCGGGCGTCTCCGGCGAAACATGACTGGAAATTCCCCCTGGAAATGAAAACTGCTTGAACAGCTTTTTCAGACCCTCCTCATCCTCGCTGATGTTCGGATAGATCTCGCTGTAGGTGCCTTCGAGGTAAGTATTGCCCACCAGCGCCGCTCCGCCGTGCCCGGGACCGGCGATGTAGATCATGTCGAGGTCATTCTTCTTGATAAGCCGGTTCAAGTGCACGTAGATGAAGTTCTGGCCTGGTGCCGTGCCCCAGTGTCCAACGACAAGGGGCTTCAGATGTGCGAGCTTCAGCGGTTCCCGCAGCAGCGGATTGTCGTAGAGATAAATTTGCCCGACTGAAAGGTAGTTCGCGGCTCGCCAATACGCGTCGATTTTGCGCAACTCGTCAGCGGTCAACGACGACTCGGAGGCTGCCGGTTTCTTCTCGCTTGATGCCATAAAATGCTCCCGGATTTTCCGTTACAAGCCCGTGTCAGGCTGGAAGGATTTTCACGGCCACGTTTAATTCTACCAGAGGAAAAGGTCCACTTTGCCATCCCGATGGGTCTAGAGAATCCTTACGTCGGTTCGATGTGCGTTCCAGAGCTATCGGCGTTGCGAGGCGAGTTGGTTACACGGAGCGCTCGTGCGAAAACGGAAACTATGCTGTCCGCAGCAGCCTGTTAGACCGATTTCACGCGCGCCGAGCGAGTGGCGGAAATCCGAAGATCACGGAGGCTTAACAATATTTCTTGACTCTCTTCGCTCCACACAGAGCGATCGAGACGATTTCATCAAAACTCATGAACTAGCTATGCGGGGTTGGTCAGCAACACTGTACGTTATAGATAGCGTGGTGAAGGAAAGAGTCTACCGCTCGGACACTTCATCTGGTCGAAAAACTCAAGCCTTCGACTTCGGCGGCACGGAAAGTAATGTCTTCCACACCTTGGAGGGTGGTTCCGGCCTCCGCTGGTCAGGTATCGCTCGCCATCACCGTCCGTGATCGGCATCAGCCGACGTCACGAAGCCGATCTCTCAACTTATCGCTGGCTCACTCTTAGGGTTTTTGGATCATTCCGGCAGCGGTCTCGGCGCTCATGATCCATCCCGTCATGCCGAGCAAGCGGAATCGTTTCGTGGCCTCCTCGAAGAACGGCCTGGCACGATCGGAATCTCCCGGAGCGCGACGCCGCAGGTACATAAGCCCTTCATCGTAGTCGGCCATCGCGCGCAGCGGCCGGGCCCCCTGCTCATCGAGTACCTCGCGCGCCTTTGCGAACCATTCCACGGCTTCGTCGTAGCGACCCTGAAGCGCGCAGAGCTGCGCTAGTGCTATACGGCTATCTCCGGAAGTCCAGCGAAAATCGGGAGCCAGAACTTTTTTTCGGATGTTACGCTCGATTAGATCGGCGTGAGCTGCAGAATTGAGCACCCAAATAACTCGCGCGGCGAACAGCGCCATGGGAGTGTAACCGATAGCCCATCCGGCGCCATCCTCGATCGCCGGGATAAGTTCATTCAACTCCTGCAATGCGCGTTCGCGGTCGCCCATGAAGGCGTGGATACATGCCGAATAGGCACGAGCGCCGGCTATTTCAAGTGCCTCTGGTCCCTGGGCTTTGAGGAACTCGATGACTCCCATCGAAGCGTCGGATTGGCCCAAATCGCTGCGGATGTCAGGAAACAGTTGTTCCCAATTTTCGTTCATCGCGACATAAAGCTCGGTCCGCACACCCGCCACGGTCATCGAACCAAACGATGGCTGTCCAATCCGTGTCGACATGGCCGCTGCCCGGTCAAGCGCTGCTTGCGCCTCGACGAAATCCCCGAGCGCGATCTGGCACCGTGCGATCCCAGCCCAGGAGGTCATTGCCTTCAGGATCGCGCCCCGTCGTTCGCATTCAGCCACGTTCTCTCGATGCAGCGAAAGAGTCAGCCCCATGTTCCCGCCCCGCCACAAACCTCTGGGACGGGGCGACGGATCTTCGAGGATTTCCTTGCGCGAAAAGAAAATCGGGTCGATATTCCGTTCTGCCAACTGTTCACGCGGGAGTGTCCTCAGCACCTCGCACAGTTCCTGAGTTCTCGGTGAGTCAAGCAGAATTCCTGGGTTGGAGGAGTCTTCGCCTTCGGCTCGATTGATGTCTATCTCGGTCAGACTGGCCCACGTGATGTCGTGACGACCCTGCACGAGGCGCAGTCCCTCCTTTGCGAGTTGCCAGGCGCCACGGGTTATTCCCGCGCCGAACATGGCGCGCGCGATCCGCTCGTAGAATTCGGCAGCGGAAGGGCTTCCTTCGGTGGCCGCAATGCGCTCGCCGGCCTCCTGCGCAACCTTCAGCGCCTCGTCTCCATTCAAGGCCCAGGTCAGCGCGAAGCTCAGGCGCGCCAGCAATCGCGGCCGTTTAGGATCGTTCTCGGGTATAAGATCCAGCGCGATGCGCAGGAATGCCGCAACCTCGTAATGGTCGTAAGCGGCTTCGGCGTTGTCGGCGGCCGCAATCGCGTAGGTCGCGCCACGTTCCGTACCGCGCGCCGCAGCGCCGCGCCAGAACTGGTAGGCAACTTCAGCGGCGTGCTGGGTTGTCTTTTCTCCCCACGCGCGCTCCATCTCCTCGGCGATTTTTCTATGCAGCCTGACCCTTCGAGCTGAGTTTAGCCCCGCATAGAGAGTGTGCCGAATCACCGCGTGTGTGAAATCGAAGCTGTCAGCGTGGACGCCCGGACGTAGAAGTTGCGCTTCGAGCGCCGCGTCGATCGCGCTCAGGGCGGCATCTTCATCGAGTCCTGCAACCGACGCGGCAATGTCGATTGAGAAGGCTCCGTTGAAAGCCGAGGCAACCTTGAGCAATTGATTGGTGTCTTCGGACAGTCTCATAAGCCGACGGGTTATGACTTGGCGCACGCCCTCAGGGAGGTTGAGTTCGTCGACGCTGATCTCGGCCATCCAGCCCCGAGCTTCGTGAAGAAGCTTTCCCTCCTCCAGCAGGTGCAGCAAGACCTCGCGGATGAACAGCGGATTACCGTCGGTAGCGTCTTCGAGCGCTTTCACCAGCGCATCGGGGGCGTTCTGGTCGCCGACCATTTCGAGTAGCTGCGCCAGCTCGGCACGATCGAGACCCTTGAACGTGAAACTCTCGAAATTCCGCGAACGGTTGAGGCTTGCGAGCGCGCCAGCCATCGGATGCCTGCGATCGACTTCAGCGTCCCGGTAGGCGCCGATCAGCAGGATCGAATTGTTGGAAACGTAGCGCGCTACGTGGCTGAGCATCGCAACGGTACCGCGGTCAGCCCAATGAAGATCGTCAAGCACCAAAACCAGCGGCGCCTGGCGAGAGACGTCTATGAAAAACTGCGATACGGCATCGAACAGGCGAAAGCGCTCTTCTTCTTTGTCCAGTGAAACCAGTTCAGGAATATCCACGAGCTCGCGCAGGGCTGGAGCTATACGCGCGATGATAGCGGCGCGCTTTCCGATCGCGTTCGCGAATTTCATCGGCGCGATACGCGCGTAGTTAACGATAGCTTCGGCGAACGGCCCGTATGGCGCTTGCGACTCGCCCTCATAACACGAGCCGCATAGCACTACGGCGCCATGCTGCGGCGCGCAATCGGCGAACTCCTGGAGTGCGCGGGTCTTGCCGATGCCCGGTTCGCCGCGGAGCATCGCGATCGAACCGCGTCCATTGGCGGCGTCCGCAAGCTTGGCGGACAACCGGTCCAACTGAGCGGCACGGCCAACGAAGGGCGTCCGGTTGAGCATCGCGATTGGGTCGTTACGCTCATACACAACCTCGCAGACACCGCCCGGGACACCGATGCCTTCCAACTCGAAGGCGCCGAGATCGCGAAAATTAAACGTGCCGCGCGCCGACAACAGATCCGCCACCAACCGGCTGCAAAGAATTTGTCCGCTCGAGGCGCGATCGCACAAGCGCCGTGCGGTCACGACGGGCGTGCCAAAGTAGCCGCCGTCGCGCCGGAGCAACTCGCCCATCTGAATACCGATTCTAATCTCGAATCGCGCTCCGGCCGTGGGCCGCCGGGCAGTCTGCTGGATGACTATCGCACACCGGACCGCGTTGGCAGTTGACGAAAACGCGGCGAGGAGGCCGTCGCCAAGCCATTGCAGTTCTTCCCCACCGGCCGCCGCGATCGCCTCGCTCATCAGCTTGTGATGTGCCTGGAAGAGATGGGCGCTAATCTCGTCGCCGGCTTGCTGCAATTGCGCAGTCGAGTTAACGACGTCGGTGAACAGTAGCGTGGCGGACTCTGACTGAGCCAACTGTGCCATAGGGAAAATTGTGGCCTCTTATGCCTCCCTACGAGGCAAGAAGAAGCGCGCTCGCGCGACTCGATAGTGACTCTTCTAAGCTAAGCCTAACCAAAAGCTAATGTGGATTGCATTTCAATTGGAATTTCCCTTTTGACGTCTAAACACGCGACACATAGCCCCGCGCCGACCCCAGCGTCAAGTCGCAAGTTGGACAGATTGAGGCGATTGAGGAAAAGAGCGTCTAGGGCTCATCATAGCCGAGCAAAGAGCGGAGACGAGATCTAAAGTTGAACGGCATTCGGACGAAGCAGGTATAGTGGCAATTAAGAGACTGAGCGCCCACCGTTCCTCGGCCACGTAAGCGCAGCACGATCTTCGAGCTCGAGGCCTCTCTGCTCGCAGTATTCGCAGCGGCCTGGTCTGCCACCGCCCTCTGGGCTGGTACCGAATCTAAGCCTAGCCATTCATCGACTCCTTACGGGCTCAAATTGAACGCTCCCAGCAAATCGCCGGCGTTAGCATCGCGTGGGCCCATAGGTGCGAGCCCGAACACCTCTTCGATAAACTTCGGGAACGAGGCGAAGTCACTTTCGCCGTGGAACACGTATCCATGTTTTGCAAATGGACTGACTATGATCAGAGGCACTCGCATCCCGTATCCGGTCGCGTCCACCTGCGGTGGAGGCACATGATCGTACCATCCACCGTAGTCATCCCAGCTCACAAATATCACTGTGCTCGTCGCGTCGGGACCGTTCTGAATCGCGGCGACCATAGCCGCAGTCGCGGCCTCGCCCACGCGGACATCGCTCGGCGGATGCTCGCTGTTAAACTGGTCGGTAGTGACCCAACTTACCGCCGGCAGGCTGCCGCTCTCGGCCTCGTTGACGAATTCTTGCCAGGGAACGACGTTGCTCCAGTCCGGGCCGTAGCGAAGATGACGAATCGACGCTACCTCGGTCCAGTAATAGCCGCCCTTGGGCCTTGTAGCGCCAAAGTATTTCCACGAGATCCCCGCGGCATCCATTTCATCTATCAAGGTCGGACCGTCCCAGCATGGCCTGCTATGAGAACCGTCCGCCATCAGCACAAGGACGTCCGGTGCTGAGTCGCATCCCCACTTTTTGCTCGGCCTCGATGAGCCGTTACTGTGTCGTGGATTATCGACCGAGCCAAAACTGGTCCCAAAAATGGTAAACAGATGATTCGGAAAGCTCGGTCCCATTACGCTGGTGAAAAAATTATCGGCCAGCACATAGTTGCGAGCGTAAGCCCAGTAAGTCGGAATCTGACGCTCTGAGTACTGCGCATATCCGGACGGATAGCTAAACTCGTCCATCATGCCATTGTCCCAAGCGAGCAAAGCATCCGCTCGCAGGTGAGGAAAGTCGCCTGAAGGTATGACCGAGGCCCGCGCAAGCGGTATCAGCTTGTTCTCGTATGCACCGACCGTGGTGCCGTCGGCCCCCGGAAATAAACCGAAATAATTGTCAAAGGTGTGGTTCTCCTTGAGAATGATCACAATGTGCTTGACGTCCCCCAAGGTGGCGGCGTTTGCCGGACATGCCACCAACGCCGCAAACACGAGCAGAACCATCATGTAGCAAGCGGACGCGACGGTCTTGAATGTCATCGTTACTCCAACCTACGAAAATCCAGCACGATTAAATCATCGAATCTTCTTGTCATCCAACCGCATGGAGTGATTATCCGAAGCAGCAGGAGGAAAACACGCGCCGGCGGACTCAGTCCGCCGGCACGCTCATCTAGAGACGCGATTTATTTTTCCTTCCTAGCGGTCGACCACCGCGTTGTTGACCTCGACGCATTTGGAGGAACCGTCAGGCAATTCGACCGTCAGTGCGACCGGACTCGAAGTTATACTCGATAGGTCCATGTTGGACGCATCCAGCTTCAGCTTCCACTTGCCGCACGAGCCCGCCGGCGTGGGCATACGGCGCAAGACGGCATCCGCAGTTTCACCTTCCGCAGTTTCGCCCTCAAACAGGGCCATGTTGCTGCCACTGATTGACCTGAAGGAAGGTATGGTTGCTGACGCGTCTGGGGTGCTACCACACGTGCCTTCGCGGAGGCTTACCTTTACGCCGCGGCTGACAAGGTTCTCATTCGACTTTTTGCACGTGTCCGGGCTTTGTACGTCCTTGAATTTGACCGAGATGTCAGCCTGATCGTCGGGCTCGACCCCGCCACCATGCGCGATGTCGATCGTAGTTCGCCCCACTTCGACTTCGCCGCCATCGGCTGCCAGAGCACGGCTCGTCGAGGCTAGCGGGATCGCCACCGCGGCAATCGCCAGGAAAATCAGCACACGCGAGAGTCTGTTCGAATCCAAGGTACGAGTCCTCCTTCGGTCGGGGGCCCTTTTTTGGGCTCGCGCCGTCGGAAGATGTAATGAGCAACCCTTATGCCACGCTCTCCTGATATGGGACGAGCAAATATCAGCAAGCGATCGCTTGGTATTTCGGAACTTCGATAAATATCGTCTCAGGACCAACCTTGCTCGCGTGTTCGAATTTTCGAACGCGAGTTCGAGGATTTGTACAAGCGCCCGCTCAAACGCTGGACTTTTGTCGGATCTGCCGGGACACGGCAGATGATCCCTTAGGTCGCGGAACCTCGGATCCCGTGCTTGTCCAGCCTGTAGGAAAGGTAGCTGCGCGAAAAGCCGAGCCGCCGCGCAGCTTCGGCCTGCGCGCCACCTGTAGCCTCGAGTGCGCGCCGGATGGCCGCTTTCTCAAGTGCAACCAGGAACGTGCGCAGGTCGAGCATATCCGGGAGCGCGCCGGCGATCGCTTCGGCAGTGAGCGGACCGCCTCCACTTACGGTCGCGCCGGTGTTTGTGGCTGGCGGCTGCGCTGCGACGGGAAAGTTGCCGGGCCCGATTTCGTTGCCGGCCGAGAGGATGCAGGCCCGCTCGATCAAATTCTTCAGTTCGCGGATGTTGCCCGGGAAATCGTAACTCACCAGCACGCTCATCGCCGCCTCGCTGATGGTCCGCAGCGGTACCTTGAGGTCGCGCGTCGCCTGCAGCAGAAAAACCTGGCACAGCTCGGGGATATCTTCGCGCCGCTCGCGCAGCGCCGGAATCGCGATCGGCACCACCGCGAGGCGATAGTACAAGTCTTCGCGAAAGAGCCCCTCGGCGACGCGTTGCTTGAGGTCGCGATGGGTAGCGATCAGCAGGCGCACGTTGGTCTGGCGCGGCTTGTTCGAGCCGATTCGCATCACCAATCCATCGGTCAACACCCGAAGCAGCTTGGCCTGTGCGGCCTGTGACATCTCGCCCGCCTCGTCAAGAAACAGCGTGCCTTCGTGGGCAGCCTCGAAGAGCCCCTCGCGGGCACGATCGGCCCCGGTGAACGCGCCACGTTCGTGGCCGAATAGCTCGCTTTCGAGCAGCGTTTCGGTGAAGGCGGCGCAGTTGATGGCGACAAACGCCTTGGCGGCGCGCTGGCTGCCACGATGTATCGCGCGGGCGACCAGCTCCTTGCCGGTGCCGGTTTCGCCCGTGATCAGGACCGTCGCGTTGGTCGGCGCGACGCGTGCGATCTGCTCGCGCACGGCGCGAATCGCCGCGCTGCTCCCGCAGATCTCGGAGGAGCCCTCCAGCCGCATGACCGCCGCGCGCAACCTTCCGTTCTCGTGCATGAGCCGCGTGTGCTCGACCGCACGGCGCACAGTGGCGAGCATCACCTCGGGGAGGAAAGGTTTGGTAACGAAGTCGAACGCGCCGCGGCGCATGCTCTCGACCGCAAGCTCCACCGTCGCAAACGCGGTCAGAAACACCACCGCCACCGCCGGGTCCGCTTCGCGCGCGGCCGCCAGCACCTCGAGCCCTTCACCGTCGCTCATTTTCTGGTCGGTGATGACCGCGTCGAGCCAGTCCTCGGCGAGCGCGCTGCGTGCGGCGGCCAGGCCCGCCGCCTCGACGACCTCGTACCCCTCATGGCTCAGGTTCGAGACCAGGATGCGCCGCATGCTCGGCTCATCATCTACGATCAATATTTTGGCCATGGTGGAGGTCCGCCTCTGTGAATGAATTGGCGTCGCGCGCCGGAATCTCGATCGAAAAGCATACCAACCCGGGCTCGTTGCGGCTGAGCGCGAGGTCGCCGCGATGCGCGCGCGCGATGTTGCGCGCGATGGCGAGGCCCAGCCCTGTACCGCCGGCCTTGGTCGTGAAGAACGGCTCGAAAAGGTGCGCGGCGACTTCGGGCGCGACGGGACCGGCGGAATTGCTAACTTCGAAGCGGATGGCGCCGTTGCTACCGGCCGCGGCCTTTAGCTTGACCCGGCCCTCACGATGGCACGCGTCGATGGCGTTGAGCACCAGGTTCAACAATGCCTGCTGCATCTGAGGATCGTCGTAGTTGGCCTCCAGGGAAGCATCCGCTTCAACCTCGATGGGCGCGTTCTCCTCGGCCGCGTGGGCGCCAGCCACCGAAGCCACATAGTTGAGCGTGTCAGCGACGTTCGAACGCGCCGGCCGCAACGTGCGCGGTCGCGCGTAGGCGAGGAAATCCGAACTCAACTGGGCCAGGCGCTGCGCTTCGCTCGCCGCGATCGCGAACATCTCCCGGCGTTCCACCTCATCGAGACCGGGGCGCTGCGCGGTGGCCAGCGAACTCGCGATCATCGCCACAGGATTGCGGATCTCGTGCGCGATGGCGCTCGAGAGCCGGCCTACCGCGGCCAGCTTTTCCTCTATCAGCAGCTGTTCGCGAGTATGCTCCAGCTCGCGCAAGTTGAGCCTCAACTGCGCTTCACGATCGTGAAGATTGTTGACCAGCAACCACACGACCACGCCGACCATGATGAAGATCAGCGACGACGCGCCGGCCTCGACGTACTCGTTGATGGAATGGAGGCTGTACGCGCCAAGAAAGTTGAGAAACACGGCAAGCGCGACGACCGCTAGCGCCGGTCCGAGGCGAAGCCGGAACGCCGCCTCGAGCACCGGAACCGCCATCAGCACGAAGTACTGACTGTCCTCGCCGCGCGTGAGAAGTAACAGCGTGGCGACCAGTGTCGAGCTCAGTGCGATCGACCACCAGGTCAGAAATCTCAGCGATGCGGCGGAGGGTGTCGGCGCGTGCACCTGGAGCCATATCAGCTCCGCGGCCTCGATCACAAAGCCGGCGGCGAGCGTCGCGACGACCGCCGGTGAGAAGCCGCCCATGTAGTCTCTGAAGATCATACGCGTCAGGAACAGCGCGGCGATGAGCAAAAGGTTCAGGACTGTGAAGATCGATTCCTGGCCGCGCAGGGACTCAAAATCCGTCGCGAGCAGGGTGGAATCGGTGTACAGCGGTGTCATCGGAATGGACGCGGTCCGCCCGGCAAGCGGATTGCTGTGCCATGTAATCCGAAGATTCGCTGAAAAGCGAGCATCAGTTCAACGGTTCGAATGGCTCCAATTCAGACCGGGAGGATTGTATCCGGAGGCAACACTTCGACCTTTTCGATGTGACGACACCAGCGTTTTCATGGTTGGCACAACCGATGCTTTACAGTGAGCGCCCAACTATTAATCGGGACTTGTAAGATCGATGGAGAAAATGACTAACAGGAGACGGCCGCGCGCGATTTTCATGGCCGGAACGATGGTTATAGCCGTCCTGGTGCTCGGCGCGGGAATCGTCGCCATCGCGCTGGCCCCTCCGGAATCGATCAACTCGACCAGCACCGGTCGATCGGCTCCGCCCGCGACTACGGTCTCAGAGCAGACCTTTAGCGGCCTGCCTGACTTCCAGGTCTTGGCCGCCAACGACCTCGGCATGCATTGCGGCAATCTCGATCAGCGCGTTGTCAGCATCCTGCCTCCGTTCAACACGCTGCACGCGCAGATCGTGATGAAGACAACGCCGCCGCAGCTGTTGAAAAGCGATCAGGCCGAGGTCGTGTACTCCAGCGCGTCGAATCCCAACGATCCCGCGCTCGGAATTCCGCCTCCATCGACGGTCTACAAAACCAACTTCTGGGATACCAACCCTCGCACCGGCAATCCATACGCCTTCGACGCCTTCAACACGCATTACCCGCCGGGAATTTTGCCGCTGTTTCCGCTTGTCCCTGACCTGGGCCTGCCGGTGCCCGATCTGCAGCGGCTCTACCTCGGCGACCATCAGTTGACTGCGGGACAGCAGGCGATGCCGAGCGCCAACGCGCCGCCAGCCACGCAGCCGTATGTGGCGAACGATCCGCAGTTGTTCCAGACTTTTTACGACACCTTTCCGTTCTTCATTAACTTTCCGTTCGGTTACACGCTGACCGGCATTGACATCTTTGCCGCCGAGGGAATCCCGGCCGCTCCGTTCGACGACATGGGGCGCTCGAATCCCTACCCAGTCATGCGCGTACAAGCGAGAGCGGCGCCGAGCAATACGTTGGGGCTGTCCACCGGAACGGTGCTCTCCTCTCTCGACACCGTGATGCCGGTATCCGGAGAGGTAACGTGCGGGGCTTGCCACACTTCGGCCACCGACGGCGGCAACGGCCTTGCGACCCGCGGCAAGGGCTTCCATGTCGCGACCGAATTCGACGATCCGCAGTTTGGACATGTGCCGAGAGCCGTGAGTATCGCCTACGCGTGGGGCCTCAACGTACTGCGCCTGCATGACCTGAGAACACGGACTCACTTGCAGAACCTGACGCCGGTCTCGTGTCAGCAATGCCACTATTCGCCGGCGCTCGATCTCGCTCACGTCGGCCCCAAGGGCCCGTCTGACCCCGACGCGAACGGTAGGGAACAGACTCTGCACCACAGTTTTTCCGATGCGATGCACACCTTTCACGGCAAACTCAAGATCAAAGGGGCTATCCTGTTTCTCCAGATGCCGTCGCCCGTAGGCCGCAGCACTGCGCTGCGGGACAAGATCCTTCTGAAGAGCTGCTACATGTGCCATCCGGGCGCGGTCACCAAGTGTCTGCGCGGACCGATGTTCACCGCGGGGCTGGCTTGCCAAGACTGTCATGGAAACATGCCGAGAGTGGGAAACGATTTTTCCAGAAACGTCTCGCCGAAAAACCCCGGAGCCTTCATCGTCCGCGGCGACTACTACACCAATCCTTTGACGCCTCGCGTGCCATGGGCCAACGAGCCCACATGCGGGTCATGTCACAGCGGCGACGCACTGAACAACTTAGCCAAGCTTTCCGATCCCACGCTGGTCAAATCGACCGACGGGATTCGTCTCATGCGCGCCTTCCGCAGTGGCGATCTCAACTCCAAACCAATAGTCGCTAAGAATCGGCGCTTCGCGGAAAACCAGATTGGCAACAAACGGCAAATCCTGTATCGGCTGAGCCTTGGGCACGGAGGAATCTTCTGCGAAGGCTGCCATGGCAGCACGCACGCGGAATGGCCGAACCAGGTTGCGGACGCCAACGACAATGTCGCCGCCCGACAGCTCCAGGGTCATTCCGGCAAGCTGATCGAGTGCAACACCTGCCATCAGGCCGGCAGCTTCTCGATCAATGACTTCATCGGGAACTTCGACGCCAACGGCCTGATGAAGGGTCCGCACGGCATGCATCCGGTCAACGATCCGTCGTGGAACCTGAATCACAGCGAGGTGTTCCAGGATTCCGCGACGCCGCCGGGAACCTGTCAGGCATGCCACGGCAAGAATTTGCAGGGCACTGTGCTCTCGCGAATGGCGGATGATCGATTCCTTCCCTGCGACGAGGCGGGAGTGGGCCTTTGCAGGGACACCGGCCAAGGCGCGCAGGTCTTTCTCATCAAGGGGACCAAGGTGAGCTGCAATATCTGTCACGAAAAGCCGGGAGCCGGTGGCGGGTAATCCGCGCGCCGATAGAGTTCGTGGACAAATATCAATATTCCTAGATGGCTCCCCCTGGTCATGGCCGCAGCGCCGTAGTGTAGCCGTCCGGTACAACTCACCGGATCCGGCAATCGATACTTCTTACCTTATCTCATTTTATCTCGCCAAGATCGTTTTGGATGACTGGCATAGCTATTGCTCCCTAGTCAGCCGAGAAATCGCGGACGAGACTTTGAAGGGAACGAGTCAAATGAAATGGAGACGAGAGATGAACGAGGTAGGTGATGTTTCCAATGTCAATCGCGGCAAATCAAGCACGCTCGTGCGTTGGCGCCGCGTAATGCTCGCGGCGGTGATTCCGGGCCTGGCGCTTATCGCGGGAGCAACTTCCGCACCGGCGCTTCCGGTCTGCACCACCAGCATCAGCGCGTGTTGCAGGATAACTTCGGCCAACGTCTATGGTTTGACGGGTCCCGTGACCGCGGTCGCGGGCAACGATTGTATCCAGATCATCAAGCCCGGTGTGACCTTGAACCTCAACAATTTCAACATGCTGGGGTCCAACAGCGCCGGTGTGGGAATTCACGTGCTCTCTACCGCAACCGGCGCGGTCATCAACGGCGGTGCTGACCTCACCTCGCTCACGCCGTCGAATATCTCGAATTTCTTGACCGGCCTTCGCAATGACGCGGCCGGCAGCTTTATTTTTGATTTTGTGGTCCAGGGCAACGGCGGCAGCGGTGTGATCAACAATGGCATCGGCGCAACGTTTGCCGGATTCAGATCATCGAACAATCATGGCGCCGCGGCCGTGGTTGACAATGCCAGCCGCGCGATGTTCCTGGATTTCTTTGCCGACGGCAACAGCACCAACGGCATCACGGTCAACTCGCCGGCCCCGCCAGCCGCTCCGACGGCCAATGTGCGCTTGTTGAACTTTGAGGCTTCCAACAACACAGGAAGCGGCGTGGTCCTGAGGGGAGTGACCGGCGGCTATGTAGAATCCGGCACAGCCTCGACCAACGGCGTCGACGGCGTTGATATAGTCGGCGGCAGCGGCAACAGCCTGAGCGAAATTCAGGCGGACAGCAACGGCAAGTTCGGGATGCTGTGGTCCAAGACCGGTTCCAACAGCCTGACCCGCGTTGACGTTTCTTCGAACGTAAGCGGCGGCGTCGAGCTGAAGAGCTCCAACGCCAACCGGATCGGCAAGATAAAGGCGTTCTCGAACTCGAGCGGCCCGGGCATCTGGCTATTCAGCTCGTCACAGAACAGCATCAGCGACTTTGAGGTCTGCGGCAACTCGACCAGCGGCATTTATATAGGTTGTTCGTCAACTTCGTTGCCGTCGGAAGTGACGTGTGGAGCGAACCCCGGGGGCAATGCGAACGTCGTCGCACTTGGAGTGCCCCAGAGCAACGGAAATGTCGGGACCGGAACCGGCGTGGGAATCGGTATCGATTCCGGCAACGGCAATAACCGGGTGCTCACCACCGACAGCGTCAACGTGGTCGCCAGCACTCCCTGCAACGGGGAGAACGCCGGCGACGATCTGCAAGATGACAACGTGAACTGCGATTCGAACCTGTGGGCCATGAATATCTTCACCAGCGTGTCGCCGACATCGTGCATCCATTAGGCAAGGCTACCTAAACGGCTGAATGAGCTACCGAACGATCCAGCAATCGGCAGCAAGACAAGATGGCAGAGAAACTGTTATCAAGGGGAATCGGTTAACAACGGCGGTGGTCCTTTCCGGGGGAGACATTAACCTAATGGCTCAAACCGACTGCTGAAAATGTGGTACCGACGAGTTTACGGGCCAAGGAATGAAGTTCCTCTTAGCAGCCTGTTGCGATCTTTCCGCGATACGTTACGAATATAAGGGAACCACGAACAGCCAAAGTAGAGCCAAAGTCAGACTGAAAATCGTTCTCACCTATTTTGACAACCAAAAACGATCGGAGCTGGAAAATTCGCATGGCTGTTGAGGTAAAATGGTGCCGGGGGCGGGACTCCAACCCGCATGGGGCCTGCGCCCCGCGTAGTGCCGCGATGAAGATGGTCGGCCACAAAACCGAATCGATCTACCGGCGACACGCGATTGCCGACAGCAAGGTACTGGAAGAAGCCGCCGTCAAGCTGGCGGCGTTGCAAGCGAACGAAGTAGCGGAGACCGCCGCATACGTGGAAATACGATGAAGTTTCTATGGCGACCGGTGCATATGACGATGATGCAGGTCGGAAACGTGCGGATGGTCGTGCGTCAAAGGCGAATGCGTATGCCCATGTGAATGCGGCTCGGCCACTAATCTGTCGTGCGCGTGCTGATGGTGCATATCGTGAATGTGCAGATGCTCATGAAACATACCTGCGTGCTCGTGGGGATGTCCGTGTCGCTGTCGAACTAAAATCACCACTCCAATGATCATGAGCGTTCCGCCCGCGAGTTCCAACATTTTGGGAAGTTCGCGAAACACGACGATGGACAAAAGCGCGCCGACGAACGGAGCTGTCGCAAAGTACCCCGACTCTCGCGCCGCACCGAGGACACGAAGTGCCTTCACGTCGAGAACGATGCTGACACCATAACAAAGCGCACCCACGGCGAACGCGCAGATCAAGCTCGTCGCGCCAGGAATTGCCCCACTTCTCTGCCAGAGAGCGATCAAGAGCAAGCACGAGCCCGCAGCGAGAGTCTTGATTCGAGCAACAGCGACAGGGTCACGTAACGAAACGCGTTGCGTGAGATTGTTGTCGATACCCCAGCTAAGACACGCAGCCGCGATTTCCACCGCTCCGATCCAACTGCCGCCAATGTGACCCGCCTGAAAACTCACCATCGTTCCGCCCAGCATGATGGTGGCCGCAGCAAACATCTCGCGTCTGCCGAGATGCTCGCGCATGAGACCGACAGCGATCAGTGCTGTAAACGGGCCTTCGAGATTCAGCAGGAGCGATCCGGTTACTGCAGACAATCGTTGGAGACCGAACAACATCAAGATCGGCCCGAGCATTCCGCCGAAGAAAATGATGCCGCAGATGACCGGGACATCGCGACGAGTGATTTGCGCCTCGCGCGACTCGAACGCCAGAAGAAATCGGTACGCCGATAACGCTATCGCGGCTCCCAAGTACAGGAGAGCCGACAGCATCAAGGGCGACAGATTGCGGAGCAGGAGTTTTGAGGCCGGAGTGCTCGCTCCGAATAACGCCGCCGCACCCAGCGCGTAGCCGACACCCATCAGTTCCATCCTGTTTCTACCGCGAAAGGATCGCACGCTTCATCGACCACGCTCGCGCGATCAGCCGGTCTGTCCCGGCTCTATCGGCCCTCGCTGATATGCCGGGCATAATGCGTTGCAAGCCGGGTCAATCCTATCGCGCTGCGCAGCGCGCGCTAAGCATCTAATAAATAGGAGTTTTCTTATGCCGGGGGCGGGACTCGAACCCGCACGGAGGTTACCCTCCAGAGGATTTTAAGAGCTGCGCGCTCTTTGATTCCGCCATGTTAATCTATGACACTCGGTGTGTACCACGAAATTTGAATTGAATCCGTTCACAATGGCCGACTTATGAAGAAAACCCGCGGCGACGGGTTGGTCTACCAACCCACCTACATCGACAAGCGCACGGGCGAAC
>CAWCMA010000011.1:0-298130 GCA_963796565.1 uncultured delta proteobacterium | reverse complement strand
TAACGGTGTACGGCGAAGGAGCCGGATGAAGCCGGATCGCGGGCGTGCCTTCGGAATCGCCGAAAGCGACACTTGAGGCGGCGCTCTGGCTTTGAGCCTGCGGGAGTTCCAGCGCGGGGCTGTGGAACGCAGTCACGACCTGCGGCGACTCCAGCGCCTTCATGTACTTCTGCTCGGCCCACTGCTCGTAGGGGCTGGGGTTGTGGGGCGGTTGCGGTTGCTGGGTCACGACGGCCGGGAACTTTACCGGGGGCGGCGGGAGGGGAAGAGCGGGGGCGGCGTCTGGAACCTTCCCGCCGTGCGAGAGGAGATCGGCGACCTCGCCCTTGTTGGCAGTCTCGCTGGCATCTCCTGGGTCAGAGGAAGCGCTCGACTGACTTGAGACGCCGGATGATTGCACGCCTGCGGCGAGCACGATTCCCATCACAATCGCGACGATGAGGACCAGCACCGCGAGAAGCCAGTTGAGACGGCCACCGCCTTCCTCGGCTGGGAGCTCGTGCTGCTCTGTTTGCGACATGGCGCTCACCTCGCCTCTCCCGTGTAGGCCACGCTCACACGGTCCTGCTCGCGTCCGACGCCGGCGATCATCACGGCGTTGTCGAAGAGCCGGTCGACCACGTAGTAGTTGCCGCGGACGCGATAATTGACCATCTGGTTTCCGCCCGAGGCGGCGATCAGCAGCGCGGGCGCATCGGCGGTCCTCATGCTGGGAGGCATCTGGATGTACACATGGGCGCCGTCGTCGACGCGCGCACGGACGCCACGCCACGTCGGGTCCGCCAATCTTGTACGAGAAATTGAGAGCCGCTGGATCGGCCGACTTAAGGCTGGCAACAACGACGCCGTCGCTGCCGCTCGCATGCTCCATTCCTGCCTGGCTCGCCTGTCGGTCTCCGTCTCTCATCGCGGCGAGCAGCTCGTCCGGATAGTAGAACTCGACCTGCTCGACACCGTGTCCCGGCCTTGATCGCAGATTCACGTGATAGATGTGGCGCGTGGTGTAGATCGCAAGGTTGGTTTTGATGCCGGGCGCTTGCGGCTTGATCGCCACATGAGGAACCGGGTTCCTGGGATCGCCGGAAGCGGCCGGTGTGGCTTGCCAGCGTTCGGAGTCGCCCATCACGACGTCGGTGATGGTTTCCCCGGATTGAAGCTGAATGTCCGTCGATTGGAGCGGCTCGCAATCGATGACCGGGTCAGGGCCTTGGCCGTAGGGGTAAAGGTGAGTCTGATCGGTCCTGAAGACTTGCCATGAGCCGTCCTGCTCGTGCTGCTTGATGGCTGCTTGGACCTCGGGCGGCTGTTGTGCGAGCAGGTCCTCGGCGGTCGGTGGCGTCGCCGTGGCCTCGGCCTCGGGCACATCTTGAGGAACGATTTCAAGCGGGGGCGGCGATGTGGGTTGCTTTGCGGCGCAGGCACTGAGTAGCGATGCGACAAACAACAGGCCGCCGATAATTGTTGCGCGGTTCATCTGATGGCTCCTCAGCTCTGCTGCTCGGCCCAACTGAGCCGCGTTACATAAAACCCCAGCGGATTGCTGATGACGGTGTCGGTCGAATTCTGGGGCGAGAGCTCGGTTTCGAGGATCGCCTCCCAATGATTAGTCCCGAGCGGCGCGCCGCTCATGTCGAGGGCGGTCTCGCTCCAGCGGACCTCGTAGCTCTTCGGCGAAGCCTGGAGGATCGATTCAATCTGAACGCTGACGGTCTGGTGCTTCATAAGCTGGAACGGGTTCTTCGAGAAATCATCAGCGTGGAAGTACGACTCGAGAAACTTGTTCGCCGCACCGTGTGCGTGCGCGAGCAGATCGTTGAGCATGTTCTGTTCCACGGCCGGGTCGCTGCTCACGGCTCGGGCGTTGCGGATGAACGCAGCGATCTCGTAGCGCTTCATGCGCTCGACCGTCGCGGGGACGTTCGAGGCGGTGAGCGCGGTCGGGATCGTGATGGCGTAGCCGAGCTTGTCGACTTCGACCACGAACGGGATCACTTTGGTTCGCGCGCTCATCCACACGATGCCCAGAGCAAGAATGAGGCTCAGGAGCATCAGGCCGGCCGAGGTGATCTGCCAGTTACGTTTTCCAAGAACGAGGTCGCCGTAGCGTTCGTCCCATTCTCGCCGTGCCTGGATATAAAACTCACTTTCCATCTGGTGCTCCGAGAGTCGCCGAATTTTTCGTATCTGCCTGGGTCAAAACGTTTAGCAAATTACGATCCACTTCCCTGGAGTCTTGTGGATCGAGGCTGAGCATTGTTCTTGTAGGGTTGAGGGTTTATGGCCGTGCAACGATGGCCGGTGAAGGGGGGATGAGCTAGAGTGCCGGGCGCGTAGTGATCCGTCAGCGTCCGTCGGTAGGATAGGAGGAGCGCCCGACCATTCCAGCAAAGGCTTAGAGCCAAACCGATGATTCAGAAGCAACTGTCGAAAATTCAGGAAGAAGATATCGACGAGCTCCTGCGAGAGCAGATCCGTGAAGACCGCACGACGGAATACAAGAGCTTGCTGTCGCCAAATTCCGATTCCCTCGTGAAAGCGGTCAGTTCGCTCGCGAACTCAGTCGGCGGCGATCTGATTTTTGGAATCGAAGCGAAGGACGGTGTTCCCACCGGCGCGCCCGGTCTCAATCGGAGCGCGATTGACAAGGACATGCTTCGTCTCATGAATCTTTCTCGAAGCGCCTTGCAACCGCCTCTGGCACTCAAGGAATTCGACTTCAGGGAGGTGCCATGGAAAAACGGAACGGCTATCTTGATGCTTCGAATTCCCCAGAGTTGGGCCAGACCGCATCAAGTGAAAAACACTGGCCTTTTTTTGGTCGGAGTCCTGCGGGCGCATACGTTCTGGACGTGTCTGAACTGAAGGAGCTGTTCGATATGTCCGAGCGTCTTCCTGAACGGGCAAACAGGTTTGTTGATGAACAAGTCAAGAAGGTGATCGAGGGAAGTCGACCAGTTCAGATGACCACAACGGTTATCAAGTCAGGAATAGCCGGGCCATATCCAGCTACTAAGATAGTCTTTCATCTCGTCCCGATATCCGCTTTTTCTGGTGCGACCCGCTTGGACTTCCGAGGTATTGCTGGGAAGCTAGAGGGGAGCTTGAAACCGCTAGGCATATATACCGGAGACGAAGATCTGCGCAGCCGTGATTTGTCCTATCGCTTGAACCTAGACGGATGGGTTGCATATGAGGGCGGGTGGCGAGGCCAAACGCCTTCGTACATCCAAATCTTTCGCAACGGAATTCTCGAGGCAGTGCACGCGCCGGACGAGGAGAATGGTCCGCGCAACGTAGTCCTCACAGACTATGAGGCGAAGCTCTCAAAAGCGTTGCCAGATTACGTCAGAGTGCTGAGCGAACTCGAAATTGAGCCTCCATTCTTTCTCTACCTGACCTTGGTCAACGTGTACGGGTGGTACTGCGCGGCGAGGAGTTCCGGACAAGCGAATTCGCATTCGAAACTGAAATAGTGAAGGCGCCGAGAGGTCGCGGTGAGCGAAGCCGGGTTTGATACTGATGGTGCCCTTCTCAGTTGTTCAATGTGATTTGGCAAGCGGTGGGCGACAAGAAGAGTCCGCGTGAGAGAGAGGGAAGGATTCAACCACTTTAATAACCAGTGGTTTGGTTCCACGATCACTTTCAGGGCTATTTCAGGACATTCGGCGGGAAATTGGCGGAAATCGGGGTATGCGAGGAGTTGGCACCGATCCGGAAAGTCTAGGAATTTAGCCCTCTTTGTCTCCGTCTTTCCCTCCGTCTCCCTGCTCGGTAACGTTCCCAAGCTGGACGTCGCCAGTTCGATCCTGGCCGCCCGCTCCACACTTTCCTTCACGGAGAGAAGCGTTTCAGTAATCGACATGGATCGGGCGCCCGCCTTGAGAGCAATTTAGTCACGGGTTTGGCGATGCTGCCATCGGAACTCGCCGATACGAACTTCTCCCGGCATCGCTACAAAACTTCGGGCTCGTATATCGACAACCTGTACGCCTTCAGCGAGGTGTTTTCGGCTCTATTGGCGCTGGCCTTGCCGCAGCGGTCAGGGATGTCGAGGGCAACCGCGGGCCAACACAAACGTTGCGGAGACCGTTCGGCCCTGCCCTAAGGTGAAGTCATATTGGAGGCGAACATTGTAGGTACCGTTTTCGAAGATGGGGCCCAGAAATTGTAGTGTGCGTCCCTTGTCGAGATCGAGATAGTATGGGGCGTCCTCATAGTCTCCGCCGTGCGCGGGATGACGCGTCACGGCGACGCTGGCAGCGGTCGGCCGGCCTTGGTAGTCGATTACCGCGACAATCATTCCGTCGGTGTTATAGCGCGTCGTCGGACATCCGTCGGTACCTGTGATCTTCGAACTCGGAGCGTAGATTTTCGTTCCGGCCGGAAGCTTCGCTCGCCGGCCCTGTGCCGTTACCCCGCTACCCACAAACGCGAAACCGGTCAGGCTGGCGTTCGCGTCGGCGCTGGCGGCAAAGGACGGTGTCGCAACAGACAACTGCATCAACGACAAGAGCGCGATGAGTAGTAGCAGCCATCGAGGCTCATAATTTTTCCTGGTCACGGCTCAAGACCTCCCTACAACACGTTCCATCATGCCGTGGCAACGACCAGCAGTTAGGCATCTCATGATCCACGCGCGGCCCTACTTCGGCTGGTCGCTCGGATTCTTACTAAAGAATGGACGCCCACCGACATAACCCGATTTATCCCCCGGTCCATTCGACGACGGAGCCGCTTCGGCATTGCTGCCGCGGTGCATCTCATCGAGCATCTTGCCGACCCGCGGGTCGGGCTCCTCGCTGGTTGGAATATTGTCGCGATCCTGAGTCGCCTGTGCCGAAGGTGTCCGATGATGGCGTTGGTCGGCCGCTTGGGCAATCGCAAGAGTTTCGGTTGTAACGAGCACAAAACTCGCGAGCGCTATCGCGAGGATCGTCTTCCTCGGCATAAAGCGGAATTTCCTTTTTGGCTTTCCAAACACGCGACGCATAGCCGTACCCGACGCAGCATCAAAGTCGCGGCCCGGCTGACGATCGTGGCCAGCCCCCTCCCCGGGCAGCCGGGCTCGAGCTTTTCGACCGGCTCGCAGGCCCACCCCGCTGCGATTGGTGACGGATTCTACATACACTGGTCCCTGCTTCGCTGCCCTTGCAAGGCGATTTTGTGCACAACCCAGCCATCCGATTCACGTGGTGCTTTTCATTCACGCTTGGCGGTGGAATGATGGCAATTGTCGCTCTCATATGATCTGTGTCGAACGGTGGCTGACCTGAGGTAGAGCGTCGCCCTGCCGCGATCCTGACTCAGGGATGCGGCCGGCTACCGTCGCCTGATGAGGACCGACGAAGCAATTGACGACGCGACCATGATGCTGGCGGCGAGTGGCTCCAGCATATCCTTTCTTCTCGTGTCGAGGGCAGCGGTCTCTTTGGGCTATAGGGTAATGAGCCGCAGAGGCTCGGTGAATCGATGTTGAATGCGGTTTCGGAAATGCTCGTCGAACGAGTTCAATTTGTCTGCGCTTAGCAGTGGAAAGAGGAAGCCATGAACAGTTACACGATCATCGACGCAGATACCCATGTGACCGAAACACCTGATCTGTGGACCAGTCGGGCACCTGCCAGCATGCGCGATCGCGTACCGCACGTAGTGACCGGCGCGGATGGAACCCAGAGATGGTTGGTCGGAGTAGGCCGGCCCCTGGCGAATGTCGGTATGACGGCTACCGCCGGCGTGGGAAGTTTCAAGCATCCTCCCAAAAACTACGAAGAGATGCATCCGGGAGCATACGACGCCCGCGCGCGCCTGAAGTATATGGACCAGATGGGGATCTGGGCGATGGTCATGTATCCGAACGTTGGCGGCTTCGGGGCTCAACAGTTCCTGAAACTGAATGACCCTGAATTGATGCTCACCTGCGTGCAGATTTATAACGACTGGCAGACCGAGTGGGCATCCGCCGACGCGCGCCGACTGCTACCCATCACCTCTATCCCGTTTTGGGACGTCGAGGCGGCTGTGAAGGAGGTCCGCCGCTGCGCCGCTATGGGCCACAAAGGGATTCTCTTCACTGGAGAACCGCAGTACTACGGCAAGCCGCTGCTAGGCGATGCGCACTGGAATCCGCTTTGGGACGTGGCAGTCGAGCTGGATCTGCCGATAAGTTTCCATATCGGCTCGGGCGATATGGCCGAAGGTCTGATAAAAAATCGGGTCGCGACGTATGGGAAGATGGCGACGTTTGCAGAACTGGCGGTGGATATCTTCTTGCGCAACGGCCTCCAACTGAACGACCTTCTGATGTCCGGAGTTCTGGCGCGCCATCCGCAAATCAAGTTCGTCTCAGTTGAGAGCGGCATCGGCTGGATTCCCTTCGTGCTCGAAGCGATGGATTACCAGTTCCAGGGTAATAGCGTGGCGGAAGAGCATCCGGAATTCGATATGCTGCCGTCTGAGTACTTCGCGCGCAACGTCTATGCCTGTTACTGGTTCGAGCAGACCGCGCCGCGCCGTCTGATTGATAAAATTGGCGCGGACAACATCCTGTTCGAGACCGACTTTCCCCATCCCACCTCGCTCTACGGCGATGAGGTACACGCCCGTATCGAGGGAGGCCTGTCTGACTGCGAAGAATCGGTGCGACGCAAGATTTTGTGGTCGAACGCGCAAAAACTCTACAAGGTCACGGCTCCTTCCACGGACGACGAAGCGAAGCTCGCGGCGGGCGGCGCGTAACGCGCGAAGCGGGACCGCGACCTGGTGTATCCGTTGCGAGCCCGTAGACTCTCGACGACCGCAAGCTGCGCGACTCTGCCCGCGCATGCCGTCTCTGTGACCTTTAGTGGGTCACGCGCAACCTTTCCCAGGGGTTTCGTTGTTCGGCGGCGACAATGCGTTTCGTCGGCACATCGTTGCGAAACCACTGGTAGCGAAAGTTCTTTGAGCCAGACCAGCGGTTTGTAGCTCGACCCTCCCACTGGTCGGGCCAGGCGTTCGGTAATGTTCGGCTGCAGGTTGCAGCCAGTCTGAAGACGGCGCACCGGATGGCAGCCAAGGTCGAGTCTCACCTTGGAGAATTCTTCTCCCACGTCGGTTTCATCGTGACCAGCCTCGAGCGGCGAGCCGCGGTTTGCTTCACCCGATCGTGAAACTGTCCGATTCATCAAAAGATCGCGCCTGCGCCCGAGAAAATGGCCAAATCCTTGCTGTGGGACGCCATTTTCCACTATGAGTTGTCATGGATTCAATAGCCACATGGAAGTCTCCGGTAACTAGAATGAAGAACAGGGCAACCACAGCAACGACTTTCGCATTGGCAATCTTAACGTCGCTGTCAATCGCTCCTCGAGCGCGAGCGCAGCAATCCGTGATCGCGAGCGGCTTGGTGGCGGGACTATCCGCCGGAATCAGCACGTCGCTGACCGGCTATGCAATGACCGCGATCGGCCTCAACACGCAATCGGCCTATCAGACCAGCGTCCTGAATCAACTCTCGGAGATTAATGATGAGCTCAACACCATCTCCAGCCAACTGACGGGCATACAGGACGCCATACAGACCCAGACTTGCGTTGACCAGCTTTCCAGCACCTCGGTTACGGACGCGCTCACGTCGATTGCAACGGTTTCCAATACGTATATCAACCTGCTGCAAGCCGGAGAGAGCTCGACGGGCACCGTCAGCCAGACCGATATCAATAATTTCCTGAACCAGGTCGTCTACGGTCCGGGGGGCAGTCTGCCTTCGATAAGTGCCGCGCTGTCGACGATCAATATCGCACTGGAGTCGACCGACAACGATGGAATCATCGGTTCGTGCGAAATCGCAGTTACATCGGTTCCCGCGACGGGAAGCTTCGGCGCCGATGCGAACTTTTACAGTGACCCGATAAATTTGATGCAATACTTTACCGACTACCAGACAGTAGCGGCGCTGCTTTTGGTCGAATACTACCACTATGAAGCATTCCTGAATTCGGCCTATTACTCCTCCACCACGATCACCAACGGACTTTCCGCCGCCGACGCGGCCCAGGTCTGCGCGAACGCGACCGGAGAAACGGAGACACAATGCGGGTTTGCCCGAGACGCCGTGGAGCAAGTTTACGTGTATCTTCAAAATCAGTACACGGAGAGCGGCGTGCCGTACTCGACCAAGGACAGCGATGGCAACCTGCAGACGGGTTTGTACCTGGCCGGCGGCGGCACCAACTACCTATTTGCCGCTTCGATCGAAGAATTCACCAATTTCGAGGACATCCCGCAGAACAACTGTCCGGCGGTGATGAAATCCGGCGTCAACGGCTGCGGCTTGACCGTACGGAACGATCCGTCGGCCAGCCCCTTTTGGACTACGCTATATAGTCCCGTTTACCAGTATGAGACCGGCTGGGCTCCGGCGACGGCTGAAATGTGGCGTACGCTGTTGAACGCATTTGCGGAAACGAGCGACAAATCCGACACGACCCTGGCGGATGCACTGACCACGCTCGGTTTCCAAAACGCGGCCGATAAGATCATTCTTACTCCGACGACCTACACCGCAACTCCTGACGTACCCAGCGACGTTCACGCACTTTATCCGATCACCGATGCCGAGGCCGTTTGCTTCCTTGACACGAATCTAGAACGGTCGTTTTCGCTTCAGCCGTTTTGTTTCGATGGCAGTTCGGATGGCGTCGATTACGGTAACGCCGGCACCACGCTCTGGCTGTGGAGCACGTGGGATAGCGGCAATTGTATGACGTTCAAAACCAACGATACGGTGCTCAACGCAACCAGCAATCAGAACTTCTACGGTGCCGACTCAATTTACGAATCTGATCTCAGTTCCGATTCGGGATACTCGGAGGGCTGTCCGACCGGGGGGTGGGTGGACGGCAATGAACCCGGCTGGCTCGTCGACAATGGCTTGTCCGGAACGGCTTTTTTCTGGCCTGCAATCGATGTCAGCAATCCCACCTGCGGGACGAACCTTAGCTACGGGCTCCTCCAGCCGGCCGTCGCGCGAGCGTCAACCAACTTCCTCGGCGTTCCCACGATGTGCGGCGCAGACTTCGATAACTACATCAGCGACATCACGCCGCGCAATCCTTACGAGCAGGTTGTCATGACCACCGCGGCGGTATCCGGGGTCGGCGCCAGCACAGCTTCGCTCGGACCAATTACGATTCAAATGCAGAACACGTACGGTGGAACCACGCAGCCGCTAACTTTCACCGCGGACACCACCGTTGACCTTTCTTCGACTTCGACTACCGGTGTCTTCTCTCTCACTCAGAACGGTGCCACGGTCAGCAGCGTGACGATTCCGGCAGGAACTTCAACCGCGACCTTCTACTATGGTGACTCGACCGCAGGGACGCCCCAAATCACCGCGGACACCGAAACCATGGTTCCGGGAGTACAGACCGAGACCATTACATCCGCTACGAATCTCAGCCCTGCCGTGGTCGGTACTACTCAGCATGCCGGCTCGAACAAGACGAACGGCAAGATCGAAATCAATGGCCAGTTCGTGGTGCCCAGCGGTATTCAGCTCCAGCGCGCGCTGCTGAGATTCTCGAAAATACTAAGTGAAGACGCCGGAGCTGGAGAACTGGTCCACCGGGGCAGCGGAGCGGCGGTTAGTTTTCCTATCACGCTGAAAGCAATCGACGGAAGCACCGCCCACGACGCCGTTTACGTGACACCACGCGGCGCCACTCCGCGCGTGCGGGTGGAAATGATCGCGAAGAATTCCAAGAACTATAACCCCGTCTGGGTAAGACTTCACATTTTGGTGGACCAGACAAAAATCAACAGCCCAATCAGCTGTTCGGGGATGCCACGCAGGACGGTCTTGCACACGCGGATGTTTGCGAATGACGGCACCCATGCTTCCGCGGTTTTCGACGAAAACATCCGTTGGAGATGCCACCCCGGCGGCAGGCTGACCACGCATCACTGACGCCATGCGACCAACAGGTGATTGAGGATCGCGGCGCTCATCCAGCGGAACGCGAGCGCATGCATCGCTGGCTCAAGCTCCGGGACGACACCCGAATCTTTCACGGTTTTGTCGGCACATTATTGCGAAACCAGCATTTGCGAAGTACTGGCAAGGGTCAGAGTGACCGGCGACAGGAAAGGTATTTTCAATTGGTATTGGTAGGAGACCTTGACCTGAGCATCTGTTTGTAAGGGAAGTTTGGCGTCCGGAGGCCAGCTAACAGTAACGGCGAGTTGGCTCGGATCCAGACCAACCGCTTCGTTGATGGCGACCTGCTGAATCTGAGTCGCGGTCGCGGAATTGGCGCTACCGGGCGAATGCACAATTGCATAACGTACCGCCTCGCGGGCCGCCGAGCACACAGTATTGTAACTGTACACGGTCAAGGCCATTTGCATGACGCCAAAAAGCAACAAAAGAAAGAGCGACGCCACCATAGCGAACTCAACCATTGTCTGGCCAGCACATTTCCGTTTAATACTGAGCGAGGCAATACGCATCTTCACTACTGCTGAACTTGCATGATGGTCTTGCTCGACAGCGTGGTCGAAGACGGGATACCAGAGTAACTCATTAGCGTTCGAAATAGACTCTGGGTGTCAACCTCGACGAAGGTGGCCTGCGGAGCGCTTGTGCAATAACTCGAAGGACAACTCGATACCGTGGTTGACGACGCGCACGTGCACTGAGACGCGGTCGCGCTGAAACTGGCTAAGTTCGATCCGTCCGCTTTTGCGGCTGCGATCATCCCAGCAGAATCGGCGGCGGTGATCACAGTTTGCGATCCATACTGGGCGCCGGCCCGCGCTGCGCTCATCACTTCAATGCTCATGTAAAAGATCCGGCCAAAGTCGGCTGCGGCGAGCAGCAAAATCAGCAGGACCGGGACGACCACCGCCAGTTCGACGGTGGATTGTCCCCTTTCAAGGAGGCGGCGCCGGGACACGCTCCAAAGCTCTGACCTGCAACAACCGCTATTCATAAAGCGAACTCGATTGAATCGGCGAACCGTCAGCAAGGGAAGTATAATTGTTGTTGATGTTGATCGTCGCGCCGCCGGTAAAGATCAGGCTATCCGCGACCAGAATTGTGTATGCGGCGTTGACCCCGTTACTGTAGTTAAGCTGGGTGGTCGGAAAATACAGTGCGCCGTTCAACGTCATGTTGGCCCCTCCAGCGAAATAGCTAGCCGCCGATCCAGCCGGTACGCTGGAATCCTGGAAAAACAGAATTCCCTCCAGCGAATTCTCTCCGCCGGTCGTCGGAGCGGAGAAGTTTACCGTGACTCCGTTGGCGATGGTGATGCCGCCGTAGCCACTGTTCGCCCCCGAGTAGCCGGCTTTGGCGCCGGTCGTGAGATAGAAGGTAACGTTGGCACCGGTCGCTCGGCCGCCACCGTTTGATAGCGACATCCCGCCGCCCGCCAAAATGTAGGTTCCGGAATTGAATGTGATGCTGATGCCGTTGCTGGCTTTGATCCCGCCGCAGTAGACACCCGGGTTGATCGCATAGTTGCCGCTATATGGGGGCGATTGTTGCGCGGTGTATGAATTGTAATTTTGGGTTCCGGTGTATGTGCATTTGCCAACGGTAGGTGGATTGATATGGGCGAGTGGGTCAGCCACCGGCGCTATATTTTGACTCACGGTCAATGATCCACCCGACATGTTCTGGATCGAGCCTCCGTTTTTAACAACGGCTTGGCCAGCAACTCCCACACCCGTCGTCTTGATGGTCGCGCCACCGACCACATCAAGCGCGTCCGAACTGTTGGAATTCACGTATATCTGACATGAGGCGCTGATATTGGCCCCGTTACTAACGGACAGCGCTTTGGCTACGGAAGGATTCAGAGTATAAATGCATCCGGCCGCATTCATCGCAGCGCCCACCGCCCTGGTGCTTACTTGTGTTGAGGAATAGCCCAGTACACGTAGGAAATAGCTGGGCTCGGCTTGCGCGATTATGACCTCAACGTAGTTCGGATTGCCGGCGTAATGGCCACTCGACGGTGGATTGTTGACGGTTACGGTGGCGTTGTTGATGCCGTTCGTGAAACCGTTGAGACTTGCTACACTGTTCACGGCCGATGTAATGCTCGCGTTGTTCCTAAGTGCCGTGACGCCCGCAATAGCGGCCGCGTCTGTCGCTGTCTGCATTTGCCGCCGCTTAGTCCAGAGAAATCCCAGATCGGTGGCCAAGGCTACGAACTCGATTAACACGACCATTACGATCGCCGTAAGCACCAGGACTTGCCCTCGAGCCATTCCTCGAAAACTACGAAGGTCTGCCGCTTTCGCCCTGGCCACACCGTCGTTCGAACCTTTGGATGTGTGAGATTGCGACACTACCCAGCTCCTCATCTCGATCCCGCTACAGTTTTGCGATCGTTAGCTGTACCTGACAAACCGGAGCAACAATCATGCCCCGATTTGGTATACTGTCCCAAAGGCGTAGTTACCTTCTTGCTCTGGGTCGTGTCTCGACGATGATTCTGTGCCGCGGCTGGCTGTGCCGGAGATCGAACGGTCGATCCCGTGTCGGCGCCGCGAGCGCTAGTCTTTTGCGCACCGACCGCGGAGCTTGATCGGCACGCGCGACGTAGTCAGCTAAACCGCCAAGGCGGATCTGAATCCGTCGGTACCAGGCGACTCCCCGAAGCGGCCTCAACCTCGGGCTGGGAAACGGGGGGCCAAAGAACGAGCCATTTCGGCCGCGACGGTATGGGGCGCTTTAGCTTCCAAGAATTGCACAAAGCTCACCTGTCCAGTGGCAAGATTTGAGCAAATATGCCAATATTTGGATAGATGAAGCCATTTATAACCGTATGAACCTGTAAAAGCATGCTTTAGCGTGCTATTCTGTGACTGGTGTTGAATAACGCTCAAAAGCGCTCTCAAGTGTCGTCGTGCGGTGGATGATTTCGGCCAACAAGTTTCGGAAAAAGGGTACATCTATGTCGGTACGGTCTGCCGTAATATCTCAATTCGAACTTGCCGCTAAAGAAAAAGAGTTGAAGCTGCCGCCGCTGAACGACGACCTGGTATTGCTCGAATCCGGGCTCGACTCTCTATCGTTTGCGATTATCGTCGCTCGTCTCGAGGATCAACTTGGATTCGATCCGTTTAGCACCGATCAAGACCTCGACATTCCCATCACGCTGGTCGACTTCATAAGGATTTACGAGAATGCCGCAAAGTGATCGGACTTCGCTTTGGGATGCGTTGACTGGCGCCGGACCTCTCTCGGGCCGATCAATCCGGGGTGCCGCGTCGAGCGCAACCTTGAACGATCTGGTCCGCGGCTCGATCCTTGGGGGGCGTCTCGACGAGTTGCGTGGCCGCTCTGTGCTCATCGCCACCAAGGATCAATTCTCAACCGCGCTAGCGCTTATCGAATTGGACGGAATTGCACGCCGAGTCGTTCTTTATCCCGGCGATTTGTCTCGTGCGCATGCTCCATCCGTTATCGCGACTGCGGAGGTCGATGCTCTGGTGTCCGATTGGGACGCATTGGAGACCACCTCCCTGGGCGTTGGCTGTGTGGTCACATGCGGTCCGTCGCTCACGGTGGCGAAATGCGAGCGCGGTGGCGATCGGCGTACTGAATGGGTGCTGCTCACATCCGGAACGACCGGCTTGCCCAAGTTGACGCTGCACACCCTATCGAGCCTGACGGGACCAATCACTGGCGATACGACTCGCGGCAGTTCGATTGTGTGGAGCACTTTCTACGACATTCGCCGCTATGGCGGCCTGCAGATTTTCCTGCGCGCGCTGTTGGACGGCGCGTCGCTGGTTCTCTCGAGTTCGGAGGAATCTCCGGGCGACTTCCTGACGCGCGCAGCTGCCGAGGGTGTAACGCATATTTCGGGCACCCCCTCCCACTGGCGTCGCGCGCTCATGAGCCCGTTGGCCCATAGCATCGCGCCTAAGTACGTACGTCTCTCGGGAGAGATCGTTGACCAGGGAATCCTGGATAACCTGCGGGCCTTCTTTGGGAATGCCACGATTGTCCACGCCTTCGCCTCGACCGAGGCCGGTGTGGGATTCGACGTCCGCGACGGACTTTCAGGGTTTCCCGCGGAAACGATAGGAAAGCGAAGCAACGGCGTGGAGATCAAGATCGAGAACGGCTCGCTTCGTATACGCTCGGCCAGGACCGCGGCCCGCTACCTGGGCAGCGAGACGCTCGCGGCCAAGGATGGCTTCGTCGATACTGGCGACCTGGTCGAATTGCGCGGGGACCGCTATTACTTCGTTGGCCGGAGGGACGGAGTGATCAATGTCGGCGGCGCGAAGGTTCATCCGGAAGAGGTCGAAGCAGTGCTCAATCGCCATCCGCGTGTGCAGATGTCGCTCGTTAGAGCCCGCAAGAATCCCATCACCGGCGCAATCGTTGTCGCTGATATCGTGGTGAAGTCCACCGAAAGCGGCGATTCGAGCGCCGAAACCGCGGCGGTCAAAAGCGAACTCCTCGAAATGTGTCATCGCGCATTGGCTCCCTACAAGGTTCCAGCCGCGATCCGCTTCGTACCTTCTTTAAGCGTAACGACCTCCGGCAAGTTGGCTCGCGTCAGTGCCTGATTTCCCTAATATCGTAGTGACCGGCGGCAGCCGTGGATTGGGTCTTGCTATCGCGCGCAAGCTCGCGACGGCCGGCTACAGCGTCATCGCTATTGCGCGGCGCGAGAGCCAGGAAATAAGCGCCGCGATGCTGCAGGTTGAGCGCGAAGCTCAAGGCGCGCTTCACTTCAGGCCATTCGATCTGGCGGAGATCTCTGGCATTCACGATCTGGTTAAAGGGCTGCGCAAAGAGTTCGGACCGATCTACGGGCTGGTCAACAATGCGGCGCTCGGCACGAGCGGCCTTCTGGCCACGATGCACGACACGCGGATCGAGAGTCTCGTCCACCTGAACGTATTGTCCCCGCTCATTCTGACCAAGTATGCCGTGCGATCGATGATGGCTGACGGCAGCGGCCGCGTCGTGAACGTCGCGTCGATCGTGGGCTTTACCGGATACAAGGGCCTCTCCGCATATGCCGCGACCAAGGCCTCTATTATTGGTTTTACGCGTTCGCTCGCCAGGGAGGTTGGGTCGCTCGGGATTAACGTCAACGCGGTCGCACCCGGATTTATGGATACGGAGATGACAGAGGGCCTGGCAGGCAAGCAACACGCTCAAATCGTGCGGCGCAGTGCATTGGGCAGGCTCGCCGAGGTCGATGATGTAGCCAATGCGGTCGAATTTCTTCTTGGCTCCAAGGCCCGCAACATCACGGGCGTCGTGCTGACAATCGATGCCGGAAGCACCGCTTAGCCGTGCTCGGGATTACTCACAGACGTATTTCACCTGCCTGAAGGCTCTTGTAAAGCGCGCTATCGAGCTTCACAAAAGCTTGTCGCACCCGATCGTTGAAGAACACAGGGGCTCCGGCGGAATCCGGATCGTAGCCATGCCTCACGAGCTCCTGCGTCTTTGATTTGAATGTTGCCGTGGTTTCGATCTTGTCGCAAATTCGGAGAAACAACGGACGCGCATAGTCAGGCAGGCTTGCGGCGAGATGCTCATGGAACTTGCCAAGGTCGAAGTCCCTGTCGGCCACAACCGCAACCATCCCGGCGCGGCCTTCCGTGCCGGGAACAGACACTCCGTAAACGATCGCTTCCAGGACGCCCGGACACGCCGAAATTTTAGTGGCGACCTCCGCGGTCGCCACATTCTCGCCCTTCCAGCGAAACGTGTCGCCCACTCGATCGACGAAGTAAAAGTAGCCCTTGTCGTCTTTGCGCATCAGGTCGCCGGTACGAAACCACGCGTCGCCTGCGGTGAATACATTGCGCAGGACTTTTCTTTCGGTGGCCTCATGGTCGGCATAGCCCTCGAACCGGCTGGTCAGATTTGATCCGTTCTCAGGGAGCTTACCAATCGCTTCGCCGATTTCGCTCGATTTGCAGCGGATGCAAAAGCCCTCCCGGTTACGCATCGGCTCACCCCCTTCGACGTCGAATTTGACCAGCGCCAGATTGGAACGATGCGCGAGGAAGGATGGGATCTTGCCGATCGCACCGGGCGTGCCTTCGCAATTGTAAAGGGACACGTTGCCTTCGGTGGAGGCGTAGAACTCGAGTATCTGCGGGACGTGGAAGCGGCGCTTGAACTCGAGCCATACGTCAGACCGAAGCCCGTTGCCGCAGCAGAGCCTGATGCGGTGCTCGGCTTCTTTGGGATGCGCGGGAGCGTTTACCAGGTAGCGGCAAAGTTCGCCGATATACTGAAACAGCGTGCAATCCCACTCGACAACGTCATCCCAGAAGCGGCTCGCCGAGAAGCGCGGACGGATCACCACCGCTCCTCCCTGCACTAGCACAGCGCCAATTGCCACCACGCCGCCGACACTGTGATACATCGGCAGACAATTCAACATCCTGTCGGTCGGGCGAGTATCCATCAGGCCCGCAAACCAATAGCTCCACTGCATCAGCCGGTAGTGGCTGACGTTCGCAGCCTTAGGCAAGCCGGTCGTACCCGAAGTGTAAATGTAGAGGGCGCGATCTTTGATGTAGGGTGGCGGATATTCGGCGTCGCAGAGCCGGGTCCCAGCCTCATGTTCTATTTCACGATCGATTCGGCGAAACCCGTCAACGCCTTCACCGTGGACCCAGATTTCAAGCGGTGAAGCAAGTTGGGGCAGCGCCGCCACGAGATTATCAGCGAGTTCCGCGCCGACAATGATATGGCTGGGCGCCACGATATTAATAGCGTGGGCGAGCGATTCTCCGGTGAGATTCGTGTTTAGAAGCGAAACGATACCACCGACACGCGTTATCCCGAGCCAGATCGCGACGTAGCGCGGACAGTTAGGCATCAGCAGGCAGATCACATCGCCCGTGGACACGCCCTGTCTTAACGCCCAGCGCGCATATTGATTGGAACTCTCCGCAAGCTCGCGGTAGGTCATCCGCTCGTGGTCATCGGCCAGGGCGAGCGCGCTGCCAAATTGGTCAGCCAGCTTCTCTATGACAATGGGCAGGGTGTCCGAAGGATTCCGCTCGATCGGCGCTGTCATCTCAAGGGCGCGCACCCAGGCTTTGAGCGGAAGAGGACTGTCATGGTTGAACTCAGCTCTCATGTTCTCCTACCTCTCGGCGCTTGTTGTAATCTATGCTAACGGGTGCTATAAGATGATGGTTCATAATTATTCTATGAATTACATGATTCTACCCTTTTTTATCGTCCTTCGCCACCTATTTTAGGTGCTCAAAATGTCGGGCTTAGACGCTTGACACCTCTACTAGAGTAATTTACAGTTAATTAAGCCTAGCTATGCGAGGCCAGTGTCGTCGAAATCCGTGGAGAGAGGTCGTCAAGGTGCGAAGAGAAACGATTGCCGTCCACGGCGGATACGAGGTCGATCCGACCACCCGGGCCGTAGCTGTCCCGATTTATCAGACCGTCGCTTACGCGTTCGACAGCGCGGAACACGGGGCCGCTTTGTTCGATCTCCAAGTTTCCGGACATCGATACGGACGCATCAGCAACCCCACGAATGACGTGCTGGAGGCACGCGTCTCGGCGCTGGAGGGTGGTCTTGAAGCGCTCAGCGTGAGTTCGGGACAGGCGGCGCTGCACTTTGCGATCCTCAACGTCGGCCAGATCGGCAAAAACATCATCTCGGTTCCGCAACTCTATGGCACCACGCATACCCTCTTCGCACACATTCTGCCGCAACTCGGCATCAGTGTCCGATTCGCAGAGTCCGATGATCCCTCTTCGATTGAAAAGTTGATTGACGAGGACACTCGAGCGGTCTTCTGCGAAAGCGTGGGGAACCCGGCGGGAAATATTTGCGACCTCGAAGCGCTCGCGAATGTCGCCCATCAACACGGCGTTCCGCTGATTGTAGACAATACGGTAGCTACTCCTGTTCTGCTGCGCCCTTTCGAGTACGGGGCGGATATCGTTGTGCATTCGCTGACGAAATTCATGGGAGGACACGGTACTACGCTGGGCGGCATTATCGTCGACAGCGGCAAGTTCCCCTGGAAAAAGCACGCTCGACGCTTCCCGATGTTCAATGAGCCCGACGCGTCGTACCACGGCCTCGTATACACCGACCATTTCGGTCCGGCGGCTTACATCGCACGCTGTCGCAGTGTGTATCAGCGGAACATGGGCTCCGTCCTGTCACCCTTGAGTGCGTTTCTGCTGCTCCAGGGAATCGAGACAGTGGCCCTCAGGGTCGACCGTCATGTTGAAAATGCACGGCGCGTGGCCGCGTTCCTGCGTGAGGATCCGCGTGTCGCGTGGGTCAACTATGTAGGGTTCCCGGACAATCAATACCATCGGCTCGCGCTCAAATATCTGAGCGGTCGGGCCTGCTCGCTACTCACTTTTGGCGTCCACGGTGGATTCGATGGCGGATGCAGGTTTTACAACGCGTTGACGCTCGTCAAGCGGTTGGTCAACCTGGGCGACGCCAAATCCCTGGCCTGTCATCCAGCCTCCACCACGCATCGCCAGATGTCCGTCGAAACGCAGCGCAAGGCCGGGGTCACGCCCGAGGCTATCCGGCTCAGCATCGGAATCGAGCACGTGGATGACATCATCGAAGACCTGGATCGAGCGCTGGATGCGGCGCATCGCGGCCTGTCGCTTAGCGGTAATGGCGCTCAAAGTTCCGCGGGTGCATGATAATGCTTCTAGCGAGTCAAGCTTCCACCGAGCCCGTAGCCTGCGACGAACCCATCGTTATCGGACTCGTCAACAACATGCCGGACGCGGCGCTGCGGAGCACCGAGCGGCAATTTCACGATCTGCTCTCAGCCGCATCCCGTGGCCGAGTGGTCCGTCTGAGGCACTTCTCTTTGCCGGAGCTTACCCGCGCCCAAGCCGCCCAGTCGCATATCAATCAGCACTATGAGGACCTCAGCGACTTGTGGCCGAGTCGTCTCGACGGCTTGATTGTTACGGGAACGGAGCCGCGCGCATCCGCACTGACCGATGAGCCTTACTGGGATACGCTGACGAAGCTTATCGATTGGGCGCAAGATCACACGATTGCAACGGTGTGGTCGTGTCTTGCCGCACATGCCGCTGTACTTCGTATCGACGGAATCCGCCGCAGGCGGCTGCCCAAAAAGCTATCCGGGGTGTTCGGCTGCGTGAAGACCGCGGACCATAGAATCCTGGCGGACGCTCCTTCTCGATGGAGTGTGCCTCATTCCCGGCACAACGACTTGCCTGAGGAAGCACTTATTGCGCGTGGCTATCAAGTTCTATATCGATCCGCTGACACTGGAGCGGACGTGTTTGTGAAGCACGGCGATTGCCTGGACATTTTCTTTCAAGGCCATCCCGAATACGAACCAGGGACGTTGCTTCGCGAATACCGGAGAGACGTGGGACGGTTTCTCGCCGGCGAGATGGATAGCTATCCTGAAATGCCATGTGGCTATTTCGATGATGATGCGGTCGCCGCTTTGAACGGATTTCGGCAACAAGCGATGCATAACCGCGACGTGAATCTACATCCGAATTTTCCAATGACGGAAGTCGAGGAACGGCTCTCTTATCCCTGGCGTGAGCCGGCCGTGCGCATCTACGCAAATTGGATATCGTATCTGGCGGATCGTAAGTATTACAGCCTGACACAAATCGGGCAGGCCGGATAAATAGCCAGTCGGCCGTCCGTCCTGGATTGACACTTAACGCTCGGAGCGTTCGGAGCGATGTTCGAGAGGTTCACGACAACGCCCGGCGCGCCAATGACGCCAGCCTGCGAGCCGCCGGAGAAGCGAAGTGCTTCGCCAAGTGGAAAAATGAACGGCGAATCATCCAAGCAATCATCGACTCTGTTTCCGCCGCCCGAAGATCGCGAGCGATTCGACGATTTTCTCACCCGGGAATTGATTCGCGCGAACGAACGGATCGCGGAAGGCTCCGTGATGCCGACGATCGATATTCCCGCCTTCAGACACGAGCTTTCCGGTTTCGATTTTCAGGCGCCGCGCTCGCTCGATGAAGTCCTGACCTGGACCATCGCCGCGATGGAGCACGGCCTGGTTCATGTCACGCATCCGCGCTATTTCGGACTGTTCAATCCCGCTCCTACGTTCCCTGCCCTATGCGCCGATCGCGTTGCCGGCGCCTTCAATCCGCAACTCGCGACTGCGACGACGTCCCCGGCCGCGGTTGAAATCGAGGCCCATGTCATTCGCGCTATCGCCAGGCGCGCGGGGTTTCCATCCGGGGCCGCGGGTCACTTTACCTGTGGTGGATCCGAAGCGAACTATACGTCGCTGATCTGCGCCTTGACCAGGTCGAATGAGAAATTTGCGACGGACGGAGCACGCACCTTCAACGGCCCTCCGGTGTTCTATGTATCGCGGGAAAGCCATCTCGCATGGCTCAAAATTGCGCATCAGGCCGGAATAGGCCGCTCGGCCGCGCGTCTCGTAGCCACCGATGGATCCGGTCGCATGAATATGGAGGCCCTGGCCAAGGCCATCTCGGACGATCGCCAGCGCGGCTGCGCCCCCGTGATGATTGCAGCCACGGCCGGGACCACCAACGCGGGAATGATCGACGATCTGGCGGCTTGCACCGAGCTTGCACGCTCTGCCGGCGTCTGGCTGCACGTCGACGCGGCGTGGGGCGGAGCACTGATCGCCTCCGACCGGCTGCGCGGCGTTCTCCGCGGGATTGAAGACGCTGACTCAGTGACGATCGATGCTCATAAGTGGTTCGCGACGACGATGGGCTGCGGCATGTTCATCACCAGGCACGCGCCTATACTTTCGTCCGCGTTCCACGTCTCTACCGGGTTTATGCCCTCCAATGTCGCCGGGCTCGACCCCTACGTGACATCGGTCCAGTGGTCGCGGCGGTTTCTCGGTCTGCGCCTCTTTCTATCGTTGGCGGCCGCTGGATGGACCGGTTACGGAGAGCATGTGGAGAAGTCGATTGAACTGGCCGGATTGCTCAAAGAGGAACTCGTGGCAAGAGGATGGAGAATAGCTAATGACTCGCCACTTGCCGTGTTGTGCATAAAGCCTCCGTCCAGGTTCGGCGAAGCCAGGCCAATCGTAAAGCGAGTCCTTGCGAGCGGTAGGGCTTGGATTGCGGCCGCGGTATTCGAGGGCGGCGACATCATCCGGGCCTGTGTGACGCACGGGGAAACGACCCCGGGCGACGTGCGCGCACTCGTGGCTGCGCTGCAGGCCGCGGGAGAGGCGAACGCACAATCGATCCAGTAGCTAATGCGTCAGTACGCGGGGAACGAAAAACTCCAGATAGGACGAGATGCGGCCGCCTTGGACTTCCACGATATCGATAAACTCGGTCGGCACGATACTTCCCGTGATCCTCGAGTAGACTTCCGCCCGCCAATGCACCGCGGCCTTCTGGCCGTCGATTATCATGGAAAGAACCGCTTGATCGCTGATTCTGAAGGTCCTTATCAAAAGCGTCAGCAGAGGCCGAAATTCACCTGCCCCGTTCGAGTTGACGGCAATCGGATTCCCATTACTGGCGGAGGCGATTTCGAATTTGGCGTTGTCGGCAAGCACTCGACAGACCCCTTCAAGGTCGCCGCGCACTCTGGCGGCATACAGCTCTCGCAGCAGGCTGTCGATCTCGATCCGGGACATCATAGTCTCGTTCTCTCGCACGCGGCGATGTGCAGATCAAGGACGCTGCGGCACGCCAATGTTGGTCTCCGGCTAATCGGCACGGACTCGAGGCTGTCGCACCGGCACTTCCTCTGTAGCCGAATCGGCCCAAGCCATGCGCCGCTCCCTCGAACCTGCACTAACCGCCTGTCGCATACCGCTCAGGACTCATTTAGCAGCCTATTCACCAGTCTGCTGATGGTTGAAATCGATCGGAAGTTCGCGGGCGTGATGTCGGGTACCGGTATCATCAGGTCGAATTCGGATTCCACCAGCAGCACGATTTTGACCGTGTCCAGCGAAGTCAGACCAACCTCCGCCAGGATATCGTTCACGCAAACCGATCGCTCGATGGAACGTTCTTCGAACACCTGCTGGACCACGGTGACGACCCGGTCTTCCGGTGAAAAGCTCTGATCTTTGGATTTCACGCTGGCAATCTTAGCGTATTTATGATTGAATGACCAGTACATTGATAATATTAACCTGATTTAAACAAACAAGGCTTATGTTTACAGACGATCTCAAGCTCAGAACCGAATCAGTGGCTCAAATCGCAACAGACAACGCTGACGCAGTCGATCGCGATGCGCGCTTTCCTGCGGAGGCCTTCGCCTCCGCACGCAGGCAACGGCTGCTCGGCGCGATGGTCCCGGTTGACCTTGGCGGTGAGGGCGCCGGCATCGCCGACGTGGTTGACCAGTGCTACATGCTGGGGCGCGCATGCTCCTCCACCGGAATGATCTTCGCGATGCATCAGATAATGGTGGCGATTCTGCTGCGTCATACACACAGCAGCGAGTGGCATCGGAGCCTGCTTCGTCGGCTCGCGTCGGATCAGTTGCTGATCGCTTCGTCCACGACGGAAGGTCAAGGCGGCGGCGACCTGCGTAACAGTGTCTGTGCGGTAGAACGAACTGGAGAGCGTATCGCGTTCGAGAAAAGCGCGACGGTCATGTCTTATGGTGCGCACGCCGACGCCATCCTGACCACGGCTCGGCGCTCAGCCGATGCGCCGCCCACCGACCAGGTGCTTCTCGCGCTGATTCAGAAAGATTACCAACTCGAACCAATCGTCGATTGGCAAACCCTTGGGATGCGCGGGACCTGCAGTTCCGGTTTCGTGCTCAAAGCCACAGGCACAGCAGACCAGGTGTTGCCGGATTCCTACTCCACGATTCAGACCCATACCATGATGCCGGTCGCGCATCTGACATGGAGTGCGGTTTGGTCCGGGATCGCCGCGGGCGCGGTCGAACGTGCGCGACGCTTCATGCGGAGCGCCGCTCGTCGCGCAGGCGGACAGTTGCCGCCCGGTGCGGCTCATCTGACCCGGGCGACCATGTCGCTTCGCGCCCTCAGAGGAATTGTCGCGTCGGCACTTCAGAGATTCGAGGCCATGGGGACCGAAAAGGAAGAGCTCGAGTCGCTGGATTTTCAGAACGCGATGAACTTGCTCAAGGTAAACGCCTCTGAGATGGCGATCGCGACGGTGATGAGCTGCATGCATGCGTGTGGACTGCTCGGATATCGGAACGACGGAGAGTATAGCGTGTCCCGTCAGCTCCGCGATGTACTGTCGTCGTCGATCATGATCAATAACGATCGGATACTTGCCAGCGCGGCAACCGCCGCACTGCTGATTGAAGTTCCATCTTCGGTGAGATGCTAGGGTTAGCTACTGCGATTCTCACTGAGTATTTCAGCGCCAAATCAAAAAGGACACCGTCAAACATGAGCCATGTCGCGAAAGATCACATCGGGTCAATCATGCACGCGCTGCTTAAACCGACCGGTAGTGCGGGCGTGTACGGTCGGACGGGACTGTTCGAGCGGGTGATCGAAGGCCTCGCGGTCCTTATCAGCCGGCATCGCGAACCCGAGACGGAAGTGTTGCGATTCCCGCCGGTAATGAGCCGCCAGATGCTGGAAAGCTCCGGGTACCTGCACAGTTTCCCGCACCTGCTCGGTTGTGTCAGCTGCCTTCACGGTACCGAGCTTGAGATCCGCAAGCTGGTGGACAAGAGCGACTGGGTCACCGGATTGCAGGCGACCGACCTGGTCCTTTCACCGGCGGCCTGCTATCCGGTCTACCCGCTTCAAGCGGCCCAGGGAAAGTTGCCGGCAGAAGGCAAGCTCTTCGACGTTGCTGCCGATTGTTTTCGTCATGAGGCCACCAGCGAGCCCGGCCGCTTGCAGTCGTTCCGAATGCGGGAATACGTGTACATGGGAACGCCCGAACAAACCCTCAAATTCAGATCGCGATGGATACCGCGTGCCGAACACCTGGCGGAACAATTGAGCCTGCCTTACAAGATCGCCCCGGCGAGCGACCCGTTTTTTGGAAGAGCAGGCCAATTGGCGGCACTGAGCCAACTGGAACAATCACTAAAGTTTGAGATGCTGATTCCGGTGAACTCGGAAGAGGAGCCGACCGCCTGCATGAGTTTCAACTATCACCTCGATCATTTTGGATCGACCTGGGCCCTGCGGACTCACGGCGGCGATATAGCGCACACGTCCTGCGTGGCCTTTGGGATGGACCGTCTGGCGTTGGCGATCTTTTCGACTCACGGAATCGATCCTCAAGCGTGGCCGACGTCCGTGCGTGAGAATCTCTCAGTCTGAAGCAAACATTTGGGAGCCTTGCTCGAACAGTGCCGGATTGGCGCCGTTCCAATCCGCCTTACCGAAACCAAACTTAAACTTATGGCCGTACTAAACAAGCTCGAAGAATCGAACGCGGTGTCCGTAAGGTCCGCCATATTATCTCAATTCCAGGTCGTGGCCAGAGAACAGGGCCTGAAATTGTCACAACTGTCGGACGATATAGGGTTGCTCGAATCGGGGCTGGATTCTCTCTGTCTGGCAATCATCGTTGCACGCCTCGAAGATCAGCTCGGATTCGATCCATTCAGCTCTGACGAGGACGCTGACCTGCCTCTGACTGTGGGCGATTTCATTACTCTGTACGAAAATGCCGCAAAGTAAAGCGCTACCCTTCTTATATCCTCACATCGCGCTTACGTCGCGGACTAGCGGCCTCTCGAGGTTGTTCCCCGGCGCCCTGTTTAGTCTGCGGGGCCATCAAGAGCGTCCTATGACCTATGTCACTCGCTAACGTAATGACCGCCGCACCCCCGCGGGTGCGTTGCCGTGAAATCGTGGAAGCCGACTTCGAAGGGCTGGTGGATCTGCTGGTCAGTGGCTTCGGCAATACCCCGCATCACTGGATACAAATCCTAAAGCGTTTGGCGGAGCATCCTACGCCACGCGGATTCCCGAAATACGGCTACCTCCTGGACTGCGAGGAGCGGCCGGTCGGCGTGATTCTCCTGGTCTTTTCATCGATTCGCGTCGATGGAAAAACGGAAATTCGATGCAACGTTTGCAGCTGGCACGTGAAGCCCGCATTCAAAGGCTATGCCGCGTTGCTCGCTTCGCGGGCGTTGCGATGCAAGGACGTAACTTATGTGAACGTCGCGCCCGCTCCTCACACTTTGCCCATATTAAAAGCGCAGCGTTATGAACGATATTGCAGCGGTTGGTTCGTAACGGTCCCGTCGCTTTTCGCGCGCTCGCATGGCGCTCGGGTAAGCGCGGTTGCATCAAACATTCGACCGGACGAGCATCTGCATTCTGCCGAGATCGAATTGCTATTGGCACATGCCGGCTATGGATGTCTCAGCTTGATATGTCAATCCGGGAATGTCAGGCATCCGTTTGTCTTCATGCGCAGGAAGATCGGCGTTATTTCTTTCGCGTACCTCGTCTATTGCCGCAACATAGAGGACTATGTTCGGTTCGCGGGTCCATTGGGTCGGTATCTGGCCCGTCGTGGTGTTTCTCTGATCGCGCTGGACTCAAACGGTCGGATCAGAAGGCTTCTCGGATTCTATTTCGACGGATATCCAAAATACTTCAAGGGGCCGGATCAGCCACGCCTCGGCGACCTGTCTTACTCGGAGCTGGCGATGTTCCGCTTTGCCGGAGACAAGGTCTCGAGGGACCGAAGACCGGGCTTGCTTTCGTCGCACATCACCGGCGGGACCTAGCGTGGTCCAGATGCCGCACGGCTCCGTCCGCCGACGCGCTGGACGCGGCCGGTTTCATGGGCGGCTTTGCCGGCTATGATTCTCAGGTACTTCGTCCATGCGATGCGAGCCTGTCGGGGGCTATCGCGCAGATGGTGCAAAATTGGCAAGTGATCAAACGCTACTCATCGAGCCGTATTCCGCCGACCGCGACGCCTGGTCGCAGTTGGTTGATCAAAACTCCTCGGCGACGATTTATCATCGCAAGGAGTGGATAGAGCTTCTGGAGCGATGCTACGGCTTTTCTATCTTTGTGGCCGGCGTTTACCGCCAGGGTGAGCTCCTATTCGCGTGCGCGCTGGCGCGCGCGAAAAATCCTTTTTCAAAACGTTTCGTCTCGCTGCCGTTCTCCGATACCTGCGTACCACTGGTCCGCTTAACCAACGGGGCGGACACGCTCCCGGAGATTCTACCGACTCAGGGTCCCAAAGGTTTTACCTATGAGATTCGCGGCCTGAGCGCCGCTCCCCCGTGGGTAACCGTTAGTTGCTTCCAGGAATGGACGTTGGATCTGAATCGTCCGCGAGCAGCGCTTCAGCGCGCGCTCGAAACAAATTTCAAACGCAACCTCAAGCAGACCAGCAATCGGTCGGTCGAGATAGAACGGGGCGCGAGTATTGGTCTGCTAAAGCGGTTCTATGCGATGCAGCTCGAGACACGCCGCCGCCTGGGCCTGCCGCCTCAACCCTGGCGCTTTTTCGAAATGGTGCACGAGGTGTTCACGCGAAACGGCCAGCTTGAGATCTGGATCGCTCACGCCGCAGGCAAGGATGAGGCGGCGGCAGTCTTTCTGCGCGATAAAGGCACGATCCACTTCAAATGGGGTGCGCGGCGAACGGTGCCCGCCCAGGCACCTTCGGGAGCGAATCATCTATTGCTGTGGAGCGCGGTGGAAGCTTTTGCCGGTCAAGCTGAAATTCTTGATCTGGGTCGAACCGACATTCGTAACGAGGGCCTGAACCGCTTCAAGCGGGGTCTGGGAGGAACGCCGCGCCCGCTTCCGTATTCATTTTATCCTCGCGTCCGCGGAGAACCCAGTTCGGAAGTCTTGCACGGCAGGCGCGCGATGCTTGCGACGCTCTGGCGGCGCTTTCCATTGCCAGTCACTCAATTAGTGGGCGCCGCCATTTACCGATATTTAGGGTGAGCAGTCCCGGTCGCCGAGTACTAAGTTACGATTGCGACAAATCGGCGCCGGGCCTTATGGCACGTCAGCCACGGCGCATCCACTTAAACGTTCAAGCCAATAGAGGTTGATCGGCGAGCGCCACTGGCACGGCGCCAGCGGTATCGTCGCCGACGATTATCGGACTGCCATCTTGCACTCGCAGTGTCATCCGGGCGCGCCGCCGCCACCAGGTAGCGACTTCGTGGGGAAGTGCGCGCCAGCTTTGCGGGATATCGCGAAGGCGTTTGAGCAATTCTTCGAACCGCGCGAGCTGCGGCCCGGAACCGATGTAGTCGGGATGGGTGAGCGAAAGGATCATGCCGCCGGCGGCGGCGATCCATCGGGCCTTGAGCTCCCACAGCGGTAGCGGGTCGCGGCGCAAAAGATTGATCAGCGTATGGTCCTGCGGCAGGGTGTAGGGCAATTCTATCAGCCGTCCCAAATGGAAAGGGAAAATACTGCAAGTGCCACCGGGCTGCGGCTCGTAGGGGTCGGTGTCCGCGAAACTCGAATCGTAGTCGTACTGCATGTTGGCGATCCATTCGGCACAGCGCAGGGTCGAAGGGGCGCGAAAGCCGCGCAACGAATGTTCGCGGGAGAGCCGTTGCAGCAGCGGCGCCAGTTCGGCGAAATCAGCCTCGCTGCGGAACAGTCGGCCGTCATGGGCCAGTCCATGTGCGCCGAATTCGAAGCCGCGGGCGCGCAAGCGTTCTACCCGCCCCCAATCGATCGGGTATTGATTCAGCGGCAAATTCCACGATGACAGGAAGCCATACTTCTGCTCGAGGTCGGCCATCCGCTCGATACGCTCGAACCCAAGTGGACCCTCTACGTCATGGGTCAGCACGATGCAGCATTTCGCGCCGCCGGGCCAGAAGCCAATATGCCAGCCGTCGGCGGCCCCAACTCGCGCGAGCGCTTCGCGCAGCCATACGCGCCAGAAATCCAGTAGTGCGCCCTCGCACGGCCAACTGGGGAAGTCGGAATGACGGCGCAGGCGAACCGCTACAGAATTGATCCAATGACGCAGCGACGCCGGAATGAAGCCCTTGACCCGATAGTAAGTGCCGAGCGAGGCGAGCGGCCGCCGCCGCTTTTCGTCGAGGTAGCGTTCGAACAAATAGCCTTCGGCTATAGCGCCGGACGTGAGGCCCTCTAAACTTTGATCGAGCGCGCCGCGCCAGTCCTCCTGAACCTTCCAAAAATCGAAAGCGTCGTTGCTCGCGTTCGCGTTCGCCAACTCATCCCGCGAGAGCGTGCAATTCGCGAACCTGACCACATTTGCAGCTGAAGCCATTCTTTGCGCTCAGGGGTTGATCCCAACTCTCCGGGCCCTAGGCCGCTGTCGCTACTAAATCGTGATAAAACTCCGAAAGTCGCTCATTCTCGTTCTCCCAGGTATACTGCGCCAGTAACTTCCTTCCATTCGCGACTTTTTGCAACGCGAGAGCCGGATTCTTCAACGCACGTACTAGCTGTTTTGCCATGTCGGCCGGATCCCCAGGCTCAAAGTAAAAGATGGTGTCCTCGGGTAGATACCTCAGCATCGTTTCCGTCCGGCTGGACACTACCGGCAAACCTTGAGATAGATACTCCAGAATCTTGTTGGAAAAATACAAGTCTCCAAACACCCCAGCCTGATGAGTCGAAATACCAACATCCGCGCTTGCCATGATATGCCGCACCTTATCGCCACTCACAGGCCCCGAAAACTCGACCTGATCAGCAAGGCCCAGACTGTGCGCTAGTTCCCGAAGACTACCGATCCGGTTGCCGTCGCCTACCACTCGCAATCTCAGGTTTGGAACCTCTTTTACTGCCAGTGCCAGCGCTCTGATCGCGACGTCGAGTCGATAGTGATCAGTAATGGTGCCGCAGTACAGCAATTCCACGCGGTCCTTGTGTCGCGGCCATATCTCAAGGTTTTTGCCATTTGGGAAATTATGGTTATCGGGAAAATTGTGTACGATAAAAATCTTTTCGGACGGAACACCTTTACGCTCTAGATTTTCACGCATCGATTCGCTGACGGACAGGACCTTGGTCGCCATACGGCACCCGAACTTTTCCTGCCAACCCAGCAATTTCAACATCCATGACGGCCGGCTCGCTCGAGTATCATGATACAGTTCGACCATGGGGTCGTGGACGTCAAGAATCAGTTTGGCGCCCGTCCATTTAGGGAGCAGGCCCGCCAGTACCAATAAGTCGGGCATATTGTGAATATGCACAACCTGAAAGCGCTTCGACAGATGCAACTGCGCCAGTTTTATCGAGCCCAACAAAAGCAACGCCGTGTATTCGAAGAGATAGCGGAATTGCCCCCCCCTCCTGCGCGTGATCGGTAAGCGGTGGATCCGTACGCCTTTTACGGTTTCTGCCCAAGGCTCTTTGACTACGCCTTTGCCGCGAAGGCAAACTACGTGGACTTCGTACCCAGCACTGGCCAAACCTTCCGCTTCTCGGCGGACCCTGGGATCTATCGGGTAATAACCGTGAACCAGCATCCCTACACGGCTAGCAGTCATTATTGATTCCCCCCGAAGCGCATCTGCAAGTCGTCTAGTATCGCAACGTGCGCGCGACCGTCGCCAAAGAGTTCGCGATATTGTCCGGTTGGCTCAAAGGAATTGATCAGAAACGCGATACGCTCGGGATCAGGGCCGGTCAAGATTTTCCAGCCTGTTTCTGAAATCTCCGGAAACCATGACAACTCGATAAGAACGATGCAAGGCTTTTTCATTAAATACGCTTCTCTTCGGACGCCACCTGAATCCGTCAGAATTTTGTTTGCTCCCGCTGCCAGACGGATAAAGTCCACGTAACCCAGCGGCTGAAGAAGCTCGACTCTCGATTTTGCGAGTTTCTCGATCAAGCCATGGAGTTTTAGCTGCTTTCTCGTCCTGGGATGAGCCGGGAATAAAATCCTCTGGCCCGATCGGATGAGCCCATCAACGATAGCTTCCAGTCTCGCACCATCCAGTATGTTTTCCTGGCGGTGCAAGGTTACGACCATGTAATCGCCTCTGGCCAGCGGAATCTCCAGGCCGCTCAAAGTAAACAACAGTGCATCTTTCATAAGATCGCCCGACAACACTATGCGGCTTTCGTCATAGCCCTCATTTCTGAGATTGCGGGCGTCGGTGGAAGTGCAGCAGTAGATAACCTCCGCCAGGCAGTCGGCGACCTTTCGGTTGATTTCTTCCGGATTGTATCGATCGGAGGTGCGGATACCTCCTTCCACGTGCGCGAACTGAATTCCGAGCTTAGTTGCCGCCACTGCCGCCGATAAAGTTGAATTCACGTCGCCGTAGCTCAAAACGAAATCGGGTCTGTCGTCTCTAAACAGTTCGGCGAGCTTCTCCATTGCCCGTGCCGTGAACGTGACGTTGTCAGTGTTCTCCACCGCGAGAAAGTGGTCCGGTTTGGGCAGACGAAAATTCTCGAAGAACACCTCTGACATCTCATAGTCGTAATGCTGACCCGTATGGACGATCACTTCGTGGATGCCGCGCTTTTTACACTCGGCATTTATGAGAAATTCCTTGACGAAATTGGGACGTGTGCCGACTATTGAATAAAATTTCATTTGCGTAGACTATTCTCGCGGTGGTTACTTTGTTGCTCGACTTACGACTTGCGGGTTACGAAGTTCTCCGGACTGGCGGCTTTCAGACTAACAGTGCGTGAGAATTCGGTAAGGTCAGCGACACTCAACCACGGGCCGGCGTGCGGTTTTCCGTTCCGCACGCCGGCCGGCAAAGACACGATTGATTCTCGATTGATTCTCGGCCGTTTAGCCTTTGCCTCAGTGCAATGCCAACTGCACACCGACGTTCGCATACGCAGTCGAGGCGGTCGCGGTCTGAGTCTGCATTGATCCCGACGGGACGCTCGCGATATCCGACATCGCGACACCGATACCGTAGCTGATCGCCCGAAAGCTCCATTCGCTGGTGGTGCCGGCCGGGGTTACAGGACCCACACCGCCGGCGGTCGAGAAGAAACAGATCAAGTGGTCGTTGTTGCTCGTTGGTGGAAGCACCACACCGGGCGCGGTGATCGAGGTCGAGCTCGCGTTTCCGATTCCGTTGGTAATATCGACAACTGGCGTGACACCAGTCGCACCCATGAAGTCGGCAATTCCGCCTGCCGCGTTGTTGGTGCCTTTGTAGGTCCAGGTGTAGGTGGCAGGTTCGGGCGGCGACGACAGCACGACGTGGCTGTATATCGCCTGATAGATCGAGGTACTGCTGAAGTCGGTACGGACTAGTGTCCAACCGCTCGGAGGCGTGGCGCTCTGCCCGGAGCCACCGCGCACCGCGATCTGTGCAATCATAAGGTCGCCCGGCTGCGCCCCCGCAGGAACATCGACTGTGACACTTGATGATGCCGTGGAATTGCTACCGGTTCCGACTGAACGCAAGAAAACGGCCGGCATCGGAGGCGGAGAGCCGGGAACCAGCGCGACCTGCGCTCCTGCGTTGGCCGCCGCTGAGTACGACGTGGCCGTCTCGACTGAGGTGCTGCCACTCGAGACCAATGACAGGTCAGACATTCCTATCGAAAGCCCGCCCGGCAGGTAGCCGTAGTTGGGGTTTGTGCCGGGAGGCAGTACAAACCCAGCGATGTTAGCGATTGAAAAGAGGTTGAGCTGCTGATCAGAGATGTCAGCAGCCGGGACCGACACCGATGGCGCGACGATGTTCGCTGCGCTCGTGCTGGCTTGGCCACCGCTAACGTCCACCGGGATCGAGTTGTTAACTCCTATATAAGCCGCGATACCTGCCCCAGCGTTGTTGCCAGGATTGAACGTCCAGGTATAACTAGGCGGTTCGCTCGGCCAATAGGGAACTGCGTGTGTATAAATCGCCTGCGAGATTGACGTGCCACCGACATCCGTCCTCACCAAGGACCAGCCTGCAGGAGCTATGATAGGTCCGTTTCCGCGAACCGCTACCTGAGCAACCAACACATCACCTGGCTGCACTCCCGTAGGCACATTGACCGTAACGCTGGATCCTCCGGTTGGCGGCGCACCTCCCAGTGCTATTCCGCGCAAAGAAATCGGCCCCGTCGGCACCGGAGTTGGAGTGGCGGATGCCGTAGGCTGACCACCCGCTACGGTTCCGGCGATAAATGCGTTAAGAACGTTTTTTGTGATCTGTTGTGCGCCTGTACTTACGACAGAAGGCGTCGGACTCCAAGGACTTTGATTGCTGAGTCCATATTGAAAGTACATCGAACCGGTTGCGAAGACCCACGCGCCACTACTGGCCTGATACAGGCTCATATTGGAAACATACGTATTTCCGTTGACTGTATAGGGCGACTCCGCCAGCTTGATGACATTCGCGGGTGAGATACCACTGGCGTATATCTGGTCGGCCTCCCAGCCCTGCAATCCGTTCATTTTGCTCCCATTCACCAGACCCGACCCTGCGAAGACCCAATTCGAAGCGTTGGTCACTACGATCGGCACATCCATGGGCTCTTGCCCGTTGTACATCTCGCCGATCAACTGAGCTTCAGGAAGCCCCGGAAAGCTTATTTTGAAGTTTCGCCATTGATCTGTGATCAGATAGTGCGTCGAAGAATTGGCAGCCATCGGATCCTCGGCATCGGCAAGCGTCTTGTAGCAGACAATCACCCGATTTGCCTGACCGGTGGCAGGGCTAGCCTCATACCGAATCTGCCAATAGATATCGTTCGCGCCAAAGAAGCCTAGATAGACACCCGCGTTGAGCGCGGCGGTGACATTCTGCCGCATTTCCCAGGACCAGTACTCGTCATGGCCAACAGCAAGAAATACTTTGTGCTGCAGCAACTGAGCGGGGCTGGTGTGCGTATCGACATCGGTCGAGTAGGTGACGTCGTAACCTTGCCTTTCCATGAAGGCCATCTGATTCAATTCCTGGCCCAGGACGTCGCCGGTGCCTTGCCCATCGACAAAGGGCCGATTTAAGGAAACCTTGACGGCCGCGACACCTAGCGAACTGTTATAGGTGTAGAGAGATTTCCCTCCCCAGTTGTCGTAGGCCGCCGAGGTCGCAACCGCGGTCTGAAAGAGTACGTCTGACGGCCGCGAGTCATCGCGCACCACGAAGACGATGTAACTCTGCAGTCCGGATGTAGTACCTGTGAGGAGCGCTACATAAATTCCGCTCACCCAGTCGGTTGGATCGTTCGGATTGCTGGTCGTCAAAACGTAAGAGGGTGTCCAGTTGCAGTCGACCATGCCCGTAGTCGGGTCGGGGGTCGGAATCGCCTGAGGGATCCTCGGAAGCGTTATCGCAGCAGTCTCCGCCCGTCCCCCTCGCCCTCCATAGTATCCAAGGCGGAAGACCTGAAGGGTGTAGCTCGGATCGCTGGTGTTGACATAGAAAGTGATCGAATCACCTCGATTGATGCTCGCGGCTGACGCGTAGCCTTCGACCGCGGCGGGGGTAGTCTGGGCGTTTACATCCGGCACTGCGGCGTTGGTGATCAGCCAGGCGGTTGTTCCAGGTCGCGCGTTTTCAACCTGGATTGGGTTGGGCGCCGCCTGCGCGATTGACATCACCGCTCCGACGACCAATGCCGTCGCCAAACAAGCGATCGGGAGCAATTTCGCAGCCTTTTTATGCATAATCTTTTTCACCCGCCTAACGGTCGATTTCTTGATGTTTTGTTTGGTCAATCAGCTCCAATCCGGCTTTAATTGGCTCCACGCTGCGTTCGTGCGATGTCGCGACGCAATGGCGGATCGTTGTATCCTGAAGCTCTTTGATTGATTTGAACCAATTTGGATTACTTTATCATTCTTCTTTTTACCGAATTTTCTGGGGTCATGCAAGAGCTAAAATGACTTATCATGGCTAAACACTACTGCCATTTGATGGTATCTTCTCTTGATAGAGCAGACGCGCTAGTTAGAACCGAAGATGACCTAAGCTTCTGAAAAGGTCGGCACAAACCAAAACGAGAGCTCATATCAGACGCGGGATTGATCGCCGGCGCGCCTGGATGGCGAGTGATTCCACTCTCCGCTCGCGAGCAGCTGCCGGGCAAACGCTATGATTTATCTCAGTGAATTAAGCCATTTATCGGCTTTTTGAGTTTCCGCCGTTTAGAAGAAAGACCAGTGATCGGCCGAGGCTTCAGTGACACCTCAAGGCCTATTTACGTCAAATCTTCGCTAGAAGCTAAGCCGAGGATTTTCTTTGTTCATTTTGGCGTAGGCCTTCCCAATCAAACGTATTCAGGACGCACAGCATACGTGCCACGCTGCGATTACTTGCCAGATGACAAACTTCCGATTAGAGTATCAAAAAGCGCTTTAGATGTGTAGAGTAAAGCCAATAGGCCGAACATGCTGGATATTTGCCCTAAAATTAAGGGCAATCGTGGCAATCGGCCTCACCAGGGCAGACGTTCAGGAATCTGTGTAGGGCGACACCGAAGTCGCGTCGGAACCATCGCTTGACTAATTTTTCATCTCATAAGGCATCCGCCGGATCGACGGTTATTCCGCCACGCCCCGTTTCGACCGCGGCGGTCGAGGAGCCGGAAATCCGGGAAGGCGTTGAGTTCCACGGCGGCCTCTGGAGCGCCTTCGCGCGTGGCGTCCGAAGTAATCTGATCGGTGAGTTCGGCGTGCAGGCGGCTCGCATCGCTGGGTTAATTCTGCTGGCGCGCCTGCTCCTTCCTACCGACTTCGGAATTCTGCGGGTTCTCGTCGCGGTTAGCTTGTTCGCGATGATGATCACGACTGTAGGACTGCCGGAAGCCCTGATTCAGCGCGCGGAACTTACCGAGGACCACGAGGCCACCGGATGGTGGATGAGTCTCGGCATGGCGCTGGTCACTGCGCTAGCGATGTACCTCAGCGCGCCGATGATCGCGCGCGCGATGGCGATGCCGCCGTTGGCGCCATTCATTCGCCTTCTGAGTATTCCGATATCGCTGAGCGGAACCACGGTCATCGCCAACGCACGCCTGCGACGGCGACTGCAGTTTACCGCGATTGCGACTGCTGACGTGCTCGCCGAGATAAGTTTTCTGACGACGGCCATAGTGCTTTACGTGACGGGCCACCCGCGCTGGAGTCTGGCCGGCGGCCTGGCAACGAGAGTGTCCATTCAGACGATTACTCTGTCGATCGTGGAACGATATTTGCCGCGGCGAATACCAACGATCGCGGCCGCACGCGATCTTATGGAATTTGCGTCTCCGGTGCTGGGGGCGCGTTTGCTGGTGGTTCTGGCGGGTAACGCTGACTATTTGATGGTTGGCCGGCTGCTCGGCAGTTCCGCGCTGGGTTTCTATGGAATGGCCTGGGACCTGCTGCGGTTCATACCCGACCGCCTGTACACGGTCGTCGGCCGTGTGACCCTGCCCGCCTTTTGCCGGCTTCAGAGCGACCGCAAAGCGCTTGCGCAGGCATACTGCGGTTTTACCAACTATATCGCCCGACTGATTTTGCCGCTGATTGCCTGTGCTGCGATCGCGGCTCCGCAATTCATAGGAGTCGTATACGGCGCGCAATGGATTCCTGCCGCGACGCCAATGCGGCTGCTGTCCGGTGGATTGGCGCTGGTTGGTCTGCGTATGGCGATTGGCTCGGTATATTTCGCCAGGGGGCGGCCGTCCTTCGACATCTACGTTCATGCGTTGCGCCTGCTACTGATTGTCGTAGTCGTCGGCCTGACCGCGCGCTTCGGTTTGATCGCGGTGAGCGCCGGAATGGGACTGGTAGAAGCCTCGATCAGCATTATCGGGCAACTGCTGGTTTGCCGATTGATCGATTTGAAGCTGCGGACGATCGCTGCGGCAACGCTGCCGGGCGTGCGAGTTGCGGCTCTGTGCGCTCTCGCTGCCGGGGCGGCCAAACTGGCGAGTTCGATGTTTCACGTGGATTCAATCGTCACGCTGGCAGCGATTGTCGCGATGTCCGCGGCGGTCTTTTGCTATCTCGAAGTTTCGACGGTGTGGGACCTGAGCGCTGTCGCCTTCGCTCGGAAATCGAGCAAGGTACTGCCGGTAGCTCCAAGTCAAGCGTAAGAGCTGACCGCACTTTTTTCACCACAAAACTGGCACCGGGGGTGCAGATGTTCAACCAAGCCAGGGCAGTGTTCATATCGTGGGCAAAGACGATGCCGCGTACTAAAGGAATCGCAGAACGACTCGGCGCCCGCGACTTTTATATCGAGCGAATGAAGGGCGCACCGCGAATATTCGTGCCACTGCGATATCTGCTGCAATCGCTGGATACATTGGCGGTGCTGTGGCGGGAGCGTCCCGAACTTATCGTAGTGAGCAATCCGCCCATCGTCCTGCCGCTAATTGCATATGCGGCCGCTCGGATGCTTGACGCTCAACTTGTAATTGATTCGCATACTGGCGCGTTTGATGGGAAATGGAAGTATTTTCTTTCCGTCCATCGCTTTCTGTCGCGCCGCGCAGCGGGCACGATCGTTACCAACGAGCCGCTGCGCCAGATGGTCCAATCGTGGGGCGCTCCGGCGATGGTGCTCGAGGATCGTGTGCCCGATCTTCCCGTTCCGAGCGACGACCGCTTCAAGGTCGTAGTAGTAAGTTCGTTTGCCCAGGACGAACCCCTCGAGGCCGTGCTCGCCGCCGCCAAGACCCTGCCGGAGTACCGTTTTTTCGTCACCGGACGCGCTCCGAAACAAATGGCTCCGATCCTGGCGGCCGCCCCACGCAACGTTACGTTCACCGGTTTCGTTCCGCGCTCGGACTATGTCTCTCTGCTCCATCGCGCGGACGCAGTGATGGTGCTGGTGAAGCGCGACCTTACCTTGCTGTGCGGTGCCTACGAGGCGGTGGCGGTCGAAAAGCCACTAATCACCTCGGACTGGCCTGTGCTCAAGAACTATTTCAGTGCTGGGGCACTGTACGTTGACAATTCTCCGGAGAGTATCCGTAACGCGGTGCTGGAAGCGGACAAATCCGCCGATCGCCTGCGCTCCGAGATGCGCGGACTCAAGCGCTCACTCGGGCGGAAGTGGGACGATCACTTCGCGACGGTGTGCGCGCATATCGAGGAAGCGCTCGGCCGAGAGGGAATGCCGTCCTGCGCTGCGGGCAAACCGGGCGGCCGAGCGGAGCCGCCATTGCAGGACCGACCGGCTTCTTAGCCAAGTTCGCCCTCATAGCCAATGGCCGACGGGTCTCCACCCGAGCCTTAAGTCAGGATCAGTGAATCCGCTGACTGGCAGTCGGCGAACACACTGTCTGCGCCAGCACAGCCGCGGCGCCAAGCAATCATGACGCACAGAAGTCGAGGAGGCTGCGCTTTACTATAATGCAGCTCCCGCCGTGCGCCTGTTGCCGAACGAGGCTTCGAAGAATTCGTGAAGTCTACTTAGCTGCCACGATCTCATACGGACGCATCATCTCATTGTCTTCGTGCTCGAGAATATGACAATGCCATACGTAGCGCCCGACGTAGCCGTCGAACGGCACGATGATCCGGGTGACCATATTAGGGAACGCACGTACGGTATCCTTCCATCCGGCTTCGGCTGGATCGGGAGGAACCGTCGGACCGTTGTAGCTCAGAGTCCGCGACTTCATGAATGCGACCGGATCGAATACTCGCCGATCAAGCAACTGGAACTTTATCGCATGCAGATGAATGGGATGAACATCGTCGGTTCGATTGACGAACGACCAGATTTCGGTGGTGCCCAGCACCGGGTTCTCTGTCACCGGCATACGCCACCGGCTGCCGTTGAGCATCATTATTTTCGGATTCCCATTACTATCCTCTTGGTCATCAAGAGTCAGGACGCGAGTCTTGACGGCTCGCGATTCCGGCAATCGAACGAGCGGCCTTAACGTTGCGGGCAACTCACTGCGATCCTTGACCGGCTTGGTCGACACACGAAATTGGATGATCGCATCAGCGTCATTGCGGATGACCAGTTGTTTGCCACCACTACCGCTGAAATCGACGATTAGGTCGGCGCGTTCGGCCGGCGCGAGTACAATTTCGGGGGCCGCAACCGGCCTGTTGAGCAATCCCTGATCGGAGCCGATAAGGTGACACATCTTCGCGTCAGGGAAGATCAGATGGAACGTGCGTCCATTCGAGACGTTGGTCAGACGCAATCGATAGCGCCGCGGTTCGACTTCAAAAAAGGGAAAGAGCGTTCCGTTTACCAGGATCGCATTGCCGACGAACTCGGAAACCCACGGCGCTGCCGGATCGGGCGAAACCGGATAGTTGAGCTGCCCCTGAGTATCGAAGTCACGATCGCAAATCGTGAGCGCGATTTCGTTTTTGCCGCGCGGCAAGTTCAGTCGATCTTCGACGGGATCGCGAATGACGTAGAGACCGAACAGGCCGGCAAAGATGTTCAGCCGCGTGATGCCCATCGCGTGGTCGTGATACCAAAGCGTCGTCGCGTCCTGCTGGTTTGGATAGAAGTAAACCACCGATTTGCCCGGTACGTACCATTGCTCGGGATAACCGTCGTTTTCGGCGGTAACCCGCGCGCCATGCAGATGAACCACCGTCCGAACGTCCGGCGTTCCACGCTCCGCGCCGCACAAATTGTGGTCGATTGGAAGCAGGTGCGTTCGCGGAAGATCATTCACCCATTCGACCATCAAAGGCCGCCCCGAGCGCGCCTCAATTATAGGTCCCGGAGAACTCCCGTCATACGCCCACACCGTGGTGGGAGGCAAATTCCGATGGACCTTCGCTGCGATTTGACGCATCACAACTCGATAGTAAGGCACCTGTACATCTGTGTTCAGAGGGCTCGGACGAGTGCCGTCTGGCCGTTTGGTCGGCAGAACCGTCAAGCGATCGACAAAAGGCGTAAGCAGCTTCGGATTCAGCCGAGCCCTTGACTGTCCAGTCGGCTGCGGCATTGGTGATTCGCCAGCATATAACGCGCCTTCGCGGTAATACTCAGAAACCGCCGGCCCGGCTAGATTCAACAGTCGCGACGCCAGATCGCCTGCGAAAATCGAGCCTCCGGCCAGTAGTCCGGTCGTCAAGAGTTCTCTTCGAGTGATCCGAGGCATCAGACAGGCCTCCCACACGCTCGCCGTTCGGCGCTACGCTGAAATCGTACGCGGTCACCGTTTAAGATGGCAAAGTTGACGACAGCATTAAAGTGGCTTGTACGATTTGGCTAGTGAAAAGATGCTCTATTGCGAAACGCAATTCGGCGGCGGCTCAGAAAATCCTGTGCCACAAGATGCGGCCCACAGCCGATAAGAAACATACGGCCAAGGCACGATCGCTTCGCGGCCATATGTGGTCAGATTCAACCAGCCCTGGGCAACGGAGAGCCACGGTCGAAGACAAGCACCGATCCAGATCGCACTTTGGAGCGGCCGTCGGACTGAAGCAGTTCACGCACCGCGCCGGGCTCGGGCGCGGCTTTCGATAGCCTGTGCATTTCCGCCACTGCCCAAGCGAAGATCATCAAGATCCCGACGGCGGAGCGGCAATCCGCAGCGGAACTCTCGGCGAAGTTGAGCACGAACACCGGTAGCGCGGCGAAGAGGCCAAGCCGCTTAAGGCCGAGCGCGTCGCCGCTCTTCTCGCGAAACAGAGTCATCCAGGGGCGCAACATGATGAATAGCCATAGTAGTGTTGCGGGTATACCCACTCCAACCGCACGCGCAAGATAGTTCTCGTGTAGAGAGCTATGCGGGCCGTCGTCCCACGGTCCATACCATAGCGGAAATCTCTGGTCGAGAATCGCACCCTCAACTTCATAGCCATAGCCGAAAAGGGGACGATGCTTGATTTGATTGACTGTGTAGGACCAGACCTCCGAACGTCCAGTAAAAGTGGTGACGTCGCCACGGTTCACGTACGCTTTCGCGCCATGTCCCGCGATAGTCAGAACCACCAGCATCAGCATCGTCGCGCCCGCGCACGCCAGCAGGCCGCGAACCCGGTACTTCCAGACAATGTATGCAGCGACGCCGACCAAAACAGCGGCCAGCGAAGTTCGCGAGTCGGCTAGTGCCGTAAAGCCACTCGCGAACAAGATTAGCGAAGCCAGCAGCAGCTTCTCGCGGCGCGAGGCCGCGCTCCAGTAGACCAGCGCGAACGCCACCGTGGTTAACATCGCCCCGCCAAGCTCGTTGGGCGTACGAAGAAAGCCCTCAAAGCGCAACATCCCTCCCGATCCGTTCCAGATCACGCGGCCGGCCGCATTGAGTATTATGTCGCTCGCCCATACCTGACTAGAGGGCAAAACTGCAACCGAGAGTGCCAGTAGCGCGACCAACAGCGAACAGGCGAGCACGCACGGTCTCACAAACCGATGCAAGTCACGCCGGTCATGTATCTCTGAAGCGCACAGACTCACCGCTGAGAACAAAGTCAGGGTATTCACGATTCGGCCAAGAGAAAACATCGGTGCGAGCGAATAACTCACCGTTATCAGCGCCCACGCCATGTACATCAGGAAAAGTCGAAATCCGCCCTTGCGCCAAACCCCGGAACGCACGAAGGCTGGAACAATCGGTAGGCAGAACAGCGCCTCGAGACCATACCGCGCCGCGGTATTGACGCTGGTCGGCATAGCGGCAGCCGAGGTTAACACCTCGATCATCAGCAGCGCGAAGAGCAGCCATTCGTGATGGCGTGTTGTGTAGGTAGCGCTCCACGCCAGGAAGATCGCACCGACGATACCGGTCAACGCGATGGTGAGGCCGCTAAGGGGGCCCACAACGGTGCAAGAGAACGCTGCAAGGACCGCCAAGGCGATCCCCGCTGCAGCAACCGGCTTCAGGCCGTGCGAGGCCGGAAAGTGCTTTCGAACCGGGCCAAAGGTGATAGCGATCTTGCGCTGATGGTCTAGGGACGTAGGCATTTAGGAATCGCTATTCCAACCGAGCGGAACTTTCGTGAAGCAAAGTCGAGAAAAGGTATCGCAGATCCTGCTCCGAGCGCGCGGCGGTTACGTCCAGGGTAGCTTCCGCCAAAGCGTCGACCAGTGCGCGAATCACGCCTGTTCGCCTCACAATCGCGCCGTTTCTGGCCCGTATTTCGTTCGCCAGCTTGTCCAGGAAAACAATCTGCTGGTTTGAGAGGATGACCGTGACCTTGATCGCGTCTGTGGCCCGTTGCAAGTGATCCATATGAGTTTGATTCATCTCTTCTTTAAAGAGTCCACGCCCGCTAAGGATTGATATCAGCCGTTGAGAGATCCCCTGCCGTCACCGTTCATAATTACCGAAATCCGGAATTGGGTCAAGATAAGTAAATATAGCAAAAAATTGCCTAGATTTGCTGAATCCTGAGCTTCAACGCATGTCATCTCCGTGAAAACGAGCCCAATGCTGGCATTCTATGGCCTTTCAGGCCTCCGGTGCAGTCAAATCATCCCGAAGGTTGACAAATCACTCGATATGAACGAAGAATGAATTCTGGCTCGCAGGAAGGATGGAAGGGTGCAATGATGGCAAAGACACATGACGATCACGATCGCGTCAATGAGGGCTCGGGTGGCTCACAGCGCCCAAAGGCGGCCGAAGTGGATTCTGATGTCAATGGCTTTCTCGGTACGTCACTGTTCTTGACCGCAAAGCAGCTGGCCAGTCTGCTCCAGATCACTGAAATGACGATTTATCGCTTGGCTCGTAGAGGTGAGCTGCCGTATCACTCGATCGGACGCGTCAAGCGGTTCCGCAGGAGTGATGTCGAGCAATTTCTCAATCGTTGCCGCGTCGATCCGTCCGAAACTCAGCGACATCATTAGGACCCGCCGCCAGATCTCGGATCGCTGGATTGCTCGGGAATGCCCGCCTACTTTTCGTGGGATGGGTCGGCGAGTCTATCCGAAATACCGTTCAGACCGATGCGCCGAATTGATTTATTGGTTCCGTTGTTGGTCGTCTTCTTTTTCAATTCCTCCGCGCGTCGCACATTCGATTCCAAAATAGCGTCCAGCAGAGGAGAGCCTTCTATCTCCAGCAGCAAATCGATATTCGGAATCACACAATGTCCGCCAATGAAACCCGGGAAATAGTTTACCCGGGGCAAGAAATCGACTTCTTCGAAAAACTTCACCGCCTCCGAATACTGTCCGCCGACACGCTCGGCATAGCGATTCAATTCCTGCGCGAAGGCAATTTGGATCCCAAAATAGGTGGTCTCGCCTAGTTTAGCGAGTTCCAGCGTTTCGGGCTCGGCCATAATCGAGGTTTTCATGCCGAGCGAACGGAAATGCTCTTCGGCCCGCTGCGCTGTCTCAGGATCGGGAGAAGCGACGAACTTGGTATAGTGTCGCAGGTCTTCGACCATCTTTGCGTGCTTGCCTCTGATTGGGCTGTATGCAACCGCAGAGCCAGTGGCCGAAGCGATGGATCGAGTAGTGCCAGGCAATACGGTGCTGTTGATTACGGTCAGGGACGGTGCTAACTGCTTGATCCGCTCAACCACCGCCGGCACGAAGCCTCGTCGTTGCTGAAACGGGAAGCATACGTGCATCACGCTGATCGGTCCGGTTATTTCAACTGGTTCGACGTCAAGGAGCCACACAGGACCATTCGCCTCGAGGACCTGCCTGAGCGCCCCGCCCACTTCACCAAGACCAACGACTAGTGGCTTGCCTCGATTCATATTCTCGATTCCTCCGTCTTCAGAACTAAGTCGACAGCCGCCTTGTAAGCGGCGACTATCGTTACATACCGCATGCGTTTAGCTAATTGCAGTTTCCGACCTGACCCTGCTCTACCTTCGACCCAAACAACCTTAGTGATCAATAACCGGACCCGTACAATACCGCGGGAATTGTTCGGAGCAGAATTCTAAGATCTTCGCTTAAGCTCCAGCCATCAAGGTATTCGATGTCCAGTCGTACCATCTCGTCGAAGCCGAGCTGGTTACGCCCTCCCACTTGCCAAAGCCCGGTGATTCCCGGCAAACCTTCGAGTCTGCGCTTGTGCCAATCCTGATATAACTCGATCTCGTAGGGCAGTGCAGGTCGCGGCCCCACCAGGCTCATCTCGCCGCGCAGCACGTTTATCAACTGTGGCATTTCGTCGAGACAAAACTGGCGCAGTATCCGTCCAATCCCGGTCACGCGCGGGTCGTTCACCAGTTTGAAGACTTTTGTGCCATCGGAGTCACTGAGTTTGGCATCGCCATTTACAGTTATCCAGTTACGCACGTATTCGCGGTGGATGCTGTCGCTGCCCGGACGCATGGTTCGAAACTTCAACAATTCGAAGGTTTCGCCGCGGATTCCGACGCGCCTCTGGCGAAACAGAATCGGCCGTCCGTCAAACATCCAGATTGCAACGCTCACCAGCAGCATCACGGGTAGCGCGACGGCCAGCGCGGCGCCCGCGACCACAACATCGAAGACCCGCTTGAGAATAAAGTTGAGCCCTTCGATGTTCGATGAACTGGGACCGAGCAGCGGGACGCCGCCAATTAGATCGAAGCGCAGAGCCCCAGGTATCGAGCGCCAAAGGGGCGGCACCATTCGCCATCGAACGCGGCTTGCCTCGCACGTCCGGATTACGTTGCGGCAGTCCTCGTCCGCTTCATCGGCGCACACGATAATGACTTCGAGATTCGGATGCGCCGCCCTGAGCGTTCCGATCCTCGTCGTCGCCCCAAGCACCGGGAAACCTCGATGGGCCGCATTCGCGAGCGCATGATCATCGAAAAACCCGAGAAATTCGTATTGACTCAGATCCTCAACAATCTGATCACACAGGAAGTGAGCCAGCGGCGTGAAACCGACGATCGCGAGCGGGATGGTAATCTTGGGATCGGCATACAGCGATCGGATCAGATCGCGCGTAACCGTGCGGCCGAGCACCACCAGGCCGATACTGAGCAGAAATCCGGTCCCAATGAGCAATCGCGGAACGTCAGTCAGATGTGCGAAGTACCCAAGCAACAGGCTTAGCGCGGTTGCGATCATGCAAGCCTTAACGATGTGCGCCAGTTCACGCACGCCGCCGCTTCTAAAGCGGTATAGATCGCAGGCGTGAAATACCATCAGCCACATGCCAACGAGCACGATGATGGCGCCGTAGACTAGCGACGGGTTGGCTTGATGGAGCCGCGCCGTCATAAGGTGATATGGATCATGCAGCGCGAGCGCGCCACGAAACGCGATCAGTATCGCGATCGCGTCTACAATCGCAAAAATGGCTTTCTGCCTGCGCTGTTCGCCTGCGAACATGACTGCCTATTATGCGATCGCGCTGCGAACGACCTGCGCAATCTCCTCGACTTCTTCATCGCGAAGATGTGGATGCATCGGCAACGAGATTACGCGGGCGGCAAATTTTTCCGCCGCGGGCAGATCTCCGGGCTGGTAGCCGAGAAACCGGCAAGCCGGCTGCAAATGAAGCGGGATCGGATAGTGAATGCCCCAGGCGATATCCGCCTCCGTCAGCGCCTGTCCAATCCGATCTCGATGCGCGGTGCGCACCACGTAAAGATGATAACAGGACTCGAAGCCCTCGGCCTCGCGCGGCAGCTCGAGATCGGTGCCTGCCAACAGCTCACCATACAAGGCGGCGATTGTGCGGCGGCGACGGTTCCAATCAGCCAGCCGCGAAAGCTTGGACGAAAGCACCGCCGCCTGAAGTGAATCGAGCCTGGAGTTGCAGCCGATCTCGCTATGTTCGTAATGGGACACCCGACCGTGATCGCGCAGCTTGCGCACCTTGCCGGCGAGCGCGTCGTCGTTGCTCGTTACCGCCCCGCCGTCGCCCCACGCACCCAGATTTTTGCCCGGATAAAAGCTGAAACAACTCGCATCCGCGACCCCGTCGCCCGACATCATCCATTGGTCGCCCATCCTGATTCTCGCGCCGTGCGCCTGGCAGGAATCCTCCAGCAGTCCAAGATGATGGCGATTTGCTATCTCCCGCAATTCTGGCATCGGCGCCGGCAGACCATAGAGGTCGACCGGCAGAATCGCTCGAACGCCCTTCGAAGACTCGGACCGATGGGTATCGAGATGCTGGAGCAGGGCCGGGACGCTGAGATTTCCGGTTTCATAGTCAATATCGACGAAGACCGGGTGCGCTCCGCTCTGCACTATTGCCGCGACCGTCGCAATGAAGGTCATCGGTGACGTGATTACTCCGTCACCGGCGCCGATACCCATTGCGGCCAGAGCCAGGCGCAGAGCGTCGGTGCCGCTGGCGACTCCCACAACGTTGCGGACGCCCAGAAACTCCGCAAATTCGCGCTCGAAGGCCGCCACCGTGGGACCGCCAACGTACGCCGTCGCGTCCTTGACTTCGCTAAAGCGCCGCTCAACGTCATCGGATATTTCGGCGTCCTGCGCCGCAAGATCAACGAATTTGATTCTCACCTGACACCCCCCCTTCTGCTCTGGCGATCATTCGAACACGCGCCGGGCTGCCGATTACTGTCGCGCCGGGGGCCACGTCATGCGTGACCAGCGCTCCGGCGCCGACCAGTGCACCCTCGCCGATCTCCACTCCACACATGACGATCGCGCCACTACCGATCGAAGCGCCGCGCCGCACCAGTGTGTGCTCCAACTCCCAGTCATCCTCGGTCTGGAGCGCTCCGTTTTCCTTTGTGGCGCGCGGACGCCGGTCGTTGATGAAGATGACACCGTGACCGATGAAGACTTCATCCTCGATCTTCACGCCGCTGCATATGAACGAGTGGCTTGAAATTTTGCAGCGCCGGCCGATTGTCGCGTCGCGCTGAACCTCGACGAACGCCCCCAACCGTGAGTCGTCGCCGACCTCGCATCCATAGAGATTCACGAATGCGCTCAGGCGCACGCGCTCTCCCAGGCGGACGTCTTCGGCCACGCTGCTGTACGGACCAAAGTTGCGTGTCTTCATTTCTGCCAACCCATCGGGATTTCGATCGGCGTCGGCTGGCCGCCGCGGCGCATTGATTTGTTCGCGGCTTCGAGCACGCTGACCACGCGCAGTCCATTTATTCCGTCGGTAGCCGGAACGCTGCTGTTGCGTATGCATTCGACGAAGTGTTCGCACTCGGATTTGAGCGGCTCGCTCTCTTCGATTCGCGGTATGGTAATGTCGCCGTAGCGGTAGGAGAACTGAAAGTCGCCGTAGGTATCATAGTACCGGCTGACATTCACTCCCTTGTCGTAGATGCGTATTTTTTCCTGGACCGCGGTGTCATCGTAAACGAGCATCTTGCGCGAGCCGACAATGGTCATTTGCCTAATCTTGTTCGGATCGAGCCAGCTCACGTGCACGAACGCCATTATGTCGTTGGTGAAGCGAAGAGTGAGCAAAGCGACATCCTCCTCGCCCGTCTTGTAGTGGCTCTGTCCCTGGCAACTCACCTGCTGCGGCATCAGGCCGAGCAGCATCAGAATAATCGATATGTCATGAGTGGCGAGGTCCCATACCACATTGACATGATGCTGGAAGAGACCGAGATTGGCGCGAGTCGAGCTCACGTACAGGACCTGACCGAGCTCGCCGGACTCGAGAATCTTGCGGATCTTCAGTACCGGAGCGCTGTATTCAAAGGTATGTCCGACCATCAGTACTTGGCCGTTGTCGCGTGCGCGCTGTACCAGGTCGGACGCGTGCAGCTGCGAAGTAGCCAGAGGCTTTTCGACCAGCACTGACTTGCCGCGGTCCAGGCAGCGCCGGGCGATTTCGTAGTGCGTATTGACCGGGGTGGCGACGATGACCCCTTCGATATCAGGATCAGCCAGGATTTCGTCGAATTGCGAACTGAGCTCGACATTCGGATAGAGCTGGCCAATCCGGTCACGGCGCTCGGGCGATAGATCGCAGCAGACGAGCCGTTTCGCAGCGCGCACCTGGGTCAAATTGCGCACCCAGTTCGGACCCCAGTAGCCGAGTCCCACCACCGCCATGCCGCGCAATTGATCGGGCTGGCTGTCCGGCTGTTCGAAGCGATTACTTACAATAAGACTTTGTGACGCTGTTCTCATGCGGTTCTCCCATGTGCAAGCAGGCGCCGAATCCAGCTCGGCGTCGCTGGCACCGCGGCGTTCAAGATGATGCCCCTAATCGAGTTGCTCAAAGTCGCGAATACGTTGGCGGTCGTGCTCAGGTCCTTGCGCTCGGTATGACCCGCGCGCACCACCACCAGCACAGGATCGTCCGACCTGACCAGAGGTAGCAGGCTGCCATCGAGCCTGACGGCGCCCATATCGACTACGGAAACCGGAAATTTGACCATGCACTGCGACAATTCTTCGAACAGTCTCGTCTGCTCGATTTTGTCGGAGGGAAAGCTGAAACTCGCGACGTCGAGCTGCAGCCATTTGGTCTCGCGCATCAGTACCTTGCCCGCAGTCGTTGCTTCGGGCAGCGCACGTTCCTGCTGGCCGAATATTTTGACGATGCGGGAACGCCGCAGATTGCCGTCGACCAGCAGTGTGCGCACTCCCAGCCGCTGACTCAGGTCGACCGCGATTGCGCCGGCCACGCTGGAGGCGCCATCGCCGGAGCCGCAGCCCGCGACCACTACGCGTAAATCGCCGCTGTATCTCGCGGCCGGCGCCAGCGTTTCCGTCACCCGCCGAATCGATTCCATGCGCGAAAGCGCGGAGACTACCGCAGCCTCATCGCGAACCGTCGCAGGCGTGCCGGGCTGAAATGCCGGACTCAAGACACGCACGGTCGACGGCTTCGCGGCCGCGCGTGCCGACACCAAGGGCTCAGGAGTCTCGTGTTCGGTGAAAGTACGATTCAGCGCTTCGAAGAATTTAGACACGACGTTGGGCCTCCATCCGGCTACTTGTCCCCGGAAGGCAAATGAACAATTTCGCCAGGATGAATCAGGTTCATATCCGATATCTGCGGATTCGCCGCGACCAGCCGCTGAATTGCGGCTGGTTCCTTCGAACCGAGGTATTGCTCTGCAATGCTGCTGAGGTTGTCGCCGGCTTCGATCACGACCGCCCTGAGCGGACTGGTGTTCGATGAAGTCGAATTCGGGGATTGAGGCTGTGCCGGCCGTTCCAGCGCTGTGGGCGTAACGGGCTGGGCAGGCTGACCCAAAGCAGCAACGGGCTGCGCGGACTGATCAGGGGCGACTACGGACTGAGCGGGTCGATCTGTGGGAGTAACGGCCTGGGCAGCCCGATCTCCGTCGCTCTGATCGACCCGCGCAACCTCACCGCGCGCACTGTCGTTCGCCGGCGTTTCGAGAGTAACCTCGGCGGCCACGCTCGGTTTCGAGAAACGTGGACGCATCGCCGCCCGCGTATGCGCGGCCAGCGGCCAGCCTAATGCCGCTCCGCCCAGCAATGTAGCTATTACCAAACCGCCGCGGGACAAATTCTGAAAATTGCGCAGACGGTCGAAGAAGCCGCCCAAGCCGGAGCGGCCTATCGACCGGGCCTGGGTCTCGTATTCCGCGGCCGCCGCTCGCACCATGGATGCGTCCACACGGTCCCGCCCGGCGGCGTACGCAAGAATGAGCGAATTATGACAGAGCAAATTGATTTCGCGTGGAATGCGTGACCCGCGCCGTGTCAGAGCGCGCATCGCGGCGGCGCTGAAAAGTTGCGCCGCGCTGGAGCCACAAATCTGCAGTCTATGATCGATATAATCGTGGACCTCGCTACGCTCGAGACGCTTCAGCACGGCGCGCGTGCTGATACGCTGGTCCAACGCTCGCAGTGGTGAGCGTTTGAGCCGATTCAGCAGATCGGGCTGACCGACCAAAATCATCTGCAAGGCAAACCGTCCGTCCGCGGCATCATTGGCTAACAGCCGCAGGCTTTCGAGGGTCTCGTCCGCCAGGCCTTGCGCTTCGTCGATGATGATTACAGGCCGGAGCTTCTGGAAAGCCATACGTTCGCGGAACGACTGCATGAATTCCATCGAGGGCTCGTCGCATTCCGCGATGCCAGCCTCGCTTGCGATCAAGTGTACGATTTCCTTGAATGCTATCGGCCGATTGATATGAATCACGCGGATGCCCGCGTGATCCGCCTCCGTCAGAGTCAGGATGAGCGAGGTTTTGCCAGTCCCGGGCTCGCCGATCAGAAGCGCAAACCCGTTCGGATCAGTCATTCCCCATTCGAGCGCGGCCAGGGCCTCGCGATGCGTACGCCCGAGAAATGGCATACCCTGGGTAGGGGTGAGCTGAAATGGCGCGGCATTCAGACCGAAGTACGAGTAATACATTGACTATTCTCTGATGGCGATCGAGACGACCGCTATGGTCGGCACACCGCTGACCTCGCTTACCATTTCCGGCGAGTAAATCCGCGGATCGCGCATCTCGGCCTGATATATGATCGCGAAGGCTATAGCCCAGGCGAGCAGAAGTCCGGCAACCAGATTGATAGACATTTTGGGAAAGCTTGGTTCGACTGGCAGCGTCGGCGGTTCGGCGACATTCACGTCGAGGATCTTATTCAAATTGAGTGCAGCGGCCGCACGCGCCTCTTCTCCTTTACGCAGGTAGGACAAGTATATTTCCTTGTCGGTGTCGACCTGTTGGCGTAACTGTTCGATCTCGACCCCGTTGTCGCCGACGTCCTTCAACTGCTGCTGATAGATCGCGATCTGTTGGGCCAGTTCGGTCTGGCTCGCCGTCAGCGCGGCGGCAGTGACCTTGGCCTGGGCCAGCGTACTGGATAGCGTTTGCCAGATGGGGTTTATGCTGGTGCTGACTTCCTGCACGTCACGAGTGTTTTCGTGTCGCAGCAGGGTCTGCGCCGCTTGCAATTCGGCATCGATCGACTGGATTCGCTTGCTATCCGGCAGATAGCGGCTTAGCAACTCGGCCTTCTCGGTTTCGAGCTTTAGTACTTGTGGTTTCAACGTTTGCAAGGCGATGTTCTGGACCGTTTTCGCCTCGGTATCGATCCGTTCCGGATATTTCTGAATTTCCTTGCTTAGATAGTCTACCTGCTCGACGGTCCCCGCCAGGTCTGATTGATTTTTGCGGTATTTCGCCTGGAAGGACGCGAGCTGATCGACAACCGCTTTTTGCTGTTCGTCGAAATCGGTGACCCCGGTCTGAACCTCCAGCGCGCGCAGCCTGTTCTGCGATTGCACCAGCTTCGTCCGCAGCAATTCCGCCTGATGCATGAAGAAGCGCTCGGCCTGGGGGTCGTGGGAAATCTCTCCGCGAAGTTGCAGGTAATGGTCCAGCAGGTGCGCAAGAAAGTCGTGCGACCACTGCGCGTTGCGGCTGGCAAACGTTACCTCGATTATGTTCGAGCGTTTGATCAAGGTGCAGTCGAGATGGCGGCCGAGTTTTTCGATCCAAAGATGCTGCGCATCAGGCACAGGCCCGGTATGTAGCAGGGTGTATAGAGTGTTGGGCAGATTCATCCATGTCGAAATGGACGCCATCAGGCGTTCAGCAAGACTCTTCTTGGCCGGCGTGAGACCTGCGACGGTCTGCTGGATGAGATACGCGCTGGTGAGCAGCTCCATCTCGGAGTTCATGTCCTGCTCCGCGGGTGCGGAGTCGACGGAACCCTGCAGGGTTTGCGGCGCGGCTTCGATCGCCGGCGATGCGGGCAGCGGGGCGCGATCGTCCTGCACCAGAATCTTGGCGCTCGATACATAGGAGGGCGGCCACAGCATCGTGACTACGACCACCGACGCGAACACCACGGCGGTCCAGTAGATGAACTGATGCCATCGTCTGAACAGCAATTCGATCCAGGCTGCAAAATTGTTAGGCAAACGAAGACTCCATTGCGCTAAAAAATCGGGAGATACGGCTGCACCGGCAACAGGTCCTTCACGTAGTGCTTAACGAAGAGACCCATCTCGCTGATCTTGCTGCGCGGGACGTAGATGATATCGCCTGGCAAAAGCCGCACGTCCTGATCGCTTTCCGGCTGTTTCTCTGCTCGCGCCAGATCGAATCCAATCCCGCTCGGCCGCCCGCATTGATCGCGCCGTATGAGCAACGCCGCCGTGGGCGCCGCATCCTCGGTCACTCCACCCGCCTGGGCAACCGCCTGTATCGCCGACATCCGCGGCTCGAGTGCGAAGCTTCCTGGATGCGAGACCTGCCCGTCCACATAGACCTGGCGACTCGGCGTGGCCTTGACGTGTACAGTGGCCTCTGGTGCCCTGAGCTCGGTCGAATACGCTTGGTCCAGAGCGGCCGCGAGTTGCACCGGCGTCCGTCCTGCCGCAACCACGTCGCCTACCTCACGTACGGTTATTTTGCCGTCGGGACGGACTGTAGGCTCATCGTCAAGCTCCGGGCTCATATAGAAGCGAATACCGAGCACGTCACCCGGCTGAATTTGGTAGCTGGCTTCGTCTTGCGTCCCAGTATCCGCGCTGGCCATTGCCGCACAGGTCTCGGGCGAAATCTGAGTGCCGATTGCAGGCGCCGCCTGACGCGTGTCTGAGCTGACTCCGGCAGAGGAGCATCCACCGATGATGACGGTTAACAGCAACAAAACGATTAACAATGATGACCAAATCCTAAAATAGCAGAACATAACCTGAATTACCTATTGGTAAGTAAGTATCAGCTAGATTAGAATGGGTCAAGAGTCTGAAGTTGTCAAACGAGCGGTAAATTAAAGATAGCGCGCGAAAGGCAATGATTTAAACATCAAGTCATTGATCTGTGATCTGTCATGAGCGAATAAATGACGAAAATTGCCGACTAGTTCGGATCGAGCCTCATTTTAGAAGAGGTCAAAGCATGATGCCTGTTGGAGAATCTGGCATCGCGTCGCGAGAAATCAGAATTTGGTGGTGAGTTTTATGAAACCGAGCTTTGTGATCGCTGTCGGATGCGCCCTCATCGGCCTGGCTGCCGTCCCCAAAACAAGGCAATTGCGTCAGCGAAACGGTCTTTATACTGCTACGGAGCGCATCACCGAGGGCCAGGATCAAACGACCGTGGTCGCCCGGAATGCCCTCGTCTCTGATGGTAAAACATTCTATGTAGCGTTATCTGGTGCGGATTCTAACCCTGGGTTGTCGCAGAAGCTTCCCTTGCGGACGATACAGCGCGCCGCCGAACTAACCAAGCCTGGCGACACGGTGCTGGTAGCAGCGGGCACCTACGATGAGCGGGTCGTTATCAACGTTTCCGGCGAGGCTGGACACCCAATCAAATTGATCGCGGCGAGGGGAGCAAAGGTAGTGGTCCAGGGCTTTGAAATTCGAGGGAACTACGTCGAGATCGCAGGCTTCGAAATAACCAATCATAACGCCACGCAAGAGCGGGGAGTTGGCGTCTACCTCACCGGTTCGCACGATGTCGTGAGTGGCAACAGTATTCACGACCTCTGCTTTGAGGGAATTTTTGCCACCGACGGCAGCGGCTCATCGAGCGCCGCGTCCGGTAACATCATCAGCCGAAATACCATAGTCCGCGCCGAGATGAGCGGCGCGCAAATTGGCGGCGAGCGCAATCTGGTCGAGTACAATGACGTTGCCGACACCCGCCAATATCCGCCCGGATGTGCGCGGCGTTACCGCGCTGACGCCGACGGCTTTCGGTTTTTCGGCCGCGGCCACATTTTCCGCGGCAATCGCATTCACGACATTGCGGTGCCCGGAACCCAGTACAATCTCAATCCGCATACGGATTGTTTCCAGAGCTGGGGACCTGCCGCCGATATGACCTTCGATTCGAACTGGTGCCGGATGCCGGCTCCCAGCGTAGCTTCAGGCGGGGCCAGCAACCATATCGGTATGATTGAAGACAAGTCCGGACGGGTGGTGAACCTACTGTTCATAAACAACTTCTTCTCCAACCTGGGGCAGGGATTGATCGTTTACAGTAGCGCTCCAGGTGGGATCACCGGCCTTCGATTTATAAACAATACCGTCGTCAACATGCAGCAGGAGGCGGTGGTTTTGCGTAACACGCCGCGCGCACAAATTGACAACAACATCTTTTACGACGTGGGCAGTCATAAGGATGGTTTTCTGGCGGTTGACGCCGCTTCGGCTGATTTCGTCGCCAGCAAGAACGACATGTACATGAGCGACGGGGCCGCTCCCGGCAGTTACGGCAGCAGCGCCGGTCATTTAACGGTCGATCCGAAATTCGTCGACCCGTCGGCACTCGATTTTCGTCTGCAGTCTTCATCGCCGCTAATCGGCGCGGGCGTAAGGCTCGGCGCCGACAGTCCTGGTAGTCCGCCAGAGCAGCTCGGTCACATCGATATCGGCGCGTTTCATTCTCGCTGATCTCGCGATTCATCGTTGATCGTAAGCACGCTCCGCCGAAACTCGCGGACTGAACTGCGAGCTCGTTCTCTCTTACTGCCCTGCCAGTCATCGCGGGTTAACGCTCAAATTTGGCGATAGTTCATTGACGCGTCACGCTTCGGCCGTTCAAAAAAGGATTGAAGAAGGTAGAAGTCATTATAACCGGGATATGCCCTAAATACGTGAAAAGGCTTGGTTTTTTTTAATTCAGAGCTTCCCCTGCCAGCAATATTCCGTTAGTGGTCTGGGCGAATAATTCTGCAACTTTCGATGGCGAAATGATGGCTGCGCTGAACAGGCATCGCCGGAAAAGCCGAACAGCAAATTTGCCATCGGCGTCAAGGCGAACGCTTCTCCGCCCGCGCGTGCAAATGAAACTGACTTCACTCTCGCCGGAACAAGTTGCGGGGCGATTCGACAATCAAGGGGGAACAACATGGGCCATCGGCGTGGTGTGGCGGGAGGTTATCTTCTTGCCGGATTCATTCTCCTACTCGTGGGGTTGAGCAGTCCTGCACAATCGTCCACAGGTCAGACCGGAATAACGCTTCGAACGGTCGTCACTACGAGCACCGCCAACGGTGGCGGCAATTACCTTACTCTGACGCGGCCATCGACTGTTGCGGCCGGCGATCTACTGGTCGCACAGATCGCTATCCGCGGTGGTACGAACCTGCCTATCCACGCGCCCTCAGGCTGGACCATGGTAAGGCGCGACAACTACGGTGGCGCAATCGCGCAGGCGATCTATACTCGTGTCTCGAATGCACCCGCGAGCGAACCGTCCAACTACACCTGGTCCTTCACTGGTGGCAATGACGCCGCGGCCGGAATCGCGGACTATGCCGGCGTCAATACCTCATCACCGGTCGCCGCTCAAGGCGGCGAAGCCAATCCAAGCTCGACGAGCGTGGTCGCGCCGTCGATTTCGATCCCGGCTAACGGCAGTACATATCTACTTCTGGGTTTCTTTGGTCTTGCCTCTGGCGCCCCGATCAATCCGCCGTCGAGTATGGCGATGCGCTGGTCCTTCAGGGCTACCGGCTATGGCATCGGCATCGGGATGGGCGACGCGGCCACGACGGGAGGTGCGACCGGCAACGAGGTCGGCACCGCGTCTCGCAGTGCAAGTAACGTCGGAGCGCTGATCGCTCTGTTATCCAGCTCCGGAACATCTGGCGCGACACCCACCCCGACTCCAGCTCCTTCTCCAACTCCGCCACCGACGCCAAAACCTACATCGTCACCGGCTCCGACGCCGATCGCAACGCCTCCACCAACTTCGACCCCGATAGCCACGCCCAAACCAACCTCGACCCCGGCACCGGCTCCTACGCCGACGCCGAGCCCGAAGGCAACACCGACCCCGACTGCGGGCAACACCTACTATGTAGCGCCGACCGGGAGCGACTCGAGCAGCGGGCAATCAATTGCTTCGGCCTGGCTGACGATAGGCCATGCCGCCGCGACGATGCGTCCGGGTGATACGACCTTGGTCGAACCGGGCACCTATGCCGAGCGCGTGTCGGTCTCGACTTCAGGCAAGCAGTCGACTCCGATCACTTTCGAGATCGATCCGTCGGCGACCGGCGCAGTGACCATGAAGGGTTTCGATGTCGCTGCAAACTGGATCGTAATCAGCGGTTTCACGATCGACTTCAAAGCCAATGGCGATCCGGGCGATATTGGCATTCATGTTGATGGCATCGGAAATTTAATAGAAAACAACCAGATTCAAAATCTTTGCGCAGAAGGAGTTTACGTCGAACCGTCCTCCGCCAACACCACCTTGCTTAACAATACGTTCCTGCACACTGAGATGGCCGGCGCGCAACTCGACGGCGACGGCTACCTGGTCAAGGGAAACGTGGTCGATGGGACCTACCAGTTGCCGTCGGGATGCGCGAGGCGTAACGGGGCCGACGCCGACGGGTTCCGCTTCTTCGGCACCAATGGGCAGTTTGTGAACAACACCATCGAGAACATCCCCCTGCCCGGCACAACCTACAACACCAACCCGCATACCGATTGCTTCCAGAGTTGGGGACCGGCCAGTAACATGACGTTCGACTCCAACTGGTGCCAGCTCCCGGGGCCGGGCAACAGCGGAGGCGGAACCAATCACATCGCCATGATCGAGCAGAGTTCCGGCGCCACCAGCGGCCTGCTGTTCATGAACAATGTGTTTATCAATCTCTTCCAAGGGTTGTTGGTCGATGGCGGCACCAGCGGTGGTCCCATCGACGTGAGATTTTACAACAACACCATCGATACGGTGACCCAGGAGGGCGTCGACCTGATCGAGAACACTGATGCGGATATTGCCAACAACATCTTTTACAACGTTGGTAACGGCGGCGACAATTACCTATCCGCCGATAGCGGTTCGGCAACTTACACGGCCGAAAGCAATGACATGTGGATGGCCGATGGGTCTAAGCCCGGGACCTACGGTAGTAACGCGCCGTCCCTTAATGAAAACCCGGATTTCGTCAACGCCTCGGGGCTCAACTTCACGCTTGGCGCCGGCTCGCCTCTGATCGGAGCTGGCACCGCTGAACCCCTGGTCACGCACGACTACACGGGCCAATCGCGGCCGCAAAACGCTGGCAATGATATAGGCGCGTTCGAGTAGCTCAACTGATCTGAAGTTCGGCCTGCCGGCTTGGTGCGAAGCCGGCAGGTCGAACGAATTGTCCCTGGCGAAAACGTCTCCGGGTCGCTACATACGGGTTGACGTGCAATGGAGACCGGCCCCCGTGTTGGGGGTGCTCGACAGGTGGAGTTGAGAGATCCTGGTTCGTCGAGATCAAAATTCGCTTGCTGGCGAGCGCGTAACCCGTGGCAGTTTCAGGCCGCTCAAGTGGCTGACCATAGATTACTCGCCGCGTCCCGACGAGCGCTCGTTCCTGGAGCGGGCACAAACCCGCCACGAGGGTGAGGTCGAAACCACAGTTGCGGTGCCGAGCGACCGGGAAAGCGAACGGATATTTGGGGTCCGGATGGCGCGCCACGGGCTGCAGGCGGTATGGTTGGAGGTAGCGAACGGCGGCGGGGAACCGTTATGGCTGGACCGGGTCCAACTCGATCCGGACTACTACACTCCGCTGGAGGCCGCTCACCTGGTGCACTTTGCGATGGGCAAGCGGCTGGTGGCCTTCGGGTTGCTCGGATGGCTGTTCCTTCCGCTCCTCCCACTCGTACCGCTCAAGCTTCTGGGCGCGCGCGCCGCCAACCAGCACCTGAACAAACTTTTTCGCGCGATAGGCTTCCTCACCGGGGTGATTCCGCCCGGAAAGAAGGTCAGCGGTTTCCTGTTCACCCCTTTGGATGAGGCGGTGAAGCGGGTTGACGTGCGGTTGCTGGGCCGCAGCCGCTCCCTGGACTTCCCGTTCACGGTCGAGGTGCCGGGGCTGGTGCTGCCGCGTCCGCTAGAGCAGGCGCAGACTGCCGGCAAGACCGAAACTCTCGACGAGGCGGCGCTCCAGACTTGGCTCGAAGAGCAGCCGCGCTGCACCAGCAACGCGCGGGGGACCGTCGAGGGTGACCCGCTCAATCTGGTCATCGTGGGCGACCGCACCAGCATCCAGGAGTGCCTGGGCGCGTGGGACGAGACCGAGTCGCTCACGCTCGGCACCGCCTGGAAGACCGCCAGGGCTTTCCTGCTGGAGTCGCAATACCGCTACTCTCCGGTAAGTCCGCTATATCTCGATAGACGTCAGCAGGATGTCGCGCTGCAACGAGCCCGCATGAGTCTCAACCAGCGCCTCCATATGCGGTTGTGGGCGACCAGCATGCTCTTTGACGGCCAGCCGGTGTGGATCGGCCAGGTTAGCCGCGATATCGGCGTGCGCTTTACGCTGAGAACCTGGAACCTGACAACTCATCTGATCGATCCCGACGTCGATGAGGCGCGGGACTATGTGCTGGACGGTTTGCGGGCCGCCGGTCGTGTCGCACGCCTCGGTTACGTCCGCGGCGTGGAGGCTGCCCCCGCCGCGGCCCCGCGCCGCAACCTCACGGGCGATAGTTACTTTACCGACGGCCTGCGAGCGGTCGCGGTGCTCTCCCGCACGCGCACGGTCCCTTCGTTCCTGTCCTGGTCAGCAGCCGGTTGAGTGGTCGGCACCCGGTCAGGCTGCGGCGTCGGTGCGGGAGGCCTGTTATGCTTGGATGATGCGACGTTGTAGATGATGTTGAAGCTGCGATCAAAGTGGGGCGCTGCTCCATGGCAACGACCTCTCCCTTCTGCGGCGGATAACACTGCGCCTCCCGCAGTGTCCTCAACGATTCCCGCGGTCGTGGATGTCGCGATCGTCGGTGGCGGACTGACGGGCGTCTCGGCCGCCTATCATCTGGCCAAAATGAGAATCCGCGCGGCCCTTTTCGAAGCCGGACTAATCGCCGATGGCGCCAGCGGTAGGACCGGCGGCCTGGTCCTCGAAGGTACGGCGGCTGGCATCCTCGAGCGAGTCGACGTGTGCGTGCCGGGCCTCGAGCGGCTGGTCGATGAAGAGGGAATCGATTGCGACCTCTTCCTGCCCGGATGCTGGGAAATCGAGCATCGAAAGACCGCGCCGGAGCGTATGCTGCCGTGGTCGGATGACGGCCGCCCGGTGGGTATCGCGAGGACGGTCAGCGGCGGGGTCGTACAGCCTGCGGCATTGACGATCGGGATTGCGCAGGCGGCGGCGCGGCTCGGAGCGATCATCCGCGAGCAGTCGCCGGTCACGCGAATCGTTCCTGGACCCGAATTATCCCTGGAAGTCGGCGGCCAGCGAATCCGGCCAGGGCACATCGTGGTCGCCACCAATGCGTGGATCAATGCGACGCTGCCCGACGCTCCGCCGCTGCATAGCTCGCTAACCTTCGCGTGCGCGACCGAGCCTCTCGACGCCGCCTCGCTGGCCGCAATCGGATTGGATGAAGGCGTGCCGTTTTACACCAGCGACCTACCCTATCTGTGGGGCCGCACGATTCGTGACGGGCGGGTGATATTTGGCGCGGGATTGGTGTTCGGCGAACCGCCCGAGCTCGAGGAGACCGACGTTCGCAAGGGCAGCTCCGGCGCGGTGCTCGATCGACTGCGCAAGCGGGTGCGCGGACTGCATCCGGCGCTGCACGAGACGCGGTTCGAGGCGGCTTGGGCGGGGCCGATCGCATTCGCGAACGATTCGATTCCGCTGCTCGGGGCGCATCCCGCGAACCCTCGCCTGCTAGTGTCCGGTGGGTACGCGGGCCACGGCGTCGCACTCAGCGTGCGCGCCGGCGAACTCCTCGCCCTCGCGATCGGAAAGAACCTGGCGCTTCCCAAGTGGGGCTCGCTGTCGCGCAGGGTCCCGCGCAACGCCCACGGAGGATAGATTTCCGTTACGTTTGCAAACCGTCCAGCGCTGGTGCGAGGCTGAATCGGAATTAAGGCAGAAAATTTCGCTTCACCGTGCTCGAAAGAAAGAAGTAACCAGTTACGATCACGGCGGAACTCACATGCATGAACTGTCGCTTGCACGCGACCTGCTGGCCGCGATCGAACGCAACCTGGGGCCCGGCGACGTCAGGGTCGTGGGCGTCAGTGTGAGCGTCGGATCGGCGGCCGGAATCGCCCCGGAATCGTTATGTTTTGGATTCCGCGTTCTGGCCAAAGGAACTCGAGCGGACGGCGCCAAGCTCTCGATAACCACCCTGCCCGGTCGCAGCCGCTGCGATGGTTGCGGCTTACGCTTTGACTTCGAAGGCCTGATCGGTCATTGCCCGGGCTGCGGGCGACTGGGCGGAGAACTGTTGTCCGGCGACGAGATGATACTGCGGACAATCGAGGTGGCCAATGTGTGACACGTGTGGCTGCGGCACTCCGTCGGTGCGCACAATCGAGGTCAACGAGCGGTTGCTCGCCGCGAACGCGGCTACAGCAGAACACAACCGGACTCACTTTGCGAAACAGGGAGTTTTCGCGATCAATCTGATGGGCGCGCCAGGCGCGGGAAAGACCTCGCTGCTCGAAACTACGATCGCGTCGTGGCGGGATTCCGGACGGATCGCAGTAATTGAGGGAGACCAGGCAACGGACCGCGACAGCGCGCGCATCCGCTCCGCAGGCGCGACCGCGTATCAGGTGGAGACCGGGCTCGGGTGCCATCTTGATGCCGCTCAGATTCATCGCGCCCTTCACCATCTCGAACTCACCAGGGGTGGCGTGCTCTTCATTGAAAACGTGGGCAATCTGGTCTGTCCGGCGCTGTTCGATTTGGGCGAGCAGCTTCGCGTAGTGGTGACGAGTCCCACCGAAGGAGTCGACAAGGCGCTTAAATATCCGCCGATGTTTCGCGCGGCCGATGTCGTGGTATTGAACAAGTGCGATCTGTTGCCGTACGTGCCCTTCGAGCTCGACGAGTGGACTGACTACGTGCGCGCGGTCAATCCGCATGCGCGAATAATCAAGGCTTCGGCTATGAGCGCGGACGGTATCGGCGAGTGGCTGTCCCTGCTGGGCAGTCTGCGCGTTACGTTCCTGTACGCCTCGGAGAAGTCCGCATGAAGGAGCCCCTGAAGATGCCCAAGGCGGTGCTCCAGGATCTCATCACGTTGCTGTGGGGCGAGGAATTCAAGGTTCTGGGCCCGGTCGCGCGTGACGGTGGCGTGGCTTTTGAAGAGGTGCGCCGGGTTTCCGACCTGCCGGTGGGAATGCGCGAATCGCAGGAGCCCGGCCGCTACCGCCTCGGGGCAGGCGTCGCCGGAGAAATTTTCGGAGTGGTGAACGGCGCCGGTTCGCTCAAGCCGTTCTTTTTCGCGCCGCAAGAAACGCTGCTCGAAGTGCAGCGAGAACGGCGCGGCTTCAAGGTCAGCGAGGTAACACCCACCGCGCCCCGGCTGGCGTTCATCGGAGTGCGGGCCTGCGATCTGGCGGCGCTGGCGGTCCAGGATCGGATCTTCCTGCACGATCGCTTTCGCGACACGCATTACGAGACCAGGCGCAAGGACGCTTTTCTGGTCGCGGTCAACTGCACCCGTAGCTCGTCGACCTGCTTCTGCACCTCGATGGGAACAGGGCCCGAGGCGACCACCGGCTTCGATCTCTCCTTAACCGAAATGGAAGAAAGCTTCGTGGTGCGGAGCGCCTCTTCCGCCGGTGACGCGATCGTCGCCAAGCTCCAGTTGAGTGCGGCCCACGACGACGAAGCGACGGCGGCACGCGCGCGGATTGGCGAGTGCGCGGCAGCCATGCAGCGGCACCTGGATACTTCGGATCTGCCGCGCCTGCTTTACGAGGAAGCCGAGAATCCTCGCTGGAACGACGTCGCGTCCCGATGCCTCTCGTGCACCAACTGCACGATGGTATGCCCAACGTGCTTCTGCCACACGGTCATCGACGTCGAGGAGCTCGAGGGCAACATGAGCCGTCGCGTGCGCGAGTGGGACTCCTGTTTCTCGCTCGAGCATGCGCACATCCACGGCATGAACTTCCGTCCGCATATCCGCAACCGCTACCGCCAATGGCTCACCCACAAGCTCGCCTCATGGATCGATCAGTTCGGCACTTCGGGCTGTGTTGGATGCGGCCGTTGTATCGCGTGGTGCCCGGTTGGAATCGACCTCACCGAGGAAGTCGCCGCGATCCGCGCTCAGCGGGGCGAGCGATGAGGCGATGACCCCCTACACCATACATCCGGCTCGCATCACGGCCCGCCGGACCGAGAGCGCGGATATCTACACCTTCACCATGCGATTGCTCGATCCCGAAGTGCGTCGCTCGTATCGCTTCGCGGCCGGGCAGTTCAACATGATCTACGCCTTCGGCGTCGGGGAGATACCGATCTCCATCGTGTCGGATCCGGCGGAGCCGAAAATCCTCGAACACACTATCCGGATAGTGGGACGCGTAACGGGCGTGATGGCCCGGTGGAGGGTGGGCGACGTAGTCGGCGTTCGCGGTCCGTATGGCAATGGATGGCCGGTCGACGCGGCGCGCGGGCGAGACGTCGTAATTATCACTGGCGGCCTTGGATGCGCACCGGTGGTCGGGTTAATCAACTATATATTCCATCGGCGTGACGAGTATGGCGAACTGCATATTCTGCACGGGGTCAGGACGCCGAATGATCTTTTGTACCGCGAGCGATTCGACGAATGGCGGCGCGCGCCGCGCACCAAGGTCTACTTGACGACGGACCAGCCAGACAAGAGCTGGCACTACAGGATCGGTGTGGTCACGGAATTGTTTGACGAGCTGACTGTACCGCCATCGTCGATGGTGATGATGTGCGGTCCGGAGGTGATGATGCGCTTCGCCGCGCACTCGCTTCGGCAAAAGGGCATCGCCGACGATGCTATCTACCTATCGATGGAACGGCGGATGGAGTGCGCGGTCGGGCTCTGCGGCCATTGCCAGTATCGCGAGCACTTCGTCTGCAAGGACGGGCCGATCTTCTCTTATCGCACGGTGAGAGAGCTATTCGGACACTCGGGTATATGAAACCCCGTATTGCGGTATTCAAGTTTGCTTCTTGCGACGGCTGCCAGTTGCAATTCCTCAACGCCGAGGATGAGCTATTGAAGCTCGCCGGAGTGGTTGACTTCGTCTATTTCGCGGAAGCGCGCAGCCGCCAGCTCGATGGGCCTTACGACATCGCCTTCGTCGAGGGCAGTATCACCACCCCTGACGACGCCCGGCGGATTATCAAGGTGCGCGAAGACAGCCGCTATCTCGTCACCATCGGAGCATGTGCGACCGCGGGCGGAATCCAGGCGTTGCGAAATTCGGCCGACGTCGAACAATACCGGCGCGTCGTCTACCCGAGCCCCGAATTCATCTCGACCCTGTCGACCTCGACTCCGATCTCGGAACACGTCCGCGTCGATTTCGAGATCTGGGGCTGCCCGGTCGACAAGCATCAACTGCTAACCGTCGTGCGTTCGCTGTTGTCCAGGGCGAAGCCGGTCCTGCCGGGTTATAGCGTGTGCATGGAATGCAAGCGGCGTGGCAACGTCTGCGTGGTCGTTGCGCGGGGCGAGCCGTGTCTCGGGCCGGTGACACGCACGGGATGCGGCGCGCTATGTCCGTCGTTCAATCGTGGATGTTACGGATGCTTCGGCCCGGCGGATGACCAGAACATGGAGTCGTTCACGGGACTGCTGGCGGCTCAAGGCGTCACCGAAAACGAGGCGATGCGCCGCTTGCGCGGGATCAACGGCTACGTACGGCCATGGCGGGAGACCGCGGATGCCCTCGCAGCGAAGAAAAAGTAGAACGCTACAGGTCAACTATCTGACCCGCGTCGAGGGCGAAGGCGCCCTGCGTATCAAGTTGCGCGACGGAGAGGTGGCCGACTTGCGCCTGGAAATTTTCGAGCCGCCCCGCTTCTTCGAATCATTTTTGCGCGGCCGCGATTCGCGCGAAGCCCCGGACCTCACGTCCCGGATCTGCGGCATCTGTCCGGTCGCCTACCAGATGAGCACGGTTCACGCGTTCGAGCGGCTGTACGGCATCGCGATTGACCCGGCAATCCGCGCCTTGCGCCGGCTGTTCTATTGCGGCGAATGGATCGAAAGCCACGCCCTCCACATCCACATGTTGGCGGCGCCAGACTTTCTAGGCTGCGAGAGCGTCATTACATTGGCCGAGAAGAATCGGGAGGCAGTGGAGCGTGGGCTGAGAATAAAGAAGGCGGGCAACAACATCGTGGCGATTCTCGGCGGCCGTTCGGTCCATCCGGTGGGCGCGTGTATTGGCGGCTTCACCCGCGTTCCCCGGCGCGGCGAGCTTGCCGATCTGCGCGAACAGCTTCTGCGCGTGCGCGATGACACGGTCGAATGCGTGCGTTGGGTCTCGCGCTTTGATTTGCCCGCGATCAGCCGGGATATCGAGTTCGTGTCGCTCCGGCATCCGGACGAATATCCGATGAATGAAGGAAGGATAGTTTCGAGCGAGGGCATCGATGCGGCCCAGGAAAACTTCGACGACTTCTTCGAGGAGCACCAGGTACCGTATTCGACCGCGCTTCACTGCAAGGTCAAAGGCCGCGGCCCCTACTTCCTAGGACCGCTGGCCCGGGTCAACCTCAATTTCGATCGGCTGGGGCCCGAAGTCGTCTCGGTAGCGCGCGACACCGGTATCCCATGGCCGAACTCGAATCCCTACGCGAGCATCGTCGCACGCTCGTTGGAGATTCTTTATGCGATCGACGAAGCGCTGAGGATCATTGACGGTTACGAGCCGCCGTCAGCGTCTGCCGCTTCGTTCGAGCCGCGTGCTGGAATCGGACGTGCGATCACGGAGGCGCCGCGCGGCTCTCTTTTTCACGCCTACGAGACCGATGAGCGGGGATTGATTCGATCGGCGCGGATTGTGCCGCCGACGTCGCAGAACCAGGCGCGTATCGAAGCCGACTTGCGCGCGCTGGTTCCGGAAATAATTCAAAGATCGCAGGCAGAGGCGACGAGTGCGTGCGAGATGGCAATTCGCAACTACGATCCGTGCATCTCCTGCTCCACGCACTTCCTCAAACTCGAGATCCAACGGCATTGATTCGGATCATCGGAATCGGAAGCCCTTTCGGCGACGATGCCGCCGGGTTGGAGGTCGCGCGAATCCTGGCGCAGGCACCGCCGCCGAATTGCGACGTAATCGTTGCCGATCGGCCGGGTGCGAATCTCCTCGAACTGCTGAAGGGAATCGACTCCGCCATCCTTATCGACGCCGTGCGATCCGGCGCGCCTGTGGGCACTCTCCATGAACTAAGCTTCGACCAGCTCAGCCGACGCGAGGCTCACTTTGTTTCCTCGCACGACCTGGGTGTGGCGGCGGCAGTTCAACTCGCGCGCAAATTGGGCTGGGCGCCTGCTCAAGGTGGGGTTCTCGGAATCGAAATCGCACGCACGCGGCCACGGCGGCCGCATCTTCTCAGCCAGATTGCGCGGCGGGCGGTAGGCCGCGCCCTGGCGCGGGTGCGGTTGTGGGTAGAGGAGCTGAGCGCATCGGCCAACGATTTCAACGAAACAGCGCGCGAGCGCCTCGTGGTGAGCGGAACCATACAAGGAGTGGGCTTCAGACCATTCGTCTGGCGTTTAGCGAACTCGCTCGAGATTGCCGGTTTTGTGCGCAATCTGTCCTGCGGCGTCGAGATCGAAATCGAAGGCACGCGAAATGACTTGCGCGAATTTCGACAGCGCCTGGTGTCGGAGGCGCCGCCGGCGGCCGCGATCGAAAGGATCGAGGTTGAGCGCCGTTCAGTGCGCGGCGAATCCGGCTTTTGCGCGATGCCGAGCGAGCGCGGCCGCGCGGCGACGACCATTCCACCCGATCTCGCCGTCTGTGCCGAATGCATGCATGAAATTTTCGATTCCGCGAGCCGCCGCTTCCGGTACCCCTTTACCAACTGCACTTTGTGCGGACCGCGATTCACTGTCGTTCAGGCGCTTCCATACGACCGCGAGACCACGACGCTGCGTGGATTTCCTCTCTGTGCCAAATGTGAGGGCGAATACCTCGATCCGTCGGACCGGCGCTTCAGGGCAGAGCCGATAGCGTGCCCACAATGCGGTCCTGAAGCACGGCTCGAGGTTTGCCGCCGGCAACCGGAAACCGGCGAGTCCCTCGTTCCTCAGGACTGCATCGCCGGCGCCGCCGCTATCCTTCGCAAAGGCGGCATCATCGCCATTCAAGGGATTGGCGGCGTTCATCTCTCGTGCGACGCGACCAATGAGGCGGCGGTTTTACGTCTGCGGGCGATCAAACGAAGGACGCACAAGCCGCTGGCGATTATGGTCGATTCGTTGCGATCCGCGCTGCACTTCGCAATCGTCTCAGATCAGGAAGCCGCCCTGCTCGCTTCATCGCAAGCGCCGATCGTGCTCGTGCGCAAACGCGAAGACATCGCACTCGCGCCGTCGGTTGCTCCGGGCAACGACCACGTCGGACTGATGATCGCTTACTCGCCGCTTCATCAGTTGCTTGTGCACGATGTGGGACGCCCCTTGATCATGACCAGCGCTAATTTGCCTGGCGAGCCGCTCGCGTGCACCGGCGAGGAGACGCGAACTGCGTTCGCCGGTATGGTGGACGCGCTGCTGCTGCACAATCGCCCGATTCATCAGCGCTGCGACGATAGTGTCTGGACGACCGGATTACATGGCGCTCAGCCGATCCGGCTTGGCCGCGGCGCGACACCTCGCGCACTGACGGCTCCGATCGAGGCACCGGTTCCGGTTCTTGGAATCGGCGGCGATCTCAAAAACAGCTTCTGTCTCCTGTCGGGCCGGCAGGCATTCATGAGCCAGCACATCGGCACGCTTGAAAACGTCGCGACCCAGGATCATTTTCGCGATTCCCTCGACAAATGGCTTGCCCTGACCGGCATCACACCTCGCGTCGCCGCCCATGATCTTCATCCCCAATCGGCGGCGCGCGAACTCGCTGCGCACCTGGGCATGGGTACCGTTGCCGTTCAGCACCATCACGCTCACCTCGCCGCGTGCATGGCCGAACATGGTCATCAGGGACCGGCAATAGGTCTCGCCTTCGACGGTACGGGCTACGGCGCCGACGGCGCTATCTGGGGCGGCGAGGCAATGGTCCTTGATTTTTTCGGCTTTCGCCGGCTCTCGCATCTCGAGTACATGCCGCTGGCGGGCGGTGACGCTGCGATTCGCCACCCGGCGCGAATTGCGGCAGCTTATATGCTGACTCTCTTTGGAGAAATTGCCGACGCGCGGTCACGCGAATTTCTGGGCGAAGAACGCGTTCGCATCCTCACCAAAATGATCGAGCGGCGCATCAGCACCGTTCAGACTTCGAGTTGTGGCCGGCTGTTCGATGCGGTCGCGGCGCTCCTCGGAGTGCGTGACGAGGTGACCTACGAAGCCCAAGCGGCGATCGAACTGGAAGCGCTCGCGCGCCAATCATCTCGAACCAATAGGACCTATCCTTTCTCACTCGAGGACGGCGTTGTGCGAATCGGCGGCATGGTTAGCGCGATCCTCGACGAAATCACTCGCGGCGTGGCCAAAGCGGATATCGCCCGCGCCTTTCACGAATCGATCGCCGAAGTGGTGCGGCGAATGGCGGCGGATGCGAAGGCGAAAAGCGGGATCAATGTCGCGGCCTTGAGCGGCGGATGCTTTCAGAATCGTCTGTTGCTCGCCGCATCGGTTGAGCGCCTGGAGCGAGACGGATTTACCGTGCTGGTGCATCAAAGCGTGCCCGCCAACGACGGCGGCTTGGCATACGGACAGGCCGTCGTTGGCGCGGCGCGGCTCAACTCCGATCGGTTGGGAGGTTCGTCATGTGCCTTGCGGTCCCTGGGCGAATAGTTCGCATTGTCGATCAACAGGGTCTGCGCATGGGAGACGTCGATTTCGGCGGCGTCACTCGCCGGGTCTGCCTGGCCTACGTGCCGGAAGCCGTCGAAGGCGACTACGCAATCGTTCACGCGGGCTTCGCGATCGGCACACTGGACCGGGAAGCGGCCGCGCGCACGCTCGAACTGATGCGACAGATCGAGGTTCCCGAAATACAGCGGGACAATCAGGAAGATGAGCCATGAAATTCGTCGACGAATTTCGCGACGCCGGCGCAGCCCGTGCTCTTCTTGATCGCGTCCGCGCAACGGTCACCAGACCGTGGATGATCATGGAGGTGTGCGGCGGCCAAACCCATACAATCCTGCGCTACGGACTCGACCAGTTGCTGCCGCGCGAGATCACTCTCGTTCATGGCCCCGGATGCCCCGTGTGCGTCACGCCGATCGAAATGATCGACCTCGCGATCGATCTTTCCAGGCGCCCCGAGATTACGCTCTGCTCCTTCGGCGACATGCTGCGGGTGCCCGGCTCCTCGTGCGATCTCTTCGACGCGCGCGCCGCCGGCGCCGACGTCCGAGTGGTCTACTCACCCCTCGACGCGCTGGAACTGGCGCGGCGTGAGCCTGCCCGCGAGGTAGTGTTCTTCGCCGTAGGCTTCGAAACCACCGCGCCGACCACCGCGATGGCGGTCTTCCACGCTTCACGGTTGAAGCTTCCCAACTTCTCCGTGATAGCCGCGCATGTTCGCGTCCCGCCCGCGATCGAGGCGATCTTGTCATCGGAAAACAACCGCGTCCAGGGCTTTTTGGCCGCCGGCCACGTCTGCGCGGTGATGGGCATCGAGGAGTATCGGCCGCTCGTCGAGAAATTCAAGGTGCCGATCGTGGTAACCGGCTTCGAGCCGCTCGACCTGTTGCAGGGTGTTGCGATGTGCGCGGCGCAACTCGAGGCCGGCCGGGCTGAACTCGAAAACCAGTACGTGCGCTCAGTGCGCACCGAGGGCAACCTCTCCGCACGGTCGCTGATGGCGGAGATCTTCACTATCGTTGACCGGCGATGGCGCGGACTTGACGTGCTGCCGAAAAGCGCGCTCGCGCTGACCGATCGCTACGCCGCCTACGATGCTATACGCAGGTTCGATCTGTTCCACGAAGCGGCGATTGAACCCGTCGAATGCCGCGCGGGCGAAGTGTTGCGCGGCTTGTTGAAACCTCCGCGATGCCCCGCTTTCGGCGGAGTATGCACCCCCGAGCATCCGCTCGGCGCTCCGATGGTCTCCGCGGAAGGCGCATGCGCGGCATATTTTCACGCCGGCAGAGTTTCGACGGCCGCAACGGAGGCAAAATGACTGTTCGCGATCGCGCAGTTTCGGCCATTCCCGATGTGCCGCAATGCCCACTACCGTCGCGCAAGGACGACCTCATAGTTCTCGGGCATGGAAGCGGCGGTCGGCTGACCGCCGAGTTGGTGCGCACGGTATTTCTTCCGGCGTTGTCGAATCCGATTCTCGACCGTCTCAACGACAGCGCGGAAGTAAGCGTCGGCGGGAGCCGGCTGGTCTTCACCACCGACTCATTCGTGGTAAGCCCGCTCAGATTCCCGGGTGGTGACATCGGCTCACTAGCGGTCAACGGCACGATCAACGATCTGGCGGTCGCGGGAGCGCAACCGCTCGGCCTCTCCGCGGCGTTTATCCTCGAAGAGGGACTCCCGATCGAGGAACTGCGCCAGATTATGCAGTCGATGCGGGAGGCATCGCGCGCGGCGGGAGTTTCCGTCATTGCGGCGGATACCAAAGTAGTCGAGCGCGGCAAAGCCGATGGACTATTCATCACGACCAGTGGAATCGGCGTCATTCCAGGCAATTTGGAACTAGGGCCCGAACGGGCACGGCCGGGCGACGCGGTGTTGGTGAGCGGTCCCGTGGGAGATCACGGAATCGCCGTGATGTCGGCGCGCGAAGGACTCGAATTCGAAACGACGCTGGTCAGCGACTGCGCGCCACTTCACGGACTCGTGTCGCGAATGCTCGACAGCGGCGGCGGCATCCGATGCATGCGCGACGCGACTCGCGGTGGCGTGGCAACCATCATCAATGAACTGGCAAAAAGCTCCGCGGTCGAAATAGTAATCGATGAGTCGGCGGTGCCGGTGCGCGGTGCGGTCCGCGCCGCGTGCGAGATACTCGGTCTCGACCCACTATACGTGGCCTGCGAGGGCAGACTCGTCGCTATCGTCGATGAAGCGCACGCTGATCGAATACTCGCGGCGATGCGGCTACATCCGCTTGGAGCAAGCGCATGTCGTATCGGCAGGGTCACCCGCCGCGGCGAACCGCGGGTAGCCCTGCGAACCGCGTTTGGCCCGACCCGCCTGCTCGATATCCTTGCCGGCGACCAACTGCCGCGAATCTGCTGAGGCAAGGAAAGCATATCTCTAGAAAATATCGGGGGACGACGGTCCTTGTGAGAGAAGAATTTTCATCACTTCCTCTCTCCCATCGCCTGCCCCGCACACCACCCGCTCGACCACGCCCACTGGAAATTGTATCCGCCGAGCCATCCCGTGACGTCCACCGCCTCGCCGATGACATAGAGGCCAGGCACCTCGCGCGCCTCCATGGTCCTGGAGGACAGCGCCGCGGTATCGATGCCGCCCACCGTCACCTCGGCCTTCGACCATCCCTCCGACTCCGCCGGCGTGACTTGCCATCGCTTGAGCCGCGCGGCGATCGCAGCCAGGCTGCGGTCCGGCACATTCGCCATCGTCTCGTCAACTGTCACGGTCTCCGCCATCGCGTGCGCGAGGCGCGCCGGCAGAATTTCGGCCAACACGTTCTTTAGCTCCGCCCTGGGACGGCTGCGCTTGCGCTCGCGCAGAAAGTTTTCGACTTCGAGCTTGGGCGTAAGGTTGATCGAAAGCGTGTCGCCTTCGCGCCAGTAGGACGAGATTTGAAGAATCGCGGGGCCCGAGAGGCCGCGATGAGTGAACAAAATGTTCTCGCGGAAACTTTGTCGGCCGCACGAGACGATCGCCTCCACCGATACGCCGCTTAGCGACCGGCAAAGCGCGAGCATGTCGCCCGTGAATTTGAGCCCCACCAAGCCGGGTCGCGGATCGATTACTCCAAGACCGAAGCGGCGCGCGAGATCGTAGGCGAAGCCGCTCGCCCCCATCTTCGGAATCGAGAGCCCGCCCGTAGCGATCGCCAGCGTCGGCGCGGTAAAGCTGCCGCGATTGGTCTCGATGCGGAAGCGGTCGGCGTGGGTGACGGCCGCAATGTGATGGCCGACGCGCAGATCGACCGCGGCCGCCGCACATTCCGCGAGTAGCATCGCCAGAATCTCGCGCGCCGAGCCGTCGCAGAAAAGCTGGCCCAGGGTTTTCTCGTGGTAGCGGATGCGATGCCGCTCGATCATCGCGATGAAGTCGCGCTCGGTATAGCGGCTGAGCGCGGATTTGCAGAAGTGTGGGTTGGCGGAAAGAAAGCGCTCGGGCGCGACCTCGAGGTTGGTGAAATTGCAGCGTCCGCCGCCGGAGATCAGAATTTTGGCGCCCGCCTGCGTGCCATGCTCGAGCAGCAGCACGCGCCGGCCGCGCCGCGCCGCGCTTATCGCGCACATCATCCCGGCCGCTCCGGCGCCCAGCACCACGACGTCGAACGCTTGCGTCGTTGAGGCCATCAGCCCCCGCATTCTCTTGCCGGCGTCACGGGTCTAGCAGGGATCTCGCGCTGGAATTCGCTTGACAAATGGAGGGCTGGCGCGCTGGTATCGGGCAAACTTTCGCGCGCGCGGCGCTCACGATCGCGGCCGCAAGGAGAGCAGAGCGATGGAATTCGCAATCGCATACCCGGCCCGTCCGGATGCCTGGAAAGATCTGGTAATCGCCGAGGACCACGGCTTCACTCACGCCTGGTTCTACGATTCGCAGATGATCTACAGCGACGTCTACGTATGCCTGGCGCTCGCGGCCGAACATACCAAGCGAATCAAGCTCGGCACCGGCGTCGCGATTCCCTCCAACCGCATCGAGCCAGTCACCGCGCACTCGATCGCGACCATCAACCTGCTCGCACCGGGCCGCGCGATGCTGGGGATCGGCACCGGCTTTACCGGGCGCAATACGATGGGCTTGCCGCCGGTCAAGCTCGAGCGCATGCGCGAGTACATCGAGATGTGCCGCAAGTTGCTGCGCGGCGAGGAAGTGATGTACCGCGAGGGCAAACGCGAGCGCGCGATCCGCTTTCTCCATCCCAACCACGGCTATATCAACCTGAAGGATCCGATTCCAATTCACGTTGCGGCCAACGGCCCCAAGGCGCTCGAGCTCACGGGCGAGCTTGGCGACGGATGGATCACCGCGCTCTCCGATCCCGACCACATCCGCGCCGACTTCAAGCATATCGAGGCGGGCGCGGCACGCGCCGGGCGCAAGCTTAACAATTTTCCCGCGATGCTGCTGACCTCGTCCTGCGTGCTCAAGCCGGGCGAGTCGGCGGCCTCGGCGCGCGCGATTCAGCGGGTTGGCCCGTTCGCCGTGGTGCTGCTGCACGCGATGTGGGAGGCCTCAGCGATCACAGCGTCGGCGTCCTCGCCGTTTCAAAAGCAATGGGAGCGCTATCGCGACGAATATGTCGCCAAAATGAAAACGCCCGCGGATCGCCGCTACCTCGAAGTCCACGAGGGCCATCTCATCTATCTCAAGCCGGGCGAGGAAAAATACCTCGACGACCCGATAGTCCGCGCCAGCACGCTGACCGGGACGGCCGAGGAGATAATCGCGCGCCTCAAAGCGATGGAGGCGGCGGGGCTTCGGCAAGTCGCGATCCAGGTGGTCTATCCGCAGGGGCGCGAGATGATCGAAGAATTCAGCCGCGAGGTAATCGCGAAATACTGAACGGCTGTGCGCGATCGCAAGGGCGCCGGACGGCTCGCGCCGCCCGGCGCCCTATTTTCGAATCGAAGGAGCGGTCGCTCGACCCGCTAAGGCTCACTCGTACGTGGTGCGCACGATCAGATGCGCCGAGCCGCCGTCGATCGTCAGTACCGCGCCGGTGGTGTAGCTGGCGGCCGGGCTCGCGAAGTAGAGCGCTGCGCCCACGACCTCCTCGGCCTCGCCGGCGCGTTGCAAGGGAAAAGTCTGCTTCGCGCGCTTTGCAAAATCCTCCGTGCGCGACCATCCCTTGCTGATGTCGGTATGAAACGGGCCGCACATGATGCAGTTCACGCGCACCTTGGGGCCGTACTCCTTGGCGAAGGCCACGGTCAGGATATTCAGGCCGGCCTTAGCGGCGGCGTAGGGCGCGGTTTCCGGGTCCGGACGAATCGCCGCGGTCGAGGATATGTTGATGATCGCGCCGCCCTCGCCCGCCGCCATCCGCGAGCCGAAGAGCGCCGAGAGCCGAAACGCCCCTTTTAGATTCACGCCGATGATCTTGTCGAACAGCTCCTCGCTGGTCTCCACCGACGACGGCGCGAGCGGCGAAATGCCGGCATTGTTGATCAGCACGTCGGCGCGCCCCCAGCGCGCGTAAACCTCATCGGCGAGCCGGTTGCAATCCTCCCATTTGCCGACGTGAGCGGCGTGGGCCGAGCCGTCAGAGCCGAGCGCGCGGATTTCCTTGACGGTCTCCTCGCAGGTATCGCGCTTGCGGCTCGCGATCGCGAGCTTGGCACCGGCCGCCGCGAACCCGAGTGCCATCGCGTGGCCGATACCGCGGCTGCCGCCGGTTATCACGACCACCTTGCCACTGAAATCGTATTGCACGGGAGCGGTCGTCATTGCGCGGCCACCTCGAGTTCGATGCGGTCGGCGAACTTACGAATCGCGGCTTCGCGCAGCGCCGGAATATGGCTGGTTGGAAAGAGGCCGGTGGTGCCCTTGTAATCGCGCAGCACCTGGCGCGCGAGCGTTATCTTGTGGACCTCGGTCGGCCCGTCCGCCAGGCCCATCACGAAACTCTCCATCACCTGCTCGGCGAACGGCATCTCCGGCGTCACTCCGAGCGAGCCGTGAACCTGGAGCGCGCGCACCACCACGTCGTGGAACACCTTGGGCATCGCGGCCTTCACGGCGGCGATGTCCTTGCGCACCTTGAGATAGTCCTTGTACTTGTCGATGCGCCACGCGGTGCGCAGCACCAGCAGGCGGAACTGCTCGATGTCGATCCAGGAGTCCGCGATCTTCTCCTGCACCATCTGCTTGTCGGCCAGCAGCGAGCCCTGGGTCGTGCGTGAGAGCGCCCGCTCGCACATCTGGTCGAACGACTTGCGGACCTGTCCGATGGTGCGCATCGCGTGGTGAATCCGCCCCCCGCCCAGGCGCGTCTGCGCAACCACGAAGCCGCCGCCACGCGGTCCCAGCAGATGGTCCTTCGGCACCTGGACGTCCTGATAGCGCACGTAGGCGTGGTCGCCGTCAGCCTCCTGGCCGACGCCAACCCGACGCACGATGTTCACGCCTGGAGCGTCGGTTGGCACGATGAAGGTCGAGAGCCGCTTGTACGGCGGCGCGTCCGGGTCTGTAACCACCATCGCGATCAGAAACGAGGAGTAATGCGCGTTGGAGGAGAACCATTTCTCGCCGTTGATCACCCAGTTGTCGCCATGCAGTTCGGCGTGCGTGGTGAAGACCTTGGGGTCGGCGCCGCCCTGCGGCTCGGTCATCGAGAAGCACGAGACGATATCGTTGGCGAGCAGCGGTTCGAGGTAGCGCTTTTTCTGCTCGGGCGTGCCGTACTTGGCGAGAATCTCCCCGTTGCCCGAATCCGGCGCCTGGCAGCCGAAGACGGTGGGCGCGAAGCGCGACCGGCCGAGGATCTCGTTCATCAGTGCGAGCTTGACCTGGCCGTAGCCCTGGCCGCCGAGCTCGGGCTCGAGATGGCAGGCCCACAACTTGCGCTTGCGGACCTCGGCTTGCAACGGGCGCACCAGTTTGTTGCGCTTGGGGTCGCGGACCTCGTAAGGCGACTGCAACACGTAGTCGAGCGGCTCGACTTCCTCGCGCACGAATTTATCGATCCAGTCGAGTTCCTTTTGGAACTCCGGTTCAGTTTCAAAATCCCAGCTCATGATTACTCCTCCATGGAAATGGTTGGCTGGCGGCGCGTTCCGGGGCGAGTCGCGTCACTCCGCGCCTTCCGCCCATCTCCAATACGCCGCTCGCACTACTGATTGCGAGACTGCCTCAGGCCGTCGTCTTTCTCAAGGGTTGGGCACCACGCCATGTTCGACGAGCGAGTCCCTCTTTTGTTACTCGTGTGTTAGTTCTGGACGCGGCGCACTGGGGCCGCACAAATCGGAGGTCGCGATGGAATTTGGAATCGGCGTAAGCACTCATATCGGAAACTGGGACGTGATTCGCTATGTCGAAGAACTCGGCTTTGACCGCGCCTGGGTAGGCGATTCGCAGATGATTTGGTCGGACTGCTACGCGACGATGGCGCTGGCGGCGGCGAACACCAGGCGGATAAAAATCGGCACCGGCGTCGCAATCACCGGTACGCGCCTGGCCCCGGTGACCGCGCATTCCATCGCGAGCATCAATCAGATCGCACCCGGGCGGGTGTTTCTCGGAATCGGCACCGGCCACACCGCGATGCGTGTTATGGGGCAGGATCCGATGCGGACCAGCGAGTTTCGCGAATACCTGCGCGTGGTCCGCGCCCTGCTCGACGGCAAAGCCGTGGATTACGAGTATCGGGGCAAAACTCGCGAAATAAAGTTCCTCCATCTCGACCGCCACTTCATCAACCTGGAGCAGCGGATTCCGATCTACGCCGCGGCCAACGGACCCAAGGCACTCGAAGCCACGGGTGTGTACGCCGACGGATGGATCACCGTTGGCGGCCAGCCGCAGGTGACCAGTCATAAGCTCGACAAGATCAACCAGGGAGCGGCGCAGGCAGGACGCAAACTGCCGCCGGACTTCCATACCGCCTTTATCACGACCGGATGCGTGCTGCGCCCGGGCGAAAAGCTTACCGATGACCGCGTGATCGACGAAACCGGATCATGGGTGATGTGCGAGCTGCATTTCTTCTACGAAATCTGGAAGGACCTCGGCGAAAAGGACGAACTGATACCGCCGCACTTCGCCAATGTCTGGGAGGACTACCTGAAGCGGGTCAGAAATTTCAGCCTGCCCGAGAATGCGCGCTTCCGGCAGATCCACGAGGGGCACCTGGTCTACATGCAGCCCGAGGAGCGGCGCTTCGTGACGCCCGAGGCAATAAGCGCAGGCTGCCTGGTGGGTCGGCCCGAAGAGATCGCGGAGCAAATCCGCGCCAGCGAAAAAGCGGGCATGCGTGAGACCGTGCTGTGGCCTCCGATGGATCGCGAGCGCAAGGTCTACCGGGATTTCGCGGAAATGGTTTTCCCGCTGCTGAAATAGCGGCAATAGAGGACTGACGCCGTGCTACACACTTCGATCTGCGATTATTTCGGTATCGAATACCCAATTCTGCTAGCCGGGATGGGCGGCGTGGCGATGCATCGGCTGGTCGCCGCGGTCTCCAACGCTGGCGGCCTCGGCGTTATCGGCGCGGCTGGATGCTCGCCCGCTGAGTTGCGCGAGGAAATACGCCATACGCGCGAGCTTACCGACAAGCCGTTCGCGGTCGACCTGCTGGCGCCAATTCCCGACATGATCCGGCCCCACATGCCGGTCCTGATCGAGGAGCAGGTGAAAATTTTCGTCGCCGGCCTGGCCGTCCCCGCCGAGTTCATCCGGACCATGCACGAGCACGGCATGAAAGTGGTCGTCATGTGCGGCAAAGTGCATCACGGCGAGAAGGCCGAGCAGGCCGGCGCCGACGTGGTCGTTGCGCAGGGCTCCGAAGCCGGCGGCCACACCGGCGAGATCGGAATGATGTCGCTGGTGCCGCAGATGATTCGCGCGGTCAAGCTGCCGGTGCTCGCGGCCGGCGGTATCGCGCATGGCAGCCAGGTCGCGGCCGCACTGACGCTCGGCGCGAAGGGCGTGGTCATCGGTACCCGCTTCATCGCGACTCCCGAGGCGCAGGCGGCCTCGGTCTATCGCGACGCGATCGTTCACGCGCGCGACGATTCCACGTTGCGCACGCGCTGTTACACGGGCAAGCCGTGCCGCGTGATTCGCACCAGCTACGCGCTCGAGTGGGAACGCGAGCCGGCGAAGATCAAGCCATTTCCGGAACAGGTGCGGATATCGTATCGCAACGGCGTGATGGGTTTTTCCGGACGCGCGGGCCAGACAGCCGACCCCGATCGCACTTTCATGCCGACCGGCCAGGGTGCCGGCCTGATCGACGGCATCAGGCCCGCCGCCGAAGTGTTCGCCGATCTCTTGCGCGAGACCGAAGACAGTCTGCGCGACGCGCAGTCACTTCGGGCCGGGATCTCACAACCGCCCTGATACTCAACGAGGTGCGACGGCGCCGGCGCTCGCTCCCGGCGCATAGTGCGTGAACGGCGGCCTCGTCAGCGCCTGGGCTTGTCGGCAATCTGAGCTTGTCAGTCTGGACTTACCTGGACTTGCGCCTGGCCGGTGCGGCTTTCTTGCGCACCACCGCCTTGGCCTTGGCGGGCTTCGGTTTGGCGGCCGCTTTACGGGCAGGCTTCGCACGGGCGGCGGCTTTGGCGGGAGCGCTCGCCGTGGCGGCGGTAGCGGGATCGAAATGGAGGGCGGTGAAGTAGCGCGACGAGAATTTCCAGTGGTCGCCCACCTTCACGTACTCGTCGAGATAGTGGCCGGATCCGATCCATTCCATGTTGCGTTTTTCGCTGCGCAGATCGAGGTAGCAGCGCCCGGTCGCGCGGCCATAGAAGCCCAGTTCGACCACGTGGTTGTGAATGTAAGGACGCGGCTTCAGGTCGCGCAGTCCCTCGGTATAAGTCTTGAGCAGGGCCTCGCGTCCCTTGTGGACGGTTTCACCATTCGGGGTTTTCACGATGAACGATCCGTCGGCGGCGAACAGTTCGACAATTCCAGCCACGTCGCCTCGCCACACGCAATCGCAGTAGCGCACCGGCAGGTCGCGAATCTCTTCGCGGTCGAGAAGTTCAACGAGCGTTTCTTCGACAGTCTTCATCGCGCGGCTCCCTCCCTGGAAGCGCCAGCCGGCCATCCTAAGCCGAGCATCATACAGCGCGCATCATAGCCGCTCCCAACCGGTTTGCAAGGAACCGGCGAAGGTTTTCAGTCGCGCGGCACGTCGAACCACAATACGCCGAGCGGCGGCAGCGTAATCGAAATGGAATATTGGAGGCCGTTATACGGAACCGATTCAGCCTCCACGCCGCCCGCATTGCCGGCGTTGCTTCCGCCCCAGAGCGCGGCGTCGGTATTGAGAATTTCGCGATAATAACCGGGACGCGGCACGCCGATGCGGTACTTGCGGCGGAGCACCGGAGAGAAATTGCCGACGCAGATCAGCCGCTGGCCGTCGTTTGGCGCAATCCGCATGAAGGCGATCATATTGTCGTCGGAGTTATCGGCGGCGATCCATTGGAAGCCCGCGTGGTCGTGGTCGGCCTCCCACAGCGCCGGCTGTGCGCGATAGAACCGGTTGAGCTCGCCCACCAGCGCCTGGAGCCCGCGATGTTCGCTGCCCTGGAGCACGTCCCAATCGAGGCTCTCGTCGTGGCTCCATTCTTTCCATTGGCCGAACTCGCCGCCCATGAAGAGCAGCTTCTTGCCCGGCCGCGCCCACATGTAGCCGTAGAGCGCACGCAAGTTGGCGAACTTCTGCCAGCGATCGCCCGGCATCTTGGAGAGCAACGCACTCTTGCCGTGAACGACTTCGTCGTGCGATAGCGGGAGCACGAAATTTTCGTTCCACGCGTAGAGCATGCCGAAGGTCAGGTCGCGATGGTGCCAGCGGCGATTGATCGGATCTTCCGAGAAATAATTCAACGTGTCGTGCATCCAGCCCATGTCCCACTTGAAGCTGAAGCCCAGGCCGCCGGTGTAGGTCGGGCGGCTCACGGCCGGCCACGAGGTCGACTCCTCGGCGAAAGTCGTGACGCCGGGGTTGCGCGCGTAGGATTGCTCGTTGAGCATGCGCAGGAAAGCGACCGCCTCGAGGTTCTCGCGTCCGCCCTGCGCATTGGGAATCCACTCGCCCGCGCGCCGCGCGTAGTCGAGATAAAGCATCGAGGCCACCGCGTCAACGCGCAGGCCGTCGGCGTGGAACTCGCGCAGCCAGCACTCGGCGCTCCCGAGCAGGAAATTGCGCACCTCGGTGCGGCCGAAGTTGAAAACGTAAGTGCCCCACTCGGGATGGAACCCCATGCGCGGATCGAGATGCTCGTAGAGCGCGGTGCCGTCGAAGCGCGCGAGCGCGAAGTCGTCGGTGGGAAAGTGGCCCGGCACCCAGTCGAGGATCACGCCGATGCCGCGGCGATGGAGATAGTCGACGAAATAGCGGAAGTCGTCCGGCGTCCCGAAGCGCGCGGTGGGCGCGAAGTAGCCGCTCACCTGGTAGCCCCACGAGCCGCTGAACGGATGCTCCATCACGGGCATCAGCTCGACGTGGGTGAAGCCGAGCTCGGTCACATAGTCGGCGAGCGCGGGCCCCAACTCGCGGTAAGTGAGCCAGCGGTTACGCTCCTGCGGATTGCGCCGCCACGAGCCGAGATGGACCTCGTAGATTGAAACCGGCGTGTGCAACGCGTCGCGCGACGCGCGCGCCGCCATCCACTGCTCGTCCTCGAAGCGGTAGCTCGAGCGATAAATGATCGACGCGGTCGCCGGCGGCAGCTCCAACGCAGCCGCCCACGGATCGGTCTTGAGGTACGGCGGCCCCTCGTGCGGACGAATTTCATACTTGTAGCGCGCACCGGGATGGAGCTCCGGGATGAACAGTTCCCAGATTCCCGACCCGCCCATCGAACGCATTACGTGGATGCGGCCGTCCCATCCATTGAAGTCGCCGACCACGCTCAGGCCGCGTGCGTTGGGCGCCCAGACCGCGAATGCAACGCCGGTGACGCCGCCCAGCTCGCGCGGATGTGCGCCGAGCACCTCGTAGGGCCGCTCGTGCTTGAGTTCGCCGAGCAGATAAAGATCCATGTCGCCGAGCGTGGGCTGGAAGCAATATGGATCGCGAGTCGTTATCGAAGTGCCGCCGCGAAAGAGAATCTCGAGCTGGTAAGCGAACAGCTCGTGTCGTTCCGGCAGCCGTATCTCGAAGACCCCCGCCGGATGAACGCGCGCCATCTCGCGCCCGCTCTTCTCGCCGTCGATGAGCAAGGCGACGCGCTCGGCGTCGGGCCGAAAAGCACGCACCGCCACGCCGTCGGGCTCCACGTGGGCGCCGAGAATGGAATGTGGATCGAGATGTTCGAGCGCGACCAGCCGCTCCAGGCCGGCTGCCGGATCAGGACCGCCAGCAACCGCTATCTTCGACTCCATCGAAATCCCTTTCCTCTTCCACCCCCTGCTAGACTGTCCCACTAAGAATCTGACTGATGCCCTGCAGCGGAATAGTCAGCCAGTCGGGGCGGTTGTTCAGTTCGTAGCTCAGCTCGTAGATCGCCTTGTCGAGCAAAAAGGCGTCGAGCAGAATTCTCAGCTCTTCGCGATCGCCGGGGACGAAATCCGCCCCTTCCGCTGTCTTCAAGTATTCCTTTAGATAAGCCCACGAGGCCCATACTTGCCACAGCCGCGCCCACGGCCTCAACGTTTCGAGCATGCTGGGACTCAGCGTGCCGGTCCGCAGATGTTCAAGCATCGAACCCATCACCGCGTAATGAAACGAGCGCAGCATCCCCGACACGTCGCGCAGCGCTGAGCGCTTGCGCCGCCGTTCGCTCAGAGGACGCGCCGGCTCACCCTCGAAGTCGATTATGGCGAAGTCCTTCCCGGTGTGTAGCACTTGTCCGAGATGTAAGTCGCCGTGGGTGCGAATGCGCGTGACGGTGAATCTGCGCCGCAAATACTCCTGAAAGCGCGCGGTCACGACCTCCGGGTTCGCGAGCAGGCCGCTCGCCTTCGCCCGTTCGGTCTCCGGCAGCAAGGGCAGACGCGCACGCAGCAGGCGAAGAACCTGGCCCGCCAGATTGCGCATCGACTGGTACTCCGAGCGCTGATACAGCGGCGAGTAGAGCTCGGGGGCAAAGGCCGGATCATCGATGGCCGCGGCCATCGCGACATGCAGCTCGGCGGTGCGCTGGCCCAGGAGCCCCGCGGTTTCCAGAAACGCTCCGATAGCCTCCGTCACCATCGGCCCCGGTCGATCCTCTGCAACCAGGCTTACCAGTGGCTTGGCCGGCAGCTCGACCGTGCGGCCCTTAAAGGTCAACGCGCGCTCGAAATACTGGCTGAGCTCGCCCTGTGTATGCGTCCAGGCATCGCCCTGGTTGGGAATGAAGCCGTGGAGCAAGCCGACCGTGCTCGGCTCGTCGCGTCCGACCTGGTACTCGAGCCATCCCGCGAGCGGCGGCGTGTGGGCGAAGTGCGCATGCGCGTCGAACATGCGGCCGATCTCGAGGTCGGGATTGATACCGGGCTCAAGCATGCGAAAGAGCTTCAGGATCAAACGGTCGCCATAGATCACCGAGGAATTGCTCTGCTCGGCCTTGAGTGCGCGTGGCTCGCACGGGCTTTCGCGGTCGCCTCGCAACCCGCGCCACGCCGGCACGGCCGTCGCAATAAGCTCGCCGCGCTGGCCGCGCACGCGACGCCGCCGCTCGACCATTTCGAGCAGCGCTTCGTCAAAGCGCGGGTCGGCCGAGGCCTCGAACAGCCGCCCTTCGACCACATTGCGGGCGCCATTGAGCCGCAGGTGCGCGACGGTCAACTCCGGATGTTCCTCGGTCGGCGCACCACCGTCGGTTCCCAGAGCCAGCGGGATTACGTAGGTCTCGGGCTCGGCGTTGGTGTACTCGACGTTGGCCAGCACCAGATGCGCTCCGCCGGGGCCCTCAACCAGCGCCATCGTGTCGGCAATCCTGACCGCCTTTATCGAGCGCGCTTTGCTGCGGAACCATCGGCATCGCGGCAGGAAATCCGGCATCGCCTTGGCCAGCATCTCCCAGCCCTCGCCGCGCATGAAGCCTTCCCATCCGGCCGGACTTTCGATGCGCGCGACCTCGTTGCGCACGCCCTCAACCGCGACCGGGGTATGGAGCGGCGGTCTGATCGAGAACCAATCGAACAGATGCGGCCCGAGCGTGAGCAGATAGGGCTTTTCAGAGATCGCGGGAAACTTAGTACGGCCGAACAGCTCTACCGGCACCATCCCCTTGAAGCGCGCGAGGTCGAGTTCGACATACTGCACGAACCGCGAAAGATTGGCGACTACCAGGATGCGCTCGTCCTGGTAGATGCGCAGGAAGGCCAGCACGTGCGGATTTTCGGGGCTGAGAAACTCGACCGTGCCGCGTCCGAAGGCTTTAAACTGCTTGCGCAGCGCGATCACCCGGCGCATCCACCACAGCATCGAGTGGACGTTGTGTTCCTGGTTCTCCACGTTGACGGTCTGGTAGTGGTACTCGTGATCGATAATCACCGGCAGGATGAGCCGCTGCGGATCGGTCGCCGAAAAGCCCGCGTTGCGATCGCCGCTCCACTGCATCGGCGTGCGCACGCCGTCGCGATCGCCGAGATAGATGTTGTCGCCCATCCCGATCTCGTCCCCGTAGTAGATGACCGGAGTACCGGGCAGCGACAGCAACAGGCCGTTCATGAGTTCCATCGCGCGGCGATTGTTACCGAGCAACGGCGCCAGCCGGCGGCGGATGCCGAGGTTGACCCGCATCCGCGACTCGCGCGCATACGCGCGGTACATGAAGTCGCGCTCCTCCTCAGTCACCATCTCGAGTGTCAGCTCGTCGTGATTGCGCAGAAAGATCGCCCATTGGCAGGACTCCTCGATCGGCGGCGTCTGTGCCCAGATGTCGGTCAGCGGAAAGCGATCCTCCATCCGCACCGCCATGTACATCCGCGGCATTATCGGAAAATGGAACGCCATGTGGCATTCCTTGCCGCCTTCGAGATAGGTGACCGCGTCCTCGGGCCACTGGTTGGCCTCGGCCAGCAGCATCCGGTTGGTAAAGTTCGCGTCCACGTGGCGGCGCAACTCGCGCAGAAAGGCGTGGGTCTCGGGCAGGTTCTCGCAAGTCGTGCCATCGCGCTCGAACAGGTACGGCACCGCATCGAGCCGCAGGCCGTCGACTCCCATCCCGAACCAGAAGTGCACCGCACGAAAGGCCGCGCGCTTGAGCGCCGGATTGTCGTAGTTGAGATCCGGCTGATGCGAATAGAAGCGATGCCAATAATACGCCTTGGCCACCGGATCCCAGGTCCAGTTCGACAGCTCGAAGTCTTTGAAGATGACCCGCGCTTCCTTGTAGCGCTCGGGCGTATCGCTCCAGACGTAAAAGTCGCGATAGGGGCTGCCCGGCGGGGAGCGGCGCGCGCGCTGGAACCACGGATGCTGGTCCGAGGTATGGTTGAGCACCAACTCGGTCACTACGCGCAGTCCCCGCTCGTGCGCCGCGCGCAGGAAAGCTTTGAAATCGCCCAGCGTGCCGCAGTCGGGATGCACGCCCGTGTAGTCGGAGATGTCGTACCCGTCATCACGCATCGGCGACGGATAGAAGGGGAGCAGCCAGATCGTGGTGATACCGAGGTCGCGCAAATAGTCGAGCTTGCGCGTCAGGCCCGGAAAGTCCCCCACCCCGTCGCCATTGCTGTCATAGAACGAGCGCACGCGCAGCTCGTAAAAGATCGCGTCCTTGTACCACAGGGGATCGTTGGGCAGCGCGCTGTTGTTGCCGTTCTTCTTCATGTGTGTCTCGTGACCAGCAGGATGTGGGCCGGCTCGATCGCCGGATCAAGCCGCACGTAGTTGCGTTCGCCCCAGGTCCACGACGAACCCGTCACCAGATCCGTCACCCCATAACTCTCTCCCGCCGCGACGCCCACGATATCGGGCGGCACGACGGCGGTGCAGTAATGCGGCTGGGCGGGGTCGAGATTGACCGCGACCAGGATAACATTGCCGCCGTCGGGCGTGGCCTTGGCGTAGAAGAGGATCTCGTCGCTGTCGGTCTCCAGGAAGCGCAGGTTGGTCAGTATGCCGAGGCAGGGATTGTCGCGCCGGATCGCATTGATGCGTGCGACAAACTCGTTGATATTGCCGGGAGCGTGCCAGTCGCGCGTGCGAATTTCGTACTTCTCGGAATTCAGATAATCCTCGGTGCCGGGGACGGCTTGGTTCTCACACAATTCGTAGCCGCTGTATATGCCGTAGGACGGCGACAGAGTCGCCGCCAGCACCAGCCGCATCTTGAACGCCGGACGCCCGTAGCGCTGCAAAATCGGGCTCAGGATGTCCGGCGTGTTGGTAAAGAAATTTGGCCGAAAGAAATCGCTCGTTGGCGGTTCGCTCAATTCGGTCAGATACTCAGTCAGTTCGGCTTTCGTGTGGCGCCAGGTAAAATAAGTATACGACTGGGTAAAGCCCGCCTTGGCCAGCGCCTTCATTACTTTGGGCCGCGTGAACGCTTCCGCCAGGAAGATGGTGTCCGGATGACGCTCCCGCACTTCTCCGATAAGCCAGCGCCAGAACGCCACCGGCTTGGTATGCGGGTTGTCGACCCGGAAAATCCGCACGCCGTGGCCGATCCAGAACAGCACCACTTCCTTGCACGCCTCCATCAAGGCTCCGGCCGCCGGTCCCTCGAAGTCGAGCGGATAGATGTCCTGGTACTCCTTGGGCGGATTCTCCGCATACTTGATTGAGCCGTCGGGCCGATGCCGGAACCATTCCGGATGCTCGCGCACCCACGGATGGTCGGGCGAGCATTGGATCGCGAAATCGATCGCGACCTCCAGCCTCAGGCGCCGGGCCGCCGCTACGAAGTGATCGAAATCATCAAGCCCGCCAAGCGCAGGCTCGATCGCCGTATGGCCGCCGGCTTCGCTGCCGATCGCCCACGGACTGCCGGGACTGTCAGGTAACGGAGTCAGCGTGTTGTTGGGCCCCTTGCGATGCGTATGGCCGACCGGATGAATGGGGGCGAGGTAAACGACGTCGAATCCGAGGTCGCGAATCGCGGGCAGCCGGCGTTCCGCATCCCGCAGCGTCGCGGCACGTCCCGGGACGTCCCCTTGCGAGCGCGGGAACATCTCGTACCAGGCGCCGCAGCGCGCCAATGGTCGGTCGGCCGTCACCTCAAGTAACGGCCGATACTCGGTGGCGCTCCAACGCTCGCCCCATCGCGCCATCAGGTCGAGCAACTGCTGGTCCGAAACAATCGCGACCGCATCGCGCGGCTCGCCGAGCGCGCGCAACCGCTCGAGCGCGGAGTCGATCGCCGTTCGGTCCGGGCCTTGGGCGCGGCGCGCACCGGACTCGATGAACGCGATTCCCTCGAGCAGGTCAGAGGCGACGTCGCGCCCTGCTTCGGCCTTTTTCCTGAAGCCTCGCTCCCACGAAGCGAAGAGATCGGTCCACGCCTCGATCGTGAAACAATAGCGGTCATTGCGATCGAGCGGGAACTCTCCGCGCCAGCGATCGTTGTCCACGTGCACCATCGGCGATTCGGAGAATTGCGTCTCGCCCCCGGACCGCCATTTGATCACCGCGTGCAGCACGTGGTCGCCGTCGCGAAAAATGTCGGCCTCGACCACACATGGTTCGCCCATCACGCGTTTGACCGGATAGCGGCCGCAGTCGACCATCGGCGTGATTGTTTCGATAACATGGTATTGCGACGGAGGCGGCGCCCCCGCGGCCGCCTCGGTTTGCACTGGGCGTGACATAGCGCTGGAATTGGTGGAACGCCTCTTTGCCATTATGGGCTCCCTCGAAAAGCATCCTGACACTGCCACCGGCCCAACGACTATCTTCGCATCCCGAGCCGGGCGAATCGAGCGGGGATTGCGTGCGCGCGGCCGATCACCGATGGTTCGGCGCACTTTTTCGCCGCGCGCTTTTAGGCTAAGCCACTTGATGGGTGGTATCGATGGCCGACGTTGCCGAGACAATAAAGCTCTATTACGACTTCAAGAGCCCGTTCACGTACCTGGCGATGGAGCCGGCGTACCGGCTCGAAGAATCACATCGCGTGCGTTTGCGCTTCATCCCGCTCGAACTCGCGGTGCGCGAGGCGTATGGCGGGGAACTCGAACAGCGCGCTCAGCGCGATTGGGACAAAGTGCGCTACCTCTATATGGATGTGCGCCGCTTCGCCAACGAGCGCGGTATCATCATCCGCGGCCCGCAAAAGATTTTCGACTCGCGGCTCGCGCTGATGAGCGGGTTGTATGCGGAGCGCAACGGGCATTTCCGGCCGTATGCGGATCGCGTGTTCGAGCGCTTCTTCAAACGCGAGCTCAATATAGAGGACTTCGATGCGCTCGCGGCCGTGATGTCGGAAGTTGGCCTCGATGCCGCGGGCTTTCGCCGCTACGCGGATAGCGACGGCGCGGGCGATCTCCGAGCCGCGGCCGCGGAAGCCGAGCGTGACGGTGTGTTCGGCGTGCCCACCTTCAACGTCGCGGGTGAGCTGTTTTGGGGCAACGACCGCGTCGAATGGATGATAAAGAAACTCGACCAGATGAAGCTCCGGCGCACGCGCGCCGCGTAGACGAATACCAGGAGGCGGGGACTACGATGCGACCGATACCGGTGGGAACCAAGGGCAGCCACAGTATCACGGTTGGACAAAAGGATCTGGCGGGCACGATGGAGCCGTCGTTGCCGCCGGTGATGGCCACCTGCGTGATGAGCCTGATGATGGAGATGGCGGCGATCGACGCGATGAGGCCGTACATGGAGCCCGGCGAGATGTCGGTCGGGATCGTGGTCAACGTTCAGCATCTCGCCGCCACGCCCGAGGGCCACAAGGTCACCGCCTACGCCGAGGTGACCAAGGTCGACGGGCGGCGCGTCGAGTTCAACGTGCGCGCGGCCGACGAGATGGACGAGATCGGGACCGGCACACATAGCCGCGCGGTGGCCGATCGTGCGAAGTTCGACGAGCGGCTGAAGAAAAAAATCAAAAAGGCCTGACGGCGATGAGGCGCGAGCGCGATGGAGACGACGAGTGTGTTTGACGAGAGCGAGGTCTATGTAGGCCGCGACTATGGTGGAGCCGAGTACGAAATCACTCCGGACGTGATCGAACGCTACATCGCAGGCACCGGCGACGATAATCCTTGGTATCGCGGGCGCTCGCCACTGGGGGGCCCCGTCGCGCCGGCGCTGATCGTGCACTCGGCGGTCTTCCATACGCATAGCTGGTACCTGCCCAACCTCTACGGCAACCTGCACGCGCGCCAGGAATTCGATTTTCTCGCACCCGTGATGGTGGGCGAACGCCTGCACTCGCGATCCGTGATCGTCGAGCGCTATATCAAGCGCGACCGCGAGTACGTGGTCAACGAAACGCTGATCTTCAACGCCGGCGGACGGGTGGTGACACGCGGCCGCACCCATCAGAGCTTCCTGCTGCCCGAGGCCGCTGGGGGCTCGTTCGCGGTCGACAAGTCGCGCGAGCGCGATGCGGCGCGCACGTTCAAGGTCGGAGAGCGCGGCGGCGAGCCAATCGAATCGCCGATGATTCACGTGAGCGAAGCGATGTGCATGGCCTTCTCAGGGCCGGCGCGCAACTACCATACCGACCGCGACGCGGCGCGCGAACTCGGCTTTCCCGAGATCGTCGTCCAGGGGATGCTGTCGGTGTGTCTGGCCGGTGCGATGATGACGCGGCGGTTCGGAGTTGGCTTCCTCTGCGGCGGACGCTTCGACCTGCGCCTGGTCAACGTGCTGTGGGCCAACGAAACCAGCGCTGCGCGTGGCCGCATCCTGGAGCATCGGCGCGAAGGCGCTCGCACCCGCGCCGAAGTCGAGGTATGGTGCGAAAAATCCGACGGCACCAAGACGGCCGTCGGCACGGCCAGCGCGCTGGAGCTCTAAGTGCGCGTGCCGCGATTCCAGGCGACTCGCTAGATGGCGGCGCCCAGGCGCGGGAGGTTCGAAGACATGGCGGCGAAATACGATCGGATTCAAAAACTTCGGTTCGAAGGCGCGGTTGACGCGGACGGGCATATTTTGGAGGCGGCCGACCTGTGGGAGAACTACCTGGAAGCGAAGTACGAGCCGATGGCGCTTCGAATCAAGCGCGACGCCAGCGGCACGCAGTACCTGGAAATCGCGGGACGCCCCTCGAAAATCACCCGCGGGCCGGTGTTCGCGCGAATGTGCTCGATGGGCACGCCGCGCGATGCGCATCGCGAGATCGAGCAACTAAGCTACGGCGAAGATCCCCCGCTCGGCGCGCTGGATGCGCGCGATCGCCTGACGCGGCTTGACCTCGAAGGATTGCGCGCCGCCTTCCTCTATCCAACCGTGAGCCTGTTCTGGGAGACTGAGTGCGAGGACGTCGAATTGGCGCAAGCCTACACGCGCGCGTACAACCGCTGGATCGTCGACTTCTGTTCGGACAGCGGCGGGCGCCTGGTCCCGATTGCTCATCTCTCGCTCGGCGATCCCGAGGCCGCCGCCAATGAGCTCGAGCGCGCGGTGCGCGACGGATGCAAAGGGGCGTGGGTCGCGCAATTCACCATGACCCGCAAGCCGCACGCTCATCCCGATCACGACGTGGTATTCGCCAAAGCGCAGGACCTTGGCGTTCCCTTCGGAATTCATCCCACGCTCGAGCCGGTATGGGCGCTGCCGGGGCGTTACGACTACAAATACGTGCGCGAGCATCCGATGTTTCTCAACGTCACAGCCTCGGACGCCGCTCGTCACGCCTTCACCAGCTTTTTTCATTTCGGCACTTTCGACCGCTTCCCCCGCCTCAAGCTGGTGGTGCTCGAAGTCGGCGGCGGATGGGTCAGCTACTGGCTCGACCGGCTCGACGCGGTGTACGAGACGCTGGTCGGGCGTGCGATGCCGCTGCGCCACAAGCCGAGCGAGTATTTCCAGCGCCAATGCTGGGTCTCCGCCGATCCTGACGAGCATGCGTTGCCCGCGATGGTCGAGCTTTGCGGCGCGGACAAGTTCTTTTGGGCCTCGGATTTTCCGCATCCCGATCACACCGGCGGCTATATCGAAGAGTTGGAGGAGATGGCTGCCAAACTCAGCGAGGGGGCGCGTCGCAAGGTGCTGGGCGACAACGTAATGCGCGTGTACGGCTGCGAATCCTAGTGTCACGTCTCATCACGGCGGCGCCGGCGATCGTGCGGCGCACCGCGAGCTTTCGATCGAGCCGCGATCATTGGTGGTTATGAGCCGTGGCGCGTGAACCGACCTCGACCTACCGGATCCAACTGAATCGTCAGTTTGATTTCGATGCGGCGGCCAATCTGGTGCCGTATCTGAAAGAGCTCGGAATCGATCATCTATATTGCTCGCCGTATTTTCAGGCTGCGCCGGGCAGCACCCACGGCTATGACGTTGTCGATCATTCCCGCGCCAACGAAGAGTTGGGCGGAGCGCTCGGTCACGCGCGGATGTGCGCCGCGATCGAGCGCAACGGCATGCGCCAGTTGCTGGATATCGTCCCCAACCACATGGCGATCACCGGCCGGGAGAATCCATGGTGGTGGGACGTTTTGCAAAATGGGCCGTCCAGTCTGTTTGCCGCGTTCTTCGACGTTGATTGGGAACCGCCGGAACGCCGCCTGCACAACATGGTGTTGCTGCCGGTTTTGGCGGATCAGTATGGCGTCCTGCTTGCGGCCGGCAAGCTTCAGATAGGCCACGAGAGCGGTGACTTCGTGATCAGAGTCGATGATCGCATCTTCCCGCTTGGGCCGCGGTCGCTCAGGTTCATCCTGGCCGCGGCGGCGCGGATCTATCCCTCGGATTCGCTTGACTACCTCGCCGATGCTTTCGAGGAGCTCCCGTCGCCAGCCTCGACGGATCTCGGAAATATCACGCGGCGTAATCGTGATCGCAAGTTGTTTGCTGCGATGCTCACCCAGTTGATTCACGACGATCCAGCAATCGCCGACGCCATCGATCGGGCAATCGAGCAAATCAACGCCGATACCGCTCAACTGCATCAGGTATTGGAAGCCCAGAACTATCGGCTTTCGTATTGGCGAATGGCCGCGAGAGATCTCGGCTATCGGCGCTTCTTCGACATATCGTCGCTGGTCGGTCTGCGGATGGAGAACGTGCAGGTATTCCAGGCGACTCACGCGCTGACTCTGAAGTGGGTGAACGAGGGTCACCTTTCCGGTCTCAGGATCGATCATCCCGACGGCCTGCGCGATCCGTTTCATTACCTGGAGCGTCTGCGAACCGTATGTCCGGACATCTGGATCGTCGTGGAGAAAATTCTCTCAGGTACCGAACGTCTGCGCGATTCGTGGCCGATTGACGGAACCACCGGCTACGATTTTCTCAACATCGTGGGCCGGCTTCTGATCGACCCCGCGGGCGCTGAACCTTTGACCGCGTTCTACCGGGAATTCAGCGGCGAGACCGCTGATTTTCAGTCGCTGGTGCGGGCTAAAAAGCAGCTCGCGATGCGGGGCTCTCTGGGCAGCGACATCAACCGGCTTACCGCGCAATTCCTCGACCTGTGCGAGACCGACATCATGCATCGCGACTATTCGCGGCACGACGTTCACGAAGTCCTGCGCGCGACGCTCGCGTGCTTCGGCGTTTACCGCACCTACGTGCGCGACCCGGGCGAGGTCTCGCGCGAGGACGAACGATTGATCGCCGAAGCGATCGCGGCGGCGAAAACGTATCGGCCCGATTTCGATCCGCGTTTGTTCGATTTCCTCGGTGAGATTCTGACCCTGAGAGTGGCCAACGAAGTAGCGGTCGAGCTGGCTTTGCGCTTTCAGCAGACCTCCGCGGCCGTGATGGCGAAAGGCCTCGAGGATACCGCCTTCTACAGCTTCAATCGGATGATCGCGCTCAACGATGTCGGCGGCGACCCCGATGCCTTCGGAATGACCCAGCAGGCTTTCTATCAATGGTCGCGCGAGATTCACGAGAAATGGCCGCGCACCATGCTCGCGACCTCCACGCATGACACCAAGCGCAGCGAGGACGTCCGTGCGCGTCTGTTCGTGCTGTCCGAGATTCCCGAGTCCTGGAGCCGCGCGTGTTGCGAGTGGTCGGAAATCAGCAAGCCGCATCGCACTGGAAATTTCCCCGATCGCAACTTCGAATATCATTTGTATCAGGCGATCGTCGGCGCGTGGCCGATTGAGAGGGAGCGGATCCTCAAATACGCGGAAAAGGCGACGCGAGAAGCCAAGGTCTACACGAGCTGGACCGATCCGAATCAGGACTACGAGGACTCGGTCCGCAAATTCATTGAAGGGATCTACGAGAATTCCCGCTTTCTGCGCGCGGTCGAGGAATTCGTCGCGGGGATAGTCGAGCCGGGCCGCGTCAACTCGCTGGCGCAGACCCTGATCAAACTAACGGCACCAGGCGTTCCGGACTTTTATCAGGGCTGCGAGCTGTGGGACTTGTCGCTGGTCGATCCGGATAACCGCCGGCCAGTCGACTTCGATCGGCGCCGCGCGCTGCTCAGACAGATCCCCGATGCCACGCCGGAACAAGTGATGGAACGTGCCGACGATGGTTTGCCCAAGTTGTGGTTGATCAAACAGGGGCTTGCGCTTCGCGGGCGCCATCCGGAATGGTTCGGAGCTGACGCGGATATTCAGCGACTCAACGTGCACGGCAGATGGTCCGATCACGCGATAGCATACGTGCGCGCCGGATCGGTGATCGCTGTCGCTCCGCGACTTGTTGTGAAATTGGGCGGCGACTGGCGCGATACGGCGATCGATCTGCCCGAAGGCAATTGGCTCAATCATCTCACCGGCGATCGATGGGTTCAGGGTTTGACCGGTGTCGCGGAGCTCTTGCGCCGCTTTCCCGTTGCTCTGCTATCGCGCGAGGCGAACCTGCAATGAATCGGCGCCAGGTATGGGCGCCGTCCGCGCAAAGCGTCGAACTGGTGGCCGCCGGAAAGCGGCTGGCGATGAAAGAGGATGCGAACGGCTGGTGGTCAGTCGAAATGGAAGACAACCTGGCGCGTGCTGACTACGCCTTTAGCGTGGATCACGCCGATCCGTTGCCTGACCCGCGTTCGCCCTCTCAACCCGAAGGAGTACTGGGATTCTCGCACCCGATCGATCATTCGGCGTTCCCCTGGTCCGACGACGGCTGGCGTCAGCCGCCGCTTGGCTCGGCGATTATTTACGAATGCCACGTCGGCACCTTCACCAACGCGGGCACCTTCGACGCGGCGATTGATCGCCTTGAATATTTGAAGAATCTCGGCATAAGCCACGTAGAATTGATGCCGGTGGCGGAGTTCTCAGGCGATCGCGGATGGGGTTACGACGGCGTGGATCTCTATGCGCCGCATCACGCGTACGGGGGGCCGGATGGGCTGAAGCGGTTCGTCGATGCGAGCCATCGTCATGGGCTCGGGGTGATTCTCGATGTCGTGTACAACCATTTCGGACCCAGTGGAAATTTTCTTCCGAAGTTTGGCCCTTACTTGACGGATAACTATCGGACGCCGTGGGGCGACGCGCTCAATCTCGATGGCGAGTATAGTCGCGAGGTCCGGCGCTTTCTGTGCGACAACGCCTTGATGTGGCTGCGCGACTATCACGTCGACGGCCTCCGCCTCGATGCGGTGCATGCCATCTTCGACGCTTCCGCGATTCATTTTTTCGAACAACTCGTGACCGAGGTGCGCGCGCTGGAGTCGCTCCTACGGCGCCAGTTCATGCTGATCGCGGAAAGCGACCTCAATCAGCCGCGCCTGATCACCGCGTTTGACGCCGGCGGCTACGGTCTGGACGCACAATGGAGCGATGATTTCCATCATGCGATCCACGCGTATTTAACCGAGGAGCAATCCGGCTACTATGCGGATTTCGGATCGCTCGCGAACGTCGCCAAAGCGCTGACCAGCCCCTACGTATACGACGGGATCTATTCGCGCCATCGAAAACGGATTCATGGCCGGCCCGCCGTTTCACTCGAAGCGAACCGCTTCGTGGTCTGTATCCAGAATCACGATCAAATCGGCAATCGTGCGAAAGGCGAACGCCTGGGCCATCTCATTTCATCCGATATGCTCAAAATCGCATCCGCGCTGCTGATGACCTCGGCGTTCGTACCGCTGATCTTTCAAGGCGAAGAGTGGAACGCTTCGAGCCCGTTTCAATACTTCACCGACCATAAGGATCCCGCGCTCGCACAAGCGGTTCGTGAAGGACGACGCCGAGAATTCGCGCCTTTCGTCGATGCCGCTGGCGAAGTTCCCGATCCGCAGGCCCGCGAGACTTTCGAACGATCGAAGTTGAACTGGGAAGAGCGCGAGCGCGGCGAACCTGCCGAAATGCTCGCCTGGTATCGAAATCTCATCAAGCTGCGCCGACAATGCCACCGGCCCTTACACCTGGATCAAGTGACCGTGGACTTCGATGAATCCGCCAAGTGGCTCCACATGCGGAACGGATCGCTCACCATCGTGTGCAATTTCGCCGCCTCGGAAGTGCCCGTGCCGCTGCAGAGTCAGGAGCGCGGTGCGCGGATAGCGCTCGCGTCAAAGGAGCCGGTCAGGGTGACGCAAGACGCGGTGGAAATGCCGCCGATCTCGGTCGCGATTTTAGAATGACTCGGCGCTAGCGCGCCGGTCACTTTCCGACGAAGCGCCCGGGCCGCCGTTCGGCAACCGCCTTGATGCCTTCGCGATGGTCTTCGGTGCGCATCAGCCAATCCTGCTCGACGAACTCGATATCCGTTTGCGCTTGCACAGCTTCAGCCAGTCCCCGGCGGACCGTGGCGCGGGTTGAATTCACCGCCAGCGGCGCGTTCTCGGCAATCTCGGCTGCGAGTTTCGTTGCCGCCTCGCGCAGGCGATCGGGTTCGACCAGGAGGTCGGCGAGCCCCCACGCAAAAGCCTCCTCGCCGTTGATGCGCCGCCCGGTAAGAAACATCAGATTCGCTTTCTGGACGCCGATCAGTCGCGGCAACGTGTAGGTGAGGCCGAAGCCCGGATGAAATCCGATTTTGACGAAGTTCGCGGCGAAGCGCGCCTCGGGAGAAGCGACGCGAAAGTCCGGCACCAGCGCGAGTCCTAGACCGCCGCCGATAGCCGGTCCCTGGATTGCTCCAACGATGGGCTTTTTGGAACTGAACAGTCGCACCGCCTCGGAATAAAGCGGGTTGCGCTTCTCCGTGCCCGCTTCGACCCCGGTCGCGGCCCGATTCGCGAAATTGGCGCCAGCGCAGAACGATCTGCCCTCGGCGCAGAGTACGGAGCTTCGGCAGGCGGCATCTTCGTCCAGTGCGGTGAACGCATTGGCCAGGTCGCGGATGAGCTGAACGTCAAAAAAATTGTGCGGTGGCCGGTGAATCTCGACACACGCCACGTAGTCCTTCACCGCGACCGACACGTCGCCATATCTCGATTCCGTCATCTTGCTCTCCCGTTTTTCTGAGTCGTGCTGCTTCGCGCCCGGCCCTACAGGATGGCGAAATTCAAGGTTTTGCTCAAGGCAATTCCGCTTGCCAAAAACCCCTCATCGCGGTCAATATTCGGCACGCCGTTAAGCGGGAGGGATTTATGGATTTCGCCATTACCGAAGAGCATCGCATGATGGTGGACAGCGTTCGCCAGTTCCGCGAGAAGGAGCTGATGCCGCTTGAGAAGGAATTCCTGCTCAAGGGTAAGCTCGATATCGAGGTTCGCCACGGTCTCGAACGCAAGGGGCGCGAGGCCGGCTTTTGGGCGCTCGAGGTGCCGGCCGAATACGGCGGAAACGACGTGGGCCAGCTCGCGATGTGCCTCATCAACGAGGAACTGTTCAAGCATCCTGCGATGTTCGAGTTTGGCGGCAGCCCCGAACCGGCGCTGTATTTGTGCAACGACGAGCAGAAGCAGCGGTTCTTTTACCCGATCATCAACGGCGAGAAGCACAGTTGCTACGCCTTTACCGAGCCCGACGCCGGGTCGGATCTCGCGCGCATCCGGACTACCGCGGTGCGCGATGGAAATCGATGGATCGTCAACGGCACCAAGACTTTCATCTCGTACGTCGAGGGCGCGGATTTCGTCATCCTGTTCACCTCTTCCAACTCCAAGATGGGCGCCCGAGGAATCACCTGCTTCCTGGTCGATATGGGCACGCCGGGATTTAGAATCGCTCGCGAGATTCCCACCATGGGCGACAACTGGGATCCCCACGAGCTGCAATTCACCGATTGCGTCATCCCCGATTCGAACCGGCTGGGCGAGGCCGACGGCGGCTTTGCGGTGGCGGATTATCAGCTCACCCATGGGCGGCTGAAGATCGGTGCCTTCCAGCTTGGAATCGCTGCGCGCTCGATCGAAATGGCGGTCGAATGGGCCAAGCAGCGCACCACCTGGGGCAAACCGATTGCGAGCCGACAGGCGATCCAGTGGATGCTGGCCGATTCGGAGGTCGAGCTGGAAGCCGCGCGGCTGCTGGTCTATCGAGCGGGCTGGATGGCCGATGCGAAGCAGAAAATCCGCAACGAGGCGTTCATCGCCAAGCTCTACGCAACCGAGATGGCGCAACGCGTCACCGACCGCTGCATCCAAATCTTCGGCGGCCTCGGTTACACCCGCGAGCTGCCGATTCAGAGCTTCTTCCGGCAAGTGCGCGTATGGCGAATCGGTCACGGCACGGCCGAAATTCACCGCTGGATGATCGCGCGAAACATGCTCGGCCAATCATCTCGCGATTGAGGAGATTCCGCTCATGAGCACCTCGATTCCCGCCCTGCTTGAAGAACTCAAACCCTACGTGGGGCGGAGCGAACGCACCGACCTGGGGATTATCCGCAAGGAAGCCTTCCAGCGCTTTGCTGTCGCTGCCGACAACCTCAACCCGATGTTTTTCGAGGCCGACTCCGCCAAGGCCGCCGGTTATTCCGACGCCATTGCCCCGCCGCTCTACCTGAGCGCGGTCCGCAATTGGCAAGCCGGTCCACCGCAAGACTCGCTGCGCCCCGATGGCACCACCAGTCACGAGTTTGCATTCCTGCCGCTGGAGGGACTGCGCATCATGGGCGGCGGCCAGGACCTGGAGCTTCACGCTCCGGTGACCGACGGGATGCGCGTGTCGATGGAACTGCGGCTGGATGGCGTCGAGCTGAAGCAGGGGCGCTCCGGCGATCTGCTGCTCATCAAGGTCATCCAGATTTATCGCGACGCCGGCGACCGTCCGCTCGTGACCTGCCGCGAGACCTTTATCGCGCGCTGACCAGGGAGAGCCCGACCATGCATGGCCATCAGCTTTGCTTCGAGGACGTAAAGATCGGCACCGCGCTGACGCCGCTGGTGAAGCGCCCGACCACCGTTCAGCTTTTCCGCTTCAGCGCAGTGACCTGGAACGCGCATCGGATTCACTTCGACAAACCCTACGCGCTTACCGAAGGCTACCCCGACGTTCTGGTGCAGGCCCATCTGCACGGAAGCTTTCTCTACCAGGCGGTGGCGGACTGGGCAGGGCCGCGCGCTCGCGTAATCAGGTTCCGCTGGCAGAACCGCGCGATCGCTATCCCAGGCGATGTGTTGACCTGCTCCGGAACGGTGGCAAAAGCCGAAGCGGGCGTGGTCGAATGCGAGCTCGAAGAGCGCAATCAAAAGGACGAACTGTGCGCATCCGGATGGGCACGAGTCGAGCTACCCCAGCGCGGCTGACCGGTTAGCAACGAGCAACTTCGCGCCGCAACATCGGAGCGGCTCCGCGGAACCGGATCTAACGCAGTGGTTAGCGAGCGGTTTCAAGCCGTGATATCGGAACGGCGGCGCGTGAGGTCAGTGAAAAAAGGCCCGGAGGCAGAAACCTCCGGGCCTTTGCTATAGAAGCAGATTGTCGCGGCTTAGTTGACCGTCCAGGTATCGCCCTGGCGCAGCAGCTTTTGCGGATCGCCGACGCCCATTCTGGCACGCGCGTCTTCGAGCTGCTTGTTCATCTCCGCATCGTAGGTCGGGCGCGGAACGCAATAGAAGACGCCGACCGGGGTCGGCATCGGCGGTTCGAAATTCCCCAGCATGAAGGCGAGCGAGAGGTTCCCCTCGTCATGCACGACGAGGTCGCTTTCGCTCACGCCGTTGCCAAGCTGTACCACTTCGGGACGCATTCCGTTCATGCGAATGCCGCGGTCGCGGTTCTTGCCGAAGATGAGCGGCTTGCCGTGCTCGAGCACGAGCTGATGGTCGGCCTTGATGGTCTTGTCGCTCACTTCCTTGAAGGCGTCATCGTTGAAGATGTTGCAGTTCTGGAGGATCTCGATGAAGGACGCGCCGCGGTTGGCGTGGCCGCGCTTGAGAACTTCGCCGAGATGCTTTTGCTCGACGTCGATGGTACGCGCGACGAAGGCCGCATGCGCTCCGAGCGCGACCGTGATCGGGTTGAAGGGGAAATCAACCGAGCCGACCGGCGTCGATTTGGTGACCTTGCCAACCTCCGAGGTCGGTGAGTACTGGCCCTTGGTGAGGCCATAGATCTTGTTATTGAAAAGCAGAATCTTGAGGTCGACGTTACGGCGCAGCACGTGGATCAGATGATTGCCGCCGATCGAAAGTCCGTCGCCGTCGCCCGTGACCACCCATACGTCCAGCTCGGGCCGCGTGACTTTCAGCCCCGTCGCGACCGCGGGCGCGCGGCCGTGGATCGTATGGAAGCCGTAGGTGTTCATGTAGTACGGAAAGCGGCTCGAGCATCCGATGCCCGAAATGAAGACTGTGTTCTCGCGCGGGACGCCCAGCTCCGGCATTATCTTCTGCACCTGGGCCAAGATTGCGTAATCGCCGCATCCGGGACACCAGCGCACTTCCTGGTCGGAGATGAAGTCTTTGCGAGTCAAAGCGGTAGCCATTTCTCTCAGCCCTCCAGGGCGCGCGTGATGCGGTTGGTGAGCTCGCTGACTTTGAACGGACGGCCCTGGATCTTGTTGCAACCCACGGCGTCGATCAGGTAGTCCGCGCGCACCATCTTGAGCAGTTGTCCCATGTTCATCTCGGCGACCATCACCTTGCGGAACGTTCGCAGCTTGTCAGCGAGATCGCTCGGCAGCGGGTTGAGATAGCGCAGGTGAATGTGTGAGACGTTCTTGCCCTTGGCGCGCAACTGCTTGACCGCCTCGCGGATCGGCCCGAAAGTCGAGCCCCATCCGAGCATCACCAGGTCGCCGCCGTTGGCGTCGCCGAAGATCTCGATCGGCGGAATCTCGCGCGCCATGCCGGCGATCTTGCGCGCCCGCTGACGCACCATCAGCTCATTGTTGGCCGGCGAGTAGCTGATGTTGCCGGTCTGATCCTCGGTCGACAGCCCGCCGAGCCGATGCTCCAGACCGGGCGTGCCGGGCACCGCCCACGGCCGCGACATCGTCTCCGGATCGCGAATATAAGGCATGTATCCGGCGGGATCGGTGCGGAATTTGACCTTGATGTCGGGCAGCTTGCTTATGTCGGGCACGAGCCACGGCTCGGCGCCATTGGCCAACTGGCCGTCCGTGAGCAGGATGACAGGGGTCATGTACTTGACCGCCAGCCGCACAGCCTCGTAGGCGCAATCGAAGCAGTCAGCCGGTGTCGACGCCGCGATAATCGGAATCGGCGATTCGCCGTGCCGCCCGTACATCGCCATCAACAAGTCCGCCTGCTCCGGCTTGGTCGGCATCCCGGTGGAGGGGCCGGCGCGCTGGATGTCCGTGATGACGACCGGCAGCTCAGTCTTGACCGCGAGCCCCACCGCTTCGGCCTTGAGATTCATCCCGGGGCCCGAGGTCGTGGTAATCGCTATCGCACCGCCGAAGGCTGCGCCGATTGCGGAGGCCATGCCTGCGATCTCGTCCTCGGCCTGGAATGTGTAAACCGGAAAATTCTTGAAACCCGCGAGGTCGTGAAGCACGTCGCTGGCGGGCGTAATCGGATAGGAGCCCAGGAACAGCGGGCGCTTGGCGCGGCACGCCGCCACCACGAAGCCCAGCGCGGTTGCGCTGTTGCCGGTGATGTTACGGTAAAAGCCCGCGGATATGTGGGCTGGGTCCACGACGTACGAGCTGGTAAATGCCTCGGTGGTCTCGCCGTAGTTGTAGCCCGCCCTGAGCGCCTTGACGTTGGCGGCCAACACTTCGGGCGTCTTGCGGAAGCGGCCGGCCAGCCAGTTCTCCGTGCTCTCGATCGGCCGCTGGTAGAGCCACGACACCAGCCCGAGCACGAACAGATTGCGGCAGCGCATCACGGCCCGGTTGTTGAGTCCTGAGTCGTGCAGCGCCAGGGTCGTCAGCTTGGTCACGTCGACCTGGAAGACCTGGTACTTGTCGAGCGAATGGTCTTTGAGCGGGTTGGAGGTGAAGCCCGCGCGCTTGAGGTTGGAATCGCTGAAGGCTGCAACGTCCGCGATGATCACGCCGTTGGGCGGAACGTCGTCGAGGTTGGCCTTCAACGCCGCCGGGTTCATCGCGACCAGCACGTTGGGCTCGTCGCCAGCGGTGAAGATCTCGTTGCTCGAGAAGTTGACCTGGAAGCCGCTGACGCCGGCCAGGGTTCCCGCGGGGGCGCGTATCTCGGCGGGAAAGTCGGGCAGGGTAGCGATATCGTTGCCGGCCAACGCCGATTCGGTGGTGAACTGCATACCGGCAAGCTGCATCCCGTCGCCCGAGTCGCCGGCGAAGCGAATGACGACGTGGTCGACCTTCTCGCGCCGCTTGTGTCCCGCACCGCCCCCGGCCAGGCTGTGCGATTCCGCGGCTTGTCCGGCTGCCTCAGGTGGTAGAGCCATTTTTGTTCAAACTCCTTGCGCTACATGCCCCCGGCAAGCGCCGTTCAGCGTCATGGCCGGGGCTACTGTCCTAATGCCATCTGAAACTATAGCTAATAATAGAAAAAGGTGAAAGGGTCCAATACTTAAGCGCACGCTGAACGAATCGTAAAGGCCCCCTCCTCGCCCCGATAATCCGACCACTCCTCCTCAACGCCAGTTACGCGTGCCAGGCGCGGCCCCTGGATGGCCCATGCGGCCATGATCTTTAGCTCGCGGCGCGGCCCCTCGGCAATGATTTCGACGTCGCCGTTGGCCAGATTCTTCACCCATCCGCGAAGCCCCAGTTCGCGCGCTTCCTCCGCGGCCGCATGGCGAAAAAATACTCCCTGCACCCGTCCATGCACTCGCATCCTGAGGCGCGCCAGATCAGGTTCGGACATCACTTCCCGCGCGGGCCTCAGCCGCGCCCATCCCCGCCGAGCATCGCGACAAACGCCTGCTCGTCGAGCGTATTCACTCCCAACTCGGCCGCCTTGCGCAGCTTGGAGCCCGCCTCGGCGCCCGCCACGACGAAGTCGGTCTTGCGGCTGACGGCGGAGGTCACACGGCCGCCGGCGGCGCGAATCTTCTGCTCGGCCTCCTCGCGCGTCATCGTCTCGAGCGTCCCCGTCAGCACGAAGCTCTTGTCGCGCAGCGCGGCACGTCCCTGCATCGCAGGCGCTTCGAGTGGCTTGAGATCGAGATGCTTCATCAGCCGCTCGACCGCCTTGCGGTTGCGCGGCTCGTCGAAGTAGTCGCGGATACTGCGCGCGACCTCGTCGCCGATGTCGCGCACGGCGCGCAAGTCGTCCTCGCTCGCCTCCCTCAGCGCGTCGATCATCTTGAAGCGCAAGGCCAGCGAGCGCGCGGTGCTCTCGCCGACGTGGCGGATTCCGAGCCCGTTGATAAAGCGGTCGAGCGTCCGATGGCGCGAGCGCTCGATCGCGTCGAGCAGGTTTTGCGCGCTCTTCTCGGCCATCCGCTCCAGCCCCGCAAGCTGCTCGTGCGTCAGCCGATAGAGGTCGTCGAGCTCCTTCACCATCCCGGTTTCGACCAACTGGCCGACCAGCTTGTCGCCCAGGCCATCGATATCCATGCAGCCCTTGGAGGCGAAATGGCGAATCGATTCGCGCTCTCGCGCCGGGCAGTTGACGTTGACGCAGAAGTAGGCGACTTCGCCGTCTTCGTGCACGATCGCGCCGCCGCATTCCGGGCAATGCGCCGGCATCTGGAACTCCCCGGCTCGCGGCTCGCCCTCCCTGGTCACGCGCACGACGTAGGGAATCACGTCGCCGGCGCGTTCGATCAGCACCGTGTCGCCCTCGCGCACGTCCTTGCGGCGGATTTCGTCGAGATTGTGCAGCGAGGCGTTGGAGATCGTCACTCCGGCGAGCGCCACAGGCTCGAGTTGGGCGACCGGCGTTAACGACCCGATCCGTCCGACGTAGACGGCAATCTTGTTGACCCGGGTCTCGGCCTGCTGGGCCTTGAATTTGAACGCGACCGCCCATCGCGGCGAGCGCGAGACCTCGCCCAACTGCTCCTGGAGCGCGAACGAGTTGACCTTGGCGACCACACCGTCGGCTTCGTAGTCGAGCTGATGGCGCTGCTCGGCAATTCGCGTGTGATATTCCAGCACTTCGTCGACGCCGTGGCAGACCTTCGTCAGCGGATTTACCTTGAGCCCCAGCGACTTGATTCCCTGGAGAAATTCCCACTGGCTCTGGTAGCTGACGCTCTCGATCGCGCCCGGGGTATGGCAAAAGATGTCGAGCGGGCGCGCGGCGCTGATCCTGGGATCGAGCTGACGCAGCGAACCGGCCGCGGCGTTGCGCGGATTGGCGAACGGCGGCTCGCCCGCCGCCACACGCTCGTTGTTGAGCCGCTCGAATGCGCGCCGCGGCAGGATCACTTCGCCGCGAGCTTCGAGCAAATGCGGCACCCCGCCGTGCGGCGGATGTATCAGGCGCAGCGGCACGCTCTTGATCGTGCGGATGTTCTGGGTCACGTCCTCGCCATTGACTCCGTCGCCGCGCGTCGATCCCACGGTCAGGTGGCCGTCCTCGTAGACCAGCTCGACCGCGAGGCCGTCGAGCTTGACCTCGGCGACGTACTCGATTTCGGTCTCGCTATGGAGGAAGCGCTTGATGCGGCGGTCGAATTCGCGCATCTCTTCGGCGTCCATCGCGTTGGCGAGCGACATCATCATCCGGCGATGGACGACGACGGAGAATTTTTCGCTGGGCCGGGCGCCCACGCGTTGGGTGGGCGAGTCGGGCGTGAGGAGTTCAGGATACGCGGTTTCGAGCGCCTCGAGCCGGCGCATCAGGGCGTCGTACTCGGCGTCGGTCAGCTCGGGATTGTCGAGGACATAGTAGAGATGGTTGTGACGGTTTATCTGCTCGCGCAGCTTGTCGATTTCCGCCCGCGCGCGCTTGAGATCGTCCTTGGGCATCGCCGGTCAGCTTGCGGTGGATTGCTTCAGCGGCGCGCGTAGCCCATCGCGTCGAGGAAGTCCTCGAGGTTGGGAAAGCGCATGTACATGTTGGTCCGTTTCTGCGCGCCGATCGTGGTGCTCGACTCCGGTGAATACGCGTGCCCGGGATACACCACCGTCGTGTCGGGCAGGCTCCGCAGCGTGCGGTTGAGACTGTAGTACATCGCCTCCGGATCCGAGCCCGGCAGGTCGACGCGCCCGCACGAGTTGACGAACAGCGTGTCGCCCGAAACCAGGTTGCCCTCGACCAGGAAGCACTGCGACCCCGGCGTATGGCCGGGCGTATGCAGAAAAGTGATCGTGAGATCGCCCAGTTTGAGCGTGTCGCCGGCGTCCATCTTGACCAGGTCCGAGTCGCTGAGTCCGGTCACCTGGCGCGTGCCCTCGGCCTCCGCCTTGTTGACGTAGACCTTGGCCTTCACCCGCTCGAGCATCCGCGCCGCGCCCTCGATCGTCATCCCGGAAAAGCTGCCGCCGAGATGGTCGGGATGGTAGTGGGTTATCAGGATGTGCTCGATTTCCATCCCGTAGCGCTCGGCCCATTTGATGATCTTATCGACGTCCCAGGCGGGATCGACCACCGCGGCTTTGCGGGTCACCGGATCGCCGATGAGATAGACGAAGTTCGCCATCGGGCCTACCTGGGCCTGATGGAGTACGAGCCGTTCTGCTTCCGCCATCGAGGGTTTACTCTCTCCGCGGCGCGTTCAGCGCCATAGTCTCAATCCGCGGAATTTTCGATTTGCCGGCAATTCCACTTTGCGTCACAAATGCGCTTCACGCCGCAATTCAAATCTAACGCTTGCCGGCCTGCGGCGCATCCTTGCCCTTGCCGCTCCCGCCAGCGGATTCCGCAGCCGCCTTCCGCTTGGCCATCACCGCTGCGCGCGGATCGATTCGCAACCCGCGGTCCCACAGAAACTCGGGCTCCTTGAGCCGCTTGGCAACCCATCGCGATTGCACGAACAGATGGTCGCTCAACCGATTGATGTAGGCCATCAGATGGTCGTTGATCGGCTCGATGCGTCTCAGCGCCCAACATACGCGCTCGGCCCGCCGGCATACGGTGCGCGCCTGGTGGAGGAAACCGTTGAGCAGTCCGCCACCAGGAAGCGTGAAGGAGTTGAGCGGCTTCAGCTCCTGTTGCATCCGATCCATCTCTTCTTCGAGCTTCTTCGCTTCCGCCGCGCTGATCTTGTGCATCCCGGCATACTCGGCGGGCGGCGGCGTCGCCAACTCGGAGCCCACGTCGAATAGCTCGTTCTGGATGCGGCGCAGACTCTCGGAGTACCATCCATAGTCTTTGCCGAAGCGGCGCTTGTAGCCTGGGAGGTAGCTGCGGACGATGCCGACGATCGAGTTGAGCTCGTCGATGGCGCCATAGGCCTCCAGGCGGGCGCTTTCCTTGGGCACGCGGGCGCCGCCCACCAGCGCGGTCAAGCCGCGGTCACCGCTGCGGGTGTAAATCCGTGTCAGCCGAATCGCCATCTGTCGTATTCCTGTGCGCCTCAGCGGCTCCCCGCTAGAGCCCAGCCTTGCGCCTTAGCGCCTGGTAGCTGTTGTCGCCGACCTCGCTCGAGACCGGCAGCCCGGCGTCGCGCCATCCCGCGACCACGACTTGGCCCGAGGCGTCGCGCGCGCCGCCGAATCCGCCGCGCACGTTGGTGAGGTCGGTGTAGCCGGCCGCCTCCAGCAATTCGCACGCGCGCTGCGAACGTCCACCCGCAAGGCATCCGACCACCAGCTTCTTTTCGCGTGGCAACGTCTTGGCCACCACGTCGACAAATTCGCCGTTGAGTTCCATCTGGCCGGGTCCCTTGATGAAGACCACCGGGACGTTGATCGCTCCCGCGGGATGACTCTGGGCAAATTCGGATTCCGTACGGACGTCGAGGTAGATGGCGTCCGGGTTGCTGTTGAGTATCTCGTGCGCCTGCGGCGGCTCGACCTGATTGATTGGCATCGTGGGATGAAACCTCCGTCGGAGAATCGATGGCCCCGCGCGCGCGTCCGAAGCGTACGCTTCGGACGACTGCGCTGAGCGGCGGCTATCTTAGCAGACCGCCCGGCGCTTCACAGAGCGCCGGGCGGTCTGGCAAAGCGCGGAATAACGCCGTCGCGCGACCGACGCCCGCGACGCTCCAGCCCCCGCGCAGCGCATCCCGGTGCGTGGCGCGCCCGGCGCGCTCAGCCTCGGCGCTGTCACCCCCGGCGATAAATCGCGAATTCCTCCTCGAACTTGGCGGCCCGCTCCTGGGCGGAGCTGAGCCGCTGCGTGCGCAGGAAAAATTGCACCAGTTCCTCGTGACTCACTTGCCCGGCGGGGCTGGCCACTTCAACCAGCTCTTCGATAAGGCTCGGAAACTTCTCGCTCGGGATGTAGTAATGCGCCCAGCCGAAGTTGCAGTGGCGATGCAGAATTCTGGCTATCGCCTTCTCTAAAAGTTCGCGACTGCTCATTCACACGATACCGTCCAGGGTTCGCGGGGCGAGTCCGGCCATTGCCTCTGACACGGCGCGGAACGCCTGCGCTGGCTAGTTATCGCAGACCCGGCGCGCGTCGCACAAGTCCTGTCAGCCGGCCTTGTCCAGCTTGTTGGCGGATTCCTCGGCCTCCAGGTCGGCCCAGATGATCCTGCGGTAGTCGAAGCGCGCACCGGCGATAAGGTTGAACTTGATCACCTCGAAATATGGCGACAGGTCGAAATCGCGCGGCGTGACCAGCGAGGGCGAAATCATGTGATAGAGCCCGGGCGGAAGGTGGATCGGCCTCGACATCAGCCTGCCGAGGCGGCGCGGCGGACCTTGGACGACCGGATAACCCTCGGGCAGGGGCTCGATCCTGGGCACGATCGGGAAGCGCACCCCGTCGAAGCACTCGGCAATCATGCTCGAGCATATTGCGCGGGTCGGGTCGCCGCTGCCAAAACGCAAGGCCGTGTGGCGAAGACGCGCCGGCACCAGGCTTACCGGCAAGAAGTAACGGGCGAGATCGAACGCGTTTCTGAGATCATACTTTCGCCCAACGCTCGCCAGCGCCTTGTCCATCACGACCCTGAGGTCGGATTCGGAGAGCCGATATGGGCGGCAGATGCGGATGTTGAAGTTGCGGTAATTCGCCAGCGGCGTCAACACCACTCCGCTCTGCACCAGCGCCTCGACCACCATGTAATTCGCTTCTTCGCCGTATTCCTGGGCGAGCTTGAGCCGCAGTTCAGGGTCGCGCTTGATAGCCTCGTCACCAATGTAGAGGGCGGAATGCGACCATGAACTCTGCGTCAGGTACTTGATGACCTCGCTGATGCGCTCGTTGCCCTCGACCAGGATCACGTCACCCTTGCGGATCTGCTGCTTCAACTCCGCGAGATCGTTGGGATAGACGAGCGTATAGCGCTTGAGCGGCTTGGTGAGCTGGCGAACTGCGAAACGCATCACCGCGTCACGCACGCGACGAAATGGCTCCAGCAGTATTGATGCGCCCATCGGCCAGCCGCCTTGGAGCCGAAGCGCCGGCGGGCGCGCCGCGGCCGCTGTTGACAACTATACGAGGCGCTAGCGTATCGAAACAAGCGCGAAAGCTGGGCGGAAAGACGATCTGACTCCCGACGTCGGCTGCACGTGAGGCACTAGCGATCACTAACCGACGATGACTGTAATTTTCTGTATTTTATTACAGTTCTTAGATGTTGTGAACTTTTGTTTAACTTCTTATATTGCTGAAAATGACTCTTGCCTTCTGTTTGACTCTGTATGTCTCCTTTGCTAGCACACAAATACTATTTCGGTCCGGGGAATCACAAACGAGGGGGAATGTATGCTAGGCAAGGTTAGAGTTCTAATGTTTACAGGTTTTATGCTTCTGAATGTCGCCTCCACCTACGCTGCCAGCGGTCCGCCGCTCTGCTGCGACAGTTTCGACGGCACTACTGCTTTGAATTGCACCCCAGCCTCTCCCGAGGGCACATGTACCGGAACGGTAGTCAGCTTGAATTGCGGCGAGCCGTCCGCACTCGAGTGCGTCCCGGAGGTTAAGAAACTGGCGATGGCGATAGGGAGAAATCCCGGCTATGGCAGCGCCGGCAAAGACTGCCGTTGTGTGACCATCTCCGTAGTCAGCCCGTAGGACCCAAAGTTCTCCTGGCTGAAGGATATAAAGCACAGCCTTCGGCACGAGCCAGTTGCGTGACCGGCTCCATAACGAAAAACCCCGGGCCGAAATAGTAAAACCCGAAATGGAAGTATCGGCGTTAGCGACGGAGGAGCTGGATGAGCGCGATCGGTTCATGCGGGACCTCCATGACCGACGCCCAAGTCCTGTGGTTCTACTACGATGATATATTCAGGGTCCTTGCCGGATGCGCAGGACGAAGCAGTCATCGCCTCGATCTACTCTCTGTGCGAAAAGATAGAGCAAATAGAGCAGGCGCCAAGGTCTTGGAACGGACTGCTATCCCGTCAAGTATTTGAACGACGAACCGCCGGGGGCAAATCGAACTCCGCCGATGGCGGCGGAGATCCATGGCGCGCTCTGGAGGGCTATCGGAGAGCGATGCGTTACGCTGCCCAGCGAGCGGCCGATCCCTCATTCTCGTACACTCCAGAGCTTATCCTGGCGCTCCATTTCATGATGACCGAGCATGACAGGAGCGCCCATCCCGGCGCCTGGAGATCGAATAGGGTACAGATCATTGATGCCGATGCTGAGGTAGTCTACGAGGCGCCAGACGCCGAAAGAATTCCGTCGCTGGTGCAGGAGCTGACGGATTCTCTGAACCAGTCGAACGAATTACCGCCAGTCATTCGGGCGGCTATCGCGCACCTGAATATCCTAAGAATACATCCGTTCCGCGATGGCAGCGGACGGATGGCGCGCTGCCTTCAGGCACTGATTCTTTCGCACGAAACTATTCTCCCTCCTGAAATTTCCAGCATGGAAGAATACTTTGGGCAGTACACGTTGGCCTGCAATGAGGCCTTGAACTCAACTGGCGCCCGCTGGGAGCCGCATCGCGATACGCGGAAATGGATCAGGCTTTGTCTCACGGCTCACTACAGACAGGCCGTCACTCTGCTCAGAAAGGTCGGCAAAATCGAAAACTTACGACGCCAACTGACGGCTCAAGAGTCAGCGGGCGGGCTCTCGGAACAGACGCTCGTAGTCCTGAGCGAGATGTTCGGCGCCACGCCCGCCGCTATCGCACGTTGGTGGAGAATGCGGCCCGGCGGCGTGGTCCAGCGAATCACTCGTGAAGCGCTGGGCTACAAGCTGCGAGATCGGAACCCTAACGGCGAAACTCCGGATTTGGTGGACCCGGCGCCTGAGGTGACGCTCCTGCTGAGCTCCCGCATCCTGGACGACGAAGGCAACTCTCTGCCCGATCCCTTCGAATTGCTCGCTCAGGGGCAATTCCCGCCTGGAGTTCGAGCCCGCGACTGCGGACTGCCAGCGTAAGGACACTTGACCGGCTCCTGTACGAATCGTCCGTTCGACCACTGCACCGAGCAGCGCGAGACCACGAAAACTCGCTCGCAGATAACGTTGGGCTTGCGACGCATTCAGCAATAGCGTAGCTATGATGCGCTTAAGCGTTCGGAAATCGGCTCGCACTGGCAACGTCATCCGAACGAGAGAAGATCCGCGCGGCTTGTCCACTGTAAAAAGCTCGGATTTGGCAAAGGAGCAAGATGTCAAGTGTCGTTCGAAAAATTGCGTTCTGGTCCGCGCTCGCCGTTCTTGCGCTCGTGTCCGGCGCCGCGGCGACGCGAGCAAATGGTCAGCAGACCGCGCTGATCGTCGGAAACCATTCGCCATCAATCGAGCATCTCGCTGCGCCGCGTCCTGCGCCAGCCGATCAATTGCTCCAAATGAGCATAACGCTGAATCCGTCGAACCGGCCGGCGCTCGAGGCTTTACAGGCCGGGCAACAGGATCCTGCCTCGCCGGACTACCGCCGATGGCTCAAGCCTGGGCAATTCGATCGCCGGTTCGGTCCCGACGCCGCGGTGCGCGCGGCTATCGTGCAATGGCTGGAGACAGCCGGGTTTACCGTCTCTCAATCGAAGGGTGATCGCTGGAGGATAAAGTTCTCCGGTAGCGTCGCGCAGGCCGAGCGCGGATTCAGCGTCCAGATCGTTTCGCAAGACGACGGGCGTCATTTCGCGAATCTCGTGGACCCTTCGGTGCCTGCGCAATTCGCCGGTGAGATCGGTTTCATCGATGGATTGGACAATCTGCGGGGATCGGGCAAAACGATGGGTATTGTCCCGGGATCGGCCGCGGACCAAAGCCCGCAGTCACTTGCATTGTTGAACGGCAGACGGGCATTCGCCCCGAGCGATTTCTACACCTTCTATGATGTGAGTCCCTTGCTGAACAGTGGCATCAATGGCGCCGGCGGCGGCTGTATCGGCCTCATCGAGGTCTCGGACTATTCCGCGCCCGGAATCACTAATTTCGACAAAGCCTTCAAGCTGCCCGCGGCGAACATCACCCGTGTCGTCGCCCCGGACAGCGACAATCCCGGCCAGAATTCCCGCGTCGGCGAGACCATGCTGGATATCGAGTATTCGCATACGTTCGCACCCGGCGCGCCGATTTCGGTCTATCTCTCGGATCCCGCGACTTTCTCGGGCAACTCCATTTCGGCCACCGTCGATGCGCTCAACACCGCAGTCGCTGACGACAAATGCACTGCGCTGAGTATCAGTATCGAGAGTTGCGGATTCCCGAATACCTATTACACCGGCGCCCTGCACCCGATCTATTTGCAAGCGGCGATGCAAGGACAAACCGTGTTCGTAGCGGAAGGCGATGAAGGCGCGGCAGAGTTCGAGGTCGACGCGCAAACCGGAACCTGCGTCAACGGAACTAGCCTTCACGTCAATGAACTGGCTTCCGATCCTCTCGTAACCGCGATCGGCGGCACTCAATTCAAACCCAACTACAACTCCGCGGGGAACGATGTGGGTTTCGTACCGGAATCGGTCTGGAATGAGCCGCAGTTTACCGCGCAGGAGATCGGCTCGGGCGGCGGTGGCGCGAGCATCGTCTGGCCCAAACCATCATTTCAGACGACGGCCGACACTCCGAACGACGGTGCGCGTGACGTTCCCGACATCTCGATCGAGGCCGCATGCGTCACGCCTGGCGCGTTCTCGGTTTTTCCCGATCAGAAAAGCGCCAACAAGGTCTCATGCTGCGCTTGCGGCACCAGTATAGGCGCACCGATGTGGGCCGGAATCACCGAGTTGATTCTCCAAAGTGACGGCCAGCAGCCATTCAGTACCTTCACTTCTTTCAACGCGCGTCTCTATCAATTGGGACATATGCAGAACACCGCGGTGACCGGAATCCGGGATGTCACGAAGGGAAACAATGATTTCAATGGTGTCATCGGCTTCAATGCCAGCCCCGGATTCGATTTGGCTAGTGGATGGGGCACGCCGGATGTCACCAAATTCGTCTCGGCATTCATCAATACGGCGCTGGTCAGTGCGAAGCTCGTCATCAAACCTTCGACGCTGAACTTCGGCAAGAGCACCTGGAAAAACGCGACCAGCGCGCCGCTCCCGCTGACCATCACAAACGCGAGCGCCGGCGCCAGTGGGGTGCTGGTTTCGATAACCGGCCAGTCAACCAGTTCTCCATTCGCGGTTTCACACCAGTGCGACAAGACCCTGTTGCCGGGCAAAAGTTGCACGGTGAAAGTGACCTTCCATCCCACGGACACGGCCGTTCTGCACACAGGACAACTGATGATCGCCGACAACGCGACCGGTGCGCCTCAATCGGTGGTGCTGATGGGAAAAGGCAAACCGCGCAAATAGTGCGCGCTGTTTGGGACCGAAACTTCAGCTCCTGAACGATCCGACGATTCCGTAGTAGGGCACGGTAAGTGTCGTCTGCTGCGGATCGTCGGTGCGGATGGTCAGCGCGCCGCGAATCTGGCCGTCGGGAGTGTTGGGCCTGAGCGCCACCGTCAGCTTGTATTCCTTGCCCGGCGTCACCGGGGCGACCTGGGCGAAGACGCTGTTGCTGGTGCTCTCGACGCCGAGCACCTTGACGGTGCGGCTTCCCTGGTTGGTGAGCCGCACGATCCGCACCGCACCCTGGTGATGCGCCAGAATGCCGAACGATACCTGGTTCGGCTTGACGATCAGGTCGCCGTTAACCACGCCAAGAATCGCGACTCTGAGCGGGGCGCGGCTGGTCTCGATCCGCAGCGTGTCGCTGATCGGTCCGGGCGGCATCGCCGGCGACAGCGCCACGTGCAGCAACGCTCCCGGCTTGCCGTCGGTGCGGGCCGACTCGGTCACCTTGATATATGGGCTATCGTTCTTAATCGACTTCAGCGCGAACCCCGCGCCGCCGATCATGTCGCTCACCACGACGTCGCGGACGACCGCGGTGCCGTGATGGACGCTGCCAAAATCCACGTCCATCGGCTGAGCGGCCACTTGCGGCTTGATCACGCCTTCCATCTTGAGCTGCAGCAACGCGTTGGCCGGATCGTTGGTGGTCAGCGTAACCACGGCAAGGTTGTGGCCCTGTTCGAAGCGCGTGTCGATGGAAGCCGCGATGGTCGCGACTTCGCCCGGCGCCAGGATGGTTTTGCTCGGCTTGGCGACGGTGCATCCGCACGACGAGCTGACGTTCTTGATCTCCAGCGGCGCGTTGCCGACGTTCTTGATCATGAAGACGTGGTTTAGCGGCGGACCGCTCAGCGCGGTACCGAAGTTATAGGCGGGCTCGACGACCTGAGCCTTGGGCGCCCCGGCCGCGGCCGCGCCCGGTTGCTCTCCGAGCAGTGCCGAACCCGCCGTGGGCAGATCGGCGGCCAAGGCGTGGCGCGCCGACCCGCCAGACCACGTGCCGATCGCGAGTAGCGCGGCAAACGCCAAAACCGAGCAGATATTGGTTTTCATAACGAAGGTTTGGGTTTTCCGGCCTCTCCCGAGCCCAGCGCCGACTTCATCTGAAAGTCGACGCGTAGCAAGCCGAACTTGTATCGACGCGTACAAGCGGACCACGCAAGCAAGCGCTCGAATGGCGGCGCGTGGCGGACGCGCGGGCAAATCCCGAGACTTACGCTTTGGACCAGTGCTCCCAATCCTTGGCAAAGTCCTGCACGGTTATGGCCTTGCGCAAGCTGAAATCGGGATTCAGCAAATCGTAGATGTGATCGTCCGTGCCCCGCATGCTGAAGTAAACCACGACGCCGTCGTCGCCTCCGCCCTCGATATGGATCTCGTTTTCGGCTCCGCTCGAGAAGGAACCCGCCGGCTTTATCTTCTCGACGACGCCATTGGCGGTTTGATCGAAGACGTGGAGTGAGCCCTCGAGCACTAGAGTCGTAGTCGCTGCTACGTGGCGGTGAAAAAGACAGCGGCTCCCGGGATCGAATTTGACCAGCATGTCGGCAGTGTGGGCTGGAACGTTGACGTCGAGAATTCGGTAGTAACAGCCTTCGGTAAGGAAGTCTTTCCACTCGATATTGCTGGCATCAAAGCGAAAGTTTGCGAATTTCGTCTGCTGTCGTTCAGCGGGCTTCGTGCCGTTCATCACTTTACCCTTTGCCATGGATTTGCCTGGAGAACATCGGCGGCGTCCCGATGCCTCCAGCGGTGTTTATAGCATAACAGCCCGCGAGCGGCCTTGGTAAGTCGAGGCCCGGAAGAAATTCGCGTCGATGAATCGCCGCTCAGCGGCCCGCGGCGCGCGCGGCCTCGACCGGATGAACTTCGCGCTCGAAGCGGCTCAGAAAATCGGTGGCGAACTCGCCGCGCAGAAAATCGGCGTCCTGCAGTATTCGCAGATGGAGCGGGATGTTGGTCTTGATACCGTCGACCAGGTACTCGCGCAGCGCCGCCCGCGCGCGAGTGACCACTCCGGCGCGATCCCCGGCGTGCACGATCAGCTTGGCAATCAGCGGATCGTACTGCACCGGCACGCGGTAGCCGTCGTACAGCGCCGATTCCACCCGCACTCCCAGTCCCCCGGGCGCATGATGATTCGACACCACGCCGGGCGACGGCAGGTGCGTGTCGGGATCCTCGGCATAGATCCGAAACTCCATCGCCGCGCCGTTGATCGTGACCTGGCGCTGTTTGAGCCGCAGCCGCTCGCCCATCGCGAGCGCCAGGCTCTCGCGCACCAGGTCGATCCCGGTCACCATCTCGGTCACGCCGTGCTCGACCTGGATGCGCGTGTTCATCTCGATGAAGTAGAAATTGCCGTCGGCCGAGAGCAGGAACTCGACCGTGCCGACGTTGGAGTAGCCGACGACCTGGGCCGCGCGCACCGCCGCCTTGCCCATCTTCTCGCGCAGCCGCGGCGTCATCACGGGGCACGGCGCCTCTTCGAGCACCTTCTGATGGCGGCGCTGGATCGAGCAGTCGCGCTCGCCCAGGTGAATCACGTTGCGATGGGTGTCGGCGAGAATTTGAAATTCGACGTGCCGCGCGTGCTCGAGATACTTTTCCAGGTACATGGTGCGCGAGCCGAACGCGGCCTCGCTCTCGGCGCGGGCGAGCGCGAACAGGCGGGTCAGTTCCTTTTCGTCGCGCGCCACGCGCATCCCCTTGCCGCCGCCACCCGCAGCCGCCTTAATCAGCACCGGGAAGCCGAGCCGCTTGACGTCGGCCAGCGCCTCGCGCAGTTCGGTCACGCCCTTGCCTTCGCTGCCGGGCAGCACCGGCACGCCGGCGCGAACCATGATGCGGCGCGCGCGCGGCTTGTCGCCCATCAGGCGGATGTGGCGCGCGAGCGGCCCGACGAAATGCACACCCGAGCGGCGGCAGGCCTCGGCGAAGTCGCCGTTCTCGGACAAGAAGCCGTAGCCGGGATGAACCGCGTCGGCGCCGTAGGTCAGCGCCGTGCTGATGATCGCGGGGATGTTGAGGTAGCTGTCCTCGGCCGCGGCCGGCCCGATGCATACCGCCTCGTCGGCCATGCGAACGTGGAGCGCGTCCTTGTCCGCGGTCGAATAGATCGCCAGGGTGGCGATATTCAGCTCGCGACAGGCGCGAATGATCCGGATGGCGATCGTGCCGCGATTGGCTATCAGCAGTTTCTTGAACATGGCGCGGGCGCTTCTACCAGGCGCGGACGTTTAGCCGGCCTCGATTACCATCAGGGGCTGCCCGTACTCGACGGGCTGGCCGTTGTCGCAAAGTATCTTCACGAGCTTACCACCAATCTCGGCCTCGATCTCGTTCATCATCTTCATCGCTTCGATGATGCACAGCGCCTGACCCTTGCGCACGCTGTCGCCCTCCTCCACGAAGGGATCGGAATCGGGCGACGCCGCGCGATAGAACGTCCCTACCATCGGGCTCTGCACGTAGCGATGGCCCGGGCCGAGTTCCGGCGCTGCCGGGGGCCGCGCATTCGAAATCGGACCGCCGAGACCCACTGCGGGCTCGACCCCCGCGCGCGCAGCGCCACGCTTGGGAGCGGCAGGGGCAGCCGGATGATGCTCGCCGGCGGAATTGGCCGCGCGCACCAGGCGCACTTTGCCTTTTTTGTCTTCGATTTCAAGCTCGCTCAGCCCAAAGTCGCGCATCAGAGCGAGCAAAGCTTTTATCTCCCGCAGTTCCATCGATGCTCCCAAGTACGGCCCGGGCCGTTTCGCGTTACGCCGAACTGGCGATGCGCGTCAGGCCTTGGCGGCGGCGCGCTCCGTCTCGATCATCCGCTTTGCCGCGCGCAGTGCCAGCAAGTAGCCTTCGGCGCCAAATCCCATGATCCGGCCGACCACGATGCCGGCGATGGTCGAGTGATGGCGAAACGGCTCGCGCGCATAGACGTTGGACAGATGGACTTCGACGGTCGGTAATTCGCAGGCGGTTATCGCGTCGCGAATCGCCACGCTGGTATGCGTATAGGCTGCCGGATTTATCACCAGCACCCGCGCGCGCCCACGCGCATGCTGGATTCGATCCACGATCGCTCCTTCGCTGTTCGACTGAAAAGTCTCCACCTTGAGGCCCAACTCGCGGCCCAACTGCTGGAGCGAGCGGTCGATATCTTCAAGCCGTGTGCGCCCGTAAATTTCCGGCTCGCGTTGGCCGAGCAAATTCAGGTTCGGTCCGTGGATAACCAGCACTGTCGCCGGCGCCCCAGACGCATTGTCCGCAACGGCTTCCCGAGCGCCCGCTTTGCCTGTCGTCGCCATCCCTGGCGGGCATTGAAGCCTACCAATCCGCGGCTTTCAAGCAACCGCCAGAGTCCGTATCAACAGTGGAGTGCGGCATAATGTGCCAAATCATCACTAATCGTCTTGATCATCGTCTTGGTGCGTTCGCCGCGAGGCCAACGCGTCCTGGTAAACCTCGCGCCGGCTGCGTCCGCCCAGCCGGGCCATCACCGTGCTCGCCTGCTTGAGCGAGAGTCCGGCCTCGCACAGTATTTCGACCGAGAGCGCCGCTGCCGTCAAATCGCCTGCGCCGGCGTGCTCCGACGCGCCCTGATCGCGACCAGTGCCCGCAACCACCAGCGTGATTTCGCCGCGCGCGGGGTTTGCGGTGAAGCGCACCGCCAGCTCTCCCAGGTTCGCGCGTACCACTTCCTCGTAGGTCTTACCAATTTCGCGCGCGACCGCGGCCTCGCGCCCCTCGCCGAAAACCGCAGCCATCTCGGTCAGCGTCGGGCCAAGACGGCGCGCCGCCTCGAAGAAGACCATCGTGCGCCGCTCTCGCGCGAGCGCCTTCAACTCGTTTCGGCGAGACGCGGGTTTCGAGGACAGGAAGCCCTCGAAGGTGAAATGATCGGTGGGCAATCCGGCGATCGAGAGCGCCGCGACCACGGCCGAAGGACCTGGAATCGCGCCCACCCGGACGCCCGCATCCAGTGTCTCGCGCACCAGTCTGAAGCCAGGGTCGGATATGGCCGGCGTACCCGCGTCGGTCACCAGCGCGATTCGCGCGCCGCGACGCATCCGTTCAATCAACTCGGGTGCGCGGCGTTCCTCGTTGTGCTCGAAATAGCTGAGCGTGGGAGTGCGGATCGCATGTGCGGCGAGTAGCGGCGCGATTCGCCGCGTGTCCTCGCATGCAATTAAATCCACTTGCGCCAGGATGGCGAGCGCGCGCGGGCTCAAATCGGCGATGTCGCCGATCGGCATCCCGACGACATAAAGCATTCCAGCCACGGCTCCTTTAGTTCAGCCTCATCATTCGATGGCCGGTCGAATAGCCTCCGTCCACGACTACGGCCTGACCAGTGATGAATGACGCGTCTTGCGAGCATAGGAACAGCGCGACTCGCGCGATCTCCTCCGGTTCTCCGACGCGTCCTAAAAGATGCATCGCCGCGAACGTCTGATGCGCCCGCGTGCTTTTCTCGGGCGTCAGGTTGTCGAAGCCGCTCTCGTACAGCGGCGTTTCGATCGATCCCGGGCAGATGCAGTTGACGCGAATCCCGTGCTCCGCGTAATCCATCGCGAGCGATTTGGTCAGCAGGATGACGCCCGCCTTCGCCGCGCAGTACGCGGCCATCTGGCGGAAGCCCTCGATGCCGGCGACTGACGCGGTGCTCAGGATGGCGCCGCCGCGCTTCATCAACTCGGGCAGCGCGTATTTGCAGCCCAGGAACACGCCCTTCAGATCGACGTCGATCGTGCGGTCCCATTCCTCTTCAGTGAGCAGATGCGTGCGCCGGGCGAAACCGATGCCGGCGTTGTTGTAGAGGATGTCGAGACGGCCGAAGCGGCCCACCGTTTCGGCCACCATCCGTTCGGTGTCGGCAGCCTTCGCTACGTCGGCGCGAATTGCGATCGCCTCGCCGCCGCTCTTCGTGATTTCGGCGGCGACGGCGCGCGCGTGGTCCTCGGCGCGGTCCACAATCGCGAGCTTCGCGCCCTCTGCGGCAAACATCAGCGCGGTGGCGCGTCCGATTCCCGATCCGCTGCCGGTGATTAATGCGATTTTCCCGTCGAGCTTGCCCATTTTCAGTTTCACTCCATTTGATTCGCCGCCGGTTCCTCAACGATGTTGTCCGGCGCCGCGCAGAGACGCTATAGCATCTAACCTGCGATCATTTGCGCATCAAGCGCGCGCGCATCAAGCGCGAGACCCTATCCGGGGAGGTTCCAGATGATGGCACGCTTACCATATCTCGACAAATCGGATCTGTCGGCGGAAAACCAGGATCTGCTGGCGCGCAATATCAACCTGGTGCGCGCGCTCGTGCACAGTCCCAACGGCGCCCGCGCCTTTGGCACGCTCGCGGCCTTCATTCGCTTCAAGAGCCGCCTCGATCCGCGCCTGCGCGAAATGGCCATCCTGCAGGTCGGCTACCTGACTCGCTCGCCCTACGAATATTCGCATCATGTGAAGCTCGGGCGCGAATTCGGAGTCTCGGACGACGACCTGCGTGCCATCGCCGAGGAAACCGCCGGACGGCCAACCGCGCTCGAGCCGCTGGCCACGGCGGTCTTGCGCGCGGCGCGCGAGATGACGCGCGACCTCGCTGTATCAGACGAAACGTTCGCGGCACTGCGCGCCGAACTGGACAACGAACTCTTAGTGGACCTGGTGATGACGATCGCGGTTTACAACGGCGTAGTGCGATTGCTGGCGACCCTGCAAATCGACGTCGAGCCCGACTACCAGCACTACCTCGACGAGTTCCCGCTGCCGAAGCAATAGAAACGCGGCCAGCGCCCTTACGAGGGGCCGGTGAAAAAGTGCATCGAGCGGTCCGCGAATGCGATGATCGGCGTCCAGTACAATCCCAGCACCACGGTCGCGCACGCCAGCACGCCCATCAAGCCGTAGGTCCACGGCTCGAACGTAACCGGCGTCTCGTCGCCGCGCGGCTCCTCCAGAAACATCATCCTGATCGGCGCCATGTAGTAGTAGAGCGAAACCGTCGAATTCAAAATGCCGATCACCGCCAGCACGTAGAACTTCGAACGGATGACCGCGGCAAAGATGTAGAACTTGCCGATGAAGCCGATAGTCGCTGGAATACCGGTCAGCGAAAGCAGAAAGATTGCCAGCGCGACTGCCGGGAGCGCGCCACCACGCCAAGCCAGGCCGCGATAGGCTTCGAGGTCCTCGCGGCCGGTCGCATTGGCGACGATCATCACAACCAAAAACGCTCCCGCGTCCATCACGTAGTAGGCGAACAGGTAGAACAGCATCGCGCGAACGCCGTCGTTGGTCAGAATCACCAGGCCCATCAGCGCGTAGCCGGCCTGCGCGATCGAAGAATAGGCGAGCAGGCGCTTCATATTGGCCTGCTGCAGGGCGGCGAGATTGCCGAGCGTCATCGTGATCACGCATACGATCAGCAGCAGTTGCGGCCAGTCGACGCCGTCAAGCGGCTGCCAATTTCCGCCTGCGCCCAGACGCGAGATCGCGGGGAAGAAAAACCGCGTCAGCAACGCGAAGCCGGCCGCCTTCGATCCCACGGCGAGGAAGGTGGTAACCGGAATCGGCGCGCCCGTATAAACGTCGGGCGCCCACATGTGAAACGGCACCGCGGCTATCTTGTAGCCCAGTCCGGCCAGGATCAGCACCAGCGCGACGAACACGGTGAGCACCGGGAGATGTCCGGGCGCGCTCAGCGCGCTGTTGATCGCGCCAAAGTCGAGCGAGCCGGCGATTCCGAATATCCAGCTCATCCCGTAGACCATCGTGCCCGAAGCGACACCGCCATAGATCAGGTACTTCAGCGCGGCCTCCTGCGAGCGGCGGTTGCGGCGCAAAAAACCGGTCAGGATGTAGGAGGTCAGGCTCACGAACTCCAGCGCGAGATAGGCCATCAGGAGGTTGTCCGCCTCCGCCATCAGGAACATCCCAAGCGTACTGGCGAGCAGAATGGCGTAGTACTCACCCTGATCGCAGCGGCTGACCTCCACCGAGCCGATCGACATCCAGACCGCGACCAGCGCGGCCAACGCAATCAGCGCCCGGAAGAAAACCGCAAACGCGTCGAACACCAGCATCCGATGGAACAGCCACGCGCCGCGCTGCGCCGGCTCGATCGCGATCAGCACCAGCGCTCCGGCGGTGATGATCAGCGCGATATCTCCGAGCGGCGATTTGTTGCGCAGAATCAGATCGACGATGACCAGCACGATGATCCCGGCCGTGAGCAATAGCTCGGGCAGGAAGTGGCTCAGGCTTGCGAGGTTGCCGAGGTCCATCCTGGTCCGTTCCTGGCCTAATCCGTCCGTTAGTCCGTTCGCTGATCCGTCAGGCAATCGGCGCGCGTCCGACGCTCAACGCACCATCGCGGCCGTCGGCGCGTGCGCCATCAGCACGACCTGGTTTACGTGATTAAGCGAGGCCCCGAGCAGATCGAGTATGGCGTGCGGATAGACGCCGAGGACGAGCACGATGATCGCGAGCGGTACGAGCGTAAAGGCCTCGCGCAGGGTGAGGTCGCTGAGGCCCTTGTACTTTTCATTGAGTGGGCCGAGATAGATACGCTGGAAGGTCCACAGCATGTAGCCGGCGGTCAAAATCGCGGTGCCCGCGCCCAGGATCGTCATCACCGGGTAACGCTGCCATGCGCCGATCAGCACCAGGACCTCGGAGATGAAGGCCGAGAGCCCCGGCAGCCCCATCGCGGCGAAGAATGCGAAGCCGGTCAGCGCGGCGTACATCGGCATCTGGCTGGCTAGCCCGCCAAAGCCGGCGATTTCGCGATGGTGCGCGCGGTCGTAAATCACGCCGACCAGCAGGAAGAGCATCGCGGTGATGGTGCCGTGATTGAACATCTGCAGCACCGCGCCGTTGATCCCCGCCGTGGTCAGCGCAGCCATCCCCAGCATCACGTAACCCATATGGCTCACCGAGGAATAGGCGATGAGCTTCTTGTAGTCCGTCTGCGCCATCGCGCACAGCGCGCCGTATACGATGTTGATGGTGCCGATCACGCCGAGCAGCCAGAAGGCGAACTCGTGGCTGGCGGCCGGCAGGATCGAAAAGTTGACGCGCAGGATGCCGTAGGTGCCCATCTTGAGCAGCACGCCGGCCAGGATAACGCTGATGGCGGTCGGCGCCTCGACGTGCGCGTCGGGCAGCCAGGTGTGGAACGGAAAGGCCGGGATTTTGATCGCGAAGCCGATAAACAGCGCGATCCACGCCACCCGCTGAAAGGTCATCGAGTAGTGGCCGGCGTTGGCGGCGAGTTCGATCATGTCGAAGGTCGGCGTCGCGCCGTAATAGTACAGGCCCAGCATCGCGAGCAGGATCAGCACCGAGCCGAGCAGCGTGTAGAGAAAGAACTTGATCGCGGCGTACTCGCGCAGCGGACCGCCCCAGATGCCGATAAGAAAGTACATCGGCAGCAGCATCACTTCCCAGAAAATGTAGAACAGGAAGAAGTCGAGCGCCACGAACACGCCCATCATGCCGGTGTCGAGCAGCAGCAGCAGCGCGTAGTAGCCGCGCTCGCCGCGGTCGATGCTGAAGCTCGCGAACACCGAGATGAAGCAGATGATCGCGGTCAGCAGGACCATCGAGATGCTGATCCCGTCGACGCCGAGAAAGTAATTGATGTGATAGGCGGGAATCCAGGCGCGATGCTCGGCAAATTGAATGGCAGTAGTGGTGGTATCGAAATTGGCGTAGAGCCATCCGGCGATGACCAGTTGCGGAAAGGTGAAGAGCACGGCGATCCAGCGAATGAACCTCTCCTGCCCCTTGGGGCAGAGCAGGATCAGGACCATCCCAATCAGCGGGATGAAGGTGATGAGCGTCAGCGGATGAGTCATCGTCGGTTGCGCGTTGCGGCCCTTAGCTTTGCCGCCGGTCCCCGCGTCCGCCTCACGTCCGCAGCACCGCGCGGACGATAAGGGCGAACGTAATCGCCGCCAGGATTCCGTACAGGTAACCATTGATCGAACCGGTCTGCAGACGCCGCATGCGCCCGCCCGCCTCCAGCGTCATGTTGGAGGCAAGATTGACCAGCCCGTCGACCACGTACCGGTCGAGCAGTCCCGACAGCCACGAACTGAAAACGGTCAGCGTGGCTGCGAAGTTGACAATCCAATCGATGATATGGAAATCGAACCACCCCGCGGCTTGCGAGGTCTCCAGCGTCGCGGCCACCGGACCTGCCGCATACGCCTCGTCGACGTAGTACTTGTTGAGCACCAGGCGATAGAGCGCGCCGCCCCACAGTTCGCTGACCCAATCGAAGGCCGTCGAGCCCCGGCGATAGATGAGGTCGGCGAGGAACCATCCGGCGGCCACCAGCGCCAGCGACAGCACGGCGAAGGTGGCTTCGGCGCCCGAGTTCTCCGTAGCGGACTCGACCACCTGGCGCGTCGCCGGCGAGGCGAACACCGGCGCAAGGAAGTTTGCTAACGGCCGCCCGAACGGATCGAAGCGCTCGATGAAGCCGGGCAACATCACGAAGCCACCGACCACCGACAACGCACCGAGCGCCACCAGCGCCAGCGTCATCGAGGGCGGCGATTCGTGCAGATGATGCTCCTGCTCGTGAGTGCCGCGGAACTCGCCGAAGAACGTCATGTAGACCTGGCGAAACATGTAAAACGCGGTGATTCCCGCGCCGAGCCACAAAAGCCCCCACAACACCGGATGCCCGTGGGCGAAGCTGTCCCAGATGATCGCGTCTTTCGACATGAAGCCGGCGAACGGCGGGATGCCACAAATCGCCAGCGTCGCGGCGAGAAAAGTCCAGAAGGTGATTGGCAGCCGCTCGCGCAGACCACCCATCAGACGCATGTCCTGCACGCCGCCCATCGCATGGATCACCGAGCCCGCGCCGAGGAACAGGCAGGCCTTGAAAAACGCGTGCGTCATCAGGTGGAAAACGCCGTCGACGTAGGCGCCCACACCGACCGCGGCGAACATGTAACCGAGCTGGCTCACGGTCGAGTAAGCCAGTACCTTCTTGATGTCGTCCTGGGTGGCGCCGATCGTCGCGGCGAAGAATGCGGTAAGCGAGCCGATCGTCGCTATCACGAGCATCGTCGCCGGCGCCATCGAGAACAGGAAATTCAGCCGCGCCACCATGTACACGCCCGCCGTCACCATCGTGGCCGCGTGGATAAACGCGCTCACCGGCGTCGGCCCCGCCATCGCGTCAGGCAGCCATACATGCAGCGGAATTTGCGCCGACTTGCCGGTCGCGCCCGCGAACAGCAACAGCGTGACGAACGTGACTAGCGACATCCCGAAGTAGCCGGGCATGCCAACCAGCGCAGGTGCCCAATGCGCGACGTCACGGATGACCAAGGTCGGATGGCCGACCGCGCCAAGTCCGGTGAATAACGAATACAGTGCGACCACGAACGCCCAATCGCCAACGCGGTTGACGATAAAGGCCTTGTTGCCGGCGGTGGTGTTCGCGAGGTCCTTGTACCAGAAGCCAATCAGCGCGAACGAGCACAGCCCCACGCCCTCCCAACCGACGAACATCAGCCACAGGTTGTCCGCCAGCACCAACACCAGCATCGCGAACGTGAACAGGTTGAGCCACGCGAAGAAGCGCCAGTAGGATTCGTCCTCGTGCATGTAGCCGGTCGAATAGATGTGAATCAGGCCGCCTACGCCGGTGATGATCAGCACCATCAGCATCGAGAGTGGGTCGAGCCAGAACGCGATGTCGAGCCGCAGCGGGCCAACGTAGATCCATCGCCAGAGATGGTCGAGCATGAAGCGATCGGCGGGCGCCACCGCGATCATCGTGGACCCGGCGTATAGCGCTAGCGCAAAGGCCGCGACCACCGTCCCGCATCCCACGAAGCTTATCGCGCGCTTGCCAAGCTCGCGCTGCAGGTGGGCGCCGGCCAGAAAGTTCACCGCCGCGCCGAGCAGCGGCAGCAGAACAATCCAGCGCACGAAAACGACCGCGAGCGGATGCTCCATCGCGCTACAACCTCACCTCAAACCCACCGCAATCGCGCCGATCAATCACCAAGCGAGATCGCTAACGGGATCGCGTCGATATAAGCAGAAAACGCGGCGAAAACAAGGCAATCGAGGCGACGGCGGCTAACCGCTGAGCGTCTCGGTCGCATCGACGTCGATCGTGCGCAGGTTCTGGTAGATGGCTAGGATCACGGCCAGACCGATCACGGCCCCGGCCGCGGCCAGCATGATGACAAAGATCGCGAAGACCTGTCCGTCGTAGCGGGCGCCCCCGAAGTAGGCGAAAGCGAGGTAGTTGATGTTGGCGGCGTTGAGGATGAGCTCGATGCCCATCAGGATGCCGATCGCGTTGCGCCGCGTCAGCACGCAGTACGAGCCGAGCAAAAACAGGATCAGCCCCAGGACGAGGAAATGGTTAAGCGTGATCCCGTTACCCACCCCGGTCAGCCCCCCGTCTTTTCCGCGGACCCATCCACCGACGGCGCCACTGGACCTTGCCGCGAGATGACGACCGCACCGATCAGCGACACCAGCAGGACCAACGACGCAACCTCGAACGGCAATACGTAAACGCCCAGAAATGCGTTGCCGACGCCACGTGTCGTTGCGGAAACGCTGATTTTCGACGCCACATGCCACGGCGTCCGCAACGTCGCGTACAGCATTACAGCCCCGGCCAGCGAGATCACGCTCAAGCCCGCAACCGGGCCCACCGCACGATTCGAAACGGCAACGTCGCCGATTCCTTGCGTCAGCATCACGGCGAAGATCGTCAGCACTACTATGCCGCCGACGTAGAGCAGCACCTGGACCATCGCGACAAAATCGGCGGCGAGCAAGATATAAATCCCGGCCACCCCCATCAGGGCGCCGACCAGCGCGAACGCCGAGTACACGATGTTGCGCGAGAACGCGACCAGTGCGGCGAAGCCGACTGTGATCGCCGCGAGGAAATAGAAGATGATCTGCGCTGCGAGCGAGTTAAGCATCGGTGGTCGATGCGCCAGGCTACTTGGTCGGGTCTGACTCGTCCTTGTTGGCGCCGGGATCGTCGGCCGGCGCAACCGCGCCGGCCGACGATCCCGGCGCCCTGGGTTGGTCCGCGGCGGCGGTCTCGGCCGGCGCGGTAGCGCCGGCCGAGACCGCCGCCGATTCAGGCTTCGCCATGGCCGGGTCCGCCGCGCAGAGCGCGGCGGACCCGGCCATGGCGGGCGACGCAGCAGCCGATGCCGCCACGGCCGGCTTCGCCGCCGCGACGGCGCCGGCTGCGGAAGTCGCGGGCCTGGCAGCCCCCGCTGGGGCCGCGGGCTTCGCCGCGGCCCCAGCGGGGGTGGCGGGCGGCGTGGCGCCGCCCGGCTGCGCCCATTCGTCGACGTACCGCATCCCGCGCTCGAGCAACTGACCCACGTGGGCGTCGGGCTCGGGGCCTTTCTTGACCTTGTAGGCCACTACCGGCTCGGGCACGTAGCGTCGAATCAGGCTTTCGAGCGAGAAGTCCGCACCCTCGAACTCGGTCGTATGATGGATCGAGCCGGTCGGACACGGCTCACTGCATAGGCCGCAGTACATGCACTTGGCGATGTCGATGTCGAACTGCGAGATGGTCAATTCGCGCGTCTGCGCGTTTTTCTCGCAGACGATCACGATGCAGTCGATCGGGCAGGCGCGCTCGCACGCGAGGCATCCCGTGCAAATCTCCAGGTCGACGTCGAGGATGCCCCGGTAGCGGAATGGCAGCGTGTCCTGCACGCGCACCGGCGTGCGATCGGGATACTGGATAGTGTACGGGCGGCGGATCAGATGCGACGCGCTCACCGCCATTCCGTCGAAGACGGTGAACACCGCGTCCTTGATATGGCGAAAGTATTCGATTGCCGCTCCCATTGTCTCGCCGCGCGCTCCACTCCGCACGCCATGATCAGCGTGATCAGATTGTCGGGTGCAGGTACATCTCCATTCGCGAGCGCCTCAGATAATACACCACGCGCTGAATGAACAGCACGGCTATCGCCACGCCCAGCGCGAACATCACGTAGCCCGCGATCCGGTTCCCTTCGGGCCAGATTGCCACCCACACCGCCGTGCCGATCATGTCGATGAAGGCGATCGGCACGAAAAACTTCCAGCAGAGCGTCATCATCTGATCGATTCGCACCCGCGGCAGCGTCCCCCGCACCCACATCGAGGTGAACACCAGAAACAACACCTTGACGTTGAAGCTCAATAACTGAAGCACGTTCATCACGAGCGGGCTCGCGCTGAGCCGCGGCGCCTGCCATCCGCCGAGATACAAAGTCGTGATGAGTGCGCCGGCGATGAACATGTTGCCCCACTCGGCAAAAAAGAACAGCAGGTAGCGCATCCCGCTGTACTCGGTCGCGAAGCCCGCGACCAGCTCGGACTCGGCCTCCGGCAAATCGAACGGCGTGCGGTTGCCTTCGGCCAGCGCCGATATGTAAAGCACGATCGCCGCGACGAAGCAGAACGGATTCGCGAACAGGAACCAGTGGTATGGCTCCCATTCCTGGGCCCGGATGATTCCCTGCATCGAGAGCGTGCCGGTGATCAGCACCACCGGGAAAATCGACATCCCGGCGGGAATCTCGTAGCTGATGATCTGCGCCGCCGAGCGGATTCCGCCGATCAGCGACCACTTGTTGTCCGACGCCCATCCGGCCATCAGCACGCCGACCACCGTCAGCGCCGTTATCGCGGTGAAGTAGAGGATACCGACGTTGAGGTCGGCGAGAATGAGCGCCGAGGAAAACGGCATCACCGCCCACGGCAGCACGAAGCCGAGCACGACCACGTACGGCGCCAGCTTGAACAGGCGCGCGTCGGCCTCGTCGGGAATGATGTCTTCCTTGAGCACGTGCTTGGCGCCGTCGGCGAGCCATTGCAGCGAGCCGTTGGGGCCGACGCGGTTGGGACCGACGCGCGACTGGATTCGCGCCCACACGCGGCGCTCGACCCAGCTCACGATTCCGGCGAACGGAAAGGCGACGCCCAGGAAGACCACCGCGCTGAGCACGAAGATGAAGGCCGCGTATACCAGGTCGCGCGGCGGATTTTTTCCGAACTCACCGGCCGCGATCAGTCTGTCGATCCAGTTCTGCATCGGCGCGCTAGCGATCGATCTCCGGCGCGATAACGTCGAGGCTCGCGATCAGCACCACCAGGTCCGCGATCATCAATCCGCGGCTCAGCTTCTGTATGATACCCATCGCGGCGAACGAGCCGGTGCGCACGTGCACTCGCCACGGGTAGCCGCTGCCGTCGCTCACCACGTACCATCCCTGATCGCCGCGCGCACTTTCCACGCGCACCTGGCATTCGCCGGCCGGCGGACGGAAATTGCGCACCACCTTGGCCAGCACGGGACCATCGGGCATCCGCGCGAGCGCCTGGCGCAGAATCTTCGCCGACTCCTTCATCTCGTAGATCCGCATCATGTAGCGATCCATCGAGTCGCCCAGCGTGCCCCACTCGCCGCGGCCGATCGGAACGTCGAATTCGAAATCGGCGTAGGCCGAGTACGGCATGTCCTTGCGCACGTCCCATTTGACGCCGCAGGCGCGCAGGTTGGGGCCGACCAGGTTGTAGTTAATCGCCTCCTCGGCGCTTATCGGGGCGACGTTGGCCAGGCGCTGGATGCAGATCTTGTTGTAGGAGAAGAGCGCGTTGTACTCCGCGAGAATCGGATCGAGATGATCGAGGTAAGCGAGGGCCTTTTCGCGCCAGCCGGGCGGCAGGTCCCACGCCACGCCGCCGATGCGCATGTAGTTGAAGGTCAGGCGCGCGCCGCACAGCTCCTCGATCAGATCGTTGATCATTTCGCGCTCGCGCAATGCGTGCAGAAAGGGCGTCATCGCCCCGATGTCCATGCCCATCAGGCCGACCGTGAGCAGATGCGAAGCGATACGGTTGAATTCCGTGGAGATCACCCGGCAATACTCGCCGCGGCGCGGCACTTCGATGCCCGCGAGCTTCTCGCACGCCATCCCCCAGCCCTGGTTGGTGAACATCGCGCACACGTAGTCGACGCGATCGGTGTACGGCATGAAGCCGTGATAGCCGACCTTCTCGGCGATTTTTTCGATCGAACGATGCAAATAGCCGACGTCGGGCACGGCCTCGCGCATCACTTCACCGTCGGCGCGAATCACGAAACGCAACACCCCGTGGGTCGAGGGATGCTGCGGCCCCATATTCAGCGTCATTTCCTCGGTGTGCAGCGCCGGTTCGATGATATCGCTCATTTTTTCTTGTGCTGGTCTTTATGCTGTTCCAGCCGGACGATCGGACTTTCGCGCACGGTCGAGATGCCGTGGTATTCCTGCGGCTCGACGAAGTCCTTGCGCAGCGGATGTCCGGGCCAATCCTCGGGCATCAGGATGCGGCGCATATCGCTATGGCCCTCGAAGGTGACGCCAACTAGGTCGAAGATTTCGCGCTCCATCCAGTTGGCCGACTTCCAGATGCTTTCGACCGTCGCCACGCGCGGCTCCTCGCGCGGTAGTTTGATCTTGAGCACCGCGCCATGGCGATGGCCGTAAGAAAACAGATGGTAAACGATCTGAACGTGGTCCTTGTAATCGACGCCGGTCTCGTTGGACAGGCAATCCATCGCAAGCTCCGGGTCCTCTCGCAGGTAATGGCAAATTTCGATCAGCGCGGCCGGATCTATCACGGCGAACGGATCGGGCTTCTTCTCACTGGTCTCCAGAACCCGCTCGCCGAAACGCACCTTGAGTCGCTCGTATATCTGGAGCGGCTCCATCGTCGGCGGCGACTAAGCGGCCTCTCCCTTGGCGGCCGGCGCCTTGGCGAGCCAGCGTTCGGTCATGATCTTTTCCTGCAACTTCAGCAGGCCCTCGGTCAGCGCCTCGGGACGTGGCGGGCATCCGGGCACATAGACGTCGACCGGGATAACCTTGTCGACGCCGTCGCACACCGAGTAGGCGAGCTGGAACAATCCGCCGCAGTTCGAGCAGCTGCCCATCGAAATGACGTATTTGGGATCGGGCATTTGGTCGTACAACAGCCGCGTGCGCAACGCCATCTTGAGCGTCAACGTGCCGGCGATGATCATCAGGTCGGACTGGCGGGCCGAGGCGCGCGGGGTCGCGCCGAACCGCTCGATATCGGCGCGCGGACCGCCCGTATGCATCAGCTCGATCGCGCAGCACGCGAGCCCAAAGAGCATGTACCAGATGCTCGACTTGCGCATCCAGTTGATTAACTCGTCGGTCTTGGTGGTCAGGACGTAATCCGGCAGGCTGTTCAGCAATGGCATTTTGCGACCTTCACGCTTCTCAATCTATGCTATCCGTCGGGCTACATTATCAGTCGGGGACTTGCTTGACCCACTCGAGGTCGTGCTTGACCCAGACGTAGGCCAACCCCACGAACAGGATCAGCAGGAAAATGAGCAGTTCGCCGAGCGCGAACAACCGCTGACCGTGACGTACCCAGCCCGAGAACACGGCGGCGACCGGGTAGATAAAGGCGACCTCGACCTCGAAGACTACGAAGATCAGCGCGATCAAATAAAAGCGAACGTTGAAGTTTATCCAGGCGCGACCGGTGGGCGGCTCGCCGCACTCGTAGGCCATCAGCTTGCGCGCGTACGGATTGCTCGGCGCCAGCAGCTTTTGCAGGCCGATCAGCGACGCCGAGACGCCAAGCGCCAGAATAGTCAGGGCAAGGGCGACGCTGAACTGGAAGTACATGCTATGTCTGCGGCCTCATCCGCCGGGCCTGCGATCGTTTCCCTGATCCTCATCTAGTTGGCGAGGATCGCCCTGTCAACACGGCCTTGTTGTGTCGACACTGGCGCGGGCCGAGGCCCTCAACCCTGGCGATCATGCGCGGAAGCGTCCGCGGAACACGAATTCCTCCTGCGGCTTGCGCGCGCGCGGGGCAAGCTCGCGCTGGCGCTGCGATTCGGTGAGCAGCGCCGGATCGCCCGCGTAACCCGCCGCGATTGCGGCGACCGGCTCGTAGCCTTCGGTCACACCGTAGAGTTCGCGCACCTTATCGGGATAAAACCCGGCCATCGGATGCGCAAACAGGCCCATCGCCGTCGCCTGAAGAATCAGTTGCGCGGTGGCGAGCCCCATATCGTGGATAGCGTGCGTGTTTGGCTTGCCGCTTTGCGCGAACTTGAGCCGCGCCACCGACACGATCAGCACCGGCGCCCGCGAAGCCCAGGGCTGGTTGCTTTCGATCAGACAGCTCAGCAAGCGCGCGAATTCCGTCGCGTCGTCACGGGTGGCGACGATGAAACTCCACGGCTGCTCGTTGAAGCTCGAGGCCGACCAGCGCGCCGCCTCGAACATGCTCGCCAGCTTCTCCGGCTCGACCGGGCGCTCCGCAAACGCCCGCGGACTCCATCGCCGTCGCAGCAATTCCTCGATCGGATGGGTATTCTCCGCCGGCTTTTCCATATCTCAGATAACCGTGGTGCTGGCGGGCTCGTCGATCACACGATTTTCGATATGCCCGATCTTTTCGATTTCGATCCGGACCACGTCGCCGGCCTTGAGCCACCGCGGCGGCTTCATCGCCAGGGCCACTCCCGAGGGAGTTCCGGTCGAGATGATGAGGCCCGGTTCGAGCGTGCACACGGTCGAGAGCGTCTCGATGATCGAGAAGCAATCGAAGATCAGGTTGCGCGTGTTCGAGTGCTGGCGCTCCTCGCCATTGATCAGGGTCCGCAGGTCGAGCGCGTGCGGGTCGCCGATCTCGTCCGGCGTGACGATCCACGGCCCGGTCGGACCATGAGTATCCCACGACTTGCCGAGCGTCATGGTGGCCGCCTTGCGCTGCCAGTCGCGCACGCTCACGTCATTGACGATCATGTAGCCGCCGATAACCTCGTGGGCGCGCTCGCGCGGCACGTGGCGGCAGCGCCGTCCGATAACCAGGCCGAGTTCACCCTCGTAATCCAGCGCCTCCGAGGCGCGAGGCAGATGAATCGGGTCATAGGGACCGTTGACGCAGGTGATCTGCTTGTTGAAAAAGATTGGGAAGGTCGGGCGGTCGCGGCCGGTCTCTCCGATATGGTCGGCGTAGTTCAGACCGATCGCGAGAAACTCGGGCGGGCGCCGAATCGGCGCTTCGAGCTTCACCTGGCCAAGCGCGATGCGGTTTTTGCCCGCCGTCGCCGCCCCGCGCGCGCGATCGAGCGCGCCACTGCCGGCCGCCAGCAGCGCCGACATCTCACGCGGCAACTCCGGCGCCGCCGCGGCAAGATCGACCACCGTATCGTCAACCACGACGCCGATTCGGGTGCTTCCCTGATGTGTGAAAGTTGCGAGCTTCATCGCATTCCCCCCTGCTCGCGCAATCGGGCGAGCGTCGAATGGCCCAAACCTGTCGAGGCTGTGGGGCGCCGTGACTATTGCGCTGTAGTGGTCACTTCAAGCGCTTGAAAATCGCCTCGAGCACCTCGGCGCGCAGCCACGCGCCGTGTTTGTCCGCGCACGCCATCATTGCGACGCCGGCGCGCGTCTCGGCCACCAATGGCTTGTGGCACTGCGGGCAAAGCGCGTCGTCGCCCTTTTTGCGCAACTTCTCGAGCAGTTCCTGGTCGCGCTGATGGGCCCACTGTTCCTCGCGCGCGTGCTCGACGTCGCGAAACTTGTCGCCGAGGCGATCCTTTTCATCCATCATTTTCTTTTCCCGCGTTCCTGTCCCGCTCTTATTGTCCGCGTTGGCCTGGAGCGCCACTCGTGGTTTCCTTAGAGCATTTCTTTGACCAGCTTGCCGCTGCGCGCCTTTTCGACCGTCTCCTCGAACTTGCTTCCCAGGTCCGCACCCATTTCCTTCGCGCGCTTCTTGGCCCACAGTCCGACGTTGCGCGAATCACGGTAGAACGACTCGTCGCGCGGCCGTGAGGTGTCGAACTGCGCCAGTCGCGAGGCCTCGCTCGAGACCACCGCGAACGACGACATCACGCGCTTAAGGCGAACCGATCCACATGCCGGACAGGCCAGCCGCGGGCGGCGCCGCGAACCCATCACGACGTGCGAGCTTACTTCCGCACAGGCCGCGCATTCGTACTCGTAGATCGGCATCGACGATGACAATAACTCCGCCGAATGAAGCGGGCAAACCGGCGCCTGTGCGATCCCCGCCCTGGCGATCGCGCGAGCGGCCAAACGAGCGCGCGCCGTTATTCGTTTCGCGCGCGCCCGTTTGGTGTCGAGCTCCGCCCGTTGCTAGCATCCCGTACAATTCCGCTAAAATTCCGCCGGAAGTCGAAGGAGAAACGATGATGAAGCTCTACGAAAGCAAGATGGCACCGAATCCGCGTCGCGTGCGAATCTTCCTGGCCGAAAAAGGCATCCAGGTCCCGGACGAGCAGGTCGATATCGGCAAGGCGCAAAATCGGGGTCCGGAGTTTCTGAAGATCAACCCGTTCGGCGGCGTGCCGGTGCTGCAACTGGACGACGGCACCAACCTCGCCGAGTCGGTCGCAATCTGCCGCTACTTCGAGGAGACCCATCCCGAGCCGCACCTGATGGGCGTCGACGCGCGCGACCGGGCGCTGGTCGAGATGTGGCAGCGCCGGATGGAACTCAACCTGTTCTCGATGGTCACCGGATGCTTTCGCAACACGTCGGATTTCTTCAAAGGGCGCATCCCGCAAGTGCCCGAGTACGGCGAGGTCTGCCGGCAAGCGGCGGAGAAGGCATTCGGGATGCTCGATGGCTTCCTGGGAGCGAGCAAATTCATCGCCGGCGAGCGCTACACCATCGCGGACATCACTGCGCTGGTAGCGATCGACTTCGCCAAGCTAATCAAGCTACGGATATCGCCCGAGCAGAAGAACCTGGCGCGATGGTACGAGGCGGTGTCCTCGCGGCCGAGCGCCAAGGCCTGAGACTTTAACCAGGCCGGCGGCCGACGGCTTCTATTTAGTCGCCGGAGTACCCGAATTCGAAGCGGCAGGTGCGGGTGCGGGCAGCAGTTCGTACAGTCCGGGCGGACCACCGCCTCCGATAAGGCCCGAGAGCATCACCGGTTTCAAGCGCTCGCGAAGCGCCGGCGCCATACGCGCAAGTTCGCGCGTCCGCGCGATGACAAATATCGGCCGGTCGGCGGCGAGTGCCGAGGAGCCTGCCTCATCCAGCCCGTGAATTCCGCGTCCATAGTAAAAGGACAGCTCGTAATCGTGGCCAAACGGAACGTAGACCGGCGCGTCGCCGATACGCTGATGTACCTCTTGCGCTAACGTCTTCATCGACCTAGCGCTGGCAAGCTCGGGTCTGAGCGTGCCGGCGAAGAGCGTCGAACCGGCAAGCGCAATCGCCGCCAGTCCCGCGCCCGACCAGAGCGGCCGGCGGACATACAGCGCGAAGAACACGGCGAGGGCGCCGGCGATCGAGCCGACAGCGAAGATCCTGAACGGGAGCGTCAAACGACGCATCCCGACCAGAAACAACCGCAAAAGATAGGAGTCGCTCGATTGCATCCTGTCGATGAACCCGACAATCAGGCTGGGGTGACGCACGACTACCAGCGCGCCGACGATGAGCGCTACGAATGCGACCGCGATCGCGGCCGCGGTCAGATCGCGGATTTTGCCTGACAGCGAGCGTTCGCGCTCGGGAGCGATCGCCGCGCCGGTGAACAGCGCGGCGAACAGGATCGCCAGTCCGGGCATCGCGGGCAGAATATAATCGTCGCGCTTGGAGCTGGCGACGGAAAAGAAAACCAGCACCGCCAGCGCCAGGCTCAACTGAAAGAGCAGCGGCTTGCGCGCCCGCTCATCCCCGTCGCGCCGCCAAAGCGCAACCGCCAGCGCCACGGCCAGCAGGCTTTGCGGCAGCGCACCGCCGAACATCCGGGCCGCTATATACCAGAGCGGGCGCGACGCCTCACCGGTTCCGCCCAGCGCCGACGGCATGAAGTGGCCGAAATTCTCGGAAAGAAACACGCCGATCACGAGCCCTCCGCCTTCGATAAAGGCCGGCACGTACCAGCACGCGCCGACAGCAAGCGCCACCGCGATCATCAGCCACGGCCATCCGCGGCGCAGTACCTCGAGCGGAGATCGCCTGACCAGCAGCAGGTAGATGAGTCCGGCCACACCGATCAGGACGATCGCCACCGGGCCCTTGGTCAGTACCGCCAGCCCCAAAAGGACGCCGCCGGCTATTGATACGGTGCGCGACGCGGCGCGCGAGGCGCCCCCGTCCTCGAGCATCCAATAGACGCACCACCACGCCGCGAACAGCAGCAGCGAGAGCAGCATGTCCGTCAGGTCGACGGTCGCGCGTGAGGCAAACCCGTAGGTGCCCAGCACGAATGCGAGCGCGAGCCATCCGGTGGTCTCGCCCGCGAAGGCCGCGCTCCAGCGCATCACGCCAACTGCGAGCAGGACGGCCGCGGCGAGCGAAACGAGCCGCGCGCTAACCTCGTCGACGCGAGCGCCGCCGGCCTTCACGGCCAGCGCCGACAGCCAGTAATAAAGCGGCGGCTTGCGATCGATTCCGCCGTAGTCGTCCCGCGGTATCAGCCACTGGCCGCGCTGGACGATTGCCTGGATCCATTGCGCGGACTGCGTTTCCTGGTCTTTCTCGAACGGGGCGCCGATCCCGAGGCTGAGCACCACCGCCGCCGCAAGCAGCGCGACCGCCGCCGCCCGTTGCGCCCCCGCACGCGACCGCACCTCAATAGCCATCGGTCCGCGCGCCTGCTAGCCGCCGGCCCCCGGCGCACCCTGGCCCAGGCCATCGAGCGGTGCGGCCCATCGGTACTCAAAACCGCCGGTCGCGTCGAACATCGCGACGTCCATCACTTCGGCATTGTGCGCCCAGCCAAACCTGCCACGGCGATCGATCACAACGACTCCGGCCTGGCCGCCGGTCAGCGCCGCCAGCTCGGCGATCGCGCGCTCGGCAACCGTGCGCGGCTCGCCGCGCCGCAGCGCCGCCACCGCCTCGCGGCAGAGCGTGGCCTTCATGATGGCCTCGCCCTGCCCCGTCGCGGACGCCGCGCCGGGCGCGTCGGCGAAGGTCCCGGCGCCGATTATGGCCGAGTCGCCGACGCGCCCGGGAAGTTTGCCGCTGACTCCTCCGGTCGAAGTCGCTGCGGCCAGCCCGCCGTGCGCATCGAGCGCGACCGCGCCCACGGTGCCGAAGCGGCCGGGACCGTCGCCCGGGGCGGCGGTCCCGGCCGCTTCGGCGCGGCGCTCCAAGGTGGCGCGCCATCGCTCGCGCGCGCGCGCCGTTACCAGATATTCGGGGCGGCAAAACGCGATTCCGGCACGCCGCGCGAGGCGCTCGGCGCCCGCTCCGGCCATCAGGACGTGCGGCGTAAGCTCCATCACCGCACGCGCCAGCAGAATCGGATTGCGCACGCGGGTGATGCCGGCGACCGCACCGGCGCGCAGTTCCGCCCGCCGGTGCGAACCAAGGGCCGTGGCATGCGCGCCTGCCGCCGCCGAGGCCGCGCCCCGGCGCGGCCTCGGCGGCGGCGGCAGGGCTACCATCACCGACGCGTCCATCTCCACGGTCCCCTCGATCGTCAGCAACGAGCCCACGCCGGCGTTGAACAGCGGATGGTCCTCCAGGGCGCGCACCGTGGCGATAACGGCGTCGAGCGCGCCGCCGCCGCCGCGCAAGACTTCCGCGCCGGCGGCCACCGCCGCCAGCATCCCGCGACGGCGCTCGGGACGCTCCGCAGCCGGACCGCGGCCGCCCGCGCCGCCATGGGCGATCAATGCCGGAACTATGGCCGGAGTTATGCGGGCGTGTTCCACGTCAATCGCCGGGGCGACGCGCCCAGATGAAGAGCCGCCGGAAGTTGAAGATCAAAGGCCCGCGCGTGCCGTATGCGCGCTCCAGGCGCGCGGTCAGAGCCTCGATGAAGGGGACGCGCTCATCGCCGTCGAGCAACTCGAGATAACGGCGCAACACGGTTGCGCGGCACCATTCGACGATCTCGGCGGGCGAGCCCATCGGATGGCGAAACGTATGGTAGTAGCAATCGATGCCGTCGAAACCGATCTCGCCGAGCATCCGATGGTAAACCTCGGGCGCGGCGACCGTGCTGGAGGGAGATCGCACGCCGCCGAGCCGGGCGCGCCACGGTTCCTCCTGCGCCATCGCGGCGAGCGTGGCCTGTGCGGTCTCATGGTCGTTGGCGGGCACCTGCACGACTAAGCGCCCGCCGGGAACCAGCGCCTGGAAGCAACGCGTGAATACTGCGCGATGTTCCGTGAGCCACTGGAGCGCGGCGTTGGAGAAGATCATCGAATACTCGCGCGCATGTTCGCCCAGAGCGTTGAATTCGCGGATATCGCCGAGGACAAAGCTCAGCCGCTCGCGAAGCGCCGGCTCCAGGCCCTCGCGTAGCTTGAGCGCGCGATCGATCATCGCGGGCGATGAATCCGTCCCGACCGTCGCTCCGCCGGCGAAGCGGCGCGCGATTTCCACCGTGTTCTCTCCGGTGCCGCAGCCCAGGTCAACGATCCGTTCGACGATCCGTTCCTCGGCGCCGCCAGGCTCGAGCCGCGCCATAATCGCCTCGAAAGGTTCGGTGCGATAGCTACGAAACCTGTTGTAGAGTTCGGGATCCCAGTCGCTCATTGCGGCACCGCCAGTCAGGCAGCATAGGAGGCGCCGCCGGGGCGAACAAGGCGTTGCCAGCGGGAGCGCTACCGCGGGCTCCGCTTCAGTAGCCGAGCACCGGATCGATCCGGTTCAGTAGCGGCTGGCCGGCGGCGAAGCGGCGGAGATTGTCGGCGAAGAGCTCGCAACAAGTTTCGACGTAGCCTCTGAAGGCGCCTGACATGTGAGGCGTCAGGATGGTGTTCTCCATGGCCCACAGCGGACTGTCCGCCTCCAACGGCTCGCGCTCGAACACGTCGAGGCCGGCTCCACCGATACGGCCCGCGCGCAGCGCTTCGATAAGCGCACCCTGGTCGACGACCTCGCCGCGTCCGACGTTGACCAGATAGGCGTGCGGTTTCATCGCACCAAGCTCGCGCTCGCCGATAAATCCGCGCGTAGCCTCCGTGAGCGGCAGCGTGATCGTCACGTAATCGCACTCCGCGAGCATCTCCACGCGCTCGCCGGGGCCGTACATGCGCTCGGGGATAGCGCCATCGGGATCGCCGAGCCCGGCCGGCATCCATCCCAGATCGCCGCGCGCGGCCGGATTGCGTTTGAGCGCGATCACCCGCATCCCGAGCGCCCGCCCCAACCGCGCCGTCTCGCGGCCGATCGAACCATAGCCGACCACGCCCAGCGTATGGCCGCGCATCGCGTCGACCATCGACATGAAATCTCCCGAGCGGCGCCACTCGCCTTTCATCTGCGCTCGGATGAGCGCGTGCAGCTTGTGCGCAAACGCCAGCATCGAGGCAATTGTGTACTCGGCCATCGTGCTCGCATGGATTCCGCTGGAAGTGGTCATCGCGACTTGGCCGCCGACCTGGCCCTTGAGCGCGTGATCGGCGCCCGCGCTCAGGAGCTGAATCCACTTAAGCTGCGGCGCCAGACGCGTGGTCTCGGGCGGCACCCGGAAAGTGAACAGCACGTCGCATCCCTTGGCGGAGCTCACCAGCTCGGCCATCTCCTCGATGGTGCGGCACTGGCGATCGACGATTTCGGCGCCGGGCGCGGCCCGTTCGACGAGCGCGCGCTGCGTGGGCTTCAGTTCGACTGTGGAAGCGATTTTCATGGCCATTTCGTTGCACTTTGGCACGCTGAGTTCGCAACCATCAAGCCGATTCAGTCGAGCTTTGTGTTTACATGCCAGCGATCATGAAACCTATTGACTTGGATAATGTTTAGGTGCTCAATCAAGCGATTTCATTGGCTATCGAGTGCATCATCATCAGACTTTTGAGGGAGAACGCTAGATGAGGCGAAAACGCAAGGCATCGTACTCGGGGTCGCGATCCTCGGCTTCCTGGCGCGCGGCAAGCTACTCGCTTCCAAGCGAGGTCGCCCCGTCGAAGCTGCAGCGGGAATACCGACCACGATGTCGGCGTCGTCGGCTCTGTCGGCAGCTATCGCGACGACCATCGGCGGCCGCGGCCAACCATACCAGGAAGTCGACTTGATGGGCGACTGGGACGGTGCCGAAGACAACGTGGCCGACCACTCGGGCAAAATTGACGATCTGTCCGCCACCTTCACAAGGCCTTCGCAGGTCCTGACCCGCGTCGCCATCTCAGAACACACCATCGCGAACGGGTTCACCGAGGATATCGCCTACTATGGTGATTCGGTGGGCAACGTGGTGGTCGCGTCCACCACGAACCTCACCGCGGTTTCCCCGACGCCGACCAAGTTCACGATCAATCTTCCGACCGTCCTCAACGCATTCGGCAACCTCAACAGTGACGATGAGGTTGCGATAACGGGGTTGGCGGTGGAGCCGGCGGCGGACCTTACGTCATTTGCGAATGTCAATGGCTCGTACGCTTCATACGCGGGCCGGGTGGGCGAAATTCTCTACGTCAGTTTCACTGACAACGGGGGTGGATTTCGTTTGACCAGCAACAATCAGCTGGTGCGCAGCGGCCTGCTCGCTTTTCCGGTGGCGGACATCACGTCCGGGGTGACGACCGCGCCCGGGATCATCAGCCCGACTAGCTTTCCAGTACAGGTCGGTGGCAGCTTCGGCGTTTTCTTCTCGAAATTCGCCAACCCGGGCGGAATCGCGATCGATGACAACGGCGATGTCTACTTCCATCAGGCCGACCTTATAAACTATACGGGCGGGAATATCGTTGAGTTGGCCCCAGTGGGCACCAACCAGACGCGCTCGCTGGCGACCAACGGCTTCTTTACGACTACCACCCTCACCCCTGCTAATCGCTCTTACGGCACCAACAGCGGCCCCGCCAGTCAGGTCAGCCGCATCACAAACTATTCGGGCACCTCGACCTTGTTCGGGAACATCGCGGCGATCGCGACCGGTCCCAACAATGTGGTGTATGCGGCGGTCGCGGCTTCCAAAGGGGCCGCCGCCGGCTCGGGCCCGTTCACGAATTCGTCGGCACTCGGGCCAACGCCCTCGATGATCATCACTTTCACCGACAATGGCGGCGCGCTCGACGGTTGCGCGAGCGCGGTTCCGGTCGCCGATGGCCTGGCCGACCCCGTGATTGCGGGCGCGACGATGATTCCAGGCGTCAACAATTTCCGCGCCTTCGTGCTCGGAAAGGGACCTGACCGGCGCGATGGCGGGCCAATCTTTGGCAGCACGGGCGCCACGCAAAAATTGGCCTTCCAGGTCGATTACACAATCTATTCCGGAATCACCGTTGACTGGGAGGGCAAAGTCTACGTCATTTCTGGCGGCACGCCGGCCGGAGCGGGAATCAATCCTTCGCCCTTGCTGGGCGAAATTCTCGTTTTCCCCGACGACCGGCCCTACAACCTGCGGGCCGATTATATGGATCTACGCGGCAACGTCCCGCCCGATAGCGGCACCAGCGGCGGCAATGTCGGCAACGGGGTGGCCAATCGCTTCGACTATATCTATTGGCAGGCGCCGCTGGATCCGGTGACGGAAACTCCGACTGGAGTCGCCGGACTGTCCCACGGCTTCCTGCTCTACCTAAACCGCACTCGCACCGCGGACAACACGCCGGGGCTACCTAGTGGATCGACGCAAGGGATCAACACCTCCAGTGGTCCCGTGTACTTCGAGCACTTCGATCCCGGCCATCAGGTGGCCGGCGGCGACGACCAGATGTTCCCGTTCAAGGGCGACGACTCCGACGGGGCCGGGAATCCGCCAATCGCCAACCCACTGAACGGTGGTTTCGAGTTCATCTATGGCGGTGTTCAAAGCGGGGTCTGTACCTCGCCGTGGAACGCGTTCTTCCTGAATTCCAACGGCAATGTGAGCTTCGGCGCGGGCAACAGCAGCAGTTCGCCCTCGACGGCCTCCTTCCTCTCGGGCGTGCCGATGATTGCTCCCGCCTGGACGGCGCTCAACACCGCAAGCCGAGGATCATTCCAGAACACCTTCCCGGTGCAGGCGATGGGCTTCGCCAACATCAACCACTTCATGTTCCGCTGGATCAATGTGCCGCAGAACGGCAAGGAGGCATGCGGGTCGAGCAACACGTTTGCAGTGTCGCTCTATGACGACGGAACTGGAGTGGACGAAAACGCCAACCAGCCTCTCAATCCAGCCAACCCGATCGGCAACAATGCGGTGCCTTTCGATCTCAAAGAGGGGCCAACGGACCTGCGCTTCAAAGGGCTTGCCGGCAAAGTTACGCGGCCCGATGGCAGCGGCTATTTCACCTTCCATTACGGGCGGATGGACCTGCTGGGAAGCGCGGCGAATCCAGCACTGGTTGGTTACTCGGTCGGCAATCAGTCCTCGAGTCCGTCGGGACTGTGCGCGGCTGACGATATCGGGAATTTTCCCAACGGCAGCCTGATCGGCGACAACTCGCAGGCCGCGATCTTCGAATTGTTCAATGCCGGAACCCCGGCGGCTCCGGCTTTCGATCTTCGTTTCGAAGGCGCAAACCGCGCGCTTGGGACCCCGGTGGGACAGCACGACCTCAATCGCGGCCTGGTGCGGCTGTGGGGAGTGGACTGCAAATCGGCGAGGACGTTCACCTGTCCGAGCTCAAGCGCACCATGGTAAGCAACCGGCGTCGCGCATAGGGCGCTACTGTCATAACCCCGGGGGATACCGCCGTTTGGCGGATCCCCCGGGCGCATTTTGCGATCACCGCTTGAGGCTCCGATCCGCAGGTCCTATCATGATTGACGACGGCTCTGGGCATGATTGACGACCGTTCCGGGTCTGCGTCCAGGACGCATTGCCTGGGTACCGCAACGATGGATCTCATTCGGCTTATTCTCTGTTCGACGATCGCCGGGGCGCTTCTATGCGCAGGGCCGGCGAGCGCCCAGACACAGGGCGGAACGAAGAGTATTCCGGCGGGCGGCGACCAGACGCTCGTGATCCCTCCATCGGCGCCGCTGCCGGCTCAGCCGAGCGCCGAAGCTCCTCCTTTCGCGCCGGAGCAAAATGCGCCGCAGCCGGACCTCGGCTCCGACAACGCCCCGCTACCCGCCGATCTGCCAGCCTCTGAGGACAACGGGCCACGCCCCTATCTCGGCATCTCGGTGCTGTACGCGGTCTCGACGCGCGATGGGCAGCGGGTCAGCGGACTCGAGGTGATGGACGTTGACGCGGACAGCCCTGCCTCACGCGCCGGACTTAGGTCGCGCACGCCGATGACCACGATCGGGGCCAGCGGCGCGACCGCGGGAGAGTTGCTCGGCCCGCTCGACGCGGCGGTGCGGCCGCTGCTCGCCAAGTCGGGCCAGCTCGGCGAGGATGGCGACCTGATCGTCGCGATCGATGACCATCGCGTGACCAGCGATTCCGACCTACCCGACCACCTCTCCCGGCTGCATCCCGGCGACATCATCTACCTGACCGTGCTGCGCCAGCAGCGCGGCGGATCGTACAAAGCGGTCAAGTTGCCGGTGACGCTGGGCGATCCCAAGAGCGCACACGCAACCCGGTAGACGCGCGCCATAGACCGCTCGCGCGACCGGGGCGGCCGCCTTTGCTATAATCAACCGGATTATTACCTTTAATTTGACCTTAAATCCGAGTTCTTTTCAGCGATTCATCGCGGGAGCGTCGAGGACCGATCATAGCGGTCGAAGATCGATTTGGAACGGAGTCTGAAAGAGGCGGCGAGCGAGCTTAGGGCGCGGCTGGACGGCGGCGGCGCTCGCCGTTTTCCGCTGATGGGGCTTAAGGGCGCGGCCGGAGCGCTGATGCTGCGCGAGGCCGCGCTCGGGCTGGGCCGCCCGATCCTGGTGGTGACGCCGCTTGCGCGCGAGGCCGAGGCGCTGGCGAGCGAGGTCGGATTTTTCCTCGACGAGCCGCCCGAGCGCGACTCGGTCGAACGCCGGGTCCATCTGCTGCCCGCTTGGGAGCTGAAGCCGTTCGCTCATCTCTCGCCACCGCCGCATACGCAAGCGGCGCAGCTCGCGGCGTTGTACGCGGCATCGCGAGCCGAGGCGCCGATGCTGATAGCGTCGGTCGAGGCGCTGCTGATGCGCACCATTCCGCGCCCGGTGTTCGAATCCTCGGTGCTGCGAATCGCCGCCGCCGACACGCTCGACCTCGAGGCATTGATCGACGCGCTTAGCGCGACTGGCTATCAGCGGGTGCCGCAGACCGAGGAGCCGGGCGACTTCAGCGTGCGCGGCGGAATCATCGACATCTTCTCGCCGCTCTATCACAACCCCGTGCGCATCGAGCTGGAAGAGGACATCGTGACCTCCGTGCGCCAGTTCGATCCCGCCTCCCAGCGCTCGCTTGGCGACAGGCGCGAGGCGATCGTGACTCGCACGCGCCTGGTGCCGTCGATCGCGCTCAAGGACGACAAGGTGCGCGAACGCGTGGCGCTGCGCGCGAGCGAGATCGGCCTGGTGCGCAAAGAGCTGGCCGAGCTGAGCGACTCGCTGACCAACGGGCTCTTGTTCCCCGGCGCCGAGCTGCTGACCCCGCTGCTGTTCGGCCGCCCGCTCGACACCGTCTTCAGCTACCTGCCCTCCGGCACGGTGGTCTGGATAGTCGAGCCGGGACGCGTGCTCGCGGAGGCCCTCAGGGTGAGCGAGCAAACGGCCGCCGAGGCCGAAGCCGCGCAGAGCAAGCCTTCGTTCTATCCGACGCCGGAGTCGCTCTACCTCGGCGCCGAGGAATTCGAGGAGACGCTGGGCGCGATGACCGCGGTCGAGGTTGGCTCGCTGGTCACCGTGGCCGCGCCGCGCGAGGGATGGGCGCCGCCGATCGAGGTTAAATGCGAGCCCAGCCTCAGGCTCGGCGCGAGTTCGCTCACCGGGCCACGCACGCCGCCCAGCTTCGAGCCGCTGGCGACCGAATTGCGCGAGGTGCAGCGCGGACAGGGCCGCGCGCTGATGGTGGTCGAGGGGGCCAGCCAGGCGGCGCGCCTGCGCCGCCATCTGGAGGCCTACGACCTCACGGTCAACACCGAGTGCAAGAGCTTCGGCGCGCTGCTGGAGTTGCCCGACTTCCGCCCCGTGATCATGGAGGGCGAAGTGTCACACGGCGTGGTGCTGCAGGCTGACGGGCTTTACGTTTACAGCGAAGAGGACATTTTCGGCGAGCCGCGCGCGCGGCGCCGCTCGCGGCCAGTCTCCAAGGGCGCCTTGCTCAACCTCGAGGAGCTGAAGCCCGACGACGTGGTAGTGCATATCGATCACGGCATCGGGCGCTACCGCGGACTGCGCCACATGAAGGTCGCCGGCACCGAGGGTGACTTCCTGGCGCTGGAGTACGCGGGCAGCGACGCGATGTACGTGCCGGTGGAGCGCATCAATCTGGTCCAGCGTTACATCGGCGGCGATGGCCAGGAGCCGAAGCTCGACAAGCTCGGCAGCGGATCATGGGACCGGGTCAAGCGCCGCACCAAGGAGGCGGTGCTGGCGATGGCCTCCGAGCTGCTCGACATCTACGCCGCGCGCGAAGTGATGGAGGGCCACGCCTTCGCCCATCCGGGGGCCGACTACGCCGAATTCGCCGAGGGCTTCGAGTTCGAGGAGACGCCCGACCAGCTCGCCGCGATCGACGAGGTGGTCCGCGATATGTGCCGGCCCAAGCCGATGGACCGGCTGATCTGCGGCGACGCCGGCTTCGGCAAGACCGAAGTGGCGCTGCGCGCGGCGTTCATCGCGGTGATGGACGGGCGGCAGGTGGCGCTGCTGGTGCCGACCACCGTGCTTGCGGAGCAGCATTGGAACACGATGCGCAAGCGCTTCGACGGCTATCCGGTGCGCATCGAGATGGTCTCGCGCTTTCGCAGCGCGCGCGAGAACAAAGCGGTGATCGAAGACGTCGCCCGCGGCAAGGTCGACATCGTGGTCGGGACCCATCGCCTGCTCCAGGACGACGTCGAGTTTCCCCGCCTCGGCCTGCTCATCATCGACGAGGAGCATCGCTTCGGCGTGGCCGACAAGGAGCGCGTAAAGCGGCTGCGCAAGCTGGTCGAAGTCCTGACCCTGACCGCGACTCCGATTCCGCGCACGCTGCACATGGCGATGCTTGGCATCCGCGATCTCAGCGTGATCCAGACGCCGCCGCCGGACCGCCAGGCCATCCGCACCTTCGTCGCGCATTTCGACGACGGGCTGCTGCGCGAAGTCATCATGCGCGAGCTCAACCGCTCCGGGCAGGTATTCTTCGTGCACAACCGCGTGGAAAACATCGATTACGTCGCGCGCCATCTGCGCGCGATCGTGCCCGAGGCGAAAGTCGCCGTCGCGCACGGCCAGATGAAGGAACGCCAGCTCGAGAACGTGATGCGCGAGTTCATCGAGAACCGCATCAATCTGCTGGTCTGCTCGGCGATCATCGAGTCGGGACTCGACATCCCCAACGCCAACACCATGATCATCAACCGCGCCGACCATTTCGGCCTGGCCCAGCTCTACCAACTGCGCGGCCGGGTCGGGCGCTCGCGGCAGAAGGCCTACGCCTATCTGCTGATCCCGGGCGAGCACATCATCACGCGCGACGCCAAGAAGCGCATCGAGGCCCTGCGCGAGTTGGTCGAGACCGAAAGCGGGAGCGGCTTCAAGCTCGCGATCCGCGACCTCGAGCATCGCGGCGCCGGCAACCTGCTCGGCCGCGAGCAGTCGGGCCAAATCACGGCGGTCGGCTTCGAGCTGTATACGGAGATGATGGAGCAGGCGATCCACGAACTGCGCGGCGAGCCGCTGCGGCCCGACTTCGAGCCCGAACTCAGACTCGGCATCCCAGCCTACGTCCCCGACAGCTTCGTGCCGGACGAGGGCGAGCGGTTGGTGCTCTATCGGCGGATGGCGCGGGCGGCTTCCAGAGCCGACCTCGACGCGCTACGCGAGGAGATGCGCGACCGCTTCGGACCGCCGCCGACGCTGGTCGACAACCTGCTGGCCGCGATGGATCTGCGCCGGCGCATGCGCGAGATGATGATCCTGAGCGCGATCCTCAAGGGCGACCAGCTCGAAGTGAAATTCCATCCCGACGCGCCGCTGGACACGGCCCGGCTGGCCGCGCTGACCGAGGCCAACCGGCGCCGCATGCGGCTCACTCCGTCGTTCCAGGTGGTGGTTCGAATCGAGACGGGAGCGAGCGATTCCGGCAACAATTACGAACTGTTGTTTGAACAACTCGACGGCGTCTTGCAGGCACTGGCGGCCTGTGAAAAGTTGGAGGCCGGGCCGGGCCGCCCCGCCGGGCCGCTCGCCAGTTAGACCATGAATCAGCTTCATTCCCGCATGCGCCTGGGCGCCGTCGCGCTGATCGTCGCGTGCGTCGCGGCCGTATCATCCGCGGCGCCGCGCGCCGCGCATGCGCAGGATGACCTCGATCGGGTGGTGGCCAGCGTCGACGGCGATCCGATCACCGTTCACGACCTCAAGACCTTTGCCGCGGTCAACAAAGCGGCCCTGACAGATCCGGACGATCTGAATTCGCCGGAAACCAAGGCGGTGCTCAAAGGAGTCATCTCGGAACGCCTGCTGGAGGACGAGGTCAAGAAGTACAAGGACCAGGTCGAAGAGCGACAGGTCGACGAATACATCAAGAACTTCGAGCGGAGCAACGGGATGACCGACGAGCAGTTGCGCACGCAGCTCCAGGCCCAGGGCCACACCTACGAGGAGTTCCGCAAGCACGCCCGGCTGGAACTGCAGAAGATGATTATGATCCAGAAGGAAGTGCGGCAAAAGGTCAACGTCTCACCCGACGAGGTCAAGGCTTACTACGACGCGCATCCGGCCGAGTTCAGCGTCGGCAAGGAAAGCTTCAAGCTCGCGCAGATCCTGATCGCGGTGCCGCCCAACGCCACGCCCGCCCAGGTCGAAGCGGCGCGCGTCAAGGCCGAGGACATCCGCAAGCAACTGCTCGCTGGCGCCAACTTCGGCAAGCTGGCGCTCCAGTACTCCGACGACGATTCCAAGAGCCAGGGCGGTGAGCTGGGTGATTTCTCGCGCGGCGACATGATCGACCCCATTCAGAACGCTGTCGATCACATGAAAGTGGGCGACATTTCCGAACCTATACGCACCGACCACGGCTTTCACATCATCAAGCTCGAAGCGCACGAGCAGGTTGGCGTCAAACCGTTCGCCGAGGTCTCCGGTCAGATCCAGGAAAAGCTGGTGAGCGAGAAAGCCGAGCAACAGTTCGGCACATGGGTCGACAACGACCTCGTCAAGCAGCATTACATCGAAACCTTCAATCAGTGACGCGGCGGATGCCATCGAGTCGCAGCGTGCCAGGGCTCCTGGCGGTAAGCATGGGCGACCCGGCCGGCGTGGGCCCCGAGGTCATCCTGAAGGCGGCGGCCGCGATGGCCTCACAGCGCGGCGCGCCCGCGCTGGTCGTGGTCGGCGACATGGGTGCGATGCGCGAGACCGCACGCCGTTTGCGTGGCGTGCCCGCGCCGCGACCCTGGCGGCCGGGCGACGCGCCGGTTCGCCCGGCGGACGGGCTGGCAGTGCTGGAGATCAGCCGGCTCGGCACTTCCGCGCTCAAGCCTGGAGCGCCGAGCATCGAGGGCGCTGACGCGGCTTATCGCTACATAGTGGAAGGGGCGCGGATGGCGATGGCGGGCGAGGCCGGCGCCCTGGTGACCGCGCCGATCAATAAGGAATGGCTCAACCGCGCGGGCCATCGCTTTCCCGGCCACTCCGAGTTGCTCGCCGAACTGAGCGGCACGCGGCTTTGGCGGATGATGTTCGCGGGCGACCAGTTGCGGCTCGCGTTGGTGACGGTGCATATGGGGCTCGCGCGGGTCGCGCGCGCGCTCAGCAGCCAGGGTGTCTTCGACACGATCCGGTTGCTCGCGCAGCATCTAAGCGCCCGCCTGGGCGTGAGCCGGCCATGCGTCGGGGTGCTCGGATTTAATCCGCACGCGGGCGAGCACGGGCTCTTCGGCGACGAAGAGTCGCGCGTGATCGTCCCAGCCATCCGCCGCGCCCGTCGCGCCGGCATCGACGCTCGCGGACCGCTCGCACCCGACACCGCCTTCATCCGGCCGGCGGGAAAGTTCGGCTTCGACGCGGCGGTCGCGATGTATCATGACCAGGGGCTGATCGCGCTCAAGACCCTGGAGTTCGAGCGCGCGGTGAACGTGACCCTGGGATTGCCGTTCGTGCGCACCTCACCCGATCACGGCACCGCATATGATATAGCGGGATGCGGCGCGGCGAACGGCGCGAGCATGCTGGCGGCGATGGAATACGCGTGGCGGGTGGTGAAAAGTAGCGCGCGTAACGGGCACGGCGGCGCGCCGGCGGCGAAGCGAGACACAAAGGCGGAGCGGCAAAAGTCGGAGCGAAAAGTTTAGCAGCGATGGCGGACCGCATAGTCATCAAGGGCGCGCGCGAGCACAATCTCAAGAACATCGACCTTGAGATTCCGCGCGATCGCCTGGTCGTCATCACCGGGCTCTCGGGCTCGGGCAAGTCCTCGCTCGCCTTCGACACGATTTACGCCGAGGGCCAGCGCCGCTACGTCGAGTCGCTGTCGGCTTATGCACGCCAGTTCCTGGAGCAGATGGAGAAGCCGGACGTCGATTCGATCGAGGGGCTGTCGCCGGCGATCTCGATCGAACAGAAGACCACCTCGCGCAATCCGCGGTCGACCGTCGCCACCATCACCGAGATTTACGACTACCTGCGCCTGCTGTTCGCGCGCGTCGGCCACGCGTTTTGCCACAACTGCGGGCGCGAAATCACGCAGCAGAGCGTGCAACAGATCGTCGACCGCATCATGGCATGGCCCGAGGGCGCGCGGATCCACGTGCTTGCGCCGATCGTGCGCGACCGCAAGGGCGAGTATCGCAAGGAGCTGAGCGATCTGCGCCGCGCCGGCTTCGTGCGGGTCAAGGTCGACGGCGCGGTGCGCGAGCTGGGCGAGGAGATCGCGCTCAACAAGAACCAACGCCACTCCATCGAAGTGATCGTCGATCGCCTCGCGATTCGCCACGGGATCGAAAAGCGCCTGAGCGACTCGCTCGAGGTCGCCTTCAAGTACGGCCACGACCTGCTCAAGATCGAACGGCTCGACGGCAAGGACGCCGGCGAGACTTATTTCAGCCAGCGCTTCGCCTGCGTGGAGTGCGGCATCTCTTATCCCGAGATCACGCCACGGATGTTTTCCTTCAACAGTCCGCACGGCGCGTGTACGGCCTGCTCGGGCATCGGCTCGATTATGTACTTCGATCCCGAGCTGGTGGTGCAGAACGAGGACCTCAGCATCGCCGACGGCGCGATCTCGCCGTGGGCCACGATGAACTACATGCAGCCGGTGCTCGAGGCGCTGGCGGCGCACTACAAATTCAGTCTCGACACACCCTGGAAGAACATACCGGCCAAAGTGCGCCGCGCGATCCTCAACGGGTCGGGCGACGAGGAGATCGCGTTCACCTACCAGCGCGGCGAACATCGCCGCGGCTATGAGCGCGCGTTCGAAGGCGTGCTGACCTGGCTGGATCGCCGCTACAAGGAGACCGACTCCGAGAGCATCCGCGAGATGCTGGAGTCGTACATGAACATGCGCCCGTGCCCGGACTGCAACGGCGCGCGGCTCAAGAAGGAGAGCCTCTACGTCCGCTTCAACGGCAAATCGATTTCCGAGGTCTCGGCGATGTCGGTCAAGCAGGCGGTGGCGTTTTTCGCCGCGCCCAAGCTGAGCCGCCAGGAGGAGGAGATCGGACGACTGATCCTCAAAGAGATCCGCGAGCGGCTCGGATTCCTGGCCGACGTCGGGCTCGACTACCTGACGCTGGATCGCGTCTCGGCGAGCCTTTCGGGCGGCGAGGGTCAACGCATCCGGCTCGCCACGCAAATCGGCTCGAGCCTAGTCGGCGTGCTGTATATTCTCGACGAGCCGTCGATCGGATTACATCAGCGCGACAATCAACGCCTGCTCGGTACGCTGAAGCGCCTGCGCGATCTCGGCAACACCGTGCTGGTGGTCGAGCACGACCGCGACACCATGCTGGAGGCCGACCATCTCATCGACATGGGGCCCGGTGCGGGAGTACACGGCGGTTATCTCGTCGCACAGGGCACGCCCGCGCAAGTGATGCGCGATCCGGCATCGCTGACTGGGCGCTATCTCACGGGCGAACTCGATATTGCGACGCCGCGCCGCCGCCGCCAGCTCACGGGCCGCTCGCTCACGATCAAAGGCGCGCGAGAAAACAACCTGCGCGATCTTACCGTGAGCTTTCCGCTGGGCGTGTTCATCTGCATCACCGGCGTGTCGGGATCGGGCAAGTCGTCGCTGGTGCTCGACACGCTTTACCGGGCGCTGGCGCAGAAGCTAAACCGCTCGCGCGAGCGCGCCGGCTCGCACAAGAGCATCGAGGGCGTCGAGCATCTGGACAAGGTGATCCACGTCGACCAGAGTCCGATTGGGCGCACGCCGCGCTCCAACCCGGCAACTTATACCGGTCTCTTCACCCATATCCGCGAGCTCTTCGCGCAGCTTCCCGAGGCGCGGATGCGCGGCTACGGGCCCGGGCGGTTTTCGTTCAACGTCAAGGGCGGACGCTGCGAGGCTTGCCAGGGCGATGGCATCATCCGTATCGAGATGCATTTTCTGCCCGACGTTTACGTGACTTGCGAAGTCTGCGGCGGCAAACGGTACAACCGCGACACGCTCGAGATCCAATACAAGGGCAAGAGCATCGCCGAGGTGCTCAACATGACCGTGCTCGACGCGGTCGACTTCATGGGCTCGGTGCCGCCGATTCGCCAGAAGCTCGAGACTCTGCGCGACGTCGGGCTGGACTACATACATCTCGGCCAGTCGGCGACCACGCTCTCGGGCGGTGAGGCGCAGCGCATCAAGCTCGCCAAGGAACTCGCGCGCCGCGCCACCGGCCGTACGCTGTATATCCTCGACGAGCCGACCACGGGACTCCACTTCGACGACATCAAGCGGCTGCTCGAGGTGCTGGGACGCCTCGCCGACGCCGGCAACACCATCATCGTGATCGAACACAATCTCGACGTGATCAAGACCGCCGACTACGTCATCGACCTCGGACCCGAGGGCGGCGACCGCGGCGGCCAGATCGTGGCCAAGGGCACACCCGAGGAAATCGCGGCGGCGGCGAACTCGCACACCGGCCAGTTCCTGCGCCAGGCGCTCGGCCATCGCGCCGCCGCCTAGCGCACGCGAGGGTGGCGCGGGCCTGCCCTACTCGCTTACGAGGCTTGATTGAAACGCGCGCGGGCAGCACTGCTGGCACTGGCGATCGGAGTCGGCGGATGCGCGCGGGGTCCCGAGCCGCATCAGCTCGCGGCACAGCTACGACGCGAGCTTCCCATCGGCACGCCGTCGAGCCAGGTCGACGCGTACCTCGCGGCGCACGGATGGCAGCACAGCTTTTTGCCCGATGAGCGGTCTTATCTCGCGGGAATCCGCAACGTCGGCTCGCGCTTCAGTTTCACCCGCGAGGATATCGCGATTCTGATCAATTTCGACAAAAGCGGCCGCCTCACCTCAATCACCGTGACGCCACTTTTCACCTATCACGGAAGATAGTCGCCGATAGTCACCAAGCGCGGGCGCGCCAGCTCACGATCGCCCCGATAACGAATGCATCGCGCCGCTGAACGCGCCGAGGGTTCTTGCGACGCTCGACGCTACCTTCTAGATTTATATACGGGAGGACGGGCGCCACTGGAACGCCTGCTTCCCGTTCATCTCAAGGCAACGGCGATCGGCGCAGCCTGAGCACGCCGTTCAGGAAGTTCTCCTCGCCATACACGCGAGGTTTGCCCCTACCCAGAGTATAGGCAGCGTGCGAAAACGCTCGGCTTTGCGCGCTTCGGGGAATGATTCCTGAACGGGTAAGCAATCCCATCCGTCGTGCGGCTGCGCGGCACGCCCGGAGAAAGACAAATGACCGTAAGCGAACTGATCGGAAAGCTCAAACTGATCGAGCAACTCAAAATTTTCAAAGTGCAGTATGCGGGCGTAGCGCTGAGCGCATGGCTCACCTTCGCGCTGATCTCGATCTTCCTTTTTATCGCGACGCTCTGGGTGCGCCGCGTACTGTCGGATCGCCTGAGCGTCCTGGCCTCGCGCACCAGGAGCACGCTTGACGATCTCGTCGTCGACCTCATCCGCGCATCGAATTCGGGCTTTTTACTGGTAGCCGCACTCTACGTCGGCTCGTTCGCCCTCTCCCTCAAGCCGCGCACCTGGACCACGATTGGCGCCATCGCCGCCGTCGCATTGTTGTTCCAGATAGGACTATGGGGAAACCGGGTGACCGACCACGTCATTCGTCGGATGACACAGCGCAGCGACGCGGCGACCGATCACAATCTGCTGACGGCGCTGGGCGCCCTGGGCTTCCTTGCACGCGTGGCGCTGTGGTCGGCGGTCGCGCTGGTGATGTTGAGCAGTTTGCACATCAACATAACCGCGCTGGTGGCAGGCCTCGGCGTTGGTGGCATCGCGGTCGCCTTGGCGGTACAAAACGTCCTCGGCGACCTGTTCGCTTCGCTTTCGATCATTTTGGACAAACCCTTCGCAGTCGGCCACTTCATTACAGTGGACGATCTTGCGGGTACGGTCGAGCATGTCGGGATCAAGAGCACCCGGATACGCAGCCTGTCAGGCGAGGAGATCGTGCTCTCAAACGGCGACCTTTTGAAAAGCCGCATCCACAACTACCGCAGGCTCTACGAGCGGCGCGTGGTGTTCTCCTTCGGCGTGACTTACAATACGCCTCACGAAAAGCTGAGCCAGATTCCCGCCACCGTCCGCGAGATCATCCAGCATCTCCCAAAGGCCCGCTTCGATCGCGCGCATTTCAAAGACTACGGTGACTCCGCGCTCAATTTCGAAGTCGTCTATTATGTCCTCGACCCCGACTACAATATTTATATGGACGTTCAGCAGGCGATTAACCTGAGCCTCTTTCAGCAATTTGTGCAGGAGCGGATCGAATTTGCCTTTCCAACACGCACGCTCTACGTTGCCGATTCCGGCAAACAGGTCGATACGGCCAAAGAGGTCGATACGGATCGAGCGGCAGTGGACGCCCATCCGCGGAACTAAAGCGAATCTCGCAAGGCTTGGTTCGGCGGGCGAGCAGTCCTATCCGGTGGCGAAGCGAACGCCCTGTGGTATAAACGCGACAGCGCGGCGCATCGGTTTTCGTCATCGAACCTGAAACCGAACGCCGTCCGCCTCACCGCGGCTGGCCGTGTAACGACGGCGGCAGAGCGAACCCGAGGCAACAGCGGAGGTAAGTGCACATGGAACAAACACGCCCGGAGCCGGCCAAGTTTGCCGAGCCCGAATCGTATGACTGGAATCAAATCGTCGACGATCTCAACCGCCTGCTGCGGCTGCGCACGACGCCGATCGGGATGAAACTGTTCGCGACCGTCGAAGAGATGGAGCGGATTCCCAAACTGCGCCGGCCGACCTCGATCCACACCACCGATCAAATCGTCGCGCAGGCCGCGCGACTGGGATGGACCGTGGGCATCACGGCCAAAGACCTCGTCGGCGCGCAGTGCGCGGTGGTGATCGGATTGCAACCCGCCGACGACGACTGGCTCTCGGGCAAGCGGATGACCGGGGTGTGGTACTCGACGCTGGAGGATTCCTCGGCCCATCAGCATGCGATGGACGTCGTGCCGCACGGCCGGTATGCGGCGATGGCGGTCGCGCCGCTGACCTCGGGTCGGCTCAACCCGCCCGACATCTGCCTCATATACGGCACGCCGGGCCAGATGATCATCTTCATCAACGGTCTGCAGTGGGCGGGCTACAAGAAGTTCGAATGGGGATGCGTGGGCGAGTCGGCCTGTGCGGATTCCTGGGGCCGCGCGCTCAAGACCGGCGAGCCGAGCGTTTCGATTCCGTGCTTCGCCGAGCGCCGCTACGGCGGTGTGCTCGACGACGAATTGTTGATGGCGATTCCGCCGCGTTACCTGCCCCGGACCATCGAAGGAATGAAGCGGCTCGCCGCCAACGGCCTGCGCTACCCGATTCCACAGTACGGCATCCAGCAGGACGCGCGCGCGGGACTCGGCGTCAGCTACAGCTCGAAGGATTGACCGAGGCTGGCGGAGCCCCGGGATTGGCCCCGGGCCTGCAGGACATACGGCTGCTCCGGCATCTTGCTTCGATATATCGACTCGATATATTGTGATGTTGTAGGCGATTGCGATGGAATCGAAGCGATCAAAGGCGCGCGCGGTGGTTACGAGGAAGCGGCCCGCGGACCAAGTGTCCTTCTCACGCTGGGAGGCGTCTCCTGAGGTCGCTTGGCCCAAAAAGCCACCGCGTATCGACATCAAGTTTCCCATCCTGGGCTTCCTGATGGAGTCCGAAATGACCGGTTATGACCTGAAGCGCCGCTTTCGCGATCCGATCGGCTTCTTCTACCGGGCTAGCGACGGCTCGCTCTACCCGGCGCTGAAGAAACTCGCGCACGACGGCATGGTCACGATGCGAGCCGAGCGGCACGGGCGGCGCGCGCGCAAGGTCTACGCGATAACTCCCAAGGGGCGCGCGCATTTCCTGCGCACGCTGCGCGAGCCGGCGCAGCCGATTTTTGTCTATGACGAAGCGCAGGTGAAAATCTACTTCGCGCATCACGACCCCGAGGCGGCGCTGCACCATATCGAGCGCGAGCGGTACTTCGCCGGCGCGTGGGGGGCATTCCTCGAGCGGCTGCTGGAGGACATGAAGAGCCAAGGCGCGAGTCCGTTTCGTACCAGCATGGTCGAAATTGGCCGCGGCATCTCGGCGCTCAAGGCCGACCTGCTCGACAAGCTGATGGTCCGGCTCACGCGCGATCTGCGTAGCACTTCGCGTACTCGCAACGGAGCGCGCAGTGGCAGGCGCGCGCGCGAAAATAACGGCGGCGTCCGCGCATCCGGTTCGACCGACGCCGGGCACGACAGCATCACATGAGAACTATACTCCGCAGGGTGATGAGGCTTGCGGTCGTCGCGCTGATTCTCGGCTGCGGCTATTACCTGGGCAGCAGGTATCTTTGGCCTGCGCCGGATACCAGCACCATCCAGACCGTGGGCATAATTGAAGCGCCCGAGGTGAACATCACTAGCCGCATCGCCGGCCGTATCGTGCAGCTTGACCTGCTCGAGGGCGACACGGTCGAGCGCGGCCAGGTCGTTTGCCGCACCGAGGACATCGACATCAAGAACCAGCTCGCCAAAGCGCGCGGCGATCTCGCGAACGCCAGCGCCGCGCTGCGCAACGCGGAGATCACGATGGAGCGCAACGAGAAGCTCTATGCCGAGCACGTCATCTCGGCCAAGGAGCGCGACGACGCGCGCGCGGCGCTCGATAGCAACCGCGGCGCCGTGACGGCCGCCAAAGCGAACGTGCAGTACTACACCGACCAGTTGAACGACACGATCATCCGCGCCCCCATTTCGGGCACCGTAGTGAGCAAGAACCTCGAAGTCGGCGAATGGGTAACTCCGGGAACGCCAATCCTGACCGTCGACGATCTGTCGACAATCTGGGCCCGCGTCGACATGGAGGAGACCGAACTCGGCGCGATTCGCGTCGGCAGCCCGGCGCAGGTGACGCTGCCGACGCGTCCGCCGCTGGTTTTTCCGGGACAGGTGATGGCGATCGGGCAGGAGGGACAGTTCGCGACTGAAACCGACGTTCGCCGCGGACGCCAGGACATCCGCACGTTCTACGTCAAAGTGCGGGTTTTGCAGGCGACCGGACAGGTGAAGCCGGGGATGACCGCCGAGGTCGCGTTTGCGCTCAACAATGGAATCGCAATCAGCAGCAATACAGGCACGCGAGCTCACTAAACGTTTCGGCGACTTCACCGCCGTCGACCATGTGAGTTTCGAGGTCCGGCGCGGCGAATTGTTCGGCCTGCTCGGGCCCAACGGTGCGGGCAAGACCACGCTCAGTCGGATGTTGACCACGCTAATCGTGCCAACCTCGGGCCAGGGATTCGTCGCCGGCTTCGACGTCGCGCGCGATCCCGAGCGCGTGCGCGAGGCGATCGGCGTAATTCCGCAGGCGCTGACCTCCGACCTCGACCTCACCGGGTGGGAAAACGTCGACATCTACGGCGGCTTCTACAACCTCGGCCGGCGCGCGCGGCGCGAGCGGGCGCAGCACTTGATCCATTTGGTGGGTCTGACCGAGCGCGCCAACGATCTGGTGCAGACTTACTCGGGCGGGATGCGCCGGCGGCTGGAGATTGCACGCGGGCTCATCCATTCCCCCGAGGTGCTGTTCCTCGACGAGCCAACCATCGGACTTGACCCGCAGAGCCGGCGCGCCGTGTGGGATTTGCTCGAGCAATTGCGCCGCGAAACCGGCCTCACCATTTCGCTCACCACGCATTACATGGACGAGGCGGAAACGCTGTGCGACCGCATCGCGATCGTCGATGGCGGCAAGATCATCGCGATCGGAACGCCGGCCGAGCTCAAGGCGATGGTCAAGGGCTCGGACCGAATCGAGCTCGAAGTGGTGGGCGACGCCGAAAAAATCGTCGCGCTACTGCGCGGGCAGCCCGGCGTCCAGGAGGTCACGCGCGATCCCGAAGGCCCGATTATCATTTTGGCCGACGACGGCGCGCACGCAATGCCAAAGATCATCGGCGAAATCGAGAACGCCAGTGCCAAGGTTTCCTCGATCAAGCTGGAGCGGATGTCGCTCGAGGACGTCTTCATCCGCTTCACCGGGCGGCGGCTGCGCGACGAACCGGCGCGCAAGGGCGGCTTCTTCAGCTCGAGCTTCGGAATGCCGATGCCGCCGGGACGTTGACGGAGGCTGGCCAATGAGAAAAACGTGGTCGATAATGCGGCGCGACCTGCTCAAGCTCGGCCGCAACCCGCTGACCATCTTCACCAGCGTCCTGCTGCCGATCATCTACCTGATCATTTTTGGCAACTCGTTCCAGGGCGTGCTCAAGCATCTGCCGGTCGTTATTGTCAGCCATGACAACGGCCCATATGCGATCCGCGTGATGGAGCAGACGCAGGCGCTGGCCGCCGGCCCCAAGACCATCGCCATCACCTACAACAGCGATGCGGGCGACGCGATCCAGGACGTGCGCGACGGCGTCTACAAGGCCGCGCTGATCATCCCGCCCGACTTCAGCCACGACATCGCCGAGGGCCGCATCGGCGAGTTGGGATTGTTCACCGACAACGTCGATGCCATCAGCGCGGCAACGCTGACGGGCGTGTTCAGCCAGGCGACCGCCTCGATCCGCGTCGGCTACGTAACCGCGCGCGAGCCCAAGCTCGACCAGATCGTGCTGCGCCCGAGCAACCTGTTCACCACCGTCGACTACGACCGCTCGCTGATTCCGGGCGTGATCGTGATGGCGCTGTTCATGGGCTCGCTGACTTCGGGCGTATTCAACTGGGTGATGGACCGTTTCATGGGGATCACGGAATGCTACCTGGTGACGCCGCTGTCGCGCTGGAACCTCGCCGCCGGGGTGCTCGGCTCAAGCGTGCTGGTGACCAGCGTGGCGTCGGTGATCGTGCTGGCGGCGGGATTGCTGATCACCGGCGGAACGATTACCGGAGGGGCGCCAGCCGCCGCGATGCTGGTGGGCGTAATCATTCTCGGGGCGACCGGGATTTTAGCGATGACCTTCGTGATACTGGCGCGCGCGAACAATCCGCGCGTGGTCGGCGCGTCGGCCGGCTTTCTCAACGTGATCCTGTTTTTTCCGAGCGGCGCCGTCTACCCGATCGAGAGCTTTCCGCCGTGGCTACGAACCTTTGCTCATTACAATCCCGAGACCCACGCGGTGAGCGCGCTCAAATCGATCCTGTTCAAGGGAGCGAACTTCGCCGCGATCTCTAACGACATCGCGTTTTTGGTCGTGTTCACCGCGCTCATGCTGGTGATCGCGAGCATGACGGTAAAGCGCACGCTCTAGGGAAACGCCGACGCGGACCTTGCGCGTTTCAGCGAATCACTCGGCGGGCAACTGCGCGGAGAGATTGAAGAGTTCCTGCAGGCTCTGGTTGAAGCGGTAGAATTTGTCTTCGCGCAACTGGTCGGCGGATTCGAGCCACAGCTCGTCACCGATGAGCGCGAGCGAGTTGAGCGTATGCCGCAACTCCGGCCGGCCGGTGCGCGCGATTTCTTCAAGCATACGGCGCCACACCACGCGCCGCGCACAGATTGTGAAATCCGGGTCGAATGACAAGGCTTCGCCGGGAGCGAGCGCCACCGCCTCGGTGAGCGCGTAGCCTTGCATCGCGACGCCGGTGTTTTGCTCCGCGCTTTGGTCCGTACTTGCCTGCTGACCGACGCCGTCGTCGTCGGGCAGCACGCGCACGACGAAGCGCGTCTCGGCGTAGCCGATACGTTGAAAAAGCTCGCCCCGGGCCGCCATCAGGCTACCCAGGGCGAGAAACCAGTTCGGATCTGGAAACCGCGACGCCATCAGGAGAGGAGCTTGGAAAACTCGGTCGGCAGCAGGCAACGCGGACGCCGATCGAAGCCGGCCGAGTCGCAGCGCTGGAGGTATTCGCCGACGATCCGCCGCCACAGTTGCGATTGCATCTCCATCCCCTTGTCGAAGTGCGCGAGTCCCCCGCCCATCAGCACCGCCATCGGTTCGACCGACTCGGGCTCGCTGAAGATTTCGAGCAGGATGCGCTCGGCGTCGTCGAGTTCGGTGTGGATCTCCTGGGCCAACTCGGGACGCGACTTGAGCTGCGTGCGCAGATGCATCGTGCCGTAGCCGACATGGCGCGACTCGTCCTGCATGCAGCGGCGAAAAATTTCCTGGTCGACGCGGCTCGGCGCGATAAACTCGCCCTGGCGAAAGATGGTCAGCACGAAGCCCTCGCCCAGCAGATGGAGCCGCGCGGTCTGCGCCGAGAAACTCGGCGAATCGAAAATTTTCTTCAGTCCCAGCTCGCTGTAGGCGCTGGCCTTACCCAATCCGCCGCCGTTGGCGAGCGCGCGCTTGCGGAAGACATCCATGTGCCGCGCCTCATCCATCGCCTGGGTAGCGAGGAACATCTTGACCTCGAAGAAATCCTGGTTGATGCGGCTCATCCAGCGCGTCGGCGCGTCGGCGGCGATGAACTCGATCTCGGTAAGAAAAGTACAGAGCTGGCACATCGCGCGCTCGATGTCGTCGGGCAGCGGCTTGAGCTCATCCCACGGGATGTCGCGCGCGGAACTCCATTGGCGCGCCACCGCCTCCTCATAAAGCTCGGTCACGTTGTCGGCCCAGCACTCGTCCTTGTCGTTGATGGTGAACCCGAGCGACGGCACGTTGCCCGGGACTACGCAGCCGCGCGGCGCCATCGATAGGTGCGCCTCGCCGTGCTCCGGCACCATGCCATAGCTGCCGATCTCGATGTCCTTGAGCCGCAGCCCCAGGCTCGAGGGCTTGGCGCGCATGCCCCACTCTCCCGTCTCTTTCATCCAGCTCAAATCGGGTGTGCCGCTCTGGAAAAGCTTCTGGAGATAGGCCGAAGGCTCGACCTTGAAGCGGGCCTCGGTGCCGACCCGATGCTCGTCCTTGATTGGAACAGTGGGCATGACTGCCTCCTTGGAGAGCGATGGTCGCGGCGCGTGACCGCCGCCCAAGACATTGCCGCAGAATCGCCGCTTAGTGTCAATCGCCGGCCGCGGAACCCTGAGGTACCAGGCCGAAGGTAAATTGCGGAGGCCGCGCGTGGTGTGTTAGCTTTCCCGCTCCGCTAGGATCGTAGTACGCACGGGGCGGCGTACCCAAGTGGTTAAGGGAGAGGTCTGCAAAACCTCGATTCAGCGGTTCGATTCCGCTCGCCGCCTCCACTTTCCTCACTGAAAACGCTTATGTATCGGGAACTTACAACGCCGTAGGGCCCGTAAGGTGATCGACCGTCCGGCCTGCCCGGCACGAACCCCGGCACGTCAACGATTTTTTTTGAGCAAACCGGCGCGCTGCATGGCGCGCGCTGCGTCTTTCACGATCTGGTCTTGCGACTTGTTCGCGGTAGAGACGAACACCGCTGACCGCTGGTTGGCCGGGCGCAGGTCTTCGGGGTAGATCGGCGTGAGTGCTTCCACGAGCAGAGCGGAGTCGAGCAGACGGTCCGAGGTCGGACTTATTCACAGGGGTTGGCCGGGGTTGTGGATGAGACGGCGGCGAGGTTCGCTGAGGGTTCGAGTCCTCGCAACCGCCATACAAGCGGGTCGATGAAGGGTTGCCCATTATGGTGCTGGCTGAACTAGGCCATCGAGGGATTCAAACTAGGCCACTTAGCTGGTAGGAATCGGTTGGGCGTACTGTTCGATATATGTCCGAATCGTCTCGACGCTGCTCATGCCAGCGGCGGCTGCTTCGAGTAGTGCGATACGATCCTCAATTCGGTTTCGCAACTTGTAATCGAAAGCTAAAAGAACGAACCGCATCGCAATCGATGCGGTTCGTTTGTTGCCGTCCACAAAAGCGTGATGGTGGGCGATTGCTTCTGCAATAGCGGCCGCCTTCTGAAACGGATGAGGGTACAGGTCTATGCCGAAATATATCGACCACGCCCGTCGGACTGCTTGATCGAGCAACCCTTCGTTCAGAATACCCCGGCTGCCGCCATCTTCCTCTATAGTTCTATCATGCGCTCGCTTGAGCGTGCGTATGAGATCGTCACAGAACTCGTCTGCCGAACTCAACGCTTGGCAAGTTCACGCAGCAGTTCGGAGTCTTCGCTCATGATCCGGTCCGCGAGCAAATACATCGCGTCCAATCGGCTCGGAAGACTAGCCGAAGTGATGATCGGGGAAAGGCTAACGGTATACGTGTCCGTGACAGCAACGGGCGCAGTGCCTAACCAGCACGGCGACGGTTGACTTATGTTCTGTTGACGAATCATTGGAGAGTCTTATTGTCTAGGATGCCCAATTGTTTTAGCAATTCGCTTTGTACCGGAATTTTGCCATTTTGAGCCTCGTACTGTTCAACCGACCGCGACAGTACCTTGCTCAAGATCAATGCCAATTGGGGGCTCATTCTAACCATGGCAATCGTCTTTGTCGGAAGCACTACTCCGGGCACGACTGGCTTCGTCTGATCGATTTTCGATAGATCCTGAACGCCGAACGTAAGCGTGGCGTCGAAAGCACTCATCGCCAAGCTCACCGAATTGGCGTAAAATTCCGGCACGCGGTCAGGGTCATTACTCTTTTTACTGTCGTCGGCCATCTCTTTCCATCAAACCATCTTACACCCTACGGACAACCGTGGAAGCGTCTCTAATGCACGCGGCACCGGCCAGAACGATGATGCGCCCCACTGATAACCGAAAGTCGCGTTGCATACAAGCCAGAAGCATGATAAATACCGGCAAGCTCGCCGCCGCCGGGTCTCAAGTGAAGACTCGGTGGTTCCCCTTTACCATAACCCGTAACGCCCGCGATGACCGCCATCGCTTCGGTCGTGACTACTGCGCCGCTCTCGTCGCCGACACGTCGGACTCGGCGGCCTCGTTCGCCTGCAACGCCGCCAGCTTGATCGCCGCCTCTTTCAACACGACCGAATCGGCGATTGCGTATCGGCGATACACGCTTTCCGTTCGATGGCCGCACATCGCCATCGCCGCGCTGCGCGGGATGCCTGCGCGCTCGAAATTCCGAATCGCGGTGCGCCGCAGATCGTGCAGCAAGCGTTTGACGCCTGCGCGTTTGCATGCGCTTTTCCACCAGCCCCGAAAATTTCCAATCGGCTTCCCTTCGTCGTCGTGGAACAGGTGCGGGATTATCTCGCCACGTTCCCTTTCGAGCGCCCGTGTCCGCGCGCGCTGGGCCTCAAGCACGGCGCGCAGTTGCGGTGTCAATGGGAACTCGCGTCCCTCACCGTTCTTGGTCTCGCCCGGATCGAGCCGCAGCCAGCCGGTCGAAAGATCGAGATGCTTCACCTTGCGCGTGATCACTTCGCTCGCGATTCTCCATCCGGTGATCCGCGCGACTTCGAGTGGCGCGTGAAGATACTCGGGTAACTCGGCGACGATGCGGTTGAACTGATCGACCTCGAAAAATCCGCTCCGGGGCGTCGCTTCGGCGAGCATTTTGACGCGCGGAACCTTTTGCACCAGCGGCGGATCGGCCTGCGCGCCTAAGTTGAAAGCGTGGCGCAACAGCGCGAGTTCACGGTTGATCGTTCCGTTGGCCGGGTGCCTGCGGTGGCGAGAGAAAGACGCAAGCCGGTCGGCAATGTATTCCTCGACGCGATTGCCGTTGATCTCGACGGCGAGATGATCCGCGCCGAAGCCTTCGTGCAGGTGCGCGATGCCTTCTGTCGCGCGCTTCAGCGAGCGCCGGTTCTCTCGCTCGTAGTCGCTGATGACCAAATCGGTCAAGTCGCGCAGCGTGATTTTTCGCAACTCTTGCGGCAGCGCCGTCCCGGCAGCGACTTCCTTGAGCCGCTTTTCGAGCACGGCTCGCGCGATCTCTTCCGTCGCGAACCCGTACTCTCGCACTTGCAGACCTTCGTTGTGATAGCTGATCGCGAACGTCCGGGCCGTCATGCGCTGCCCGGTCTCGCGGTCGCGATAGGTCGATTGAAAGATCGACCCGAGCCCACGCCGTCCGCTGCCTGCCTGTAACGCACGCTGCTTGCGACGCTTGCGCTTCAGAGGTTTTCCATTGCCCGGCGCTGGCGCTGATTCGTTGGGCGATTCGCTTGCAACGCATCCTGCCCGGTTTGTTTTGGTCGTTTCGGTTTCCATTACTCCTTTCCTCGCTCGTGAGTTTTACGTTTTTTGAGCAACTTCGCTCGGCGCATTTGCTTCACCACGGCCTTCACGATCTCGGCCTGTGACTTACCTGCGGTAGAGACGAACACTGCCCGCTTCATTTCTTCGCTCGTTTTGATTTGCCTTCGGTCTGGCGTCCCAACCAGCTATCGACGGCGTTTCTAATTAATTCGCTCATCGGCGTGCCGGTCTCGACGCTCATCAGCCGCAGTATCTTGTGAACCTTGCGCGACAGTACGACGGTAACCATCTGGCCCTCAGCCTCGCCGTCGTTCTTCCGTTCCCTCTTCATGCGGTCTCTCCTGTCTCTCGCGATTCAGCTATTCGCATTCCACGGGTATCGAGCACGATTTCCGCTTCGTCACGGTCGTCGAATAGCGCGAGCACTCGCGTCGGCTTGGCTATCGCGGTGTAGACCTTGCTTGGGAGACCGAAGGCGGTGGCAAACCACACAGCTTTCTCCCTATCGGTCGTCCACGCCATGCCGCGCCGATAGAAGTGCAACGCGCCACGCCAGACCCGCAGCGGCTTCGTTGGTGCAGGCTGGCCGCGATCCGAGACGAATCCCGCTTTGCGGAATAGCGCCATCCAGACTTCAGCCGATAGTGCTCGCTCGGGGTGATGAGCCGCCTGCCATATCTCGGGCAACAGCCTCGCCAGCACTTCGCGGGTGATACAGCCATTCGCGACCCAGAGATCGAGCAACGCTGGCGCTACGTTCTCGCCGATGATTGTGGCCGCCCAAAGGCATTCGTCGAAGTCGTGAAATCCTAGCGCGGCGTGCTTGAAGACGCCGCGTTCAAAATCGGCGATTATCTCCGGCGCACGCCGCGCTTGGTCAACGGCAAATTCTAGCGTTCCACCTTTCATAGAGCTAGTAGCCTATAGCACTAGCGGTCTATAGGCAAGCCAACGGAGCGCCCACCCGTTGCCCCTCGCCATATGCCAGCGGACCTATGAACCTCTGCCGACGCGCGGATTTGCTAGGGGATCGACGATGCCGCGCATGATGCAAAGCGTGTGTGCCGGGCAAAGACGCCAATTTATTGGTGATATTTCCCGGCGCTGTCCTACGTCCGCCTCGTCGCGATCCATTTTTCGAGTCCGTCGCGATCAAGCAGCATCAACTTGCGGCTGACCCTGTGCGCAAAACTCCAATTTTTCCGCTTCGCCATCGCGCGCACCCACGCGGGCGAACGTCCGACCAGCGTGGCGGCCTCGTCGACGGACAGCATGGTGGGCGGCGCTGCCGAGCCGTTGCGGTTGCCGATCATCAGCGCGAGATCGATCCGGGTCTTCGCAATGCCTACGCGCTCCGCGAGTCGTTCGAGCGCCCCGGCAGGGAGTTCAGCGAGCCGGTGCGCGTTCATGTCGTCGGCCACGGTGTCGAGCGTGACGACGACGGCCAACTTGGTTTTGGTCTGCGGTTTCAAATTACTACTGCCTTGCAGCCGGGTTACGGAGTTGTCCGCGACGCGCTCCCTACGCGCCGAGCGGTTTACGGGTCCGGGCGTTACGGCAGCGAGAGCCGCAGCATGTAGGCAACCGTCTCGCGCCAAGCGTCGCGATCTCCGTCGTCCTTGTTGCGATAGCCAGCGAGCCGGTGAAGGTTGTTCCAGAAGTCGCGCGCCGTGGAGTATTCCCAACCCGGAGAGAACAGGCCAACACCCACAGGCCATTTAATTCGGTGAACCTCACACACGCCCCACGCGTGCCAGCCGACACGGACGATCATCGTCTCGGGCGTGGCGCACTCCGGGCAGCACCCAACGTGACAGGTGTCCATCGTGCAGTTGTGCGCGCTAATTGCTTCGATCATTTTCCACTCCTTCCTTTTTGCGGGCTCGCGCCTTACGCGCCGAGCCATTTCAACACCAGAAACGTGATCAACGCCGAAATCTCGCCCACGAGAATGACTATCGCTACCGCGTCCGCGATCACGACGATCTTGTTTTTCATTTCGCTCCGCGCCACGCGCGCCACGCCATCACGACCTCGCTGAACGCCTTGTCGAAACTGATGTCCCAGAGCGGCGCATTGAACGGAGCCGAGCCGCGCAGCCGACGCCGCACAGACTCGACCACGGCCTCGATGCTGAATCCGTCGCCGAGCCGACGCGCTTCGCCTTCGAGCAGGGCGAAGACCACGAGATCGAATATCGGCGCACCACTTAGCCCGGTCGCGATCTGAACCGCCGCAATTTCCGCCGTGGCCTGATCTCGAATCCTGATTCTGTCGAGCACTCGCTCGATCTTTGTGATCGTCTCGATGTCCATCACGTCGTCACCTTTTGCGGAACGTGGATCGTGATATTCAGGTCGCCGGTTCCTCTGCATCCCGGACATGGTGCGCTCCACAGTTCGGGATCGAGTTCCTTCACGAACTTCGGATGCTCGCGCGCCAGACGGTCGAACACTTCGACCACGCGCGCGGCGTATTTCCGCGAGTAGGTCAGGCCGTACTCGGATACCGCAACCGGGACTTCGCGCAGCCGCGCGAGAGCGATCCCGGTGTCGTGCGCGACGACCGCCGCGCTGCCATCCGCGCGCCGCTGCGATGGCTTCACCACGCTGCCGAGAAAATCGAGCAGGAACACGATCTCGCAGATCAACGCGGTTTCGTTTTCGGTGTATCCCTGCTCGTCGACCAACGGCACCGCCTTCCTCACCGCCACCGCCTTGCCCTTGCCCTTCATCGTCGTCACCTTCCCTTCAAAGGATTCGCTGACCTCTAACTATCGTTCGATCCGCCGCGCTCTCGCGCCGGAATGTTTTTGCCCGGCTCGTCGCCGCGCACGTCCATCGCCGTGCCTTGGCCGACGTGATGCCAGCGCGTCGCGCGTTTCTCGGCGAAGCCCCAGTCGTTCGGCGTCGCAACATGGTCCCAGCCGCGTCCAAGGTCGGCCTTGTCGCTTTCCCGAGTGAAGTTGATGGGCTCGCCGCAGAAGCCGCACGCGCCGTCGCGTAAATTGCGCATGGTCGTAGCCACGGCGCTCGCGGTGTGCAGTGCCGGGTTGTTGTACCGACTAGCCATTTTCGCCTCTCCTTCTCCCGCGCCTTTTGCGCCTTTGATGCCCATTTTTCGGAAATAACTTGTCGAACTCACGGAGAGTTATTCCTATACCCCTTAGTTCAATAAGCGCGACATAAGATGCTTAAAATACTAAAAGAAGAAGAAAATCATTTTATGTATAGACTCCTGACAAGTTCGACAAGTTAGACAAGTTGTTCTTGACAAGTTTCGGTTTTTGAGGGTTTTCCATGACAAGTTTCAGCCTTCCTCGCCGGGCTCTCTCCCGGTCGGCTTGTTCACCTCGAAGACCCTCGGGTTGATGTCATAGACGGTGGTCTTCTGTGGCCCGCGCTTCGCCCCGGTCGACATAGGTCTGGGCGCGACCACTCCCCGCTTGGTCAGGTTCGACAGGGCTGCCTCGATGATATCGGCGTTCTCGAAGATCGTCGGGTGCGCGCGCTGCACGTCGCGCGGTTTGATCGGCCCGACGATCTCGCCCTTGAGAATTTTCTTGTAGAGGGCGTCGGCGCTCCGCTCGCTGGGTCGGCGGCGCAACAGCGGGGAGTAAACCCGATGGGCGTGCGTCGCCAACACCTTGCAGGTTCTGCGCGCGACCGTGATCGCTTCGAGCGAGACGGGCTTCCCCGTATCCTTGCCCGCCGCGTGGTCGCAGACATGGTGAATGAGAGCCAGCGCCGGGAGCAGAGACTTATATTTCGCGAAGTGAGAGGTCAGCGCCGGGTGCTCGTCTTTGTCGCGGGACTTCTGATCGAGTTCGCGAAAATACTGGTTCATAATTTCTTGTGCCGCCGCGCTGAAGCCTATGTAGGGCATCCCGTAAACGTCGTGCGGATCGAGTTGAGGGTCGAACCGCTCGCGGACGAGCATGTTGTCGAGCGTGCGAAAAATTTCCAGCACTTTCGGGTACGTCGCATCGTTTCTCGGAACGTCTTTGCCGACGCCAGACTTCAGCGGGTCCGGCCAGACCGCGAGTTGGAATCGCTGCGCGAGTCCGTCATCTTCCCGGCCCTCGCCGAACACGTCGCGCATGTAGGCCGTGAAGGGGCCGGGCGTGATCGAGCCGGTCATCGCGATGAACAGCGGCGGAAGATGAAACGCGCCGCGCGAGAGCGTGTCGGACGTGAACGTCTTAGTTCCGTGCCAAGCCTCCATGAAAAACTGACGGTCGGTTTCGTGCCCTTTTCGTTCGAGCCCACGGAAGAACGCGGAAAATTCGTCTCGGTAGAACAGGAACCCGTTCGGATTTTCCTGAACTATCATCCCCAGCTTTTGCACCGTGGAGTCATTCACAATGTAGCGTCGCTCGGTGCGCTCTTCCGGCTCGTCCTCTTTAAACTCTTGGTTCTTGCCTTCGGCGAGTTCTTTGCGTTTCTTCCACGCAGCGTGCGCCTTTTCCCACAACGGATGCGCGGTTGAAAAGTTGCGAGACGAGTCGACAGCGAGACGCCGGAGCGGGCGCATCGCGGAGTGCATCGGCGGCGACTTCAACATCCCCGATGGGCCGATGACGAGCGACCAGATCACGGGCGCGACAATGAAGTCCGTGTCGTAGCGCTTCAGTCGGATGCCGATCTTGCGCCCGATGACGCTCGACAGTTCGGCCATGACCGCTGCGAAGGGAACGGCGAACGGTGCGCCCGCATATTCTGCGATGTCGCTCGCCCATGCGCGCAACGGCTCTGGCACAAGGTCGTCGGTGATCTCGATCACGTCGGGGAGCGGCGGGATTAGCGGGTCCGCGTCTGGCCACTCGGGAACCTCAACCTTTGCACGGTGCGTTGCAGAATCGGGGCCGTTCTCTGCGTTGGCCGATCCGCTGTCGCCAGAGGTCTTCCGCTCCTTTGCCCGCCTCGCCCGTTGCGCGACGCCTCTTCGCGGCGCTTGGCGCGGATCGCATCGAGCGTGACCTGATCTTCTCGCGCGACATCGGCCAGCGGTCGCGTGGGGAGTAAGTAAAGTTCGCCTATGGTTGAGTTGGGGTTGCCGTTGCAGGTCTGGAAAAATTCGTTGAGGTCTTTGCCGGTCAAGTCCGAGAAAGAGATCACGTTGCGCTCTCCGGTGTAGCCGAGCGCATCGAGATGCTTTTGAAATCCAGTCGTGAAGTTGAGCCCACCTTCATCTAGCTCGCGCATCAGCGTGACGCTTGTGAAGCCTTCGAGGTCGTCTTTCGTGATCGTTCCTTGTTGCGTCGCGCCCGGTATCGCCATCACCGCGATGTCGACGAACAGGCCGGTCAAATAATCCGTTGGCCCTTCGACGATGAACAGGCCGGTCTCTTTGCGTGCAAGCCAGCCAGCAAGACGTCACGTCCGAACGCGCCGACACCCTTGCCTGCCTCGTAAGTGATGAAGCCGACTTCCGATCACCTTCTAGAAATGTAACGCGGAGTTGATGCGGATATTCGTTGCCGCCTTCGTCGAAGCGGCGGAACAGAAGACCGTGTTCGAGTTGAATGACGCCGCACTTGCGCAGGAAATCGACCGGGAGTCTTTTCGCTTCGGCGTAGTCGGCGAGTTTCGGGGCCGTACCATACCGGATCGGCTCTGGCTCTGGCGGGCGCTTGCCGTTCCCACTCTCTGGCAGCACATCAGCCCAAACCAGCGGCGGCGATGCGGCGGCGAGAATGTCTTCCTTGCGGCAGTTCTTATGACACGTGATCAGCGTGCGACCATCGCGACCGAGCGAGATCTAAAGCGTCCGATTCTTCCCGTCGTGCGCCGGGCAAGCGGCCCGATAGCCACTACCGCTCTTGGCGACGTGCTCTAAACGCTCGACGACCTGCTCAATCGATAGCAACTTCCCACCTCGTGCGCGGCTTCGTGCCGTGCGCCTACGCCCCGTACGGGCTATTAGAGGTTTGCCGATCCTCTGTCCGCCGAATTAGGGCGAAATGCGCGCGAGCGGACGGACGGGTGCCGAGACGCCAGAAGGCGTTACTGCGAAAAATTATCTATCGAGTGGGGGGAACGGGAAGCGTCTAACTCTCGCCGCCCAGCCACTCGCGTGCAGGATCACAATAGTGAAATTGTCCGCAGGATCGAGGGCGCGATCTCGCAAACCCTTGTGGGAGAACGGAAAACATCAAGTTCAGTTGACCTATCTTTACCTATTCGGGTGAAGTGTATCGACCTGACTATAGGAGTTCGGGCCAACGCCTTGTGTGCGTAGTGATTGGCAGGTCTCTGACCTGCGGTGCGTGTGGCGGCATGATCGTGGAGTCTAACTCTTTGCCCGGCAGCGTCGTGTCTCTTTGGAAGCCCGTTGTGCCCCGGTTCCGGGTAGTGCAGCGGGCTTCCTGTCGTCTGGCTACCTCATCGAATATCCACAATTCGCCGTCGCGCCTTGTGCATAACTCGGCAGTTGATCTCGAACGTGCGGCACGGCAGGATAGGGCTGTCTGGTCATAGATCTATCTCCGCTTCAGCACGCAGCGCCTGGTCGGCCCATCACAGCCCGGCTCAACTCAATCAACCTGCTATAGTCATTCGCACGCGGGCACGTCGTCATAGGGACGATGCGGGGCGAGCCTTTAAAGTCCGCGAAGCGCGTTGCGATTTGCGCGCACTGGGCCGCTTGGGTCACCACTCCCTAAGCGGCCTTCGCCTTTCATGGGTTGTCGCGGGGTAGTCGTAACAGGTCAGGACAGCGACGCGCGATATTTGAGATAGCGCAGTCGCTCGCGCTCTTAATGATCCCGAATCACGGGATCGAGCAGATCGAACTGGCGCTCGCGACAGAAACGGTGGTAGTCGTTGCCGGGGTCCGGGACTGCATCCACGTTCGGCGTGGTCGACGGTGGCAGGGGCGTGTTCTGGATAGCCACTCGCTCGGGCGGCGCTGGCGGTGGCGGGATCGGCGTCGACGTGGTGTCGATACTCGGCGGCGGTTCCTCGCCGGGCGGCGCGCCGTCACGCGCCTTGCGCAACAGCCGGACAAGTTCGCGCTGCTCGGCGATGGACAGGTTTTTCTGGATCAGCGCAGCCTGTTGGTCCGCGCCGGGAATGATCGGATTGGCGGCGTCGTACTTGGTTTGCGCATCGGTGCCCAACAATCGTGATTCTCTTTCTTCGACGGCCAGCGCAGCGGCCACGGCTTGAAGTGGTGGTCGCTTCACGTCGAGTCTGCGCCACACTTTTTGCCGCAACTCATCGAGACGTGCGAGTTGACGGCGACGGGCTTCGATCAGGTTTTCCATCGGACAGACGGCATCGAGCCCGCGTCCATAGGCTTCATGCACGGACGAAAGCGCCATCTTCATCTCGATAGCGATCATGGGGAATGAGTATCCGCGCACCCGGAGCGAGACGCACTTGCGTGCGACCACTTCAGCCTTGGCCTTGCGTGCGGTGCGGGGTTTGATCCTTCGGCGGCTCATGGGGTTTCGGCGAGATGAGGATACCCAGTGCTCTGGATGCCTACGTAGTTACGGCGTGATTCGTTTGCCGCGCACCTTGCCCGGCTTCACCGTGCCCATTTCCGTTGTGACCATTGCACAGCGCCTTCTGTCGTTTCGTGCAGCCGAACTCTTTTCGTGCGTTGACTGTGGAAGGTTCCCCAGTGTGTCCGTTTCGGTTCTTCTGGTGACCATTGCCGTTGCTCGCGACCACGGTCGGGCAGCCCGCGATATTGCACGGGTATGCGCCGCAGATCACGACGCCGACGCGGATGCTGCACAAGGGACAGAGCGGCCCGGACGGCTCTGGTAATACAGAAACGCCGCGAGCGAGTCCGAGCCCCGAGTAGTTGCACTCCGAGTCTTCGCCATCGTCCCACGACGACATCCCGTCGCGGCTGCCATGACGGGTGCCGCCCACAGAGCCGGTTTATCTCACGTCGCGGAAGGCGTCGTGCGTGCGTGCGTAATCGCCGCGACTTTCCGGGTACACGTCGGGATGCTGATCGGCGCGTGCAGCGGCGTCCCATTCCTCGAACGCGCTTTCATGGTCACGCTGCGGTGTGGACAGCATCGCGCCGTGAATGTCGGGGTTGTGGTCAGTGGCGTTGATCCGGCCTTCGCCTTTGCCTGCCGCGAAGTGCTCGACGAGCACGGTTGGAACTTCGCACGGGTACGCTTGATATGGGTTTCCAGCCATCGGGGTCTCTCCTTAGTTGGTTAGGGACGCCAAAAAACTTTGTTCGATGAAGCCGCGATCAATCGAAGCGTCTGGGAGCGTGAGTTCGCAGCGGTGATCCCACGGGCCTTCTGGCGCATCGACGGCGACTTGATAGTGCCCGACCCACTCGCCGTCGTCGTCCAGATACAGAGACACGACATCGAAGGGCACGCGGCCCGGCGCGAAGAGTTGCATATTCACGGCGACGGGTTGCGGGTCTGGCGCTTGGCCGGTCGCATTATCGAGCAACTGGACCTTGAACATCACACGCCCGCCGAGCGGAACTCTTTCCAACGCCATCACCTATCACCCGAACGCTGCGCTCGGCCTTTTTTCTCCTTGATCTACGCGGCTTTTTTCGCGTTACAGTCCGTAACGTCTTTTACGCCGCGCCGTTGCTGCCGGGCTCGTAGCTGCCGAGACCATCCGGGCCAACGATCTCAACTTCCTTGCCTTCCGCCGCCGCGACATCGCGCGCGCTCCGAAAGATCGCAACGTCTTTCGCTTGCTCGTCGCTCAACACGATCCGGCTGCCGTCGACCTTGATCCCGGCCTCGGTCAGCCGTTCCTTCGCGGTCGGCGTCGTGCCGGTCAGTTCGCGCGCGAACTCTGCCGCGTTGTCGATCATAAACGACGCGACGACCAACGGATTCAACGGATCGTGCTCGCCCGTGGTCGGATTCACCGCGCCGGTCAAGGTCTGAAGTTCGTTGAACGCTGCCGGGTCGGCGTTGCGCATCAGTTCGAGCCCAACGATCCTTGCGGTCACTTCATCCAACAGTGCGGGCTCGGCGTAGATGACGGACAGGAACGCGAAGTCTTTTTTCTCAAGCGCCACGCGCACGGCGGCTCGACGCTGATCGCGGGGCAGCGCCTCGAACCTGCCGATGGCCCGGTGCTCGGCGAAAGCGTTGCGCACGGCCTCATCAGCGTTGGCGCTTTCCTTGACCTGTCTCTTGGTCAACTTCGCGTGGAGTTCATCGGTGCGCGCGCGGACTCTGGCAACCATCGGCGCGAGAGTTTCGCCGACCTCTTTCACGAACTCGCCTTCGAGTCGCTTCAGTTCGCGATTGACTCCCACCGGCCCGAGTTCGCCATCGACGCCACGCTGGCGGACGGCGGCGACGGCGCGCTGGAATTTCTCGCGCCGGTCGACGACCCCGTGATAGGTGGCCTGAAGATTCCAGAGATTATGCTGAAGCGGATCGTTGGAGTCCTTTTCGAGAATACGGACGGGCCAGCCGGGTACATACTTCGCCATCGCCTTACCTCTGGGGCTGGATATTAGGACTCTATTGCCCTGCGCGCCAGCCTTGCCCTACCGGGCGCGCGGTCGCGGTCCCGCACCCGGACACCCTGAAACGCCCATATCGCACCGCAGGGGCCACAAATGGCTATTCGGAAATCGTTCCGACCGGAGCGATTTAGGGCTGCAACGCACCACGCCCGGTTTGACGAACCGATTTGAACGGGTGCGAACGAATAGTCAGAATTGAAGAAAGGCCCGGAATAGCTATCGGTTCGTGCTCATTCGCACTCGTTCGAGACTACCGGCAAGCACTGCAAAACCTCGATTCAGCGGTTCGATTCCGCTCGCCGCCTCCATCTTCCTCACTACTAACCCTTATGCGAGAGGGCGCGTCGTTAGTGAGCGGTTGCACCTGCCGGAGGAGCGGATACAACGGTCAGCGTCACCGGGCATAGCGGTGAATCTTCGCCATAGCAGATCCGGCTGACCGCGCCGGCGGGCCGATCCTTGTCCTCGGCGTAGCCGGGGCAGATCCAGTGCCCACCGTCGCCACGATACATCGCGACCGCAAAGTAACGGCCGGGCGCGAGGGTGCCGCTGGCCCGCCCGGCGCCCGCAGGCAACTCCTGCGAAGCCACCACTTCGTACCCGTCGTGGGCGCTCTCCGGCTCGAACTGCATCAATAGCAATTCCCATCGCGAGCCCCCGTGATTGACTGCCTGGTAGGTCATCGCGGAACTCGACGAAAATACCGGCTTGGAGCGGCAGAGCCACGGCCGCGCCTCGGCCGCATGGGCCGACAACGCACCCGCAACGACAAGCGCGATCCCACAGCTTACGGCGAGCAAGTAACGTCCGAGCCTCATCGCATCTCCTTTTTTGCCAACCCTCGCCCGCGTCCCCGGCAGCCTCAGATCGCCGCGCCGTCGCATACTTCGATAATCCGTCGCACGATCTCGCCGAGGTCGGAATCCTTGGGCGTAAACACCGCCCGCACTCCCATTTCGAGCAGCACCTGGCGGTCGCGGTTGGGAATTATACCGCCCATCACGAGCCTCACGTCGTCCGCTCCACGTTCCTTGAGCAACGCGATCGTCTCGCGCGCGATCGCGAGATGAGCTCCGGCGAGCGAGCTTATCGCCAGCACCTCGGCATCTTCCTGTAACGCGGTCTCGACCATCTGCGCCGGCGTCTGCTTAAACCCCGCCAGGATCACTTCCATCCCGGCCTGCATGCAGGCGTGCGCGAGCAGCTTGACCGCGTTGATATGGCCGTCCAACCCGGCCTTGCCCAGCGCGATGCGGATGCGCCGGGGGGCGTGGGGCACGTTGAGCGGCGCGAGCGCCATCGTGCGATCGAGCACGGGCGGCGTGTAGCGTCCGTTGGTCGCGCGCTCGATGGCCATGGTCCATTCACCGACCGTGCCGCCGGCGCGTGCTAGGTCAACCGTCGGGCCCATCACGCCGGCGCCGCTTGCGGCCGCGCGCTCCAGCGCCTCGAGCGCGCGGGCGACCGCGCCGTCGCCGTGGGCGTCGCGTTCAGCGCGCCATCGCACTAGCGACTCGATCCGTTCGCGCTCGGCCGCAGCATGCTGCGCCGCATCGTCGGTGACAACGCCGGAGCCGGTGAGGCCAATCTCGTCGAGGAAGGCGTTGACGCCGACCTGCACCAACTCGCCGCTGGCGAGCCTGCGCTGGCGCTCGGCAAGCAGGCGCGTCAGCTCGCCACCAACCATGACAATCGCGCGTGAATAGCCAGAGTCGCGGAGCCCCAGCGCGATCGCGCGAGCGCGCTCGGCAATCTCGGCGGTCAGCTTCTCGACCACTTTGCTGCCCTCGAAGATGTCGCCCCACTCCGCCAGCCCGGTCTCGTGCATCAGGATTTGCTGCGTGCGCAGGCTGAGCGTCTGCTCGGCCTGGTCCGGCAGCGCCATCGCCTCACGAAAACCCGGAAGCTGCAAAGCATTGACGCGCGCGGCGGCGGAAATGACCACGGGCAACGCTTCGTATGCTATGCGGATGATGTTGAGTTCGGGCTGGCGCTCGGTGAGCGTCAGCGAGCGCACCTGGCATCCGGCACGAAAGGCGACGTCGTCGATGCCGTATTCCTCGCGGCACAGCTCGCGCCACAGCCTGAAGTAAGCGCGCACCTTGCTTATCTCGGGCACCAGCTCGATGCCGCTGTTGATGAAAAACGAGATACGCCGCACCGTCCGCTCGAAGGCCTCGCGCGAGACCAGCGGGCGCAGCGCGTCGAGGATCATCAGCGCATTGCCGAAGGTGTAGCCGATTTCCTCGGCCGGACCGGCGCCGCTCTCCATGTAGTGGTAGCCGCAGCAGTTGATCGGGTTCCAGTTGGGTACGTGCTCGACCGCGAAGCTGATGAGCTCGGTCGAGATACGAAAGGAGACTTCGGGATGGAAAATCGAGGTACCGCGTGCGACGAACTCCTTCAGCAAATCGTTCTGGGTCGTGCCGCGCAGCTCCGTCCATGGCACGCCGCGTTTTTCGGCGACGACCAGGTAGAGCGCAAGCAGAAACGGCGCGGTCGCGTTGATCGTCATCGAGGTGTTGATCGCGCCAAGGTCGATTCCCGCGAGCAACTCCTCCATGTCGCGCCAATGACAGACCGAGACGCCAGCCTTGCCGACCTCGCCCGCGGCAACCGGGGCGTCGGGGTCGTAACCATTCTGAGTGGGCAGGTCGAAAGCGATCGAGAGTCCACGCTGGCCGCGGCTTAAGTTTTCCAAAAAGCGGCGGTTGGCCTGACGGGCGCCGCCGAAACCGGCGTAGGTCCTGATAATCCAGGGCTCGCGCGGCCGCGGTTCTTTCTTTGCGTCCGACGTGGGCGATGTGGCTCGGCTCATCGGTTCTCCGATCTCCTCGCGATCTCGGTCGGGATTCGCGTTGCCGCGCGCCGCCAAAGCGGCCATACGCGGCGGCCTCTCTAGAGCGTAATGGCCCGCGAGCACCGATTCCAGCGACCGCGCTGTCGCTTCTACTGCTTGTAACCGAACCGCCGCAACATCGCCCGCCGCTCGGCCTGCTCCTGCTCGCCCTCGATTCCCTTGGGCGCACTGCCATCGATCACGCCCATCACGCCACGCGCGCCGCCGCCGTCGCCGGCCACGACCACGCGCACGTCATTGGCCGTGGCGCAGAAGATCGAGCATACCTCGGTGACCGCCTTCACCTGGTTGAGCACGTTTATCGGAAAGGCGTTGCCGAGCATGATCACGAACACGTGTCCCGCGCCAATCGCCTTGGCCGCGCGCACCGCCGCGTCCTCCAGTTCGGCGTCGGTCCCGGTGTGCCGGATGAGACACGGACCCGAGGCCTCGCAAAAGGCCACGCCGAATTTCACCGCGGGCACCGCCGCGACCACGGCTTCGTAGAGGTCCTCGACGGTCTTGATGAAGTGGGCCTGACCGATGATCACGTTGGCGTCGGCGGGCTTGTCGATTTCGATCGCGTTGAGTTCCATACGTCTGCGTTCTCCGCTATTCGTTGCTGAGGCTACGATGATCGTTCGATGATAGGAGAGCCGGGGCATCGATTGCGAGGCATCTATTTAAAGTGAAAGGCCGTCGAAGTCATCGCGCGACCCAGCCGCGATCGCGCGCCGCGGCGCCGCGCCGCGCCGGCACGGCTGAGGGCGGCGCGTTGCCAGGCTTTTTTTACCGCCTCGCGCCGCGCGACCAGAAAGTCTACCTGCGCAGTGACGCGATCGACGGCTTCGATTTGGAGGCCGGACCCAACGCCCTCGCGCTCGCCGAGGCGTTGATTGCGGCGCTCGAGGGCGGCAACGTTGCGGGCACCGGGCGCGCGGCACAAGCGCTGGTGACCGAGCTATGCCGGCTGCTTGGCGTGCGTAGCGTGTCGATCGAAGTCAAAGGCGCGCGCCCGCGCAATGCACGCGGCGAGCTTCACGGCATCTTTTATCCCGACGCGCCGCGCATCGTGTTGTGGACGCGCACGGCTCTGCGTCACGACGTGGTCAAGCCCAAAACTTTTTTGCGCACGCTGATGCACGAGCTGGCCCACTATTTCGACTACGCCGTGTTCCGGCTCGGCAACTCGTACCATACGCGGGGCTTTTTCAAACGTGAGTCGTTCCTGGTGCGCGCGGTCTTTCCGCCCGGTTCTGACACCGAACAGGCTTAACGATGTCGCGCGGCGGACGCCTATGGGTTGTCGCGATTTCATCCGGCGGCGGCGGCAAAGGACCCCAAGGTTTATGAGAGTCTGATGGGAATACTGCAACGAATGTGGAACCCGCCTCCGCCCGAAGAGCGATTGCTCGCCGAGCTGGCCGACATCGCCGGCCGCCATCAGGAACTGGCCGACCGTCTGGCGCGCCACGCCGGGCTTTGTGTTTACCCAAACATCGCGAGCGCGCTGGGCGCGCTTGCGACGCACCAGGCCGAGCATGCCCATACGCTCGACGCGCTTCTCAGCGAGCGACACGTATGGTCGAAACTGGCGCGCCCGATGCGCGTCGAGGGCGCCAGCAATTGGGTGCGCATAAGCGGCGACCTTGCGCTGCTGCTCGAGCTTACGGGCGAGATGAACCAGCAGGCGCTCCATTGGGAGGGGATCGATCCGCTATTTGCGGCACGCCTGCATACGATAGCGCTCGAGGACGATCGCAATCTCGGCGAACTGCGCAAGCTGGCGCTGAAATGCGATCCGCAGGCGCTCGACTGAAGCTCCCCCGCGGCTAACGGCTCTCAGAGCGGCTTGGCGTCGATGAGGACGGCGGCAATCAACGCCGGCTCGGGACCATGATTGATCCAGGAATGATTGGTGCCGCGCTGGACCACCACGTCGAACGGTTTAAGCTGGACCTCGCCCTTGTCGAGCACCAAGGTAACGTGGCCCGAAAGCAGGATTACGTAGTCGATGGTGCGCGTCGTATGCATGCTCGGATGGCGCGTCGTATCGGTCCGGCAGTGCGCGCCGCCGATCGCGGCGAACATCGCCGCCGACCGCTCTTCCAACTCTTGCGCCGAGAGCGTCTTGTCCTCCGGCGCGAGCATGAAGAAGCGAAAGACGCTGCCGCCGGCCGGCGGCTCCAGGCGCATCTTCCACTGGGCCGCATCGCCTTTGGCCGCGTTGTCTGCGGGTGTTGCGTCGGTGACCCAAACCTCGGCCAGCCCGGCGCCGGCCTCTTCTACAATGCCGGCGCCCGGTCCGTTGATCGCGACGTAAGATTTTCCGGAGGCGTCGATACCGGTCACGACTCGTCGCAGGTCTTTCATTTTCATGAGACTCACCTCATCCGGCCGCAGATGATGATCGTGATCGGGCCGGGTTGCGCAATCCTAGCGCATCGGCAGCCTTAAGCCACAGGGAAGCAAGCAAGCCGCCGCTACAGGTATCGATCGAGGCGGCGCCGGGCGAGTTCGTCAACCACGCGGCGGAGGTCCTGCGAGCTTTTCCGGCCGGCAATCAGCAGCGCGTCGCCGGTGTCGACCGCGACCAGGTCTTTCACTCCCAACAGCACCATCAAGCGCTTCTCCCCGCCGCGCGCCAGCACGGCTTCGCAGTCAAGCGCTATCACCTGGCCCTTGAGCACATTGGCTTCGCGCCCGCCGAGCGCCTCCCAGAGTCCCTCCCAGCTTCCCACGTCATGCCATCGAAAACGCGCCTGCACGCTCAGCACGTTGCGGCTCTTCTCGGCTACCACGCGATCGAACGCGTCGAAGTCGAGGCCGCGGTAGATGCGCGCGACTTTGGCCGCCGGCGCTCCGGCGAACTCGCGCATCGCGCGGGCGAGATCCGGAGCATGCTGGTCAAGTTCGGAGGTCAGCGTCGCGACCTCCATCACGAACATCCCGGCGTTCCATAAAAACTTTCCCGACGCGACCATCCGGCGCGCCGCCGCAAGTGGCGGCTTCTCGATGAAGCGCACGACCTCGAAGCCGCGCCCGACGGGCCGCCCGACCTGCTGATAGCCGTAGCCGGGCTCGGGGCGATCGGGGACGACGCCGATCACAACCATCGCGCGGCGTGTGGCGGCAAGCTTAATCGCGTCGCCGAGCGTGCGGCGAAAGGCCGTGGGCGGCGTGATGTAATGGTCGGCGGGCATCACGGCGACCACGCCGGAGCCGGCGCGATGCGCGATCGTCGCGCATCCGTATGCGATCGCGACCGCAGTGCCGCGCCCGCTGGGCTCGACGATGAGATTCGCCGGAGGGATCAGGCCACGCAGAGCGCTGCGAAAGATCGCGCGCTGGTCGGCCGAGACCAGCACGAAGGTCCGCGCGCGTCCGGTCATCGGAGCGATCCGCGCGATAGTGTCGGCGAGCAGCGAGGTGCGGCCGTCGATCGAAAACAGCGGCTTGGGGCGCCAGGTGCGGCTCTCCGGCCAAAAGCGCGTGCCGCGTCCGCCGGCGATGATGAGCGCGCTCGGCTTGGCCGCGCTCACATCGCGCCCAATTCTTTGAGTTTGCTCTCGAACAGAGTGCGAATTTCGCCCAGGGTTTTTTCGTCACTTGCCTCGAAGCGCATCACCAGCGCCGGCTGGGTATTCGAAGCGCGCACCAAGCCCCATCCGCCAGGTAATTTGACCCGCACGCCGTCGATTTCGATCACCTCGTAGCGGCCGCGAAAGTAGTCGGCGGCCTTGCGCACCAGGTCGAACTTACGCTCGTCAGGGCAATCGAGACGAAGCTCGGGGGTGAAGCAGCTCTTGGGCAGGTCGGCGAGGATTTGAGCCAGGCCGCGACCCTCGCGGCTGACGATTTCGAGTAGGCGGAACGAGGCGTAGATGGCGTCGTCGAAGCCGTAGTAGCGGTCGGCGAAAAACATGTGCCCGCTCATCTCGCCGGCCAGCGCCGCGTGCTCTTCCTTGAGCTTGCTCTTGATCAGCGAATGGCCGGTCTTCCACATGATCGCGCGGCCGCCGTGAGCCGTGATGTCGTCGTACATGCGGTTGGAGCACTTGACGTCGCCGATGATCGCGGCACCCGGGCGCTCGCGCAAAATCGCGCGCGAGAACACCACCATCAGCTCGTCGCCCCACACGATACGGCCGTTCTCGTCGACCGCGCCGACCCGGTCGGCGTCGCCGTCGTAGGCAATCCCGATGCGCGCGCCGCTGCTCTTCACCGCGGCGATGAGGTCGCGCATATTCTCTTCGACCGTGGGGTCGGGATGATGGTTGGGGAAGCGGCCGTCCATTTCGATGAAAAGCTCGACCGTCTCGAGCCCCAGCTCGCGCATCAACGGCGCCGCGACCACTCCGCCGCATCCGTTGCCGCCATCGACAGCGACCTTGAGTCCCGGCCGCAGCGTGATGGTGCGCTTGATGAAGTCGTTATAGTCGCCGTGCACGGCGCGCGTGCTGAGCGCGCCGCGCGCCCCGGGCGCGGGAAAATCCTTGCGCTCGACGATGCGCCGGAGTTCCTGGATTTCCTCGCCATAGATCGTCGACGGTCCCACGCCGAGCTTGAAGCCGTTATATTCGGCGGCGTTATGGCTGCCGGTGATCATCGCGCCGCCGTCCATCCGCCAGTGAATCACGGAAAAATAAAGCAGCGGCGTGGGCACCACGCCGATGTCGACCACGTTGATGCCGCTTTGCAGCAGTCCGTCGCTCAGCAGTCCGAACAGGCGGTCCGAGGATAGCCGGCAGTCGCGGCCGAGCGTGATTGTGGCCTTGCCGGCCCGTTTGAGCATCGTCGCGTAAGCGCGTCCGAGGCTTACGACGAAGTCGTCGTCGAAATCGTGCTCGACAATGCCGCGAATATCGTACTCGCGAAAAACTTGCGGATTCATCGTTGCTGACCGTCTCCCCACCGCGCGCGCCGCCGCCGCACGGCGACCCTGGCGCGACCGTGCCTATCAGTTTGTGGAAGTCGGCTTGATCGTGCAAGCTGCGGTTTTGGCTGCGGCGCCGCCGCAGCCTCGAATCGAGATGGCAGAACAAAAAACCCAGCGCGTCGCGTTGATAACCGGCGCCGGCCGCGGAATCGGCCGCGCAACGGCGCTCGCGCTCGCGCGCGAGGGCTACTCGCTATGCCTGGCCGCGCGCACCTTCGAGGAGCTGGAAGAGACCCGGCGGCTTTCGGGTCTGGAGCCGTCACGCTCGCTCATCGTGCTGATCGATCTCGCTGGTGAGGAGAGTCCACAGGAGCTCTTCGATGCGGCGCTCGGGCACTTCGGGCAAATCGACGTGCTGGTGAACAACGCCGGATGGGCTCCGCCGCGCACGCCGCTCGTCAAGACCAGCGCAGTGGCGCAGGACCGCATACTGACGGTGAATCTGCGCGCGCCGATCGCGCTCGCGCGCCTGGCCGCCGCGCGAATGGTCAAAAGCGGCGGCGGCGCGATCGTCAATATCGCCTCGGCGGCGGCGCGCGGCACGCCGGCTGGCGAGGCGGTCTACGCGGCGGCCAAGGCCGGACTGGTCGCGTTCAGCCGCGCTGCCTTTGCCGAGCTCCGATCGAGCGGGGTCAAGCTGGCGGTGATAGTCCCGGGACTCGTCGACACCGCGCTCATCCCGCACAACAAGCGTCTCGACCGCGCGCTGATGCTTGGAGCCGAGGACGTGGCGGAGGCGGTGATGGCGGTGCTGCGCGCTCCGGTACGCGCTTGTCCGGTGGAAATCGTGCTCGAGCCGCAACGCAACCCCGAGCGCTCGCGCTAAGATGCCTGGTCAGCGCGTCTGTGGCCGCCCCTCCGCCCCCGCCATCGGATCGTAACCGGGAGTGCGAAAGATCGCGTGCAGCTGCCTCCGCCTGACGCCCATGTTGCCGCCGTCGTAGAGCGGAAAAGCAAGCGCATCCTGCATCAGCCTCGCCAGCGGATGCATGTCGGTGTAACTGTCGATACCGACCAGCCGCATCGCGTCGTAAACCACCTGCACCGCCAGTTCCGAGCAGTACACCTTGGTGATGATTGGTAGCTCCTCGCCGAGCCCGCCGCTAGTGTCGAAGTAGTGGCACGCCTTCCAGGTCAGATAGCGTGAGGCTTCGATCCTCATCTTCAGGTCGGCCAGCATGAAGCCGACGTTCTGATACTCGATCACCGGGACCGGCCCGGATCGTTTGTCGGTCCTGGCGAAATTCAGCGCGCAATCGAACGCCGCGCGCATCACGCCGGTGCAGGCGGCTCCGATCATCGCCGCGGTCCACGCGAATGAGCGTGAGATGATCGCCGCGCCGTCGCCGGGGCGGCCGAGAATGTTCGCGGCCGGGACTCGAACCCCATCGAAATGGATGCGCGGCGAGCTTACCGCGCGATGGCCCAACGTATCGATCATCGCGGTTACCCGGATGCCCTCGCTGTCGCCCGGCACAGCGATGACGGCGAGCGACTCCTGCGGAGGCCGGTTGAGGTCGGTTCGGCAGATGACCGTATAGAGGTGCGCGCCCTTGCCGTCCCGTCCGGTGCCGTTGGTCGTATAGTGCTTGTGCCCGCTGATTACCCATTCGTCGCCCTCCCGCCGGGCGAAGGTGCGCACGCCGGTGGAAGGATCGGGCGAGTCGAAATTGGCGCCGCCGGTCACCTCGGTAAAAGCGAACGCGGCCAGGCGATCCTCGCCGTGATCGACGAAGCCCGGAAGAAATTCGCGCTTCTGCTCATCGGAGCCAAATTGGATCACCGGCTGAAGGCCAAGCCCGGTCGCAAGCAGCGTGGTTGGAACGTTGACGTCGACGGCGGCGAGTTCTTCGGCGGCGAGCGCGAGGTCCACCGCCGACAGCCCCGCACCGCCGTATTGTTTGGGGATCAGCGACTTCACGAATCCGGCCCGCGCCATCTCGCGGTAAAAGGGCCTGGTCGCATAGAATCGGCCGTCCGGTTTGTCGATTTTCGCGATCGCTTCCTGCACGCCGCCTAGCACGGAGCGCGCAAAGGCGCGGGCATCCGCCTAAAGCTGGCGCTGTTCCTCGCTCAGGGTGAAGTCGATAGCCATTCACGCCTCCCGCTAGTGTTCTTGCCCACAAGCCGGCCTGCCAAAGTTTTCTGCGGTGCGGCGCTTCAGACGTGCGCGCCCTGCCCGCCGCCCACGTCGATCGACGCGCCGGTGATGAAGCCCGCGCGGTCGGATGCCAGAAACGCGATCAAGCCCGAGACCTCGTGCGGCTCGCCGAAGCGTTTGAGCGGCACGATCTGCGCCGCCTGCGCCATGAATTTCTCCAGCGGCACGTCGGGCGCGCGGCGCGCGTGCGCTCGTTCGATCTGGTTGGTGTGCACGAGCCCGATATTGACCGAGTTGACCAGGATCTTCCGGTCCGCCAGTTCCCACGCGAGCGCCTTGCTGAGCGCGTAGCAGGAAGCGCGATGCGTAGTGGTGGCGAACAGCCCCGGTATCACCACCCGCCCGGCAATCGCGTTGACGTTGATCACGCGGGGCGCCGGACTCTTCTCGAGCAACGCCAGCGCCGCGCGCGTGCATCGCAGTTGCCCGAGAATTTTGAGCTCGTAATCGGCCAGCAGTTGCTCGTCGCTCAGCGAAGCGAAAGTGCCATGAGTAGCTGCGCCGGCGTTGTTCACCAGGATGTCGAGCCGGCCGTAGACCCGGCCGACTTCATTCATCAAGGCCGCTATCTCCGCGGGCTTGCGGATGTCGCACTCGGCGACGACGCATCGCACGCCCTTGGCCGCGACCTGGTCGCGCACCTTGGCCAGTTGATCGGCATGCCGCGCGCAGATCGCGAGGTCGCAGCCCTCGCCGGCAAGCTCGAGCGCGGTCGCCTCGCCGATTCCCATGCTCGCGCCGGTCACCAGCGCTACCTTGCCCTTAAGTCCCAGATCCAAAGGAGGCCTCCTGGCCGGTCATCCATAGTTGTTCGGATAATTGTTCGCGGATGCTGTTAGCGACGCTTGCCACAATAATCGCCGCTTGCATGGTGCGGCTGCAACCGATAACGCTCGTGGGATTGTTCGCCGGCCGAACCTGGACGCACAGCCACGATGCCCTTCACGCTCAGACTAACGATCGCGCTTTTGCTGGCGGCGGCCGCCGCCGCGCTCATCGCGCCTTTCGCCGCAACCGCGCTCGCCGCCGCCGGCTGCCATTTCCCGTTCCCGCGCATCTTCGACCGCACCGTAATGGTCACGCTGGCGGTGATGCTGTTCTTGTGGGCGCGTCCGCTGGGAGCCGGACGGCTGCTGCGGCGCGGCTTTGCCCGTCCACTGGACAATCTCGGCACGCTGCTGCGTGGATTGCTGGTCGCAACGGTGGTGATGGCGATCCTGCTCGTGCTCGGTGCGGCGTTTGGCGGGCGCGACGAGATGCGCGTTGGCGAGGCGCTGGCGCGCGCGCCCAAATACGTGGCAGGAGCGATCCTGATCGCGATAATCGAGGAGGGATTCTTTCGCGCCTTCCTGCTGGGCGGGATGGTTGCGGACTTCGGCCGCACGGGGGCGCTGGCGATTGGCGCCGCGATCTATGCGCTGGCGCATATGGTGCGCTCGCCGGCTAAATTTTACCTGGCAAAGTTCGACGCGACGGCCGGCTTTCACAATCTCTACGCAAGCCTCGCGCAACTGACCCATCCCGCGGCCGTGCTGCCAGCGTTGGTCGGGCTCTTTCTGCTCGGACTGGTGCTGGGCGAAGCGTTTCTGGTGACCGGCAATGTCTATTTCTCGGCCGGACTGCACGCCGGCCTCGTGATCGGCGTAAAGCTATGGCCATTCAGCGACGCGCCCGCTGTCGCGCTACCGCACTGGATCGCAGGTTATGGTCGGCCGGCGGTGATAAGCGGCGAAGCAGCGTGGGTGATGGCTTTGATCATACTGGCACTGGTGCCACGGCTCACCGGCCGCTCAGGCTCGTAGAGCGCCATTCCCCAGGCCAATAGAGGCGCGGAGTCTCCGTTTTGGCTGGTTCTAGACACGTCACGAGAATGAAGATAGCTTTTAGGCATGCTAAAAGTACCCGTTCGTATAGCGGCCTCAGTAAGCTTCCTTGCGATGGTCTTGCTGGTCTCTGCGCCTCACGCCTGGGGGCTGACCACAGCCGGCGCGGTCAGCGCGGTCAACGGCACCGTCAGCATCGAGCGCGCCGGCAGGTCGATTCCGGCCGTCGACGGCACCGCCGTTCAGGTCGGGGACAAATTTACGACCGGACCGAACAGCCGGGTCACTATCAAGCTCAGTGACGGCAGCCAGTTGGAATTGAACGATTCGAGCGCTCTGGTGTTGACGGAAGATAACCTTAATCCCGATGGATCACGGGCCAGTACCAAGGTCACTCTTCTGACCGGATTGGTGCGTTCCCTGGTTCACTTTAGTCCGAGCGGCACTCCCAACTTCGAGGTTCATACGCCCAACGCCGTCGCCTCCGCCCGCGGCACCATGTTTGACGTTTCGTATCAGGAGACCGTGCCGCCGGCTGCGACCCCCTGACCCTGTGTCCGAGAAAGCCGCGGAGCCGGGGCTCCCGATTGAAGGGTCCAAGGCGAGAGTCCGCGTGAAAAGCGGCTTCGCGCTTAAGGCATAGGAGCGGAGCGTGTCGCCAATGGCGATGCGCTCCGCTTTATTTCCGATTCGGCAATCCTACTTCGTAAGCAGCAATGCCGCCTCGGCGCATTGCATATCCTGTTCGACCGAACCGCCGCTGACGCCTATCGCTCCGACGATGTGGCCGTCGACTTTGATCGGATAGCCGCCGCCGAACGCCGCCACTCGCGGGCGGGACGGGATGCCAGCGACCAGTGCGGCGTCGCCTTTGATGAAGTTGAAAAAATCGTGAGTCGGAAAGCCGAACAACGCGGTATAGGCCTTGCTCTGCGCGATCTCGATCGGAATTAGCGCCGCTCCGTCCATGCGGACGAACGCCTTCAGGTTGCCGCCATCGTCGACGACGGCCACGCATTGCGGGACCTTGAGCTCTACGGCCTTGGCGACAGCCGCTTCGATCAGTTTCTGGGCGAACTCGGCGGTGATTGCCTGCTTTTCGAAAGTCTTGCTCATTTTGAAAGCCTCTATGGTTATGGCGTGGGAGCATTCAAGCCCCAGCGCCGAGCCTTGACCGCCCAGTCTATCGCGATTCAGCCGCATTGCGAGAACCTCAATTTCGCTGGCACGCAGGAGGTCCGCGGCGCGGTCACGAGGCAAACGCGTCGATGAAGGCCTCGTGATTTTCCCTGACCTGCGCGGGTTCGGCCGCAAAAGTCGGGCTCAGGAGGATCAAAGTCTCGAAGCAGTCCCGGAACGGTTCGAGCTGGCGATGGACCTCGTCGGGAGTACCCGCCAGGACAAGAGCACCGACCATATCGTCAGTGACCGCATCGATCGCGCCAGCCACATCGCCCGCCGCCAGAAGGGTTCGTATGCGCTCCTTGTGCGATTTGAAGCCCGCCGGATCCAGGACCGCGTCGAAGTAGGGAATCGAGCTGTAAAAGGCGATTGCGTTACGCGCGAACGCCTTTGCCTGCCCGCCGTTTCGGTTCACTGAGCAGATCTTGACCGCGCACCATTCGAACGGTTTCTCGCCAGCACCCCAGCGTTCTAACCCTTGCTTGACGTTGGGACGAACCACCTCCTGAAAGTAGCGCGGGGTGTTCAGCACGTTCACGAGGATGCCATCGGCATGTGAGCCCGCCAGCCGCATCATGCCCGGCAGCACCGCGGCCAGGTAGATCGGAATACGATATGGCGCGGGAGCACTGAGCCGCCGGTAGTCGCGTATCTTGTAGAACTTGCCATCATACTCGATGGGATGTTGTGGATTGGAGGTCCACATCAGGCGCACGCACTCGATATATTCGCGCATTCGATCGACGGGACGATGGTAGGGAAGCCCATGCCAATCTTCATTCCAAGCCTTGGGCGCAGTACCGAGGCCGAGAATGAAACGGCCACCACTCAATTCAGCCATCGACATCGCGCTTAGTTCCGTCAGCATCGGCGTGCGCGCGAAATGTGCCACGCCAGTGCCAAGACGTACCTTTTGCGCGACCATCGCCATGGCCGCCAACGGAACGAAGCCGTCGCGCCACAACTCCGCCGACCACAAACTCTCAGCGCCGGCGGACTCCGCGTCCGCCGCAAATTTAAGTTGTTCCGGTAGCGAGAGTTTATCGCCGCTGAAAAGCACTCCCCATTTCTTCCAGAATTTGTCTCGCTTCATTTGTGCTCCGGAATTTCCCTTTTAGTCTTTGTAAACGCTGGATTCTAAGCCCAATAGCCGCTTCAGCGTCAAATCGGCGCCAGGCGCACGCGGTTCCGCTGTCACCCTAACGAAGACGCTGAAGTGCTGAACGAAGGCTGCCGAAGTGAAGGATCAACGCGGAGCGATTTTGTGTTTATCGACGGCGTCGGATGCGCGGGAAGGGGTCCGAAAGGCTAGTCTGCTGACGAGCCTCAGCCGGCGGTGCGATGGGCGCGAGGGCCGACTTCGCGGCGTGCGCGCCGCGGCGGAAGCATCGGCATCAGTCGCGACCGGCCGCCAAACTCCAAGGCATAGCGCGGGCCCATCGCAGCTTCCTCGGCGCGAATCCGCACGCGCAACAGCGCCGCGTTGCCAATCGAGAACACCACCGCGGTGAGCCAGCATCCGTGGATCATCGGCACGCATGCGATCTCGACGATCACGGCGAAGTAGTTGGGATGACGTATGAAACGATACGGCCCGCGGCTAATCGGTGCCGTTCCGGGAAACACGATGATGCGCGTATTCCAGCGCACCCCCAGACTCGCGATGGACCAGTAGCGCAGCGCCTGCGCGCCGAGCGCGCCGCCGAGCGCGATCCATCCGAGCGTTCCCGGAAACGGGCGCTTGAGCACGATCGCCTCGGCCGCGGCCGAGACCAGGAAGAGCGCGTGGAACGCGGCCATCGCCGGGTAATGGCCCCGCCCGCGCTCCACCGCGCCCATCGCGAACGCTCGGCGTGCATTGCGCGACGCGAGCGCAAGATGAACCACGCGCTCGACCGCGAGCGCTGCGAGAAGGCCCAGGTATGCTTCGAGCGAAATCACCATCGCAGCAACGCCAGCTCCGCACAAAATCCCGGACCCATCGCGAGCATCAGCCCATAGTCGCCGGGCCGTGCCGCGCGCGCGTCGAGCAGGTCGCGCAACACGAACAGCACCGAGGCCGAAGACAGATTGCCAGTGGCGGCGAGCAGCCGCCACGAACGGTCGAGCGCGCCGGGCGGAAGGTCGAGCGCGGTGGCGATCGCCTCGAGCACGCGGTTGCCGCCGGTATGCGCGATCCAATGGGTAATCGCGGAGCGTGCGAGACCGTAGTCGGCGAGCATCGCGTCGACGTCGCCGCCCAGATGCTCGCGGACCAAGTCGGGGATCGCCGGCGAAAGCACTATTTTGAGTCCGCTGTCCACCACGTCCCATCCCATCAGCCGTTCGCTGTCCGGATAGAAGACCGAACGCGTGGCCACAACGCGCGGAGTTACGCCTGCGCCGCGATTAGCCAGTCGCGCGCCGCCCAGCAGCACCGCCGCCGCGCCGTCGCCGAAGAGCGCAGAGGCGATGATATTGGCGACCGAGTCGTCGGCGCGTTGCAGGGTGAGCGAGCAGAGCTCGGCCGACACGACCATCGCGATCTGATTGGGAAATCCGCGCAAGACATCGGCGGCGCGGACGACTCCGGCCACTCCGCCGGCGCATCCCAGGCCGAAGATGGGCGTGCGCCGCACGTCGGGACGCATCCCGAGCCGGTTGACGATTCGCGCATCGAGGCTCGGGGTCGCGATGCCGGTGCCGGTGACGAAGAACAGATGATCGACATCACGCGCCGTCATCCCTGCCGCCTCGAGCGCGCTCTGAGCGGCCGCCGCGCCCAGCTCCGGCGCTACCCGCGTCCACGCGGCGTTGGTCTTGGTGAACGAGTCGAGCGCCGGGTACTCGCTCACCGGGAGCGCCAGGTAGCGTCGGTCGACGCGTACCGAGCGCTGGATCTGCTCGAAGGTCGAGCGCCAGCGCCGCGACTGGTCGTATTTCTCGCCCCACAGGGCCTTGAGCAGGGCGGCCAGCGATTGCTGTTCGATCACGTTGGGCGGGAGGGCGGTCGCGGCGGCCAAAATTGCCGGCGCGGCGCCAAATGCTTCCCCAAACGTTTCCGAGGACGCGTCGTACCACGCATCAGACGACGGCGCGCCGGCGGCCCACGCGCCGTCAAACAAATCAAGATTCATCATCATGCCTCGATTCTACTTCAATGGTAGAACCACCGCCGCCAGAACTATGTTCCGGCGGGAACATTAGAGGCGTCGGCGGCGCGGCCGGTCTATTGCACCGTTTTGGGGCGGGAATCGCGATGGCGCCGGGTTGGGGCGTACAGCGACGCCATCCCGCGCGGCCGTGTGCGGTAGCGCCGATGTTGCCACAGGAACTGCTCGGGATAGCGCCGCACCATGTCTTCGATCGGGCGCAGGAAGCGCCGCGTGTTCTCCTCGACGTCGGCCTCGGCGTCGGCGCTCTCCTGGAGCGGAATATGGTCCTGGATGACGATGCGATGGTGGCGGTTGTCGGGCGCGCGCACGATGAAAACCGGAACCACGATCGCGTGCGACTTTTGCACCAACCGCGCCAGCGTGCGTGAGGTCGCCGCCGGCTCGTCAAAGAACGGGACGAAGACCGCCTCGCCGCGCTTGGCGTTCTGATCGAACGGGACGCCGACCAGTTGACCGTCGCCGAGCGCCTTGAGCACGGCGCGGGCGGCCGAACGCTTGCGCACGACATTGACGCCGGCGCGCTCGCGCACCCAGGTCATCAATGCGTCGCCGGCCACAAAGCGCTGCGTGTGATGGATGAGGGTTATCTGATGGCCGTGAAGGGCGTGGGCGGTCGCTAAAAGTTCGAAGTTGCCGAAGTGGGCGCTGAGCACCACGATTCCGCGGCCCGGATACCGTCGCTTGAGTTCGTCCCAGTATTGGAAGCGTTCGTAGGCCACGCGTCCGATGAGCCGGCGATAGAAAAATCCGGCCAGGCGTATGTACTCTGCGCCGCCGCGGCCCAGGTTCAGATAGGAGGCGCGCACCATGCGCCGGCGTTCGCGCTCGCTGCGATCCGGAAACGCGATCGCCAGATTTACCAGCGCGATCGCCACGTGGCGGCGGTCAACCAGGTAGCCGATATAACCGCCGAGCATCCCGAGCGGATACAAAATAAAATCCGGGAGCAGGCTGAAAACATGCACGGCGACGCGCATCAATTGGAACAGTAGCCAGTCCTTGCGGCCGAGCTTGAGCCCGGCCAGCGGCGGACGCTCGCGCCTGACGCCGCCTGAGGATGCACGCTGGGCCGCCTCGGCAGTGCGAGTCGCGTCGGCGGCGCCCCTGCCGTTGGCATGCGCCGGCGCGGCGGTCGCGGCCGGAGAGGTCTTGTCCTCCGTCGGGGGACTGTCGACGCTTCTTCTCACAGGCTCTGATGGTCGCGCTTGGGCCCCTTGGCAATCACGACCAAGCCGGAATCGGTGACATGGAAGCGCTGACGGTCGCGCTCGAGATCGTAACCGATCTCGTCGCCCTCGGGGACGTAGACATTCTTATCGATGATCGCGCGGCGCACGCGAGCGTGGCGGCCTATCTCGCTGTAGTCCATCAGGACCGAGTCCTCGACCTGGCTCCACGAGTGCACGAAGACCGAACGGCCGAGCACCGAGTTGCGCACCATTCCACCCGACACGATGCAGCCCTCGGAGATGACTGAGTGCAGCGCCTCTCCGCGCCGCCCATTCTCGTCGAAGACGAACTTGGCCGGCGGCTGATCGTAGTAGGCCGTGCGCAGTGGCCAGCGCTGATTGTAGAGGTTCAGATGAGGCCGCGCGTCGCGCAGATCCATGTTGGCCTCGTAGTAAGCGTCGATCGTACCGACGTCGCGCCAGTAACTCAGGTTGACCTCAGAGTCGCCATGGATGCGATTGGTCATGAAGTTATAGGCGTAGACCGGAACCTGTTCAATCAGGCGCGGGATAAGGTCGCTGCCGAAGTCATGGCGGCTCGACGCTATCGTTGAATCCTCCTCCAGCGCGCGGCGCAGCACGTCGGGATCGAACAGGTAGTTGCCCATCGAGGCGAGGCACTGTCCCGGCGCACCCGGCATTGGACGGGCCGTGGGCGGCTTCTCCTCGAAGCCCGACACGCGAAGGCCCGAGTCGACCTCGACGATGCCGAACTGGCGCGATTCCTCGACCGGCACCGGAAGGGTAGCAACGGTCACCGCCGCCTTGCGCTCGAGGTGGAACTCGATCATCTGCTGCACGTCCATCCGGTAGATATGGTCGGCGCCGAAGACCGCGACCAGGTCGGGGCTGTTGTCGTCGAGCAGGTTGAGGTTCTGGAAGATGGCGTCAGCGGTGCCCTGGTACCAATTCTCGCCCATCCGCATCTGGGCCGGGACGGGAGTGACGAATTGGTCGTTGAGTATTCCGCCGAACTGCCATCCGTCCTTGAGGTGCTCGATAAGCGACTGCGAGCGCCACTGGACCAACACGTAAATCGCGTAAATCCGTGAGTTTACGAGGTTAGAGAGGACAAAATCGATGATTCGGTACTTACCGCCAAACGGCACCGCCGGCTTGGCGCGATCGCGAGTCAGCGGATGCAGCCTGCTACCCAGCCCTCCCGCCATCACCATCGCAAGCGTTCTCATTGCCCCACCCACTCTTCGGTTAACCGGCTCGTCATCCGGGAGTCATCTCAGGCCGCGGCACGCGTTCTTATAGTTAGCACAGCAACGTCGAAACCGTTCGAAAATGAACCGTCGAGCGTGAGATCTCGGGGCATTTTGGCAGAAAGTTATGACGATTGTTGCAACAAAGGACCATAGTGCGAAAATTTCTCGATCGCGGAGTCAGCGAATCGGGGACCTCTAACCTCAAGATTTATAAGGAGATTCTCTCCGAAATAGGCTTCAGACCAACCCCGGCACATCGCTTGCTTGAAACCTTTGCAACTGAGTTACGTCTAAATCAAAGACGCGGCCCACAGGACCTATAGACACAGGAAGGAGATGGCGCTATGCAAACCGCGATGAGCACTGGAACCAAGACCGCCGAGCGGCCGGGTATCGTATACAGAACCATATGTCAGAACCCGGGCTGCGGAACCACTTTCGATTTGCGAATAACTCCCGAGAACGCGAGCCTGCTCAGCGGGACCATGGCGTGCCCCCGATGCCGCAGGCATGGCGGAATGCTCAAGCCGCAGGGCCGGCTGGGCAATAAGCTGTTCGCCGCCAAGCTGCTCTACCGGGCAACGGGCGTGGCCTCCACGAGGGCTGACGAGGAAGAGCCATTGTTCGGCGAGGATCAACCCTACTGACCCGGCTACCCTATTAAACCGGCCTCGGATGGTCTAGGTTACTCGTCACCGCTCCACATCCGTGACCCTGAAAAGCAGACGCGCCGGCCGCTTGCACGGACGGCGCGTCTGTCGCTCTGCATCTCCAAAACCGTAGTCAGGCTCGATCGCGGTCAGACTCCGGCTAGCGGTTCGAGAGTCACCCCTTGCAGGGATTGGATGCTCGGGCGCTCCAACATTCGCTTAATCCACGCGTCGACGTTGGGGCGATTGATGCTCGCCTCGAGGCCCAGCTCGCTTAGTACCAGCACGCGTGGCGCGAAGCCGATATCGGCGACCGAAAAGTCACCGGCGAGAAACTGCTGTCCGGTGAGCTCATGATTGAGGTAATCGAGCGCCCGTTCGATCGAACGATGCAACCGCTGTAGCCGACCCTGGTCGCGGTCCGCCTCGGCTCGAGCCATCTCGGCCATGAGCTGTCCGACTTGTGGCGTGAACGAGGTGTCGGCAAAATCCTCGAAGAGCCGCGCTCGCGCACGCTGCGCGCTCGATCCAATCGTCGGCAGCACCGGGGGCTCCGGATACTCGTCTTCCAGGTACTCGACGATGATGGTCGAGTCGTAGACAGTCGTGTCCTCGTCGACCAGCACCGGGACCCTGGCAAACGGGTTGAGGCGCAGGAATTCAGGGCGCCGCTGGTCGGCCTGGGCGAGGTCGATCTGGATGAGCTCGTAGGTAAGGCTCTTCTCCGCCAGAACGATCCGCACTTTTTGACCGAATGGGCAGGGCAGGAAATCGTAGAGTTTCATCATACCCGGATGGCCTTATGACGCCGCGACTGTGAGCTTCACGCTAGCTTCAACCTCCGGGTCGAGCCTCACCGGAACGGTAAACTCGCCGAGCTGCTTGATAGGCTCAGGCAACATTATCTTTCGCCGTTCGATATCGAATCCGCGCTCACGCAGCGCCCGTTCGATATCGATATTGGTCACCGATCCAAACAGCTTGCCCTCTTCTCCGGCATTGGCGCCGATCGTGAGCGTCAGAGCCTCGAGCTGCTGCTTGAGCTTGAGCGCCAGCCCCTTGTTTGTTTCGCGCCGCAGCATCGCCAAGCCCTTATGATGCTCGAAGGCGCGCAGATTCTTGGAATTGGCCTCAACCGCGAGCCGGCGTGGCAGCAGGTAGTTGCGAGCGTACCCGGCGCGGACTTTGACTACGTCCCCGGGGCGGCCCAGATTGGGAACGTCTTCACTTAGAATTACTTGCACATTCATAGGCTTAACCGCCGAAAATATGTCCGGCACTTAAAAAAAATCACCAAAGCTATCCGCCTCCTGGCGCGGCGGCTTGAGCCGCCGAAAATCTACCCAGAGATCGAAGATGCCGGCCGCGCAGACCAAGGCCGCAAGCACCGGCTGGATTACTGTAACAAAATAGATCAGCCCCCGGACCCACGGCGGGATAACCAAGGCCTTGAAATAAAAGGCCATAATCGCCATCCCTTGGCAAAAATAAAGCGCCGCCACGCATACGAAGGTATCCATCGCGGCCACCGCCAGAGCCGGCACCGGAACGAACATCCCGAATCCGGCCGCCAGCAACACCCAGATGAGCCATTCCGGCGTCGACCATCGGGCCAGATCGCCGAACAACGGATAATTGAGCCGCTGCCGGCCGCCCAGCCTCCAGAACACTGCCAGATTGAGCAGGGCGCCGAAACCCGCACACATCACTATCAGCGCCGGGCACAGTCGCAGCATCGTATCCAGCAGCCCAGTCTCAGCCTCCTGGGCCATCCCGGTCTCGATGCCGAGCACTTTGTAAAAGTCGTGGCCGCGTGCCATCCCTGCGCCCAATGCGTCGCGGACGGCTTTGGCCATCCCCTCGACCGAACCGGCCATCGCGAAGGCCGTAATCACGCTGGCTGCCAGCACGGCCATGGCGGTCACCAGCACGATCGTCTCGAAGGGTTTGCGCCGCTCGAGCATGTCGCACATCACGGCCGCCGCGAGCCCAAAGGTCACCAGGTAGCCGAGCGCCGCGATCCATCCACCCAAAGCCATGACCGCCGCGGCAGCCACTACGATCACCGCCGCGGCGCGCAATCGGGCTCTCGGAAATCCTACCGCGAACAGTAGCGTGGGCGCAGGCGCGAACAGTGAGAACATCGCTCCAACCAGCGGCACGACCGCCGCCGACAGATAGAAGGTCGCCGACAGGAAGGCCGCGCGAATCGCACCTACCAGCAGTCCGACGATTGTCCCTCCGCGTCTCACTGCTCGCCCCTCACCCCCATCATCCCAAGGTTGAAAAGGGTAGCAGCGCTATCACCCGCGCGCGCTTTATCGCCACCGCGAGCTGGCGCTGATGGCGCGCGCAGTTGCCCGAGGTGCGGCTGGGCACGATCTTGCCGCCCTCGGTGATGAAGTTCTGCAGGGTGCGCACGTCTTTGTAGTCGACCTTGAGCGCCTTGTCGGCGCAGAACCGGCATACTTTGCGCCGGCCTCCGCCGGGCCGCCGGCGCATCCCGCCCCGCTCGCCGCCACGTCCTTCGCCCGGGCGATCGGAGTCGGAGCGCGAGCCTCCGGGACGCGGTCCGCGGCCACCGTGTCCGGGGCCCTGCTCTGTCCTTTCTTCGTCGGCCATTTTCTTCCTGTCGAATCCTGCTTTTAATCGTGTCCATGTCAGGCGGCTCGCCGCTCGACTGGCTCGTGTTCGTTACAAAACTTTCGACTAAATTCTCGTAAATTCTCGACAAACCCTTCGGCGAAATCTTCGCGAATCTTCTATAAACTCACGCTCGTCACGACTTCGAGGATCTCGTTTGCCAGCACTTCGACTCCGCTCGCCGCCGAGGACCACACGCGCCCGCGCACCGCGCGCAACGTTCCCGTGACCTTCACCGCCGCTCCGGCACCGATTCGCGCGCCAACTTCGCGTGCTCCCTGCCCGGCCATCACAACTCCCAGCCTCAGAGGCTGGCGGCCCTCACCGCAGTCCACTTCGATCCTTAGCACCGGCGTTCCGGTCGGCGTGGTCCGCACTTCGGGTGCCGAAACCACCCTGCCAGCCAGTTCAATCCTGTTTCGGCTCACCCGTGGGATTCGCCTCCGGCTCCGCGTCAAGGGCGACTTCCTCCGGCACCTCGGAAGCGGCCTTTAATGCTACTTCAGCCTCACCCGCAGCCTCTTCAGGAGAAAGGTCGGCGACTAGAGCGGTCGGGTGCGGCTCGCCCGGGGGATGCTCGGCGGCGGCTGCTGCTGCCGCCATACGGGCCTCGGCGGCGGCCTTTGCCTCTGCCGCGCGATGGAGCCGAGCTTCGATTTCGGCGCGCACCTTGGCCGTGTCGACCTCGGGATCCAGCAACACCGAAAGGTAGCGCAACACGCTATCGGATAGTTTGAGATTGCGCTCGACCTCGTTCATCACGGGACCCGTGGCGGCGTAGTCGAGGCGGACGTAATACCCGCGGCGTTCATTGTGAATCCGGTAGGCGAGCTCGCGAAAGCCCCATTCGTCAGTCTCAAGCATCTCGCCGCCACCGGTCGCGACCAGACCCTCGAAGCGCTTGATACTGTCCTTGACCTGGGGTTCGCCCAGATCGGAGCGAAGTATGAAAATAGTTTCGTAGCGCCGCACGCCGCAATCCTCCTTGTGGATTCCAGCCCCCACTCGGGAGCAAGGAGTGAGCGGTTACACTAACACCCGCCAATCCCGCCCTTCAAGGTGCGTCAGCCCATTTTTCCTTGGCCCTACACGTTTTTTTTGTGAAACCGGTCTCCGCGCGGGTCGATTCCGCACTACCAGAAGCGTCATGCGGTTGATCTTGAGGATAAAGCCGCACTTTACCGTTTACAGTCGTATCAGGCGTCTGTACAAGACAGTCTGCGAAATCTTTCGCCCGGCGCCCTTTTGTAGGGAGGAACGTCATGCGCAACTGGATTGCCGCCGCGATGATAGCGGCCGTAGGCCTCTATGTGAGCGCGGGGGCGCCCGTCGAAGCGGCGTCATTGATGCTCGCGCCAACCCAGACGCCGATCAAATATCTGGTGGTTATCGACGATGAAAATGTGGGGTTCGATCACTACTTCGCCACCTATCCGGTCGCCGTCAACCCGCCGTTCGAGCCCAGATTCAAGGCGCTCCCCAATACGCCATCACCTAACGGCATCCGCGGCCTGATCGCGACTCAGAACCTCAATCTCGTCAATCCTTTCCGGCTCGATCGATCGCAGGCCTTCACCTGCGACAACACGAACTTCTACATGAATGAGCAGCAGGCATACCATGGCGGCTTGCTCGACATGTTCGTGCAGTTCACCAGTCCGATGAATCCGATGAACTGTCCGATGATCGACAACCTGCCGATGGGCTACTACGACGGCAACACCGTGACCGCGCTCTGGAACTATGCCCAGTACTATGCGATGAGCGACAACTCCTTCGCGACTACCTTCGGCGTTACCGTGGTTGGGCATCTGAACCTGATATCAGGGCAGACTCACGGCGCCATTCCATCCAGTGTGCCGGGTAAAGTAGTCAATGGAACTGTCATCAAAAATGTCGAGGCTGGTTATGACGACTGCGATATACGCACGAACGTGCAAATGTCCGGTCCGAATATCGGCGACCTGCTGACCAGCAAGAAAGTGATGTGGGGCTGGTTCTATGGGGACTTCGGATCGATCAATGCCGGGGCTGGGCCGCAATGTAATCCTCGCTATAATAGTCACTACATGCCGTTTCAATACTATGAATCGACCGCCAACCCTCATCATCTGCCGCCGTCGTCGCCGTACGTGATCGGGACCAACGCCGACCAGGCCAATCATCAGTACGACCTCAGCAACTTCTGGACCGCGGTCAGCCTTGGCTACATGCCGCAAGTAACGTTTCTGAAGGCTTCCAGCGACTCGACCGGCCATCCGTTTACCTCAGGCCCGCTCTTCGAGCAGACGTTCCTTGTAAACACGATCAATCGGCTGCAGCAGACGCCTCAGTGGAAAAACATGGCGATCATCATTACCTACGACGATTCCGACGGATGGTACGATCACGTGATGCCGCCGATCGTAAATCAGTCGAGCGACCCTGATCAGGATCGCCTGCTCGGCCCTACCGGCCTGTGCGGTGAAGCCGCGGCGAACGCATATCAGGATCGATGCGGCTATGGTCCGCGCCTGCCGCTGATCGTGATTTCCCCTTGGGCCAGGAGCAATTACATCGATCACACGCTGACCGATCAGACTTCGGTGCTGCGCTTTATCGAGGACAACTGGAATCTCGGACGGCTGGGCGATCTGCAGTCGTTCGATCTGAAGGCAAATTCGCTCACCGGCATGTTCAATTTCACTTCCCCGCTCGCGCCGCGGCTACGGCTGGATCCCGACACCGGGCGCATCGTCGGCGACCGACCGTGGTGAGCGATGGACTCTGAGCCTGTTTGAATGGCGCGAGCGCAAGAGTCGGCAACCATCGATCGCGCTGTTGAAAGAAATCGCGGCTACAGGTCGCGCCGGTAGGTGACGAAATTTCCGGTGGCGCGCGCTCCCAGCGCCATCGCGGTGCGCCGCGAGGGCCAGTTGTCGTCGAGCACCAGCGTATATCCGGCATAGCGCATCCCACTGCGCGCCATGGTCATGAACGATCGGGCCGCCATCGCCAGCGCCACGCCTTTGCCGCGCGCTCGATCGAGCACGCCGATGTTGATGAGCGCACCGCGAGTGCCGCCGCCGCGCTCGGGATGCAGCTTGACGCCCGGGCGAATTTGCGCGAGCGCCGGGCTTAGGTCGGGCACCGAAAAGACCACGCCGAGCACCTCGCGCTTGGCCACCGCGACCATCGAAAGGTCGCCGACCGGTGTGCCCTGCAGCGGAACCATCATGGGACGAACTTCGTCCCGGCTGATTGGATTCCATCCCCAATGCCGGGCAAAGGCCGCGTTGGTGACCTCGGTCCATGCGTCGGCCGCGGCCAGGAATCCGTATTCGCGCCAACTCATCACGGCGACCCCCGCGGAGCGAGCCGCTTCGACCATCCGCGCATAGCGCGCCAGCGTCTCGGGCGTCAGCGCGGCGGTGTAGTCAATCTGTCCCTTTTCGGTTTCGAAGCCGGCGTCCTTGAGGTAGCGATGGTAGTACTCGGGATTGCCGCGCAGCAGGAACGACGGCAGACTGCCGTAGTTGTCGATCGCGTAGGGATAATCTAGAAAAGCGGCGAATCCGCTGCGCACCGATTCCATCTTGCCGCGCGCGAGCCACTCCATCGCGCGCATCAGCATCGCGCCGACCGCGTCGTCCGCGCCCGCCGCCGCCTCGAAATGGATTAGCTGGCCCAACCGCTGGCCCCAGTGGCTGATGTAGCGGCGATTGATCACGGCGCTTACGCGCGCCACCAGCCGGCCGTCGCTCCAGGCGCAAAACGGCTGCAGGTCGAGGTACGGCGCGGTTAGCGTGCGGCCGGAAAGCAGGTCGACTTCATTGCGAATGTCGGGCGGCCACCAGGCCTCGCGATCGGCGTAGACCTGGTAAGGCAGGCGGGCGAATTCCTCGAACGCCTGCGGACTATTGATGGCCTCGATCCGTATGTTGGCGGCGGCGCTCACGTCTTCAAAGCTCAATCACACAGGTCAATCACCGGCTGATCCAACACTCCCTATCCTCAGGACGCGGCCGGTTGCCCTGATGAAGATTAGCATTGCCCGTGCGCGGTTAACTATCTACCGGCCCGGGAGCTTCGGCCACTGGAGCTTGGTCGCGAGGACTTGTGACGGAGACTCGGGGCGCGACCGCAAACGCTCAATCGATGGGCGCGATGCGCGCGATTTGTGCCGACGAGCCGGGGCTGGCGGCGGCCAGCACTGATTCGCATCGCCGGCGCGCCTCGTCGGCGGCGGCGGCCAGCACTTCGAACTCCGGAATATTGTCGTCCCATTCGACCAGCGTCGCGACGCGACCGAAGCGCCCAACGGCGTGCTCGTAGAGCGCCCACACCTCGGGGCGAATCGGATGGTCGTGAGTGTCGAGCAGATAGCTGCCGTGGTCGCTATGACCGGCGAGATGAAACTGCACCACGCGCCCGGCGGGGACGGCATCGATGTAGCGCAGGGGGTCGAAGCGATGGTTAAACGCGCTGACGAAGATGTTGTTGATGTCGAGCAGGATCGCACAGTCGGCCTCCTCCGCCACGGCGCTTAGGAATTCCCACTCGGTAAGGCGCGAGGCGCGAAATGCCATGTAGCTCGATACGTTCTCGAGCGACACCGTGCGCTCCAGGATGTCCTGGACCTCGCGGATACGGCCGGCGACGTGCCGCACGGTCTCTTCGGTATAAGGCAGCGGTAGCAGGTCGTGCAGATTGCGGCCGCCCACGCCGGTCCAGCACAGATGGTCGGAAATCCACGCCGGTTCAACGCGGCGGGCGAGCGCGCGCAGCGCGCTGAGATAGTCGCGGTTGAGCGGATCGCTCGAGCCGATCGACAGCGACACGCCATGCATCACGACCGGATACTGCGCGCGCACGCCTTCGAGCACTTCCAGCGGCCGACCGCCCTCGACCATGAAGTTTTCCGAGATGACCTCGAACCAGTCCACCGGCGGAGCCTCGTCCGGAGGATGACCTTCGAGGACGCGCGCGTAGTGCGGCCGGCGCAGTCCGACGCCAAATCCGAGCGGCGCGAAGTTTGACTGGTTCATCGCCGATTCATCGCGAAGCAAACTTTTTTCGGAGGTCCGCTCGCGAGCGACTCCCGCACCGGACCGACCGATTTTTACAGGGCCGTTCGTCAACGGTCCTCCTGTCATTCCGAGCGTAATTCTCGAACCGCGGCCTACATCTCTTTGGTTGTAGTCTTATCCGGTTTGCCGCCCTTGTCGGCACAGACCTTGGCCGAGGTGGCCATCACCCAGCCCTTGCCCTTGCACGAGTTCTGGCCCGCGCAGCCATTGCTCGCGGTCTTGCACGAGCTCTGGCCTTTGCAGCTATTGCCGCCGACGCACTTCACATTGGCCCCGCTCGTGGAATTCCCCGAGGAGCTTTGCGCGAAGACCGGCGTGGTCAGAAACATCGCGCCCACCGCCGCCGCCAAAACCGCACCCGTAATCGTTTTGCGTTCCATCGTAGTGATTCTCCTCTCCGCCTTGGCCGCGGGCCGATCCCTTCGGCCCTCGATTGAGCATACGTATCCGCCCGGCTGACGGGTTCAGTTCGACGGCCGAGTCGCCCTAGCTTCGCGCCACTATATTTAAATCTCAAGCCGCGAGCCACGGTTCCTTCCTCGGCCCCACTATTGCCGTCCGGCGTTGCTCGACCCCTCCGGTCCGGCAAAAGATCGATGACAGCTATCGTAAAAATCGGTTGAAATCAGCAGGCGAAGCTTGGGCGTAGAAATCATATTTAATCGACGAAGCGCGGGAACTTTCCCGTTTGCTACGGGATTTAACTCTGTAGCGGTGCTATATGGTGCTCTTCAGATATGGAGGACAAACGAGGCCGCGAAAAGCGCGGGCTGTTCGAACGCGAGGCGCTGCCTCACGTCGACGCGCTGTACTCGGCGGCCCTGCGGCTGTCGCGCAATCCTGACGACGCTCGCGATCTTTTGCAGGAGACCGTGCTGCGCGCCTATCGATTTTTTCATCAGTACACCCCGGGGACCAACTGCCGCGCCTGGCTGTTGACGATTTTGTATAACAACTTCCGCAACGGCTACCGTGGCGCCGACCGTGAACAAGTCTCTCTCACGCCCGAGGATTTCGAGCGCGCGGTCGAGGGTTTAAGTGCGCGCGAGGATCAAAGACTGAGCAATCCCGAAACGCTCGTCTCGGAACACGTTCTGGACCAGGAGATTTCAGCGGCGCTCAACGCTCTGCCCTCCGATTTTCGCACGGTATTGCTATTGGTGGACGTGCAGGAACTTAACTACCAGGAGGTTGCGCAGGTACTCAAAATACCTATTGGAACGGTCAAGTCGCGGGTCTCGCGCGGCCGTCAGATGATGCGAATTGCGCTGGGCGCGTTCGCCCGGCGCCGCGGATTGGTACGTTAAGTGCACTCACGGGTGTATTCAGATGACTCGCGCATGCGTGTATAAGCAGGGGGAACCGTGAACTGCGAGGAGTACATTACTAACTACCTCTCGGCGCACGCCGACGGCGAACTCAACCCCGAAAAGGAGCGTGCTGTCGCCCAGCATTTGGGCAGCGGTCCGCCCGGCGGATGCGCCATGTGCCGGTCGCGGCTGGCCGAGGAACGCCTGCTGAAGGCGCTGATCAAGCGTCAGGCCGCCACCATCAAGACCCCGGAAGAGATCCAGGCGCGCATCAATGTCGCGCTCGATCGGCTGGACCGCGGGTCCGCGCCGCGACGGATGGGAAGCGCAGCGGTGCGCGAGCTTGGTCGGCCGCGCATCTGGGTGCCGCTCGCCGCGGCGGCGATGCTCTTCGTCGTGCTGTGGGCGGGTGGCGGCCTGCCCGGCCTGCATCGAGGCACGTCGCCCACCAGCAACGGAGTCAGCGCAATTCCGGCCAGCGAGGCTCTCGACCAAGCGGTATATAGTTACGAGACCTTCGAGACCGCTTTTCGGCCCACCGCACCGTCATACTCATTGTCCGCCATCGCGATGGCCTACGACTCGGCCGATATGCCGGACCTGATGTGGAATTTTCAGTTCGCCGGCTACGGCGTGGTCGGCAGCCGAATCGATCGGCTGCCCGACGGCAGCCCGGTTACCTACACGCTCTACCACGGACGCAACAGCGATATCCTATGCACGATTTACAAGGCACGCGACTTCGCGGTGCCGCCCGGCGCGATCGGCGAGATCCACGGCCATCTGCTCTATGAGTACAAGGGCTATAGCCTTTGCGTGACGGTGTCCGAGGAGGGTCGCTACATCTGCGTGCTCACCACGAGCGAGCCGATGGACGAACTGCGACACGACATTTCGCTGGCCCAGGCCTTCAGTATAGTTCGCTAGGCCGACGCGCCGCACGAGTCCCGGTTGTTACGCGGTCAGCGGCTGAGAGCGCCGTCGCCGGCTTCGAACAGGCGCAACTGATGCGGTCCGTGATTGGCGGGAATCTCGACCGGGTAGCGGCCGGTGAAGCAGGCGTCACAGAAGCCCTCGCGCGGGCCGTCGAGGAATGAATACAAGCCATCCCAGCTAAGATAGTCGAGCGAGTCGGCGGTGATGTAGTTGCGGATCTCCTCGATCGAGTGGCTCGAAGCGAGCAACTCCTCGCGAGTCGGCGTGTCGATGCCATAGAAGCAGGAGTTGGTGGTCGGCGGCGCCGCGATCCGCATGTGGACCTCGCGCGCTCCCGCCTGCCGCAGCATCGGAATCACCTTGCGCAGCGTGGTGCCGCGCACCAGCGAATCCTCGACCAGCACCACGCGCTTGCCGCGCAGCAATTCGGATACAGGGTTGAATTTTATCTTGACGCCGAAGTGGCGAATCGACTGGCGCGGCTCGATAAACGTCCGCCCGACGTAGTGGCTCCGCACCAGCCCCATCTCGAACGGCAACCCCGATTGCTCGGCGTAGCCGAGCGCGGCGGCATTGCCCGAATCGGGCACCGGCACGACGATATCGGCGTCGACCGGGCATTGGCGGGCGAGCGCGCGCCCCTGCAGCTTGCGCACCTGGTAGACGCTGCGGCCGTAGAGCAGGCTATCGGGACGCGAGAAGTAAACGTACTCGAAGATGCATCGCTTGGTCTCGGCGGGCGGGAATGGACGCAGCGAACGCACTCCGTCGTCGCTTATCACCACCATCTCGCCCGGCTCGATCTCGCGGATGTAGTCGGCGCGCACCAGGTCCAGCGCGCAGGTCTCCGAAGCCACGATCGGAGCGCCGTTCAGCGATCCCAGCACCAGCGGGCGAAAGCCGTGCGGGTCGCGCACCGCGATCATCTCGCGCTGCGCCAACACCACCAGCGAGTAGGCGCCGCGCACCTGCGCCAGCGCCTCGGCGACGCGCTCGGCCAGCGTGGGCGCGTGCGAGCCCGCGATCAGATGGATGATTACCTCGCTGTCCGAGGATGACTGGAAGAGCGACCCGCTGGCTTCCAGCCGCTCGCGCAGCTCGGCAAAGTTGACCAGGTTGCCATTGTGCGCGAGCGCCAATCCGCCGCCCGCGTACTCGACGACCAGCGGCTGGCAGTTCTTGAGCGAGGTCGAGCCGGTGGTGGAATAACGATTGTGCCCGATAGCCGCGGTGCCCTCGAGGCGATTGATCACTTCACTGTTGAAGATGTCAGCGACTAGACCCATCCCGCGATGCGAGATCAGCGACTTGCCGTTGGACGAGACGATTCCGGCGGATTCCTGTCCGCGATGCTGCAGCGCGTACATTCCCAGGTAAGCGAGATTGGCGGCCTCGGGATGGCCGAAGACGCCGAACACGCCGCATTCCTCGTGGAAGGCGTCGAGGTTGGACTCTTCGGGTGAAACTTCCACGGAAAGGTCTTGCGATAGTTCTCGCGCCAGCTCTTGCGAAGGATCGCGCGAAGCATCTTGCGAATTATCTTGCGAACTATCTTGCGCGGTATATCGCGGAAAACCTTGCGGAGAACCTTGCGAAAGACTTGGCAGGACGCCTTGCGACAGGACTTTATCCATTTGCGGCCAGCCTCCGCGCAATCGCCTGTTCGTGGATTTGCCTCAACTCGGGCACGTCCTCGTCGATCACTTTTGCAACTCTCAACCGCGGCTCGCTGATGACGCGTCCGATCACGTTGAATTCGATTCCGTCAAAGAGCTGTCGCAGCTTCTCGATCTCGTCGAACGCGGCCGACAACACTACGGTCGAAGCGCCTTCGCCAAAAAACACTTCTGCCCCACCCCCGTCCGGCATCCCGTCGATCTCCGCGCCCAGGACGCCGTCGGGATTGAAGCAGCACTCGGCCAGCGTGACCGCTAGCCCGCCTTCCGCGACGTCGTGTACCGATCTTATCAACCCTCGATCGGCGGCGGCAACCAGCCCTTCGATGAGCGCCCGTTCGCGTTCGAGGTCCAATGCGGCCAGTGAGCCCCCGTTGACCGCAAAAAGGGCCGCATATTCGCTAGCCGCCAGCGTCGTGGGCGCCGTCTGCACCAGGATAACCGCGTGGCCCGGGCGCTCGAAACAATGGGTGACGCGCCGACCGGCGTCCTCGAGCACGCCGAGCATCGCGATCGTCGGTGTGGGCGGAATCGCGCGGCCTTCGGTCTCGTTGTAAAAACTCACGTTGCCGCTGACCACCGGCGTCGCGAGCGCGAGCGCGGCGTCGCGAATACCCTCGACGCCGCGGATGAACTGCCACATGATCTCCGGACGCTCGGGATTGCCGTAGTTGAGACAATTGGTGAGCCCGATCGGTCGCGCGCCGGCGCACGCCACGTTGCGCGCCGCCTCGACCACGGTCGCCGCCGCGCCAACGTAGGGGTCGAGCGCGCAGGCGCGCGGATTGGAGTCGACCTTCAACGCCAGGGCGCGATTCGTCCCCTTGATCCTGAGCACGGCGGCATCGCCGCCCGGCCCGGCCATCGTGTTGCTCTGCACCATCGAGTCGTACTGGCGATAAACCCATCGCTTGGAGCCGACGTTGGGACTGTCCAGCAGACGGCGCAAGGCCTCGGCCGGCGACGGCCAAGACGCCGCGCTTCCAGCGGCGCTTAAAGTCGACGCCGCGCCTGAAGCGGCGCCTAACGTGGAGGCGGCTTTCGACGGTTCGCAGGCGGGGCGGTCGTAAACGGGCGCCTCGTCGGTCAGCGCCGCGGCCGGAATATCGGCGACCAGCTTTCCGCCCCATCGGACCCGCCAGCGCTGATCTTCGGTGATTTTGCCGACCACCACCGCGTGCAGGTCCCAGCGCGCGAAGATCGCCTCGAGTTCGGCCTCGCGCCCGCGCTCGGCCACCAGCAGCATCCGCTCCTGCGACTCCGAGAGCAGAATCTCATACGGTGTCAGGCCCGCTTCGCGCAGCGGTATGCGGTCGAGGTCGAGATCCATTCCGAGTCCGCCGCGCGCCGCCATCTCGCTCGACGACGAGGTGAGCCCGGCGGCGCCCATGTCCTGGATCGCGACGATCGCGCCGCTGCGCATCGCTTCCAGACACGCCTCAATCAGCAGCTTTTCGGTAAACGGGTCGCCGACCTGCACCGTCGGGCGTTTGGCCTCGCTGCTGGCGTCGAACTCGGCCGAGGCCAGCAGGCTCGCGCCGTGGATTCCGTCGCGTCCGGTCGCCGAGCCGACGTACATCACCGGATTGCCGGGACCCTGCGCGCGCGCGCTCTGCAGGTCGCCGCGCCGCGCGAGGCCGAGGCAGAATGCGTTGACCAGGATGTTGCCGTTGTAGGCCGCGTCGAACATCACCTCGCCGCCGACCGTCGGCACGCCGACGCAGTTGCCGTAGCCGCCGATTCCGCCGACCACGCCGCCGAGCAGGTAGCGTGTGCGCGGATGGTCAAACGCGCCGAACTTCAGCGAATCCATGCTGGCGATCGGCCGCGCGCCCATCGTGAAAATATCGCGCAGGATTCCGCCCACCCCGGTCGCGGCGCCCTGGTAGGGTTCGACGAACGAGGGATGGTTGTGGCTTTCGATTTTGAACACCGCGACCCATCCGTCGCCGACGTCGAGCGCGCCGGCGTTCTCGCCCGGACCGCCGACCACGCGCGGCCCCTTGTTCGGCATCATCCGTAGATGGCGACGCGAGGACTTGTACGAGCAGTGCTCCGACCACATCACCGAAAAAACGCCCAGCTCGGTGAAAGTTGGCGTGCGCCCCAGCGATCGCTCGACCGCGCGGTACTCGTCGTCGCTGAGCCCGTGCGCGTGAGCCTGCCCGAGATCGACCGCCGGCTCGCCCGCCAGCGCAACCGGAGGCTCGATAGTGCTCGCCGCGGTCATATCGAACTTCTGGTCGAACTTCTGAGAGATGTGGCGGTCGAAGTTGCGGCGGACGTCCGCTCGACGCTCATGACGATCGAGCGGAAAATCTTTAGCCCATCCTCGCCGCCCAGCGCCGCCTCGACCGCGTGTTCGGGATGGGGCATCAGGCCGAAAACGTTGAAGGCTTCATTGGCGACGCCGGCGATAGCCCTGGTCGAGCCGTTGGGATTCGCGTCGTCGCGCTCGCGGCCGGCGGCGTCGGTGTAGCGCAGCAGCACCTGGCCGCGCTCTTCGATCGCGCGCAGTTCATTGGCGGGCGCCACGTAGAGACCCTCGCCATGCTTTATCGGCAGCCGCAGCACCTCGCCCTGGCGCGCGGCGCAGGTAAAGGGCGTGGCGGCGTTTTCGACCCGCACGTTGACCTGCTCGCAGATGAAGGAGAGCGAGCGGTTGCGCATCAGCGCGCCGGGCAGCAGATGCGCCTCGCACAAAATCTGGAAGCCGTTGCAAATTCCCAGCACCAGGCCGCCGTCGTTGGCGAAACGTACGACGCTTTTCATGATCGGAGCGAAACGGGCGATCGCGCCGCAGCGCAGGTAGTCGCCATAGCTGAAACCGCCCGGCAGCACCACGCATTGCACGCCCGCCAGGTCCTCGTCCTTGTGCCACAGCGCGAGCGCTTCCTGACCCATCACCTGGTTGAGCGCCCACAGCGCGTCGGCGTCGTCGAGCGAGCCGGGGAAGCGGACCACACCCCACTTCATCGCCGCCCTTCCTCCTTAGGCTCGGCCCGCTCAGGCTCGATTTCGAAGGTGTAGTCTTCGATATTCGGGTTGGTCAGCAACTGCTCGCACATACGGCGCACAGTCTCGCGCCCTTGCTCGACGGTCGGCGCGTCGAGTTCCAGCACGACGTAACGGCCGACGCGGACCGCGCCGACGCCGCCAAACCCGAGGCTCTTTAGCGATTGCTCGACCGCGCGCCCTTGGGGATCGAGAATCCCCTTGCGCGGCGTGACGAATACCTTGACCAGCAACTCAGCGTCTCCGCGCGTTCGGCGTCGGAAAGTTTCCGCCGCGTCGTGCGCTCAATTCGACACCCGGCGCAGCATCTCGTGGTAGGCGCCCTCGACATCGCCGAGGTCGCGGCGGAAGCGATCCTTGTCGAGCTTCTTGAGCGTGGCCTTGTCCCAGAAGCGGCAGGTGTCAGGGCAGATCTCGTCGCCGAGGAGAATCTTGCCGTGATGGCGTCCGAACTCGAGCTTGAAGTCGACCAGGATCACGCCGCGCTCGTCGAGGAAGCGGCTCAGCACGTCGTTGACCTTGAGCGCCATCGCATGAATCGTATCGAGCTCGGCCTCGGTCGCCCATCCGAACAGCACCGCGTGTTCGGGATAGATTAGCGGATCGTCAAGCGGGTCGGATTTGTAATAATACTCGACGATCGGGTGCTTGAGCTTTTCGCCCTCTTCGCGGCCCAACCGCTTGGCCATCGAACCCGCAACGATATTGCGCACCACGGTTTCGGCCGGGATTATCTCCAGGCGCCGGCAGAGCATCTCACGATCGTTCAAGCGGCGCACGAAGTGGGTCGAGATTCCGTTGCGCTCGAGCAGGGTGAAGAACAACTCCGAGATACGGTTGTTCATCACGCCCTTGTCCTCGATCGTGCCGCGCTTTTTAGCGTTGAACGCGGTCGCGTCGTCTTTGAAGTAAGCGATTACGAGATCGGGATCGGCGGTCGCATAGAGTTTCTTCGCCTTGCCCTCGTAAAACATTTCGAGCATCTGCGGGGCGTCTTTCACTGGCATTTCTCCGTTAACGGAAATTCACAATGACGTTAGCGGTCGATGAATATTGAAGCGGACCGGAGCGCGCGCGACAAACCTTCGGGGCTCTGCTTTGTTCACAAAGTGCGGAGCTTATGCACAACCGGTCAGGCCGTCCGACGCTCACCGGCTAAGTCCTGGATTTGCCGCCGGGCGCGAAACGCTCGACCAGCTCGGCGGCGAGTCCAACGTACCCACGCGGCTCGAGCTTCTCAAGCCGAGCCTTGACCTCGGCCGGCAGCTCCAGGGCAGCGATGAAGCCACGCATCGCCTGGCGATCGATCGCGCGGCCGCGGGTAAGTTCCTTCAGCCGTTCGTAAGGATCTTCCAACCCGTGCCGGCGCATCACGGTCTGCACCGCCTCGGCCAGCACCTCCCAGGCGCCCTCGGCCTCGAGGTCGGCGGCAATCCGTGCGGCGTTGAGCTCGACACGACCGAGCCCGCGCTTAAGCGCGTCGAGCGCGACCATCAGATGGCCGAACGCAGTACCCATCGCGCGCATCGCCGTGCTGTCGCTCAGATCGCGCTGCCATCGCGAGACCGGCAGCTTGGCCGCCAGATGCTGGAACAGCGCGGTCGCGAGCCCCAGGTTGCCCTCGCAATTTTCGAAGTCGATGGGATTGACCTTGTGCGGCATTACCGAGGAGCCGACTTCGCCCTTGACCGTGCGCTGGCCGAAGTAACCGAGCGCGATGTACCCCCACATGTCGCGCGCGAAACCGAGCAGGATGGTGTCGATACGAACCATCAGGTCGAGCAGCTCGGCAACGAAGTCGTGACTCTCGATCTGGGTGGTGAGCGGGTTCCACACCAGGCCCATCGATTCGACGAAGCGGCGCGAGCATTCGATCCAATCGGCGTCGGGCGCGGCGGCCTGATGGGCGTTGAAGTTGCCGACCGCGCCGTTGAACTTGCCGAGAAATTCCTGGCGACCGAGCGCGCGGCGTTGACGCTCAAGGCGCGCCGCGAAAACCGCCAGCTCCTTGCCCATCGTGGTCGGCGTCGCCGCCTGGCCGTGCGTGCGAGCGACCATCGCGACCTCGCGCCACTGCCGCGCCATCGCGCTCAATGTGGCGATAGTCGAATCCAGCGCGGGCGCGAGTTCGCGCTCGGAGAACTCTTTGAGGATGAGCGCGTAGGCGAGGTTGTTGATGTCCTCCGAGGTGCAGGCGAAATGGATCATCCCGGACGGAACGTTGATACCGGTTGCCGCGATTTTCTCGGTCAGAAAATATTCGACCGCCTTCACGTCATGGTTGGTCGTGCGCTCGAGCGCCTTGACGCGGCGTGCATCAGCCAGCGTGAAATCGCTATACAACGAGCGCAGTTGGGGCACCGCACCGGGGTCGAGCGTAAATTCCTTGAGCGCGGGATTTTCTGCTAGCGCGAACAGCCATTCGATCTCGACGCGGACGCGATAGCGGATAAGCCCGAACTCGCTGAAATAGGCGGCCAGCGCCCGGGTGCGCGTATGGTAGCGGCCGTCGATCGGCGTCACTGCCATCAATGAGATCTCGGAGATCTCGGAGATCTCGAGTTCGGCGGCGTCGGATTCGGAAGTACCGTTTTCGCTTTTCTTAGGCACAAACTTTGACCCGAATCTTGAACGCCGCGCGTGCGCCGCTACCTTCCAGTATGCCCGAAGCCACCGCCGCCGCGCGAACTTGGCTCGAGCTCAGCGACCTCGACCAAGCCGGCCCGCGCCACGGGAGCAATTACGAGCTGGGCAATTCGGTCACCGGGCTGGATCGTGATCGGCGCGCTTCCGAGATTCACAAGCAACACTTTAATTTCGCCGCGATAGTCGGCGTCGACCGTCCCAGGCGAATTAATTAGCGTAAGTCCCTCTCCGAGCGCGCGCCCGCTGCGCGGCCGCACCTGCCCTTCGAAGCCGGGCGGGATTTCCATCGCTATTCCGGTGGATATGGCGGCCCGACCCATCGGTGCAATTTCAAGCGAAGCTTCAATATCAGCGACAAGGTCCATCCCGGCCGCATGCGCGCTCTGATAGCGCGGCAGCGGCAGTGAGGACGACCTTACGCGCCGCACTTTGATCACCGGAGTCATCGTCAACCGTCAGAAGTATCCGCGCCGACGGGCGGACGCAACTTCGCGACATTCAACCCGTCCACAAGACTCGATCAGAACGCCCAATGGCCGTGGACAAACTCGCTGGCGAACAACGCCAGCCAGAGCAGCGACCACACGGTGATCGCCGTGTTCCAAGTGCGCCGGCGCGCGAGCATCGCGATCAGGATGAACAGCGGAAACATCGTGAGCGTGTAGCGCGGCGCGCTCAGGTCCCACGACTGGCTCGCCACCAGCAGCCAGTTGAGCGCCATCCACACCGCGTACGATGGGCGCAGTAAAATCGCCGCGGCGATCGTACCGCCCAGACCGACCGCGAGATAAAACAGCACCTGGGTTCCGATCATCGCGGCCTGGGAGGGTTTCCAGTCGCGGGCGACATCGAAGTTGACGCGGACGCCGCTCCATGGCCCGACCAGCGCGTCGGACCAGTGCGAGTGCTCGAGCTTCAAAAACGCCAGCGCATCACCGGCGACATGGTAGTTAATCCAAAGGTAAACGGCGTATCCCATCAGTACGAGGCCGGCCCAGAGCCATCGCCAGTTGAAACGATGCGTCTCCCACAATTCCCACAGCGCGTCGGCACCGAGTGCCGGCAACAGCAGGATTCCGGTGGGTCGCGCGAGCGCGGCGAACGCGCCGAGCAGACCGGCCTGAAACCAACGCTCGCGACGTGCCGACACAAAGGACGTGAGCACCAGCGCGAGGAACAGGCTCTCGCTGTAATCGATGTGCAAGAAGTAGGAGGTCGGAAAGATGAAAAGGAACCAGGCGGCGCGGCGTGCCAGATGACCCGAGTAATCGATCGCAAAGAGCCGCGCCAGGGCCACGCCTGCGATCACCGACGCGATCGTCGAGACCAGGAATGCACTGAGGACCGCATCCCTCACGACGATCGCGAACAGCCGGATGACCCACGGGTAGAGCGGAAAAAACACCAGCGCGAGGCGCTGGTCGCCGGTCGCTGCGTAACCCTGTCGCGCGATCAGCAAGTACTGCGGCCCGTCCCATCGGTTCCAGATCGAAAGCAGATGGGTAAGCGTGCGCACCCGCTCGTCGTTGGTTATCTGGAAGGCGAGCGCGCCAAAGAGCAGCACCGCCACCTTGATGACGAGGACCATCGCCACCACCGACCGATCCGAAGCGGTCAAGCCAAAGGTCAAGCGTTCGCGATGGTCGGGTGACGACGGCATCCAGCCGGCCGTATGCCGGTGGCAAAGAACCTAAGGATGTTCTATGGCTGGACGCAAGCGCAGCGGCTGTGGATAGCGCGACAGTTTTCCCGAGCCGCCGGTCTGGCACACCCTCGGCGCGATCGAACCGTCGCGCAACCAAGGGCGCAAGCACCGCAAGTTACTGGGGGCTCGGAGAATACTTACTTGAGCTCGGAAAACACGTCGGCACCGAACTTGTGCCCTTTCAGATCGCCCAGCAGCACCAGCGCCATCTTGCCGGACAGGAACGAGGTCTCCGCCAGTTCGAGCACCTGGTCGTGGGTGACCTCGTCGATCCCGCGCGCCAGTTCCTCGAGCGGGATCTCCCGGCCGAAATAGATTTCGTTGCGCGCGACGCGATTCATCCGGCTCTCGGTCGATTCCATGCCGAGCAGCATGTTGCCCTTGAGCTGGCTCTTGGCGCGCGTCAGCTCCTCGTCGGTGAGACCGACGCGGGCTATCTTATTGACCTCGCCCAAGGTGACCTCGAGCACCTCTTCGACCCATTCCGGATTGGTGCCGGCGTAGATCCCGAGGTAGCCGCAATCGAGGAAGGACGACATGAAAGAGTAGATGCTGTAGACGCGGCCGCGGCGCTCGCGCACTTCCTGGAACAGCCGCGAAGACATGCCGCCGCCCAGCGCCGTGTTCAGCACGTAGCTCGCGTAGCGCAGGGGCGAGGTCTGGCTGATTCCCGGCCCGCCGATGCATATATGGGTCTGCTCGAGATCCTTCTCCTGGTTGATGACCACGGTGCGGTCGGCCGGCGGTCCGATCGGCTCGCTCCGTCCGTCGCCCGAGACTCCGCCGAACAGCCGCGCGCAGTCGTCAACCAGCCGCTCGTGGTCGACCATCCCGGCCGCCGCGATAAAGACCCGGCCCGCGCGGTAACGGTCGGCCATGAAGGAGACCAGCAGCTCGCGGTTGATCGCGTTGACGGTCCCGACCGAGCCGAAGATCGGCAGGGCCAGCGGATGGCCTTCCCAGAATTTCAGATTGAAAAGATCGTGGATGAAATCGTCGGGCGTGTCTTCGGCCTGCGAGATTTCCTGCAGCACCACCTGGCGCTCGCGATCGATCTCGTCGGTCTCGAAGACCGAGTCCAGGAAAAGATCGGCGAGCAGCTCGGTGGTCATCGGCAGGTCGGCACCGAGCACCTTGGCGTAGTAGCAGGTGTATTCCTTGCCGGTGAACGCGTTGAGCACGCCGCCGACGGCGTCGATCTGCTCGGCGATTTGCGCGGCGGTGCGTTTGCGCGTGCCCTTGAAAAGCAGATGCTCGATGAAGTGCGAGACCCCGTTCTGCGCCGGGATTTCGTAGCGCGACCCGTTCTCGACCCAGATCCCGATGGTGGACGAGACCACGGCCGGCATCGGTTCACTGATCACGCGCAGGCCGTTGGGCAACACGTCTTTTAGTATCATCGCACCATCATCGCAAAATCATCGCAGCCGTATCATGACGGAATCCTTGCGCACCCGGTGTCCCAGGGGACTCGGCTAGTTGGCCTTTTTCGCCAGCTCTTCCTGCGCCTCGCGCAGCGAGAGCCGGATTTTGCCGTCACGCCCGACTTCGAGCACCTTGACGTTGATCTCGTCTCCCTCATGCACCACGTCTTCGACGCTGCGCACGCGCTCGTTGGAGAGCTGCGAGATATGCAGCAGGCCGTCGGTGCCGGGCATGATCTCGACGAAGGCGCCGAACTCGACCACTTTGCGCACGCGACCCTTGTAGATGCGGCCGACCTCGGGCTCGGCCGTGATGGCCTGGATGGAAGCGATGGCCTTGTCGATCGCCGCGCCATCAGCGGAAGCAATCACCACGGTGCCGTCGTCCTCGATATCGATCTTGCAGCCGGTCTCCTCGACCAGCGCGCGGATCACCTTGCCGCCCGGGCCGATGATCTCGCGAATCTTGTCGGGCTTGACGTGGATGGTGACGATGCGCGGCGCGTACATCGAGACCTCGGTGCGCGGAGTTTGCAGCGCCTTCTCCATCACGCTCAGCACGAACAGCCGCGCGTCGCGCGCCTGATGCAACGCCTGGCGCATCACCTCGCGCGTCACTCCGCCGACCTTGTTGTCCATCTGGATGGCGGTGATGCCGTCGGAGGTACCCGCGACCTTGAAGTCCATGTCGCCGAGATGGTCCTCGTCGCCCAGGATGTCGGTGAGCACGCGAACGTGCTCGCCTTCCTTGACCAGGCCCATCGCGATACCCGCGACGGCCGACTTTATCGGCACACCCGCGTCCATCAGAGCGAGGCTTCCGCCGCACACCGTCGCCATCGAGGAGCTGCCGTTGGACTCAAGCACCTCGGAGACCACGCGGATGGTGTATGGAAAATCCTCTTCGGGCGGCAGCACCGGCAGCAGCGCGCGTTCGGCGAGCGCGCCGTGGCCGATCTCGCGCCGTCCCGGGCCGCGCAGAAACTTGACCTCGCCGGTGCTGAACGGCGGGAAGTTGTAATGCAGCATGAACTTTTTGTAGCGCTCGCCCATCAGGGCGTCGATCTTCTGCTCGTCCTGCGAAGTGCCGAGCGTGACCGTCGCCAAGGCCTGGGTCTCGCCGCGGGTGAACAGCGCCGAGCCGTGGGTGCGCGGCAGCATCTGGACCTGTGCACTGATCGGCCGGATGTCGGTCGACTTGCGATCGTCGATTCGCTTGTCCTGCTCGATGATGACCCGGCGCACGCGCTCGCGGATAACTTTTTCGCAGGCCTCGTTCAAATCCTTTTCGTGATCGGGAAAGCGCGCGGCCAACTCGGCCACGGTCTTATCCGACAAAGCGTAAACGGCCGTGCTGCGTTCCTTTTTGCCCGCGATGGCGAGGGCCGCTTCGAGTTCCGGCGCCATGCGCTGGCGCACCGCCTCGAGCAGCTTAGGGTCGAGCACCTTGGGCGTAAACTCGCGCTTGGGCTTGCCGGCCAGGCGGCGCAACTCGCCTTGCAGCTCGAAGATCGGATTGAGCATCTCGTGCGCCGTGAACAACGCCTCGAGCACCGCTTCCTCGTCGACGATTTGCACGCCACCTTCGAGCATCACGATCGAGTCGGGCTTGGCCGCGACCACCATCGAGATGTCGCTCTGCTCGAGCTGCTCGGCCGTCGGATTGGCGATCAGCTTGCCGTCGACTCGGCCCATCCGCAGCGCCGCCACCGGCCCGGCATGCGGGATGTCGGAGACCTCCAGCGCGGCTGAGGCCGCGATCAGCGACAGCATATCGGGATCGTTGTCGCGGTCGGCGGAGAGCACCGTAACGACAACCTGGGTTTCCTTGTCGTAGCCCTTGGGAAACAGCGGACGCATCGAGCGATCGATGAGTCGTGAGGTCAGAATTTCTTTTTCCGAGGGACGGCCTTCGCGTTTGAAAAAGCCGCCGGGGATTTTGCCGGCGGCGAAGGTCCGCTCCTGGTAGTCCACCGTGAGCGGCAGGAAGTCGATATTGGGGCGGGCATCGTAGGCCGACACAACGGTCGCCAGCACCACGGTCTCGCCATACTGCGCGAGCACCGCGCCGTGCGCCTGCTTGGCCAGCCTGCCGGTTTCCAGCGACAGTTTGCGGCCGGAGAAATCTATCTCGAGTTTTCGATACATCTGATTCACACCTGAGGGAGGACGGAGGGCCGCATTGCTCGCGCCACGACGGCGCTCAAACGACGCATACTCTAAGCCAGCGGAGCCGCCGGCCCGAGCCCGCGTCTCCGCACCGTGCGGCCACGCGGCTTGAAGCTTGTTCGGCCTATCTCCGGATGCCCAGTCGTTCGATCAGCGCCCGGTAACGTGCGACATCGCACGAATGCAGGTAGTCCAGGAGCCGACGACGTTTGCCGACCAGGCGCAGAAGGCCCCGCCGCGAATGATGGTCCTTCGCGTGGGTCTTCAGGTGCTCGGTCAGTTGCGTGATACGCGCGCTGAACAGCGCTACCTGAACTTCGGGCGAACCGCTGTCCGTGGTAGTGCGCGCGTGGGCCTGGACAATTTCCAGCTTGCGAACGGCTGCGAGGGGCATCAGGACTCTCTTACTTTCCCTTTTCCTTTTTAGTTAATCTCGCAGACTATCAAAGGCGTCCCGGACAGTAAAGCGTCCTGCCCCGACCATAGTGCGTGACCTCGCTTACGTATGAATTCACGACCTTACACCACCTGGCGCTTCCCGCGGCCCATCCTGCCTTCGCAACGCCAAAGGACCGTCGCCGCATCGCTACGCTCATTTCATCGGCACAATCGGCAGTACGATGTGCGAGGGACGGGCGGCCGCGTGATGCACCGTGTTGTCGGCCACCATCATCGGGCCGGGCTCGCCCATCGGACCGCCGGTATTCGGATTGACGTCGAAGCGCGGGAAGTTGGAGGACGAAATGTCGAGCCGGATACGATGGCCGCGGGCGAACAGATTGCTTATCGGATAGCACAGGATGCGCGCTTCGTAGACCTCGCCCGGCGTCATCGGCGAGGGATCGGTCCACGATTCGCGAAAGCGCATCCGGATAACCGAGTCGGTCAGGTTGAGCGCGTAGCCGTCAGGATAATCAGCACTGGGCGGATACAGATCGATCAGCTTGACCGTAAAGTCGGTGTCGCGCGCGGTCGACGACACCCAAAGCTTCACCACCATGGAGCCGGTCACCTCGAGCGGCTCATTCAGAGGCTCGGTGATGAAGACCAATACGTCGGGACGCGAGGCGAGCGGCAGCGAATCGCCGGCGGCCAGCGGAAAGCGCGCGCGCTGATCGAAGCCACCGGGTGGCATGAACTCGAAGCCGACCGAGATGCTGCCGCCGACCGTCGGCACCGGATTTTGCGGATCGAAACGCAAGGTCGACGCGCCGGCGACGGCCGCGGGCTTTTGCTGCGCGAGCGCGCCGCCGGGATGGAGATAGAAGGCCGTCTCGCGCACGGCGGTGAGCGGCCATTCGCGCTCGGAGCGCCAATGGCCGCCATGGTCGATTCGTCCGTTAAGCCCGAGCACGTCGTAGATTTTCTTGCCGCTGCCGCCGCCCATCACGAAAATCCTGACCGGCGGCTCGTCGGAAAGCCCGGTGTCCATCCCCTTGAGCCACTGATCAAACCATCTAAGGCGCAGGCCGTTGTAATGTTCGAGCGCCTCGGTGCCGAAGCTGGCGTCGCCGGCGAAGTCCTCGTCGGCGCGCACGCCGTGCGTCCACGGGCCCATCACCAGGCGCTGCGGAGAACGCTTCAGTCGGCTTAGCGCGGCGAAGTTCTCGGTCGTGGCGCGCGCATAGGAGTCGAACCACGCACCGAAGTAGACGGTCGGAACGTCGGCATGCTCGGCGTAGTATTCGTTGATCGCATAGCCACGCTGCAACCAGTACTCGTCGTAGACCGCGCGCGTTTGCAGATCGATCGCCCACTGCTCGTAGCTCGGCAGCATCCGCAGCGGTGTCGCGCCGCGCTTGAGCGGCAGCCGCTTGAGCCATTGGCCGAGATTGCTGCGCGCCTCCAACAACGCGAGACGCAGCGCCGGATTCGCGCGCGCCTCGGGACTCGTCACCGCCATGTGAAAGGCGTAGATGAGGAAGCGCTGCTCGAGCGCGCCGTTGTGACGCATCGAGCAGTGATAGTAATTCGACGGCCCCTCGGTGACGAACATCGCCGCGAGATGCGGCGGGTTGAGCGTGGCCGCGGCGCTCTGCGTCGCCGCCATGTACGAGGTCCCCATCGTGCCGACCTTGCCGGTCGCCCACGGCTGGGCCGCAGCCCATTCGATAGTGTCGTAACCGTCGGGAGCCTCGCGCGCGAACGCGTACCATTCGCCCTCGGAGCCGCCGCGCCCGCGCACGTCCTGGATCAAGACGACGTACCCGTGCTCGGCGAAGTAGCGCGCCGTCACCGCGAAGCGCGGAGGACCCTTATCATATGGGGTGCGCTCGAGGAGCACCGGAAAGCGGCCGGGCACGGCGGCGCCGCCGCGCGCGGGCCGATAGATGTCGGTTGCTAGGCGCGCGCCGTCGCGCATCGTGACCATTACGTCACGTTCGACCACAACCTCGAAACTGTGCGCCGATCCTTGGCGTTCGCGCTCTGCCATAGCCGCCTCCTGTGCTGTAACGGAACCTTACTAATCCACTCCGAATACGCGCACCACGCGCGCCGTGACGCGCGAGGTCGCCTCGGCCACCGCGACCAATGCGCCCGCGCTCACCACCTTGAACAGCTTCGCGCCCTCGGGTGCGAGGCCGTCGAGCGCGCGCGAGTCACCGTTTCGAAGCCGCCGCACCTGTATCGCGTCGGCCTCAGCTTCAGGCATCGTAACGAGCGCGTCGCGCATTCCGATCATCCCGGCCGAATTCTTCTCGGCGAGCGCGTCCAGCACCGCCGGCAGCGAGCGCGCCTGCTCAAGCGTAAAAGAGCCGTTGCGCAGCCGGCGCAGTTCGGCCAGATGAGCCACGGTGCCGAGCGCCACTCCGATATCGCGTGCGAGCGAGCGCATGTAAGTGCCGGTGGAACATGTGGCGATGAAATGGATCGAGGTCGGGTCTTTCGTATCGAGCGTGAGGCGCGAAATCTCGACCTCGCGCGGCGGCGGCGGCTCGACCTCCCCGCCCCGGCGCGCGAGCTTGTAGAGCGGCACGCCGTCGCGCTTGATGGCTGAGAAAATCGGCGGCTGCTGCACGATCCTGCCGGTGAAGCGCGCTGCGGCTTCCGTCAGCATCTCGGAACTGAGCGGCGGGACTTCGGCCGTTTGAATCTCGGTGCCGGTGCGGTCGAGCGTGTCGGTCGCGACCCCGAGCCGGATGACGCCCTCGTACTCTTTTTCGCCGTCCTGCAGAAATGGCGAGAGCTTGGTTGCCTCGCCGATCAGGATCGGCAGCAGGCCGGTCGCGAACGGATCGAGCGTGCCCAGGTGGCCGACGCGCGCGGGCCGCACGCGCGCCTTGATTTGGCGCACCACTTCGGCCGAGGTAATCCCGGCGGGCTTGTCGACGATCAGCACTGCGTCCATGGGCGGTGCGGCGACGATAGCCGATATGGCGTCGCGGAGTAAGCCTCGCGGCCGCGTGAGGAGAAGCGAGGAAAAGGTTAGTCCTTGCGCGCGCTGCGCAGCAACACATCGATGCGGGCGGCGCGTTCGGGTCCGGGGTCGAATTCGAATTCCAGCTCTGGCGCGTAGCGCAGGCCGAGCGCGCGGCCCACCTGGCGGCGGATAAATCCGCTCGCTCTCTTGAAGCCCGCGATCGCCTCCGTGGCGCGCGATTGTCCTTCGAGGTGCGAAAAAAATACCCGGCCGTGGCGCAGGTCGTCGGTCATCTTGACCCCGGTGAGCGTAATGCCGCGCAGGCGCGGATCTTTCAGATCGCGAATGAGCATCAACGAGAGCTCGCGCAGCACCATCTCGGCGACGCGCTCGGGCCGGCGTGGTTCGGAAGCCATCGAGACCCATGTTAGCGCGTGCGCCAGCCCGCATAAACGCCGATCGGAATCTCGCTGCCGCACTGCCTGGTGCGCGGCCGCCCGCCGCCGAGCGAATATCCGAACATTCACCATTCATCGCCCGGCGCTGGAAGCAACGGACGAAAGGTTCCGTATAAAGCGATCGCCGATAACAGTGCAAAGGGAGCGATCATTCCAAGCAGCGACCACCGCTGGATCGCTAATCCGCCACAGACCGCACCTACGAGATAAACCGACCATAGGCCGATTGTCACCGCGGAGCGCTGGAGATGAAGCCTGCGCGGCGAAACCCTGAGCACTTTCAAGATGCGACGGCGAAAGCGACGGCGCGTCCGGTCGCGCACCCAGAACAGATATTGCGACAGATTTTCGGCGAATTTCACCAGCGAACCGGTGACGAAGGTCGTGTATACGTTGAGTCCGCCGACGTTTCGGATGACCACGTTCTGGAGGCCCATCGGAATCGCGAGCAGCGCCACCATCACAAAAAATTTATCCGCCGGCTGCGGCGGAATGGCCACTTTGAAGCCGCTGCCTATCCCGGCTGCGATGAAGACCGCGATCAGCAGCGCCTCCAGGCCAATAGCGGACGGGAATGGAATCTGGATTTTGCGGCGCTTTTCCGCCTCATAGATGAAAGCGCCGAGCATCAAGCCGAAGACAAATGTCAGTATCGGCCATCCGCGACGCACCACGCCGCTCCATTGGAGTTCGGATATATGACGAGCCATCGCGACCGTATTTCCGGTCATGTGCGAGGTGTAGAGCCCGTAGAGCGAGATATAGCCGACGAGATCGACGAACCCCGCCGCCCACGTCATCGCCAGCGCGAGGTTAATCTTCTCGAGACTAGTGAGCGGCCCGACTGAGTTGCGCAAGCTGGACTTACCTCACCATTTCGTGAGTGGCGCCTCAACTTCGGCCTTCATGATGCCGACTATTCAGCGCACAGACCCCTCAGTAGTTGATTATTTCGAGGCGCTCTTCGCCGAGCGGCGCGAGGCCGAGCGAATCGATGAAGTTGACGACCTCGCGCAGCGCCGAATCGACGAATGCGCGGTCATTGCCAACCTGGCAGATGCCCAGTTCGGCGCGCTGCCACAGATCGTGGCCGTCGGACTCGGCAATCGAAACGTTGAACTTGTTGCGCACGCGCGCCTTGATCGCGCGCAGCACCTGGCGCTTGCCCTTGAGCGAATGGTTCTCCGGCAAGAACAGGGTGAGTTGCAAGACACCTACGACCATCGATTGCTCTTCCGCCCCGCCCACGCCCTTGCGCCGCCTCGCCCTGCGCGCATAGCACCTTTGAAGACTCCGAACGCATGCGACGCGCATCGACGCGCGGCGCGCATCGACACGACGAATGCGCGCCGGCAGCCGCGCCGCAGGCCGCGCTCAGGTCTGGGGATGCTTATCGGCCGCGGCGTGTCCGCGGATCGCGTCCGCGCGCGGCGTCTCGAGCTTGCGCGCGATGGCTTCCATCTCGAACGCCTCGACCACGTCGTCGGGCTTGACGTCGTTGAAGTTCTCGAGCCCGATGCCGCACTCGTAACCCGCACTGACCTCGCGGGCATCGTCCTTGAAGCGGCGCAGCGAGCCGATCTTACCCTCCCACACGACTCGGCCGTCGCGCACCAGGCGCGCGCGACCATTGCGCGTGATCTTGCCGTCGACCACCATCGAGCCCGCGATCGTGCCGCCGGGTACGCTGAAAGTCTTGCGCACCTCGGCGCGGCCCAGCGACTTTTCGCGGTAGGTCGGCGCCAGCAGCCCTTCCATCGCCTCGCGCATCTCGTTGATCGCCTCATAGATCACCGTGTAGAGGCGAACTTCGACACCTTCCTTCTCGGCCAGCGCCGCGGCCTTGGGTTCGGGCCGGATGTTGAAGCCGAGGATCACGGCGTTGGAGGCCGACGCGAGCGTCACGTCGGTTTCCGAAATCGCGCCGGCCGAGCTGTGAAGGATTTCGATCTTGACCTCGGCCGTGGAGAGCCGGGAGAGCGAATCGGCAAGCGCCTCGACCGAGCCCTGCACATCGCCCTTGATGATGACCTTGAGTTCCTTGACCTCACCGGCCTTCATTCGCTCGCTCAGATCCTGCAGCGAGACGCGGGCGCTCTTTTGCAGCTCGCCCTCGCGCTGTTTGGATTGGCGGAACTCGGCCACCTGTCGCGCCTTGGCCTCTTCGGCCACGACCACGAAGGGAGTGCCGGGCTCGGGCACGGCGGAGAGTCCGAAGATTTCAACCGGTGTGGCCGGCGGCGCCTCCGCGACGCGCTGGCCGTTGTGGTCCAGCATCGCGCGCACGCGTCCGTAGGACATGCCACAGACGAACGGATCGCCCTGGCGCAGCGTGCCTTCCTGGATCAACACGGTCGCGACCGGGCCGCGTCCGCGATCGAGTTCCGATTCGACCACCGTGCCGCGCGCGGGACGATCCGGGTTGGCCTTGAGTTCGAGCACGTCGGCTTGCAACAGCAGCATCTCGAGCAGCTTGTCGATGCCGACGCCGGTGCGCGCCGAGACCGGCACCACGATCGTGTCGCCGCCGTAGTCTTCCGGGATGAGCCCCTGCTCGGTGAGCTGCTGCTTGACCCGGTCGATGTTGGCCTCGGGCCGGTCGATCTTGTTGATCGCGACCACGATCGGCACCTTGGCCGCGCGTGCGTGATTGAGCGCCTCGACCGTCTGCGGCATCACGCCCTCGTCGGCGGCGACCACCAGGATCACGATGTCCGTGACCTTGGCGCCGCGCGCGCGCATGGCGGTGAACGCCTCGTGACCGGGAGTATCGACGAAAGTTATCTTGCGCCCGTTGGCCTCGACCGTGTAGGCGCCGATGTGCTGGGTGATCCCGCCAAACTCCTGCTCGGTGACCTTGGCGTGGCGGATCGCGTCGAGCAACGAGGTCTTGCCGTGATCGACGTGGCCCATCACGGTGACCACCGGCGGCCGCGGGACCATCTCGCCCGCAGCCTCTTCGGTCTCGCTCTCCTCGATCGCGGATTCGACGTCGAAGGCGACGTTCTCGACGCTGTAGCCGAATTCGTTGGCGACGAGCGCCGCGGTGTCGAGGTCGAGCACCTGGTTCAGCGTCGACATCACGCCGAGGTCCATCAGCTTCTTGATGATCTCGCCGGCCTTGACACCCATGTTGCGCGCGAGCTCGGAGACGGTGACGCCTTCCGTTATACGAACCACGCGCTTGGAAGCCTTGGGCGTGGTGATCTCGGTCTTGCGCTGTTCCTTGCCGGGCAGCGCGCGCCGCTTCTTGGGCACGCGCAGGCCGCGCATTTCGCGCTCGGCGGTGAAATCGGGCGCGCCCTTTTTGACCACGCGCTTTTTCTTGATCGTCCGCGCGCCGGGCTTGGCCGCCGCATCGCCGGGCGGCGGCATCGCGCCCTGGTCGGGCTGCACGGCCGGCGCCGCGGGGGCGAAGCGCGAGGGCTGGCCAGGACGCGGCGGAGCGCCGGGCCGGGTCACCGGCGCCGACGGACGCGGCGCAGGCTTGGGCAGCTCTATCTTGCCCAGCACCCGCGGTCCGCGCTGGCCGTCGTCAAGCGACGGCGCCGCGGCGTGCGCGGAGCCGGTGAGATTGATGGTTCGTCCGGCCGTCTGCGGGCGCACTTCGCCGATGCGGCGCACGCCTGAGCCGGCCGACGGCTGCATCCGGGGCATCACCGGCCGCGTGCCTGGCGGCTGCGGGCGCGGCGGCTCGACGATGGTCCGCGTAAGAGGCCTCTGTTCATGGATTGGCGCGGGCGGACGCTCGGGCTTGGGCGCTTCGGTCTTTACGGCTTCGACCGTATCAGTCCTGACGGTCTTATCCGTCTTGACGGTCTCGGCGGCGGGAGCTTCCGCGGTCGCTGGCTCGGCCCTGGGAGGTTCCGCCTTGGCGGCGGTTCCGTTGGGAGTGGCGTGTGCGACAGGCGCCTCGACTTGATGCTCCGCGGCAGTCTCGGCAGGCGGCGCGGGAGTTTCCTGGAGCGTGGGCGCCTCAGACGGCTCATTGTCGAACAGCGCCGGAGTCTCGGGTGCCGCCGGCTCCTTGTGCTGTTCGAGAAACGGCGTGGCGAACGATTCTTCGCGCTCGCCCTCGAGCTCGAAATGGAAAGGCTCGTCGGGCGCGGCGGCGGCTTGGGCAAAGCCGGCTTCGGGCTCGGTATGCCGGCGCCGCATCACGGTGGCGTTGAGCCGCTTTTCGACCACCTTGCCGGCGCTGGTTTCGACCACGGTCTCGCGCCGCAGGAGTTCCTGGCGATGAGCCTGCTCGTCGAGGTCGCGCTTGACGCGGTCGGCCTCCTCGGGTGTCAGCAGACTGGAGTCCGAATGCGCGTGTCCGAGCTTCAGACGCACACAAGTGGCCAGTACTTCGTCGACGGAAGTGCCCCATTCCTGGGCAAAGGTTTTGATCCGCTTTCGCGCCATCTTATCTACTCTAATTGAGAGCGTTCTCGCTATCCAGCCGCCGTTGTAACATTCCCGTAATGAAATCCCGGACGCCGCGGTCGAGCACCACCCGCAGCGAACGGAACTCGCGCGTCCGCGCGCGCGCGAAGCGCTCCAGACATTCGCGGCGCAGATGCAGATAGCCGCCGCGGCCGCCCAGGCGCCGCTGCTCGTCCGGGCGCACCACGCCGCCCACCGCCGACAGCCGCACCATCGCGGCTTGCGCGTCGCGCACTATGCATCCGAGGCAAGTGCGTTCGGGCCTATGATTTCGCCGCCGCATCTTCCTCTTCGCTGACACCCGCGCCGTCGGCCGCGCCGACGCCATCGTCCGCCGCCGCTTCATCATCGGCGGAGGCCGCCACGGCTGCGTCCGACTCGGACTTTTCGGCAGCGGCCTGGGCCGCCGCGATCGCGGCTACCTCTTCATCCGCATGCTTCTTGGCAACCCATTCGCGTGCGGCCAGGATCAACTGGCGAGCACGCTCGGGCGAAATGCCCTCGACCTCGAACGATTCCTCGGCGGTCTCGGCGAGCTGCTCGGCCGTGCGGAAGCCCCACTGGAAAAGCAGTTCGGCGTTGATGTCGCCGATGCCGGGGATGGCGTTGAGCGAAGCCCGCGCGGCGCGCGCCTCCTCTTCGGCCTCGGAGTCGCTGCGCAAATCGATCTTCCATCCGGAGAGCCGATGCGCGAGGCGCACGTTCTGCCCGCGCTTGCCGATCGCCAGCGAAAGTTGGTCGTCGGGCACCACCACCTCCATCGCGTGCTCATCCTCGTCGATGATCACCTTGGAGACCTTGGCCGGCGCCAGCGCGCGGCACACCAGCTCGGCCTGGTCGTCGGTCCACGGCACGATGTCGATTTTTTCGCCGCGCAGCTCCTGCACCACCGCCTGCACGCGCGTCCCCTTCATCCCGACGCAAGCGCCGACCGGGTCGACGTCGGAGTCCTTGGAGTAGACCGCGACCTTGGCCCGCCCGCCGGGCTCGCGCGCGCACTGGCGAATATCGACGATGCCCTCGTAGATTTCGGGCACCTCCTGCTCGAACAGTTTGCACAGGAACTCGTTGGCGGTGCGCGAGAGCACGATCGAGAGGCCCTTCTCGGACAGATCGACGTCGAGAATCAACGCGCGGATGCGGTCGCCCTGGCGATAACGCTCGTGCGGGATCTGCTCTTTTTCGGGCAGGATGGCCTCGGTGCGGCCGAGGTTGACGATCATGTTCTTGCGCTCGAAGCGCTGCACGATGCCCGAGACGACTTCGCTCTTGCGATCCTTGAACTCGTTAAAAATCTGTTTGCGCTCGGCGTCGCGGATGTGCTGGATGAGGTTCTGCTTGGCGGCCTGTGCCGCGATCCGGCCCATCGTGGCGGTGTCGAGCTTGATCAGAATTTCGTCGCCGACCTCGGCCTCGGGATCGTACTTGGCGCGCGCCTCATCGACGGTGGCCTCGGCCTGCGCGTTTGCGACCTGGTCGACCACCGTCTTGATCTCGAACAGCTCGACCTCGCCGAGCTCGGAATTGTAGCGCGACTCGATATTGCGCTCGTTGCCGAACGTGCGCCGCGCCGCCGAATGCATCATCTCCTCGACCGCGCTGATCACGATCGTCTTATCGATCCCTTTTTCCTTGGAAACCTGCTCGATCACCCGGTTAAGCTCTCCGGTCATATGGCCTCCACGGGGCGCGATGGCTCGCATGCGCCGCTACATAATCTATCGGCCAATCCTGAACCGGCGCGTTCGAGGCCACTCGCGCAATGCCGAGCTGCTTCATCGGCGTCCGGCTCCGTCAAAATCGTATTCGTGGTTCGCTCCCTTCATTTCGCCGAAGCCGATCCTTAGGCGGCGGCGGCCAGGCTCGTCGTCGATTTCCACACCCTCCGCGTCCACCGACGCGAGTACGCCGGTGAACGATTTCTGACCATCGATCGCGCGATGCGTCTTGATCCTGACCCGCTGCCCCACGAACGCCTCGAAATCACCGACGCGCGTCAGCGGCCGGTTTACTCCGGGCGAAGCGAGCTCCAGCGTGTAACGCCCGTCGATCGGGTCGTAAACGTCCAGCAGGTCGCTCAGTACCGGGCTCAGCCGCTCCAGGTCACTCAGCGCGATACCGCCGCCCGGCCGATCCACCAGCAGGCGCAAAAGCGAGCTGCGCGTGCCCTTGTGATACTCCACCGACACCAACTCGAAGCCCTGGCGCTCGACATGCGGCTGGAGCAATTCGGCTACTCGCATGGCCACCGGATGGAGTTGCACCACCATCTTGTGGCCTTGCCTATGATTTCCCGTCGCGTCTGCGTCAGTCACAAGAAACTCCCACAACAATCCACGCGCCGCGCCCGATATGGGGCTCACGCAGCGCCCAACCGCAGTCCAACTCTGTCGCAGGAGGTTTCTACGCCCGAGCGCCGCGACCATCGGGCAAACCGGTCAAACAAAAAAGTGGGCGAAAGCCCACACGAGAAGCAGATTATCACCCGCGAGACACGGCTGGCAAGGCGGCAGAGCTGTAACGAGCGCCGGGCGTCCACGTCTTAAATACAGGAGGCATTGGAAACGGGTCCGATGAGAACGGGCGAAACAAAAGTGCTTGAAACCGCAGCGATTTCCCGTATCGCAGCCGGTGGAGACTTCGCTTTTCGCCCTGGCTGGCAGGGAGGCAGTAAAATGAAGAAGCTCGGAGCGATCCTGGCGACTATTCTTATCGCCTGTGCGTTGAGCGCCATGCCGGCCCTCGCGCGCGGCAGGTACGGCCCCGGCTACGGCCACTGGCGTGGTGGCAATGAATGGCGTGGATACAATGCCTACCGCGGATATGGTCCCAACCAAGGGTACGGGAATGGGCGTTGGGGATATGGGTACGGTTATGGATATCCATACGCGGGATACGGAGCTTATCCAGGGCAGTGGGGCGGTCCCGGATGGAACGGATGGGGCTGGCATCACGACGACGATGACGCTTGGTTCAATCGTGGAGGCTGGTTCCATCACGACGACTAGATAACTTCCGCCATACGGAATCGCGCCGGCGTGGGATGGAAATTGCGCCGGCGCCACGAAAACCAAGGCGGGGCGCACGCAACCAAAAGGCCGCGGGCGCCCCGCCTTCATTTTGTAGAGGCCATCGCGAAGGGCTGTATTGCGCCCCCCCGATGCGTTCGACCCGCGCCTGTGCGACAGTGTTGCCGAGTTTTCGTGCGCAGGAGGTAATCCGTGCAAAGCGTCGTAGTGACCGGGGTCTCGACCGGCATCGGCTGGGGTATCGCCAAGGTAATGACCGCGAAGGGCTTCCGCGTGTTCGGCAGCGTGCGCAAGCAATCGGACGCCGACCGGCTGCGAGCGGAACTCGGCGAGCGCTTTTCGCCACTGATATTCGACGTGACCGACGAGGCGGCAATCGCGCGCGGCGCGGCGGAGGTCCGCGCGGCGCTTAACGGCGGACGGCTTTGGGGCCTCGTCAACAATGCGGGTATAGCAGTGGCGGGACCGCTGCTGGAAACTTCGGTTGATGAATTTCGCCATCAACTCGAGGTGAACCTGGTGGCGCCAATGCTCGTCACCAGAGCCTTCGCGCCGCTGCTCGGCACCGACCGTGCGCTCACAGGGCCGCCGGGACGCATCGTGAACATCTCGTCGGTCAGCGGCCGCGTTGGCTTCCCTTTCGCGGGTCAATATTCCGCCTCCAAGCACGGGCTCGAAGGTCTGTCGGAGAGCCTGCGACGGGAACTGATGCTTTACGGAATCGACGTGATTATCGTGGCGCCAGGCTCGGTCGCGACACCCATCTGGGACAAGGCCGAGCAGATCGACCTCGCGGCTCATCGCGAGAGCCCATACTTCGAAATCCTCGGGCGCTTTCGCGATTACATGATCTCGGAAGGCCGCAAGGGCTGGTCGTCCGAGCGCGTGGGCGCAGTCGTAGGTCAAGCACTCACCGCAAAGCGGCCGAAGGTTCGTTACTCTCCGGTCGCGGGGAGATTGCAGAACTGGACCCTGCCCATGATCCTGCCGGCGCGCATGCTCGACCGCATAATCGCCAAAACTTTCGGCATCCGCCCGTCCTGAAATCCGCCAGTCCCGCAGCGGCCGGAACGGGCGCAGCGGCCCCGCGAGGCCCGTTCGCGCTATTCGTCATCTTCGCGCAGGCGGGCAAGCACCGAGAGATCTTCGAGCGTGGTGGTATCCCCAAGCTTCTCGTCGCCCGAGGCTATCTGGCGCAACAGCCGGCGCATGATCTTGCCACTGCGTGTCTTGGGCAGCGCGTCGGTAAAGCGCAGGTCGTCGGGACGCGCGAGCGCGCCAATCTCCTTGACCACGTGCTGGCGCAGTTCATCGCGCAATTTCGCATCACCGTGGCGCGCGCCTTCCAGCGTCACGAACGCGACCACCGCCTGGCCCTTCATATCGTCGGGCCTGCCGACCACCGCCGCTTCGGCCACTGTCGGATGCGAGACCAGCGCGCTTTCGATCTCCATCGTACCCAGCCGATGGCCCGAGACGTTAATCACGTCGTCGACTCGGCCCATGATCCAGAAATAGCCGTCCTCGTCGCGCCGCGCGCCGTCGCCGGTGAAGTAAGCACCCTCGATTTGGCTGAAATACTGCTGCTTGTAGCGCTCTGGGTCGCGGAAGATCGTGCGGAGCATACCGGGCCACGGCCGCCGAATTATCAGCAGACCGCCCTGGTTGGCGCCGACGGGTTTGCCCTCGCGCGTGACGACCTCGGCGGCGATGCCCGGCAGCGGACGCGTCGCCGATCCGGGCTTGGTCGGAATCCCGCCGGGCATCGAGGCGATCATGATGCCGCCCGTCTCGGTCTGCCACCAGGTATCGACGATCGGACAACGTTCGCCGCCGATGACCTTGTGGTACCAGATCCAGGCCTCGGGATTGATCGGCTCGCCGACCGTGCCGAGCAGCCTGAGGCTTGAGAGATCGTGTTTCTTTACCCACGAGTCGCCCCACTTGATGAAGGTGCGGATCGCGGTGGGCGCGGTGTAGAGAATATTGACGCGATACTTTTCGATTATTCGCCAGAAGCGATCGTTCTCGGGAAAATTCGGCGCGCCTTCGTACATCACCACCGTCGCCCCGGCTGCGAGCGGACCGTACACCGTGTAGCTGTGCCCGGTGACCCAACCGATGTCGGCGGTGCACCAGTAGATGTCCTCCTCCTTGAGGTCGAACACCCACTTCATGGTCATCAGCGTATGCACCAGGTAGCCGGCGGTCGCATGCACGACACCCTTGGGCTTGCCGGTGGTGCCCGAGGTGTAGAGCGTATAGAGCGGATGCTCGGCGTCGAGCTCGGCCGGCGCGCATACTGAGCTTTGCGGAGCCACCAACTCGTCCCACCAGACGTCGCGCCCCTTGCGCATCTCGACCTTGGCCCCGGTGCGCCGCAACACCACGCAATGCACGACCGAGGGGCATCGCTTGAGCGCCTCGTCGACGTTGGGCTTGAGCGGGATTTGCTGTCCGCGGCGCCATCCGGCGTCCGCCGTGATGCAGACCTTGGCCTCGGCGTCATTGATACGATCGATCAGCGCCTCGGCCGAGAAGCCGCCGAAAATCACCGAATGGATCGCGCCGATGCGCGCGCAGGCCAGCATCGCGATCATCGCCTCGGGCACCAGCGGCATGTAGATCGCGACGCGGTCGCCCTCCTTCACGCCGAGGCTCTTGAGCGCGTTGGCCGCGCGCGCGACCTCGCTCGCCAGCATCTGGTAGGTCAGTACGCGCACCTCGCCCGGCTCGCCCTCCCAGATGAGCGCCGCCTTGTTGCGCCGCGCGGTGGTCAGATGGCGGTCGAGGCAGTTGTAGGCGGCGTTGATTCTGCCGTTTACGAACCACTTGGCGAAGGGAAATTTCCATTCCAGGACCTTGTCGAAGGGCTTGAACCAGCTCAGCTCCTTCGCACATTCGGCCCAGAATCCTTCGGGGTCCTGCTCGGCGCGCCGGTAGAGCGCCTCGTACTCGGCCATGCTCTTGACGTGGGCCGCGCGGCTGAACTCGGCACTCGGAGGAAACTTGCGGCCTTCGCGAAGTATCGATTCGATGTCGTGATGGTCGGTGTCCGCCATGGCGATCATACCCTCCCGCGTGCTTCGCGTGTCTTGAGGCTCAAGTATAGCGTGGCGGCGTCGCCGATCTCGCGGCGGTTGGAGCGGATCTCGCGCAGGCGCTCGAGCAATTCCGGCTCGATGCTGAGCGAAAACTCGGCGGCCAACTCGACCGCGCGCGCGGCCCATCGCAGCACCACGCGCCCTTCCGGCCCGCCAAAGTCGTCGAAAAACCAGGCGCAACTCGTGAGCGAAGCCTGTGCCGCGCGCTCCATCTCGAACAGGCGCATCAGGCTCTCCCGGTTGGCCTCGGAGGTTACGCGATGATCGACGAAAAATTGCTCGAACAGCGCCGGATTGGTGTCAATCGCGAGCCGGATCGATTCCATCAGCGCGGCCGCGGCGTCGTCGACCAGCGGCGGCGCGAAACGATCGTAAACCGCTGAGGCATGATTGTTCACGAAGTCCATCGCCTCGCGCAGCGGCCCGCGCCATTCCTGATGTGTCGCCGGGTCCAGGCGGCATCCGCACGCCGCGCGCCATCGCTCGACTCCGTGCGGGCAGCTCCATGAACTCGGCGCGCCGATCTCGAAGTTGCCCGCGCCCTCCGGATGCAACGCCAGGTACTCGGCGCAATTCGTGATCCGCACGTCGTCGCGCAGCTCCAGCGCGTTGATTGCGCGGGCCAGCTCGCCGTCGCCGCGGCGCTTGTGATGGCCGAAGGTCTCGCCGTCGGTCGCGATCATCAATACTTGGCCCGGCTCGATGTGCGCCGCCGCCCCAGCGATCGAATTCGCCAGTTCGCCGCCGTCCTGCAGGCCATGGTCGAAGGAGACCGAGCGCGAAAGGTCGCGGTCGAAACGGAAGATCGCCAGGCTCAGCGATTCCGAGCGCCAGATGAAAGGACCGGCGCCGCGCCGCTCCGCGCCTTGGCCGCGAAAGGCGCCTTGTTCGGGCGCCAGGATGACAAATTTTATTCCGGCCGCCGCGACGTCGCGCAGCGTATCGTGATCGACCGCGCATTCGGGCAGCCACATCCCCTCGGGCCGGCGTTTGAAGCGCGCGACGAAATCCTCGATCCCCCAGGCGATTTGCAGTGCGCGGTCGCGCGGACGCAGCAGCGGCAGAATCGAATGGTTGTAGGATTGCGCGATCGCGTTGCCATGCCCGCCGCGCTCCTGCAGGCTGAGATGGTCGCCGTAGCGGATCGCGCGGTAGGCGTGCGCGCCGTGGCGCTCCAGCCACCCAATCAGCGTCGGGCCGAAATCGAAGTTGAGCGCGGCGTAGTTGTTGCGAATATGGGCCACGCGCCCATCCATGATGTGTGCGCGCCCGTTGGCAATATAGCACTCGCTCAGGATTTTTTCGTTCCAGTTCGGGAACGGCGCGGCGCCGGACTCGGGACTGATGAGTCCGGTCCAGGGACTTTCACGCGGCGGCTGGTAAAAATGGCCGTGAATGATGACATAGCGCGGTTCAGACATCGCACTCCAAGTTTAGGTTCGGCGCGACCCGCGCGCTACAGCTTAATTCGCGCGCGCGACTAGGCCGCTGCTACGCGGAACGCGCCTTTGACTGTGGCCTCGCCCCTCTGGTTGACCACTTCAAGTTCGCCTTCGACCAGCTTTTCGCCGTTGGTTTCGTTCTTGGCGGTCACCGTGCCGCGGCAGATCAGTGTATCGCCCGGCCATACTTGTCGCGCGAAGCGTACCTTGAAGTGGCGCACCTGGCCGGCGCCGGCGAAATCCGTCAGGCATCGCGAAAGGCACCCAGCGGTCCACATCCCCTGCGCGAACACGGTCGGGATGCCTGCCGCCTCGGCGAAAGTCTGATCGTAGTGGAGCGGGACGAAGTCGCCCGACGCTCCGGCGTAGCGGACGAAATCCGGACGCGCGACGTTGTCGATGGTAACAGCGGGGATCGAGTCGCCAACCTTGACCGTTTCGAATTTCAGTTTCGATGCCATAGTCATCCTCCTACGGCCTGGCCGGTCTCGACCAGCACGAAGCGCGAGCGCGCGACCTTCTCGTTTTTCTGATTGGTGTAGGTCGTCTCGACCGCCAGGAAAGTCATCTTGCCGCCGCGCCCGCCTTCCTTTTCGTAGATATCTTCGATGCGCGCGACGCCGGTCAATGTGTCGCCCACGAGGATCGGCTTGAAGAATTCGAACTCCTGCTCGCCGTGCAGGATGCGCCGGGGGTCGAACATGTCGATTGGAGGCGCCGATTCGGCAGTCTGCCAGAAAGCGCTGGTCTGGAGGAAAGTGACCGGCACGGGAATTCCGCCGCATTCCTTTTTGGCCAGTTCGGGATCGAAATAAACTGGATTGGGATCGCGAATCGCGCGGGCAAATTCGCGCACCTTGCTCCATTCGATTGGCATTGAGAACGGTTTGCCGGTTTTGCCGATTATAGTTTTGTCCACCATCGCCGAAACCCTCCTCGGGCGGCTCGCGCGGGCGCGCCGCCGCGTCGCGTCCATCACATCAATCCAGTCGATCAATTTATAACCCGATCAATTGCGCCACGATCTCGCGGTTGAAATTGGCGTCGCCGAAGGTAAACTCCGAGGACTTGGCGCGCTTGAAGTAAAGATGCATGTCGTGTTCCCAGGTAAAGCCGATCCCGCCGTGGACCTGGATGCCGTCGGCGGCAGTGCGCGAGTAAGCGTCGGACGCGGCGGCCTTGGCGACCGCGGCAGCCGTCTGCGCGTCGGCCGCGTCATTGCTGACCGCCCACGCGGCGTAATAAACGGCGGACTTCGCGCCTTCGATGTCGACCATCATGTTCGCACACTTGTGCTGGACGGCCTGAAAGCTGCCGATTGGGCGGCCGAATTGCTCGCGCACCTTGGTATACGCGACCGTCGTCTCGAGCACTTTTTGCGCACCGCCCATCATCTCGGCCGCGAGCGCGACCTTGGCGCGATCGATCGCGGCGGCCAGCACTGGCCATCCGCCATTGACTTCGCCCACGACGTCGGCGGCTGACGCCCTCACGCCGCGCAACGCCACCGCGCCGAGCTTGCGCGTCCGGTCCATTGTTTTTAGCGGCGTCACCGTGATGCCGGGGTGGTTCGCGTCGATCGCGAACAGCGTCACGCCATCGCCCGGATTTCGGCTGCCGCGCCTGGGGCCGGTGCGCGCCGCGACCAGGAAAAAATCGGCGACGTGCGCGTCGTTGACGAACAATTTCTCGCCGTCGAGCACGAAGCCCGCGCCGCTCTTGCGCGCGGCCATAGTGATGCCCTCTTGCTCCCAGCTTCCGTTGGCCTCCAGATGCGCGGTCGTAGCGACCAGTTCGCCGCGCGCGATGGCGGGGAGGAACCGGCGCTTCTGTTCGTCGGAACCGGCGCGGCTAACCGCCTCGGCAAACATCAGCGTCCAGATGAACGGCGACGGCAGCAGCGCGCGGCCCATCTCCTCCGCCACCACCACCAAGTCGACGTAATTGAGTCCGGCGCCGCCATGCTCCTCCGGCAGCACCAAGCCGAGCCATCCCAGCCCGGCCATCTTGCGCCACAGCTCGGGCGAGTATCCGCGCTCGTCCTTCATCATCTGGCGCACGTGCGTGGAAGGACATTCGCGCTCGAGCAGCGATCTGGCGCTCTGGCGCAGCATCTCCTGCTCTTCGCTGAATCCAAAATCCAAGTTTCCCTACCTTTTTGACGCCAGCCCGATATGCCCGCGCGATTTCGGATACCACGGCGTGCCGCGCCGCGACAAGCGCCGCTTCGCCGGCCACCTCGCGCCCCAGGATCATCACTCAGGCAAAATCTGTAGCGCGTCACCGTAACGCAGGTTGCCGCCGTCGGCGATGAGCAGGGCGCCGGTGATGAAACTCGCCGCGTCGGACGCGAGGAAAATACACGGGTAAGCGATTTCCTCGCAGGTGCCGAAGCGTTGCAATGCGCGCGACAAAAGCATCGCCGCCTTGACCTTCTCGTTGGGCCAGATGCGTTCGGCGGCGCCCTCAGTGGTGACCGGGCCGGGCGCGATGCAATTGACGCGGATACCGAGATGGCCCCATTCCGCCGCCTGCGACTCGGTAAGCTTGATGACGCCGGCCTTGGACGCCGCATAGGGCAGCATCGTGGCCGAGCCGTGGACGCCGGCGGTGGAGGACAGGTTGATGATCGCGCCGGGGCCCTTTTGCTCGACGAACTGGCGGGCGGCGGCCTTGGAGCAGAAGAAGACGCCGTCGAGGTTGATCGAGACCACCGCGCGCCAGCCGTTGGGCGAGAGCTTGAGGCTGGGGGCGGCGATGCTCGCGCCGTGATTGTTGATCATTACATCGAGCCGGCCAAAGTGCTTGACCGCCTCGGCCACTAGTGCGTCGCACGATTCGGCGTTGCGCACATCGCACACCGCCATCTCGCATTTGCCGCCGGCCTTGCGGATGGCGTCGCGCACGGGCTCCAGGTGCGCGGCGTTGCGGCTCGCGACCAGCACCGGCGCCCCGCGCAACGCGAACTCGCGCGCGATCACGGCACCGATTCCGGTGCCGCCGCCCGTTACGATTGTGACTTTGCCTTCAACGCTGAATACGTCTTTCGCTTTCAAAGGACCCTCCCTCCTCACACAGGCTCGGCTGTTCCAGCCGGTTCAATCGGCCGGTCCAATTAAATTGAAAGCGCTACTTCGGGGCCAGCCGCGCCAGCGCCTGACGCGCCTGCACCGCGACGGCGGCGTCTTCCGACGGCGCGGACTGGATAGCGCTCTTGTAGTAGTTCATCGCCTGGTCCCGATCGCCCAGCGCCTCGTAGGCGCGCGCCACGTTGAGCTGGGCCTGCGCGCTCATAGGGCAGGCAGTTACGGCATCCTGGTAGTAGCCAAGCGCCTTGTCGAATTCGCTTGCCGCAAACCGCTCGCCGCCGTGGCGGGTCGCCACCTGCATTACGCCCTTGTCGCACGAGCCCGGCGGCGGCGCGGTGGTCGGATAGGAGGGCTGCTGGGCGTTCTTGAGAGCCGCGACCTGTTGCTTGAGCTGCTCCAGTTCGGCCTTTTGTTGATCGAGCTGACGCTGGTCTTCCTTGATCGCGTCGGAGAGACATCCGGCCGCGCCGAGAGCCATCACGATTGCCAATCCTGCTGAAGCACAAGCACAAATCCCCACGCGTCGCATATCTACTTAGTTGCCAAGCGATGCGCCGCTGTCAATGCGCGCGCCGCAAACGCTTCAATCAGGCAACGATGATGATAAAGTGTGCGGCGCCTAGGAAAGAGAGGACTCATGATGCGCCCAATACGCTCAATAGGATTGACGTTTGCGGTTATGATCGCCACGCTTTTGATCAGTGGAACCATACAACTCCCAGCGCGACTCTCAACCGTCTCGGCCGTACTGGCCGCCGCGGACGCGGCCGCTCCTGCGATGAGTCCGGCGCAGGCTCTCGCGCAGCTCATGGAAGGCAATCAGCGCTTCCAGCGCGACGCAAACAGCCATCCTCACTTGCACGCCAAACGGCGCTCGGAGCTGGTCGGCGGCCAAGCGCCGTTCGCGGTCATTTTATCATGTTCCGACTCGCGCGTGCCGCCGGAACTGATCTTCGACCAGGGGCTCGGCGGTCTTTTCGTGGTACGCCTGGCGGGCAACACGGTCACCCGTGCGGGTCTCGAAAGTATCGATTACGCGGTCGACCATCTGGGCACGAACTTGATCATGGTGCTGGGCCACGATAGCTGCGGCGCGGTCAAAGGCGCGTTGACCGAATGCGTGAGCAAGCCTGCAGCCGAACTGCCCGAAATCTTCGCCAACATCTGCCCGGCAGTTGACCAGGCGCGTAAGGCCGGCGGCGACAAGCTCGAATCAAACGCGATCGATTTGAACGTGACCGATCAGGTTAAGATGCTCGAGCGCTCGCCGCTGTTCAAAAAACGCATAGCGGACGGCAGCCTGAAAATCGTCGGCGCCCGTTATGGCCTGGAAAGCGGCAAGGTCGAAATTATCAACTCCGGCGACTAAGCCGGCCTAGTTGAGGATGCTCGGACGCACCGTGACTCCGACATAGGCGACGGCGGTGCGACCGTCCGCGGTGGTCGCACTGACGGTGGCGACGTAGCTGCCGGCAACTGTGTAGGTGTGGAAAAAAGTCAGCGGCGGATCCATCGAGACCTGCCCGTCGCCGAAATTCCATACGTACGAGACGAAGCCCTTGCCCTCGGGATCCACCGTATTGACGAAGAAGCCAACCGATAGCGGCGCCGGGCCGTAGCCGGGCACGGCGGTCATTGTGACCAAGGGCGGTTGCGGAATGTCGATGTGATTGATGCCGTGCCCGTTGGCCATTGGTTCGGAAATAGCACCCGGGCCCGGCACCGTCTCGGGCGCCTGCATTCGCTGCTCTTGCAGGTCCTGATTCTGCTGCTGCTGGGCGACAGCGAGCGCCGGCCGCGTCGCGATCAGCAGCAACGTGGCAAGCGCGGCGATGGCGGCCGCTAACGCTAAGCGCGCATCAGCCATTCGCTGAGATCGAGCGTAACGGCGCCACCGTCGGTCATCTGGAGCGACTTGGGCGAGCGGCGCAGCTGTATCTTATCGAGCTCGGTCTCGCGCGGGAGCAGGTAAAGCAATATGTCGCCCGACATCGAAAGCACTCTTACGCGTTGTTCGCCATGACGCTCCACGCCGGTAACCTCGTACGGACTCAGATGGAACGGGAAGCCGCGCAAACGCACCACTCTGTCGTCGTACTCATCGACCACACCGACGAAAAAGCGCGTGTTATCGTCGTGGAAGAGTTTGCGATCGATTACGAGGATGTGGTCGCCATCCCGGATTGCGGGCATATAGTTCCTCCGTTGTCGCCGGCCGGCCGCGCCGGCTAGACGTATTCCACCATCGAGGTTTGCTCCACCATTAAACGGATTGCGCCACGCCCCGTCCATACCTCCAGTGCCAGATGTTCTTCCAGATGCTTTTGTTGCGGATGCGCCAGTGGCGCAAGAGCGGATATTCTCGTCCGCGCACCCCCGGCTTTTGCACGCGCGCCGATGCGGCTAAGATGGTGGATTGAGCGGGGCCCACGACGTGCGCCCGGCGGCCAACGAAGCCGTCAATCTGGAAAACGCTGGAAACCGCGCGGCGCGCTTTCCGGGAAACGCGTTGCGCGCTTTCGCGCTTTTTGTCCGAAATTGCTTGAATCTCCCGGAACTATGAGAATTTGCCCGAATGCTGGCGCTCGATAAAGTATCAAAGTTCTACGGCGGTCGCACGATCTTCGAGAACGTGAGCTGGGCGATGACCGATGACGCGCGGGTCGGCCTGGTCGGCCTCAACGGCGCCGGCAAGACCACCCTGCTACGGATGATCGCCGAGGTTATCGCGCCCGACGCTGGCCGTATTGCGCGCCCGCAGCGCTCGTCGGTCGGCTACCTGCCGCAAGACGCACCCGAAATGGGCGGCCGGTCGGCGCTGGAGGAAACGCTCTCGGCGCTGAGCGAGATGCTCGAGTTCGACCGCCGCCGGGTCGAGCTCGAAGAGGTGCTGGCGGAGCATCATAGCGACCCGGGACACGACGCCGCGCTGGCCGAACTCGGTGACGTGTTGAGCGAGCTGGAACGCCACGGCTTCTACGAGGCCGACAGCCGCGCCAAGGCGGTGCTATTCGGACTGGGCTTCAGCGAGGCCGACCTCGCGCGCGACGTCGCTGAGTTTTCCGGCGGCATCCGGATGCGTATCGCGCTGGCCAAGCTTCTGGTGCGCCGTCCGGAATTCCTGATGCTCGACGAACCAACCAACCATCTCGACCTCGAGGCGCGCAACTGGCTCGAGGATTACTTGTCGAACTATCCGGGCGGAATCATCCTGGTTTCGCACGACCGCTATTTTCTCGACCGCGTAACCGATCGCACCCTCGAGGTGTCACGCGGCCGGCTGGTCGAGTATCAGGGCGGCTACTCGGCCTACCTTGTCGAGCGCGAGCAGCGCCACGCGCTGGAGCTGGCGGCCTACGAAAACCAGCGCGCCGAAATCGAGCATATGGAGGCGTTCATCAGCCGCTTCCGCTACCAGGCGAGCAAGGCCAAGCTGGTGCAGAGCCGAATAAAGCAGCTCGAGAAAATCGACCGGTTAGCGCCGCCGGCCGGCAGCCAGGCCCCGCCCGCGATTCGTTTTCCCCAGTGCGAGCGCGGCGGGCGCCAAGTCTTCGCGCTGCGCGGCGCGGTCAAACGCTACGGCGAGCTAACCGTCTACGACGGCATCGACCTGACGATCGAACGCGGCGCGCGAATCGCGTTGGTGGGCCCCAACGGCGCGGGCAAGTCCACGATGATGAAGCTGCTGGCGGGTATCGAACCGATGACGGCCGGTCAGCGCACCGTCGGTGCGGGCGTCGAGATCGGTTACTTCGCCCAGAACCTCGCCGAATCGCTCGACTACAGCAAAACCGCGCTCCAGGAGCTGAGCGACGCGGCGGACGGGATGACGACCGGGGAAGTTCGCGGCCTGTTGGGCGCGATGCTTTTTTCGGGCGACGACGCGCTGAAGCCCGCGGGCGTCCTCTCGGGCGGCGAGCGTGCGCGGCTCGCGCTGGCCAAGGTGCTCGCGCATCGCAACAACTGCCTGCTACTCGACGAGCCGACCAACAACCTCGACATCGTGGCCAAGGATACGCTGCTCGAAGCGCTGCGGCGCTTTCCGGGCACGGTGGTGATCGTCAGTCACGACCGCTACCTGCTCAACGAACTGGCGACCGAGGTTATCGAGGTCGGTCAGGGCCACGCGACGCGCTACCTCGGCAACTACGACTACTACCTGGCCAAGAAGGCCGCGGCTGAAGCCGCCGTTATCGCGGCCAATAACGCATCCGCCCGGGCCGCGGCATCGGCGGCGGCCACAGTGCCGGCCGCTCCTGGCGCGCGCGCCAGCAATGGCGCCCGCTCCGCAAACGGTGCTTCCGCTGGCAACGGCGGGCGCGCGGCCAACGGCGGACGTACCGTTGGCCGCCAGCACGCGACGGCGCCGTCCGCCCCCGGTAAAGCCGGGGCGGACGGCGCCGCCGCGCACGAGAACGAAATCAAGCAGCGCCGCGAGCGCGAGCGGCACGCCCGCCGGCGCCAGGCGATCGAGGGCGATATCGGGCGCAAGGAAACCGAACGCGCCGCGCTTGGCGAGCAGATGAACGACCCTAATTTCTACCTCCAGCGCACCGACGCCAAGGAACTCATCGCCGCCTACGAACTCCTCGGCGGCGAAATTGAGCGGCTGTACGAAGAACTGATGAGCCTCGACGGCGCCGGGGCGCCGTCGGGCTCGTAATGCGCACTGCGCGGCACGCCTGAGGCGCGCTCTCTGCGGGGACGGCCATGCGTGCGGGCAAATGCCCGCACGCATGGCCGTCCCCGCAGAGAGCGGCTAAGATCGCGGCGTGTCTTCAGGAGACGCCGAAGCAGCGCTCGCACGATGGCTCGACCGCGCGCTCGCCGGCCGATGGCCCGGCGCGCGCGCCCGAAGCGTCGTCATGCTCAAGGGCGACGCTTCGAACCGCCGCTTCTGGCGGGTCGCGATGGAGGCGCCGCCTGCGGACGGCGCCTCCATCGCGACCCCGCCCGCATCCGCGATTGCCGTCGATCTCGGGCCCGATGACTTGCCCGCTTATGTGCGCGCCTTGAATCTGGTCTCCACCGTGCCGGATGAGCCGCTTTTTGTGAACGTGCAGCGCTTTCTCAAATCGATCGGCTCCGCCGTGCCCGAGATTTACGTCGCGGACGCGGAGCGCCGGATGCTGCTGGTCGAAGACGTCGGCGAGACCTCGCTGTTCCAGGCCGCTCTGGACGGCGTCGACAAGCCGGCCACGCTTTATCGCAGCGCCGTGGACGAGCTTTTGCTGATTCATGTTGAAGGCACGCGGCGGATCGGCCACGGATGTATCGCCGCGTCGATCGCATACGACGAGCGGCTGTTCCGATGGGAGATGGAAGATTTCCTGACGACGGGATCGGCGAGCGTCGCGGCGGGCACCGATCTAACCACGCTCGCCCCGGAACTCAACGATCTCGCGGCGCGGCTCGGCGGTCTTGCGCGCGTGCTGTCGCATCGCGATTACCACGGGCAGAACCTTTTCGTGCAAAACGGCCGCATCAGGGTAATAGACTTTCAGGACGCGCTGCTCGCGCCGGCCGCGCAGGACCTCGCCGTCTTGCTCACGACGCGCGACACCGACCGTGTGATCGGTCCCGAGGCGGAGCGCCGTCTGCTCGACTACTACATCGCGGGCCGCGCGCGCCGCGGCATCCCCTGCCCGGATGCCGGCGCATTCATCAACAGTTATCATCTGTGCGTGCTGCAGCACGCGCTCAAGGTTATTGGCCGGTTCAACGCTCTCGAGCGCCAGGGCAAGCCGGGTTACGCGGCGTTCATTCCGCATGCGGTGGCGCAGGCGCGCCGGATTCTAACGCTGCTGGCGAGGTCTCCGGCAAAGAACGATTTTCCCCGGCTGCGCGCGGCTTTTGCCGTGCGTTAGCGCGCACGCGAAGCGGAAGAGGCACAGAGGAATGACGCATCGATGAAGGCGCTGGTACTGTCGGCGGGTAAGGGCGAGCGGCTGATGCCGCTTACGGCGACCGTGCCCAAACCGATCATCGAGGTAGGCGGGCGTCCGCTGATTCACTATCCGCTGAGCATGCTGGCGCGGGCCGGCGTGACCGAGGTCGCGATCAACGTCCATCACCTGGCCGCCGCGGTCCAGACCGCGCTCGGACGGGGCGACGCGCTGGGCGTGCGAATCACCTATGCGCCGGAGGCGGCGCTCCTGGGCACCGGCGGCCCGCTGGTGGGACTGCGCGAGTTCTTCGGCAACGAGACCTTTGCGATACTCAATTGCGACACGATAATCGATCTCGATCTGCGTGGGCTCGCGGAGTTTCATCGCAACCGCGGCGGCCTCGCGACGCTGGTGCTGCGCGAAAGCGACACCCCCGAAGCCTACAGCCGAATCGAAATCGAAGCGGACGCGCGAGTGCGCCGGATGCGCCTGCTGGTGCGCCGCGCGCCCGCCAGGTTTGAAGACTACGGACCCGCGCTCGACGCGGCCGCCGCGGCGCGCCTGGAAGCCTACATGTATTGCGGCGTTCTGCTATGCGAGCCGGCGCTGTTCGAGCTGATGCCGGCCGCGCCGCCGCCGTTCAGCCTGATGGGCGATCTGTTCGCACCGCTGCTGGCGCGGGGGCAGGCGATGTTCGGTTACGTCCATCGCGGGTTGTTTCGCACCGTCGACGATCTGAAGAGCCTCGAAGCGTTGCGCGCCGAATTCGCGGCCGCCCGGCCCCGCCTGCGTTTTCTTTGAGCCCGCCGGCTCAGCCCTGAGCGCCCTTGAGCCGATCCAACAATCCGATCAGTTCGCTCATCGAGCGCATGACGAAATCGGGCCGGTACTGCGGATGGCTGCTGAGCGTGCGGTAGCTGGCGGGCCCGGTGGTGATCGCCACCGACGCGCCGTAGCCCGCGTTCATCGCAGCCATCACGTCGCGCGGCTCGTCGCCCACATACATGCAGGCCTGGGGCAGCATCGAGGCGCGCATCGCAGCCTGCTTGAGGCTCTGCGTCTTGTCGAGGATGCGCGTCGTGGTGCCGCTTTGCGTGATCACCTGGTCAAAGTAGGAGGCCAGCCCGACCATCGCGAGTTTTTCGACCAGCCGCTGCGGGTCGCCCGGACGGCTGGTGATCACCGCGGTCGCATAGCCGCGCCGCTTGAGTTCGGCCAGCGTCTCCTGCACGTGGGGCAGAAGCTCGAGCCGCTCGGTGCGGTCGATCTCGGCGAGAAAATAGGCGAACGCGAGCTTGGTGTACTCGGCGCGTTTGTCCTCGGGCAGGCCGAGGTAGGGATCGTCGCTCTCGAGCGCCTGATGGTAGCGCTCGCGGGTCAGACCCGGCGCGTGGCCGAGATCGTCGAGCGCGCTCCGCACGGCGTTATACAGCGGCCCGTGGATATCGACCAGGGTCCCGTCCAGATCGAAGAAGACCGCTTTGAACTCGCGCTGCAATGCCATCGATATGCAGCTTGGCGCGCTCGGGCCCGACAGGCAATATTGATCGTGCTGGCTCGGCGCTTGTCAGGCGCGAGCAGGGCCGAGGCGGCGCGCCTGGCGGCCGTCGAGCGCGAGCGCGGGGGCACTGGTGGCGGTGGCTGAGGCAGCCTCGCGCGTCACGGCGCGCGTGATCCCGGTGTTCGGCGTCATATAGATATCTGTCCGATTCAGCACGAACCGATCCGTAGCGGCCGCACGGTCTCACGTGCTCTTCGATGCCATCGCATCCTTTTTTTTGTTGGTCTTGACTTTAAGGCGCGGAGGGGGGGTAGGTTCCGCTCATTCTCTCGCAAAGGGGTTAACCGTGAGGAAGCGTGGCTACTGGCTGGTCCCGTTGCTCTCGTTTCTGTTTTTGCCCCTCCTCGCATGGAACGAGCAGGCCTTGGCGGCGGCATTTAATAAAGGTCCGGGCGCATCCTTTGCGTACGCGTCACCCATGGATCTCGCCGTTGCTGTTTCGGACATAAACCCGAACTTCCCCAACAGTGGCCCCTACCTGGTGCAGTTCACCAATGGTGGGCGCTGGGTGTTTAATAAGAACAATAACCCGCCCACGCCTGTATGAGAAACGATGACCCAATGGACCTTCTGGTGCAATGGTAGGGGGCTATTGGGTTGCGATCCTCATGCGGTCAACTCGCCTTACGATACGCAGATATCTTATGATTCGCGCAACGCTCGCTGGATAGTGGCTGCGCTGTCGAACGATATGAACGGTGTCGGGGCGCTTATTTGTACATTGGAGTCTCGAAGAGCGCAAATCCGCAGGGCTCTTAGTATCAGTACGCTCTTTCGGCGTGCACCATGTATACTGGCACATTTGGCGATGACCCCATCTTGGGGATCAGTATGGGAAGCAATGGACGGATTGTTGTAGATCTGCCATGTTATATCGACCCTACCCACTATGATGCGGACGAAATCTTCGACATCGACATAAACTCGGTGGAGAACGGTTCGCCCTTAAGCTCCTCATGTGGTGGCGCAAACTGTCGAACTTTTACCAATAGTCCCAACATAAGCCATCTGCGGCCGGTCAACAACCTGGGGTAGTATACCGAAATCATTTTGAGTTCTTTATTCATAAACGCCCAAAAAGACGCATGCCTCAATCTATATAAGCTTAAACCCGACGCGTCTAAACCGGCCACCAAGAACGATACTTTAGCACAATTCGATCCCAGGCCCGGAGACCCAAACCCGCTGCCTTTTTGTTCGAGCGTCGCTATATATTCGCAGCCGGGTGCAGTCAGCTTTCTCGCACCGCAGCCTGGCTGCGCTTCGTCCAGTTGCGAAATTCTGACGGACACCTTAGATCCTGAAGGAGGAGCTGTGCAGACCAATTCCAATGGTCATGACATTTTCGCCACCTCGTTCGCAGCGGTCGCTCCTAACGGCGTAGATTCTTATTATTTTGCATTCGTGCTCAACTGTGATCCCGTTTATGGTACTTTCAATTTTGTTAAGCAAACGGCGACAAATGGAATAATCGGCTACGCGAGTTCAGCTCTCGATCCCGACAATGAACTCGTCGTCAATTACACCACGTTTCAAACCACGGCTCCAGTACGTCCGTGGACGTGATAAATTGGAGTCCCATCTCATCAGCTTCAATCGTCAAGACCTATCCTTCGGTAGCAAGTACTAGCGTTGAAACTCCCGGGTTCGCTTGCACGTCACTGACGTCGTGCCGTTGGGGCGACTATACCGCAGAGGTGTGGGATCCGACTTGTAGTGCGGTTAAAGCGGGTAAAGCCTCTGAATGTGGACTTTTCTGGACTACGGCTGAATATATTCCAACCCCGACGGGCGGCGGGCAAGGTACCACTCAGAATTCCGAATTAGCTGCGGTTGTGGATGATTGGCAGACGAACGAAGCTCCAGTAGCTTTCGTGGGTAGTAATAACTCAGAGGTTGATGGATGCCCGAATAACGTATGTAGCGTGACTTTCACTGCGCCTGCGGGCACTCAGAACGGAGACCTGCTTCTGGTGGCAATGAGTGTAACGGATGGGACTGCCTATCTTCCTTCAATGCCGCCCGGTTGGACAGCGCTCGGATTGATCAATCAAGGCGGGGCGCAGAACTTCACCTCGCTCGATGGTGTCTCTACAGAAACCGGTTGGTTGCTGGCGTACGAATATGGCAGTGTGAGTCCGGATCCAGGGACCTACACATTCACTCAAGCGGCGCAAGCGGAAAGCGAGGCTGGGGGCATCATTCTCGGGTATCGCAACGTGGCAATCACATCGCCTTTGAGCCTCTCCGCCCGGGGGTTTGGTGCCGCAGCTGACAGTACTACCGTCACCGTAGACCAAATAAACGTGCCTGCGTATAACGAAGTTGTGGCTGTCTTCAAAGTCGGTGACGACGACCTTTGCCCCCCGGAGGGCGGGTGCTTTGAAATAACAGGCCGGGTTGGAGTTATTCGCCGGTCAGCGGCCCTCCTGTTCCTTTAACCTCGGTAACTCCGACGTCGTTTAACGGGGATGGATGGTACGGATTTGCGGCTGATATCTGGAATGGTAATACGCAGAATTTCGGACCTTATTCAACCACTAACAGCTACGAGGGTACGTCAATTCCCGCACTGCCACTCGGTTGGGAGGTGTTGTTGCCGGTGGGGGGCCTTAATTGAGAGATCGATTGTGCGGGATCGCAAGTGATTGCCGCCATACCTGAGCAGAGGACAAGGGTAAGGTAATATGCGTCAACATAAACCTGGTATCATAGGATTGTTTGTTCTCCTTTTGCTCACCTTCTCAGGATGGACGGGGAGCGTTAACGCGCAACCAGCGTCAACCCCATCGAGCGATTACGGCGGCCCATTCATGTCGAATCCGAAGGCTCAATCGCAGGAAGAGTTTAAGAGGGAAACTCAAATCCGCGAAGAGTACTGCCGCACACATCCGCCCGGGGCATGTATTCCTGACCAGCGTGCACCGACGTCAATAGAGAGACATCCTGAAGCTCCTGGATACTGGGTAACACCCGAACTCGGCCACCTAACTGATTGCCATCCGGATCCGAATAATCCCGAAAAGCCGATCTGCGTCCACGAATAGAAAGCACGCTGCGGTTCTCGGCGTGGGCTAACGCGCAGCTCTTCCGGGCCCTCCCGCATTGTGTATGGGAGGGCGGTGTGGTTCTTTGCGCAGCACCGCACGTGGACTCGCAACTCTGCCGGGTCCTGCCATTGTTAAGGGGGTTCGCGCGGGCATGATGCGTGTGCGCCCGCCAGAACCCAATCTAGGCGAGCGAATATAGGATTTCCAGACCCGCGAGGAGATCCGAGCCCGCAGCTGGTTTACCCCTGACCGATCGCGGCCGGACCGGCCTTTATCTTCCCTACCGCTAGCAACCTGCAGATCTCGTCAGAGTCTCGCGCCTGGCGGCTGTCGAGCGCGAGCAGGAAACTGCCCTCGCACGGATTGCTCACCATCCACAATTTACCGATGCGCGCCGAGGAGGCCGCCGCCAGCGCCAGCACCGCGGCATCGGCCTGGTCGAGATTTGCCGCCACGGGCGCATCGTGAAGCTCGAGCCCGGCCGCGAGCGACGCGACTATACGACGGCGCGCGGCCAGCGCCTCGGCGCGCCGGCGTTTGGGCGGAAGCGCTTGCGATGGAATATTTTGCGACGCAGACGAGAGGCGCAATTGCAAATCGGGATAGGACTCGAAGGCCGGCACGCCGAGCCGCTCCAACGCGCGATAGGTCGCGAATCCAGCCAGCATGAAGCGGGTGAAGATTGCGCCGCCCATCGGCGCTGGCGAGCGCGCAATGCCGTCGTCATCTAAAGAATCGCATAAAAGCTCGCCGAACAGGTCTGTCGCGATCGCACTCAGATGCGACTTGCATCGCGGATCGCGTGCGCATCGCGCGAAGTACTCGTATCCCGGCGTCGGGAACATCGCGAGCCCCGGCATCCGGGCTTTGCCGTCCGGCGCGGCCATCAGCGTGCGAAAGATTCGCCGCAGGATGGCGTCAAGCTCGCGGCTGCGCGGAGCCGGATCTCGCTTGTGCGTTCCGCGCGACCAGTCGAGATCGCGCGGCCATCGCGGCGAGTCAACCAAGGCTATTACCGCCGTATCGAGTCCCCGCGTGGCTTCGCCGATCCGCTTTGCCAGCGTGGCGCAGGCGGTCCCTTCCAGTCCGCCGAGCGCGACGCGTTTGAAAATCAATGCGCGTGACGCCGCGCCGACGATCGCGAGGTCGAGAAAATTCTCGCCGACGTCGATACCTATAAACGGTCCGGCAAGCGGTCCGATGAATGGCCCGATAGCCGGTTGGGCCGACTGCTCTACGATAGGCCCTTCGGCAGCGTCGCGCCGTTGGACGCCGTGGACGACGGATAGAGCATCCGGTACTCCCGCAGGCCGCCGATCACCCGCTTGACGTAGTCGCGGGTCTCGCGGAAGCCGATATTCTCGACCCATTGATCGTCGTCGCCCGGATATTTGGCGATCCATTGCTGTACCGCGTGCTCGCCCGCATTGTAGGCCGCAACCGCCTTGAACGGATCGCCGCCGAACATCTCGAACAGATTCTTGAGATAGGCCGTGCCTACGCGCACGTTCAGCGAAGGATCATAGAGCTTGAGCGAGGCTTGCTCGACGCCCGCCGAGGGCCCGATCCGGTCGGCGGTGGCCGGCATCAATTGCATCAGGCCGCGCGCGTCGCTCACCGATCGCGCCTGGGGATTGAACAGGCTCTCCTGACGCGTCAACGCGAGCACCAGGTAAGGATCGAGCGCGCCGCCGTTGGCGGCCTGCGCGATCAGATCCCAGTAGGCGCGCGGGTAGCGCAACCGCTCGGTCATCGAGGAGTCGAGGACCCCGTCCTTCTCCAGCCGCACTGCGATCTCGATCGCCGCGTACCACTCGCCCGTGCGCTGCAATTCCGCGAGCACAAAGTCGCGCACGCGCGGGTCGGACGAATTCTCGGCGGCAAGCGCGCGCAACTCGGGCGGTTCAAGGTAGCTCAGCCCGAGCCGCTTCAACGTGGTGACGCGGCTCAGATGAAACGCGGCCAGGCTGCCGGGAGCCACGGAAGGCACAGTGTCGTCGAGTTGAAGTGCGCCAGCCGAGGACAACTGAGCCGGCGATGCGGCGATGCGGCGCGCCGCCAGTTCGGGATAATAGTTACTCGCGGTGCTCTGCGCCAGGCTCTGGTAAATCGCCGTGGCCGCGGCGCTTTGGCCGGAGCGTTCCATCGAGCGCGCATACCAGTAGGAAAGTCCGTCGCGCTCGGACGCCGAGGCGGCCATCGGCTTCATCGAACCGAACTCGTGCGCCGCCGCGTCGAAGTGCCCCGTCATGTACAGCGCAAACGGGGCGCGGAAGCGAGCATCGGCGGCCTGCGCGCTATGCGGGTAGGTCCGAGCAAGGCGCAGGTACTGGGCGCGCGCGAGGTCCCATTGATCGTCGTCTTCGTACGAGCGCCCGATGTCGAACATCGCGGCCGGCGCAAGCTCGCGCGCGGGAAATCCTTCCACCAGCCTGGTGAACGTCGCGCGCGCAACCTTCGTGTCGCCGGTGCGCCACTGAAGATGTCCCAGCCGATAGAGCGCATCCGCGACCTTCTCGCCGTGCGGCGCATACTTGAGGTAGGCGTTGAGCGCAAGCGTCTCGCGGGCGGTGTTGGCACGCAGGGCGCGCGTTCGTAGCCACAACAGCTCGGCATGCACGCTCGCCGGAGGCCCGAGTGCCAACGCGTCGTCGGCTTGGCTGAGCGCCATGGTCGAGTGCCCCTCGCGCAGCAGCAAGGCGGCCTCGCGGCGATGGTACCCGAGCGATCGCGTGTCGATCAGACCGGGATGAGCCGCTGCGATCGAATAGGCGAGCGTGCGCGACTCTTCGTCGGCGGCGCCCTGCGGATACTGTTCGCGCAACGCCTGCAGTTGCCGGAAAGCGCCGCGCGCGTCGCCAAGGCCGAGCGTGGCGCGCGCCTGAACGAGCCGCGCCTGCTGGTCGATATCCGGAGCAGGATTGCGCGCGATCAGCGTCGCGGCCGCCGCTTGCGCATCGATTAGCCGCCCGAGCTTGAATTCAATCTCGGCGTACTGTAGCGACGCCTGGTCGGCGAAGACGCTTTGCGGATAGCCGTAACTGAGCCGCCGGAAAGTCGCCGCGGCATTCTGGTTGTCGCCACTGTCGCGCTGGGCCGACCCGAGAAAGAACAGCGCGTAGTCTGCAAGGGCGGGGTACTTATCGGCCGCGAGCGTCATCCGCTCGATCGTCTTCATCTGATCGTGCGCGCGGTATGCCGCGTAGCCCTCGACGAAAGCCTGCTCAGGGTCGATCGGAACGACGGTGAGAATGCGAAACTGACCCAGGATGGACCGTGCGTCGCCGCGAATCGAGGGAGCTGCCAGCGTTTTGACGGGTCCGAGCGCTTGCGCCGGGGTAGCCAAAAGCGCGGCCAACCCCACCACCGTAACCAAACCCACCACTCCGCGACTTAGCTTCACCAACATCACTTTACGCTAGTTTGACGCTCGAGCTGATTCAATCAGGACGTTAGTTCGATCGGATCGTACCGGACTGCGAAAAGCATCGCGGCAAACAATTCTCGACGACGCCTCCCGCGAGGCCACGGCTTCATCGAAGGTCGGACAAAAATTCCAGCAGCGCGGCGTTCACTTCTTCGGGTTTCTCCTGCTGAGTCCAGTGGCCGGAACCCTTGATGTTCACGCGCTTGAGATTGGGTACCCATCGCTCCATGCCCAGCGTCTGCTCGGGCCACAGCACGAAGTCGAGTTCGGCGGTGATCATCAGCGCCGGCTGATCGACTCGGTCGGGCAGATTGGCCGACTCCTCCCAGTTGCGATCGATATTACGGTACCAGTTGAGCCCGCCGCGAAAGCCGGTTTTCTCAAACGCTTTGACGTAAACGTCGAGGTCGGCCTCGCTCATGTATTTGCCGAGCGGTCCGTCGGGCAGGCGATCGAGCAGACCACCGCCCGCGGGACCGAACACGCCCGGAGCTGCGCGCTCGGCGAGCGGCGCAAGCGGCATCGGGTCGCGATAGAGACCGCGCAGCGTGCGCCGCACGTCGCGTTCGAGTTCGGCTTCGGCAACTCCCGGCTGCTGGAAATGCAGCACGTAGTGAAAATTGCCGGCCGCCGCCTGCCGCGCCATCTCGGTCGGCTTGAGCGGCGCGGGCTGCGGGCTCGTCACCCAGATTACCTTCGGATGTTCGGGACTTCCCGGGGTCGACGGAAGCCATCGCGGCATGAACGGCGTATTGAGGTTGACCACGCGCGCAATCCGCGCCGGGGCACGCATCGCGCTTTGCCAACTGACGAAGCCGCCCCAGTCATGACCGACGATCACGCACTTTTCGATCTCCAGCGCGTCGAGCATCCCGACGATGTCCTTCACCAGTTCGCGCACCTGGTAAGCCTCGACCGGCTGAGGACAATCGGTTTCGCCGTATCCGCGCTGGTCGGGCGCGATAGCGCGAAAGCCGGCGCCGGCGAGCGCGCGGAGCTGATGGCGCCACGAGTACCAGAGCTCGGGAAAGCCGTGGCAGAAAACCACCGGAAAGCCCTCGCCAGCCTCGACTACGTGCATCCGGATGCCGTTGGTTTTGACGAACTTGTGGACCAGCTCGCTCATCGGATTTTATCCTCGCGGTGATGCGCCAGTGTAAGCACATGGACGCGGCCCAACCAACAGCATCGCACACGACCGTGCTTGCGCCGCGCGAGCCGCTCCTGCAACCTTTTGTCAACGGATTTTTGCCGACGAATTTTGCCAAAGATGGCACCCAAATTGATTCTCGCCTCGACCTCGCCACGCCGGCGAGCCTTGCTCGCCGCCGCCGGGGTCGAGTTCGAGCTCGGCGAAAGCGGCGTCGAGGAAGAACGCCGCCCGGGCGAGCCGGCGGCGACCTTCGCGCTCCGGATGGCCGAGGAGAAGGCGCTCGCGGTCTCGTGGCGCGCCGGCGGCGCGCTGGTGTTGGGCGCGGACACCGTGGTCGAATGCGGTGGTAAAATTCTCGGCAAGCCGCGCGACCACGCCGACGCCCATCGCATGCTGCGCGCGCTCTCCGGCCGCTTCCACACCGTGGTGACCGCCTTCGCGCTGGCGCGTGACGGACGCGTTGTCGAAAGCCGCCCGGTCGCAAGCCGTGTCCGTTTCCGCGAGCTTGGCGACGACGAAATCGACGCCTACATCCGCACCGGCGAACCGATGGACAAGGCGGGTGCGTACGGTATCCAGGCCGAGGGCGCGGGCCTGGTGGTGGAGGTCGAGGGAGAGCGTGACAACGTGATGGGCCTGCCGGTCGGCGAGGTGCTCGCGGCGCTGCGGCGCAATGGGATCGCGTCGTGGGAAGGTCGGCGCTGATTGCAAGCCGGATGCTGACGTAAGACCGATGCTGACCCAGAGCAAAATCGACGAAATCGCCGCGCGGCTGACGGCCGTGCGCGAGCGGATCGCGCGAGCCGCGCGACGCGCGGAGCGCGACCCCGCCGCGGTCAGACTTGTCCTTGCGAGCAAGACGCAGCCACCCGCGGCGATTCGCGCCGCCTACGCCGCCGGGGCGCGCGAGTTCGGCGAAAACTACGTGCAGGAGGCGGCGGCGAAGCAGGATGCGCTGGCCGATCTGGGGGATCTGCGATGGCATCTGATCGGCCATCTGCAGACCAACAAGGCGCGCGACGCCGCAAATCGCTTCGCGCTCATCCATAGCCTCGACTCCGCGCGTTTAGCGGCGGCGCTGGGCCGCGCGCGTCCGGTGCCGCGCGTGGCCGTGCTCATCGAGGTCAACGCCGCGGGCGAAGCGTCCAAGAGCGGCGTGGCGGCCGCCGAGGTCGAGCGGCTCATCGAGCAGGCGCGCGCGACGGTGGAGATCCTGGGCCTGATGACGATTCCACCGCCGGCGTCCGACCCCGAGCGCTCGCGGAGCCACTTCGCCGCGCTGCGCGCGATGCGCGATCGGCTTGCGGCGGCGACCGGGCTTGCGCTAAGCGAGCTTTCCATGGGAATGACCGACGATTTCGAGGTGGCGATCGAAGAAGGCGCGACGATCGTGCGGGTGGGCCGCGCGGTCTTCGGCGAGCGTGCCGGATGAACGTGAAAAAGAAGCTGGGCTTTATCGGCGCGGGCAACATGGCCGAGGCGCTGGCGCGCGGCCTGGTCGAAAATAAGGTCTTCAAGGCGTCCGAGCTGATCGCTTCCGACGTCGACGCGGCGCGGCGGCGCAAATTCAAAGGCGCGCTCAAGATCGAGGTCACAACCGACAATCTCAAGGTCCTCAAATCATCGCGCGCCGTGCTCTTCGCCGTGAAGCCGCAAACCATCGATGCCGTGCTCACCGAGCTTGCCCGCGCCGGCAGCGATGACGATGGCGCGGCGCGCAAAGGAGGACTCGCCTCCAAGCTCTTCGTGTCGATCGCGGCCGGAGTCACACTGGGCCGCCTGGAGGGTGCGCTGGGCGGCCGCGCGCGAGTGATCCGCGTGATGCCGAACGCGCCCGCGATGGTTGGTCAGGGGATGGCGGCGCTGGTGCGCGGCCGCGACGCCAGCCGGGCCGACGAGGCTTTCGCGCTTAAGATTTTCCGCTCCGTCGGCGACGCGGTGGCGCTCAAGGATGAGGCGCTGCTCGACGCGGTGACGGCGCTTTCCGGAAGCGGCCCTGCGTACGTCTACCTGTTCGCCAAGTCGCTCGCCGACGCCGCGGTCGCTCAAGGCCTGCCGGCCGAATTGGCACTGCGGATGGCACTCAAAACGATTCGCGGCGCGGAGGAAAACATGCGCCGCTCGCCGATGGCGGCGGCCGAGCTGATTCGGATCGTCGCCTCGCCCGGCGGCACCACCGAAGCCGCGCTTAAACAATTAGGCGCGGACGGCTTTTCTGATATCGTGGCGCGTGCCATTAATGCCGCGGCCGAGCGCTCGCGCGAACTCGGACGCGTCAGCTAAGTCCTCCCGGAGTCATCGACCATGCCCGATATCCTAGTCAGCACCATCGTATTTGCAGCCCAGACACTGTCCGGGCTACTCCAAATCTACTTTTGGATCGTCATCATCGCCACGCTTCTGACCTGGGTCCAGCCCGACCCGTACAACCCCATCGTGCGAGCGCTCTACTCGATGACCGAGCCGGTTTTCGATTTTGTTCGCGAGCATTTGCCGGTGTACTTTGGCGGCCTCGACCTCTCGCCCATCGTCGTCCTCATCGCCATTCAATTCGTGCAGCGCGTGTTGATCATCTCCCTCCTGCGAGCCATAACGCCGGCGGCGGTGATTTACGGTTCGTAGAATCCCTTCCGAATCGCGCACCTCCGCCACTCGACGCGAAGATCTTCGCCAAGACTTGCGCGAAAACCTCGGCCGCCTTCCAGCGTGGCTCAGTGCCGGGGCTGGCTCGGTTACGCTCAAGGTGATGGCGCGGCCGGGCGCTTCGCGCGTCGGGGTATTGCGGGTCGACCCGCGCGGCCTGGTGATCGGCGTCGCGGCCGCGCCCGAACGCGGCAAGGCCAACGCGGAGCTTATCGAGACGGTCGCGCGGATGGCCGGCGTCGCGCGCTCGGCGGTGGAACTCGTCGCGGGGGCGGCGGCGCGGCAAAAATCGCTTCGGATAACCTGCGACGATCCGGCCGCAATCGCCGCAAGACTGCACGCGATGGCATCGCGGCCATGATTCTGAGAAGATGGAACACCGTGGAACGCGGCTCCAGTCCTCAGTGAATCGCGAGCCGGCCAATCCTAGGCGAAGACTAATTGACAAGCCTGCAAAGCGTGATTACTAGGGCTCTAGGAGCCGATTTCAGTTACTAAAATGCCGATCTACGAGTATCGTTGCCCCAAATGCGGAACGTTCGAGACGATGCAACGCATCACCGAGCCCGCGCTCAAGCGTTGCCCGACCTGCAAGAGCAAAGTCGAGCGCATGATTTCGAGCACCTCGTTCGTGCTCAAGGGCTCAGGATGGTATGCGACCGACTATGCCAAGTCCGGCAGCAGCAAAGGCACGGACGCGGTGAGCGACAAATCCAACGATAAATCCAGCGACAAGTCGTCAGGTGAGTCCGCGAGCAACGGCGCCAACGGCTCCTCGAGTTCGTCGGCGTCGTCGGACAGTGGCGCCTCGGCCAAAAGCGGCTCGTCGGACAAGGGCGGATCGTCGGACAAGGGCGGCTCGTCTTCCTCCGAAAAGAGTGCCAAGGGCAAGTCCTCGGACTGATCTTCAGGCCGATATTTAATCTTACGCCGCGAGCTGGCGCAGCCTGCGGCTTTTTTGTTTCAATCGGCCGATGCGCGCGCTGTTGCTCAATCCCGAACTGATTCTGCGTAACGACTATCCCGACCCCGCGCCTGCGCCGGGCGAAAGTATCGTGCGCGTGCGGATGGCCGGAATATGCGGCACCGACCTCGAGTTGGCGCGCGGCTACATGACCTACCGCGGCGTGCCGGGCCATGAGTTCGTCGGCGAAGTCGTCGACACCCAGACCCGCGCGCTCGCCGGCCACCGCGTGGTGGGCGAAATCAACGCATCGTGCGGGCGATGCGTCTGGTGCTTCGACGGCCTGGGACGCCATTGCCCCAACCGTACCGTGCTCGGGATCCTGGGCCGCGACGGCGCGTTCGCCGAGTACCTCCGGCTGCCCGACAAAAACCTGATCCCCCTCCCCGACTCGATATTCGACGATCTAGGCGTCTTCGTCGAGCCAGTGGCAGCCGCCTACGAGATCTTCGAACAAACCAACCTGCGCCGCGATGACAGAATCGCGGTCCTCGGCGACGGACGGCTCGGCGCACTCACCGCAATCGTGCTCCGCGCCGAAAATTACGCGCCCGTTCTGGCGGGACACCATCGCGACAAGCTCGATCGGCTGGCCGCGCTCGGACTTGAAGTACAACTTGAAAAGCAGCTTGATCCCGGTTTCGACGTGGTCATCGATTGCACCGGGAATAGCGCCGGGCTTAACCAGGCTCTCGCGCTGGTCCGTCCGCGCGGCAAGGTAATTCTCAAGAGCACGGCGGCCGCGGGCGCGTCGCTCAACCTGGCAAAGGCCGTAGTCAACGAAATCACGATCGTGGGCTCGCGATGCGGCCGGTTTGCGCCGGCGATCGCCGCGATCGCCTCGGGGAAAGTCGATCCGCGCCCGCTCATCTCGGCAATACTTCCGCTGGAAGACGCGCCGGCCGCGCTCGCTGCCGCCGGGCGCTCGCCAAACTTCAAGGTATTGCTCAAGCCCTGATGGCCACGACCGTCATCATCGGAATCGATACCGGCGGTACGTTCACCGACTTGGTCGCGATCGCCGGCGGACGCCTCGTCGTGCACAAGGTGCTCTCCACGCCTGACGACCCCGCGCGCGCGGTTGTCGACGGACTTAAAACGATGCTTCAAGACAAGCCGCACGGCCCGCATCGGGAGCTACCCGCCGATCTGGTCACTTATAGCTCGACCGTGGCCACCAACGCGTTGCTCGAACGCAAGGGGGCGCGCGTCCTGCTGGTGACCAACGCCGGCTTCGAGGACCTGGTCGAGATCGGCCGGCAAAACCGCAGCGACCTCTATTCGCTAGCTCCGCAGCGCCCGGAACCGCTGGTGGCGCGTGCGATGCGCCTGGGCGTCGCCGAGCGGACTTACTTCGACGGCAAGGTGGGGCTCCGCCTGACTACCGCCGAGCTGAGCCGCGTGCGCCGAGCCGCCGCCTCGAGCCACGCCGATTCGATCGCCATCTCCCTGCTCCACTCTTACGCCAACCCGGCCAGCGAACAACGGCTGGCGCGCGCGCTGACTCCGCTTGGCCTGCCACTGTCGGTTTCCCATCGCATCCTCGCCGAGTACCGCGAGTTCGAGCGGCTCTCGACCACGGTGGTCAACGCCTACGTGGCGCCGCGGATGTCCTCCCATGTCGGCAGGCTGGAGCGCGACCTGCGGGCGGCGCGCCTGCGCGTGATGCAATCCAATGGCAGTGCGATCGGCGTGCGCCTCGCGCGCGACGAACCGGTCCGCACGATTCTTTCCGGCCCTGCCGCCGGCGTGGTCGGCGCGGCCGCGCTGGTGCGCGCAACCGGCGTCGATCGGTTCATCACTTTCGACATGGGCGGCACTTCGACCGACGTTTCCCTGTTCGACGGCCGCGCCGCAATCCGCACGCTCAGCCATCCCGGCGGTTACGCCGTCCGCACCCCGGTCATCGACATCCACACCGTCGGCGCGGGCGGCGGCTCGATCGCGGCGGTCGACGCGGGCGGCTCGCTCAAGGTCGGCCCCGAAAGCGCCGGGGCCGATCCGGGTCCGGCCTGCTATGGACGCGGCGACGCGCCGACGGTCACCGACGCCAACCTGGTCGCCCGGAGGCTGGTGGCCGAGAATTTCCTGGGCGGTGCGATGCGCCTTTATCCCGAGCGCGCCGCCAAGGCGATCGCCGGGCTCGGCCGTGCGATGCGCACGGACGCAATCGGTGCGGCAGGCGGCATCATCCGCGTCGTCAACGCCAATATGGAACGCGCGGTGCGCGTGATAACCGTCGAGCGCGGCTTCGACCCGCGCGACTTCGCGCTGATGGCCTTTGGGGGGGCGGGCCCGATGCACGCCTGCGAATTGGCGCTCGACCTCGGCATCCGGCATATCGTGCTGCCGCGCAACCCCGGATTGCTCTGTGCGTGGGGAGCGTTGCAAGCACCGCTCGGACGCGAATACTCGCTCACCGTGCGCGAGGCCTCGCCCAACTATCGCCGCCTCGCGGCGCGCGCGCTTCCGATGGTCACGCGCGCACGGCGCGAACTCGCGGCCGAAGGCCCGCGGCCCGCGCAAATCCGCGTCGAGCTTTTCGCCGACGTGCGCTACCGCGGCCAGTCTTACGAAATCGAGGTGCACCTGACTTCGCGCTTCGCCGCCGACTTCCACGCAGCTCATCGTCGCACTTTCGGCTACGCCGCGCCCGAGGCCGCGGTCGAAGTCGTAAATTTGCGCCTGCGCGCGACCGCACCCGGCATCGCGGCCGCCCCCGAACGCCTGGGGCGTTCAAAGGGACGGCCGTCGCCCGCACGGCGTATCCAGGTCGTCGCCGGCGGACGCGCGCGCGCGGTCCCGGTCTACGCTCGCGACGCGATCGGCGCGAGCGCCAGGATTCGCGGACCGGCGATCGTGGTCGAACTCAGTGCCACCGCTTACGTCGCACCCGAGTTCACGTTGCGCGCCGACGGCTTCGGCAACCTGCACCTGGAGGCGTGACCATGAAACGCGCCGTCAAGCGGCTCGCGATGAAGCGTGCGACGAAACTCGACCCGGTGACGCTGGCGGTGATGAATAACCGCCTCGCGGCGATCGCCGAGGAGATGGGAGTCGTGCTGGGCCTGACCGGCTTCTCGCCCAACATCAAGGAGCGCCACGACTTCTCGTGCGCGCTGTTCGACGGGGGCGGCGAACTGGTCGCGCAGGCCGCCCATATCCCGGTCCATCTCGGCTCCACGCCGCTTTCCGTGCGCGCCGCGATCGAACGGCTGGAGCTTGGACCGGGCGACGTCGCCGCGGTCAACGATCCGTTTGCCGGCGGGACGCATCTGCCTGATCTCACCCTGGTCGCGCCAATTTTTCTTGGTCATGAACGCCGCCCGTTCGCGTTTGCCGCCAACCGCGCCCATCACGCCGACATCGGCGGGATGGCGCCGGGCTCGATGGCGCTCTCCACCGAGATTTATCAGGAGGGCTTTCGCCTGCCGCCGGTCCATATCATGCGCGCGGGCAAGCCGGCGCGTGACGTTCTGGAACTGTTCTTCGCCAACACGCGAGTGCGCGAGGAACGCGAGGGCGACCTGCGCGCGCAAATCGCGGCGCTGAACGTCGGCGCCGAGCGGCTGCGCGGGCTGGTGGCGGCGAGCGGGCGGGCGCAAGTGGCCGCCGCGATGATGGCGCTCAAGGACTACGCCGACCGCCTGATGCGCGCGACACTTCGCCGCCTGCGGCCGGGTGTGTACCGCGCGATCGATTACCTTGACGACGACGGCGTCGGCACCGGGCCAATCGCAATCCGCGTTGCGGTCCGTATCGGCGGCGGACGCGCGATCGTCGATTTCACCGGCTCCGCGCCACAGGTGCGCGGCTCGGTCAACGCCAACTATGCGATCACGCTGTCGGCGACCTTCTATGTGATGAAGTGCCTGGCGGCGGAAGCCGTGCCGGCCAACGAGGGGCTGATGCGGCCAATCCGGGTGATCGCGCCGCCCGGTTCGATCGTCAACGCGCTGGCGCCAGCCGCCGTCGCTGGCGGCAACGTCGAGACCTCACAGCGCATCGTCGACGTGTTGCTGAGAGCGCTGGCCGCCGCCGCGCCCGACCGCATCCCTGCGGCCAGCTCGGGCTCGATGTCGAACATGACGCTGGGCGGCTACGACTCGATCCGCGCGCGCCATTTCTCTTACTACGAAACGATCGCCGGCGGCGCCGGCGCGGCCCCCGGCCATCCGGGCGCCGCCGGCCTTCATACGCACATGACCAACACGCTCAATACGCCAATCGAGGCGCTGGAGGCGTACTACCCGATGCGCATCACCGAGTACCGCATTCGTCGCGGCTCCGGCGGCCGCGGCGCGGCCGCCGGCGGCGATGGCCTCGTTCGGGAACTGGAATGCCTGGTGCCGGCGACGCTGAGCCTGCTGACCGATCGGCGCATCACTCAGCCGTGGGGGCTTGCCGGCGGCGGTCCCGGCAAGCCCGGTGCGAACTATCTTGTGCGCGACGGGCGGCGAATCAAGCTGCCAGGCAAGGCCAACGAGCGGCTGCTGGCAGGCGAGCGCGTGCGAATCGAAACTCCCGGCGGGGGCGGATGGGGCCGCGCGGCACGCGGCCCCATCCGCCCCCGCTGACAACCGCGCGCGCTCCAGCGCCAACAGGCGGGGCGACGGCTACGCCGTCGTCGCGCCTATTGGCGCAGGCCGCATCGCGCGGTTACCCTGAAGCGCAAGCTTCTCGCACGGGCTGAAGAATCGGATGGCGGAGTCGCAGTTCTGGATCGGAGTGCACGGCATAATCGCCGACCGCGGGCGCCTGGTAGTGCTGCGGCGCGCGGCGCGGATGCCTTATCGGCCAGGCCATTGGGACCTTCCCGGCGGCCATCTCGCGCTCGGCGAGAGCATCGAGGAGTGCCTCGCGCGCGAGGTCAGCGAAGAAACCGGCCTCGCGATCGAGATCGAACGCGCGCTCGGGCTCTACAAGGCGCCGCCGGACCCATACGTGCAAGCGCTCTTCGCATGTCGGCCGGCGGACGCGCGCCGCGACCTGGTTCTGATGCCAGGCGAACACATCGAGGGCCGCTGGGTAACGGTGGACGAGCTCGCGCGGATGAGCGACGTGATTCCTTATCTGGAGGGGATGCTGCGGCGCGGAATGCTGGACTATCTGAAATAAAGAGCCTGGGGCTGAAAAGACACTTCCCGCCGGAGCGTCAACGGCTTACCGGCAGCGCGCCACGCTTGGGCAGGCGGCCCCACCAGTAGCCGAAGAAGTTCGCGCATTCCAGCTCGTGGTAAAGCGCGCGCTCGCGATCGCCGCGCGCCGCCGCCGCGACCATCCGCATCGCGTTACGGACCAGCTTGTCGAAATGATTGTGGCTCCTCCCACCCGCCTGCGCCGTGCCCACGCCGAATGCGAAGGCCTTGCGCAGCAGGTACTTGCGGTTCATCCGCGCGGCAGGCACCAGGTGAAAAACCCGCGCCTCGGTGACGAACCCCATCGCGCCGCCGCCCTTAAGGATCCGCGCGAACAACTCCGTGTCCTCGCCTGAAATCGGATTGCCGCCGACCACGCCCAGGTCCTCACGGAAACGGCCGAAGCGCGTGAAGCACTCGCGACGAAAGCCGACGTTGGCGCTGAAGTAGTTACGCAGGACTTCCGCGTCCTTCGGCGGCGCCGCCGCGATCGCATCCTGGTCGTGCACCGCGAAGCGCACGTACAACGACGTCCCCAGCCATCGCGGCGGCGCGACCTCCCATCGCGGCAGCACCATCCCGCACGCCGCGTCGAGTCCGCGCCGCTCGATCGCGGCCAGCACCAGCGCCGCCCAGTTGGGATCGGCTACCGCGTCGTCGTCGATGAACAGGATGAAGTCGCCGGCCGCTTCGTCGACCGCGCGATTGCGCGCGAAGCTCGAGCCGGGGCGCGCCTCGAACACGCGGCGTATCGCGAACGGTGCGCGCGCGGCCGCCTCTTCAACGACCGCGGGCGTGCGATCGCTCGAGTTGTTATCGATGACGATGCATTCCGTCTCGACGCCATGGGGCAGGCTTTGCGCCGCGAGGCTCGCCAAGGTCTCTCCAAGTGTGGCCGCGCGATTGTGAGTGGGAACCGCGAGCGTGAGTCGAATAGCCAATTGCTTAGTGCGGACCCGGCGTCGCGCGCGGCCGGGGCGACGGTGCGGGCGTGGAAGGCGCGGGCGAGGAAGCTTTCGGTGTCGATGACGGCGAGCCGGGGGGCTGCGGTGTCGGAGTGGGGTTTTCGATCGCAAGGGACGGCAACGGCGCCTTGGATTGCGTGAAAACCAGCGATCCCACCGTCAGAGTCGGCTCGGATTGCTGCTGGATCTGCGCCGGCGCGATCAGCTCGAAGCCGAAGTCGCGGGTCTCGCCGGGCACGAACGGCAGCACCGGGCTGACAAAGCCGGTGAATTCGATCGGCGTGACGATCACGCTATGGCTCTCTTGGTACAGCAGCTTGCGCTGGACGCCGCGTCCCGCATAATAGGTCACCGTCAGCCGCACCTCGTCCACGCCACGGTCGCCGGCATTGTTGATACGGCCGAAGATCGCCGGCACCCGCGACTCGGACATTTTCACCGCGACGTCACTCAGCACGAGCCTGGTAATGTAGGCGCGCGCCGCCGGGATTTCGGCCTGGATGTCTTCGATCGCCTTCAGCTTGCGCTTCAAGAAAAACGCCATGCCGCGGCTGCCGCTAAATTCTTGCTTGCCGAGCTGGGTGAGCAGTGCCTGGTAGGCCGCTGCCGTTTTGGGATAGTCCTGGCTGTGATAGATGCTGACCGCCTCGCGATTGCCGTCGCGGATCAGGTCGCGGCGCGCGAAGTCCGCGACTACGCGCCATTGATGCTGCTGCTTGACCATCACCAACGCGTCTTCGAAACTGACCTTGGGATAGAGCCCGGTCTGGAGCGACTTGTCGGCGGCCGCGTTGAGCGAGTCCTGCGGTCCCACCTTGGCGTCTATCGTCCGCTCCCACAGCGTGAGATCGGGCATCGTGACCTTGACCGGCACCACCGCGCGCTCGCCGTTGACCTGCGGCTGGCCGACCTCGTACGCCGTGCTGAACAGGATCGCGCGGAACCAGATTGGATCGACGTCGGGCGCCAGCGGAATCTCGGTCAGGAACTGCCGGAGCGGGCGCGCAGCGCGGTCCTCGTCGGTGAGCGTCGCGTAGCAGGCCGGATAGTTGAACTGCTGAAGGTCGGCGAGATACCGCGTGGCCAAGTTCTGGGGCGACTGCCCGCATCCGGCCAGCAGCAGCGCCGCGCCGACTGTTGCCAGTAGGAGCAGCCGGGAGCATCCATCACGAAGTCTCCCGCGAACTCTCCTCGCAGTCATTTAGATCCCTGCCGATCGCGGACGCGCGCGCGGCGCGCCTAGCGCTCGACCGGCAAACGCGCATCGTCCCAATCAAGCATCCCGCCCTTCATGCTGCAGACCTTCTCAAAGCCGAGGCCGGTAAGGATCGCGGCCGCGGTTACGCTGCGCACGCCAGCGCGGCAGATCACCACGATGTCCTTGTCCTTGAACGCGCCGAGCTCCGCTTCGGCCCGCCCGGGCAGCTCACGTAGCGGGAGGAGCCGCGCACCCGCGATATGGCCGAGCTCGCCGGTATACTCGTCGGACTCACGCACGTCGAGCAACAATGGCGCCGTCGCGCTGCCGATGCGCCCGGCGACTTCCGCTGGCGAAAGCTGGCGCACCAAATTGAGCTGCGCGAGCGTCGGAAAGTGGATCGCGGCGGCCTCGATTTCGGTCTGGTTGGGCTGCAACGCCTCCTGGATTCCCTCGGGCAGCGGCAGTCCGAGATTGTTCATCAGCTCGATGTACGCCTCGCGCGAGCGTCCGGCCACGCGCGGATTGGAGCCCTTCTCTTCGCCGATCGTCGAATAGATATGGCCGCGGTAATCGTGCGCCGGGTAGACCAGGGTCGAGTCGGGCAACGTGAACAGCTTCTGCGTGATCGAGTCGTACTGCTCTCCCGCATCGCCGCCGGCGAAGTCGGCCCGCCCAGTGCCGTGAATCAGCAGGCAATCGCCGGTGAAGACGCGGTCCTCGGCATAGAGGCTTATGGAGTCGGGAGTATGGCCAGGCGTATACAGCACCTTGAGCTCGAAGTCGCCGACGATCAGGCGCTGGCCGTCCTCGAGATGCATCGTGATGTGTGGTGCCGGGGCTCGCCGATGCATCGCGACCGGCGTGTCAGTGAGTGCCGAGAGCTCGTGCGCGCCGCTGCGATGGTCGGCGTGAGTGTGGGTGTCGACGATCAAATCGAGCTTGAGCCGATGGTACGCCAGCACGCCCAGGTAGCGTTCGACGCGATCCTTGAGTGGATCGATTATCACCGCGCGTTCCATGCCTTCGGAAGCGAGCAGGTAGGTCTTACATTTGGCGTTGTTCAATTCGCGAAAGATCATGTCCCTCTCCTGGCCGGCATCCGTGCTGCGACCCTCGACGCAATTCTGTCGCCGTCCCGGCGCTCCTGCCCCGGGTCCAGCCGCCAAAGACTATAGCGCCGCGCGCGCTCACGTGTGAACGGCCTCTATGAACTGGCGTGGGATTGCGGCTTGACCGGCGGCGAAGGTCACCTGATGATGCCCCGATGATGCCAGCGACGGAACTACGCCTCGCGGTACCGCTTGCGATCTTCGCGTTCACCTACCTCGTGTTCGCGGTCGGTAACTTTCCCGGACTCAAGCTCGACCGCACTGGCGCCGCCCTGGCGGGCGGACTGTTGATGGTGGCGACGGAGTCGCTCAGCGAGTCCAAGGCGCTGGCCGCGATCGACTTTCACACTCTGCTGCTGCTGCTCGGGATGATGATCATCGTGGCCAACCTGCGCATCTCGGGCGCCTTCGCGCTAGTCGCACGATGGCTCCTGGAGCGCGCGCATTCCGGCTATGGGCTGCTCGCGATGACGGTGCTCGCCTCGGGCGTGCTGGCGGCATTTTTCATCAACGACGTCGTATGCCTGTCGCTGGCGGCGCCGCTCATCGAGGTCGCCCGCATCCTCGAGATCGACGCGGCGCCGCTGCTGCTGGCGCTCGCCACCGGCAGCAACATCGGCAGCGTCGCGACCATCACCGGCAATCCGCAAAACATGATCGTCGCCGGCTTCGCCGGCATCGGTTACTCGGCCTTCGCGATTCGTCTGGCGCCAGTCGCGCTAGCCGGCCTGCTGGTCGACTTTGCCGTGATCGCCTGGCTGTATCACGGCCGCCTAAGCCGCATCCAGCGGGGCGATGACCTGCATTTGCCCGCGCCGCCGCCGGAACGCCGCTGGCATCTCATCAAATCATCGATCGTGGCGGGCGTGGTGCTGATGCTGTTCGCGATGGGCTATCCGACCCACCTGGTGGCGCTGGGCGGCGGCGCCGCGCTGCTATTCACGCGGCATACGCACCCACATGAGATCTACGAGCAGATCGACTGGACCCTGTTGGTGATGTTCGCCGGACTGTTCATCGTGGTCAGAGGCGCCGAGACCACCGGTCTGCTGAAAGAGCTGGCGCAGGCGGCGGGACCCGAGAAGCTCAAGAACGTCGCGGTGCTCTCCGTGGCCGCCGCGGCGCTCTCCAACCTGGTCAGCAATGTTCCCGCAGTGCTGCTGTTCAAGCCGATCTATCCGCAAATAAGCCAAGGCATGAGCACCGGCCTCGTGCTCGCCAGCGCCAGCACGTTCGCCGGCAATCTGACCTTGCTCGGATCGATGGCCAACCTGATCGTCATCGAGCAGGCGCGCCGCGAAGGTATCGAGATCACCTTCGTCGACTATCTCAAGGTCGGCTTGCCGGTCACGATCATCACCCTCGCGATCGATATCGCCTGGCTCCAGCTCTTTCGCTAACGCCCAAGCGCATCGGCGTTACGGAAACCTCAGGCGAACGATCTCCGCCTTGCGCACAGCTTCGGCCACCATCGCCTCGACCTCGAACGCGCTCTCGGCGGCGTGCACTTCGTCAAGGTTGGCGTGGGTCTCGGGATGCGGGGGGACGAACAGCGAGCAGCAGTCCTGGTCCGGCTGAATCGAGGTCTCGAAGGTACCAAGCTCGCGCGCCTGATCGACGATCTCGTTCTTGTCCATCCCAACCAGCGGGCGCAGGATGGGCAATGCTATGGCCTCCTCGATGACCGTCATGTTCTCCAGCGTCTGCGACGCGACCTGGCCGAGGCTTTCGCCGGTCACCAGCACGCGCGCGCCCGCGCGCCGGGCCAGCGCGGCCGCAATCCGCACCATGAAGCGGCGGTAGAGCACCACGCGCAGCGGGCGCGGCCCGCGCGCCACGATCTCGCGCTGGATGTCGGCGAAGCCAACCAGCATCAGCGTCGACCGCGCCTGGTAGCGGGTGAGATGCTCGGCCAATTCGGTCGCCTTCTCGCGGCTCGCCGCCGAGACCAGCGGATGGCTGTGGAAGTGGACGAAATCGAGCCTGAGCCCGCGCCGCATCATGCGATGCGCGGCGACCGGCGAGTCGATTCCGCCCGAAAGTAGCGTTATTCCGTGACCTGTAATGCCTACCGGCAGGCCGCCCGCGCCCGGCCGCTTGCCGGCCGCGAGATAGGCGGCGTCAGGGAGAATCTCGACCGTAATGACCAGCCCCGGATTCTCAAGATTTACTTTAAGTCCGAGCTCATCCTTGACCACGGCGCCGACCACTTGGTCGATTTCCATCGAGTTGAGCGCAAAGCGCTTGTCGGCGCGCGTCGTACGCACGCGAAAGCTGCCAGCAATCCGATGTGCGCGCGCGATCGCGATCGCCTCGCGTTTGATCGCTTCGATATCGCGCGCGACCGGGCGGCTGAGCGAGAAATTTTGCAGCCCGAAGAGCAGCGCGGCGCGCTCGGCGGCGACCTCCTCGTCAATCTCCTCGGGCAGCTCGACAATGAGGCGCGGGCCCTCGCCACGCATCGCCCCCAGCTTGAAGTCGGCAAAGACAGCGCGCAGGTTGCTCTTCAACTGATCGACGAAGCGCCACTGGTTGCGCCCCTTGAGCGCGATTTCGTGGTATCTTCCAATCAGGTAACGCATGGTGATCGCTTACACCGCAAGGGCCTCTTCCGCGCAGGTATCATCTTATTAGCGGCGCGTCGGCACTGATATATGAGCACACCGCAACGAATCAATCAGCGCGTCGCTCGCCTGCGCCAAGGCCTCGAACCGGTCGATCGGCTCGCGCGCCATCGCACTGGCGGAGGACGCGGCGCCGCCGTGCTGATGCCCATCTTCGAACTCGACGGCGACCTGCACGTGGTCTATATCCGGCGCTCCGACCACGTCGAGAGCCATCGCGGTCAAGTCGCATTTCCGGGCGGCCGCGTCGATCCGACCGACGAAACCCTGCTGCACACGGCGCTGCGCGAGGCGCAGGAAGAAGTCGGGATCGAGCCCGATAGCGTGGACGTGTTGGGCGCCCTCGAGGGCACGGTGGCGCGCACCAGCGAGATCCACGTAACACCGTTCGTCGGCGTTATCCCGGCTACCCACAGCCTGCGCGCCGATCCGACGGAGGTCGCGTCGATTTTCTTCGTCCCGATGAGCGCGCTGGAAGACTCAAGCTACCGCGGCACCTATCGCTTCCGGCGCGACAGCGGAGCGGTCAGCGAACATCCGGCTATCTTCTACAACGACCAGGTCATATGGGGACTTACGCTGCGCTTCACCGAAGAGGTGCTGCGCCGGATGAACGAATCGACCCCGCGTTAGAGACTCGACGCGCGATGCGGGGCGCCCGCTGCTAGCGGTGCGCCATCATTTCGAAATACGACACCTCGATAAGCTCACCCGCGGCGACGCCCAGCGCGCCGAGCAGTTCGTCGACCACCGCGCGCGTGGAACGCGGACCGTCGCCCGTATCGCTCTCGCCTCCCTCGGCCAGCACTGCTTCGATCTCGCCGAAGCCGCCCAGCGTCTCGACGCGGTCGAGATGAAAACGGACGTTGCGCCGGGCGAGCAGCGTGCGATGCTTGCGCACTTCGGCGAGCACGCCGAGCGCGCGCGCGAGCATCTCGCGCGTGCGCGTTGAATCGGCAACCGGCACGATGTCGTAGCGGCTGAGCATCAGCCCGCTCTCGCGGTCGCGTTCATAGTGAATCAGCCAGGCCTCCGGCGGCTGCTCGCGCAACTTGAGCTTCCCGTGCGCGACGACAAAGAACGTGTCGCGCTGGATAAAGCTCGCCTTTGCCGTGTAGCCGAGCGCCAGCGCCGCCGCGCGCGCCGCGTCGAGATCGCCCAAGCGGAATTTGGCCTCCAGGTTGCGCATCGTGGCCCGCACTTTTCCCCGGTATCCTGCTCACTCGCGCCCCCTTTCAAAAGGCGTGCTTGAAAGACCCGCGGCCGTGCAACAATATCAGGCACGCCCCACGATGTCCTGACCAGGAGAGAACCCGATGGCCGAAATGTCCCCCTGCCAGCGGCCCGACTGCGATCAGCCGGGAAAGCCGCGTGCGATGACGAATCCCGCGAACGGAAAAGACATCAAGCTGCACCTCTGCGACGAGGACTACGACGCGGCGCTCGCGAACCAGCGCCCGCCGCTCTGGCTCAGCGAACTCCTTACGCACCTCGCGCTGGTGGGCTAGCAGCCAGGCCCAGGTCTGCGTTTATCTTGACATCGCGCAAAGGCGCCGCATACGCTCGCACCGCCGCCGCGAATCCGCAAATTCCGCGAAGCCCTGTATTCTTTGATCGCCACGATGATTCATAGCCCATGACTTACAGATGCCGATGACTTACAGACAATGACTCACACCGACATCGAGCACGAGGACGCAAGCCTCCGCGCAGCGGGCTTCGACCCTGCCGCGCCGCCCGCCGAGGCGCTCGCGCGCCTGGACGAGTTGCGCGCCGCGCCCGGGATTAGTGCCGGAGCGATAGCGCGCGCGCTCGGCGCGATCGCAAGCGCGGAGGCGGCGGCAATGCTCGCCGCGATGGAAGCGGGAGCGAGCGGCGCGCTGCGCCGCGAGGTCCGCCGCGCGCTCTACCGGCTGCGCCAGCGCGGTATCGCGCCGGCCAACGTAGCGGAGGCGCCGACCCGGCCGGCGGCTGCGCCGCCGGCCGCGCCGGGGCTCAGCGCGCTCTTCTCGCCCGTCGACGCCGACGGCGCGCGCATCGTCTGGCTCCTGAAGGAACGCCAGGGCGGCGGAATCGCGCGCCTTTGGGGTCTGCTCGCGGACAACGAGAGCCTGATCAACGTCGCGCTGAGCGAGCTTTCGCGCCGCGAGTTGCGCACGGAGCGCGCCGAGATGGAGCGGCGCGCGGGCCTCGCGATGGTCGAGGGCGACGCGCATCTGGCCGACTATATTTTGTGCGAGGCGTTTCGCCGCACGCCGGCCGACAAGCGCTCGCAGGTCGGAAATTTCCTGACCTTGCGGACGGAAATCTTCGGCTCGCCGCCACCCACGGAAATCGTCCACCCGATCTATGCCGAGATGGCCTCCGCGCTGGAGCATGAGCCGTCGGCGGATCTGCTCAAGGAGCCCGAGATCACCGCGTGGAAATTTCCGGCCACTGCGATCAAGATGTACGTCGACGAGATCAAATCGATCCAGGAAAGCGTGCTGGTGCTGAACCGCGTCCAGCAGGAAGGACGCATCAACATCGTCGTCGAGCGCGCTGCGAGCGAGTTGCTGGGCGGCGAACGCGCGGCAGCGGTGCGGCGACGGCTCGAGGATATCGCCTATTATATGGCGCGAAGCGGGCGGCGCGAGCCCGCGGGATGGGCCGCGGCGGCCGCCGCGCGGCTGCGCGATGGAACCGAGGCGAGCCGCGTCCCGTTCTTCCAGGCGCTGATTCGCGCGCAACTCGGCGCGGTCTTCGCCGAAGAGCAGGAACGCGAGCGCGAAGAGCCGCGTCTCATCATGACGCCGGCCGAAGCGATGCGTGCACAGCAGCAGCAACCGGCGCGTCCGCGGCGGCGATAAAGGAAAAAATTAGATGATCGATGAAAGACCGCTTGAGGGCATCCGCGTGCTCGATCTGAGCCGGGTGCTGGCGGGGCCGTTTTGTGCGATGAATCTCGCCGACCTTGGCGGCGAGGTCATCAAGATTGAACTTCCGGGGCGCGGCGACGACTCGCGCGGCTACGCTCCGCGCATCCCCAACTCCGACGACTCCGGCTACTACTACAGCGTCAACCGCGGCAAGCTGAGCGCGACGATCGATCTGCGCCAGCCCGCGGGTGTGGCGGTGGCGCTCGACCTCGTGCGGCACTGCGACGTGGTGCTGGAGAATTTCGCGCCGGGCACGATGGAGCGTTTCGGCCTGGGTTACGCGCAACTGGCGGCGTCCAACCGGCGCATCATCCTGTGCTCGATTTCGGGCTTCGGGCAGAGCGGCCCGATGGCCTCGGCGCCGGCCTACGACATCGTGGCGCAGGCGCTCGGCGGCACGATGAGCATCACCGGACCCGCGAACGGCGACCCGACGCGATGCGGAGTGTCGATCGGCGACCTGACCGCGGGTCTCTACGGCGTGATTGCGATCCTGTCGGCGCTCCGGTTGCGCGAGCGCACTGGCGTCGGACGCCATCTGGATATCGCGATGCTCGATTGCCAGGTCGCGCTGCTCGAGGACGCCCTGGCGCGTTATTCCACGACCGGAAAAGTGCCCGGGCCGCTGGGCTCGCGCCATCCGTCAATCACGCCCTTCCAGCAGTTCCACGCAGCCGACGGATATTTTGTCGCGGGCGCCGGCAATGAATCGCTATGGGCGCGCTTTTGCGAAGCGATCGGATTGCCGGAACTGAAAAGTGACGTTCGCTTCAGGCTCAACGCCGAGCGCACGGCGAATCACGCCGAACTCGAGCCGATCCTCAACTACCACTTCGCCGCCCGGCCGCGCGAACATTGGCTCAAACTGCTTGGCGAGGCTGGTGTGCCGTGCGCGCCGATCGCCGACGTCGCTGAGGTCACCCGCAATCCTCACCTCCAGGAGCGCCAGATGATACTGCACGCCGAGCATCCCACCTTTGACGGGCTTATCGTCCCCGGATCGCCGCTCAAGACCGCCGCCAAGCCGGCCGGTGAGAGTGCGGAAGGAAGCGACGTGCCCAACACCCGCGCGCCCGCGCTCGGCGAGCATACCGAGCGCGTTCTGCGCGAGGTCGCGGGTTACGACGCGGAGAAGATCGCTGAGCTGCGCGCCTCGGGCATCATCTGATCCGCCCACGCCGGTGATCGGCCTACGCCTACTACCCCGCTTCACAGTCCAAGTTCCGCGCGCGGGCGGGTAAGCGTGTCGATCGCCGCGTACATGATCGCACGCGCGGTCTTGACCAGGTCGGGCACGCACGCGACGCCCATCCCGCCCAGCCCCTGCCGGTACTCCGGCGGACAGTTGCGCGGCGGCGAGGGAAAGCCGATTCGCGCGCACGGAATTCCCATCCGGCGGATCAGCGCACCATCGGTCTGACCGCCCAGGCGCGGCGGGTCGCCATGCGGGCGCTGCGCGACGCGCTCCCATCCGCGCCGGCACGATTGAATGATCCAATTGTTCGGATCGGTGGCGCCACCCGCGACCGCCCCGACCATCTCCCACTCGACACCGACCTCTGGATGGCGCGCGGCCATTGCGTCCAGCGCTTTGGCGAACTGCGCGCGCACCTCGGCCGGCGTGGTACGCGGATTACATCTGAGGTCGAGGTAGATTTCCGTTGCCGCCGAGGGAAAGGCCGGCCGCTCCGGCCATCCGGCACGTACGGCCGCGATATGACCCTCGGCCGCGAGCGCCGCCGAGCTGTTGCGCGCGGTGTACTGCGCAATCCACGCTTCGATCTCTTCGATGATACGCGCGGCGGGAACGATCGAGCTTTGAAAACCCGGCGCGCCGCGCGGCGTTCCCGCGTAGCCCAGCGTGCCGCGCACCGTCACCTTGAACCAGCACATTCCGGGTTCCTCGGCGAAGACGCGCCAGACCGGCTTCATAATGATCGCGAAGTCGGGCGCCACGCCGCGCGAAAGCAAGTGATACAGCCCGCTGCTCATCCCCCAGTTGCGCCGTGCCGCGACGTTGACCGGCATCCCGCCGCCGGCAAACGCCGCGATAAGGTCGCCACGGATGGGCACGCGCGCTTCGCCGAGCGCGGTTGCGATCTCCACCAGGGTTGCGACCATGCACTTCGGGTTCGCCGCCCCCAGGCCATAGACGAAATCGCCGTCCTCGACGGCGCGCGGGATCATGTCGCGGCGCATCGCGGAGCCGGCCCACGGAAGGTCCTTGTCGGGATCGCCTTCGAGGTTGGTATCGAGCGGCGCATAGAGCATCAGGGCCGCGCCGCCGCCGCTGCCGCGCAATTCGCCGACCGCGTTGCCGGTCTCCTCGTTGATGGGTTGATAGAAGGCGCGCGCTCCCGCGATACGCTCGCGCATCCAAGTTGTGACGAACTCGCTCGCCGCGCGCTCGGCGCCGGTCGGACTCGGGATGTCGACGAGATCGAGCAGCAGGCGCTTCAGCCGCGCGGCATCCAGACGCTCGCACGCCTCGGCGTACCATCGTTCCTGTTCGGGCCCCATCCTAACTTGCCGCGTCTCACTAGCCATCGCGCATCTCCATCCTAGGCGACCGCCGCTTCGCCGCGGGGCGCCGCCGCCGGGATCGTGGGCGGCATCGGCGAAATCGCAATCGGCGCCGGATGGGCAACCAGCCTGCCGAGCGCGCGAACCGCGTTGGCTGCGGCTGCGACGCCGACGCGGCCAGCTACATCAGGCGCGAAAAGATCGGAAAGCGGACGGACGAGCTGCGCGACTTCAAGCAAGCGGCGGCGCACGATCGGATCCTTCGCCGCCAATCCCACGCCGTCGAGATAGAGATTGAACAGCTTCATCGAAAACGGGCGCTCGCCGAGCGTGAACGGAAAGCGCAGGTCCACTCCGGCGGACAATTTCCACGGGTCATGCTGAATCCGCGCTTCGGCGTCGAAAAACTCGCGCGCGAATTCCTGCGCCGTGGGCGGATATTTCTCCAGACATGCGCGCAGCATCGTGGCCGACAGCGCGAGCGCCGTCATCCCCTGCGCGTACACCGGGTTGTAGTGGCAGAATGCGTCGCCGATCGCGATGAAGCCGTCCAGGCGCTCATTCCACCGCTCGTAGTGGCGCCACTGATTGCGCATCGCGCGGTTGGCGTACACCGGCGAGATCGGCTCCATCAGCCGTGTCATCTCGGCGATGATCGGCGAGGGCAGCCGTTTGATGTGCTCCATGAACTCATTCTCGCGCGTCGGCGGATAGCGACGATTGAAGCCGGACAGCGTGAGATGCCAGCGATTGTGCTCCTTGAGCTGAAAGTTCGCCTCGGTCAGATCGTCGGGGCGGCGGCGGATGTAAGCGCCTGCCCACCACCACCATTGCGCGGGCCATTGGCCGGGCGGCGGCCCTTTGAACCAGCGCGAGGAATAGCCGGCCAGCGGATCGACCACGCTCTCGCGCGGCGGTTTGAGTCCGGCCGCCTCGAGCCACGCCGGCGCGCGCGAGACCGCGCCGCTCGCGTCGACAATCAGATCGGCCTCGATCACCGCGGCGTTGCCGCCCTCGCGCGCCGGAACGGTCACGCCGACGCACCGCGGCTTGCCGCTCTCGCGCGAGACTTTAAGCCCAGTCACCGCGACGCGCTCGCGCAGCTCGACCTTCGGCAGTTTGCGGAAAAGATCGCGCACGCACGATTCGATAAGCTCGCGGCTCGCGCTCAGAAATTTAAGATCGGAAGCGTAACGCGGCTGCCATCCCTGCGGCCGCAGCACGACGAAATCCAGGGTATGGTCGTGAAAGGTGGCGCCCTTCTCGACCGCGAGGCGCTCGAAGCCGGGAAACGCGCGCTCGTACTCCCACAGCCCACGCACCAGCAGGCCATGCACGTGGCGCGCCTGCGGCACGCCGGCGCGGTCTTCGACGCCTTCGGGAAAGCTGTCGCGGTCGAGCACGGTTACGCGATCGAAGAACTCGCTCAGCACGCGGCCGGCGAACAGGCCCGAGAAGCTGCCGCCGATTACGACTGCGTGCGTGCTGGCCATGAGCGAATTCCTGGTTGGAGCCGGCGCGGCGCACGCGCCTCACAAGATAGCGTCACACGATTGTCCTGGCTAAATTCTCCGCCGTTCAACTTGCGACAAAGCGCTCGGCATAGATTCGCTCCGGCATTACGCCCAATTCCGCCAGGCGCCGGCGCGCCCCTTCGATCATTGGTGGCGGTCCGCATAGATAGGCGGCCGCCTCGGGATCGTTTATCGCATCCGCGCCGAGCGCATCGACCGGCGTCCCCACGACGAGCCCCGAAGCAGGATCCTCGACGCGGTCGGCCGAGAGCCGCACGCTTAGCTGCGGAATCCACCACTGGCGCAAGTCGATTTCGTCGCGATAGAAAAAGGCCTTGTCGCTTGCGCATCCGAAGCTCAGCAGCATCTTCGGCTTGGGCCCGTTCGCGCGCCGCAGCTCGTCGATCATCGCGAGAATCGGCGCGAGCCCGGTGCCGCCGGCGACGAAGACGTGCAGTCCCTTGCCCGGATGCAGGATGAACGCGCCGAGCGGCCCTTCGACTTCGAGACGTTCGCCTTCGTGCGCCGCGCGCAGATATTCGGACATCGCGCCGCCGGGGATAATCCGCACCAGGAATTCCATTTTCGGGAGATCGCGCGGCGTCGAGCACATCGAGTACGAGCGCCACTGATCGGTGCCGGGCACCTTGATTCGCACGTACTGGCCGGCGTGGAACGAAAAGCCGGCGCGCCGCTCGAGCGCGATCGCGAGTTTTGCGACCGAGGGCACCGGCCATTCGACCGCGGCCACGCGCGCCTCGAAATTGTGGCGTTCTTCCGCGTAAATCAGCGCGCTCGGATAATGCAGGCGCACCACGCTCGGCGCGAGCGCGTGCGAACTGCAGAGCAGGCGCTTGCCCTCGGCGATTTCCGACGCGATAAGCGAAAGCGCCCGGTCGCGCACCATCTCGAGCGTCCCGCTCACCATCTGCCCGACGCAGGTCGAACAGCTTCCGGAACGGCACTGGTAGACTAGCGGCACGCCCTGGCGCAGCGCCGCGTCGAGCACGAATTCGTTCGCGCCGACTTCGATCTCTTTTTCGACGCCGTCCTCGAAGCGCAGCGTCACGCGCTGAGCATTGGCGGCAGCGGGCGCCGTCGTGGAGGTGGTTTGCGTGGACATCGAAGATGAGCGGGCCTTGCGGCGTTATCGTTGGTTGTGCGATTCGGGCGGCTCCTGGATGCCGCGGTTGAAACGTGCCGCGACCTTGCGCCAGGTGATGGTGGCGGCGTCGAAGGCGCACAGCGACTCACGGTTCCATCCGTCGCCTCGCTCGTAAAAGTCCTGCATCGCTTCACGCGCGAACAGGTCGTTGTCGTTGAAGTCGCGCAACGCGAGCGGCTCGAAAAAATTGTCGTACAGGTAATCCGCCTCGCGCCGCTCTTCTTCGTTGCGGCAGCGGCCGACCAGGATTTCCCAGTACTCGTGATGCTTGTCGTCGGTCGGCACGTACCATTCGTACTGCGCCCATCCGGGAACCGGCCAATGCTCGACCAGCAGGATGCCTGGCAGGACCATCGAGGTGCGCGCGTAGTAGGAGTTTTTACCGCGCGCGCGCATGTTCACCGCCTTGTTTTCCATGATGAACTTGTACGCGCGCGTGTTGTACATGTTCATTATGCCCTTGGGGCCATCGGGTTCGTCGATGATTTTGATCGCGCCCTCGGCGATTGGCTCGACGCCAAGGCCGAGCTTGCGGTCTGTCGCCGCGACGATCTGATTGTTCCAATGAATCAGCAGATGGCCGGGGTCGAACCCGTTCTCGGCCGCCAGCCGCCAGTTGGAATTGCCGGTGCGATGGATGCCGCGAACGTAAACGTTCTCATCCAGTATGTGGGCGATGGCGTTGGCGTCGTCGGTAATCCGAATCGGCATGTCGGATTCGAGCGGCGGCAGCGGAGCGAAATCCTCGTCGCCGATGAAAACGAAAATTATTCCCGCGCGTTCCACCACCGGATACGTGCGGATGCGCACCTTGCCGATCAACGGATCGTCGGGTGAGGCGACGATCGTCTTCAGCACGCCGTCGTCGAGCCCGTAGGTAAAACCGTGGTACCAGCAGCTCAGGGTGTCGGCGGTCAGGCACATCGGACGCAGCGACATTTTGACTCCGCGATGGACGCAGCGGTCGCGGAGCGCGTAGACCTTGCCTTGTGAGCGGCGGAGCACGATGTCGTGGCCGGCCATCGTGACTCCCTTGACGCCATTTTCGCCCAACTCGTGGCTGAAGAGCGCCGGGTACCACGCATTCTTGAAGCCCCAGTCCGCCTCGACGTAGGGCGCGTACTGCCGGCTGGCCGAAATCGCACTCGAGATTCGCTCGCTCGCGGCCATGGTCACCTCTTCAAGCCCGCCGTTTGCATCCGCAGCCGAGCCCCAGCCTCGCCTCTCGGGCCTCTGCCGGATATCGCCCGACGCATGTTAGACTCATGGACCGCCGCCCGGCCCGATGTCAACTATGTCCGATTTCAACCGCGGAGGCGCCAATTATGCACGAAGTAGTGATCGTTGACGGAATTCGCACGCCCATCGGCCGCTCCAACAAGGAAGGCTATTTCAAGGACATCCGCGCAGACGACCTCTCGGTGATGTGTGTGCGCCGCCTGCTCGAACGCAATCGCAAACTCGACCCGGCGGAGATCGAGGACGTGGTATGGGGATGCGCCAACCAATCGGGCGAGCAGGGGCTGAATATCGGCCGCATGATCGCGCTGCTGGCGGGGCTACCGGTCGAGGTCGCAGGCACGACGGTCGACCGTCAATGCGGATCGGGCCTGCAGGCGATCAACTTCGCCGCCTACGAAATCATGACCGGCGCGGGCGAGGTCGCAATCGCGGGCGGCGTCGAGCAGATGAGCCATGTGCCGATGGGCTCCGGGCTGCTGCCCAATCCCAAGCTGCTCGACCTGTTTCCGCAGGACATGTTCGTGATGGGGCTGACGGCGGAGCGGCTGGCTGCGATGTATGGAATTACGCGCGAGCGGGCCGACGCGTTCTCGCTGCGGTCGCATCAACGCGCGATCGCGGCCCGCGAGCGCTTCAAAGAAGAGATCGTTCCGGTGCGCCTGGAGAGAGGCCTGGTCGACATCGACCAGGGGCCGCGCCCGGACACCAGTATGGAGCGGCTGGCGGCGCTGAAGCCTTCATTCAAGCCCGACGGCGGCCAGGTCACTGCCGGCAACTCGTCACAGGTATGCGACGGTGCAGCGGCAGTACTGCTGATGAGCGCCGAGCGGGCGCGCGCACTGGGCGTCAGGCCGATGGCGCGGATTCGCGCCACGGCGGTCGCCGGCGTAAGGCCGGAGATCATGGGATGGGGTCCGGTGCCGGCGACGCACAAGGCGCTCGGCCGCGCGGCGCTCAAGATGGGGGACGTCGATCTGGTCGAAATCAACGAGGCGTTCGCAGCGCAGGTGCTGGCCTGCAACACCGATCTTAAAATCGACGAGAACCGGCTCAACGTCAACGGCGGCGCGGTCGCACTGGGGCATCCGCTGGGATGTTCGGGGGCGCGGCTGATGGTGACGCTGACGCACGAGATGCGCCGGCGCGGCGCGCAACTGGGGCTGGCAACGCTGTGTATCGGAATCGGCCAGGGCATCGCGACGGTGGTCGAGCAAGTCTGATCGCAAAGCACACCCAATCCCGGAACATTCCTATGAGCGAGGGTCCCACCAAAATCGAGCTGGACGGCAAAGCCCGCGACAGCATCGGCCGGATCACGTCGGGAGCGCCGCGCCCTCGCCTCAGCGATCTCTATTTTTTCCTAACCACGATTTCGTGGCCGGCCCTCCTGCTCATAGTCATCGCCTTGTTCGGATTCATCAATTGCCTGTTCGCGCTCGCCTATATGATCGACGGTGGCGTGGCCAACGCCCGCCCGGGCTCGTTCGCCGACGCCTTCTTTTTCAGCGTGCAGACGATGGCGACGATCGGATACGGCACGATGGCGCCGCGCTCGTTCGTGTCCAACATCCTGGTGAGTATCGAGGCGCTAAGCGGGCTGACTTCGCTCGCAGTCGTGACCGGGCTGGTCTTCGCCCGTTTCTCGCGGCCAACCGCGCGCGTGCGTTTCAGCCGGGTGGTGGCGATCTCGCCGCGCGACGGAGTGCCGTCGTTGATGTTTCGGGTGGTGAATCAGCGCTCCAACCGCATCGTCGAAGCGCAGATCCACGTCGTATTGTCGCGTTGGGAGACGACGCGCGAGGGCGAAGGCATGCGCCGCTTCTACGATCTCGCCCTCTCGCGCGGCCGCAACGCGCTGTTCTCGCTGAGCTGGACGGTGATCCATCCGATCGTCGAAGGCAGCCCACTCTTGGGCGAGACCGCCGCGTCGCTAAAAGCCTCGCGCAGCATGATCATCGCCTCGCTGGTGGGGATGGATGAGTCGTTTCTGCAGAACGTCCATGTGCGCTACGTGTGGCTCGCGGACGAGATAGTCTGGGGCATGCGCTTCGCCGACGTTTTGCACGAATTGCCCGACGGCACGTTTTTGATCGACTACTCGCGCTTCGACGAAGTTGTGCCGGCGGCGCCGGCTCCGCTCGACGGCGCCGCGTCCGAACGCTAGGATTAGACAGTGATGGAAGCGCAGGAGATCAAGGAAATGATCGAGCGCGGGCTGCCAGGCGCCTTGGTCGAGGTACGTGACTTCACCGGCGGCGGCGATCATTTCGAAGCGCTGGTGGTCAGCGAGAGTTTCGAGGGCAAGGGCCTGGTCGAACGCCATCAGGCGGTCTATGGTGCGCTGGGCGACGCGATGAAGGTCCGCATCCACGCGCTGACGCTCAAAGTGATGACCCCGAACCAGTATCAGAACCGGAGGTAAGAGTTCAGATGGCCGACCCAATCGAGCGAATCCGTACGGCGATCAACAGCGACAAGATCGTCATTTTCATGAAGGGCAACCGCAGCTTTCCGCAATGCGGATTCTCGGCCGCGACGGTCGAGGTGTTCGAAGAGCTGGGCATGCCCTACACCACGATCGACGTGCTCGCCGACCAGGAAGTGCGCGACGCGGTCAAAACCTACAGCAACTGGCCGACCATTCCGCAGGTCTTCATCAACGGCAAGTTCGTCGGCGGCTGCGACATCGTGCGCGAGCTGCATTCGACCGGCGAGCTGCAGACGCTGGTGAAAGCGGCGCTCGGCGAGAGCGCGCACCAGTAACAGATAGCAGCATCCTCACGAACGCGAGCGCGGCGCGGCGTCTGGCCGGTATCGGCCAGCTCCGCATCGCGCTCGCTTCATTTTCGTCTCACCCGCGCGTCAGGCGATTCGGCGCAGGCCGCTCCCGCCTCCGAGGCTGAATCCGCCGGGCCCGAGCACCGCGACCATCAGCAGCCCGCCCATGATAGCGAGATTTTTCTCCCAATGGACGGTGTCTCCCGTCGAAACGTGGAAGATTATCGTGACGGGGATCATCCACAGGAAAATGATCATCGCCGCCAGCTCGGCGTACCATCCGAATATCAACATCAGGCCGCCCAGCAGTTCGACGATTATCGAAAGCACGAAAAGCTCGGGAACCAGCAGATGCGGCAGCCCTCCACTCGCCATGTACTGCATGGTGTCCGCCGGTCCGGAGATTTTTTCGATTCCCGATTGGACAAAGATATAGGCGAGCATGAGGCGCCCGAGCAGCGCCCCCGTGCCACGCAGCAAATCCATCGCTTCTTCACCTCCCCGCGTTGCTAGTGGCTATGCGTGTGGCTGCCGTGAGCGTGCGTATGCTTGTGCTTTTTGGGCGACGCCGTCTGCGCGTGCGCGCTGGAAGGGGCGGCGCGCTTGGCGCCGAGATCGCGGTCGCCGCTCGCCTCGGCCGCGCCATCCGCCTGGTGGCGGCGGAAGTCGCGCTCGTGGCCGTGGCTATGAGCCGATGCAGCGGACGCCGGCTCCGGTTCAAGCCCGCGCTTGCGGCGCAGGTCTTCGCGCGCGCCCTGCTTGTCGTCGTATTCGGCAACACGGCCGTTGTAGCGCGCGAGCCATCGCGCGGCCGCCTTGGGTTCCATGTGGCAGAGCATTGGGACGTTCGGATGGCGCAGGCATAGCGGTGGCGTCCTGGACGCCACGAGCATCTTCGCCTCGCCCGTCTCCGCCTTTGGCTCGCGCGCGCTGGCTCCAGAAGCGATCGCGAAGGCCGAGGCGATGCGCGGTGCGGGCCAGTTGCATCGCGGGCACGGATGGCGCCGGCCAGCCCGGCTAAGCGGCGCCAGGACCTCGAACGTCAGGTCGCATCCGAGACAATGGCATTCGTAGATTGGCATGTTGGATCCTGGAGATTCCCGTAGTGAACTCATTTGAGATCGGAAATACAAGGTAAAGTCCCGCCGCTGGCGGGATCAAAAATTAGTGCTTGAATCAAAGCGAGGCCCTATCTAAGGTCGAAGCTCACACCCGAACCAAAAGAGGCACACGCCCATGCTTTGGAAACCCGATCAAAGTTTCTATCCTTCGCCGCGGATGGCGATGGAGGGGCCGCGCGAGCGGCTCGGCTACGTCGCGACCTTCAGCCTCGATCCCAAGCACGGCAAACGCGACGCGATCAACGTGCTCGACCTCGATCCTGGCTCGCCCACCTTCGCCACGGTGGTCGGACGCCTGGAGATGCCCGACGCCGGCAATGAACTGCATCATTTCGGATGGAACGCGTGCAGTGCGGCGCTGTGCCCCTACTCGCCGCATCCGCACGTCGAGCGCCGTTACCTGCTGGTTCCCGGCCTGCGCTCCTCGCGCATCCACGTTATCGATACGAAGCCCGACCCGCGCGCGCCGAAAATCGTCAAGGTGATCGAGGCCGAGGAGATCGCCACGCGCGCCGGCTACAGCCGCCCGCATACGTTCCATTGCGGCCCTGACGCGATTTACGTGAGCGCGATGGGCAACGCGACCGGTGGCGGCGGCCCGGGCGGGGTCTTCCTGCTCGACCACGAGAGTTTCGACGTGCTCGGCCGGTTTGAGGTCGACCGCGGCCCGCAGTTCCTCGCCTACGATTTCTGGTGGCACATCGGCTACGACGTAGGAATCTCCAGCGAATGGGGCACGCCCGACATGTTCGAGAACGGGCTCAGCCTCGAGCGCCTGGTCAAGGGCGACTACGGCCATCGGCTTCACATGTGGGACTTGCGCAAGCGCCGCCATTTGCAGGAAATCGACCTTGGGGCGGAGCATCAGATGGCGCTCGAACTGCGGCCCGCGCACGATCCGACCAAGGCCTACGGCTTCGTCTGCACTGTCCTCTCGACCAAGGACCTCAGCGCCGGAATCTGGCTATGGCATCGCGAGAATGGCAACGGCAAATGGGCAGCGCAAAAGGTGATCGAGATTCCCGCGGAGCCCGCCGATCCGGATCTGCTGCCGCCTCCGCTCAAGCAGTTCAAGGCCGCACCGCCGCTGGTCCCCGAGATCGCGCTCAGCCTCGATGATAAGTTTCTCTACGCTTCATGCTGGGGCACCGGCGAACTCAAGCAGTATGACGTGAGCGACCCGTTCCATCCGCGCCAGACCGGTTCGGTGCGTATTGGCGGGATGGCCGCGCGCACGCCGCATCCCAAGGCCGGCAAGGTCAACGGCGCGCCGCAGATGCTCGAAATCAGCCGCGACGGCCGCCGCATCTACGTGACCAACTCGCTCTACTCGGCCCTGGACGATCAGTTCTATCCCGATGGCATCCGTGGATGGATCGCCAAGGTCGACGTCAATCCGGCGGGTGGGATCGCGCTCGACCCGAGCTTTTTCATACCCTTCGAAGGCGAACGCCCGCATCAAATCCATCTGGAGGGCGGCGACTGCTCGTCTGATTCGTTCTGCTACCCGTGACCGCGGTCTGGCCGTGGATCGCGATCGCGGCTCTGGGCGCCTACCACGGCCTCGACCCGTCGATGGGATGGCTATTCGCAGTGGCGCTGGGGCTCCAGGAGCGTCGCCGCGCCAAGGTCTTCGCCGCGCTCGGGCCGATCGCGTTGGGGCATCTGATTTCGATCGCCGCCGTGGTCGCATTGATCGGATGGGCGCGATTCGTCGCCGCATCTCCGCTGCTGCGTCCGGCCGGCGCCGCCACCCTGATACTGTTCGGCCTCTTCCGCTACTTCTGGCCGCGCGCGCATCCACGATGGGTCGCGATGCGAGTGAAGTGGTACGAGCTAACGCTATGGTCGTTCCTGATGGCCTCGGCGCACGGCGCGGGCCTGATGCTGTTCCCGATCCTGATGGACATGCCGGGCGGCGCGGCGATGCATCATCAGATGACGCACGGTGCGCATGGCCGCTTGATGCATGAGTCGATGGCCGCGATGGGCGCCTCGCTCTCGCTCACACAGGATGTGGCGGTGGTCCTGCTGCACACTGCGGCGATGTTCCTGGTGATGGGCACCATCGCCGTCGTGGTCTACGACCGCGTTGGGCTCGCGTTCCTGCGCAGCGCCTGGATTAACCTCGACGTGGTTTGGGCGGGCGCGCTCATCGCCGCCGGCCTGCTCTCGCTGATAATCTGAACGGCCTCGCGCAAAATTTGAATGGCCTCGCGCAAGACCGGGTCCGCGTTGTACGCTCGTAGCGGCGATTGAAGACCGGACCGCCAACGCCTGAGGCCCACGATGCCCGCCGCGCGTCTGCTGGTAGTTGAAGACGAAGCCAAGCTGGCCGCCAACTTAAAGCGCGGACTCGGCGAGGCCGGGTTTGCTGTCGATGTCGCGCCGAGCGCCGAAGCCGCGCGCGCGTCGCTCTCGCGCAACGGCTACGATCTGATGTTGCTCGACCTGCGCCTGCCCGGCCAGGACGGACTCGAATTTCTCACCGAATTGCGCGCGGCCGGGGCGGTACTTCCGGTGCTCATCCTGACCGCGCGCGATTCCACTGACGACCTGGTACGCGGCCTGGACGGCGGCGGCGACGATTACCTGACCAAGCCCTTCGCGTTCAGCGAACTCCTGGCGCGGGTGCGCGCGCTGCTTCGCCGCCCGCTGGCGGCCGACAGCCTCGTGCTGGAAGCGGCCGATATAGTAATCGACACTTCCCGCCGCGTCGCCGCGCGCGGCGGCCGCGCGCTGGATCTGTCACCCAAGGAATTGATGGTCCTTGAATGCCTGGTGCGGCACGCCGGTCTGGTCGTGACACGGGACATGATCGGAGAGGCGGTCTGGGGCAACGACTACAACGCGATGTCGAATATCGTCGAAGTATTCATCAATCGCCTGCGCCAGAAAATCGAGCTGGTAAACCAGCCCCCGTTGATCGTCACGATTCGCGGCGCCGGCTACATGCTGCGCCTCGAGTTACCCGCCCCCAATAGCAAGATCAGAGGCTCCGAGTGAGTATTCGGCTGCGACTTACTATCTACTGGAGCGCCATCACCGCCTTAATCCTGTTCGCGGCCGGACTGCTTATCATCGCCCTGTTCGCGCGCGCGATGTGGGGATCGCTCGACGCGGCGCTGATGGAAGAGGCCGATACGACCGCGGCCACCATTTCCCATTCCACTACCGCCGACGTCGGTCTCATTCTCCAACGCCTCAGCCAGGAAACAGATCTGGGACCAGGACGCCGCGTGCGACTGATAGCCGGCGGCCATCCCGTTTTCGACGCGGGCGACGCCGGCGCCGACCTGCCTGATGCTGACCTGCTTGATGCTCCGGCGGCGGCGCAATCGGTCGTCGACGGCAGGCAGCATCGCTACCGCTTCGCGATCGTACCGCTGCGCCTCAACGGAGAACCCGCATGGTTGCAGGATGGCTCCGATGCCACGCCGGTGCGGCGCACTATCGCGCACTTGCGAAGCGCCTTGCTGCTGGTTATCCCGATTATCCTGGTGCTGTGCGTCGCCGGCGGTTACTGGATGTCGGCCTGGGCGCTCATCCCGGTTAATGAGGTCACCGCTGCGCTGGCACGCGTTGGACCACGCGATTTGCGCCAGCGCCTGCCCTTTACTCGAGTCCACGACGAAGCGGGACAACTGATCGCCGCCATCAATCAACTGCTCGAGCGGCTGGAGCGCGCCTCCGCCGCGCAGCGGCGCTTCGTCTCCGAAGCCGCCCATGAATTGCGCACGCCCCTGGCCGTGTTGCGCAGCGGACTGGAGGTCACGCTGCAGCGGCCGCGCGGCGCCGAGGAAAGCCGGGTGGCGTTGGAGCAAGCAGTGGGCGAGGTCGAGCGCCTCTGTGCGATCGCGGAAGATCTTCTCGCTTTGGCGCGGTTGGAGGCCGAGCCGGCAGCGGAGCGCACACCGGTGGACTTGAGTGAGATCGCCGCTGAAGCGTCAGTGATGGCGCAGACGCTGGCCGAGGCCAGACATCAGGAATTGGCGAGCGACGCGCACATGGGAATCATCGTGCAGGGAAGCGCCGGCGACCTGCGCCGGGTCGTGCTCAACCTGCTCGACAACGCGGTCAAGTTCACGCCCGCGGGCGGCAGAATCGAAATCGGGGTCAGTGCGCAAGGGCCGACGGCGCTGCTCTCGGTGCGCGACAACGGTCCCGGCATCGACCCTCGCGACCTCGACTACATCTTCGATCCCTTCTATCGCAGCCGCAGCGCCGGCGGTGCGGGCAGCGGCCTCGGCCTCGCACTGAGCCGCGAAATCGTGCGGCGCCACGGCGGCGTCATCCAGGCGGCCAACCGCGCCGCCGGCGGCTGCGAGATCCAGGTGCGTCTGCCGCTGGCAGGTGGTTAAGCAAAATTCCGCGGGTCGCGCGCGCCCCCACATGAACGTCTGTTAACTACTTTCGGCGGTGCGCGCCTGTTAGCTTTGGCTGGAGGCCTATGCACGCGCATCCGCAGGGGGATGACGGTGGACCAACTCGTCGCCATGACGGGAAGCATGACGCGAAAAATGAGGGACAAGCGATGCGGCGCACATTGATGTCGTTGATACGCACTCCAGCGATGCGGATGTCCGGGTGCGCTCTGATGGCCGCCGTGGCGATCGCGACGCTCTGCGCCTCCGCGCACGGCGAGACGCTTACGCTCGATCAGGCGATCCAGCGAGCGCTCGCCTTCGCACCGACGGTCGCCTCCGCGAGCGCGCAGAACGACCTCGGCATCGCTATGGTGCGCGAGGCGCGCGCGCCGCTCTATCCTTCGCTCTGGGCGGGATCCGAGTACATGCAGGCTCCGGGCTACAGCAAGACGATCAGCAATGGCGGCCTCTCTGACGCGATGCTTACGCTGGATTACACCGCTTACGACTTCGGACGCCGCCTGGCGCAGGCGCGCGCGGCCCTCTATCAGAGCCAGGCCGACAGCTATGGCGTGCGCGCGGCGCGGCTCCAGATAATCTTCGACACCACGGTCGCATACTACGACCTGCTGCGCGCGAGAGAAATCGATCACGAACTCGATACCGAGCACGCACGGCTCGAGCGTTACGTGGCCGTGGTCAAGGCGCTTCGGGCAAGCGGACGTTCGATCGAGAACGACGTGCTCAAGGCCCAGACCGCGAGCAACAATGCCGGCCTCTTGTCGTCCAGCGCGCATCACAACGTCGAGCATGCGGCAGCCGTTTTGGGCGCTCTGATAGGCCAATTCGGACCGTCTGACATCACCGCTACCGAGGTCAGCGGCCTACCCGCGTGGCCGGGCGACGACCTCTCGCGCAACCCGATGCTGCAGGCCGCGCAAAGAGTCGTGGCCTCGGCCAAGGCCTCCGTGCAGGCGGCAGAGCGCGAGCGCTATCCGACCGTGAAGCTGGCGCTAACCGCCGGATGGCAAGGCATCAACCCGCAGCGCACCCTCACCCACGAGGCCGGCGCGTCCTACGACGGTCTGGTCTCGATGCCGCTTTTCGACGGTGGGCTCATTTCCGCGCACATCGACGAGGCTCGCGCCAAGGTGGCCGCGGCCCAGGCACAGGTGCGCCAGGTCGAACTGGAACTGCGCAAGCAACTGGCCGACGCCGCGCCGCGCTATCGGCAGGCGCGCGATCAACTCGCGCTGCTGACCAGCGCGGAACCCACCGCCCAGGACAACTTCGCGCTGACCTGGGCGCGTTTTTTGGGCGGCGGCAACGTTACGCTGCTCGAGGTGCTCGACGCCTTTCAGCAGGTTGAGCAGTTGCGTCTCGCGCGTCCCGACCAAGTGTTCGCCACGCGCCAGACTGCCGCGCAGGCAGCGCTGACGCTTGGCCGCGACCAATGAGACGGCGCTACGTCCCGAGCCTGTTTCTTGCGGCCCTGATGCTGCTCGCCGCGCTTGGCGCGCCGGCATGCAGCCGGCCGGCGACCGATGAGGACAGCGCAGCGGAAACCGCCCCCAAGGTGGTGCTTGGGGTGAGTGCGGCGCGCGTCGTCGTCAAGCCGATGCGCCAGGAAACCGCGCTGCCCGGCATCACCGCCGCGCTGCGCACGCTCACTGTGCGCGCCCCGGCGTCCGGACGGGTGGTCGGACTCGAAGTGACCACGGGCGACAGCGTGCGACGCGGCCAGGTGATCGCTCATATCATCAATCGCGAGCAGGACGCGGCGGAGGCCGGCGTCGAGGTCGCGCAAAAGATCGATCCCACCGAGGCCGCCGCACTGGCGCGCTCGGTCAAGCGCTACTCGGGCGGCCTGGGCATCGCGGTGCGCGTGCCCCAGAACGCCCTCGTCAGCTTGCGTGTCGTGAGCCCCGGCCAGATCGTCAACGAGTTCGATCCGCTGGTCGAGCTGGTGGACCCCTCGAGCGTCTACGTCAACGCCCAGGCTCCAATCAACCGGGTCGGGATGATCAGGGCCGGGATGGATGCGACCGTGGTCTCCTCGCTCGATGCGGGCGTCGCCTACCCCGCGCGCGTCTGGTCGATCTCTCCCAGCTTCTCAGCGGGCGGAACCACCGCGCCGGTGTGGGTGCGGTTCACGGGACCGAACCGGATCAGCGAGATCGGCGCTTCGGTCGAGGTCCACGTCACGACCCGCTCCGTCCCTGACGCGACCGTAATACCAACGGCCGCGCTGTTCGAGGACGCCGCAAACAATAACTCCTACGTCTTCACGGTGGGCGCCGATGGCCGCGCCCATCGCACCGTCGTGGCCACCGGAATCCGCACCTCGAACGAGGTGCAGGTGACCCGGGGCCTCAAGCCCGGCGAGCTAGTCATCACCTCGGGCGGGTACGCGCTGTCCGACGGACTCGCGATCAAAGTCGAAACACTCGCGGGAAGTCACCAATCAGCAGCGACAGCAGCAGCGCAATCCGCGCCGAGCGCGACGGTCGAGCGCTAAAACGGATGAATCGCGGTAATTCTGCGTTCGCGCTCTTCACGGTTATCGCCGCTACGGCGCTGGGGATTTTACTTGCGCTCTCGATACCCAATTCGGTTTTCCCCGAAATGCAGTTCAACCGGGCCGTGATTCTGGTTAACAGCGACGACCTGCCCGCGAGCCAAATGATGGTCGCGGTTACCCATCCTCTTGAGCAGGCGGCGTATGGAGTGCTCGGGACCTCGCTGGTTCGCTCGACGACCACGCGCGGCAATGCGGAGATTGACGTAACCTTTTCCGAAAAGGCGGACGTGACCGCGAGTTATCAATTGCTTAACGCCGCCCTGAGCGACGCGAGGGCAAGCCTGCCGCCCGGTACGACCATCAACACCCGTCTGCTGACCAACGCCACTTACGAAGTTCTGGACGTGAGCATGAGCTCGAAAGATCGCGATCTCGCCGGACTCACCGATATCGCGTTTTACCGAATCGTTCCCGACTTCCATCGGATTCCTGGCGTTTATCGGGTTGAGATGTCGGGCGACAAATATCGCGAATATGTCGTGCACCTGAATCCGGCCGAAACCCTGGCGCATAAGCTGACGCCGCAGGATGTGATCGACGGGCTTAAGCAGGCGAACGTAATCGAATCCGCGGGCCGCGTGCTCGATGAGCATCGAATGCTATTGACGGTGGTCACTACAGGCCTCCAGACCGCGGATCAGCTCGCTGCGGTCGCGATCGCCACTTCCGACGGCCAACCGATTCATGTGAGGGATATCGGCAGCGTAAGTCTCGGCATCCGCGAAGACTACGTGCGATGCGAATCCCAGGACGGGCCCGCGATCTTTATTGGAGTAACTGAACAGAGCGGCGCCAACACGGTCGCGATTTCCGATGCGGTGCATCGGCAGGTTGAGCAGCTCCGCCGGGAATACCCGGACGTCGAGTTTTCCTTCAACTACGATCAGGCCGCGCTGGTCAGGGAGTCCCTCGACAGCGTTCGCGACGCGATCGTGTTGGGTCTGATTCTGTCGGTTGCGGTGGTGTGGATCTTCACCTTGAGCCCGCTTAACGCGTTCATTGCGGCGATCGTCGTTCCCTGCACGATCGCGATCACGTTCATCGTAATGAAGGCCACCGCTATGACCTTCAACATGATGACGCTCGGCGGGCTGGCGGCCGGAATCGGCCTCTTTATCGATGACGCGATCGTGATGATCGAGGCCATCCATCGTTCGCGCGCGCTCAAGGTCAGCGTCGCGGACTCGCTCACCCGCGCCCTGGTCGAACTGCGCCGCCCGCTAATCGCTTCTACCTTCACGGTTATCGTCGCTTTCCTGCCGTTGGCTTTTTTGACCGGCGTCAGTGGCGTATTCTTTCGCGCGCTTGCAATCACGCTGGGGGCCGGCCTGTTCATTTCGTTGCTGCTGGCTCTATTTTTCACCCCGGCCCTGGAAGCCGCGGTCGAGAAGATCCGCGGCCGGAGCCGGCCCGCAGGACGGGTTTTCGGTTTGATCACCGAGGGTTACCTGCTGAGCCTCAGACCATTCCTGCGGCTGCCCGCCGCCGCACTGATCCTCGCCGTGGTCTTTTACGCAGCGGCGGCCGGCTTCTACAACACCATCGGCACCGACTACCTTCCCGCGATGGATGAAGGCGCGTTCGTGCTCGATTACATAACTCCGCCGCAAAGCACGCTCGCCGATAGCGGCCTGTTGCTGGGCAAGATCGAGGCAATTCTAAAGGCCACTCCCGAAGTCGCGTCCTTCGCACGCCGAACCGGCGCTCAACGCGGCTTTCAGTTGAGCGAATCGAACATCGGCGATATCACCGTCAGGCTCAAGGCCGCGCGCAGCCGCGGAATCGAAGCGATAATGGATTCCGTGCGCCAGCAGGTCCTGGCGGCCGTACCCGGAGTTCAGGTCGAGTTCTCGCAGGTGCTGCAGGATCTGATCGGCGACCTTTCGGGCGTGCCCGAGCCGATCGAAGTCAAGGTATTCGGTGCCGACCAGGATACCATCCAGTCGACCGCCACCCGCGTCGCCGATATCCTGCGCGCCACCCCCGGACTGGTCGACGTCTTCGACGGAATCGTGCTGAGCAGCCCCGAGCAGGAAATCCTGGTGAATCAGACCGCTGCCGAGCGCTATGGCCTGACGGCGCAGACCGTGCAGGATGCGCTGCACGCGGTAGTTCACGGCACGGTGGCAACCCAGCTTCGGGTCGGTAACCGGCTCTACGGGGTACGCGTCCGCTATCCCGCTTCCTATCACGAGGATGTCAGCAAGCTGGCGCAGGTGTCACTCCTCACACCCTCCGCGGGCACGGTGCCGCTCTCCTCGATTGCGAGCCTGAAGTGGCTCGGCGAGCAGCCGGAACTCGCTCGCGAACGGCTGCGGCCGGTGGTCCACGTGACCGCGCGCCTCAGCGGGGTCAACCTTGGCGAAGCGATGGCGCGCGTCAAGCAGCGCTTCGCCGCGATGGTGGTGCCGGCGGGCATCACGCTCGAGTATGGCGGACTCTATGCCGACCAACAGCGGGCGTTCGGCCAGCTCGAGCTGGTGCTGGTTGGCGGCGTCGTCCTGATGTTCCTGGTCGTGCTGTGGGAGTTCCGCCGACCGACGCCGGCCGTCGCCGTCATGATTGGTGCGCTGGCATGCCTGTGCGGCAGCTTTGTCGGACTGTGGGTCACTGGTATCACGCTGAATATTTCATCGTTCATGGGGATCATCATGGTGGTCGGCATCGCCGCCAAAAACGGCATCCTGCTGCTCGATCATGCTGAAAACTATGCCGGCGAGCGAATGGGAGTCCGCGAGGCATTGGTGGACGCGGCCAGAATTCGCGTGCGCCCGATCCTGATGACCACCCTGGCGACGGCGGCCGGCCTGCTACCGCTGGCGCTGGGCATCGGGGCCGGCGCGAAGATCCAGCAACCGCTCGCGGTCGCGGTTATTGGCGGACTAGTCTTCGCCTTGATCTTTTCCACTCCGCTGGCCGGCGGCATCTACCTGCTCGGCACTCGCTCTACCCCACCCAGCAGCCCGCGCACTCCCGCAGAAACCCCTCAATAGCTCACGCCTGCGCTCGCATGGCGCGCGATTCGGCGCTATCATAGGCTCGCCGAATTTGCGTTTGGGCTCGCTTCGTCGGGTGAGGCTTAACTAGTTCAAATCATTCAGTTTTTCGCGGTTTCACGCCCGCCTTTCGGACAGCCTCGTCCGGCTGCGCAGGGCTCCATCTGACACACATCTGACACGAGCGGCGGTCGCGCGGCGCGATTCGCACTGAATTGGCTGCGGGTAGGGAGGGGGGCGGTGGAGAGTCTCAAGGACATCATATTGCGCATCGTCGAACGGGTCGACGAAGACGGCAACCCGGATTTTTGAAGGGCGTCCATCGCGGCGCCTGGCCCTTAAAATTCTCAGCCAAGCCCTGGAAGACCTCGTCGGGCTATCGCAAAACGAGCCGCTAGTCGGGCTGGAAGACGCGGACAACGGGACGCTCGCCGAGGTGGTCGATTGGTTCGAGCGACCCGAGATCGGCGCGCTTTCGCTGAACGTCATCTGTCAAACGCTGAAGATAGACGCGGACGTCATCATCTATGCCGTGCGGCGCTACCTGGCCTCTGCCGTCAAGGACGCCGCAATCCCCGGCAAGCGGCACCTGAAGCCGGAGAAAGTCGTCGACATTCGCTCGCGGCATAAGGCCGGCGAGCCCAAGCGGCTACTCGCCATTGAGTACAAGGTGAGCCGTCCGCATATCACGAAAATCATCAACGGGCGTCGACACGCGAGCCGTCGTGGCACCGGGCGCAATCGACCGCGGCGGACAGCAGCATGACCGAGCATCACGTCCTACTGTTGGGCGCTGGCGTGCAGAGCACCGCAATCTACCTGCTCATGCACGACGGCACCATCAAGGTGCCCGAATCGTTGGTCGCCATCTGCGCCGACACACAGGAAGAGCCGGCGGCTGTCTACGATCATCTCGCGTGGCTGAAGACGCTGGAATGGCCGCGAATTCACGTGCGGACGCGCGGCAAGCTGGGCGATGCCGTCATCGGCGAACGGTCGTGGAAAAAGGGGCACACCTCAATTCCGGCATATACGAAGGTTGGGGTTGAGCGCCCAGCCATTATGCCGCGGCGATGTACGACCGACTTTAAAATCGAGGCTATCGAGCACTTCATCCGCGAGGAGTTGCTCGGGCTCAAACGGCGACAGCGCCGCGATCGCGCGATACCCGTCCATCAATACTTCGGCATCAGCCGCGACGAAGCCGGCGAGCCGTGAGTATCCGCAAGCGTGCCGAGGAGAAGAGGTTCTGCCATAGGCGAGACGATCTCCCTCCTCAAGGTTCACGTCGCGACGAGTCTCCCTTGGGGCGCTCAACGGCTCCGCCCGGGATGGCAGGAGTGGGAGGCCCGCGATTCGCCACAAAAGCAGCCGCCTGCTGGCTTGTCATTGCGCTGCTCAGGTCGCTATTTATCATCGCCGCCTGACCAACTATCTTGGAGATGGTGTTGCTGCCGCTCGGGATCGGGCTCTTGTACGCTACCTCCGGCTCGGGTTTTAGCCTGTGATGCCGCTATCGCTCTAGAAATACGTCGGACGATTTTTCTCGTGATGTTACCGTCCATCTAAACGGAGCCGCGCCAGTCCATGGGCAAGGCGACGCCCCACGCGATTCGGACACTGCGTAATTCAATGTCCTTCAGACTCTCCACCGCCACCCCCCTCAGCCGCCAAATTCAATGTGGAATGGCTCCGCGAGCCGCCTTGCGGGGGTTTGTGGGGCTGGGTGGCGGGAGGAATTGGGGATGCCGTTTGGTGACCCAGACGAGTTGAAGCGGGAGAAGACGCTGGCCTCGGCGATGCGGACAGCACGCGCTCTAAGGCGCCGGTCGATATTCGAGCGCGAGCTGCTAGACCTGCTATATTTGGATGGTGAGTTATTTCACCGATCGCGAATATGGAGCCCGCCCCCGCACGGTCGATCGGATCGATGAGCGGGCGTGGCATGGCCTGCACTCGCTTATCGCGATCCGGATTGGCGACGGCTCGTTCGGCTTCCGCTTTCCCGAACAATGCGCCGACGGGAATGGGCCGTGCGGGTGCGACGAGCAAGCCTTTCGCCGGGTGCTGGAGGCAGAGGTGCCGAGTGCCGAGTGGCCTCCCTCGTTGCACACTGTGCCCGCTACTCCCGTTGTTCTGGATCTGTTGGAGTTCTGTGTGCGCGCTGTCGGGCAGCCAATCCAAGGTTCGTACCACTCTTTTTTTCGCCACTACCACCTGAGCTGGCACAGGCAGGCCGGGCAGCAACAGTTCATCGGTGAGGTGAACCTGCTCTTCTCCCGGAACGCCCTAGCCTACGAGATCGACGCGACCGGCGAGGCGCGCCGGCTGCTGCCTCAGCCGCTAGCTGAGGCGCTGGCATTGACGCTTTTCAACACCGGCGATGGCGAGACCGACCGTCTCCTTGAGGCAGCGCGACAACGAATAGCTTCTCCCAAGCCCGAGGACCGGCAAGATTCGCTCGAGAAGCTATGGGATGCATTCGAGCGTTTGAAGACGCTTGAGCCGGGAGCGAGCAAGAAGGTGCAAGCAGACACGCTGCTGGACCGTACGGCTCGGCCCGGGACGAGATTGCGCCAGGTGTTAGGCGACGAGGCGATCGCCCTCACAAATGTCGGCAATAGCTTTCGCATCCGCCATTCCGAAACGAGCCAAGAGCTGCTGACCGCTCCAGAACAGCTCGACTATCTGTTCGCGCGTATGTTTGCGTTCGTCCGTATCCTGCTCAAGGCAAGTGGCCGTGGCGGCTGAACCGACCTCAGGAACCAAAGCTGGGAAGCGAAGGACCCGTCGGCGTGCTGATGAAACGGAGGTGCCCGCACGAGTGAAGGCAACGACGGGCAACCCCTCCTACGCCGGATATGAGTATCAGATCGGGGTCACAGTCTGGGTGGCGCTCTATCTCATGTTGGCCAAGGAAGCGGCGGAATGGGTCGTCATTGAGCCACGCTCGCACGAGGACATCGAGGCATCCGTACGCGAGCCCGAGAACGCGTCGTTGCGTGTGACAGCGGAGGGCGGCCGGTTTGAGCTGGTCGTGCAAGCAAAATCTCGTTCCACGGACCCCTGGTCGACGACTGCCTTCGCCGATGTTCTGAACGGAAAGCACGACAAAGATGGCGCAGCAGGCGCCAAAGCACGCGCCCGGCCTCTCGCCGTGCTCGCCGCCAACGCCACGAAGCACTATATCTTTGTAACGAACGAAAGCGTGCAGGCTGGTCTGCGCCCTCACCGAGGGGACCATCTCTTCGACTTTCCGGAAGTCCATGAGCTGCCGCCCTATGCCCGCGCCGGGTTCACTGTCGCAGCGCAGGCCGCACTTGCACCGCGCATCCTGATCTGTGACGGCGTCACCGTCGAGATTCTGCAAGGCCGCATCGAGCGCTTGCTCGCCCAGCATGGGCACGTTCCACCGGCAAGCCACCCGGCATGCATTCGAGCCCTGCGAGACGCTGTTCGACAGCGCATGATGGGCGCTGATGGCGGGCGGTGGACCAAGGCCGACCTGCAGACGCTGCTCGTCCGTCATGGGGGGTCGGTGTTGCCGACGCGCACGATGGATCACTATGTCCGGCCGAATTCCTACGACGCGATCCGGAGGTCACTCGATAATCTTCATGCAGTTGTGATCGCCGGGCCGTCAGGCACCGGCAAGACGCTAACGGCTGATATTCTTGAGCTGGACCTTCGGCGCGAGGTTCCGCCTTTCGAAGTCGTTGGGGAGGAGTATGGACCGGGCTATGTGCGAGGGCAGTTTCCGCGTAGTGGGCCGATTGTATTCCACCTGCGCGACCCTTGGGGCGGCAATCGTCTTAGCCCGGAAGCCGACCGCTGGAGCGACGAGTTGCCGAAGCTTTTGCGTAGCGCAGGCGCAGGCCGCAAATTCATCATAACCTCGCGCTCAGATATCCTGCAGAGCGCCGGCCAAAGACTCGCCTCTGGGCTCCGGCCATATCTCGTCCCGATCGAGATCGAAGACTATGGCCCCGCGCGCCTCGCCGAGATTTACGATAGGATCAGCAGTGATTTAAGCGTACCCACCTTGGCGCTGGCTAAGGCCTATCGTGACGCTGCGCTGCAGGTGCTCTCGAGACCCTATGAGATCGACCGCTTCCTAGTCGCCCTCGGCCGCGAAGACGCAAACTCGCCACGTGAGGCTGCAGATATTGCGGCGGAATCACAAGTCGACGCAATCTCCAGCGTGGTCGCCGATCAGATCGCAGCGTTTGGCAGCGATGGGGTTAAGAGCGCGGCCGTTATCTGGGCGGTGCTGAGCGCGCGCGGCACGCTGGCTGTCGACGTGATTCCAAGGCTTCTTCGCAGGCTACGCCAATCCGAGTCGGCACTTCGGCCTGATGTCGATGGATTGACTGATTTTTTGGTAGCTGGCCGCAACCTTCGCCGGGATGGGAATTCGCTCGCCTTCTATCACCCGCGCGTGGAAGAGGGGCTGCGAATTGCCATTATGCGGCGAAAGTCGGATGCGGAACATGTCCTGGCGAAGATCGCGGACGCGCTTGCCGCGTGGGATTCTCCGGGTTCGGACTGGGGCATTGAGACAGTGCTGGGGGTGCTCCGCTCTGTGAACAAGCTCAAGGAGGTGGAGCTAAAGCTCTCATCGGCGACTTGTTTCAAGCTCGATGCTTACCTCGATACCGCGACCGCCAGCGCGGAGGGACACAATGATTTTGAGCGCGCGCTGCGAGAGCTGGCACGATTTGGCTCAGCAGATCACCTGCCGGCGAAGCTAGCGCGTATGCTGGTCGAAGGCGGACCGAGGGACGAACTCTTTCGTGAGACGTGGACAGACCCTGCGGTCAGCGAAGACGTGATCAAAGCGCTGCGCGCGGATGCTCACACGCGGCCGCTGGTGGAACGTTTTATTCGCGACGTGCTGCCGTTCAGCCGAACGGACTACAACGAGGAAATCGTCCCGCTGTTGGTGAGCCTCTGCCCCGACAGCGGTTCAGCGTTCTCGGATGCGCTAGACAACCTCATGGAACTCGGCGGTCCATCCCAAAGCGTCGAAGCCATCGTTGCAGGCGTTCTACGTGGCGACCGACCAGATTTCGACGCCGTCGTTGATAGAATCGCCGCGGCGGAGGCCGAGGTCGACGAGTGGATGGAACGGGAACATCGCGCGGAGGCGCGGCGCGCTGAAGAGCATTCGATCGATGCGTACGATGCCGACTGCATTTTACAAGAGCCCGGCGACCGATATTATAACCCGCGCAAGGCGATGAAGGTCGCTGTGCGACTGCGTCGCTCCCGAGAGGGGATCGACTGGATTCCCGCTCACCAGCACCGTCGGCTCCTCGTCTATGCTCTCGCTGACCTGCTCGGCAACAATCGAGGCGGTGGGACGCCGACGGAGATGCGCGTTCTCCTCGAGTGCGCCGACGATTGGGCGCAAAGCCACGCGTGGTGGGCAGTCGCGCAGCATTGGGATCCAAGTCTCCACGACCTGTTAGATGCGGCGCTCAGACGCGCGGATATCGAAGATGACGGACTCCGTCATCAGCTAATCGAGATTGCTGCCGCCGCCGACAGCTCCGACGAATCTCTAGACGCGCATCTTCAAAACGTGGCCTCGGCGACGACAAAGGACCGGCGGCTTCAGCTTGTGGCGGACCTGATAACCCTGTCGAACATCGGGTCTCGGAAGCACGATCAGGCCGTCCTTCGAGCGCGCGCGGAGAGGCTGACTCGGTCGTTTGATGAACCTGAAGCTGGGATCGCGCAGGCGCTGGCCGCTGCACTCGGTGGAGATGATCTGAAATCTGTAGGCGACATGCTGACAGAGGCGGCCGGAGCGGAGGTTTCGCACCTTCTTCTGACGGTAGCGCCGACTGTCTTGAGGCCGCTGGTGCGCATAGCGGCCGTCGCCGGCCTCGATTCGCTTGATGGAGTCCGCCGGCTGCTTGCGACAGAGAACGCGACGGACGGCTTGGCGGCGCTGCACGCCATGCGTATCTCCCACCACCCCACGGCCAAGTCGGTATTGGAAGAGGCTCGGAACCACCCGAAATATGCGGTGCGTCGAGCAGCTTTGACCGAGCTAGTCGCTACCGCAGAGGCGAGTGAGCGCCAAGCGCTGGTCGCTGCGTCGGAAGACGCAAGTGCCGATGTGCGGCTGGCTTGGGCGGATATGATGCGAAAAGAGCAGTGGCCTGAGGCGGTTGAGTCGCTCGTCGCGCTGCTAGGAGATCGGCGTGATTTCAGCAGCGATCAAGGCTACGGCCAGACGTGGGCCCAGCATAGTGTAGGCCGCGCTGCGGCTGCGGCATTGGGGGCATATGAGACCCTCCCGGGCTCGGCGATCGATGCCTTGCTCGCCGCGGCAACCAGCGCCCCGGACCCCTTCGTCGCGTGCGCGGCTTTGTACGCACTTGCCAACAAGGACGACGATCGGATCACGTCCGTCTTGATGGAGACGATTGGCAGCCCTGGTCTCCCAGGATCGCCGCTACACCGGCCCGTCGCACAGGCGACGGCTTGGGCGCTGTTCGACCGCGCCGCCGCGAAAAGGCTTGTCATCGAAACCGACGAACTGGCCATCGCCGCGCGCGATGATGCGCCAGAAATAGCAGGCCCACTTCTGATGGCGATAGGAATTGTCGGCGGCGACAAGCGTGACGAATTATTGGCAGATCTTCGAGCGCGCCAGAGAAATGAGCGCGTCTCCTTGGTTGAAGCGACGGCGGCTGCCGCGAATACGTCAACATCGGACGACCCGCCGATTGCCTTGCTTCGGCGGCTGGCCGCAGGGGAATCGATCGAGCAGTTCCAGACCGAAGAGCGCGAGCGACTCCAGGACTGGTCTCGAAGCTTCGATGTTGAGGTGGACGTCAATTACGCGATGGCTTGGTTGCTATCTGCGGTGTTCCGCTTGCCGGTCTCTGACTCACATAGGAACCCCCGTGCATTCAACCTCCCTGAGCGGACCGGCGTCCTGACGATGCGGTCGTTGTCGCCGGCGCGTGAGGAATATCAGAGCGTCGACGACGGCTTCTAACCGGCCAAATCACAAAAGTTACGCGCCGCACAATATAGGTCAGATGCTGGTCCTGCGTTCCTGGATCGCGAAGCTCACGACATCGTAATTCCACGTGGTATGCGTCGCTCAGGCCCCAGGCGCAAACCAATCGTCAGCCACAAGATGTTTGCGCGGCACTTTGAGCTCATCGCGCAGCCGGCGCCGCGTAACAGGGAGACGATCCGCAGATATATCGGCTGGCCAGTACGACGATCGCCCGCGTGAGCGCGTCCTCGTCGTTGCGCACCGGTCGGCGTGTAGCGCTGCGTCTCGCGCCGCCGACGCGGGCGGTGGTCGACCTGGTCGGCATCGTCGAGCACGGCGGAAAGATTGCAGTTCGGTCAGCTTCGTCATGGTGATCAAACGACGCCGATCATCGCTACTGACCCGAGGGAAGACCTTTCCTCTCCGCGGACATTATGAATTTTAGTGAGCGGTCTCTCGACCAGGGGAACGGCCGCTTGAAGGGGGGGAGCGGCGCGCATCTACTGCGCGATCCAGCTTGCCTGGACGTCGTTTCGTCGTTTCACACTTAACCTCATAAAATCATTCAACTTTTCACGCTCCGCCGCCGCTCCTTTCAAGAGCTGGACTCGGCAGCGGAGCCCCTCATCTGAAACGTATCTGAAACGAATGGCGGCTCGTGGAGCCGTCTTGCACTGGCTTGTTGAGGGGCTGGGGGGAGGGGGTTTGGAATGCCGTTTGGTTATCCGGATGAGCTGAGAAGCTGCTGGCCTTCAGGACGCTGACGCAGGCGCTAGCCGACCTGGATCCATCCCAGTACGATCCTCTCCGCCATGCATCAACGCATCACTGCCTAGGAAGCACAGTTGCGACAGGGTGGAAGGAATCGGGCACCAGGAGCGCTGTGCCTCGTCCGAGATCGACGATTTTCAGCCAGATTCGAGTTCAAGGAGCTCGACCATCGACATTTCGACGAATCGCAGAAGAGAGAGAACTTCCCTTTTACCGCGCGCCGAATGCACGGAAGCGGAAGACCCCGTATAGACTGATCGGACGAAGCCACCTACCTTCTCCTCCACAATATCGGCAGCATCCTCGACGGGTTTGCGAGCTGACTCAGACCAGCGGCGCGATTTCAGGATGAATCGCGTCTTCTGCTTCATCGTCGGGGCTTTAGCACCCTCTTCAAACTTGAATCCAGGGCTCGCAACGACTATCTCGTCTGGTGCCAGCGCGTCGAGTAGCCCGATGCCTAGGCATGAAATCCTCCCGTGGCTGGTCGCCTTCGCCCGCACAGAAGTGAAAGACCTAGCGGCCGGCCCTCCCGGCGACATCCCAAACTTGATTTACAGATTGCGCACCTGGCTCGACTTGGAACCGGATGAGCCGCTCAACGCCGATGTCAAGCAATCGGAACGTGATTTATCTAAACTCGCCGCGCTAATCGGAACTCTGCGGCAATTGCTTGAAGCGGTAGCAGACCGGGGACGATTTGAGATCCGATATCAGGGCGGCAAGGTGATTCTGGATTCTGCGAAATTGGGGACAGAAGGCGGACGGGCGTTAAGTTACAGGGATGCCAACCTGAGAGATGCGATACTCCTGGCGGCCATCGACGACATATCCGAAGATGGGAACCGCGCGCTGCGGATTAGACGATGCGCTGATTCACAATGTTTGCAGATTTTTTTCGCTGACCGCCCCGATCAGACATACTGCAATCATACGTGCGCCAACCGGACTGCTAGCCGACGCTATCGAGAGCGGCACGGACGCCAACGAGCTGAGGAAGCACACGAACGGTACAAAGCGAGAGTTCGTCGGGTGCAGACCGGAGCCATGGTGGAGCGGATTCCTCGGAAATACCGCTAAACCGGCTCTCATACGCGGAGCAGTGAGGCTGCGGAGAAGGCCAAGTCGGCCCAGGACGAAACTAGCGAGGAAGTTCGGGCTAGTCGCCGGTTATCACGTTCGCAGACCCAAAGGCCACCCGACGGCATGGCCTGCCGTCCCAACGAATCGGTCCAAGCGATCACGTACGGCCTATCCTACTTTGGGAAGCCTTCCCGCCGGTGCTTCGAGGTTGCGTCCGCTGAATCACTGTTGTAAAAAAGACCAGAGCCGTTCGGCTTCGCCGCACGCTACTGCGGGTTCAAAAATTAGGGAGAAAGGGTAATTCCGCTGAGGGCTTAGGGCTGTCTACGCATTGCCCTGTGCAAGGGAACTAGCGCGCGGTGGCGGACAACAGAGAGGATATGATGGCGAAGAAGAGAACCGGCAAAGATCGCGCCGAACCTGCATCGGTGGCACCGAGGTGCAAGCTTGATCAACCAGCCTGCGTTCTGTCAACTCCTCCTCAACGGCGAAGTCTCGGTCAAGACGCGTGAGCAGCATACACGCCGATAAAGGCTGGCTGCTCGTCAGTTTCATCGTCTGGCACGGCGATCGCCGCATTCGGGTCCGTCTCTATCCAAGCGTCCGCGATACTCGCGACGGCCGACGCTCTCCGGTGCTCAAGGAGATACACGGTCTCATCGAGATGCGGCGGTGTGACGAGCTCGCGCGGCGGTACCCGAATTGTAAGGCGCTTGCGCCGTTCCGGCCCGCGATTCTCGAGCACGATGCGACGACGTTCCGGCGGGCGTCGGAGAGGTTTCTCGCGTACCAGCGGAATACCAACACGCCGAGCACCGTTGACTTCTATTTGAGAAACCTGAAGGTGCACGTCTGGTCGGTCGCGGGATTCTCCGACAAGCCGTTGAAGTTGATAGGCGCAAGCGACGTGAGCGTGCTCTTTGGGCCGCTGCGTGCGCGCGGCCATCACGCGCAGGCGCACAACGTCCGCCGTGTGATTTCGACGGTGTTCAACTGGGCGAGCAGCGAGCGGGGCACTGATGGCGAGTACCTGATCACCGACAATCCGGTGAATCGCATGAAGCCCGTCAAGGTCGAGCGGGTAGACGATCGTGTCGATCCCTTCACCGCCGACGAGGCGCGCCGCATCATCGCGGCTGCGGAGCCGGGCTGGGAGCGGGGATTCGCGACGGTCGCTCTCGGCGCGGGTCTCCGACCAAACGAAAACTTCGGATTGAAGCGAGCTAACGTGGACCTCGGCGCGCGCGTCATTCGTGTGCGACAGACCTTCTCGCGGTTTGGTCAGGGGACCGTAAAGAACGTCCGGTCGCGCCGAGACCTGAACATGACCGAGCCTGTCTATCGCGCGCTGCGAGAGCAGCTTCTCGACACGGAGTTGCACAGCCCTTGGCTGTGGGCGAGAAGCCGATCGTTGCCACGACCGCACCACCCTTCCAGCTTCAGCGACAAGCGATGGCCCGCGATCCTCAAGCGCGCGGGCGTGAAGCATCGGAATTTCTACCAGTGCCGCCACACCTTCGCGACGCTGCTGCTTCAGGGCGGTGAAGACTGGCGCTACATCGCCGACCAGATGGGGCACATGGACCTGACGATGCTCCAGAAGCACTACTGGAAGTGGCGCCCCGGCTCCGTAGCGAAGCGTGCGAGCGACCCGATCGCCGAGGCCTTCAAGTCCATCTGACACGTATCTGACACAAATGGCGGTAGTCAGTCGCGGATAGAATGAGTCAAGATGAGAAGCCCCAGTATCACTGCATACTCGCAAAACCCTCGATTTGCAACGAATACTCACTGTGGCTCATATTACGGGACGCTATTCATAGGCTCGCTCGCCGGACCTCATCGGGCGGCAGGGTAGCGCGCATCAAATCAATGGAGACAGCGATGGCAACGCAACAGGGAAAGCAAAGACTCAAGGGCAAGGTCGCAATCGTAACCGGCGCGGGCCGCGGAATCGGACGCGCCGAGGCGATGCTGCTCGCGGCCGAGGGCGCAAAGGTCGTGGTCAACGACCTTGGCACGGATATGCTCGGCAAGGGGACCGACCAGAGCATCGCGGGACAGGTAGCGGCGGAAATCCGCGCCGCGGGCGGCGAGGCGGTGGCAAACATCGACAGCGTCACCACCATGGAAGGCGGCGAACGCATCATCAAGACCGCCATCGACGCGTTCGGCAAGTTGGACATCCTGATCAACAATGCCGGCGCCGTGCGTCCGAAAATAATCTTTCACATGACCGAAGACGATTGGGACTCGATGATGTCGGTGCACCTGAAGGGCCATTTCACGACCATCCGTTTCGCCAGCCCGATCTTCCGCGAACAAAAGAGCGGCGTGATCGTCAACACGGCCTCGGAGTCGGGCCTCGGCCACTTTGGACAGGCGAGCTATTCGGCGGCCAAGGAGGGAATCGTCGGGCTGACGCGCACCGTCGCGCGCGATCTCGGGCGCTACGGCGTGCGATGCAACGCGATACGGCCGCGCGCGGCGACCCGGCTGTTCGACGAAGGCGTGGCGGACGCGATGGAGCGGATGCGCGCGACCTTGGGACCGACGGCGGCGCCGGCGATCGATCGCAGCGGCTTGCAGAACAAGCCCGAGCACGTCGCGGCGCTGGTGGTTTGGCTATGCACCGACGCGGCCGTCAACGTCAACGGGCGTACGTTCGTGGTGGGCGGCGACCTGGTGGGCCTGTATGCCGAGCCCGAACCGGCGCGTTCGCTCTATCGCGAGGGCGGATGGGACCTCGACACGCTCGACCGCATCGCGTCGAAGGATTTGATCGGTGGAGTGATCAACGAATTTCTGCCGCGTTGACCATTTGGTCCGTTCATCGAGCTAGTCAGTCTCATCGGCGCTCCGCTGAGCGCCGGTAGCGAGCCCCGCGTCGCGCCTGGCGCCGATGGCCTATGCGATCGGTCGCCAGGCACCGCCAACCCCTGAGCAACGGTCGGCGGTCGGCGAGCGCAACCACGCCTCCGGCTTCGAACGATCCGCTTCGCTCACTTCAACCTGGCACGCTTTTGCCGCCATGCTGCTTGCACAGCCCATCAAGTTAATTCAGCGCCAAGACGCTAGCGCAGCTCGAAGCCTTCATATCCCTTCGCAGCGACCTCGGCAAAGATCTCGCGATAGAGTGGCACGCCCCCAGCGAATAATAGGAAGCGGCCGCGCACGTTCTCGGGATTGGTGCTACCGAAGAACCATGAATCCTGCATTTCATTGATTAACAGCCCTTTGGCCAATTCATAGCAGCGCTTGGTCCATGCGTCTTCGGCTTCGGGGGTTGCGGTCATGGTCTGGAAACCATTCTCGCGCATGTAACGGATGCAATCGACGATCCACTCGACATTGCTCTCGACGCAACGGGGAATGTTGCAAAACAACGCCGGGTTGTGCGGCCCCATGATGGCCCACAGGTTTGGGAAACCCGAAAACTGAATGCCGAGGTTGGTTCTTGGGCCGTCGGACCAATGCTCTTGCAGGGATCGATCGTGTTGGCCGCGAATATCCATACGCAGGAGCTCGCCGGTCACGCTGTGAAAGCCCGTGGCATAAATAATCACGTCGAGTTCGTGTAACTCGTCACCGGCTTCGATTCCGGCGGGGGTAATCTTCTTGATCGGTGTTTCGCGCAAATCAACCAGTCCGACATTGTCGCGATTGAACGTCTCGTAGTAATTCTTCTCTCCGGGACACCGCTTGGTGCCAAACGTGTGCTTCGGAATTAGTTTCTCGGCTATCTCTGGATCGATGACGCGCTCGCGGATCTTGATGGCGAGGAACTCGGCAACCTCATCCGCGGCGGCCTGTGACATAAACGAGTCACCATAGTTGCCCAGCCACAGCGCGAACCCGCCGCGGTCGTACAACTCCTGATAGCGGGCCAGGCGCTGCTCTTTCGGCACGTCCATCGCGGCTCGTGGGTCTGGTTGGTGAATAAAGCCGGCCCAGGTGCGTTTACACAGGGCGAAAATCTCATTTGCTTTTTCTTTGAGCGCCCGTTGTTCCTCCTCAGTAATCGGGCGGTTGCGGAGCGGGGTGCACCAATTCGCGGTGCGCTGAAAGACTGTCAGTTGTTCACAGTCGGGAGCAATTGTCTGAATGATCTGGACGGCAGTGGGGCCAGTGCCGATGATGCCGACTCGCTTGCCAGTGAAGTCGACCGGCTCTTTCGGCCAGCGTGCACTGTGCAGCGACAGGCCTGCGAAGTCTTCAACCCCTGCATAGTCCGGAAACTGATGCGCCGAGAGCAGCCCGGTGGCGCAGATGACGTAGCGCGCCCGGGCGCGCAAGCCGTTGTGGGTCTCAATCTCCCATCTCTTGTCTGCTTCGTAGTATCTGACGGTCGCAACGCGCGCGTTGCACTCGATGTCGCGTTTGAGATCCAATTTGTCTGCGACAAAATGCAAATACCGTTCGACTTCGGGTTGGGCCGAGAAATGCTCGCTCCACTTCCATTCGTCTATCAGTTCCTGAGAGAAGGAGTATTGGTAGGTATAGCTCTCAGAGTCGAAACGGGCACCCGGGTAGCGATTCCAGTACCAGGTGCCGCCGATATCGCTGCCGGCCTCGAAGACCCGTGCCGAGAGGCCGAGCTCGCGGAGTTTATGGAGAGCATACAGGCCCGACACTCCGGCGCCTATTACGACAGCATCGTAGTATTGGGTCACGACTATAATCCTCCATGGCCACAAGTCAGTTCGCTAGCTTACCCGCTTTAGATCCCCCGCGGTTAAACATCTCCATGAAGACAACTAGCGTGCAGATGATCAAGAGAAAGAGGTCCGGCGGCTACCGAATTGGAAACTAAGGCGTTTTCGGAAGAGAGGCGCGACGAAGCAACGCCATCGTACGAAGTTGCTCTGAGAAGCGATTTAGGATTTCGATGTCTGTAGCCCTGCTAGGACCAACAGCTGAGGGCGTACATTCATGTTGTCGACCAGAAAGCTCGACCGACATAAGGGCGACGTGAGGCCAGCGAAGGGAGCCGCGAAACCAATGGACTCGATTTCATCCGACGCCCGCCGTTTCGAAGATGAATTCGCTATGCTGCTCGAAGGACGGGACAAGATTCCGGCGAAGGATTCGATCGATCGATATTGGTTCGTACATGTACCGGCGGATAGGCCGCCTTGGACTGATACTGGAATCGAAGTTGTGGCCGGTGATCGGTTAAGCGTGTTTTGCGCCGGACGAGCGTGGATCAAAAAACATCCTCAGGCCTGGGTCGAAGCGTATTTTGCCCTCTGGCTGCGGATCGGCGCGCTCACGGAGATGTTCAGGACTCCCAAAGGTTCGCTCACGTTCGCCGCCGAGCATTCAGGGCGCCTTTATCTGAGCAATGTATTTCCGGGCCAATGGGTGGATGCGTATGGGCGGATCGCCAACGCCGCCGTACTAGAAGAGTCGGCCGCCGGCGGATTTACCGTTCTCGTCATCCGCTGGCGAGCAGACGCCGCCCATGGGCTGCGTGAGCTAGCAGAGAGGAGAGGTCCAGCGGCGCTGTTCGCCCAAGAGGAGCTTCAGCGCCTGCGCAACCCCGTCGTCGTTCCCGAGGGTTGGAGATACCTGCCGTCGCTGGGCGATGCCGGTGTGTTCAGCCGAGTCGAGACGCCGGAATCCGCCGTAATTCACTGCCAGTGCGACAACGATGCGATGATTTTGCAAAGGTCTCTGGAAGCGCCGTTCACGCCGATACCCGGGTGCGATGGTCGTGGAAGGTTGAGAGCCTGCCGTCCGCCCGAGCCGAGGATTCCTTACCTGAGCTTGGCGGTCGAATTCGACAACGGCCAAGACCTTACTTATTTATGGAGCGCCGCGCTCGAACCCGAACGCAGCTTTCGATGCCCCGTCGCTTCGTGGCGCCACCGCGAGACCCATATAGTGATCCGCTCGGGGCCCGAGGGGCTCGGCCGATGGATCGACGAAGAGCGCGACCTCTGGCGCGATTATCAAAATGCGATCGGTTCTCCTCCCGCTCGAATAGTCGGCGTCTGGCTAATTGCCGCCAGTATTTTTCAGCACGGCCAAGGGCGTTGCGAGTATCGGGACATCGAATTGGTCGAAGCGTCGAGGGTTAGGCGCGTGGTATGAATCCGCGAGGTAAACCATCCGCAAACGAAACTCTCCGGGAAAAACCAGCACTCGCGATCTGGCAAGCCGTGAACCAATTGAGGAGCTCCACGTTTCTGCCGCGCTGATCATTTGGTCCGTTCATCCGGCCGACGACTCTCATCGGCGCTCCGCTGAGCGCCGATAGCGAGCCCGACGTCGCGCCTGGCGCCGATCGCCTACGAGATCGATCACCAGGCACGCACGGACCCGCGCGCAGAGAGCCCCCCGCCGGCGCCCAAATCAAGCCCCCGGCGAAGTCTGGAAAACCTCGATCGAATGATTTCCGGCGGGCATGAATTTGAAGGGCGCGGCGGGGCCGAACCGGGCGGTGACATCGCCGACCAGAGTCGGATTGCCGATCAGGTCGAGTTTTTCCGTCGGCGCGCCCGCGGCCAGATTGAGCTTGCGCAGATCGAGCCACACGATATTCGGGCTGAGCGTGGATTCGTAGTAGTAGATGCCATTAGTCAGGTCGGCGACCGTGCGAAAAATGGTCGCCGAGATGTTGGGCTTCCCCGGCTCGTTGACGCCAAAGGGCGCCGAAACATTGAGCATCACGCTCAGCACTCCGGCCACCGCCTCCCGGTAGTTCGTTGGTCCGGGGAGATACTTGACGTAGTAGCTGGCGCGCACGAAACGGTCGTGCGCGCTACTGGTGCCGGGCAGCGGTTTATCTCCACCAAGCCCCTGGTAGTTACGCGCCAGCTCGAGTTGCTGGTCGAAGGTCGGCGAGTTAGTCATCACCGTGTAAGCTCGGCCGTGATAAATCTTCACCTTGCCGCCGATATATTCGATAATCGCCGAATCGCCGGTTCTATCGGCCAGCGACAGATGCACCGTTGATGACATCTTTTCCTTGATCCCTACCGTGACCGGCACCAACTGGAATTTGCCTTGTTCAGTGGCCGCGACCGCTTCAGCCACGGTCGCAAAGTTGTCGAGATAGTATTGCGCCCACAGGCTTATCGAGAGCCCAGGCAGCTTGTCGTCGCGGTTGCCGAAATCAGCTTCAGCCAGCCACAGGGTGTTCGCGTCGAGCCCCTTTTCATTCATGCCGTCGGCAGAAGCAAAGCCATAGACCACGGAAACCACGCTGCCGTATCTGGAAGTCCAGTGCAGCGAATTTTTACCCGCCACGCCGTCGCGCTTGATCCCGCGGGGCAGGGCCCACAGATTGGTTTGCATCGGCTCGAACCAATCCATGGTGCGGCCGACCAGCACTGGCTGTCCGCTCCTGACCCACAACACGCGCGAGCACGCGCGCGCCAGTCCGATTCCGGCCACCATCGAGACGGCGATCGCCAATGCCACGCCCTTGGTCAAACGATTCAGCTTCATTCGTGATTGCCCGCTGGCACCTCGCGTTAACGCTGTCTGTACCTATGCTCGCGGGTCAAGCAACGGAGCAAGAGTCGCACCATCTTCAAAAACGAGAGGTTTTACTGAAGCCTCGCGAGGAAGCCTCCGCCAGGCTCCAGATATCCGCAACTTCGCTGATCAGTGGCATTTTTTGCGGCGACAGTTTTATGGCGGCCCTGAAAACGGCATCCCACACCAGCCACGTTCGAGGCCGGGAACTGTTCCTGAACCAGTCTCCTAGGCTGAAGCGCCGCTTGTGAGCCGGCGCTCGCCTCTGGCAGAATCGGCTACCTGGATTGCGGTATCGTGCTATCGCGCCGCGTTGATGGCGAAGGCGGGCGGAGCACCGCAACTACCACGACGCCGAGGTGGCGAAACGGCAGACGCAGAGGACT
>CAWCMA010000010.1:0-249980 GCA_963796565.1 uncultured delta proteobacterium | reverse complement strand
ACGTGAGCGAGCCGGTGCCGGTAGATCGCATCGGGATGGAGGGCATAGCGCTTTGCCAGCACCTTCACCGAAACTTGCCGGCCAGGGCGAACTCGACCCGGTAGCGGTCTTTTGATTGACACCTGACAGTTTCTGGGCACGATTCCACTCCCGACCCCCTACGACTATCTGCTGTTACCAGCCGGGTTAATCGAGCCGCCCTGCGGGCCAGAGATCGACAGCACCCGACCATGCTGTTGCGCCATGTCTCTTGCGAGCCGGTACAGGCTTGGATCACGCCCTTGCTCCTCTGTCAGCTCCAGCGCCGGGCCGGGCGCTTGAGTTGATTCTCAAGGAGTGCCCGCCCAGCTTTGACGGCGGAGTTCGTTCCGCACTCTCATCCATGTAGTCGCGGAAAAGTTTCAAGCTGTACTCGGTGACTGGCACCGCGCCGCCGATCTCATCGCGTTGACCGTTGGTTATCGGACCAAGAACTCTTCGAGTTCGCGGAACGCCTGCGGATCGGAGCCCTGCATCAAATCGTTTTCGATACGCTGCGCGGTCGCCTGATCCAACACGCCGGGTTGAGCGAGGATGTCGCTCAAGACAAGCGCGCATTCTAGTCTCCCGTCGTCAGCTTCTCTCGCACCCAACCGCTGCGCGTCGGGCAGGGTGTTCCAGCTTCAAAATCTCTCCAATCACGCGATGCTGTTGCAGCTCGCGCCGCATAAGCAAGTGTTGCGGCGTGTCCGCTGGTAGCTCGCTTGGGCGGTCAACCGCGCTTGCAACTCAGATACTCGCAATACGACACGCAGAGAATTCATTGAAACTATCGCCACCGCCGCACGATTTCGTCGTGATGATTTCTTCGAACTCTTGGCACAGCGCGCGCAACGCATCCGCCGTGCCCTTCGGTCCAGATAGCCATCGCGTTCCTTCTGCCGGATTTCAGCGACGCGTTTGGCGAAGTCGCTGCGCAGATCGCCGCTGAGGTTGCGGTGTATGATCTCAGTAGGTGCTGCGGGCTACCGTTGCGCAGTTGCCGGTTGAGTGGGAATTGCGGACCTTTGTACGCCATCTTAGTTACCCTCCTCTTGTTTTGCTCTTTTCGTTCTGGGCCCCCCCTTGCTCGGCGGCTGCCCCCTTTTCGATTGCCTAACCATCGGACAACATGGCATCGACCTGGGCCTGGTCTTCCGCATTGGCGCGCGTGCGGCTTCAACCTCGCTTCGGAAACCGCGCAGCAACTTGCGCCGAAGCTCGGAGTCGCGACCATAGGATAACTGCGGATGACCTCGATGAGCTGAGGATTTTGACCTTCTGAATTTCACCGAAAACGAAGCGCGTGTAAGTCGGAATCTGATCGAAGGTGAGGCGCACGCTCACGCCACGCAGCGGCAGCTTAGCCATCCGCTGAACTTTGTCTACGAACGAGCTGAAGGGCTTGATGGATGACGGCGGAATCCTCAAAAATGCCTGGATGCCGTCAGCTCCATCCTGTTGCAGGATCGGGATTGCCAGCCTGATATTGTTTCGGCAGGCCTTGCCCTGGCGCCCGTTATGGGCTGACTTTGAGTCGTTTCCCAACAGTTCGAACAGGGATCAGATTGCTTATCAGGTGTATCGTCAGACGCGCCAATTCGCGCCCGTTCTGATTCCATGCCCAACATGTAGGAGCGGACGTGGTGCCGGGGGTGTATGCACCGGGGTAAAAAACATTCTCGTGCACCCAGTCCAACGTGATGATACGCAGCTCGGTGGCAGTGATGTCGTCGAGATCGAAGACCTTGTTCCTGGCCTTAAGCCAGCCATGACCACCTCAGGGGCGCGATCAACCTCGATCTCATATTGCGCCGCGAGTTCCCGGTTCCAGTCCTGTGTAGTCAGTTCCTTGCCATTTGATTTTGTCTTTTCCATTTTAGTTCCACTATTAGTCTGTGAGTTTGTGCCGGTTGTTTACTACGTATTTCGTTGATGCGGTTCTTCGATAGACGCCTCCTTCTCTTCCGATGTGTGTTGGTCGGCTTCGGATCGCCTCGCCAATCGCGCAGGTTGCATCCCATTCGGTCGCACGCTCGTGTCCTCCTGCACGACTCAACGGCGGACACGTCCTTGCTGGGCATGTCCTTGAACACGGTGCTGAAAACCTCATTGGCATTCAGCCCAAGCGCCTGGCAGCCTCCTATGACCACACCGCGCATCTGGGCAGTACGGCCTGGTCGCGTGCGCTCAGGTCGCGCTCCGTCATGGGTAGGCTGCGATCACCGTAGTCCTGGCTGGCGTGATGCCGGGTCTGGGTCGAAGGCAGCCAAACGTTCGGGTAGTTCCAGCTGATCAGAGGCTGGACGGGCACTCCCAGCACGGCGGCCCCGACCCGTAGAATGTCGCAGCGCATGGAGCTGTGACTGGGGCTAGACAGGATGGGGAGAGCACCGGCTTGAGCTCGCGGAGGGCTTGCCGGTCCTGAGGGCGCAGGCTGGTTGCGGGGGCCGCCCACGCGGCCGTGCCCCCGTCTACCAGGGACAAGGTGATGCCCCGCCCGGCTAGTTTGTGAATCAGGCGCTCAGCCTGATCGATGGCGGGGATTGTGTTCATCAAAACTTCTCCCGTCGGGCATGGCATCGTCATAGGGGTTTTTCTCTGGGCCCGCCCCCATGTCAAAATTCCCCTGTTCATCCTCCATAGTTCCCCTTCCCTCACGGGCCTGGGGGAATCTCCATTTTGTGAAGCTCCATTCGAAAATCCCTCTGGAGATCGGTTTCGATAGAATTCCCTTCTCCCCCATGGGGTTCTGGAACTTTGGAGCTTGGAGGACGTATTTCTGAGGGTGTAGCCGTGTCAGGGAGAAAACCGGAAATCACATTCAGCAGAACAAGATCTCGTACCCATTCCCACTGGACTCCTTCTTTGGGTAGACCCCGAAGGGGCGCAACAGCATTGCCAGCATCCTCGTGGATAGAGGCCTCGGGTTGCGGCCAAAGCTGGCCCACGGGGTGTCTTCGAGCCCCCAGGCTGTCGCACAACATGGTCGAGCCGATTGTCTTCTCAGTGGCATGCTCGGAACGGTCGATCACTGTCCTGATATCGGTCAGCAGCTTAAGGTCGAAGCCCTCTCCGTCGTCATCGTTACGATGACTTGATAGCGCCAGCGCGGCCGTTCGTGCCGCGACTGCCCAGGTGCTACCAGCCAGGTCTGCGACGCTTAGTGCCAGGTCCCACAGGCCCTGGGCACCATCATCTCGTCCGTCAGGGAACTTTGGCTCAGCCTTGGCTAGGCGATTGAGGTTGTCGCTAATCCACCGCGCCAGCCTGCTAGCCAGCTTCTCGGCTTCTGCAGCGACTGCCTTCTGATTACGGCGAGTCAGCTTCTCGATGGGCTCGCTCTTTAAGCGGCGGGTCATCGTGATGATGATCGATCGGTCCTCAACCGTGTCAGGTACGCGCCCATAGCGGCCAGGGCCATCGGTGCCCATACATGGAACCTTTTCGTGATTTGTTGGTTGCCAATCGTCTCGCAGCGATCTACGAAGGCCGTTGCCTTTTCGTAGCCTGCGTTGATGAGACCACGTAGTGCCTCCGTGCGCTCGCTCGTCGCTCCACGGCGGGCAAAGATCGAGCTATCCGCCTCATCGAGCAGAACCGTAGGGGGTGGGCCATCGTCACCGCTAATCAAACGGAAGAGGACGGCAGGTGGAGCATTTGAAGAGCGCAGCATCCGGGTACCAGCATGGCAACCATGGTTTCGAGGCGGCTTTGCCGCACCGCTTCTTGACCGACAGGATGGCCATCCGAGGGAAAAGTCGGTGATTGAAAATGCATAACCCCCGCAATCCACAGCACGACTGCCACAGCTTGCATCTCGGAGATACGAACGAAACGCCTGATGAAGTCTCGAATTTCACTTAGTAGCAGAGCACCATCGGTAACCGGCTCAGCAGCGAGCTTGACCTCAGCAAACTTCGTGCTCGTGCTCGCTCTAGCCTTTTGTTTGGTCCCAGTCTTGGTAGCTCTTTCTGCTTCTGCGATTCGCGCCCGTTCCTGACGTGCACGTTCATCAACCAGACCTCCAGTTGGTCTTTAAGATTCCTTTACCTTTAGTTTGATTGCCACCCGCTAGCCTCAGCCCAGTCGAGTGCTCCAGCGCGGCCACAATGTACAACCATCTTCGTACGAGGTCAATGTTGGCCGACGATCCCTGGCAAATCAGCCAGGCGATTACGCACCTGCTCGATAGTGCGATAGCCCAGAAAGCGCTCAACATGATGGGTTCCGTGGTTGCAATCATCATGAGCGATACCATCAGCGTTTGCACGCTGATAGCCCGGACGTCAGGTTGCTCAACGCACTCGCGCGCCTTCTGCTCGACCACGTCATTAGGCAATGGTGGCCTGCAGCGGCTCTGATTGAGTACGTGAAACGCTGCAGAACTTCGGCGTAGGTTGCACCGCCATAGACCAGTTTCCTGCCAAACCGGAACAGCGTGGGTCTGCGCTGACCCTCGGGAATATCACCATCCTCAAGCGTGAAGGGTTTGCCATCACGGGCCGCATCAGGATCGACAACCCTAGCCAGTTCGCGCTCAAGCTCATTCACCGTATGGATGTGGTCGGCCTGCTCAACCTGGAGCACGACCTGGCGCACCGGCTGATACTTTCTGTTACTGTCCCGGAACCCGCAGCATCCGGGCAGGCTCGGCTGCACTAATGTCGGCTCCCAATTTGAGCGCCAGCTTGCGGAGCAGCCTCCGCGCCTGGCCAGTGAGATCGGTTAGGGGCTTATCCAGGAGCCAATATGCATGTGCCCCACCCCCGCTCAGCACCAAGTAGAGGCTCAGGCAAGCTACCAAGTTTCTCGGCAACCTGGCTGGGTGAGGTCAGCTTAAAATCGAAGTCGGCATATAGCGCGTTCAGATGGGTGCAGGACTCAAGCGTGCCATCGGTGGCATTGGCTTTTCTTGCGCTGCAGCCGAAATAAACATCGTTGTGCTGGTACCGATCCAGAAATCTGATGATGGCCTGGTCGTCGTTACTCAGTAGATGCTCAACTACTTCGTTACCAGGAGCCATCGCGCGCAGATCGATGACACCAGCCGCGCCAGGCTCCAGGCCGACCACGCGGCGTAGGAATCCCAGTTCCAACCCGCCGATCATTCAAGCAGCTCAGCGCGGCATGGGCGCTGCCCGCAGACGCCGCACACGTCCGCAAACACCGCAGACGCATCGCAGCCCATCCCCACGTCGCGCGCTTCGATCGGACCGCACACGCGGCGCCATTGATGAGCACTACAACAGGACAGGAGCGCCGCGTGTGCGCACGCTTGCGCAGCATGGCAATCATCGTTAAATGTCGATTGCCTCTGACACACAATCCTCCTTCCAGGCACCGCGCGGTTGGATTCTCGGCGCGGTCCTAACACAATCGCGATACCTATTTGCGAGCGGATTCGAGCATCGCCTCGAGTGCGCAACGTGGGACCAGGATTCTTTTCCCTACCTTGACGTGCGGTATCTGGCCGGACGCGATTCCTTTGTAGGTGCTTTGCACGGCAAGCCCTAGAAAAGCTGCCGTCTCAACAACAGTCAGGGTCGCGGGAAGCGGCGCTTCAGTTTCATTCATCATCGTTTACCTCTATGCACCTCCATCTTGCCCGGTTTGCTATCTGACGCACAATCCATCAGAATACGTAAGACATGAAACACGAATTGATCCGACCCTTCGCATGGACCCGCTGCGATGACGGCTACCGCTGGGTCACAGGGCCCACTACAGGAGCGGCATCGAAAACTACGACCGTTCTGTGGCCTAACTCAGAGAAGCGCGCGCCCTACGCTCCCGATCGTAGTGATGAGCTGTTCCTGACTTTGGCCAGCACGCCGCCTACTGAGGAGGGGATCCTCAGTTTTGCCAGCGCGCACGGCTATCTGGGGATTGAGGTCAGGACAGTCTCACAGAGCGGTGTGGTGCGCATGGGGGAGCCGCTGGAGGGCTGGACGGTTGCGATTGCGGAGCTGAGCTACGTAGTGGACCGCTGGGCGGCAGCGCGGGGCAGGGTAACGCTTGCCGGAGACGAATCGGGTTTCGGATGGATTGACCTGCGCGATGGTCTCAATGAGCACCTGCGGCACCACGTTGCGCTCGAGATGATGCTGACTGAGAAGCGGGGCATTAAGCGCGCAAAGACCATTCAGGTTGGCATCAATCCGAATCGCAAGCCCGTTGAGTTCCGTAAGCATGGGCTCCAGCTCGTAGCCCGGAACCTCCTGGGGTACTGCTGGCTCCAGCTAGCGCTGGCAGTGGACTCAGAGGCACAGTTCAAGCGCTGCCCTGCCTGCCAGAAGTGGCTGGTCGTACGGCCATCGGGAAAGCGAACTCCGCAGTTCAGCTGCTCCGCCGCGTGCAAGTCACGGCTCGCGTACTACCGCGACCGCCATCGCTCAGGCCACATATCGCTAGCCGAAATCGCTAGGCGGGTAGGCAGCAGTGTGCCTGCGGTCAAGGGATGGATAGGAAGGAGGGCGCACGTAGCGTCCTGATTTGAAATACACCTAGCCATGATCAGAAAACTGAAAGGAGGATCGAAGTATGCGCGGTCATATTAAGAGTCGTAGCCCAGGTAGCTGGAGCATTGTGCTCAGCCTGGGGCAGGGTCAGGACGGCAAGCCAAGGTACAAGTGGAGCACGGTGCGCGGGAGCAAGCGGGATGCTCAGGCTGAGCTTACCAGGTTACTGAGAAGCCAGGACTCAGGTGCCTACATCGAGCCCTCGAAGATCACAGTGGCTGAGTACCTGCAGCGCTGGCTCAAGGACTACGCAGAGCAGTCGTGTAGCCTAAAGACAATTGAGCGGTGGCGGGAGATGGTCAGACTTCATCTCTCACCGCTCCTCGGGCACCATGCGCTCAGCAAGCTGAGCCCACTAGACGTGCAGGGGGCTTACAGCAAGCTCTCTGAGAGGCTTGCCGCACGAACTGTTCTCCATATTCACAGGCTGCTCTATCAAGCGCTGGCGCAAGGAGTGAGATGGGGCCTCGTGGTGCGCAACGTGGCTGAAGCAGTTGAACCCCCACGCCCTCAGCGCACAGAGATGAAGATTTTGGATGCCAGCCAGATCGCATCGCTGCTGGAGCTGACCAAGGACTCTAGGCTGCGCATCCCGATCGTGCTGGCTGTTACGTGCGGGCTCAGGCGCGGTGAGTGTCTAGCGCTGAAGTGGTCTGATGTTGACCTCGAAACTGGCAAGTTGCAGGTCAGCAAGTCCCTGGAGGAAACCATCAGGGGAGGCTTGCTAATGAAGGGCACCAAATCAGGACGCGGGCGCCAGGTAATACTGATGGGCATGGCGGTGGCCACACTGCGCCATCATCGAGCTGAGCAGGCCAGGATAAAGCTACAGACAGGTGGTGCTTACAACCCTGACGATCTGGTTTCCCCTGGTCTCAACGGAGGACCATGGAGGCCCAGCGTGTTCACTGACAGCTTCAGCAGACTCATGAAGCGGCTGAACCTGCCTATCACGTTCCACGGGCTCAGACACAGCCATGCAAGCCTGGGGCTGAGTACTGGGGTGCATCCAAAGGTCATGTCTGAGCGCTTGGGGCACAGCACGGTAGGGATAACTCTCGACACTTACAGCCACGTTGTATCGGGACTGCAAGAGCAGGCTGTTGGCCGCATGGAGGGGGCGCTCCAGGTTGGCAAATGAGGGCCCCACCGGTGTCTACAACCGATAGCTGGTGAATACTTGAACGCTCTCAATTACTTAGGGGGTCTGCTAATCGGTTGCTAATGGAATCGCCGAGTATCACAGCAGTTTGATTCACTACCATTCGAAGCCGTTATCACGGGTTAAGACATCTAATTCGGGACCTCAGCTCCACGACCCCAGACCACAAAAAAGACTGAACGATGGCGCGGTGGCTGCAGGGCCCACGCACCCGTTAATGCGTTGGACTCAACGATCAGGTCAGCCACCTCTCCGATCATGCGAAAGAAGCGAAGGAAGCATGAGTAACATGTCTACTCGTGTTCGCACACGCAATTGCTGGAATCCGATCGGACCGAACGACAGCCATCCTCGAACAATTTAGCATGAGCACTCTTCATCTTTGATTTGGTGAAGGTATTCGGAAACCTATTCCGGTTCGCTAGGACGCTTGCAACCCGTTCCTGATCAGAACCGGTCAGAGTGATGTTCCAATGGTGTCGCTTCGCCCAATCGCAAATGAATTGATCAGGCGTTTGTTCTTTAGAAATTCCTTCGAGTTCGTCAGGAGCGAATGCGAGCAAACAAAGGTCCTCTACGCGGCTCCCTCCTGTCCGACACCAGTTGAGCGCCAAGGCAGTACGAATCACGTCCTGGGAATTCGTCACAAAAAAGACACTTAAAATCCCGTCATCCTCTGACAGGACGTTTTCCTGGAGCAGAGCCGCTCGGCGTTCTGAGGAGTCGGTTTTGTCACCGCAGCGGCTCCGACGAACCACGCTGCGCAAGTAACAGGGAGCATCGACCCCCAGTTTCGTGCAGATGCTAAAATCGTCTTCAAGGCTCACTGAAGGGAAGCCGCGCTCGGCGGGAGCTCAGGCCAAATCCGAGACCAACTCTTCAGCGAGTTCCCGAATGATTTGCGGACGCCTGGAATCATTCACAACCCGTCTCAGGTCCTCCAGTGCCGCAAAATCGCCAATGTCTCCCAGCGCCAGCACCGCGGCCTCTTCGAGCGCAAGAAGTCGCGATTCGAGGAAGCGTTTAGGAATCTCCCGATCACCCGTTCGACCCGCCGCTCTTATGAGAACGTACCAATAATCATCGTTGCTCCCATCCGGCGCGAATACGGGCAGATGAGTTTCGACGACGGAGCGGACCACGTTACCGCCGAGCAGGGTCAAGATATCAGTAGCGTCATCGAGCCCTCCAGAGCGTTTCGCACTTAGCAGTGTCCGAATTGCTCGGTCAACATTCTCCGCAGACGCGCCAGCGCGGGTGATGGCCTGTGCCGCCTCGGTGACTGCTCGCACCTTGTCTTGAGCGACGCTGGTTAGCAACAGGTCGAGTGCACTCTCGATTGAGACGCGATTCGACAAGACGGACAAGATAGGAGTGGGTGGCCATGCCGCAGACACAACTGTGAGTAAGCTCTCCAACTCTTTTGCGCTAAAAAGGGGTTCGGCCCGAGAATGCGCGCCTTTTTCTAGCACGACTGGCATCCAATCGACCAAGAGACTATGAAATAGCGCGAGGAGCGCTTCCTCGACAGAAGCCTGAGGCGCAGCGTTCCCTCCAGAACCAGAAGCGTGAATCTTGGCATTCTCGGGTTTTGGTACAGGGAAGCCCGTCCCGCTCTGCGCGGGGCGGAATGGATACGCAAGATTGGGCAGAGTACTATCCGCCGACTCCTGTGGGTTGAAGAGAATGGCGGGAACTGTGGACTTGCCCCCTTGATCACCCTTCGAGATTTCAGCGACTATCGCCATTTAGTGCCTTCCGTTCCCTTCAAAAATTCGTATGACCTTAGAGAGGACCTCCTGAGCATCTCGAAAGTCCTTTTCCATGCTGTCCCGGAGAAGAGGGGCCAGATCAAATTGATGGAATCCGCTTTCCGGCGGAATTATTGGATGATGTGCATTAATTCCGACGAAGACCATGTCGGTGCCGTGCACCGAAGGTTCCACCGAAATATTTAGAGCTCGCCCCCCCTCTGAGAGCGTGTACCCGATTTTAGCAGATCGCTCTCCCCGGCTTTCCTGGAAGAAGTTGAGCGATGCGGCGTCAACGGCCTGCGCCAAGTGGGCTCCAACATTCCCCACCCCGGTTTTGCGGTGGAAGTTGAAATTTAAGCCGTAAGCGGAAACGGGCGTATGAGCGAGAGCTCCGAAGACAATACTTGCGACATCACGGATACGGGAAAAGAGACTCTGTTCATACGTCGTAATCGTCCAGCTCTGCTCGAAGCATGTGATCCTCAGTTTCCCTGCCGTGAACTGAGCAAACGCAGGGGTACAGATGGTTGTCATGCCCGTGATCGTCCTCAACTGCCCTCGATCGGGAGCAGGCACCCCAACCGGCGCTTGCGCTCGCCCGTCTGCCAATCCAGAAGCGGCAAGTTCCTCGTCGGACAAGGCCCCGATCAATTTGTACCATGCCGGATGATGAATCGCGGGGTTCATATTCCCCGCGACAACGATAAAGTACCCGTCGCTAGCGGACACGAATGGATCGGCCTCAGGCATACTCACCCTTTTGTGCGGTTATCGGACCGGGCAGTCCACGGTGATCGACCATCACCAACCTAAGCGGCTTTAAGAGTCCGCTCGCGGAATTCGACCGATTTTATAGCACGGGTCGTTTAATCCCGCGAATTCCATTCTGGTCTTTCGACCTGTGGGCGCACAAGGGCGCCCCCCTGGCGTCTGGTGGACCATTAGCAAGCCATTAGCAAAGCTGACATGATGACGCGTTCGGGGCAAAAAAACTGCCGTAAAATCAATGCTTGGAGGAGGAAGGGGCCCGGTGGCCCCACCGGTCTTCAAAACCGGCCTGGCGGGCAATACGCTTGCCGGAAGGTTCGACTCCTTCCCTTCTCCGCCACAATACCTGAGCGCGGCAGTTTGCACGGACCATCAGACGTGTGTCCTGGTCATAAATTGGTTAACAACATTCACCACCGGCCACGCACGTCATCCTGCGTGCACGTCATCCTGAACGAAGTGAAGGATCTCGCGCGGTCCTCCGCGCGCCTTGGCGATGAGCTATTGCGTCTGGATCATGAAAAGTAAGTCGGGAGTGCTCCACATCGGCCGACATGGCGGATTACGCGCGGAGGACCGCGAGAGATCCTTCGCTCCGGCAGCCGCCGCTCAGGATGACTCAAGGGGCTAAAAACCGCTGCTACGGAACCCTCATCAAGTGCGCGCCCTCCGTGCACGCAACGCGCCGTGCGACCGGTTCGGGCGCTTCCTAGTCAACCGTTAAACGGCAGCCGAAGCGCCGGCGCGCCATGAATCTGTCATAAGTTTTCAGTGACCGTTACATCCTTTGGTGGATGGTCGAAGGCCCGCTCTTCCTGTTGGTCATCTACGCGGTTCTTCCGATAAAGATGCTGCAAAAGCTCTTCGATAGACGCAGGGCCGGCATCTCCTCCATCTCAACAATCTCTGCGACCCTGTCAGTGACGCGAGGGGAACAGTCGTGGAAGTATGTTGGGCAATTCTATCTCGCCTTTTCCGCCGTCGTCTTTGCGATTCCAATGTTCGTAGAATCAGCAAAGCCTTATCGAATAATTTTGAGTCTCGCCAATTTGACCGCTGCCCTTTATCTGTGTTTTCGCAACAAATGGTTCAGACGCACAATCATCGGACTATTCGGGCGAACGATGAACGCGCCAGACTAAAGTTCAAAGCCTCCCTCGCTGCAATGGCGCTCCGCGTACTCGATGAGGGAAGCGGCCACAGCAAATACGCTGCGTGCACTTGTCTCGATGTCTGACAAATGAGGCAGCAGCCGAGCGCGCTGCTCGCCGGCGGGCGCGCCGCCGCAACCATTCGGCACGCCGCGCGAGGCTCGCCGCGCCATTTCAAAATCGTTCGAGACCTCCGATAGTGGCTTGCCCGCGGACTTTGCACCCTTACGCACCTCGTGATAGCTGATGCCGTAAGCGCGGCGCGCTTCGCGGTTGCAGCGCGCGCGATACATTTTCGCCAGGGAGGATCGTCATGACCGATCGGGTAAAAGGTAAGGTGGCTCTCATTACCGGGGGCGGTTCGGGTATCGGACGCGCGACCGCGCTGCTGTTCGCAAGCGAAGGGGCTCGCGTCGTCATCGCCGACTACAATGCCGACGGCGGCGAGCGCACCTTGCGGGAAATCAAGGCGGCAGGTGGCGACGCGATCTTTCACGCCGCCGACGTCGCGAATCCAACCGACGTCGAAGCGCTGGTGAACAAGACGGTTCAGACCTATGGCAGGCTCGACTGCGCGTTCAACAACGCTGGAATCGAGGGAGGATTCTCCTCCACGCCCGAATGCACGATCGAGAATTGGCAGCGCGTGATCGGGATAAATCTGAGCGGCGTTTTCTACTGCATGAAGTTTGAAATTCCCGAGATGCTCAAAAACGGCGGCGGCACGATCGTCAACACCTCGTCCATCTGCGGCCTGGCCGGGATCGCAAACACCTCAGCCTATACTGCCGCCAAGCACGGAGTCGTCGGATTGACCAAGACCGCGGCGCTGGAGTTCTCGAGCAAGGGAATCAGGGTAAACGCCGTCTGTCCGGGATTTATTCGAACGCCGATGGTCGCGCGAGTGATGGACCGCGGAAGCTTCGACGAAAAGGCCGTCATCCAGACGCATCCGATCAACCGGCTGGGCAAGGCCGAAGAAATAGCCGAGGCCGTGCTCTGGCTATCAACCGACGCGTCGTCATTCGTCAGCGGCGTGCCGATGCCGGTCGACGGCGCCTATATGGCCCAGTAGCTTCGACCAGCAGCTTCGATACGACGGCGGAAACTATTCGTCGGCGCAGCTTTCGCAGTCGAGGCAACCGCCGTGGATACGGCTTAGCTCCTTGGCGAGCGCGGCATCGGGGAAGCCGACGTGTTCACCCACCTGATGCCCACATGCCCGACAACTGCGCTGGGCGTGGAGGGGAAAAAGCGGCTGTCGAGGGACGAACCGCAAAGCCGTGTTCGATTGATTCAACATAGGTTATAAAACGACCGCCTTAGAGCGGAAACCCACGGCGTGGCCAATGCTGGACGCATCCGTTTCGCCGAGGGTGTTTGGAGGTTGAGGCCCTGCAACTCATTGGACTCATCGGATTGGACGTTGGATGACCATCGATAGGCCAAGCGTCTCATAATGACAGCACTTAGTGTGCCAGTAACCTCGGGAACGAAAATGCGAATATCTACCGAGGGTTTCTAGACGCCCTTCTGTCAACCAGGGCGACGGGGTGTTGCAGCCCTGCAATAGCCGTCGGTCGAAACCGCTCTCCACTTCAGTACAGGCCAGCTTCCTTTTGGAGGGTCGAAACAGGGGGCAGAACGGCGCAAGCCGCTTGATTTGACACCTGCGTGGCCCGCCTTCTAAGTTACGCACATCCGTTCCTGACAAATCATCATCAGCCCCGGAGGACAGCGCCCATGAAGGCCGCCGTATTATACGAACCGCAGAAGCCTCTCGTCATCGAAGACCTCAAACTCGCACCCCCGAAGGCCGGCGAGGTGCGGGTAAAAGTCGCCGCAAACGGCGCCTGTCATAGCGATCTCCACGTCATGACCGGCGACATGCGGATGCCGCTGCCCCTGGTGCTCGGCCATGAAGGAGCGGGAATCGTGGTCGAGCTCGGCCCGGGCGTAGCCTCGGTGAAAGAAGGAGACCACGTGGTGCTGACTTTTTCACCGGTATGCGGCCACTGCCGCTACTGCACGCAAGGACAGGTGAACCTGTGCGAAACGCGGCCGAAAAGCCTCGGCACGCTGCTCGACGGCACGACCCGCCTGAGCAAAAACGGCACCGAGGTTTTTCACTTCGCCTACGCGGCGACCTTCGCCGAGGAAGCGGTGGTGCCCGAGAGTTGCGCGATCAAAATCCGCGACGACGTCCCGCTCGATCGCGCCTGCTTCGTCGGCTGCGGCACGATGACCGGGATCGGCGCGGCGATTAACACGGCCAAGGTGCGGCCGGGAGCGAGCGTCGCGGTAATCGGCTGCGGCGGCGTGGGACTCAACGTGATCCAGGGCGCGGCGCTGGCGGGAGCGCACGACATCATCGCGATCGACCTACTGCCGAACAAGCTCGAGCTGGCAAAAGTGTTCGGCGCAACGCACGTGATCAACCCCTCGCAGGACGACGCCTACAAGGCGGTGATGACCCTGACGCACGGGCGCGGCGTGGACTACGCATTCGAGGTAATCAGCACACCCAAGACGATCGAACTGGCGTTTCGGATGACCGGACGGGGCGGCACTTGCACTATCGTCGGGGTCTCGCCCGAGACCGCGCGCATCTCGCTCAACCCCAATGTCTTCACGATGATGGAGAAGCGACTAGTCGGTTCCTTCTACGGGTCGACCCGGCCGCGAATCGACATGCCGCTTTTGATCGATCTCTACATGGACAGAAAGATCAAAATCGACGAACTGGTATCGCGCACTTTCCCGCTTGAAGGCGTGAACGAGGCCTACGATCTGCTGCGCAAGGGCGAGGTCTCGCGCAGCGTGATCAAGTTTTTCTAGATCCCGCATCCGTCAAGCGGTTCAACTATCAGCGGGAGCGGTTTCCAACTTAGGGCAAGGAGTAACTCGCATGGCCGTTCAGATGCCGACCCGGGAACAACTGCACGCGGTGGCGCGACAGTGCGGACTGTCGCTGGATGACGCCAGTGTGGATTCGTTTCGCGCACTGTTTACGACCTACGTGGACGCCTATAACACGATCGCCGCGATGCCCGACGAAGTGCCACGGGTCAAGTATCCTCGCACGCCGGGCTATCGGCCCGGCCCCGAGGAGAACAAGTACAACGCCTGGTACTACAAGTCGTCCGTCAAAGGCGCGCACGAGGGAAAGCTCAAAGGCAAGACGATCGTTCTCAAGGACAATATCATGCTCGCGGGCGTGCCGATGATGAACGGCGCGGCGACCATGGAAGGTTACGTGCCCGACTTCGACGCCACCATCGTTACGCGCATCCTGGACGCGGGCGGAGAAATTGTCGGCAAGGCCCATTGCGAGTGTTTCTGCCTCTCCGGCGGAAGCCATACCAACGCCACCGGCGCGGTGCACAATCCACGCAAGATGGGCTACTCGGCGGGCGGATCTTCCTCAGGCAGCGCGGCACTGGTGGCGGCCGGCGAAGTGGACATGGCGATCGGTGGTGACCAGGGCGGCTCGATTCGCATGCCGTCTTCGTATTGCGGCGTGTACGGGATGAAGCCAACGTGGGGACTCGTACCGTACACCGGGATCATGCCGATCGAGATCTTCGTCGACCATACCGGCCCGATGACCGCCAGCGTCGCCGACAATGCGTTGCTGCTGGAAGTGATCGCGGGCGATGACGGCTACGACCCTCGAATCAAAGCCCCGCAGGTGCATCCCTACTCGCAGGCGCTGGGGCGCGGCGCGAAGGACCTCAAGATCGCAATCGTCAAGGAGGGTTTTGGCCATCACAATTCCGAACGTGCCGTCGACGAGAAAGTGCGCGCCGGCGCAAAGCACCTGGCCTCGCTGGGCGCGCGCGTCGAGGAGGTTTCGATCCCGATGCATCTCGCGGGCGCCGCGATCTGGACTCCGATCGGTATCGAGGGCCTCACGCAAACCATGATGTACGGCGACGGGTTCGGGGTGAGCCGCGACGATCTCTATGCGACCTCGATGATGGACTTCCATCGCGGATGGCGCCAGCGAACCAACGAGCTGTCAGAAACGACCAAGCTGTTCCTGATGTTCGGCACCTACGTGCGGGAGAATTACGGCTCGCGTTACTACGGCAAGGCGATCAACATCGTGCGCCGGCTGCGCGCCGCTTATGACGCAGTCCTGGCGAAGTATGATCTGCTGCTGATGCCGACCACCCCGATGAAGGCGACGCCATTGCCCAAACCGAACGCCAGCCGCGAGGAATACGTCATGCGGGCGCTCGAGATGATCACCAATACCGCGCCGTTCGACTTGACCCATCATCCGTCGATGTCGGTCCCGTGCGGAATGATCGATGGTCTCCCGGCCGGGATGATGCTGACCGGCAGGCACTTCGACGAACCGACGATCTATCGGGCGGCGGAGGCTTTCGAACAATCGGCCGACTGGAAAAAAATATAAGCCCGCGATGCTCCACGACGGCGGGCCGGCTGCTAACGAGAAGCCGGCCCGCGCGACGTTGTCAAAGCAGGGCGCTACCTTATTCCTGAAATATATTGATCTCCAGCGCCGCGTAGGCCTGATCGCGCAGCGGCAGCACTTTGCGATAATCCGGATCGTTGTACCAGCCGTCTGCCGCGGCCTTGTCCGCAAACCGAAGCACGATCCCGATCTCATACTTGCCTGAGCCATGAAGGCTCCCAAGGCCGCTGCCGCGCGCGACCACCTCGCCGCCGTGCTTGGCGATCACCGCGCGGGCCGCTTGCTGATACTGTGCCAGCGCGTCCTTGCGATCGGGATGCGGGGTGCCCTGGACCAAAACGATTACGCTCATAAATTTTCTCCTTGAGCTTTGCGCCAGAGCCTACTGCATCGACCGTGATTTTGCACCTGTCGCCGGTGCGAAGCTTCTGCCCTCGCGCAGGTGCGAGCCGATGCGCCTCGTGCGAATGATCCGACTACCTCCCTTACCTCTGAAGTAATTGTCGGGCGCCAGCCGATCGGCGACATTCGCTTTATGGCGCGAGACCGGCCGCCATTAACTTGGAAACCTCACTGCGGTCAAAAAGATTACTCACAAGGAGAGAGTTCGCATGTCGCCAAAAGAAGAAGTGCAACGGGTCAACGAACAGGTGCTTTCCGCGGCCGCCAAGGGAGATTTCGCGCCCTTCATAAACGTCCTCGACGATGATCTCGAGGTTTTCGATCACGTCCCCTATCTGTTTGAAGGCAAGGGCAGGTTTCTGGAGTATCTCCAGAGCACCGTGGTGGGAGCCGAATCGACGACCTTCACGTTTCATCAGTCCTCGTATCGAGCGGTCAGTGATACGACGGTGGTAGTCAACGCCTATGATCGCCTCACGACCGTCCTCAAAAACGGCGGTCTTCCAAAAGTGCAGTGCGGCCGCTCAACGTGGGTCTACGTCAGAAAGGGCAGAGACTGGAAGATCGTAAGCGCGCACTTCTCTCCGCTGCCCAAGGAATGAGGTTTTTGCGATCGAGAACGGCGAAACCGCAACCGCGAACAGGCGGCCCGCCTGTCGCTGCAACTACGGAGCGATTTTTATGAACGGGACGAATGCAGAATGTGCCGAGCCGACCGATCATACCTATGAGGTGATTCGACGATTTAACCAGGCGTTTCAGTGTCACGACCCGGATGCTCTCACCGAACTGATCGCGGAAGACTGCATCATCGAAAATACGCAGCCTGCGCCTAACGGCTCTCGCCACGTTGGACGGCGCGCGTGTCTTGCCGTATGGCAGGGACTCGCGGGAGAATCAGGAACGCACTTCGAGCCCGAGGAGGTATTCGTGGCCGGCGATCGCGCGATCATCAGATGGCGCTATTTCTGGGGCGCGGGCCAGAACAATTCCGTGCGCGGCGTGAATTTGATGCGAGTCCGTGGCGGCCAGATTATCGAGGCGATGGGCTACGTGAAGAGCAGCTAGATAGCTCGCCGCGCTTTGGCATCGCGTATGGATCGATGCTCCGCTTTTCGTGCACACCTTTTTGGCGGTCGCCGAGTGGAGTGCCGATCCCTCGAATTATTCTCAGGGTCCCGCAGCGATTACCTCTGAGGTAATTGACCCGGTTGGCCGGCCGCTGCAAGGGGTTTCTCTATGGATATTCATCGCAACGGAACCGCGGTAGAGCCAAGCGGCGTCGGACCGCTGCTCCGTCGTTGGCGTGAATCGCGTCATCTGAGCCAGCTCGAATTGGCGTTGGAGGCGCAGGTTTCCGCTCGTCACCTCAGCTTTCTTGAAACCGGTAGAGCGGAGCCCAGCAGAGAGATGCTCCTGACGCTATCGAATGTGCTCGATGTGCCTTTCCGTGAGCGCAACCTCCTACTGCTGGCGGCAGGTTACGCGCCGGTTTACGGTGAAACCAGTCTGGATGATCCGCGCATGACCCAGGTCCGCGCGGCGGTCGAAATAATTCTGAAGTCCAACGAGCCGCGTAGCGCGATCGCTCACGATCGCCACTGGAACGTGGTGATGGCCAACGGCGCTTTTGTCCGATTCCTCACACTCACGCTGGGCAAGGAGCCGCCGGGTCTGCTGCCGCTGCGCGTATCGACGCAGCCACGGTTGAACGTGCTACGCATCCTGTTCGACCCAGCGGGCGTGCGCAAAATCGTCGTGAACTGGGAAGCGATCGCCAAATCATTGCTGAATGAGGCCTATCGGCGGCTCGCGTGGGCGCGCGACGACGAATTGAAAAAGCTGATTGCGGAAATATTGAGTTATCCGGGTGTACCGGCCCGCTGGCGCGAACCTGAACTCGAAGCACCGCACGATCTGATCCTGCCGATGGAACTGAACCTAGGCGGCAAGATCGCACGGATGTTCAGCACGGTCACGACCGTGGCGACGCCGCACGACGTTACGCTGCAGGAATTGCACGTCGAGGTTTTCTATCCCGCCGATGCTGAGACGGAGTCGGTGCTTCAAGCGTATGAGCAACACCCGAAATGAAATTCAGGTAAACGCCCCGCAAAGCATCGCTCCGAACGATCAGCGAGTGCCGGGGCGCGTCCGTCCGTCTCACTTTGACGATTCGCGCCGACGCTGGATCGACTTTCAACCGACATTTACGCTTCGCGGCTTGCGCGCTCAAACCGTCGCGCTAGGATAGCTTCAAAAGCCACCGACGAAAATGGACCGAGGAGATCGACCATGAGCAAGCGCACGAACGTCGTCCCCAAAGAGATGGAGCAGATCAAGCAGCGCTTCCATTACAATCCCGGCGTGAAGGCGGGCAATCTTCTCTTCATCGCCGGACAGGTGGGACGCGACGAGCACCTCAACGTGGTCGAGGGCAAGGAGGCGCAATTCGTCCAGGCCTTCGAAAATCTGAAGAAGGTGCTGACCGCCGCCGGCGCCACTTTTGACGACGTGGTCGATATGGTCACCTACCATACCGACATGCGCGATCTTCAACTCTTCATCACGGTGAAGGATCGTTATTACACCGGCGAGTATCCGGCGTGGACCGGAGTCGGCGTCACCGCGCTGGCGATGCCAGGTCTGATGGTAGAAATCAAATGCGTCGCGATGCTCAAGGAGTAAACTAGAGCGTGCCGAGGAACGCGACCAGATCCACTTTCTCTTCCGGCGTGAGCCCAACCTCAAAGCGGTCATTGTAGAAGTCCACCACGTCCATCAGGGTCGCCGACTGGCCGTCATGAAAGTACGGCGCGCGTGAAGCGAGTCCACGGAGGCTCGAGGTTTTGAACCGTGCGATGTCGGTGCACTTACCAGTAATCAGCGCCTGACCCGGGTCCATCACCTGGAAGGTCTGCCCCTTGAGCACGCCCACGTCGCATCGCAGCGTAAACAACGGCATGTCGGGCGTGCGACGGGTGACGTCGGCCGTACCGATGTTCATCAGTATGTTGATCGAGCGGTTGCCGACGTTCGGCGTGTCGTGGCAGGTGGTGCAGAAGCCCTCGTGAGTAGGATGGTCCTCCGCGTCGTCGAGGCCCGGGACTCCCCCGATAATCATCGGTGTCGCGTTGAAGATTGCCTGCCCGCGCGCGATCCGCGCCCGCTCAGGATTGGAATCTCCGCGCCATAGGTCGTAGAGGTTGAACACGTGCAGCGAAGTCTGCGCGCCGGTGGGATTGTTGCCGAAGGGGTCGTTGACCCCGATAAAGAACGGCTCGCGCGAGAGCGCCACCGGCCCGCCACCCACGCCGCCGTCCTGCAGCGAGCCCGCCTTGGGCACCCACACCTGCGCGTCGTAGGTTCCGGTTTCGAATTCGATGAGCCGCGCGAGCTGATCGGGCATCGGCCCGTCGACGGCCTGCTCGTGCCCGCGCACCGCGTCATTGGCCTGATGCTCGAGGTCGGGCATCCGTCCGTCCCACATTATCGAATCTTCGAAGCGCAGATTGGTGGCTTGTAGCGGGCGGCGGTAGACCGAGAGCACTCCACTCTTCGGACTGCTGAGTTTGGTGCAGTGGTATGGGTCGTCGACCTTGATCACGGAGAATTCGGCGTTGGGCGGTATCGGGATACCGATTCGGATGAGCCCCTTGTTGAGTAGGAGGCCGTACGCTTTCTTCATCGCCGCCGGCGTCGAGACGTCGTCATCGGGACAGGTGGCGCCGTCGACCGGACGGAACAACGGATCGGTGCCGTGGCTCGCCTCGAAGCGCGCTCGGATATGCACCGGCGTGATCGTCCATCCGGCGCTCGGATCGTGGCAAGTGACACAGGCGCGGCCGTTGGTTCCCAGCGGCTTGAAAAAGGGATTGTCGGCGGTGAAGGGCCCCTCGGGCTGGTAGGTCGCCGACTTGCCATCCGAATTTTCCCAGGTCGAATAGCGTTCGAGGCCGTAGTCGGCTGACCCAGCCGCGTATTCGCGGCTCGCACCCTTGACATACGCCGTGCCCTTGCCCGCGGCCGCAGCGTGAACCTGACCCTGGGGCGCCGCGTCGTCGCTGCCCGCGTTGGTCGCGGCCCATCCCGCGAACAGGCAGAGCGCCACGATCGCGAAAATCATCGCCCCATATTTCACGGCCGCATATTTCACGACGCCAGGGAAATTTGTCGACCTCGAATGCAAAGGCTCTGGCCACGCGCGACAGGGCGCGCCGCGTCGTCTCCTTTATCGTGTTTCAGCAGTGATTTCCACGATTTGTCACCGTCGCTTTCAGCGCAGGCTCACTTCCATTTTGCCGGGCTTTGCTTCCGTCCGAAAGCGGCTGCAAGATAAGCGCCGGAGCAGTCAGACCACCAATGCAATGGAGTCCGTCATGAACGAGTCTCAGGCAAAATCAAACCGGCTGATCGAAAATCAACGCGTGATCGTTACGCGATGGACTTTCGCTCCGGGCGAAGCGACAGGCCCTCATGTTCACGCGCACGACTACGTAGTGGTGCCGCTAACCACCGGAAAGCTGCGGATCGTCGCCCCCGATGGCGCGGCGAGCGACGCCGAACTGGTTACCGGAGCTCCCTACGCCCGCGACGCGGGCGTCGCGCACGACGTGATAAATCAGAACGCGTTCGAATTCAGCTTCATCGAGATCGAAGTGAAATAGGGTCACGGTACCGTTTGGATTGGCCTTTTCCCGCACCTAACGATTATGCTGCGGCAGTGCCGTTAGCGCGAAGGAGCCAACCACGATGCGGGACCTGCTGCCGATTGCCGGGAAGCTGGGCGCTCTCCTCAAGGATCGCCACCAAACCATTGCCATCGCCGAATCCTCGACCGGCGGGCTAATCTCGGCGGCGCTGCTCGCAGTGCCGGGCGCGTCAGCTTATTTCCTGGGCGGCGCGATCGTGTATACGCGCGAGTCGCGCCGCACGCTGCTGGACATCCCGGACTCGGCCTTCGCGGGCATCCGCGGAGTAACCGAGCCCCTGGCCCAGGTGCTGGCGCGCGGAACGCTCAAACGCTTTTCGACCACCTGGAGCGTGGCCGAAGTCGGCGCCGCCGGCCCCACCGGCAATCGCTATGGCGACCCGGCGGGACACAGTTGTATCGCCATCGCCGGGCCGGTCGCGCGCGCGATCACGGTCGAGACCGGCAGCGACGATCGCGTCGCCAACATGCGCGCCTTCGCGGCCGCCGCGCTGGATTTGCTATCGCAGAGCCTCGCGTCGTCTGGCAGTACCTGATTGACGCGCTCGTACAAATCACACACGCGCGCGGATCCGGTAGCGAATCGGCATGTGCTTGATGCCGCCGACGAAACTCGAACGCATCCGCTGCACGGGCCCGGCCAGTTCCACGAATTCCATGCGCCCCGCCAGTTGGCGGAACATCACCTGCAGTTCCAGCCGCGCCAGATTGGCCCCGAGGCAGAAATGCTCGCCGATGCCGAAGGAAATGTGAGGATTGGGGTAGCGGCCGATGTCGAACGTCGACGGCTGCTCGAAGACCTCTTCGTCGCGCGCGGCCGAAGGATAGAAAAGCGCGAGCAGGTCGCCCTCACGAAGCTGTTGGCCGCCAAGCATCGTGTCCGCGGTGGCGATACGCGTGAACTGGATCACGGGCGAAGTCCAGCGGACGATTTCCTCGGTCGCCTTGGGGGCCAGCGATGGATCGCTTCTCAGTCGCTCCCATTGAGCGGGATTGCTGATCAACGCATGCAGACCGCCGGTAGTCGCGTTGCGCGTGGTTTCATTGCCGGCGATGATGAGCAGCGCGAAATAGGACAAAAGCTCGAACGGCGGAATCGGTTCGCCGTTGACCGTGCCGTTGGCAAGGGCGCTCGCGAGATCGTCGCGCGGGCTTTTGCGCCGGTCTTCGCAAAGCTGGTTGAAGTACTGGAAAAATTCCAGCCGCGCACGTTCGAGCGTCTCCGTGATGTTTTCGCTGCTGCCGTATTCCGGGTCCGTCGGACCGATCATCGTATTACTCAGCCGGAACATCATCGCCCAGTCGCCGCGCGGAATGCCGAACATCTCCGCGATCACCGCCAGCGGAAGTTTGGCCGAGACCTCGGTAACGAAGTCGCATTCTTCGCGCCCCACCAGGTCGTCGAGCACCTCGGTCGTAATCCGTTCGATCTGGTCCTTCAATTGGCGCACGGAGCGCGGCGTGAAGCGTTGATTGACCACCCGGCGAAATTCGCCATGCTCGGGCGGGTTCATATTGAGGAGCTGGCGCAGGACCGGTTCTTCGGGAAGCGGCGAGCCCGGCTCTTCCTGGACCACGAAGAGGAATTGGCTGCTTCTGAACAGCTCGGGCTGGCGCGAGACGTTCACGATATCGGCGTACTTGGTGATGGCCCAGAACGGCTCGACACTCGGGCGCTCGTAGCGGAAGACCGGGGCTTCCTTTCTAAGCAGCGCCCACTCCTCGTGCGGATAACCGCGCTGGACGTAAAGATCGGGATTGATGATGTCGAGTGTTTCGAGGGTGAGCGATGCCATGGCTTGGCTAATCCTCAACCAGACGGATGGCCTGGCGCGGACAGAGAGTCGTTGCGAGCTGGATCTTGGCGCGCAGTTCCTGCGGTGGATTCTGCATCGTCACATAGCTGAGGTCGTCGTCGCGAAGCTCGAACACCTGGGGCGCAACTTCGACACAGCGGCCGTTACCTTCGCAAAGATTGTGATCCACAACGACTTTCATCGAATCGCTCCTGAATTTCGCGCACATTTCCCAAGGACGGAAGTGGATTAAGAGTTCAGATGTTCCACAGACAAAACGATAGACACAGCCGTCACCATGCTGCAACGTGCAGCTTTCGACCGTCGCACGCCCCTTGCCGGCCCCACTCCGTCCGGGTTGGAATCGATCGCAACGAGGGCTCCGGCTCCGCTGGCGAGCGCGTGGCTAACGGCCCTTGAAGTGCGGCTTGCGCTTTTCGATGAACGATCGCCCGCCTTCCTTTGCATCCTCGGATCGCGCGACGCGCAGCAGATGACGGCGGGCAAGCGCCGACAGCTCCGACGGGCCACGCGGCAGGAGCGTGTCGCGGGTGAACGTTTCGAGCAGACCCAACACCAATGGCGCGCTTTCGGCTAGTTTGCGGGCGTACTCGTATGCCGCCTCCATTCGCTGCTTCAGCGGAACGACGGCGTTGACCATCCCGACCTCGTAGGCGCGCTGCGCCTTCATGTGCACGCCGGTCAGCATCAGCTCCATCGCGACCTTGTAGGGAATTCGCACCGCGAGCCCGGCGATGAGGCCGCCGCAGAATCCGAGCTGCGCCTCGGGGTAGGAAAAGTCCGCGTTATCTGCCGCCACCGCCAGCGTGCAGAACTCGACCAGGCAGCAGCCGCCGCCGACACAGTGTCCCGCCACCGCCGCGATGGTCGGTTTGGTCAGCGGCACTCCGACTCCCGGCATGCATTCCCACAGCTCCGGGTCGCGCGGCGGATCGCGAAGGTCCGCACCGGCCGTAAACGCGCGCTCGCCCGCGCCGGTCAGGACCGCGACTCGATCCTCGCCAGCTTCGAAATGGATCAGGGCGTCACGCAACTCGCCGACCAGCGCATTGGATAGCGCGTTGAGCTTGTCCGGACGATTCAGGGTGATCGTCGCGATGTTATCCTTGGAATCGTACAGGACAATATCGGAGCTCATCAGTTGCCCCACACCGTGCCGCCGTCGACGTTGATCGCCTGGCCGGTTATCCACTTGCCGCGATCGGTAACCAGGAAGAGCACCAGTTCGGCGCATTCGCTGCCATCGCCCGCGTAGCCCAGCGGAATAAAACTCTTGACGAACTTCTCCCAGCTTTCGCCGCGGCCGAGATCGTCCATGCGAAACGTGTCGATGATGCCCGGGCAGATCGCGTTGACCCGGATGCCCTTGGGCGCCAGGTCAAGCGCCATCGAGCGGCTGAGCGCGTTGACCGCGGCCTTGGATGCGGAGTAGGCGGCGGCCTTGGCCTGAGCGATTTTGCTGGCGATCGAGGAGACGTTGACGATGCTGCCGCCCTGGCCCTGGGCGATCATTTTGCGCGCGACGGCGCATGACAGCAAAAAGGTCCCGTCGAGGTTGGTCACCATCACTTTCTTCCAGATTTCGTAGGGAAGCTCGATGGCGTCAACGCGGTCCGGACCACGAGCGGCGCTGGCGTTGTTGATGAGGATGTCGATGCGGCCGAACTCGGCGACGGTGCGATCGACCAGCGCCTCGACCGCGCGCGGGTCGGCGATGTCGGAAACCAGCGCCAGACAGCGGCCGCCGGCCTGCCGGATCTCCTCCGCGACGCTTTCGATATCGCGCCATCCGGCCGCCTTTTCGTCATCGGGATACCGCTCGGGCGGACGCCCGGTGCCGGTAATTACAATCGCCGCGCCCGCCCGCGCCAGCAGCTTGGCGATCGGGCGTCCGATGCTGCGCATCCGCCCGGCGCCGGTGATGACCGCGACCTTGCCCGCCAATTCCTGTTCCATCGGCAATTCCTGTTCCTTCGGGATGAGCCCTCGCGTAGATGATTGATTTCGGGCCCTGAGACTAGCCAACCGTAAAGCGATTGGACAAGCGCCAGCGAGCGCGGCGGTCCCGCCCGGCGCCCGCCCTGTGCTACAGTCGCGCCGGAACGGCACGCACGAAGGGCGCATCGGAAAGGCATCTCGATGGATTTCAAATTCAGCGAAGAAGACGAAGCGTTTCGACGGGACTTCAGAAGCTGGCTGGAGAAAAACCTGCCCCGCGACTGGCACGACGAGGGTGAACTGCACGATCCCGACACCAAAGAAGAGTTCGAGCGCCGCCGCGGATGGCATCGCAATCTCTACGACGGCGGCTGGATGTGCATCCACTGGCCCAGAGAATACGGCGGGCGCGGCGCGAGCCTGTTGCAACAGATCATCTATTCGCAGGAACTCGACCGCGCAAAAGCGCCGCCGACCATCAACTTCCAGGGTATCGCGCGTGTAGGTCCCACCCTGATGCAGTGGGGCACGCCGGAACAAAAGCAACGCTATATCCCCAGAATTCCGTCCGCCGAGGAAATCTGGTGCCAGGGCTTGTCGGAGCCCAATCACGGTTCCGACCTGGCGGCGGTCGAGACGCGCGCGATCGACGAGGGCGATCACTTCATCGTCAACGGTTCCAAGGTCTGGACTTCCAACGCCCATCACGCCAACCTCACCACCCTGCTGTGCCGCACTGACCCCTCGCTGCCCAAGCACAAGGGCCTCAGCTACCTGCTGGTCGACATGAAAAGTCCGGGCGTCACCGTGCGCCCGCTGGTGCAGATGACCGGCGAGAGCGGCTTCAATCAGGTCTTTTTCGAAGACGTCGCGGTGCCGAAAGCGAACCTGGTGGGCCAGAAGAACCAGGGCTGGATGGTCGCGATGACCAATATGATGTTCGAGCGGACAATCCATGGCGGCCGCACGGACATGATGGTCGAAGTGCGGCAGCTCGGCGAACTGGCGCGGAAGGTCCAACGCAACGGCCATCCCGCCTGGGACGACAGCTACGTGCGGCAGCGCATCGCCCGCTTCGCGTGCGAGGCGGAGGCGCTCAAGTACACCAGCTATCGCCAGCTCACCCGCCAGCTCAAGGGGCTGCCGCCCGGCCCCGAAGGCTCGATCATGAAACTGGGCACGACGGACCTGAACCTGCGAATCCAGACGTTCGCGATGGAGCTGCTGGGCGCTTTTAGCCAGTTCGAGTACCAGGCCGCCGGAGCAATCGACCATGGCAAATGGTCGCATCGGATGCTCGCGGTGCGGCGCGGAACGATCGCGGCCGGCACCAACGAGATTCAGCACAACATCATCGGCGAGCGCGTGCTCGGCCTGCCCAAGGGATAGCATTCGGGACTGCCGCCGCTCACAATCGATGGCTTGTGGAGTTGTGCCGCAAGCGGGTGCCGGCGTCGGAGGCATCCCGCGGAAGAGGCGTCATCGTGTCGATTCTTTATCGTGCGGAAGTGATCGGATCGCTCCTGCGGCCCGCCTTCCTCAAAGAGGCGCGCAAGCAGTGGCAGGCGGGAGCGCTCTCCACGCCGGAATTCAAGCGCGTCGAGGACCGCGCGGTGGATGAGGCCATCGCGCTGCAGGAAAGCGCCGGGGTCGACGTGGTGACCGACGGCGAGATGCGGCGCACCCACTTCATCGCGCCGCTGACCGACGTCATATCCGGGGTGAAGGAAATTCCGGCTTTCAAACGCGTCTGGCGGCGGCCGCATGAGCAGGGCGCCCCCGCGGAGGAGACCGAGATCCAGGTCCAATACGCGGTGGTCGAGAAGATTCGGCGCACGCGCTCGCTCACCAACGAGGAATTCACTTACGCTCGCGGACGGGCCAACCAGCCGCTGAAAGTCACGCTGCCGAGTCCGCTGATGATGACGCTGCGATGGTCACCCGAATATTCGCGCGACGCTTATCCGGATCCGTTCGGCCTGTTTGCCGACGCGGCCGAGATCGTACGCCAGGAGGCGCAGGAACTGGCGGCGCTCGGATGCCAATATATCCAGATCGACGCTCCCGAACTCGGGATGCTGTGCGACCCCGAGCGCCGGCGCCAGGACTTCGCCGAGCGCGGGATGGCTCCCGAGCGCCTGCTGACCGAAGGTATCGACATCATAAACTCGGTGGCCGACGTTCCCGGTGTCACTTTCGGCCTCCATCTATGTCGCGGTAACAACAAAGGCTACTACGTCGGCGAGGGCGGCTACGAGGCGATCGCCAGGCAGGCCTTCAGGCGCGCTCCTAATTTCGCGCTATGGCTGCTGGAGTATGACGACTGGCGCTCGGGATCGTTCGAGCCGCTGCGCGACATTCCGGCCGACAAGGGCGTCGTGCTCGGCCTCATCTCGACCAAGCGCGCCGAGCTCGAGCCGGCCGAAGCAATTGCGCGGCGGATCGAAGAAGCGGCCCGTTATTTCCCGCGTGAGCAGCTCGGGCTCTCAACCCAATGCGGCTTCGGAACGGTCTGGGAGGGCAATCCGATACCCGAGGCGATGGAGCGCGACAAGCTGCGCCTGGTCGCCGACCTCGCGCATCGGCTATGGCGCTAGTGTCTTGCAAACCCGCGTTCCACCAATACACATATCCAACTGGCTATCGCGCCAACGATCGTGCGGCGATACGCATACGCAAGGATGTTCTCAATAGCTGATGACACGGACAAATACTTATAAATTCACACACGAGCGATGTGCGATCCTGCCGTCGCTTCTCCTGTTCACGCCGCTTCTCTTTGCGCTATCCGGCGGCCCGCTGTCGAGCGTCGCCCTGGCGGCTGACGCCTCACCCACGCCCGCCGTGCAGGCCTCTGCTACTCCTCTGCCGCGGGCCCTGAGCGAACTGGGCAACCTGATCGCAGCGGGAAAGCTACCGGACCTGCGCTGGCCGAACTTCACCGACGTCCAGGCCGAGGTCGTGAAGTTCTACTCGCTGGGCGCAGACGCGCTGGCCTGGGTTCATGACGGTCAGCCAACCCCGCAGGCGCAGGCGATGATCCAGCTCTTCAAACAGGCTTCGCTAAAGGGCCTCCGCCCGGAAGACTACGACGCCTCGCGATGGGATGGCCGCCTGGCCGCGCTCGCCCCATCGAACCCGCATCCCGCGGACACCGACCTGGTGCACTTTGATCTGGCGCTAACCGTTTGCGCGGCACGCTACCTGTCCGCCCTGCATGTCGGAAGGGTCGGCCCGCAGCATTTCAAATTCGGCCTCGAGGTTGGTACCAAAAACGCCGATCTGGCCGAGGTCCTGCGCAACCAGGTGATCCAGGCCCAGGACGTTGGCGCGGTAGTCGCGAGCGTCGAACCTCACTACGACGGCTACGGCCGGGCAGAGATCGCACTTGCTGCGTATCTAAAGCTGGCCGCCCAGGGCGACGGCACACCTCTGCCGTTGCCGGTCAAATCCGTGCATCCCGGCGATAGCTATTCAGGAATTGCACCACTGGTCGCCCGTTTGCGCCAGCTTGGCGATCTTGCGCCTGACGCGAGCGCGCCCGCCGACTCGACCGTCTATCAGGGCGCCGTGGTCGACGGAGTGGAGCACTTTCAGCGGCGCCACGGCCTTGAGCCTGACGGCGTGGTGGGCAAGAACACGATCGCGGCGCTCAATGTGCCACTGAGCCAGCGGGTCAAACAGCTCCAGTACGCGCTCGAGCGCTATCGATGGATTCCACCCAACTTTCCGCAACCGCCGATCGTCGTCAATCTTCCCGAGTTCAGGCTACGTACGATGCGCCGGCAGCCCGCTCCGTTTTTGACCATGCGAGTGGTCGTCGGCAAAGCCTATGGCCACGAGACGCCCGTGTTCGCGGACTACATGCGCTACGTCATCTTCCGCCCGTATTGGGAAGTTCCGATGTCAATCCAGTTCGCCGAGCTGGTTCCTAAGGTCCGGCGCGATCGCAACTATCTCGCGGACCATGGATTTGAGATAACGACGCGCGACGGCGAGGTGGTGACAGACGGCGCTGTGAGCGACGACGTCCTCAGCCAGCTTCGTTCCGGTTCGCTGAGTATCAGGCAGAAACCCGGACCCAAGAACGCGCTGGGGCTGGTCAAGTTCATCTTTCCGAACCGTTACAACGTGTACCTCCACAGCACGCCGGCACCCGAGCTGTTTCTGAAAGCGCGGCGCGACTTCAGTCACGGATGCATCCGCGTACAGAAACCCGCGGATCTCGCGGCGTGGGTTCTGCGCGACAAGCCCGAATGGACCCTGGACAAAATAAACGCCGCGATGAACGGCGATCAGACCATACAGGTAAATCTCGACAAGCCCATCCCGGTTCTCATCCTGTATACTACCGCCGTGGTCGAGCCAGACGGCGAAGTGCGGTTCTTCAAAGATATATACAATTACGATTCCGCGATGGAGCAGGCACTGGCGAGCGGCTATCCCTACCCGACCCAGTGACAACACCTCAGTTGGCGGCGCGGTTCACCTGGTCCTTCCGAAATTGCCATATGTCGCGTGCAAGTTCTTTCGTCCATCGCGCGGCTACGATAGGTCTTGGACTGGTCCGATCGATAGCGATCGCCGGCGCGGTTTTTCTGTCGATGCCGCCAGGCTCCGGCGGCGCCGCATGTTCTTCGCGGCCGGGTTCCGCCAATCGATGGACACTTCAGTCGCACGATGGCGTAGCCTGGCTCGTGACGCCGTGTGGCCAGCGTTTTTTTTCCATCGGGGTTAACACCCTGAACGATATCGCAGCTCCCCCGTTGCGCTGGAATCCTGAAACAAAATCCTGGCTCCCGCTCTACCGGGCGTCGGATGCGTGGGCACGCCGCACGGCCGCGCAGGTCCGTGCCTGGGGCTTTAACACGGCCAGCGCTTTCAGCTCGCCCAACCTGCCGCTTCCCAGCGTCCCCGATCTCGACCTCGGTTGGAGAGCACGATTTCTTTGGGCCGATCCTTTTGATCCGTCAGTCGAAGCACTGATGATTACTCAGGCCAGGGAAGCGATCATACCGTATCAAGGCAATGCCTACCGTATAGGATATTTCTCCGACAATGAAGTCGGATGGTGGAACGGAGCCCTGTTCAGTTATTACCTCAAGCGCTCTCCGACAAATCACACGAAGCAGGCACTGGTTGCGCTAATCCGCCGTCATTATGGTGATGATTGGCATCGGTTCATCGCTGACTTTGACGTAACAACCGGGATTTCCTCTTTTCAGGAGTTGCTCCAAAACGTAGATGGACACGCGCACCTGCGTGCGGGAGGAAACGGGATCAGAGTGATTCGTGAGTGGACTTCCGTCATAACGCGCCGTTACTATGAACTGGTTCATCGCGCACTGTACGAAGCGGATCCGACGGCGCTCATTTTCGGCGACCGCCTTCCCAGCTATTACGATCCGGACGCCGTTCGAGCAATGGCTCCTTTCGTCGATGCGATCGCAACGAATTACAACGTGGACAGTCCGGACGGGTGGATTGCGCATTACTATTTCGATGGTTTGCGTCAGTTGACCGGGAACAAGCCCGTGCTGATTTCCGAATGGTATTTCGCCGCCCAGGAAAATCGTACCGGAAATCTGAACAATGGCTACCTGATGACCGTGCGAACTCAGGCCGAGCGTGCCCAGAGTGCGGCGAGCGCGGCGCGGCACTTCGCGCTCGAACCGGAGATCGTTGGACTTCACTGGTTCCAATACTATGACGAGCCGAAGGGCGGTCGCGGTGGAGACCACGAGGATTACGATTTTGGCCTCGTCGACATCGATGGACGTCCATACGAAGAACTCGTTGCCGCCCTGACCGCGGCAAACCGCAGTCTCGCCAAACTTCATCAAACCGCCTCGCCGCGAATGCCGGCAAAGGAAACCGCCCCGATTCAGATCCCCGAGGCCGGAATCGATGCCGGCTCGATCTCGCTAGCGCAGTGGCCGAAGGACCAGGCGCTGGTGAAAGGCCTTTTGGCGCCTTCGCCCGAAGTCGTTTTCGGGGACCTATTCCTGGCGTGGAGCCAGCAGGGGCTGCACCTGGCCACTATCAGCATGGACCACTACGATGCGCATCTGCTTGCGTATGATGGCGCATTTCCGCGCAGCGAAGCGTTTCGAATTGACCTCGGTGTGGATGCGGGAGCGGGCGCGCGCCGCTTTGCCTTCTTTGTCATCCCGCCCAAGGAGGTTCGAAGAAAGAGCGGCGTTACGATGCGTATTGAGGTCTGCCGCATGAATCATGGGACCTGTGACGCGGTGCCCTCGGCGACCGCTGTATATCAGGTTAGCGATCGGCCGCGGATCACCGCCCAGGTCACTCTGCCCTGGGAGGCTCTGGGCATATCCGCACCGCCTGCCGACAGGCATCTGCGAGTGCAACTGGCGGCTACCACATTTTATCGTTCCCGCTGGATGTCGCTCGGCGGCGCCGCGCCCGCGGAGGCGATGGAGAACCTGGCGACCTGGAAACCGGCGATGCTCACCGGTCGTCCCGGCGCTTCACCCACTGCCAATTAGGCCGGGCCGCGAGCGCGCAGTCAGTCCTGCCCTATTCGCGACGCAACGCCGCCTCGCAGGAGAGGCCAATCGAAATCAGCCGGCGGTCGCCGAGATGCTCGCCCATCAGGCTCAGTCCCACCGGCGCCTCGCCGGGCTCGTGACATGGCAGCGTTAGCGCGCAGCGATCGAGGAAGTTGACCACCGAAGGATTGCGCAGGATCGCCGCGTTGGTCCGCACGTATTCATCGTCGGCGGCCAGCGAGGCGATCGTTGGAGCGGTCAGCGCCACGGTCGGCATCGCGACCGCATCGAATGGCGCGGTCAAAACGGCAGCGCGCGCAATTAAACGGGCGCGAGCGGCTGTGAGGTCGACGTAGTCAGGACCGCTCATCTCGGCCCCGCGCACGATCCGCGCAAGCACCCGCGGATCGATTCTTTCGCTGTCGGTGGCGATGATTTTGCGCAGCGCGGCGTAGCACTCGGCGGCGGAAAAGCCTCCCTTCGCGTTGATCGACGGCAACTCCTCCAGCTCCGCGAACGGGAGATCCATGATTTGCGCGCCGGCGTCGGAGAGCCGCCGCAGCGCGGACTCAAAACAACGCGCTACCGCCGGCTCGAGGCCGTCGACCACGTAGTGCTCCAGCACCGCCAGGCGCAGCCCGCGTAAAGGAAGCGGCGCCGGCACCGTAGGTTCTTCACCGGCAATCACCGCGTCGACAACCGCGCAACAGGCAACCGAATTGGCGAGCGGACCGATCGAGTCCAGGCTGGTCGAGAGCGGAAACGCGCCGTCGCGTGGCACACGCTGCGCGGTCGGTTTGAAACCCATCAGGCCGTTTAGCGCGGCCGGGATGCGCACCGAGCCGCCGGTGTCGGTTCCAATCGCCGCGACGGCCATCGCATCGGTGACCGAAATCGCCGCGCCTGACGACGAGCCTCCGGGAATCCTGCCGCTCTTGCGATCCCAGCAATTGCGCGGCGTCCCGTAGAGCGGATTGAGTCCGACGCCGGAATAGGCGAACTCGGTCATGTTGGTCTTTCCGACGATCACCGCGCCCGCCGCGCGCAGCCGGCCCACGATGGCGGCGTCGCGCTTGGCCGGCGCGCGCCCCTTGAGAACCACCGAGCCGGCGGTTGTGGTTTCGCCGGCGACGTCGAACAGGTCCTTGATTGAGATTGGTAGTCCGCTGAGCGGCGAGGCCACGATTCCCGCGCCACGCAAATTATCGCTCGCCGCGGCCTGAACGCGGGCCGCTTCGCGATAAATCCGCGTGAAGGCGCGCGCGCCCTCTCCGGCCGGATCATCGGCCCGTTCGAGCGCCTGTTCAACCAGCCGCGCGCTGGTGACCGTTCCTTGCGCGAGCGCCTGTACCGTTTCGATTATGCGCCTGGCCGGCATAGCGAAGCGTCCGGTAAGCGGATTAGCAAACCGGCCCGACTATTGCGACCGGAGAGACGCCTCCGGGCCAACCATGCGGAAGATTTATCGGCCAGCGCAAGTGCAGGTTATCGCGCGAGCAAGCGGAATCGGGATCGCGTCAAGCAGATTCTTTGAGCCGAATTTCTTGCCGATCTTCCTGCGGACTTTCTTGGCGTATGTGCCGTACGTCGGTTGCGAGGCCGACTTTCTCCAGCAGACAAATAGCCAGATAGCCGACGTCGGGCTGCCGCCAGTTCCATCCCAGTCGTGCGATGCCCGGCCGCGCGTGATGGTTGCGATGCCAGTTCTCGCCCTGGCAAAACTGCATCAGGCCAAGCCAAGTCACATTGCGGCTGGAGTCCTCGCCCGGTGCAACCCCGGGCTCCGTATGGCAAACACTGTTAACGAAGCATTGCGCATGGAGCGCAAAGACCAGCCGAATCGCTCCCATCCAGAAAAAGGCGCAGGCCCCGAAGTACAAGCCGCCGAAATACGACACGGCCAGGATCGGCCCCTGCACGTACCACCAGAATCGGTACATCGGGCGGTTAAGCTCGGGACAGAAGCGCTCAACCGACGGCTCGCCGGACTGCCATAGCCATCGCAGATGAGCCCACCAGAAACCATTGACGGGGCTCGAAATATCGTTTTCGGTGTCGGCGTAAGCGTGATGGCGTCGATGGCCGGCGGCCCAGCTCAAGGGCGTTCCGGATCCGTTAAATACCGCGAAGAAGGTCAGTATTGATGTGAGCCACGGATTAAGCCGCAGAGCGCGATGCGCGAGCGCTCGATGATAGCAAACGGTGGTGGCCATCCCGCCCAGCCATACCAGGCCAAATGAACCCAGGAGCACTCGCCAGCCGGGTAGCGGAAACAGGATCAAGCCGAAAAGCGCGGTGACGTGGATCAATATGAACCACGGCAGCACCATCGAATCTCCCCTGCGCGAGCGCCACCACGGCCACTCCCACGGCGGATCGATCGGCCCGTCGAGGGCTCGTGCGCTATTCAACTAATTGGCCCGGAAAGTGAGGCGGAAATCGCTATGGCGAACAATTTGCGTGTCGCGCGGCTCGATGGGCGGACTGATCGGCATGGCGCTGCTCTCCCTTGGGCAGTTGGCCGGAGAGCGCGCGAACAAGAAACCAAACAAGCGGAGAAGGTTAAGTGAAAGCGTTCTGACCGGTGGCACCTAGGTTACGCGGATTGGGAAGCTAAGTCCATGACCCTCCGCTCGGCGTGGTGTTCAATTGGAGTACAACCTTGTCTCCGGCTCGTGCTAAAAATCACCGCTTTTGATCTTCGCCATGAAATCTTTGCCGCCGGAATCGAGGTACACAATTTCCATAATCGAACCGATGGCCGCTTCGGTGTCGAAATAGGTGTAGCGCGTGGTGCCGAACCGCCCGCTCATCAGAGGCGAGTAACCGGCGGCGCCGAGCGAGTCCAGGGCGCTCTGGTACTCCTGCGGATCGTATAGGAAAAATCCGAGATGGTGGAGGCCCTCACCTCTTCGTTCCAGATGCTCCTTGTAGCAGGTCTCGCCGGAGAGATGCTGGATGAGTTCGACCTGGGTGTCGCCCGAGTAGGCGAGCGCGAGCTTGAAATTTTGCTCCGCCGGGCGGCCGCGGAAGGTCTTGTCGCGAGCATGCAGTCCGAAGTCTTCGATCACGTAGAAACGCGCTACCCCCATCGTGCGGTTGAAAAACTCCATCCCCGCCGTCAGGTCCTTGACCACGAACGCGACCTGCTGCAGGCCGCCGCCCAAAAAGTGAAGGGGTGAACGTGCGTCCATCAGACTTTCCTCCCGGGCTCAGGCTACCACATCAGAGGCCAGATCGGCTCCCGGATGTCTTCGCGCGGCGCTTGGTTAGCGACTCGCTCGGCGTGCTAGATCACACAAAGATTCGACTATGATTTAGCCGACCAGCTCAAGAGGAGTTCGCATCAGCTCTCATGATTGCCCGCAGTCTTCTGATCGCCAACAGAGGCGAGATAGCCATCCGCATCGTGCGCGCCGCCGCCGAGTTGGGTATCCGTACGGTGGCCGTTTTTTCCGAGGACGACGCCCGCTCGCTCCATACCCGTAAGGCTGACGAGGCCCGCGCGCTCACCGGCAGAGGAGCCGCCGCCTATCTCGACATCGAACAAATCGTGGCGATGGCGAAAGCGGCCGGGTGCGAGGCCATCCATCCCGGTTACGGCTTTTTCAGCGAGAACGCCGGCTTTGCCCGGCGCGCAGCCGAAGAGGGGATCAAATTCGTCGGCCCACGGCCCGAGGTCCTCGAGCTGTTCGGCGACAAGCTGCGCGCGCGGGCCTTGGCGGAACGCATCGGAGTGCCATTGCTGCCCGGCACCGCGGGGGCCACCAGCCTGAGCGAGGCCATGGAGTTTCTGGCCTCGCTGGGCGACGGCGACGCGATGATGATCAAAGCGGTCGCAGGCGGCGGCGGGCGCGGGATGCGCGCGGTGAATCACCTCGACCAACTGGACGAGGCGTACCGGCGATGCCAGTCCGAAGCGCGGACAGCCTTCGGCAACGCCGACGTATACGTGGAACGGCTGATGCCGCGTGCGCGCCACCTCGAGGTCCAGATAGCCGGCGACGGTTCCGGCAGCGTCACCCATCTGTGGGAGCGCGAGTGCACCGTCCAGCGGCGCAATCAAAAGCTCGTCGAGATAGCGCCCAGCCCCGGCCTGTCCGAGCACCTGCGCGCCCGGCTGACCGCGGCGGCCGTGCGGATGGCCGAGGCGGTTCGCTACGACAGCCTCGGCACGTTCGAGTTCCTTCTAGACGCCGACGCGCATCATGACGATGCCGAGTTCGCCTTCATCGAGGCCAACCCCCGGCTCCAGGTCGAGCATACTGTGACCGAGGAAGTGACGGGCATCGACCTGGTCAAACTCCAGTTGCAGTTGGCGGGCGGATGCACGCTCACCGAGCTTAGAGCGCGCCAGTCCGACATCCCCAGGCCGCGCGGCTTCGCGATCCAGATGCGCATCAACATGGAGTCGATGGGCGCGGACGGCGCTACCAAACCGTCGGGCGGGACGCTGACCGCGTTCGAGCCGCCATCGGGGCCCGGCCTGCGCGTGGATTCGTTCGCCTATGCCGGCTACACGACCAACCCGAACTTCGATTCGCTGCTGGCCAAGCTCATCGCGCATTCGCCGTCGGCGGACTTCGCCGCCGCCGTGACGCGGGCTTATCGCGCGCTGTGCGAGTTCCGGATCGAGGGCGTCGCAACCAACCTCGGATTTCTCCAGAGCCTGCTGCACCATCCCGATTTCGCCGCGAACCGGCTCTACACCCGCTTCGTCGAGGAACACATCGCCGAGCTGGTCGCGGCGCCGGATTCCACTCATCGCCAGCTCTTTTTTGCCGACGGGACCAGGGATCGGATCAAGCCGGCTGAAGCGGCTCAGATTCGGCGCGGCGGCAGCAGGCGCGCAGGGGGCGCCAGGCAATTGGCCGGGGCCAAAATAGACTCGATCGATCCGCTGGCGGTGCTCAGCCACGGCAAGAGCGCAATCAGTTCGGCGCCGGCGGGCACAGGCGCGACGGCCGAGCACGACGCCGCCACGGCTCACGACATCACCGGGCCCGAAAACACGGTCGCGGTCGCCGCGCCGATGCAGGGAACGATCGTCTCCATCGACGTGCGCGAGGGCGACCTGGTGCGCAAGGGCCAGCAACTCTTCGTGATGGAAGCGATGAAGATGGAGCACGTCATCCGCGCGGAAATGAGCGGAATGGTGCGCCAGATCGCGGTCGCCGAACGCGACGCGATCTTCGAGGGTCATCCGCTCGCCTTCATCGAAGAGGCCGCGGTCGAAATCGTCGAAGCGGCCGAGGCCGAAAAGGTCGACCTCGACCGCATCCGCCCGGATCTCGCGGAAGTGTACGAACGCCACGCCCGGGGACTCGATGCCGCGCGGCCCGAGGCCGTCGCGCGCCGGCGCAAAACCCATCAGCGCACCGCCCGCGAGAATATCGAGGATCTCTGCGACCACGGCAGTTTCGTCGAGTACGGCGCGCTGGTGCTTGCGGCGCAGCGCCGGCGCCGCGCACTCGACGACCTGATGAAAAACACGCCGGCCGACGGACTGGTCGCCGGAATCGGCCGGGTCAACGGCGACCTTTTCGACGACTCACGCGCCCAGTGCATCGCGATGTCCTACGACTACACCGTCCTCGCCGGCACCCAGGGCCAGCAGAACCATCGCAAGAAGGATCGCCTGTTCGAAATCGCCGCCAAGCTGCGCCTGCCCGTGGTGTTCTTCACCGAGGGCGGCGGCGGGCGCCCCGGCGACACCGACGGACTGTGGCTCTCCGGCCTCGACGTCCCGGCGTTCCATTACTGGGGCAAACTGAGCGGCCTGGTGCCGATGGTAGGAATCAACTCGGGCCGATGCTTCGCGGGCAACGCGGCGCTGCTCGGATGCTGCGACGTGGTTATCGCCACCGCCAACTCGAACATCGGAATGGGCGGTCCAGCGATGGTGGAGGGCGGCGGCCTGGGCATCTTCCGCCCCGAAGACATCGGACCGATGAGCGTGCAGGTGCCCAACGGCGTGGTGGACCTTCCGGTTGCCGACGAGGCCGAGGCCGTGCGCGTCGCGAAAAAGTATCTCTCCTATTTCCAGGGCCCGGTTGGCCAGTGGGAATGTGCCGACCAGCGCAGGCTCCGCGGGATCATTCCGGAGAATCGCCTGCGCATCTACGACGTCCGCGCGGTGATCGAGACGCTCGCGGACACCGGCTCGGTGCTCGAATTGCGCCGCCACTTCGGCCTTGGGATGGTGACCGCGCTGGTCAGGATCGAAGGACGCCCGCTCGGCGTGATCGCCAACAACCCCACCCATCTGGCCGGCGCGATCGATAGCGACGGCGCCGACAAGGCCGCCCGCTTCATGCAGCTTTGCGACGCGTTCGATCTCCCGTTGCTCTTCCTGTGCGACACCCCGGGCATCATGGTGGGACCGGAGATCGAGAAGACCGCGCTGGTGCGCCACGCCGCCCGGATGTTCATCGTGGGCGCCAACATCAGCGTACCTTTCTTCACCATCGTACTGCGCAAGGGCTATGGCCTCGGCGCGCAAGCGATGGCCGGAGGCAGCTTCAAGACCCCGACGTTCACGGTCTCATGGCCGACGGGAGAGTTCGGCGGGATGGGATTGGAGGGCGCGGCCAAGCTCGGCTATCGCAAGGAACTGGAGGCGGTCGACGACCCGGCGGCGCGCAAGAAGCTCTTTGAAGAGATGGTGGCGCGGATGTACCAGCAGGGTAAGGCGCTCAACAGTGCCTCGCATTTCGAGCTCGATGACGTGATCGACCCGGTCGAATCGCGCCGCTGGATTTTGACCGGCCTGCGCTCGTCGCCCCCGCCCGCGCCGCGCACCGGCAAAAAGCGCCCGCACGTCGATTCCTGGTGAGCGCCGTCGCCGCGCACCGCTGGAACGCGCGGCTCGGGGGGCTCGCGGATTTCGATTGCCGCCGTCCCACGACTCGGGTTAAGGTAGCGCCCTAACAACGCCTGATAACGGTGGAGGTAAATCCCCTATGCACTGGCAAATTGGCGACGTAAAAGTCACCCTGCTTCGCGAACAGGAACCGCACTGGCCCGGCACGATGATCACGGCCAATGCCACGGTCGACGCGCTCAAGCATGACCGCGAATGGTTAAGCCCCTTTATCGATAACGACAACAAAATTCTCCTCAGCATCCATGCCCTGCTGGTAGAGTCCGAGGGCCGCCGCATCCTGGTCGACACCTGTGTCGGCAACGACAAGCCGCGTCCGGGCTTCGCGGATTTCAACAACCTGCACACGCCGTTCCTGGCGGACATGGAGAAGGCGGGAGTCCCGCGCGAATCGGTGGACACCGTCATCTGCACCCATCTCCATCTCGACCACGTGGGATGGAATACCATGCTGGTTGGCGGCAAATGGGTGCCGACCTTCCCCAAAGCCAAGTACATGATGTGCAACAAGGAATGGGACCACTGGTCGAAATACGACGGCAGCCCCGACTTCCAGAAGCCGATCGAAGACTCGGTGCGTCCGGTGATCGAGGCGGGACTGGCCGAACTGGTCGAGCCGGCGCGCAAGCTGACCGGTGAAGTCTGGCTCGAACCCACCCCGGGTCATACTCCCGGCCACACCAGCGTGCGGATTTCCTCGCGCGGCGAGAACGCGGTGATCACCGGCGACATGATCCACCATCCGATCCAGGTTGCCCATCCGGAATGGGTTTGCGAATTCGACACCGACCCGGTGATGGCGTCCGACACGCGCAAGAAATTCGTTGAGCGTTATTGCGACCAGCCGGTGCACGTCATCGGTACGCATTTCGCCGGCCCGACCTCGGGCCATATCGTGCGACGCGCCGGAGGGTTTCGCTTCGAGGCGTAGATCGCAGCCAAAGGGCCGCGATGGAATCGGAAGCGGCGGGACGCTCGTCCCGCCGCTTTTTTCTATTCGGCGCCGTCCTTCACGCGCAGAACGATCTTGCCGCGGAGATGCCCACGCAAGAGGGTCTCGTAGGCCTCGCGCGCCCGGCTGAGCTCAAAGACCTCCGACACGAACGTCTGCAGCTGCCCCGCATCGGTCAGCCTGGCCAATTCGGACAACTCGGCCCGGTTAGGCTCCACGATGAAGAAAACTCCACGCGCCCCGGCCCGGATAGCATCGGGTTCCGGCGGCGGCTCGGCGATCGACACCAATGTCGCGCCCGGCTTGAGCACCGCCCACGAGCGCTTGAGTGTCTCTCCGCCGACCGTGTCGAGCACCAGATCGACGCCATGCGCGACATCCTCGAAGCGGGCGGTCTCGTAATCCACGACCGTGTTCGCACCGAGGCCCTGGAGAAAATCGCGATGACGGCCCGACGCGATCGCTATCACCTCCGCGCCCTTTGCGCGCGCGAGTTGCACGGCGAAACTGCCGACGCCGCCGGCGGCGCCATGGATCAGGACGCGCTGGCCGGCGGTCAGGCCGCCGTGATCGAACAGCGCCTGCCATGCCGTCAGCGCCGAGAGCGGCATCGCGGCCGCGTGCACATATCCGATCGAACGCGGTTTGGGCGCCAGGTCGGCCGCACGCACCGCTACGAATTCGGCCGCTCCGCCGTCACGCGAAAAATCGGTGAGGCCGTACACTGCGTCGCCCGGCTCGAGACCGGAGACGCCCTCGCCAAGCGCGGCAACCACGCCGGATACCTCGTGCGATGGAATTATCGGCAGGCGGCTCTTGCCTGAGTGGTCGACCCAGGTCTCCTTCCAGGTAAGCTCGGCCGGGGTCAGCGCGGCGGCATGGACTTCGACCAGCGCGTCGCCGCCCGCGAGCCGCGGCCTCGGCGCCCGCTCGTAGACCATGCCCTCGGGCCCACCAACCTGATGAATCCGAATCGCAATCATGTAATCCGCCGCGCTCGTCATAAGAGTGTCTTCTCGTTGTGGCTCTAAGACGGATTGAAGTGCGAGTATTCGTGGAACTCGTAGCGCAGCGGGAATCCATGAGGATTGTCGACGGCCTCGTCGAGCTCGAAATCAAGGATACGCTCGGCGCCAGCCAGGGTCGCCGCGCGCGCCGCGTCCCAATCGATCGCCGCGCGTCCGGTGAGCTGGAGCGTTCGTCCGCTGTCGAAGCCGATGAAAAGCAGCCCGACGTGCGGATTCACAGCGATATTGCCGAGCGTGTTGAACATGTTGTTGCCGGAATAGTCCGGGATCGCGAGCCGGCGGCCGTTGACGATCTGCACGAAGCCGGGGTTGCCGCCCCGATGCGAAACATCGGCGCCTGATTCGGGATGGTCGGTAGCGATGAAAAAAGTGTCGGCGCGCGCGATCCGTTGTTGCTGCTCGGCTGAAAGTTCCGCAGTTCGCACCGCGCCCGTATCGATGCCCGGCCGCCATTGATGCTCGCCGATCGGCGAGCGGGCCTGGATGTAGTGCGGACAATTGCTGTAGACCTGGGCGTCCCGGATCTCGATTGCGCCCGCTTCCACTATGTGGCCCTTTCCGTTCAAGCGAAGTCTGCGCCGCGTGGCGAGGTCGGCAATGATCAACGCCGCATGCGCCGGCGACGCCAGGTTTTCCGCCAGCGGATCGCCGGCGGCGGGAACGGCCGCGATCCTTATCGACTGATAGTCGATCACCTGCAGGAATCCTGCGTCACCCGTCACCACCGAGGCCCAGACGGCACCGCCGCGGTCGACTGTTCCCAGCACCGCCATCCGCTGCGCGGCTACGAAGCCAGCCAGCGAGGGCAAAATCGCGCCGCGCATTGCCGCGGCCAATTTATCGGCTTGCCGGCGAACCCCTGCCCTTGTCTGCACCGCGATCTCTCCCTCGTGATATTTTATCGTCACGGCGCCGCTCCTGCTATTTCTTCGGTCTCACCCACGAATCGGCTTCTTCATGATCACGTTCACGTCGGTGGGATTGATCAGGTCCGGCACCTTCCAGCCATCCAGATCGTACTCCGCCATGCATTTATCGACGAACCCGGTCAGTTCTTCCGCGCGGCCGGTGGCAATTGCCATCGGCAGGTTCTCGAGCCTGATGTTCTCGTAGTTGCCCGCGTAGTTGCGCTCGTAAAGCTCGTGGCGCCCGCCGAACTCGGTTCCCAGCGCGTCCCACAGGACCTTGAGCAACTTTACCCGTTCCAGCGCGTCGTAACCGTTCGAGCCGCGCAGATATTTGTCGAGGTACGGACGCAATTCCGGGTTTTTGAAATCGGCGGCGTGCGAATTGAGATAGATGAGGCCGCTCGAGATGGTCTGTTCGGCGATTTCCTTGATCCGCGGATAGGCCGTGGTCGCAAGAAAGCGGTACGCCATCCCGTACTCGGCCTTGGGCAAGACCGTGCCGTTCATCCACGGGTCGGGAGTTTTAGCCATCGCGTCGGTCAGCCCCCAGAAGACGTTGCGCCACGCCAACACCTCGCCCGCCTGCACCTGTGCCGAGCGCAGATCCTTCGAGCCGATCGCGTCGATCGCCTTGAGAATCAGGCCGGCCAGGAAATCGAGCTTCACCGCGAGCCGCGTGCATCCGTGCAGCGTGAAGCGGGGAATGAAGCCCGAGCGCGGAAAGAAGGTGTTGGCCTTTTCGACGTCGCGGTAAACGAACAGGTTCTCCCACGGCACCAGCGCCTTGTCGAGGATCAGGACGGCGTCGTTTTCGTCCAGGCGCGAGGAAAGCGGATAGTCGAACGGACTGCCCATGGTCGCCGCCATCAACTCGTACGACGGGCGGCAGATGAGCTTTACGCCGCGCGTGTCCATCGGGATCATCGCGAAGATCGCCATCTCCGGTTTGCCGAGTGGAGTCGGCCCGTAGAAGCCGATGAAATTGTAATGGGTGAGCGCCGAGCCGGTGGCCACCACCTTGGCGCCACTGACGACCACGCCGGCGTCGGTCTCCTTCTCGACGTGCACGAAGACGTCGGCCACTTCGTCGGGCGATTTGCTGCGGTCAGTGGGCGGATTGACCAGGGCGTGGTTGAGGAACAGGCATTTTTCCTGCGCCTCGCGATACCATCGAAGCGCGTTCTCCTGATAGGGCGCGTAGAACTCGGCGTTGGCTCCCAGCGTGCCGGTGAGGCTCGCCTTGTAGTCGGGCGATCGCCCGAGCCATCCGTATGAGACCTTCGCCCACTCGGCGATCGCGTCGCGCGCGCCCACCAGATCGTCAGCCGTGCGCGGGACCTTGTAGAACTTGTGCGTGAAACCGCCGTTGCCGGTATCGGTGGGCGTGGTGAGAATCGGGCTCTTTTGCGGATCGTAGAGCGCGTCATACATCCGCGCCAGCATCCTCGCCGTGTTGCGGAAGGCGGGATGCACGGTTACGTCCTTGACGCGCTCGCCGTAAATCCAGACCTCGCGCGAATCGCGAATGCTTTCCAGGAATTCTTTGCCGGTAAACGGCCGATCGGATTGGCGCTCACCTCCCGTCTCGGGTACCTCGCGTTTCATCCGGAACCTCCGTTACAGACTCGACCGCCGGGGCGTGCGCCGCTCGCCGGCGGACCACGGCCATCACGCCAGATAGCGCAAATTTACTCGCGCGAGAAGCGCCGCGCTAAGGCCGAACGCTTGTTGACGCCGCCGCCGCCTGCGATCTTATTAGCGGGTGCGATCCGGCCCAAAGTGAGGAGTCGAGTTATGCCGCCGTCATCGAAGTCTCCAAGCCCGGTTGTGTTCCTGCTCGACGTCGACAACACGCTGCTCGACAACGACCACGTGTCCGATGACCTGCGGCGCCATCTCACGCGCGAGGTCGGCGCCGATCCGCAGGAACGCTACTGGGCGATCTTCGAGGAGCTGCGCAAGGAACTCGGATACGCCGACTATCTGGGTGCCCTGCAGCGCTACCGCGTCGAACATCCTCACGACAGCCGTCTGTACGAGGTTTCCACGTACCTGGTGGACTATCCGTTCGCCAACCGGCTCTACCCCGGCTCGCTCGACGCTGTCGGGCATCTGACCGCCCTCGGCCCGACGGTCATCCTGTCCGACGGCGACGTGGTGTTCCAGCCGCGCAAGGTCAACCGCTCGGGACTGTTCGAGGCGGTCGAGGGACGCGTGCTGATATACATCCACAAGGAGCAGGAACTCGAAGACGTCGAGCGCTGCTACCCGGCGGCGCATTACGTGCTGGTCGACGACAAGGTTCGCATCCTGGCGGCGGTGAAAAAGGCCTGGGGCGAGCGCGTGACCACGATCTTCCCGCGTCAGGGGCACTACGCACACGCCGCCGACGTGGCAAGCTATCCGGCGCCCGACATCACCGTCGAGCGCATCGGCGACCTTATGGGCTACGATCTGCCGGCGCTGTTGCGAACGCGATGAGCGTCGCGCGGCGCTAGCGTCCGGCCGCCGCCTTGGGCCCCGCCTCGCGCACTCCTATCGCGCCGCTCGAACGCAGCCGCTCGATTTCGGAGTCGTTCAAGCCCCACGCCCGCAGCCCCTCCTCGGTATGCTCTCCGGGGCGCGCCGGCGGACGCTGAATTCTGCTCGGCGTACGAGCAAAGCGCGGCGCCGGGGCCGGCTGCACTACGCCGTCGACCTCGACGAAGGTCCCGCGATGGCGGTTGTGCGGATGCTGCGGCGCCTCGATCATCGTCAGCACCGGCGCGAAGCATATCTCGCTGCCTTCCATGATGGCGCACCATTCGTCCCGGGTCTTGGTCTTGAACAGCGCCTTGAGTCGCTCCTGGAACGCCGGCCACTGCGTGCGATCGTTCTGCCGCGGCAGCTTCTCGCCTTCCAGTCCGGTCAGCCGGAGCAATTCGGCGTAGAACTTGCCCTCGATCGAACCGATCGAGACGTACTTGCCGTCGCTAGTCTCGTAGACGTTGTAATAGTGTGCGCCGGTGTCGAGGATGTTTTCGCCGCGGTTGTCGTTCCACACGCCCGCGCCGCGCAAGCCGTAAATCCCGGCCATCAACGACGACGCGCCGTCGATCATCGCGACGTCGACCACCTGTCCCTTGCCTGATTTCTGAGCTTCAAGCATTCCCGCTACCACACCCAGCGCGAGGTACACGCCGCCGCCGCCGAAATCGCCCACCAGGTTAAGCGGCGGCACTGGCGCCTCGCCCCGCCGTCCAATCGAATGCAGCGCGCCGGTGAGCGCGATGTAATTGATGTCGTGGCCGGCCGCCAACGCCAACGGTCCGTCCTGTCCCCAGCCGGTCATCCGCCCATAGACCAGCCTCGGATTGCGGGCCTGGCACACCTCGGGGCCGAGCCCGAGCCTCTCCATCACGCCGGGGCGAAACCCTTCGAGTAGCGCGTCGGCCTGCTCGACTAACTTGAGCGCGAGTTCCGTGCCCTCGCGGCGTTTGAGATCGATCGCCACCGAGCGGCGGCCGCGATTGAGCAGGTTGTACTTGGTCTCGGTATTGATTCCGAGGTTCGCATCCTCGGCGCGGTCGAGGCGCAGCACTTCGGCCCCCATGTCCGAGAGCAGCATCGCGCACATCGGTGCGGGGCCGATACCCGCGAATTCAACGATTTTATAGCCGGACAAAACTCCCATGGCGGACGCCTCCTGCGTGTTAACTCGTAATCAAGTTGCCGTTCGGGTCTTCAGCTCTGGAACAGCGGAACTTTGGTCTTGGCGTAAGTCAGCTTCTGCACCAGCTTATCGCCCTTGAAATGCATCAGGTCGAGGCCGCGCCACGAGGTCGGCTCGCCCTTGATGCTCAGGGTGCAGCGCCAACTCGCCATCACCTTGCCCGCCTCGGGGTCGACGAACATATCCTCGTCGAGGAACTTCATCTCACCATAGGCGCCGTTGAATTGCGGCTCTAAGGCGGCGCGGACCGCCGCTTTGCCCTCGTTGCGCCGGCCATTGAACTCGTCGTACACGCCGTCGTCGGCAAAGAACGTCATCACGGCGTCCAGATCGTTGCGATTGAACGCATCGACGAAGCGATTGGTAAGATCCAACAGATGAGCGCGATCCATAACGAATCTCCCTTTTCGAATTCCATCGCGGCCCGGCACAGCCGCTGAGGCGTCGGCGCCGGTCGGCGAACCGCGCCGGCCGGGCCTCGCAACGATTCGCAGCCCTATGGCAGACCGCGGGCCTTCTTGAACGCCTCGCGTCCCAGGCATTTCTGCAGCCACGCCTGCGCGGCCGGCATCGCGGTCATATCGAGCTTGACGAACACCGCGAAGCTCAGGATCGACGACAGGTTGAGGTCGGCGATCGTGAAGTCCTTGCCGAGCAGATAGTCACGCCCCTTGAGCGCCCCGTCGAGCACCTTAAGCGGCCCCTGCAGCGCCGTGACCGCCGCCACCGCCGCTTCCTCGTTGCGCTGCTCGGGCGGAAACAGCATCCGGTTGCGCAGGACCGTCAGCAGGTGCGGCTCGGCCTCGGTCATCCCCCAGAAACTCCACTGAACCGCGTGGCCGCGGTCCTCGTGCGACTCCGGCCACAGCGGCGCTTTGCCATACTTGGCCGCGAGATACAGGTTGATCGCCATCGACTCCCAGAAGATTTTCCCGTCGTCTTCGAGCACCGGGATGTGTCCGTTGGGGTTGAGCTTGAGATTCTCGGGCGACTTGGCCTTGGCCACCTCGACCGGGATATGCTCGTACTTGAGCCCTAGTTCTTCGAGCGTCCACAAAGCGCGCGCCGAGCGCGACTTGGACGTGCCGTAAAGCTTGATCATCTGTGTCCTCCGAAAACGCCATCAGCAGTTTGATCTTCATATGTAGCGCGCCGGCTTCCTCGCGCACAAACCCTCGTTAACGGTCTGGCTAGGGCAAACGGGCCCTGGGCAGCGTTCCGGTTGGGAACATCGGCGCTTCCGTGTAAGGATTTGCCCCGAGGCAAGACCCATAGAGGCAAGACCCATATGCGACGCGACATTTTCACCGAAGAGCACGAGATGTTCCGGGCGCAGGTGCGCCGCTTTGTCGAAACCGAGCTGGTGCCCAAGATCGACGGATGGAACCGCGCCGGGATGAGCGACCGCGAGAGCTGGCGCAAGCTGGGCGCGGCGGGATTTCTCGGGCCCAACGCGCCGGCCGAATACGGCGGCGGCGGCGTCGACTTCACCTACGACGCGATCGTAATCGAAGAGATAGCGCGGGTGCGCGCGCACGGTCTGATGATGGGGCTGCACTCGGACATCTGCCTGCCCTACCTGACCAGCTTCGGCAGCGAGGAGCAGAAGCGGCGCTGGGCCCCGGGCGCGATCAGCGGCGACGTAATCCTGGGAATCGCGATGACCGAGCCGGGCACCGGCTCCGATCTCGCCGCGGTCCAGACCACCGCTCGGCGCGACGGTGACAGCTACGTCATCAACGGCTCCAAAATTTTCATCTCCAACGGCCAGATTGCCGACCTCTTCATCGTGGTGGTCAAGACCGATCCCAAGGCCAACCCGCCCCGTCGCGGCGTCAGCCTCATCCTGGTCGAGGCCGATGCGCCGGGCTTCGTGCGCGGCCGCAAGCTCGACAAGCTCGGCCTTCGCGGCCAGGACACCAGCGAGCTGTTCTTCGAGGATTGCCGCGTGCCGGTAAGCAATCTGCTCGGCCGCGAGGGCGCGGGCTTCAAAATGCTGATGGAAAAGCTCCAGCAGGAGCGGCTGGTCACCGCGGTCGGCGCGCTCACCAGCGCGCGGCGCTGCCTCGACGACACCATCGAGTACACCCGCAATCGCAAGGCCTTCGGCCAGCCCATCGCCTCGTTCCAGAACACGCAATTCAAGCTCGCCGAGATGATGACCGAAGTCGAGGTTGGGCAGGCCTTCGTCGACCGGCTGCTGGCCGCTCACGTGCGTGGCGACGACCTGGTGACCGAGGTCAGCATGGCGAAATGGTGGGTGACCGAGCTGCTCAAGCGCGTGTCGAGCCAGTGCCTGCAACTGCACGGCGGCTATGGCTTCATGATGGAGTTTCCGGTGGCGACCGACTACGCGGACGCGGCAGTGCAATCGATCTACGCCGGCACCAACGAAATCATGAAGGTGATCATCGCGCGCCGGATGGGCCTCGACGCGCGTGACTAACCGGACAGAGCGTCCCCAGTGAAGAGGAAATAGCGATGGCCGAGCAAAAAAATCCCCAGCGCGTGATCAGCATCTTTCGCTTTCGTATGAGAAATCTGAGCGCGGCCGAGCGCGAGGAATACAACACCACCGCCGGCCGGATGCTCAAGATCGTCAACGCATTGCCGGGCTTCATTTCCTTCCGCGAATACAAAAACCATGACGGCGAGATGCTCGGCATCACCGAATGGGCTTCGGCGGAGGCACTCGCCGAGTGGCGGGAAAATCCCGAGCATCGCAAGGCCCAGGAGCGCGGACGGCAGGCCTTTTACGCCGAGTTTGAAATCACCGTCTGCACGCCGCTACACGAGTATAGCTTCAGGCAAAGGGAGTGAGGCGCGATGGCAGACGCATCGCGCTTCGCACCGGCGGACGAGTACGACGCGCAGCTTCTCGCCAACGTCCATCCGGAGGCCTGGGTAAACCCCGAACCGGCGGCGCGCTACAACCTGGTGGTGATCGGCGCCGGCACGGCAGGGCTGGTCGCCGCGGCGGGCGCGGCGGGGCTGGGCGCGCGCGTCGCACTGGTCGAGCGCCGCTTGATGGGCGGCGATTGTCTGAACTTCGGATGCGTCCCGTCGAAGGCGCTGATTCGCGCCTCGCGCGTATGCGGCGCGATCAATCGCGCGGCAAGCTACGGGATCGCGCCCAACGATCCGGCGCGTGCGGAATTCGGCGCGGTGATGGAGCGGATGCGCCGGCTGCGCGCGGAATTGAGCGCCAACGACTCCGCCGCGCGCTTCAAGAGTCTCGGCGTCGACGTTTTTCTCGGCGAGGGTCGATTCCTCGGACGCGCCGCGGCCGAAGTTGAGGGCCTGCGGCTCAACTTCAGCCGCGCGTTGGTCGCAACGGGCGCGCGACCCGCCGCGCCGCCGATTCCGGGGCTCGCCGAAACAGGGTTTCTCACCAACGAAACGGTTTTCTCACTGACCGAATTGCCGCGGCGGCTTGCGGTGATTGGCGCGGGGCCGATCGGATGCGAGCTGGCACAGGCGTTCCGGCGCTTCGGCTCGGAAGTATGGTTGCTGGAGGCCTTGGAGCAAATCCTGCCGCGCGAGGACCGCGACGCGGCCGCGATCGTCGAGCGCGCAATCGTCAGCGAAGGCGTCGAGCTGCTCACCGGATGCAAGGTCGCAAGCGTCGGGAGGGGCGCCGCGAGCCGCATCGTGAGCCTGGAGCATCGCGGCGCGCAGCGTGAAATCGAAGTCGACGAAATCCTGGTGACCGCGGGGCGCGCGCCCAACGTCGAGGGGATCGGCCTCGAGGCCGCCGGGGTCGAGTACGACCGCAAAAGCGGCGTGCGCGTCGACGACTATCTGCAAACCAGCAACCCGCATGTCTTCGCCGCCGGCGACGTCTGCTCCGCGCTTCAGTTCACGCATCTGAGCGACGCGCATGCCCGGATCGTAATTCGCAACGCGCTGTTCTTCGGACGCGACCGCGCAAGCCGGCTCACGATTCCCTGGTGCATCTACACCGACCCGGAAATCGCCCACGTCGGACTCGGCGAAGCCGAAGCCGCCGCGCGCGGCGTTGCGATACGGACATTCACGCAGGAGATGAGCACGGTGGACCGCGCGGTGCTGGACGGCGAGACCGCGGGAATCGCCAAAGTGCACATGCGCGAAGGCGGCGACCAAATCGTCGGCGCAACGATGGTCGCGGCTCACGCCGGCGAGATCATCTCCGAACTGACGCTCGCAATAACCGCCGGGATCGGGCTGGGGCGGATCGCGGGGGTGATTCATCCCTATCCGACGCAGTCCGAGGCGATCAAAAAGATCGCCGACTCTTACAACCGCACGCGCCTGACTCCGTCGCGCAAGCGCCTGCTTACGCGGCTGCTCGCCTGGCGGCGCTAGCGATGCGCCGTGGGCAAGCCCGAGCGCCTTCGCTTGGGCCGCGCTCGCGAATTGCGCTATCCTCGCGTTCGCGCTAGGTCCCAGTAAAACGCGCGGAACTTCACGTCAAGGAGCTGATGTCATGCAGCTGCATCCCCAAATGAAGGCGATTCTTGACCAGGCGGCCGCCTCCGGCGCCAAGCCGTTCCATTTCGGAACTCCGGCGCAAGCGCGGCAGGGAATCGCAGCGCTGCTGGAGCCATTCAACAGCGCGCCCGAGAAGGTGGCCAAATCCGAGAAGCGCTCCATCCCCGGGCCGGGCGGCCAAATCCCGGTACAAATCTATACGCCCGCGGGTAACGCGCCGTTTCCCGTGCTGGTCTACTTTCACGGCGGCGGATGGACGATCGGCACGATCGAGTCGTGGGACACGTTCTGCCGCTCGCTGTGCAACGCCTCCGGATGCGTCACAGTGTCGGTGGACTACCGGCTCGCGCCCGAGCACAAATTTCCCGCGGGTCCGGAGGACTGTTATGCCGCGACCGACTGGGTGGCGAAAAACGCCGCGTCGATCGGCGGCGACCCGGCGCGCGTGGCGGTCGGCGGCGACAGCGCGGGCGGAAATCTCGCCGCAGCGGTCGCGCTGATGGCGCGCGATCGCGGCGGCCCTAAAGTCGCCTTCCAGCTCCTGATTTATCCCGCCACCGACGCGGCCCTCGACACGCCCTCGCAGCAGCAGTTCCAGGACGATGGCTACATCTTGTCAAAGAAGGACATGATCTGGTTCTGGGGGCATTATCTCAACAACGACAAAGACAAGACCAACCCCTACGCGTGCCCGGCCGAAGCCAACAGCCTGCGCGGACTGCCGCCGGCGCTGGTGGTGACGGCGGGTTTCGATCCGCTGCGCGACGAGGGCGAGACTTACGCGGCGCGCTTGCAGGAAGCGGGCGTCAAGACCGAGTGCATCCGCTACGAAGGCGTAACGCATGGTTTCGTGCTGATGGCGGCGGTGCTGGATGAGGCGCGCAAGTCGATCATGGACATGGGCGCGGCGCTCAAGGCCGCGCTAAAGAAGTAGTGCAGCAGCGGCAGTAGTGGGGCGGGCGGCGGCGCGCGTAGCGCGCCGCCGCCCGCCCCACATCGCGTCTAGCGCCGCGCGCGCCCCGCCGCGCTAGCGCCCGCATCGGGGAGGAATCCGCAGTATGCCACTGGACCCGCAGATGAAGGTGATACTCGACAAGGCGGCCGCCGCTGGCATGCCCTCGTTTCACGAGATGACCGTCGCCCAGGCGCGAGAGTTTCTGCGCACGCGCCCCCCGATGGGCACGCCGGAGCCGGTCGCGCACGTCGAGAACCGAAGCATTCCCGGCCCCACCGGCGAGATTCCTGTCCGCATTTACCGCCCAACCGCGGACGGGCCGCTGCCCGCGGTGGTTTTTTTCCATGGTGGCGGATGGGTGGTGGGCGATCTCGACACACATGACGCCGTATGTCGGATTCTGGCTAATGCTGCGCGATGCGTTGTGGTGTCGGTCGACTACAGGCTCGCGCCGGAGCATCGGTTTCCCGCAGGCCCCGATGATTGCTACGCGGCGACCGCGTGGACTGCCAACAACGCCGCGTCGATCGGAGCTGACCCGTCGCGCCTGGCGGTCGCCGGCACCAGCGCCGGCGCCACGCTGGCGACGGCGGTCGCGATGATGGCGCGCGACCGGCGCGGCCCGCGGCTGGCCTGCCAGGTACTCTGGTACCCCGCAACCGACGCCGCGATGGATACGGCGTCGCATCGCAACCACTCCACGGGCACTTACTATCTGCTCTCGCGCGCCGACATGGAGTGGTTCTGGAATCACTATCTGTCCACTGAGCGCGATCGCGCGAATCCCTACTGCTGCCCCGGCGTGGCCAAGGATTTAAGCGGCCTGCCGCCGGCGCTGATCGTCACCGCCGAGTACGATCCGCTGCGCGACGAAGCCGAGGAATATGCGGCACGCCTCAAACGCTGCGGCGTCGCGGTCAAATGCACACGCTACGAAGGCGTGACGCACGCGTTTACCGGGATGGCGCCGATTCTGGACAAGGGCCGCCAGTCGATTATCGAGGCGGCCACCGCGCTGCAAGAAGCCTTCGACGCCTGACGGGACGCGCGTGGCAACACGACGAGCGATACCGACCCCTAAACTTAAGCCGGGAACGTATAGTGATGGGCATCCGCTCGACACCGTGCACTATCTCGAGTCCAAGCTGATCCTGAAACCGGATCGCTTTACCGCTCTTCCGTCCTTTCACGATTTTGGCAAACTCGTGCGCCGCGCCGCCGAGCAACTGGATATCGATTTTTCGACCCGAGGCTCCAAAGGTGTGCGGCCTCGCATCCGAGAGGTAGTGTTCCTCGATACCAGGGACTTCAGCCTGTACAACAATTCGTTCATCCTGCGCCGGCGAATCACTTATGAAGACGGCTTTCCGGTCGGTAATCCGGAGATCGTTTTCAAGTTCCGTCATCCCGACCTGCAGCTTGCGGCCGAGATGGACGTGCGTCCGAATATCCCGGCTGAATACCGGGTCAAGTTCAAGGCCGAAGCGTTACCGCTCAAGGACAAGCTCGGCGGTGCTCGTCTGCTCTATTCGCACAATGTTCAGTTCGAGCTGCAGCGCGAGATGCATAGCGCTTCGATGGCGGAGCTGGCGGAGTTTTTTCCTGCGCTCGCTCACCTCGGGAAGTCGGCCAAGAAGGTCCTTCTGGTCAACCATACGATTGTCGAGGAGGTGCTGCAGGATCTTGGCGTTCTGGACTTCGGCAATGGAGTCGTCGCCAAGTCGAACGCCGCACTATGGCGGGAGCGCGGCGATCACACGATGCTCATTGGGGAGTTTGCTTTCGAATGCAAGTTCAAACGCAGAAGCGATCTTCACGACAAGGCGCTCGAACGCGTCAGACGGTTCTTCATCCTGCTGCAGAACATTGCGAGCCCGTGGATGTCGCTGGGGACAACCAAGACCGGCATGGTCTATCGGCTTAAGGGAAATCCGCCTCAGAGCCACGAGTAAGGCGCCGGGTGAGGCTGCACGAAGCTTTCGTATTCTGACCGAGTCCGCGCGCGCGGCATTTCCGCTCAGGATTTATCCTGAACGCCGCCGCCGAGGCCGGCCTCCTTAAGATCGGAGACCGGGCGATACGCGGCGCGCGGCTCAAGCGACGGATTGCGCGACGGATCGAGCGGCGGGAGGCGTCCGTCGCGTTTCGCGGCGGCTTCGACGAGCGCGAGGTCGGGCCGCCACGGTTCGGCGTCGCTGTTGCGCACGGCGGTGCCGCGAAAGTCGTAACGCATCCAGTAGACCGTGCGCATCGCGGCGCCCGCGGGGTCGCGGCGCAGACGCGTGTAGATCCATTTTTCGTTGAAGCGCACGCCGTCCTCCTCGCGCTCGCGCGGATCGTCGAGGCTGCCCTCGGTACGGTCGGGCGTGCCGAGGATGGCGACGATTGCGTTGCGGGCCGGACGTTCGTTCACATTTTCGCTCGTACTGCCGCTCATACTTCGAAGCTCTCCGGGAAGGGGCATCGATGCTCCGCGATGTGGGCCTCGAAGTCGGCGCGGAACTGCTTGAGGAACGCGCGCGCGGCCCACGACGCGCCGTCGGCGAGCGCGCAGATGCATTTGCCGTCCATGAAATCGAAAGTGTCGGCCAGGGTCTGGAGGTCCTGCGGCTCGCCCGCGCCGCTTTCGATCCGGCGCAGCGTCTTGTAGGTCCATCCGGTGCCCTCGCGGCACTGGGTGCACTGACCGCACGATTCGTGCTCGAAAAAGCGCGCCACCACCAGCGCCGTGCGCACCATGCACGTGCGATCGTCCATCACGATCGCGCCGCCGGTGCCGATCAGCGTGCCGGCCGCGCGCAGTGATTCGTGATCCATCGCAACGTCGATCTGATCGCCGCGCAGCACCGGCATCGAGACGCCGCCCGGAATCACCGCCTTGATCGGCCGCCCGCTGGGCACGCCGCCGGCGTACTGATAAATGAGGTCGCGCAGCTTCACACCCAGCCGGAGCTCGAAAATCCCGGGATTGTTGACGTGACCACTCACCCCGAACAGCGTGTGCCCGGCGGCGTTCTTGACCCCTTCGTCGAGGAACCATTGCGCGCCGCGCATCACGATCGACGGCACGTGCGAGAGCGTCTCGACATTGTCGACCGTGGTCGGCTGGCCCCACAGTCCGGCCTGCGCGGGAAAGGGCGGACGCTTGCGCGGCTGGCCCTTGCGCCCTTCCATCGATTCCAGCATCCCGCTTTCCTCGCCGCAGATGTACGCGCCCGCGCCTTGTTGGATGGTGATGTCGAAGCGGCGGTTGAACCCGAGCGCGTTGTCGCCGAGAATTTTGGCTTCGTAGAGCGAGCGGATCGCCGCGCTCATCACCGCAAATTCCTCTACGTATTCGCCGCGGATGTAGATGAAAGCCGCGGTGGACTCCATCGCCATCCCGGCGATCATGATTCCCTCCAACGGCAGGAACGGATTGCGCGACATGATCTGGCGGTCCTTGAAGGTGCCAGGCTCGCTCTCGTCGGCGTTGACCGCGAGGTAGCGCGGGCGCGCGTCGCGCGGCGGCATGAACGACCACTTCAGGCCGGTGACGAAGCCGGCGCCGCCGCGGCCACGCAGGTTGGAATCCTTTACCAGCGTGGCGAGGTCCTTGGGCGCCATCGCACCCGCCTTGGGCGGCGCTTCAAACCCGCCGTGGGCGCGATATTGCTCGAGCGTCAGCCATTTCTCGTCGCCGCGCGGCAGCAGGTAACCGTCGACGCCATCGGGAACGTGCGAGATGATCGGCGCGGGGCGAGACGCCGCGCGCGCCACTTCGGGCGATTCAAGCAGGCTCGCGGCGAACTCCGGCGTTACGTTTTCCAGGTACGGATTACGGTTTACCTGCAAGACCGGCGCGGTCGCGCATGAACCTAAACATTCGACTTCCGCGATCGCAAAGCGGCCGTCGGGCGTCGCGGTGCCGGACTTGATCCCGAGCCGGCGCTGGAGCTCGCGCACCACGCCGCGCGCGCCGCGCAGGCAGCATGGCAGGTTGGTGCAGACCTGGATGACCGCCTGCGCGCGGGGCAGGTTGAAAAGCGAGTAGAACGAGGCGACCTCGGCGACCTCGTTGGCGTGCATCCCGAACAGCGGCGCCAGCTCGGCGAAGGCCTCGGGGCCGAGCGCGCCCAGGTCGTCGCGGGCCAGATAGATCGCCGCCAGCAGTGCGCCGCGCGGATTGGGAAAGCGCGCCTGCTCGGCGCGAATCTTTTCCTGCGTTTCAGCCGACAAGCCCATCGTGTTCAACAGCCGTGCTCTGGTGTGAGAAGCCTCAAGTTCGTTGAATAAAATCCTGCTTCGGTTATCGGTCTTCGGCCTCTTCCGTTTCAGCCTTTTCAGTCATCCTGAACGAAGTGAAGGATGAGGGAACCTGGCCAATGCTGAGCGCTGGTGGACGAATTCACAACTTGGCGCTCTAGCGGTCGCACTCGCCACCGATCATGTTGATCAAGTCGAAAGTCGGCACCACGTCGGCCAACATTCCGCCGGTGATCATCTTCTCCAGCGCCGACATGTTGGAGAAGCTCGGCGCGCGGCATCGGCACTTGTACGGCTTGCCGGTGCCGTCACTCACGATATAGAACCCGAGTTCTCCGTTGGCGCCCTCGACCGCGTGATAGACCTCGCCCGGCGGCACGAGTCCGCCTTCGGTCACCAGCTTGAACTGGTCGATCAGTTCTTCCATGCGGCCGAACACCTTGCCCTTGCGCGGCCAGCGCACGCGCGGGTCATCGGAGTTGACGGGTCCGGCGGGAATTTTCTCGAAGCACTGCGCGATCATGTGGCGGCTCTGGCGCACTTCCTCAAGACGCACAAGGTAGCGGTCGAAGTTATCGCTGTGCTCGCCGACCGGAACGTCGAAGTCCAGCTCTCCGTATACGAGATACGGCTGCACGCGGCGCACGTCGTAGGGCACACCGCCGGCGCGCAGGAGCGGACCGGTCACGCCATGCGCGATCAGCGTTTCGGGCGCCAGATGGCCGGTGCCCTCGACGCGATCGCGAAAAACCGGATTTTGCGTGAGCAGCTTGTCGGCGTCGCCGAGCAGGTGGAGCGAACGGTCCAGACGCTCGGTGGCGAAGCGATCGAAGCCCTCGGGCAGGTCGGCGGAGACGCCGCCGATGCGGATATAGTTGGTGGTGACGCGCGCGCCGCAGAGCGCGTCGAGCAGATCGCACATCAACTCGCGCGCCTCGAGCAGGTAGAGAAACGGCGTCATCGCCGCCAACTCGAGCGCCATCGCGCCCAGGCACAGGTAATGATCGCTCATGCGCGAGATTTCGCCCGCGATCACCCGGATGAAGTCGCAGCGCGGCGGCGTGCGCAGATCCATCAGCTTCTCGACCGCCAGACAATAGCCGACGTTGTTGAGCATCGGCGAGCTGTAATTGAGCCGGTCGGTGTACGGGATGTTCTGGTAGTAATAGCCGGTCTCGCATTCCTTCTCGAAGCCGCGATGGAGATAGCCGACCTGGACGTCGGCCTTGACCACGCGCTCGCCGTCGAGATCGAGCACCATCTTGACCGTGCCGTGAGTCGCCGGATGCGACGGGCCCATCTGCATCCGCAACAGCGGAGTGTGCAGATCGCGCGCCGGATCGGCGGGCAACGCGTCAGTGGGGACGGCGCGGTTCGGTGGCTCCCGGTCCGGCATAGGGTTCAATCGGTTGCTCGTCGTGTTTGGCGTAGTCTTTGCGCAGCGGATGGCCAACGAATTCGTCGTACAAATAGATGCGACGAAGGTCCGGATGGCCATCGAAGCGGATCCCGTAAAGATCGAAGGTTTCGCGCTCTAGCCAGTTGGCGCCGGACCATAACTCGGTCAGGCTCGCGATCGCCGGCTGGTCTTCGGGCACGCGGCACTTCACGCGCAGGCGATGGAACAGGCGCGTGGAGACCAAATGATAAACCACGGCGAAGCGCGGAGCGTCGCCGCGCGCGGGCAGGTTCACGCGATGGCGCCACTCGGCCCGCTTGCGCACCAGGTTGTGATTGCGATCCCAGGTCTCGGGCGCGTTCTGGAACCCGTCGGGCTGGCCGAAATAATCGACGCAGGTCACGTCGAGCAGCAGGTCGAAGCCAAGTTCGGGCGAGTCGCGCAGCGTGCGCGCCGCTTCGAAAATATTTTCGCGCGCGACGTGGATGCAGTCGTCGCCGCGAAAGCTCTGATGCTCCGCGATCAGCGGACCGAGCCGCGCGATCACCTTCTGCAGCAACGCGGAAGGCTCGGGCGGTGCGGCAGCCGGCGTTTTTGGTTCCTCAGCGGCGCTCATCGGTTCCTATTCGTAGTGGCCGCGCAGAAAATCGGTTCGGGTCTTGAGGCGATTCTGCGGCACCAGCAGATCGGTCTTGTGCCAGAGCGAGCCGCGACGCGAATAGGTCGCGATCTCGACCTCGCGGCTCATCACGATCGCCTCTTCGGGGCAGGCCTCCTCGCACAGTCCGCAAAACATGCATCGCGACATGTCGATGTCGAAAACCTCGGGATAGCGCTCAACCTCGTCGGCGGTCTCGGCGGGAAAAATCGTGATGCAAGTGGTGGGGCAGGCCCATTCGCATAGCCCACACGCCACGCATCGCTCCTTGCCGTTCTCCATCTGCACCAGCACCGGCATCCCCCGCATCGCCGGGGCCTGCACGAAGCGCTGCTCGGGAAAGTAAATCGTAAAGTCCTGGCGGCCGCGCATGAAGCCAAACAAATTGCGCGCCAGATGCGCTGTGGCAACCCACAGCCCCACCAGCACCGCCCACAACGCGCGCGGGCCGAACAGGCTCGGCTCCGGCCGCTTTACCTTTACTACTCGAATCGCCATCCGCTTCGCTTCATCCGTTCAGACTACCAGTTTTGCAGTATCGGCTTTGCAGTATCAATCTTGCAGCGTCAATCTTGCAGAACCAAATCTTGCGCGACAATCTTACAGAATCAGCCTACGCTGGCGAGGGCCGCACCGTCGGCGCCCCGGCCTCGCCCGAGCTTTGCCCCGCCTTGGCCGGCATCCAGCCGCCGCGCACCGCGAGCATTGCGGGTATCAGTGTCGCCAAGCCCGCCGCGGCCACCCACATCCATGCGGCCCATCCGTAGTGGCTCGAAACATAAGCGACCAGCGGACCCGAGATCGCGATCCAGCCGCGATAAATCAACTGAAAGAACGACCATCCGCTAGCCTGCAACGCCGGCGAGATATCTTCGAGCAGTTCTGAATATTGCGCGCACCACGGGATGAAGGCGAAGGCGACCAGACCGCCGAGCAGAAACATCACCGCGCTTAGCTGGAACGCCGGCAACGGATTGGAAAAGGTTCCAATCCACCAGATCAGCACCGCAAGACTGGCGACGGTACCGATCAACACGAGCGGCTTGCGCACCCGCAGCTTGTCCGAGAGCAATCCGGCCGGCACCAGCATGATCAGGTTGAGCAGCCAGAAATACGACGCCATCTTGTCCGCCTCGGCCGGAGAATAATGGAACGCCCGGTTGAACATCACCGGGAAAAAAGTCTGGCTGGTGATAGGCAGCGTCAGGAAGGCCACGGATCCGAACACCAGCACCCACACTTCCCAGCGGCTGAGCAACTCCTTGAAGGCCGCGCCGCCGCTTGCCGGAACTTCCATCGCCGTCTCGCGTTGGCGCTCGGCGGGCGCGGCGGCCACCGTCGCTTCGCTCTCGACGATGGTCAGGCGCAGGTTCGGATGAAGATCTTTGAGCCACAGCAGCACCGGGACGTACATCAGAATCGACAGGATGCCCATTATCCAAATCTGCGATTGCCAGGTGCCGAAGATGGGCAGCGTCTCACCGCTGATGAAGTTCCACAGGAAAATGCAACCGACCGCACCGACCGTGAGCAGGCCGAAGGCCGCGCCGCGGCTCACGCGCGGCGACATGTCGCGAGTGAGACCGCCGAGCGCGCCCCACATCAGTCCCGCCGTCAGATTCATCGCGCCGCGGACGATCACGAACGACCAGAACCCGGTCATCAGCAGATTGGCAAAGGTCAATACGATGATGACCGCGAGACACACGTCGATGACGATGATACGGCCGTGGCGATCGGCGAGCGGTCCTCCGATCATCGCCGACCCGCCGGAGAGCAACACCGCGAACAGTAGAAACAAGGTGAAGTTTTCCAGGCTGAAGTGCAGGGTCGGAATCCACAGTGGCAGTAGTGGCGCGAACTGGAATTCGTAGAACGAGACGATCGTGGCGAGCACGGTGAGCATCAGCATCGCCCAGCGATGCGCGCCGACCGGATAGGTCTCGAGTGTGCGATGGGTCGCGAGGTAGCCCTTGAGGCCACCCGGTTCCGAAACCGCTGCGGTCGCCATAGTTTTGTCCCCCTGCGGCTTACCGCCGGCGCGCGAGGCCGGTTCGCAAACCACAGAGTGCGTTAATCGATCGCCCGACGGCAAGCGATTTAGCGGTCGCCCGCGGGTTGCCCACCCACCTCGCCAAGCATCGCGCCGCTGGCTCCGAGGGCCTCCAGCGAAATGCCGGCGAAGCGCGGATGCGCGCGCCGTATCGGTTCCCATATCGTGTCGGGGTCGAAGCGGCGCTCACCGCCTTCGATCGCGTTGAGCAGACGTGTGAAGACCTCGCCGTCGCTGAGCCATCCCGGTGGCGTCTCGATCGCCTTGAAGATGCGCTGCACGCGCCCGGCGTGATTGGTGAACGAGCCGTCCTTCTCGGCGAACGTGGTGGTGGGAAACACCACGGTCGCGTTGCCCAGGCGCGGATCGAGCCTCAGCGTCTGCACGATCAGCAGCTCGAGCCGCCCCAGGATCGCCTCGAGACGTCCGGGCGCGAGCGCGCCGAGCCGGTCGAGCAGATCGATCGGATCCTGCGGATCCTGGCCGCAAAGGTAGAGCCCCCTGAGCTCGCCCGCCTCCACGGCTCGCAACAACTCGCCGAGTCCGTCGTCTTCGCCGCTCACCAGTCCCAGCTCGCGCACGCCGCGCGCGTTGGGCGCCTTCTCGGCCTTGATCAGAAAGTCGTCAGCGGCGCCGCGCCGCACCGCCATCGCGGCCTTGCCCGCGCCGGCCGCGCGCATCAGCTCGCCGAAGCGGAAGTTCTCTTCGTTGGTGAGATGGGGTGAGACGACCGCGCCTATCGCACCGTCACCGTGGCGCGCCTTGAGCTCGGCGATCGCCGCGGCCGCGCGCGCCAGCGCCTCTTGCCACGACGCCTGGGCGAGCGCGCCGCCCGTCGCGACCATCGGCGCGCGCAGGCGCTCGGGCGCGTCGACGAACTTGTAGTCCAGTCGCCCGTGGTCGCACATCCAGGTGTCGTTGACCGCGTCGTTGCGGCGCGGAATCAGCCGCCAGATGCGATTGCGATACTCGGAGACCATGATGTTGCAGCCGTTGGAGCATCCGGGGCAAACGCTTGCCGTCTCCTGGAGAAACCACACGCGGAGACGATGATGGAAGTCCTTGCTTTCGAGCGCGCCCACCGGGCAAATGTCGGCGGTGCAGATGGAATAGTTATTGTCGAGCCGGCGGTCATAGACGTCGAGCACCGAGCGGTCGCCCAGGTTGAAAACGGCCAGCTCGCTGGTCTTGCTGATTTCACGGCAAAAGCGCACGCAGCGCCGGCACAGGATGCATCGTTCCTGGTCGAGCAGCATGCGCTCGCCGATGTCGACGCGCTTCTGATGCTTGCGCCGCGGCTCGAGCGTGCGCGCATGGCGACTGCCAAAACGCATCGCGTAGTTCTGCAGCCAGCACTCCCCGGCCTTGTCGCAAATAGGACAGTCCAGCGGATGGTTGAGCAGGAGCATCTCGAGCACGCCGCGGCGCGCCAGCGCGACCTCCGGATCCTCCGTATGCACGACCATCCCGTCGCGCACCTGGGTGTTGCACGAGATCTGCAGCTTCGGCATCCCTTCGATCTTCACCTGGCAAAGGCGACAACTGCCGTCGATGCTGAGCTTGGGATGATAGCAGTAGTGCGGGATGTCGAGCCCCGCGTCGAGCATCGCCTGCAATAGCGGCGTGCCCTCGGGTGCCTCGATCGCGCGGCCGTCGACCGCGAGCTTCACGGTCTTGGGAGCGTTGGGCTTCGGTGCGTTAGTCGAGCTTGCGTCCGCTGCCATGGAGACTGGCCCACAGTTGTGGCTGACGTTCGTTCTGGACGCGGTACTGCAGCTTGATCAGCCCGTCGAGCACGGCCTCGGGACGCGGCGGACATCCGGGAATATAGAGATCGACCGGGATGATCCGGTCGATACCCTGGAGCACGGCGTAGTTGTCGTAGGGGCCGCCGGAGCTGGTGCAGGCGCCGAACGACACCACCCACTTCGGCTCCGCCATCTGCTCCCACACGCGGCGCAGGATGGGCGCCTGGCGCTGGGTGATGGTGCCGACCACGAACAGCAGGTCGGCCTGGCGCGGAGTGAACCGCGGCAGCGCGGCGCCGAAGCGGTCGATGTCGTAACGGGGGCCGGCGACCGAGAAATATTCCATCCCGCAGCACGCGGTGACGAACGGATAGCTGAAAAAGGAATACTTGCGCGCCCACTGCACGGCGTCATGCAGTCGCGTGAGCGCGAAGCTTTCGGGAAAGGCCGCGCTCTCGTCGTTGAGCGAATGGCGCGCGAGTCCGCCACGCACCATGAAGGCCGAAAATCTGCGTCGTCGCTGTTCCATATCACGAAGGTCCCGATCGAAGATCCGCTACGTCCGGTTCATCTTTCGCGAAATGGCCTTCGAGGGCAAGGCCAGCCGCACTATATGACGGCGAATTCTCCGACGCGATTCGGCGCGAGCATTGCGCGGCGCTGGGCCCCGAGACGCAAAGACCATCATGGGAGAGAACGCCGCCCGCCGCTACGAGTTTGCCTGAGGTCAGGATAGCCGCGGCCGCAAGCTAGCGCCCGCGGCTGCGTAGTTCGCGCTCGGCCAATTCGAGGTCGGCCTCGACCATCATCTCGACCAACTGTTGGAATTTGACCCGCGGCTGCCATCCCAGGACGCGGCGCGCCTTGGAGCTGTCGCCCTGCAGCAGATCGACCTCGGCCGGCCGCAGGTAGCGCGGGTCGGTCTGGATGTGTTTGCGCCAATCGAGCTTGAGCAGCTCGAACGCGCACTCAAGAAATTCCTGCACGGAATGAGTTTCGCCGGTGGCGATCACATAGTCGTCCGGCTGCTCTTGCTGCAACATCGCCCACATCGCTTCGACGTAGTCGCCGGCAAAGCCCCAGTCGCGGCGCGCGTCGAGATTGCCCAGGGCCAGGTTGTCCTGCATGCCGAGCTTGATGCGGGTGGCGCTGCGGGTAATTTTGCGGGTGACGAAGTTCTCGCCGCGCCGCGGCGATTCGTGATTGAACAGGATGCCGTTGGCGGCAAACAGGCCGTAGGCCTCGCGATAATTGATGGTTTGCCAGTGGGCGTAAACTTTGGCGCAGGCGTAGGGGCTGCGCGGATGGAACGGGGTGGTCTCGCGCTGCGGCACCTCGGCTACCCGCCCGAACATCTCGGACGAACCGGCCTGGTAATAGCGCGCCGCGCGGCCGTGACGCTTGTTGTGATCGCGCAGCGCCTCCAGCAGGCGAAGCGCTCCGAGGCCGACCACGTCGGCGGTATATTCGGGCTGGTCGAACGAGATCCGCACGTGCGACTGCGCGGCGAGATTGTAAACCTCGTCGGGCCGCACCTGCTCGATGATCGCGCGCAATCCGGTGCCGTCGCCCAGGTCGCCGTAGTGGAGTTGGAGCGGCGAAGGGCCCGGTCCGAAGCCCTTGCGCATATGGTCTATGCGCCCGGTGGCGAAGCTCGAGGTCCGGCGCACGATGCCGTGCACTTCGTAGCCCTGCTTGATCAGAAACTCCGCGAGGTACGAGCCATCCTGCCCGGTAACCCCGGTTATCAAACCAACCTTGGCCATCGATTATCCCGTGTCCCGCCCGCGCAGCTTAGTCGCCGGGGACGATGCGATGCGAGTCGCTGTCGAAGTGCTGGGTGGAGAACTCGTACAGCTCGGCGTCCTCCAGCGCTTCCATCTGATGCACCAACCCCAGCGGAATGTCCATGCACTCGCCGGCGGCGAGTTCGAACTCCTCGATAACTTCGGAGTCGGGCGATTCCTTGACCCGGACCTTAAGCCGGCCCGCGCGCAGGTAGAACGACTCGGTCTTGATCTTGTGAAAATGCAGCGAGCAGCGCTTGCCCTTGCGAATCTCGAGGATCTTGCCGCAATAGAGATCGCCGTTGACGATCCATACCTCGCGGCCCCAGCCCTTGGGCACAATTTTCACTGGCTTGCGTGCGCGATTCATAACTGTTGCGCAACCCGTTTCAGCCGCTTCGTCCTGACGCTCCGCCAGACTGCGGCCTCCGCAATCTCAATAGCCACTACAATGCCAGAAGCGGGCGAGTCACACTAGCACCCCGGCCGCAGGCGCCCCACGATCCGCCGAGCGCACGTTTCGCCCCGAAGACGTCTCAAGCGACCGAGGGCCGCGCGACGGCCGGCGGCGACGCTTGCGCGGCTACGGCCTTGTTATCGCCGTTGACGATCGCCGGCACGAATTCGCTCACTTCGATCGAGAGGCGCTGGAGCGGCAGATGATGGGCATCGGCGAAAGCCTTGACCATCGCGAGCCGGTCCTCGCTGATCGCGTCGGCGGCGATAAGAATCCAGTGAAACTCGGTCATGATGTGGATTCGCGGCAGATCGTCGAGCGGGCCGAGCACCTGATGGCCGTGGACCAGTTTGCCCTCCTTGAACGCATCGTCATCAACGAAGCCGATGAGCCGCACTCGCCGGTCGTTGCCCGAGAAAATATAGCGTACGGCCGCCTCCCCCATCCGCCCCGCTCCCACTATCAGCACCCGCTCGGTCGGCAGCGCGATCATCGCGAGCGCACGCCGCTGGATCTGAAACGACATCCGCGTGAACACCAACAGGTTGAACAACAGCACCACGTACAGGACGGCGACCGATCCTGAAATCTCGAGCCGGATGAACAGCGAGGCGATGGCGACCAGGACCCCGGCCAGCAGCGCGCCGTTGGCGAAGCGGATGAGGTCGGCAATGCCGGCGTAACGCCAGATTCCGCGGTAAACGCCGGTCAGCGCGAAGGCGACGTAGGTGGCGACGTAAAACACCGGCGTGCTTGCCATCATCGAGACGATCAGCGCGTCGTTGATCTTGAAATCGCGGCGCAGCAGGCAGGCGCCGAAATAAGCCGCCGGAATGAGCGCGAAGTCGAGCATTGCCTCTGCCAGGCGCCGCTTGTAACCGAGACTCAGGATGGAACGGGCGAGACCCTGCATATAGCCGAAGGCCACGCCTGGCGCGCGGTCCTCGAAAGTCAGATCGATCATGAACAGACCGACCACGCCGATTCCGGCGATCACGAAGGGCAATGCGCTGAGCAAATAGGCGTGCGACAGCAGGGTCTGGCCCGCCGCCAGCAGCGCGCCTAGCGCCGCCAGCGTCCAGCTGACAGCCACTGCGCGGCGCACGGTCAGCCCCAGCATCAGCAGACGATGATGCGAATGGTCCAGGCCGCGGCGCGAAATCGAGTTGCCCGTGGCCAGCCGCGACACCGTCACGATGGCGGTGTCGAGCAGCGGCACCAGCATCACCAGCAGCGGGAAGACCGCGCTCGAAAGATGCGAATTTTGCTGTAGCGCGGCTCCTTGTAGCGCCAACGCTCCCAGCAGGAAGCCCATCGGCAGCGCACCACTATCACCCATGAAAATCGACGCCGGATAAAAGTTGAACAGCAGAAAGCCGCCTAACGCCGCCCCGGTCGCCAACGCCGCACATGCCAGCTCCACGTCGCGCGACCACCACGCGACGACGCCAACAGCGCCCACCGCGGCAACTCCAACCCCGGCGGCCAATCCGTCAAGCCCGTCAACCAGGTTGAAGGCGTTGATCACGGCGACCATCCAGAAGCCCGCCAGCCCCAGGTTAACCAGCGGCCACCGCGTAACCTCAGGCGCAGCGGGCCCGGCCCACAGGAAAAACGCGACCACCGCCAACTGTGCGAACAACTTGCGCGACGGCGTCAACGCGACCGCGTCGTCGAGAGCTCCGACCGCCAGCAGCGTCAGCATCCCGGCCAGCATCCACAGCGGCAACTCACCCACCAGGCCAAGCGCCGCGAGTACGGCGACTACAATCGCCACGCCGCCGAGCACCGGCGTCGGCTCTGTGTGGCCCGACTCCTCACAGGGCGGTGCCACGAAGTTGAAGCGCAGGGCGAGTGCTTTGACCGCAGGCGTAGATGCGAGAACCAACCCGAAGGCCGTCACGGCGGAGATGGCAAGCTTTTCAGCTATAGCGGTCATCAGACTAATTCAACCGCCTACGGTATCTGGAACAGACAAAAAAAAGACAGCGTTACGCGACGGGCAAATTTGCCCAGAGCCTCTATATTCCGCATAAATACGCGCCGTGTGGCAAGAAGCCGAAACTCGTCGATGCATGGAAGCAGGCTTTAGGCATCCGTACGACGTTTGAATATAGTTCCAGTCAGTATATGACGCAATGAGACAATCTGCGGGCAGGGAGTCTAATGTCGGCGTCCGCTGACGCGGGAAGAAAAAAAGCGCCCTAATCAGGGCGCAGATCGTCGGCTAACGCTACCGCGATTGGGCCTTCGATGGGAGTGCGCACGGAAAGATGCGGGTGGTCGACTTCGATCGAAACTTTGCCCGCAGCCGTCAGCTTTTCAAAGCGGTCGGAGTCCGGGCCGAGCGGGAAAGCGATGAACTGGACCGCGCTTATCTGGTCGGGCGACATCTGGCGGTCATCGAAGCGCGCGCCAAAACGGCGTCCGTCGAGAACCATCCACAGATGGCGCTCCAGGCCCACCAGGCGAGCAAGCTCGAGATCGCGCTCGGCCGGGTCCGCATACTCGATGAGCAAAGTCGCGAAGAGTTCACCCGGGCGCGGGATGAGTTCGTTGTAGGTCTCGACCTCGTGGTTGATAGCGGCGTCCTCGAAGATGCGCTCCGCCCGCAGAACCTCCTGGATTTGATACCAGATGGTCTGGCGGTTCTCGAACATCAGCGTGAGATGCTGGCCGACGGCAAGGCGGCGGCGTGCTTTCTCTGCAATGCACAGCGGGCGCAACAGCGGCCGGACGCGATCGTAGGTGGTGACGGGCAGCACTTCGAGCGGAGTCAAGGGTTTCACGGCTTTTACTCCTCGGCGGCGGGCGGCTCCGGCGGCGGCACGGGCGTGGCGAAGCCGTCGGCCTCGTAAGCGCGCGCCAGTATTTCGATTGGGTTAAGCGGGCGTACGCCGATGGCCTGCTCGATCTGGATCGCGGCCAGCGGACAGTCGCTGGCCAAGACCTGCGCTTCGGCGTCCTTCATCCCCGCAAACGCCTTGGCGCCCCACTTCATCGACAGCTCGAAAAACTCCTTCTTCATCGCCCAGGTGCCGTCGTGCGCCGTGCAGGCGTCCACCGTCACGACTTCCGCGCCCGGGATCGAGCGGATGAGATCGCGCGAGCGCAGTCCGATGTTCTGGGCCTTGAGATGGCACGGCACGTGATATCCGACCTTGCCCGGAGTGGTGCGGAACTCGCGGTCGAATTTGCCCTCGCGCCTGAGCGCGTAGAGCACCTCGTGCGGGTCGGCGACGGCCGCCGCCACCTCGCGGGCCTCGGCAGTGTCGAGCAGCTTGGGATACTCCTTGCGCATCATCAGCGAGCAGCTCGGATTGATCGCGGCGACCCGGTAGCCCTGGCGCACCAGCGGTAGCATCGAGTCGAGGTTGGCGCGCGCGAGCTTTTGCGCGAAGGCGACGTCGCCGCCGTCAAGCGCCGGCATCCCGCAGCAATTCTGCGCCGGTGACGCGATCGCGCATCGGTTGCGCGCGAGCACCGAGACCAGAGCGCGCCCAGGCGCCGGGTTGTAGTAGTTGACGAAGCAGGTATGAAAGATCGCGACCCTGGCGGCGGGCTCCGCGGGCGCGGCTGGAATGCCCGTGCGCGCGAGCCACGCCTCGAAGGTTTCGCCGGCGAACTCGGGCAGCTTCTTGGCGCGCGAGATGCCCAGCATCTTCTCCATCATCGCGCGCTGGACGGGGCTGCGGCAGGCCCAGTTGGCAAGCTTCGGAACCAAGCTGCCGATCTTTCCGAGCTGGTCCGGATTGCCGAGCATCTTCTCGCGCAGGCCGATGCCGTGCTCGCGGCTCTCGACCGCCCGCGCTCGCAGCATCAGGCGCGGGAAGTCGAGCTGGAATTCGTGGCCGTCCTGTGGCGTATATGGGCATCGCACCTCGCACAGCTTGCATCCGTAACACAGATCAATCACCCGCTGGTTCTGCGCCGCGCTCAAGCTGCGCACGTCGCCGTCGCCGCGATCGATCGCGCCAAACAGCTCCGGGAACGACGGACACAAGTTGAAGCACAGCCGGCAGCCCTGGCAGATGTCGAAGACACGCTCGATTTCCGTGTCGAGGGCCGCGCGATCCCAATACTTGGGCTCGTTGGGGTTGTACGAAAGGGCGTCGGTCGGTCGCGACTTGATGCGGTCCATTTAAAGCGGCTCTCGGTTAAGCGGTTCTCGGACGGCCAATCGGGGCTATGAGGACGCAGCGGCTATGCAGACAACGAGCGCCGGCCCGCCAGGCGCCAGATAGCGTCCGGCGGGCCGGAATCCTGGTCGACGCACAAAGCGCCGGCGCGCCTGCGCGCGCGGCGGCCATGATGCGGTCCGCTGCTACAGCGTCGTGGTGGCTTTCTGGAAGCGCCCGGCGTGCGACTTCTCGGCTTTGGCCAGGGTCTCGAACCAGTCGGCAATCTCGGTGAAGCCTTCTTCGCGGGCGGTCTTCGCCATCCCGGGATACATGTTGGTGTACTCGTAGGTCTCGCCGTGGACGGCCGATTTCAGATTGAGCATGCTGTCGCCGATTGGCTGGTCGGTGGCCGGGTCGCCAACCTGCTTGAGATAATCGAGATGGCCGTGAGCGTGTCCGGTCTCGCCTTCCGCGGTGTCGCGGAAAAGCCCTGCGATTTCCGGCTGGCCCTCGACGTCGGCGATCTTGGCGAAGTAGAGGTAGCGCCGATTGGCCTGGCTCTCGCCGGCAAAAGCATCCTTCAGATTGGCATGTGTTTTGGTTCCCTTCAGACTCTGCATCATTACTCTCCTGAGTGTGTGGGTTCATGGCAGGCGGCACAACTCGCTGCGCGTCGCCGTAAGGCTGCCGAACGGCTCAATCGCCCTGCCTTGCCAGATGATAATTATTATCATCCGGCTCCCGCGACCGTCAAGCTGCGAAGCGGACCGGCGATCCTCTCTCTCCGTTCCAAGCGCCCTGTCGCCTGGTGATTCGTGACCGCAATGAAGCGCAAACCCGGTGCACCATGGCGGTTGGCTTGTGAACACTTGTGGAGTAACGTAGGGAACAATTATAAACTCGTGCGATGACCACGCGGCTCATATCGCGAGGTTCAAAATCTTCCTTGCCATTGATCATTGCACGCGGGCAGCGTGGTTATGATCGACAACCGCACAAAAGATCCCGGCGACGCGCGCGACGACTACGCCCTTCAGCAGTCGGTCATAGCTTCGCTCAGCCAGCACGCGCTGGTCGGCGGCGCTTTGCAGCAACTGTTCGACGAGGCTACCCACCTGATAAAAGCGACGTTGGGGATTGACTACGCCACGGTCAGCGAGTTGCAGCCGGACCGCGAGACCCTGGTCGGCAGGGCCGGCGCTGGATGGAACGCGGACGTGATCCGCACGCTCGTCGCGAAGAGGGGGGCTCGCTCGCATACCGGCTATGCGCTGCTGATCGACGCTCCCGTAATCGTGACCGACTTCAGCAGCGAGCAGCGACTGCATAGTTCAATCGCCAAGCGCTGGAGCTTGCGCAGTGGCGTGGCGGTGGTAATTCACGGCCGCGACTGGCCCTTCGGAGTGCTTGCGGCCCACAACCGGCAGGAACGCAGGTACGGCTACGACGAGGTGAATTTCCTTCAATCGATCGCCAACATCCTGGGACTGGCGATCGGACAGAGCCAAACCGAGGACGAGTTGCGCGCCAGCGAGCACTATTTTCGCTCGCTCATCGAAGATACCAGCGATCTCATCGTGGTCATCGATTTGCAGCATCGGTACCAGTTTGTCAGCCCTTCCGTGGAAAGGATTCTTGGCCACAGCGCCGAGGACTTCATCGGCCGGAGCGCCCTCGATTTCTGCCATCCTGAAGAACGCGAAGCGATTGACGACGAACTGCGGCGCATCGCCGCTGAAGGTGCCGAAGAACGGATGCTGCGCTCCCGAGTGCGCCACAAGGACGGCTCGTGGCGGGTGCTGGAGTGGAATGCTCGCCCCACCGTCGATATCAAGGGAGCGCACTGCCTGGTCGCGAGCGCGCGCGACGTAACGGCGCGCGAACGGATGTTGGACGATTTGCGCGAGAGCGAGCGGCGCTTTCGCGGCATCTTCGACAGCAGCCGGGACGCGATCGTGATCGCAACCCCCGACGACGGCCGAATCGCCGACGTCAACAGCGCCTTTAGCCGTATCTATGGTCACAGCCGCGAGCAGGCGCTGGTCAAAGACCCGCAGGAGCTCGCGCTTTTCGTGAATCCGCAAGACTATCGTCGCTTCCAGCGCGAGGTCCTCGAGCGCGGGGCGGTGAGCAACTTCGAGGCCGACCTGCGCGCCCGCGAAGGCAGGACCGTGCCCACGCTGCTGTCCGCGGTGATGGTCGATCTGGGCGTCGGCGTCCGCGTGGTTTCGATCCTGCGCGACATCAGCGAGCGGCGCGCCGCCGACCTCGAGCTGGCCAGCGCGCGCGACGCCGCGCTCGAGTCGACACGGCTTAAATCCGCTTTCCTCGCCAACACCAGCCATGAGATTCGCACGCCGCTCAACGTCATCCTGGGATATACCGATCTCGTCGGCGAGCACCTGGCCAATATCGGCGATCACACCCAGGACGCCTACCTCGAGGCGCTCGGGCGCGCCGGGCGCCGCCTATTGAAGACCATCCAGCAGATTCTCGACTACTCGCGCATGGAGGCCGGAGCGCTGGCGCTCGATCCCTCGGCGATCGCGCTCGCCCCCTTCATCGAGGACCAGGCCAACGATCTGAAAGTGCTGGCGGCCGAGAAGGGACTCGAGTTGCGGCTCGAAATCGCGGAATCCGAGGCCACCGTGCGCTTCGACGAATATTGCCTGCAAAGCGCGCTGAGCAATCTGCTCCACAACGCGATCAAATTCACCGACAGCGGCGAGATCGTCCTGGGGCTCGATCGCGACGGCGCCGGCGCGCTGAAACTCGAAATTCGCGACACCGGCATCGGCATCGACGACAACTACATGCCGCGGCTGTTCGAGCCCTTCTCGCAGGAGCAGACCGGCCATAACCGGCGGTTCGAGGGCGCGGGACTTGGACTGGCCTTTGCCCGCAAGTGCGTGGAGCTCGGCGGGGCGCGGATTTTCGCCGCCAGCCGCAAGGGCGAGGGCTCCACCTTCACCATCGAGTTCCCGCGCGAGTGCGAAATCCGCCGCCGCCGCAGCGTGTAGCGCGCGCACACTGCACCTTTTGGCCGATCTTTTGTAAGCGATTCTGTAAGCGATTCTGTAAGAAGGACTAGCGGGATGCGATCGCGCGCGGCGGGGGCCCCGGCGCGGGGCTCAGCTCGCGCTCGAGCGCCTCGATGTCGGCGGCCGAGAGGCTGAAGTAGCGCGCCTCCGGATGATGAAAAACCATCGCGCTCACCGCGCTTTCGGGATCCATCATGTAGCCCTCGGTCAGCTTCAGGCCGATCGCATGCTTCTCGACCTCGAGCAGACGAAAGAGCTTCTCTTGATCCTCCAGGCGCGGACAGGCCGGGTATCCAAATGAAAACCGCTTGCCGTGATAGTGCGCCTGATGCAGCTCCTTCATCGTGATCTCCGGCGGATCGCCGAATCCCCACATCTGACGGATCTTCTGATGCAGCAGCTCGGCGAAGGCCTCGGCCCCCTCCAGCGCGAGTATTTGCAGAATATGCGAGCGCAAGTACTCGCCGCGGTCCTTCCATTCATCGGCCAGCGCGCGCACGCCCGCGCCGATGGTGGTCACGAACATGCACAGGTAATCGGTTCTGCCGGATGAGCGCGGCGCGACGTAGTCGGCAAGGCACAGTCCGGGCTCGTCGCTCTGGCGGCCGAAGACCAGACTCTCGAGCACCGTCTTGCCGTCGGACGAATAGATCATCACGGTGCGGTCGCCGTCGGAGCGCGCCGGAAAGAAGCGGTAGATCGCATTGGCTGTGATATCGGCGCGGCCAAGCATCACTTCTTCGACCGCCGCAACCGCCGTGCTCAATTCCTTGGCGCGCGGGTCGCCGCCGGCAAGCGCCGTCTCGTAGTTGCGCAGCCCCAGGTGGCGCGTATAGAGCATCACCGGGTTGATGTAGCGGAAGACCTCGCCAAGGTCGTAGCCGCGCACGACGTGCGGCTTCAAGTCCGGCGGCAGCGGGATTTCGACGTCCTGGCGCACGGAGGACGCGCGCCGACCGGCGAGCGGCGCGGGCGCCGCCGGCTTAACCGCGCTCGCGAGCATCCTTTGCGTCTCGGCTTCCAGCGTCCGGCAGAGCGCGGCACGCCGCTCCTCGTCCATCAACTGGTTGGCGAGGTCCAGCCCTTCCATCGCGTCGTTGGCGTAAGCGACCGGCCCGTCGTACTCGGGTGCGATCTTCATCCGGGTGAAGCGCGCCGAGAGCGCCGCACCACCGACCAGGATCGGGCATCCGATGCCCGCGCTCTTCAAGTCCTGCGCCGTCGCCACCATCATCTGCGCCGACTTCACCAGCAGGCCGGAAAGCCCGATCGCGTCGGGCCGATGCTCCTTGTAGGCCTTGATCAGCTCCTCGGGCGGCACCTTGATGCCAAGGTTGACGACCCGGTAGCCGTTGTTGCTCAGGATGATGTCGACCAGGTTCTTGCCGATGTCGTGGACGTCGCCCTTGACGGTCGCCAGCACGATGGTGCCGCGGCTCGCGCTGTCGGCCTTTTCCATGTGCGGTTCGAGATGGGCGACCGCGGCCTTCATCGCCTCGGCCGATTGCAGCACCTCGGCCACGATCATCTGGTTGGAATTGAACAACCGCCCGACTTCGTCCATCCCCTTCATCAAGGGGCCGTTGATGATCTCCAGCGCCGAGCGTGCGCCGAGCGCCTCGTCGAGGTCTTGGACGAGCCCTTCCTTGGAGCCCTCCAGGATGTACAGTCCGAGCCGCTCGTCCAGCGGCAACGAACGGCGCTGTTCGACGTTGGGCTTGGCCTTGCGCGAGCGAAAGTAGCCGGCGAAGGCCGCGATCGGATCGTCGCCGCGCCACCAGATCAGGTCCTCGGCCAGGCGGCGTTCCTCTTCGGGCACCGAGTGGTAGCGCTCGAGCTTCTCGGAGTTGACGATCGCGAGATCCAGCCCGGCCTGCACGCAGTGATAGAGCATCACCGAGTTCAGCACCTCGCGCCCCGCCTCGGGCAGGCCAAAGGAGACGTTGGAGATGCCGAGCACGGTCTTGCAGCGCGGCAGCGCCGCCTTGATGAGCGCGATGCCCTCGATAGTCTCGACGGCGGAGCCGATATAGTTGCGGTCGCCGGTGCCGACCGGGAAGACCAGCGGATCGAAGATGATGTCCTCGGGCTCGACCCCGTAACGCTCGGTCAGAATTTTGAACGAGCGCTCCGCGATCGCGAGCTTGCGCGCGCGCGTGATCGCCTGCGCCTGTTGCTTGTCCTCGTCGATACAGCCGACCACCAGCGCCGCGCCATAGCGCCGCGCGAGCGGCACCACGCGCTGGAAACGTTCCTCGCCGTCCTCGAGGTTGATCGAGTTGATGATCGACTTGCCCGGCGCGCGCTTGAGCGCCTCTTCGAGTGCGACCGCGTCGGTCGAATCGATCATCAGCGGAACTTTTACCTTCTTGACCTCGATTTCGAGGAACCCGGTCAGGTCGGCGATCTCGTCGCGGTCGGGGTCCTGCAAGCAGACGTCGAGCACGTGCGCCCCGCGGCGCACCTGCAGGCGGCCAATCTCGGCCGCCTCCTCCAGCTTGCCCCCGGCGACCAGCCGCTTGAACTTGCGGCTCCCGAGCACGTTGGTGCGCTCGCCGACGATCACCGGGCGCGTGTTCTCGTCGATCACCAGCGCCTCGATTCCCGATACCACCGAACGGCGCAGGCTCGAAGGCTTGCGCGGCCGCTTGCCCTCGGCCATTCGCGCCAGCATCCGGATGTGCTCGGGTGTGGTCCCGCAGCATCCGCCAATCAGGTTGACCCATCCGGCGTCGACGAAGCGCTCGAGCTTGCGCGCCAGCGATTCGGCCGATTCGTTGTAATGGCCCTCCTCGTCGGGCAAGCCGGCGTTGGGCACGCAGGCGACATCGAAGCGGCAGATCTCAGAGAGGGTGCGCAGATGGTCGGTCATGAAGTCGGGGCCGGTCGCGCAATTAAGGCCCATCCAGATGAGCCCGCGATTGGCGAGCGAGGTATAAAAAGCCTCGATATCCTGCCCCGCCAGCAGCGTGCCCATCGTCTCGATCGTGCCCGAGACCGCGACCGCGACCTCGATGCCGGTCTTCGCGATCGCCCGCTCGATTCCGACCAGACCGGCCTTGCAGTTGAGCGTGTCCTGCACGGTCTCCAGCAGCAGCAGGTCGACGCCGCCCTCGATCAGCCCCTCGGCCTGCTCCTGGTAGGCGTCCGCGAGCTGGTCGAAGGTGATGCCGCCGGTGACCGAGATGGCCTTGGTCGTCGGCCCCATCGAGCCCGCCACGAAACGCGGCCGCTTGGGCGTGCTGGCGGCGTCTGCGGCCGCTCGCGCAATCGAGCCGCCGAGGCGATTCATCTCGCGCGCGTGTTCGGCCAACCCATACTCGGCCAGCACGACGGAGGCGGCGCCGAAGGTGTTGGTCTCGATAATATCGGCGCCGGCGGCAAGGAAGCTGTCGTGCAGCTCGCGAATCTTGTCGGGGCGCGTGCGGATCAGGTTCTCGTTGCAGCCCTCGAGCTGCGGGCCACCGAAGTCGGCCGCGCTCAGATGCATGTTCTGGATGGAGGTCCCCGCGGCGCCGTCGATAATGACGATCCGCGCGGCCAAAAGGTCGCGCAAAAGCCCGATTCGATCCAAAATGCTTCTCATGCTCAACAGAAGAGGCCCCGCGGCCTCGGCACCTAGCCTATCCGACTGGGGCGTGACGGGCAATTTCGACCGGCGCGATGCACGAATGTTTTGTATTTGCGCCTTAACTGCTGTAACGGATCGCTAAGAGCTGCCGCAGTTCGTCGCACGGGAGTCAAACGGCAGGCCGCGGCGCACCGGGAACTTTGCCGCGCCGGGCCGGTTCGCTAATGCTGGACGCGGCGGAGAGCAACGCGCAGCGCCGCCCAGCTAAGGAGAAACGACGATGATCCCGGCCTGGCTTTCCATATTGGACGCGATACTCGCCGTGCTGCTGGTAGGAATCGGTGTGGTGGGAGCCCATATGGGCCTGATCCCGCCGATGACCGGCTTCCTGGCGTTCCTGCTGAGCTTCGCGATCGCGATCCTGGCGCTGCTGTTCGGACTGATCGGCCTCGCCCGCACCTCGGCGCCGCAGCGCCGGCCCGGGCGGCCCAAGGCCGTCGCCGGCATCGTGCTCGGCCTGCTGGTCGCCGTTCCGGTCGGGTTCACGATGTGGCGCTGGATGTCGATGCCCTACCCGGAGATCAACGACATCACGACCGACTACGACAACCCGCCGGCCTTCGTCCAACCGCCGGACCTGTCAGCCGACTCGATGAAGTACGATCGCGCCAACTTCGAGCCTGTCCAGAGCAAGGAGTATCCCAAGCTCGACCCGCTGCGGCTCGACGAGAAGCCCGACGACGCCTTCGCCAAAGTGAAAGCCGCGGCGAACACGATGCCGGGATGGCTTATCGTTTACGTCGATCCGGCGACGCGCACGGTTGAGGGAATCGAAACTTCCTACCTGTTCCGCTTCAAAGACGATTTCGTGATCCAGGTGCGGCCGGGCCCCGACGCGAACAGCAGCTTGGTCGAGATGCGCTCGCGCTCGCGCGACGGCACCGGCGACTTCGGCGTGAACTACAATCGCATCCGGGGGTTCTTCGCGATGCTGACACCGGGCGGCGACGCCGCCCCGGCTTCAGCATCGTAGCGGCGCGCTGCCTGGGCTGCTGCGTGTGCTGCGCCCCTCACGGGCGCAGCGCGCGCATCAGGCGGCGAACCGCGGCCTCGCGCGGTTCGTTGACCGGGTTGACGAAAACGATCGCCGTGCCGATTCCCGGCGCGCATAGCTCGGCCAGCCGCTCGCGCACCCGCCCCTCGGAACCGACCAGCAGCGTCGCGTCGATCATCGCGTCGCTCACCGCGGCGAGCGCGGCGGCCGCGTCGCGGCCCGCCGCGCGAATCGCCGCGATCTCGCGCTCGAAACCCGCCTTCGCCATCATGTTGCCGTAAAAGCGCAGCGCCCCGTAGCGCGAGAGCAGCGTGCGCGCCGGACGGCGCGCCGCCTCCAGGTCGTCCGCGATGAACGCGGTCGCGAACAGCGCCGGCTCGACCGCGGCCGGGTCGCGCCCGGCCGCGCGCGCGCCCTCGGCGATTTCGCCCAGCGCTTCGCGCACGCGCGCGGGCGGAAAAAAATTGAAAATCACCCCGTCAGCGATCTCGCCCGCCATCCTCACCATCGGGCGCGACACGCCCGCCAAGTAGAGCGGCAGCTTGCCACTGATTTTGGGCCCGGTGCCGCCGCCTTCCAGCATCTTGCGCAACGTCGCGACCGTCTCGCGCATCTTCACCATCGGCTGCCCCATCTCGATCCCCAGGCGCGCGTTCATCTCGCCGTGGCCGGTGCCGAGGCCCAGGATAAAGCGGCCGCCGGTGAACTGATGCACCGTCGCAGCCTCGTTGGCCAGCAGCGTCGGATGGCGCAGATAGATGTTGGTGATGGCGGTGCCAAGCCCGATTCGTTGCGTCCGCATCCCGAGCGCCAGTGAACACGCAACCGAATCATTGCCCGCCTCGGTCATGAAGGCCGCGGCGTAGCCCGCCTCTTCCGCGTCCCTGGTCCACTCGACGATCTTCTCGATCGGGCTGTCGGGCATCACCGCGAACGCAAGCGCCGTCTTGGCCATCGCATACCGTCCTTGTCGGGTTCTCGAATCGCGCACGGATCGATAGCCCGAACCGTCTCCCCTTCGCAAGCGCTTGATCTCATCCACCGGCGGGCGCGATAAGAAGAGCGGACGACCAAGCGCGCAATGGACAATTACGATTTCATCGTCGTGGGCTGTGGTATCGCGGGCGCCTCCGCCGGATATGAGCTGGCCGCGCACGGCCGCGTGCTGGTGCTCGAACGCGAGAGTCAGCCCGGCTATCACACCACCGGCCGCTCCGCGGCGCTCTTCGTTCAAACCCACGGGCCCTCGGTGATTCGCGCGCTCGCCCGCGGCGCCAAGAACTTTTTTCTAGACTCGCCCGCCGGATTCGCCGAGCATCCGTTGCTGACGCCGCGCGGGATGCTCCTCATCGGGCGCGCCGACCAGTCCGCATTGCTCGAACAAAACTTCACGCAATCGTCACGCCACATCGCTGGGGTGCGTCGTCTTGACCCGAAACAGGCGTGCGCGCTCGTGCCCTTGCTGAAGCAGGATTACCTTGCCGGGGCGGTGCTCGACCCCGAGGCGATGGACATGGACGTGCACGCGATCCACTGGGGCTTCATCCGCGGGATGCGCGCGCGCGGCGGCAAGCTCGCAACCAGCGCCGAACTGCTGGGCCTGGAACGCAGCGGCGGCGACAAAGACAGTAAATGGGTCGTGCGGACCGCCGCGGGCGACTTCGCCGCGCCGGTCGTGGTCAACGCGGCGGGTGCCTGGTGCGACACGGTGGGCGCGATGGCCGGTGCAAGCCCGATCGGCCTGGTACCGAAGCGGCGCACCGCGTTTATCTTCGATCCGCCGGCGGGCGCCGAGATCGCGAAATGGCCGTCGGTGATCGACATCGGCGAGGAATTCTATTTCAAGCCCGACGCCGGCAAATTCCTCGGCTCGCCGGCCGACCAGACGCCGATGGAGCCGTGCGACGTGCAGCCCGACGACTTCGACGTGGCGCTCGCGGTCGACCGGATTCAGCGCGCCGCGCGAATTCCGGTCACGCATATCAGCCGCAAATGGGCGGGCCTGCGTTCGTTCGTCGCCGACGGATGCCCGGTGGTCGGCTATGATCCGCGCGTGGAGGGATTCTTCTGGCTGGCCGGCCAAGGCGGCTATGGAATCGAAACTTCGCCGTCGATGGGACGGCTCACCGCGAGCCTCGCGCTCCGACGCGGCATTCCCTCCGACCTCGCCGCGCAGGGCGTGACCGAAGCGGCGGTTTCGCCGGCGCGCTTCGCCCGCGCCTAGGTTGCGCGCATTCCGCGGGGCTTTTGATCATTCTGCGGAGCTTTTCATAATGACCGACAATCGATGGGACCTCGTCATTCGCGGCGCGCGCATCTTCGACGGCACCGGCGCGGCGCCTTTCGTTGGCGACCTAGCGGTTCGCGGCGATCGAATCGCGGCGGTCGGCGAAGTCGAGGGCGCAGCGGCGATCGAGGGCGGAGCGGGAATCGAAATCGACGCGCGCGGCCTCGCCCTTGCGCCCGGCTTCATCGACGTCCACAGCCACGACGACTTCGCGGTGCTGGCCACGCCCGCGATGGACTTCAAGCTGATGCAGGGCGTCACCACGGAGGTGGTGGGCAACTGCGGGATGGGGGCGGCGCCCTACGCGGCGGTACGCGAGCACTTCGACACGTTCTTTGGCGACGCTGCGATGCCCGGATGGGACGGTTATCGCGGTTACTTCGAAGTGGTCGAGCGCGCGCCGCCCAGCCTCAACGTCGCGATGCTGGTCGGGCACAACACCATCCGCGCCGCCGTGATGGGGATGGCGCGTCGCGCGCCCACCGCGGACGAGCAGGGCGCGATGCGCGAGCTGGTGCGCGAAGGCCTCGAAGCCGGCGCGGTAGGGCTCTCCACCGGGCTCATCTATGAACCGGGCCGCCATTGCGCAACTGAAGAGGTCATCGAACTGGCCCGTGACGTGGCCGCGGCCGGCGGAATCTACGCGACTCACATGCGCAACGAGTCCTCGGGCCTGCTCGACGCCGTGCGCGAAGCGATCCGCATCGGCCGCGAGTCCGGCGTGCGGGTCCAGATCTCGCATCATAAGGCGGCTGGAAAAAGAAACTGGGGCCGCGTGCGGGAATCGATCGGACTTATCGAAGAGGCGCGCGCCGAGGGCCTCGACGTGACCGCCGATCAGTATCCCTACACCTCGGGCAGCACGATGCTGGCCGCGGTGCTGCACAACAACGTCTTCAATCCGCAGGGCGACCGCGGCGGAATCGCGCGGCTCGAGCCCGAGCGCGTGCTGATCGCTTCCGCGCCGCTGCATCCGGAGTACGAGGGCCAGACGATTGCGCAGCTCGCGATCAAGCTCGATCTTTCGCCCGAAGACGCGGCGCGCAAGGTCGACGCCGACGAGCAGCATCGCGCGATCGCCATCCTCGACATGATGGACGAGGGCGACGTGCAAACCGTGATGCGCCATCCGACGACCATGATTGGCTCGGACGGGATTCCGCTGGGCGGTAAGCCTCATCCGCGCCTGTACGGGACCTTCGCGCGAGTGCTGGGCCACTACGCGCGGGACCTCGGGCTGCTCACGATAGAAGACGCGGTCCATCGCATGACCGGGATGCCGGCGCAAAAGTTCGGCCTCGCGGACCGCGGCGTGCTGCAAGCCGGAGCCTTCGCCGACCTGGTGGTTTTCGATCCGGCAACTGTAATCGACGCCGGAACCTACAATGAGCCCAAGCGCTATCCGGTCGGCATCGCGCACGTCTTCGTCAACGGCGTCGCCGTGGTAGCAAACGGCCGGCATACGAACGCCCGCCCCGGCCGTCCGCTCCGCCGCGATTAGGTGCTGTCGCGCGGGCCGGGCGCTCAGGCTAAGATGCTAAACCGGGTCGCGCAGCCCCGGATTGATCATGATCGCGATAGTCGACTACAAGGCGGGAAATCTCACCAGCGTGGCGCGGGCGCTCGAGCATCTCGGCCATAGTTGCGAGATTACCGACCGCCCCGAGCGCGTACGCGCCGCCGACCGCGCCATCCTGCCCGGCGTTGGCGCCGCGGGCGCCACGATGGAAAACCTGCGCGCGCTGGGGCTCGACGAGGTGCTGCGCAACGACGTCGTCCGCGCCGGCAAACCCTTCCTCGGCATCTGCATCGGAATCCAGGTGCTGCTCGATCGGAGCGAGGAGGACGACGCCCGCTGCCTCGGAATTATCGCGGGACGCGTGGTGCGCTTTCCGCCGGCGGTCGACGGCCGGCCGCTGAAAGTCCCGCAGATCGGATGGAACCGCGTGCGCCAGACGCGGCCCCATCCGGTGTTTCGCGGCGTTCCCGACAATACTCACTTCTATTTCGTCAACTCCTACTACCCGATCCCCGACGACCCGGCGCTGGTGATCGCGACCAGCGACCACGGCGTGCCGTTTTGCGCCGCCGTCGCGCGCGACAATGTTGTCGCCACCCAGTTCCATCTCGAGAAAAGCGGCGCCGCGGGACTCCGGCTGCTCGACAACTTCTGCCGCCTCAAACCCTAGCGCCATGATCGCCAAACGCATCATCCCCTGCCTCGACGTGCGGGCGGGCCAGGTCACCAAGGGCGTCCAGTTCCTGGACAACACCGACGTCGGCGATCCGGTCGCGATGGCGCGTTACTACTACGAGCAAGGCGCCGACGAGCTGGTGTTCTACGACATCACGGCCTCCAACGAGCGGCGCGGGATCATGCTCGACGTGGTGCGCGCGGTGGCGCGCGAAATCTTCATCCCGTTCAGCGTCGGCGGCGGCTTGCGCACGCTCGAGGACATGCGGGCGGTGCTGCTGGCCGGAGCCGAGAAGGTCTCGATCGACTCGGGCGCGGTGCGCGACCCGAGCCTGATTGCGGCCGGCGCGCGCGCCTTTGGCAGTCAGTGCGTCGTGCTCTCGATGCAGGTCAAGCGCACGGGCCGAGCGGGGCTGCCCTCGCGCCACGAAGTCATAATCGACGGCGGACGCACGCCCACCGGGCGCGACGCGTTACAATGGGCGCGCGAGGGCGAGCGGATGGGCGCCGGCGAGCTGTGCATCAACTCGATCGACGCCGACGGCACCAAGGCCGGCTACGATCTTGAAATAACCCGGATGATCGCGGACGGAGTGGGCATTCCGGTGATCGCCTCGGGCGGCGCCGGCGAGCCGCGCCATCTGCTCGACGCGTTTACCGCGGGCGGCGCCGACGCCGCCATCGTCGCCTCGATCGTCCACTACGGCGAATGCACGATTCCCGACCTCAAGCGCTACTTGCGCGCGGGCGGAGTCGAGATTCGCGAGGCGATTCACCTGGACGTCCGCGACGAAGGAAAAGAAAGGAGCGGCCCGTGAAAATCGCGATGGTAGTGTCGGAGTTCAACCTTGACGTGACCTCCGCGATGGAGGAGCGGGCGCGGCGCCACGCCGCCTTCCTCGGGGTCGAGGTGAGCCATGTGGTCCGCGTTCCGGGCGTTTTCGACATGGGCCCGGCGATCAAGAAGCTGCTGCGCCGCAAGGACGTCGACGCGGTGGTGATAATCGGCACCGTGATCAAGGGCGATACCGGGCACGACGAGATCGTCGCGCACGCCGCCGCGCGCGCCGCCGCCGACCTGGCGCTGCAGTTCGACAAGCCGGTCGCGCTCGGGATGACCGGGCCGGGGATGACCCGCGAACAGGCTCTCGACCGTATCGACAACGCGCGCAACGCGGTCGAAGCGGCGGTCCGGATGGTGCGCACGCTCAAGGAAATCGGGGAATAGTCGCGCATCGGGCACTGCCATGTCATTCGCCTGACATGGCATCTAATTAGGCGGCGCGCGAATCTCGACCGCGCAGGGCCGGCCGCCAAATTCTGCTGACAGCCTCTCAACAGGGCGCTGTTCAAAGATCGCCATCGCCAGCGTTGAGACACCGCCAACGAGTTTTTATACTCGGGCCGTGGTGGGGACGTTGGACGATGCGGCAGTGAGGCGGGCGCAAACTTTCTCGACGCGCGCGGCGGCGCGGATTCTCGCAATCTCGCCCGATCGGATTCGCTACTGGGTCAAACGCTCGCTGGTGCGGCCGCTCAAGGGCGGCCGCCAGATGCGTTTCGGTTTCGACGATCTGCTGGTGATGCGCCTGGCCAAGGAGTTGCTGCCCACGCGCCATCATCTGGACCCGATGCGCCGATGCCTGGAACGGGTGCGCGGGATGTTCGGACCGGCGCGGTCAGTCACCTCGCTCAGGCTCGCCAACTACGACGGACAGATCGTGGTGCGCGACGGCAACGTGATGGTCGAGGCGCTGAGCGGCCAGGTGCTGCTCAACTTCGGCGCGCCGCCCGCGCCGGGCAAGGTCGAGGAGCGGTTCGGCCCGGCCCGCGTGCGCGAGCGCTTCGAGGAGGCGCGCCGGCTGGCCGAGAGCGATCCATTGCGCGCGCTCACGTTGTATAGCGAATTGCTGGGTCGCGAGCCGGGAAATTTCGAAGCCCATATCGACCTCGCCGGCCTGCTCGAACGCGAAGGCGATCTCGCCGGCGCGCTGCGTGCGTTGCTCGGCGCCGCGGCGATTGTTCCCACCAGCGCCGACGTCCACGCCCGCCTCGGCCTGCTCTATCGCCGGCGCGAGGACCTCCAGAACGCGCTCGGAAGTTTCCTGCGCGCAACCGAATGCGATCCGCTCTCGCTCGCGGCGCATCGCAATCTCGCCGAGTTGTACGAATCGATGGGCCGCAAGCGCGAGGCGTTGCGCCATCTCGGGATGGTCCATCGCCTCACCCGCAGCTAGCCGCGGCCTCGCCCCTCGCCAGCATCGCTTCATGCCTCTACCTCCGCGTTTGAACTGACCCGCGCGGCGGCGATAAGCTTTGGGGTGATGCCTGACAAGACTCTGAAGCAAATCGACGTCTTGCGCCACGAACTCAAGGCGCTGCGCTATATCCTCGACAACTTCCACGCCGGCAAGCTTCCGCCCGCGGCGTTGCCGCCGCGCGAGGACTTTCTCTCCGAGCAGGCGCGCAAGATTTACGACACCATCCTGAAGGCCCCCAGCCGCGACGCGGCCGAGGCGCGGATCGGAGAGTTGAGCCTCGACGACGTCGACGTCGCGTCGTTCCTGCGCTTGAGCGGCGATCACTACTACACCTACCCCGCGCTGGTGCACGAGCGCGCCGAAGCGCTGCGCGCGGGCCGGCTCAGGATCGAGGCCGCTTGAGCGCGCTTGCCGCAAAGGAGCTGCATCTGCTGCTCGATTCGTCGGGCGCGCTGATCGTCTACCAGGAAGAGGGCACGCACTGGGCCGGCGTGCTCGGATTCTCGAGCGAGGCGCGGGTGCGCGAGTTCGTCGCGAAAAGCCATCTCGACGTCGCCGAAACTGCCGCGATCGACCCGGCCGATCCGGCCCAGGTCGCCTCGCTCGTCGACGCGGTCAAGCAGCGCGCGGTGCGCTACCTGCTGCTCGACCTCGATTGGCAAAGCGGCCAATGCGTCCAGGTCGAGTTCGAGGGCAGCACCTTCGGCGCCTCTCGCGACCGCCGCTTCACTCCCCGTCAGCATCAGCATTGAGCCGCGTACCGGCGGTGCGGATGCGAAAAGAATGAGCGCGACGGGCTCCGACAGCGTCACGATCGAAGACCTCGAGCTTGCGCGCGAGCGGCTGGCGGGAGTCGTCAAGCCGACCCCGCTCATCCATAGCGATACGTTCTCCCGGATGCTCGCGGCGGAGGTGTACCTCAAGCCCGAGAACCTGCAGAAGACCGGCTCATTCAAGATTCGCGGGGCGTACAATCGAATCGCGGCGCTGTCGCCGGTCGAGGCCGCGCGCGGCGCCGTCGCCGCGTCGGCCGGCAATCACGGCCAGGCGCTTGCGTGGGCCGCCTCGCACGCGGGCGTGCGCGCGACGATCGTGATGCCGACGACGGCCGCGATCGCCAAGATCGACGCGACGCGCAGCTACGGCCAGACGGTCGAGCTTGCAGGCATCGACTACCTCGAGGCGCATCGCGCGGCCGTGGAAATCGGCGCGCGCACCGGCGCGCTGTTTGTCGACGCCTACGACGATCCATTCGTGATCGCCGGCCAGGGCACGGTCGGCCTGGAGATCGCCGCCGAACTCGCGCCCGACTTCGTGCTGGTGCCGGTGGGCGGCGGCGGGCTTATCGCCGGAATGGCGCTCGCGCTCGCCGCACGCGCCCCGCGCTCGAAACTGATCGGCGTCGAGGCTGCGGGCTCGGCGCAACTGAGCCTCAGCCTCCGCCAGGGCGTGCCCTCCACCGTGCCGACCGCGGTCGACACCATCGCCGACGGTCTTGCCACCGGACGCATCGGCGGCCTGCCGTTCGAAATCGTGCGCAATCGCCTCGATCGCGTGGTGACGGTCGACGACTTCGAGATCGGCGAGGCGGTGCTGCTGATGCTCGAACGGATGAAGCTGCTCGCCGAGGGCGCGGGCGCGGCGGCGCTGGCGGGCGCGCTGAAGCTTGGCCGCGCGGTAGCCGGGCGGCGCGTGGTGATCGTGGTGAGCGGCGGCAATATCGACGTCAACCTGCTCGACCGGATGATCGGGCACGGACTGGCGAAGGCGGGGCGGCTGATGCGGTTGACGGTGGAGATGCGGGATCGGCCGGGAGAATTGGGGCGGTTGCTCAGCGTGATAACCGAGCAGGGCGCCAACGTGCACGCGATCCAACACGACCGCACGCGGCGCGACGTACGGATCGGCGGCGCCCGCGTGACGCTGGAACTCGAAACGCGCGGCCACGATCACATCGAGCGCATCCGCGAGGCGCTCGTCGCGCACGGCCACAAGGTGGTCGTCGAAAACTGATCGAAGACTGATATGGACACCATCCTGGACGCGCATTGTCACCTGGCCGACCCGCGGCTCTATCCGGATCTCGACGGCGCGCTTGCGCGCGCGGCCGACGCCGCGGTGGGAACGATCGTCGCGGTTGGCGCCATCGACACAATCGAAACTGACCGGCTCACCGTCGAAATAGCCGAGCGTCATTCGCAGGTCTTCGCCGCCATCGGAGTCCATCCGCATAACGCCGCCGATTGCGACGAGGCGCGCATCGCGGCGCTCGCCGCGCTCGCGCGCTCGCCCAAGGTGGTCGCGATCGGAGAGACCGGACTGGATTTCCATTACATGCACTCGCCGGCCGATGCCCAGGAGCGCACGCTTAGAAGGCATCTCGAGCTCGCCCGTGCGCTCGAGCGTCCGGTGATGATTCATTGCCGCGACGCCGAGCGGCGGCTGTGCGAGATCGTTCGCGAAACGGGTCTCCCGCCGGGCGGCGGCATGATCCATTGCTTCACCGGCGACGCGGACGCGGCGCGCGAGTTCGTCGGACTCGGCTTCTATGTCTCGTTCGCCGGAATTCTCACGTTCAAGAAGGCTGACGCGCTGCGGGCGGCCGCGATGGTCGTGCCAGAGGACCGCCTGCTGATCGAAACCGACGCGCCCTATCTCGCGCCCGAGCCCTATCGGGGCAAGCCCAACGAGCCCGCCTATGTCCGCCGCACCTTCGAGGCGATGGCCGCGCTACGCGGCGCCGACCCCTCGGCGCTGGCCGCGCGGATCCGCGACAACGCCGCCCGCCTGTTCAGACTGCCCGCGCGCTAGCGCAACGTTTTGAGCTTGTTATCCTGAGCGAGTCTGCGGGTCGAAGGATCTCACGCGGCATCCCTTTGCCGCGTGATGACGCGACTCTAACCCAGCGGATGGCCGCCGAAGGCCCACGGATGAATCGCGACCATCACGACCGTCAGCACTACACCGATCGCGATCGCCAGCCACGGCAGGTCCTGGGCCGGATAGCATCGCTGGCGCCCGCTGAGCAGCGCCATGCCGGGCGTGAACGAGGTCTGCTCGACGAAGTGGCGGTAGCGCTCGCCCATCGAGCGCAGCTTGCGACGGTCCTGGTGCAAGCCACCGAAGATCCCGAGCGCCGGAAACGTGCCGAAGAAAACCAGGTCGCCGGCCCATCCGTTCATCAGCATGTGCGCGAAGCCGAAGATGGCGAACGCGACGAAGCCGGGATGACGCGTGAGCTTCAGGATGCCGCGCGGAGTGAGATTGTCCGGCGCGCCGAGCGCGGCGGGATTGGGAGTAATCAGCGACGCGACCCACATTATCAGCGCGATTAGCATCATCAGCCAGACCAGCCATCGCAACGGCGCAACCCCACGCAAGTACCACAGCATCGCGCCCGCGTGCTTGTGATGGCCGAACACGTAGATCAGCGGGATGAACGTCCCCAGCGCGACCAGCGAGTAGATACCGCGAAACGGCTGCTCACCGACTGTCCCGACAATCGCCGCGCGCACCGAATCCGAGGACAGGATGAAATGGCCGGCCAGGAATAGTGCGGCCCACAGCGCTATCAGCCCGACGGCTCCCATCGCTTTTCCCGGGCGGGGTTTTCCTTTGCGCTAGGCCCGAAGCAGGTATGCAGCTAAAGTGCGCAGACCCGAGGGGCCCACACCGCGATAAACCGTTCAAAGCCCACGCCCATCGCGATAACGTGCGCTAGTTCCACAATCTCGGGATCGCTGAATTCCTGGCGCAGCAGGTTGAAAAACTGCTCGTCCAGAGCCTGCGGATCGCTGCCCAGCTTATCCGCAAACTTCAGCGCCAACTTCTCGCGTCGCGTAAGCACTTCACTCACCTCGTAATGCTCCACCTCGGCGCTCTTCTCAGGAGGCACTTTCGGCAGGGGCTGATGGTGGCGCATGCCACTCGACTTAGCGGCGTAGGGTGAGCAGTCGTTGTTGCGAGCCAGCTTGATCCGGACCAACTCCTTCAGCTCGCGAGGCAACTTGCCGTTATCGAGCAACCGGACATAGCCCGACCATATGATCTCGGCGATCTCCGGCTTATGGGCGAAGATCTTGAGCCCGTTCACATAGTCGGGGTCGTCCCTGAAGCGTCTGACCAGGGCCATCATTCCGGGTGAGAGCTTGGCGTCATCGACCGGATTAATCCCTGCCATGATTTCCTCCTGCCCGCCGAGAGTCAGACGGGGACGCGCACCTTACGCCTCTTCCACTTTGAAGACGGAGAGCAGCCGTCCCCAACCGATACAGACCCCGATTACAACGGACAGTTCGACGATTTCAGCTTCGGAAAACTCGGTCCGCAGCAGTGCCATGAACGCGTCGTCGACAGCCTGGTGTTCGACGCCCATCTTTTCGGCGAACTTCAGCGCCAGTCTCTCGCGCCGGGTAAGCACGGAACTGAATTCGTAGTTGGGAATTTCCGCGATGCGCTCTTCCGTAAGGCCCTTATCCATCACCGATGGATAGCGGAAGCGCTTTCACATGAAGCAGTCGTTGTTCTGGGCGATTTTGATCCGAACGAGTTCCTTGAGCCGGGAATCGAGCAGTCCTCCGTCGAACATCTCGACATAGGCGTTCCACATCGGTTCGACGAACTCCTGGCTATGAGCGAAGATTCCAAGCCCAGTGTAATAGCCGGGATCGAACTTTATCTTCTCGGCCAGAGACGCCATACGCGGAGTCATCTCGCTCTGATCGAGAGGCTTTAACCTTGCCATCGCGTGCTCCTGTTGCGCTATGGCGGTTGCACCAAAACGAGCGATTCGTCTGTGCACCGACTGCCCAACGCCTAAGCTGCTATGCTCCGGGAGGTCGACGCCGGAATCTCCATTCTTGAAACCTTGATTCGGGTAACACGGACGTCAAGCGGTGTGCAACCCTGAAGCTCGAGCTTAAGTTTTTTTGAGTCCAAACGACGTTCCATCATGCTGCTGCAGGCGCGTTCCGCGACCGATTCACGCCGAGCCTCAAGCGGGGTTATAACCTGTGCCATGGACCCAGGGGCCAAGCTCACCATACCGCCGCCGTTCGAGGAGGCGCTCAGCCGCCACGAGCGCGAAATCATGCGCTTTCTGCTGCGCATGACGCGCGACCAGAACGACGCGCTCGACCTCTTCCAGGAAACCTGGCTGCGCGCCTATCGCGCCTACCCGAAGCTCGACTCGGAGCAGGGTCTGCGGCCGTGGCTGTATCGAATCGCGACCAATCTCTGCCGCAACCGAGCGCGCGACAATTTAAGACGGGCGCGCGTGATCAGCAATGGCGACGACCCCACCGACGGCGATCATCGCGCATCGGCCGCCTCCGCGGGCGCCAGCGGCGCCGGACACGAGGGCGTGATCCATCTCCGGCGCGCGATCGCGGGACTGCCCCATAAGCAGGGCCAGGCGTTGGTGATGCGCAAGTTCGCGGGTCTCGAATACGAGGAGATCGGCGCGGCGCTGGAGTGCTCGGCGGACAGCGCGCGGGCCAGCGTCTACCAAGCGCTGAAGAAGCTCAAGGCGCTCCTGTAGGCGCTCAAGACGATGAAATCCGGGACGGTGAACATCATGAAAGCGACGCTCAAGAACGAGATGCCGATGCGCGACGAGATGCTGATGCGCGAGATGCTTGACGATGACGGGCCGCTCGAGATGGGCGGCGCACCCGCACCCGACGACGCCGCGGTCGACGCGGCGCTGCGCGCGGTGCGTCCAAAGCTCGCGCGGACGCTTGGCCGTGCGCGCAGACCGCTCGCACGCGTCGGGATAATCAACTCGCCGGTCGGCCGCCTGCTGGTGGCCGAGAGCGCGCGCGGCCTGCTCGCGGTGCAGTTCCTCGACGTACCGGACGCGCCCGACGCGCTGGCGGCGCTCAAGGAGGGCTTCGATCTGGTCGAAGATCAGCAGGCTGCGGCGCGGATCGGGCGCGAGATCGAGCGCTACTTGAAGGGCGACATGCACGCGCTCGACCGGCCGGTCGACCTCAGCCTGGTGCGGAGCGATTTCCAGCGGCGCACGCTGATGCGGCTGCGCCGTACGATACCGCCCGGCTCGGTCATCACCTACCAGGGGCTGGCGGCGGCGGTTGGCGCGCCGTCGGGCCAGCGCGCGATCGGCAACACGATGGCCACCAATCCGGTGCCCCTTTACGTGCCGTGCCATCGCGTGATCCGCTCCGACGGCACGATCGGCAACTACGGCGGCGGCGTGGCGCGCAAGATCAAGCTGCTGCGCGCCGAAGGCTTCAGCGTGGCGCGCGACCATCGATTGCCCGCGGGCAGCGTGATGGGGCATCTGGTGACGCACATCTTCTGCCGTCCGCAATGCCATGCGGCGATGCGCGCCGACCGCGCAAAATCGGTGATCTTTGCCAATTCAGGCCGTGCGCGCAGCGCGGGGCTGCGTGCGTGCAAGCTCTGCCATCCGGCCTGACGCGATACGCCAGGCGAACGCCAAACGCACTGCGGCGCGGTGCCCACTTTGGGTGCCGCGCCGCATGGCGTTCATCTGCGGTTTCGCTATTCGGTCTGCTGTTGCTGCTGAAGCTGCTCGATCTGTCGGCGCTGACTCTGGATCTCCTGCTCCTGATTCTGGATCTGCCCCTGCTGCTGCTGAGTTGCGGTCTGCTGGCTCTGCAGCGAACTGCCCACGACGTAGCCGGTGCCCGCGCCAAGCGCACCGCCGATCGCCGCGCCGGCGAGCGGATGTCCGACCGCCGCGCCGACTATCGCACCGGTCCCACCGCCCAGCACGCCGCCGCCCAGCGTTCCTTCCGTAGTCGTGGACATCCCCTGCGGGCCGCATCCGGCGAGCGCGACGGCCATGACCAGCGACAGCGCCGCCGTCACGATCATTGCTCCCCGAAAGCCAACCTTACCCGGTTTACCCATTATAAATACCTTGCCTCATCCCCCCCGGGCCGCCTCGACCGTTCACCACTCATTCGGTTTGCTGCTGCTGCTTGAGCTGCTCGATCTGCTGGCGCTGCTGCTCGAGTTCCTGTTGCTGCTGCTGTATCTGGCTCTGGGTCTGCGCCTGCGCGTCCTGGCTGTTCTGAATCGAGTTGCTGACGACGTAGCCGGTGCCCGCGCCAAGCGCGCCACCAATCGCGGCGCCGGCTCCCGGACTGCCAACCGCCGCGCCGATTATCGCTCCCGCACCGGCACCCAACACGCCACCGCCGAGCGTTCCTTCCTCACGGGTCGATAATGGCTGGCCGCTGCATCCGGCGAGCGCGAGGGCCGCGACCAACATTAATGCCACTGTCGCCAAAATGCCCTTGTTTGGGTTTCTGGAATGCTTCATGGGTTCCCTCCCATCGAACGGGTCACTCTGTCTCCTGCTGCTGCTTGAGTTGCTGGATCTGTTGACGCTGTTGCTCGAGCTGTTGTTGCTGCTGCTGGATCTGACTCTGGGTCTGCGCCTGCGCGTTTTCGTTGTTCTGCATCGAGTTGCCGACCGCAAAGCCACCGACGCCGCCAAGCGCACCGCCGATAGCCGCGCCCGCGCCAGGTGCGCCCACCGCAGCGCCGATAATCGCGCCGGTCGCTGCGCCCAATCCGCCGCCTATAAGCGTGCCTTTTTCACGAGTCGACAATGGCTGCCCGGAGCATCCGGCGACTAAAAGAGCGGCGGCCACCGCCACTAAGATTGTCGAGATCGCGCCCTTGCGCATCGATCACCCCCTCCTGTCTACGTAGAGTAAGTTCACTGGTTTCGACGTACGTTATTCCGACCCACATCCCGTCTGCTGACATCGCACGATTAGTCTATCTTCGGTCAGCGCCTTTTCCCCCACCCTATGGTGAGCAGTTTTCATGCCGACCGCAGCGACCCCTCTTTTACCTTTTTTTCTCGCCTTTTGCTTCCGATTACCAGCTTTCAGTAGTGGCAGTGCAACCGTCTGGTGCATCTCTTAGACAACCCTCGCGACCCGAACGGCCTGCGGCGTCCATGGCGTGGGCGGGCCCCGGGACGTTCGACGCCGGGATTCTGCCTGGTTCTCGACTAGTGGGAATCAGCGAGTCAGTCCTCTATGGGAGCACCGCGAAAATACGAGCGGGTGCCCCGGTTCCCTTGCCGATCTTCATCGGAATACAGAAGATTGTCGCGCCGCTGAACGGCAGCTTATCCGCATTGGCCAGGTTTTCAAATCCCACCCGGTTGGCGCCGAGCCACATCCGATGGACCGGAAAGTCCTTGGAATTGCCGGGGTCGAGGCTGGCGGTATCGATTGCCAGCGCCATCACGTTCCGATCAGTCAGTAAAAATTTCACAGCTTCGGGTGAAAAGCCGGGAAAGTGCAGGTGCGCGACATCACCCGGCTTGTCGGTCCCCAGATAGAGCTTCTTATCAGGCCAGAAACGACCCCATCCCGAGCGCCCCACCACGATCGCTCCCGACGGAATCTCGCCGTGAGTTCTTTCGTAGGCGTGAATGTCCTCGAGGCTCATTGTCGCGTCGGGGTAATTCAAAGAGCGCGAGGAGAAATCGATTATCACGCCCGGCCCTACGAAGTAACTCATCGGCACCTGGTCGACCGACATCCCGTCGCGATTGAAGTGCAACGGCGCGTCCATATGCGTGCCGCCGTGCTCGGACGCCGCAAACCTGGCCGAAGAGTAGAAATAACCGCCCGGCTGCATGCCGAACAGCTCGAACTTGTGCTCGAACCCGCCTTCGGTGGGCCAATAGATGGTGGACGCGTCGAAGGTATAGGTCAGGTCGATAATTTTGCCGGGATCGCTGGTGGCAAGGCCTGCGATTCGCGCCGGATTGAACATCTCGCCCTGCGTCCGCGCGTTGCCGGCAGCGATCGCCACCAGAAACATCGCGATCGCCGCCGTCGCGCCGACAATGCGCATCCCACGCGTCCTCCATATCGTCGCGCGTATCACCCGCGCGACGATCATTCTACCAGCCGATCGCCTGCGCCGGCATCAGCGCCGCAATCTGGCCGCGCGGGTCGGCGCCGGCCGCCAGCCGCCCGCGCGCATCATCCAACGCTACCGCGAGCACGTTGCCGTCGCACCATGGCGGACGCGTCTCGACCTTGTGGCCACGCGCCACCAACTCGGCGCGCACGCGCTCGTCGATACGGCTCTCCACGCGCACCAGCCCCGGCGACCCCTCGTGCGGATAGAATGACGACGGGGCATGCATGCACGAGTACCGCGGGGCCTCGATCGCCTGCTGCAAATCCATCCCGAAGTCGGCCACGTTGAGGAAAAATTGCAGCGTCCACTGGTCCTGCTGATCGCCGCCCTGGGTGCCGAACGCGATCCAGCGGCCGTCGCGCGTCACCGCCAGCGACGGCGTCAGCGTGGTCCGTGGACGCTTATGCGGCGCGAGCGCGTTGGGATGGCGTTCGTCGAGGTAAAAGGTCTGCAGGCGCGTGCCGAGTGGAACGCCCAGCGCGTCGGCGACCGGCGAGCTGCGCAGCCATCCACCGCTCGGCGTGATCGCAATCAGGTTGCCCTGGCGATCGGCCGCGTCGACATGGGTGGTGCCGGCGCCCCATGAACGCGCATGTATCGAGCCGCCCAGCTCGGCGCGCATCCCACGCGGATCGCCCGGCCGCAGTTCCATCGAGGCCCGCTCCGGATCGACCAGCGCGCGGCGCAGCGCCGAGTAGCCTTCCGAGAACAACTCTTTGAGCGGTACGTCGGCGAATTCGGGGTCGGCGTAGTAGGCCTCGCGGTCGGCGAACGCGAGCTTGGCCACCTCGATCAGCGTATGCAGATAGGCGGCCGAGTTGTGCCCCATCGCGGCAAGGTCGAAGCCCTCCAGCAGCGCAAGCTGTTGCAGGAAGACCGGCCCCTGCGACCACGGCCCGCATTTGAAGACGGTTGCGCCGCGGTAGGTGCGGCTGGTCGGCTCTTCAATCCGGGTCGTGAACTTAGCGAGGTCCTCGAGGGCCAGCAGGCCGCCGTGAGCGTCGGAGTGCGCGACGATCTCGCGCGCGATGTCGCCGCGGTAGAAGCGCTCGACCGCCGCGCGCACTCCGGCCTCGCGCCCGCCTTTGTGCGCGCCGGCTTCGGCGTCGAGCAGGCGGCGGAAAAGATTCGCCAGCGCGGGATTCCTGATGATGTCGCCCGAACGCGGAAGTTCGCCGCCGGGCATGTGGACGCGCCCGGTAGACGGCCATCGCGTGCGAAATACCTCGGCGTTGGCGTGGATCGAGCTCAGGCCGAGGCCGGGAATGTCGAACGATTGTTCGTCACCGCACAGGCCCGGATGCATCGGGAAGCCGTCTTCGCAAAGCGCGAGCGCCGGACCGGTGACTTCGGCGAGCGATTTGGTGCCGAAGTTCTCCAGCGCGCACGCAAACGCGGCGAAGGCCGCAGGTACCCCCGCGGCGAGCAATCCTTCGCCCGGAACGAGATCCAGTCCGAGCGCCCGGTAATGAGCGATCGTGGCACGCGCGGGCGCCATCGTATTGCCGTTGACCGAAACTAACCGCTGGCTCGACCCAACCCGGATTAGCATCGGCGCCTCGCCACCGATCGTATGCATATGGGGGTTTACGACCCCCTCGACCAAGGCTGCTGCGATGGCGGCGTCGATGGCGTTGCCGCCGCGATCGAAGATGCGAGCTCCGGCCGCCGCGGAAAGGTAGTGCTCAGTGGAAACAACGGCCTCACGGCCCATAATCAGCGGATATAGCGTTGACATGACATCTATAATGAGTATCTTGGGGGTTGAGCGTCCGTTAACGATAAACGGTGCTATTGGTGATTGGGCGGTGCTGCGGTATCGGAAGTCCTCATCTCAAACCGGTTCATCCCAGATCAGTTCAACTTCTACCTGACGCGATTCAAGCCGCAAATCAAGAGCGCGTAATGGCGCCGCCAGATTTGGGTAATAGCCAAGGGCTATAAATTCTGCGAAGGCCCTGAATTGTTTGGCTTTTTCAACGACCTGTGGACGAGAATACAAGTTGGTGGCAAAGCGTCTAATTATCAGGCGCGATCATTGCTAATGTACCAGAGCAAAGCATGTCTCCAGTAAGCGGGCGGGGAGATTGGCTGGTGGAAGGACGGCGATGAACATGGAAAGTACAAATTTCGAGACGATGGTTGGGCGGCGTTGCCGTTTGCTCAAGCCTGTACGAGACCATGAGGGCCTGAGCAGATTTAGCGAAAAACCTAGCATTCTGCGTTCGGTGGACAACCTCGGGCGCCGTATGCTGCTGGTGCAGTTTGACGACGGCGCGACCACCTTCTTGTTTCCTGACGAAGTGGTCGTCGAATAGACACGCTGCCTGATTTGCAGGCGACCGCGTAATTCGCGGTCAGCCTCGGGCGTGTCACTACCTTGGGTGCATGGCGCTGGCGCCACGTGTCCAAAGTGGTCTCGGCTGTGCACGGCCCCCGCGCGATATCCGTTGGATTAGATTCGGGTGCTCCGCCCGACGTGATCTTGCCGTCGGATCGTTCGACCAGCGGGCGCAACCGCGCTCGCTTGTCAGTGACTTTATCGTTTCATTTGGCTCCCGCTAGAAAATCGCGCGCGCGCAGCAGCGCAACGATCGATTTCGCGTCGACTATCTCGCCGCGCACGATCATCTCCAGCGCTTCTTCCAAATCAACCGGCTTCGCACTGATCACCTCGTCATGGTCAAGCTCGCCCGGCGCGTCATCCAGCTCGCGCGCCAGATAAAGCTCGATACGCTCGTCGCAAAAGCTTGGAATCGTGACGATCCCGCCGAGACGGTCCCAACGGCGCGCGCTGAGGCCGGCCTCCTCGCTCAACTCGCGCTCGGCGCACGCTTGCGCGCTCTCGCCCTCGCGGCGGCATCCGGCGGGAATCTCCCAAATCCAGCCACCTATCGCATGGCGCCACTGATGAAGTAGCGTCACCCGGCGGCGCTCGTCGAGCGCCACGATCGCGCTTGCGCCCGGATGGCGTATGACCGCCAGGTCAACTGTCACGCCGTTGGGCAGTTCCGCTTTCTCGACGCCGAGGTCCACCACGCCGAGCTTCAGCACTTCGCGCCTCTGTATCGCCATGCTTCAGCATTGCGGCGATGAACGGGCGAGGCAAGCGCGGCGCCGTCTGGGAATTGCTCGCGCGCGCGTAAGGGGCCAATATTTGAGGCAAGCAACGATGCCGAAGATCGTAATCCCGGTTTACTTCGACTACGCCTCGACGCTCTGTTACGTCGCCTGGCGCATCGTCGGCCAGCTCGAACGCGAGCTCGGCTTCACCGCGCTATGGAAGGGCGTGCCGATCGCGCTGCGCAACTATCGCAGCCGCCCGGGACTGCCGCTCGGCCCGCTTGAGCTCGGAAGGATCCGCAACGTCGCCGCCGAAACCGGCGTCGCGGTCGAGCCGCCCGCGCGATGGCTCGACTCGGACAAGGCGCTCCAGGGCTCGGAATTCGCGCGCGAGGCCGACGCGTTCGCGGCGTACCATGACGCGGTCTTTCGCGCCGCCTTCGAGCAGCGCGCCGACATCGGCGACCTCGACGTGCTGAGCGCAATCGCCGCGCGCGCCGGGTTGGAATCCGCGCACTTTCGCGACGAGGTCGAGCGGGGCCGGATGGCCGCGCGAATCGCCGCGAACAAAGTCGAGGCGGACCGTTTTTCCGCGCTCGGGTACCCGAGTTTCATTCTGGGCGACTTTCCGCTGACCGGAATTCAACCGATCGAGACGATGCGGATGCTGCTCGCACGCTTCATCGAGCGCCGCGCCGCGGAGCCGCAGGCGTGAGTGCCGCGCCCGGCGCTTTGGTGACGCGGCGGCAATCGTTGGTTGTGCCGCAGACCCGCGCCCTGCCGCGTACGGGCGTCGCGGGCCCGCGGCCGCCGCTGAAATGGGCGGGCGGCAAGCGATGGCTGGTTCCGCACGTCGCGCCGCTATGGCGGCGGTTTCACGGCCGCAGGCTGGTCGAACCTTTTTGCGGCGGACTGGCGGTCGCGCTGGGCTTGAGGCCGGCGCGGGCGTTCCTTAGCGACATCAATCCACACGTGGTGAACTTTTACCGATGGCTCAAGCGCGGGCTGGAGGTCGAAATTGCGATGCGCGAAATTCCGATGCGCAATGATCGGGCGCTCTTCTACCGTCATCGCGAACGCTTCAATTGGCTGGTCGCGGCCGGAGCCGGCGACAGCGCGGAGGCGGCCGGGCTCTTCTACTATCTCAATCGCACCGGCTACAACGGCCTTTGCCGTTTCAACCGCAAGGGCGGGTTCAACGTGCCCTTCGGCCGCCACCATCGGATCAACTATACGACCGACTTCTCCGCCTACCGGACGGCGTTCAAGGGATGGGACTTTTCGGCCGGCGATTTCGCGGTGCTGGAGCTCGAGCCTCGCGACTTCATTTATGCCGACCCGCCCTACGACGTCGAGTTCACGCAATATTCGAAGGAGCAATTCGGCTGGGAGGAGCAGGTGCGCCTGGCCGAATTCCTCGCGCAGCATCGCGGACCCATGGTGCTATCGAATCAGGCGACCCCGCGGATCGTGCGCCTGTATCGCAAGCTGGGCTTTTCGATGAAGTGCCTCCGCGCCCCCCGAATGATCAGTTGCACGGGTAATCGCACGCCCGCCGTCGAAGTCCTGGCGACGAAAAACATCTGAAGGGTGCAAACTGGAGATTGAGGCTGCGTCAGAAGCCATTCACACTGGCGAAGTCGTGTGCCAAAAGTGACGGTCCTCGTGACGGCAATATCTGTTCCTGACCGGGGCGAACGCCCGACCATCTATGCCGACCGTATAGGATCGGAAGTTGTCGGTCACAAGTCAGCGACTTACCGCAAAGAGATCGGAATATACCTTACGCCGGTCGAAGTGGCAGACTTTGTCGCCGCCGCGTTCGAGAATGATCAGCCTTTGGTACGCATCCTTGATCCTGCAGCCGGCTCCGGAACTCTCATCTGCGCCCTTGTGGAAGCACTGGCGCGACGAAGTGAAACGAACCGACCCTGCGATGTAGAGTTAGTGGTCTACGAAATCGACCGCGAAATGGCCGAAGCTCTCCGCCTGGCTGTTGACTACCTGACGCGTTGGGCGGCGCTACGGAATATTTCGCTTCGAGCAGAGGTCAGACATAAAGACTTCGTCCTAGAGAACGCGGACGGTCTTCGTTCGACGGGGATTTTGTTCGACAGAAAAGAGTATACCCCTTTCGACCTGGTCGTGGCTAACCCGCCTTACTTCAAGATTCCGAAGTCCGACCCGCGCGCTCGACCGGCGACGTCCGTGGTTCACGGACAGCCTAACATCTATGCCTTATTCATGGCCGCCAGCGCTGCTCTGCTGCACGAAGGCGGCGAACTGGCGTTTATCACGCCGCGGAGCTTCACGTCCGGCTCTTATTTCCGCATGTTTCGAGAAAGATTCTTCGCAAGCGTGCGGCTGGTCTCGGTTCACATATTCAACTCGCGCCGTGACGCATTTGGTCGCGACGGTGTGCTTCAGGAGAACATCATCGTACGAGGCATTCGCGATGATACATGGCACCAAAGCTCTGGATGCCCAACCCTCGTAGTTTCAAGTAGCAACGGCGTGGCAGATCTCAAAGACCTTGTCCGGCGTTCCATGCCGCTGACATCTGCCCTCGACATGACCAGCGCCGACAGGGTGCTGCGTCTGCCTGTCCTGGAAGGCGAAGATCAAGCTGTTCGTCTCGTCGATTCCTGGCCGGGGTCTCTCCACGAGTACGGTTTGAACATATCTACTGGACCCGTAGTGCCATTCCGAGCCACTAAATTCCTTCAGATGGCTCGCTCCAGCGAAGTACTTGCGCCGCTCATATGGATGCAGCACGTCCGTGCGATGCGCGTGCGCTGGCCGAATGAAGGGCACAAGCCACAATACATACAGATAGCCTCCACCAAGAAGGCTCTACTGGTGCCGAATCGCAACTATGTGCTGCTCAGGCGCTTCAGTGCAAAGGAAGAGGCTCGCCGGCTGGTCGCGGCACCATGGATCAAGAGCACCAATCCAAGCCAGTTTTTGGGAATCGAAAACCACCTGAACTACATTCACCGCCCTGGTAGTGAATTGGAAGCGGATGAGGCCTGGGGCCTCTCTGCGCTTCTGAACAGCTCTCTGCTGGACATCTACTTTCGAGTTTCCAGCGGCAACACCCAGGTGAGTGCGACCGAACTTCGAGGAATGCCCCTTCCACCACGCGCGATACTCTTGCGAATCGGGCGGCACGCCAGAAAGCTTGACGATTGTTATGAGAGGCTCGACGACATCGTAAGCGATGCCCTGAGATCCTAGCGGTGGACAAGACCGTCAGGCTTCGGCAGGCTCAGACTATCCTCCGGGCCCTGGGTCTTCCTTTACCACAGCAGAACCGGATCTCGGCGCTGACACTGCTTGCCCTGTGCGGTCTCGGCATCAAGGATCCGTGGACGGGTGCCAGGCGAGAGGCACGCACGGTGACCAAGGGCGTGATGGACTTTGTCCGGCGGGAGTACCGCGTCAAATACGCACCGAATACCCGCGAAACGGTGCGCCGTCAGGTGCTTCACCAATTCGTTCTGGCTGGTATCGCGGACTACAATCCTTTCGAACCTGACTTGCCGACCAATAGCCCGCGCGCTCACTATGCGGTTTCCGAATCCGCTCTAGCGGCAATCAGACGATTTGGAACGCCCGAGTGGGAGACGGCGGTACAAAGCTTCCTTAGCAACCGTGCGCCGCTGATCGAGATTTTTCGTAGAGAACGCGCCAGCCGACTGATACCGATCAAGTTGCCAGATGGTACCTCACTCGAACTGTCACCGGGCGAACACAATGCGGTGCAAAAGGCTGTAATCGAGACCTTTGGCGCGCGCTTCGCACCGAACTCTCGACTGCTGTATCTTGGGGACACAGCCCAAAAGAATCTTCGCATACGCGGACCGTCTGGCACAGCTTCACGTTCCAATAACCGATCACGATAAGCTGCCGGACGTCATCCTTCTCGATGAAGAGCGAAATTGGCTATTCCTGATCGAGGTCGTAACGTCACATGGCCCGATGTCTCCCAAGCGCGTACTCGAATTGGAGCGAATGCTCGCTGACTGTACGGCAGGCATAGTTTACCTGAGTGCCTTTCCAGACATGGCAGAGTTTCGCAAACACCTTCGCAATATTGCTTGGGAAACGGAAGTGTGGGTCGCTGAGATACCCGATCACCTCATCCACTATAACGGCGATCGCTTCCTCGGACCTCGCGAACGCTCGCGTGATTGAGCGGTTTCTATCCAAACAAGTCGCCCGCCGGTAAACCAAATCGGCCGGCGATAGCGGGTACAGTCCTAGTCCGTCCGCGGATTCTAACGCGGCGCATCACAGGCTCCCAATCGCCACCTGCTCGCCGGCGCGAGATACATATGTGGCGGGGTGAAAAGAAAATCACCATCCGGCGTTAGTTAAACGGCCGCAGCCCCCGCGATCGGGGAGCTGCGGCCGCATTCAGAACTGGACTGTCGAACCTTACAGAATCGCAGACCGCTACTGGTTCGGCACCAGTTCGACCCGGCGGTTCTGGGCGCGTCCTTCCGCGGTCTTGTTGGTCGCGACGAAGTCCGTCTTCCCATAGCCGTGCGGGCTCATTCGGCCTTCCGCCACGCCGTGGTCAGCCAGGTACTTCACGACCGCGTTGGACCGGCGCTCGGACAGCTTCAGGTTGTATCTGACCGAGCCGATCGCGTCGCAGTAACCGTTGACGTTGACCGACACGTTCTGATGAGTCTTCAGGGTCTCCGCGGCCTCGTCGAGCACGGCCGCATCCTGGGGACGGATGTTCGACTTGTTAAAGTCGAAGTGGACGCCACGCAGGATGATCTTCTCCGGCGCCGGAGGTGGCGGTGGCGGCGGGGGAGGCGGCGGTGGTGGTGGTGGCGGCGGTGGCGGAGGCGCTTCCTTGTACGCCAAACATCCTATGATCCCGCCGACGATCGCACCGGCGGCGGCGCCGGCCGGAACGCCAATCTCGTAGGACTTCGAATGTCCATGGCCGCCGGCTATCGCGCCCGCGGCAATGCCGCCGCCCGCAAGAGCGCCCAGCCCCGCGCCAGCCAAACAGCTCTCTGTACGGGATGCGCATCCGGCGGCCAAGCCGGCGATCGCCACGCAGAGAAGGTACGTTCCGAGTTTTTTTAGCACGTCCGCGCTTCCCCCTACCTGATTCCTTGCCGTTCGCGACGACCGCGAGCCTCTAAAATGATTACCCGACTCTCCAGGAACGGGAATCGAGCGCGCCTGCCTTTCGTAGGGGAAAGTGTACGGATCGCTGGGCCTTATGACAATGCCACGGTAACCATGGTTACCGGTCTAGCACGATAAAAATACCGGCAGGAAAATCCAGGGCCGTTTTTGCGCCAACTCTCTACGGCAATCCTGACACCGGCCGCCTAGCGTCCGTCGTCGTGGTCCCCATCGTGGTCACCATGGTGTTCATCCCGTTTCTTGATAGCTGTGCCACGCAGCCGAACGGTTTGAGGGCTTCCCTTGGCCGTGTCGGTAAACGTCAACAGACCATCGAACTGTCCGACTTTCTTCGGACTGAAGGTTACGGTTACCCAGCAACTGCTCCGCGGATGCAGTCTCCCCTGGCATTGGTTCTTGTAGAGTGCGAATGAGTCTCCACTGACCGCCACACCGCTGAATCGCACATCCGTCCAGCTCACGTTGATCGCTTTCACCCCCAGCGGTGGACTCTTTTCACCTACCTGCGTAACGAACTTCAAATAGGGCGGGAGGATCAGCAAGCGTCCTTGCCCGCTTGGAGTCGGGGTTGCCGTCGGCGTTGGCTTCGGCGTCGGCGTCGGAGTGGGTCTAGGGGTTGGAGTTGGCGTCGGAACAGGTGTCGGCGTCGGGGTCGGAACCGGCGTTGGAGTCGGTGTCGGAACAGGTGTCGGGGTTGGCGTCGGAACAGGTGTCGGCGTCGGGGTCGGAACCGGCGTTGGAGTCGGGGTCGGAACAGGTGTCGGGGTCGGCGTTGGCACCGGCGTTGGAGTTGGCGTCGGCGTCGGGGGTGCTGGTGTCGGCGTCGGCGCGAGCACATTGAAGCTCTTCGAATCGCTCGACGGATTGTATTGCAGGGTGCCCGCGAAGTCGGCACTCAGCGTCATCGTGCCTGTGCCGCTCGCAGTCACCTGGCAGCCTGCATTGCCGTTGGAGTCGGTGGTGCCTGAGCAGTTCGCGCCTCCTAACTTGAAACTTACCTGCTGCCCCGAAATTTCAGCGGTGGGCGTAAGCGAGACATCGGTGAGATTCGCGGTCAGATTCACCTGCTGACCCGTGGTTGCGCCGGTCGGGCTCTGATTGAGCGTAAGGAACGTCACGTCGGTTCCGGCGCCCCATGTGACCACCGAAGTATTTGAAGCCACGGCAGCGCCGTTGAGCGTGGCGGTAGCGCTTAGGGTATCCACGCCCTGATGCGTACCCGTATAGCTGAACGAGGCCACCCCGCCGGTAGTTTTCGTTTGCAGGACCCGCGCGTTGGCGCCGCTCACGTTGAGCACGACCGGGGTTCCATCCGGCGCGCTCGCATACTGGAAGCTCGCGGTGAAAGTCTGCGAGCTGCCCTGCGCCGGATTGGGCGAAACGCTTACGGGCGAGAGGTAGAGCGACGCCGTTGGGCTCGGAGCGGCGTAGTTACATCCGCCGCTCGTGTCGGTGATCTTGTAGACGTTGTCGTTCTGTGCGGCGTAGATGCACCCGTCAGGTCCGAACGTCATCACCACGGCGCCGGTTTCCTTGACCAGCGTGACGCTGGTGCTGGGGGGAGTGGTCGTGAGGTCGAGTCCCGTGGTGCCAAGAGTCTGGCTGAGAGTCGGGTTGTACGGATTCAGGAACAGAGTATTCGCGTCACCGTTGGCTTGCTGGCCAGTTGCCAGCAGCCCCAGCGCCGCGAGCTGAAGATTAGGCAGCACGCTGATTGTCGGCGGCGTCGGACCGTTGGTGCCGCTGATCTGCACGACAGCGGGAACGCCACCGCTCCCGGGTGGTTGGTTGAATGCCCACGCGTACATCGTTCCGGAGGGTGCAAATGCGATCGTCGCGTTGGGCGTTCCCGGAAGGTTGGCGTAGACGCTGGTGGCCGGCGCGCTCGAGGGATTGGAAATGCGCCACAGGGCGGGGTTGTCCGAACCCGCGCCGCTGCATGAGTCATCGGTGAACAGGTCGCCGGTTAACGGATCGACCGCAATTTCCGTGGGGCAGGTCAGGTTCGAGGCGACGGTATTCAGGATCGAGCCGTTGGTCGGATCGACCTGATAGACCGCGCCGGTCGTGAAATTTCCAGTGGTCGCGGCGCGGCCGGCGTAGAGATTACCACTCGCGTCGAACGCCAGACCCGCCAGTGAGGGCCCAAGCGGCGTAGTAGTCAGCAGGGTGCTGGAATTCGCCACGCCGCCGCCTGGAGGAAACTTGTAGATGTCGCCGCTGGGCAGGTAGGAAACGTAAAGGTCGCCCGCCGCGTCGAAGGCCAGCCCGGCGACTCCACGGCAGCCAAAGTTGACGTTGCCATAAGAAACCGTTTGGGCAAGAAAACCTGTCGCGTACGGCGTAACCTGGAATCCCGGGGCTGCCGGCGGCGTCCCGTTGCCGCATCCGTTACCCGGATTGCCGGTGAACGTCACCTGGGCCGAGCCTGGAACCGGCAGGTTGCCGTCGGTGACGTCGGTCGCAGTGTAGGTCACGGTTTCGGGGATCTGGTCGACGGCCTTGAACTGAATTTCACCGTTGCTATCGGTGATGGCCGGGGTGGGGCCGGTGATAACTGAGCCGCCGGTCTGCTGGAGCAGAATCTGCTTGGCGGGCGACGGGTGGCCGAGCGAGTCGGTGAGCGTGATGGATATCGTGCTTTGACTAACGCCATCATTGACGACGGAGCCCGGCGCCGCGCCGATACTGGCCGACGCCGCAGGCGGAGGAACGAACCCCAGGCTGGGCTTCTGAGTTACTTCGATTCCGTCATCGGTATCCGTCGCCGTGAAGGTCGGAGCCTCGGCGACCAAATCGGTGACCTTAAAGATCGCGGCCCCGTTCGCCACGTTGGTTATTGCACTGGAAGGCGTAATTACGGCGCTGGAGCCGGGATTGGCGGCCAAGGTTACGGTCTTGCCACTGACCGTATTGCCGTTACTGTCCCGCAGGATCACCACAATATTAATTTGAGTCGAACCGTCGGCCGGAAAGCCCGCAATCGGAGGCGGCTGATCTGTTTCGTCGATGTCAACCTCGGAGACGGCCGGATCGACGGCACCGACCGTCGCGTTCGCCAGTGCCAGCGACATCACGTTGAGGTTGGGCGTGCCGAGCCCCACGTGGGCGAAATCGCTGCCCATCGACGCAGCATCGTGGAATGCATCGGTGTTCGCCAGCGGATACACCAACGGATTGAGAAAGCCGAGATCCTGGCCATGAGCTTGATTGAGGATCGCCGCAAACGCCGCCCATTCCGGAGCAGCAAGGCTGGTTCCTCCGTACGTCAGGCCCGAGGGACATCCACCCTTGTCTGCCTGGCAGATAACTACGCCCTGACCGGGGTCGGCATTGACCGTCACGTCGGGGACGGACCTCGACGACACGCCACTGAGCGGCGTCTGATAGCTTTTGGCGGGGAAGAATTTGCTCACGCCAAACCCGCCCTGGCCCGTAGGCGGCGTCGCACTGGTGCCGTCCCACCAGGTCTCGCTCCCGTATATCCCGAAGGGATTTTGCGTGAGCGAAGATCCTCCCACCGCGGTTGCGTTGGGTGAATCGGCCGGCACTGAGACTGTATTGGCGCTGCCGTCCAGACAGGTGCTGCCGCTGTCGCCTGCGCCATTGAAGATGCTGATATTTGAGGCGGCGGCGCTCTGGAAGATTGAATCGATGCTCTGGACGTCGGCGAGCGTGGTCTGATCTTCGCAGTATGCCCAGCTATTGCTGATGATAGTCGAGCCGCCGTCGATAGCCGCGTTGAACAGCGCCTGAAAGCTGCTGCCGGCACCGCTCAATGGACCGTCGTAAACGACCACCTTGGCTCCCGGCGCGATGGTCATCACGGCGTCGATGTCGAGCAGAACCTCGTCTTCGCCGTTTCCAATCGGCGCGCCGCCGCCAACGTCTACCTTGCTCAAGTTGGCGATATTGGCCTGCAACCCGAACAGGTTGATGTAGTCGCTAACGTCACTGGGCAGAAAATTGTCAAACTCAATCAGGCCAACTGTCTGACCGGTGCCGTCCATAGCCAGCCACGAGCCAGGGTCCTTTCCGGTTCCATTGGATGAGGTAGCGACTCCGTGCTCGCTCTCACACTTCTTCATCAGCGCCGGCTTTTCTTTAGCGATGCAGTCTTTGCAGGCTTGCGAGGCCGGATCGCCTTTGTATAACTCATTGCAACTCATCCAGCACGTGCCGTTCGCGCTCGAGTCTGCCCAAATGCTGCAGAAAGCATCGACGATCGCCTTCCAGGTAGTTTTTGCCCGAGCTAGATCCGAAAGCCCCGCAATCGACTCGACCTTGTTAGCCAGGGTGTCTGGGAACTCCGGATCGCGATCGTTGGCGTGAAACGTTACTTGGCCGATCTTGTAATCGCGGATTCGAACAGCGAAAGCTCGCTCAGCCTTTGCTCGTGTGCCGCTGACCGTAAGCGTCAAGCGATTCGTCGAACCACGGACCAGCGTGAAGCCATTCGCGCGGAGGTAGGCCAGCACCGAATTGTAATCCGCTGGCGAGGGGCCAAAGCGGTCCGCGATCTGCTGCTGGCTAAGAAAACGACGGAAGTTCTTCGAGTGCGGGTCGTAAAGCCCGTGGTAATAGCGTTCGAAGCCCGCTTGATCATCGCGCCGCAGAACGATCGTCAGCGTCATCGGCTGCGCGTCGCTGTCCGGCTTCGACGGAACGACCGTCGATTTCGCCAGCGCCGGCAGTACATGGCCCGGCAGACGGACCATCGCCTGCGGAACTTCCATGGTCCCACCCGAGACGCTGGAGAGCGCAACGAACAGGCCGACGAAAAACAACCGCGCGCAAGCACGAAACATGGCGAGCCCTCGTATTGACATTGCGAATGCTGCGGCACAGAGCCACTGGCAGCGCGTTGTAGCATGCCAGGCATCTATTCACAAGAAAAAGCGTGCTGAATCGGCAATTCGCGGCCGTTAGTACTAGTACTCGGCGAAGAATATGAGCAGGCAGACTAAAGCGAAAATGCGGCAGAACGCCGCCGCATCGATTGGTGACCGCCATTTCGTGACGCGACGGACGGAGTGCTTTTTGATTTTAGAACGAGGCGATCGGCATCGACGCGCCGCGGATCTATAGCCTAGCGCGACAGAAATACCGGGCAGGGAGCGTTGCGCAGCACGTACTCGGTGGTCGAGCCCAGCACCATCTCGATTATCCGGCTGTGGCCGTATGCGCCGATGAACAGCAAATCGGTCCCGCTCTCGCCGAGGAAGCGCACGATCTCCTCGTGCGCGTGCCCGCTCAGCAGCTTGAACGAGGCCCCGACCCGGTAGGGTTCCAGGTAGTGGCGCGCCTCGTCCATGACCCGTTCGCCCATCTTGGCCTCGCGCGCGACGGTTATCACGGTGAGCGGCGCGGCGAGTTCGGTGGCGAACTCCGCCGCCGCGTGCATCGCCTTGGAGGCCCGTTCGCTGCCGTCGTAGGCAAGCGTCAGGCTCTTGATCTCGCGCAAGCGCTTGGGTGAGACGAACAGCGGGCGCGGGCTCTTGCGCGCGACGCTCTCGGCGGTCGAGCCCAACAGTCCGGTCGAGAAGCGTTCGTGGACGCCGCGATGCCCGATCATCACCAGGTCGGCGGCCTTGGCCCGCTCGCAGATCTGGTTGGCCACCACGCCCATGTCGATCAGCGGCTCGGCCGCAATATTCTCGCGCTTCGCCGCCGCGCAGAACTCATCCACCACCGCCCGTCCGCGCGCGGTCAGCACCTCGCGCATCTTGGAAGAGAAGTCGAGGTAGGGTTCTAGTCCGAGCGAGCCTGAGATATCATGGAAGAACGAGCCCTCGATCGAAACGATGTCGACGACGTGCAATCCGATGAGGGTGGCGCCCAGACGGCGCGCCAGCGCGAAGGCGTAAGCTTGGGCCACGCGGGAATGTTCGGAGGTGTCGATGCCAACCAGAATGCGCTTGATCATCGGTCCGCCCTTCAGCTTACAGTCCCGCGATACCATGCGTATAGGGCGGTCACAAGGGCTTCCAAAATGGGTGAGTCAAGATGGGTGAGTTGAGAGGCGGCGCGCGAATCGCAGCGATGGTCGAGGAGTTGGCGCAGGCGGCGGAGCGCGTCGGCTTGCAGGTCAGGCGCGAGCGGCTGCTGCGCGAGATCGGCTATCGCGCGCGCGGCGGCGCCTGCCGACTGCGCGAAAAAGACCTCGTCATCATCGATTCCGCCCAACCCCCCGCCGACCAGCTCGAGGTGTTGCTCGAAGCGCTGCGCACGCGCGACCTCGAAACACTATATCTCTCGCCCGCCGCTCGCCGCCTGCTGCAAGACCAGGCCGACCAAGCCGACCACACCGACCAAGCCGACCACACCGACCAAGCCGGCCACACCGACCAAGCCGGCCAAGCCGGCCAAGCCGGCCGCACGGGCCGGGCCGGGCAGGCCGGCCACGGCTGAGTTCTATCGCACTCCCATGCCACGCCCAGAGGAAGGCAGCGCTCGCACGGCCGGAGGCAAACCGGAGCCCGGCGAGGTCGAGCAGCGGATGGCGGAGTTCCATACGCGCCTCAAAGAGCGCGGGCTCAAGTCGACCGGCCAGCGCGACGACATCGCACGCGTCTTCTTCGAACTGGGGCGCCACATAAGCGCCGAGGAGCTCTACGCCGAGGTCAAGAAGGTCAATCCGCACGTCGGCTACGCCACCATCTACCGCACGTTGCGCCTGCTCAAGGAATGCGACCTGCTCTATGAGCGCCACTTCGACGAGGGCCAGGCCCGCTATGAAGTCGTCGGCAACCATCATCACGACCACTTCATCTGCGAGCGCTGCGGCCGCATCATCGAATTCGAAAACAACGCGATCGAGCAACTCCAACAGACGGTCGCGCGCGAACTCGGCGTCACGCTGAGCCACCACAAGATGGAGCTGTACGGGCTTTGCCCCGAATGCCGCGCGCTTGCCGGACGCTGAACGACTCGCAATCGGCGTCGCCGCCACCGCTGTTGTGACGGCCTCCGCGCTTGGACATCGCGGCGTCAGGCTTTGTATGATGGCGCGGGGCCGCGCCGGGGTCAGGCTGGCCCAACAATTTGCGCGCGCGGCATCGAGACCGCAAAATCAGGCCGATCGAATCGAAATTAAATCAAAATCAGATAAGGACTAAACATGGCACAGCAGCAGCCGCAGATGCTCGAGGGTTTCCACGTACTCGACTTCACTCACTACGTGGCGGGCCCGACCTGCACGCGCATCCTGGGCGAGCTCGGCGCCGACGTCATCAAGGTTGAGCGCTCGCTCGACGGCGACCACGTGCGCCAGCTCGGCATCGTCAAGGACGGCATGAGCAGCTACTACTTCCAGCACAACCACTGCAAACGCAGCCTGGCGGTCGATCTGCGCAAGTCACGCGGCAAGGAACTGCTGCTCGCGATGATCCCGAAGATCGACGTGCTGGTGGAAAATTTCGCGCCCGGCGTGATCGCCGACATGGGCTTCGGCTACGAGGCGCTTAAGAAAATCAATCCGCGCCTGGTGATGTGCTCGATCTCGGCGGCCGGCCAAAGCGGCCCGCTCAGCCGCCGCCCCGGCTACGACTATATCGGCTCGGCGCTGGCCGGCGTCACCGACCAGCTCGGCGAGCCCGACCGCGCGCCGATCGTGCCCTCCATGGCGATCGGCGACATCTCCACCGGCGTGGCGGCCGCGATGGCGGTCGGCTTCGCGCTGCTCTCGCGCGAGCGCACGGGCAAGGGCCAGTACCTCGACGCCTCGTTGATGGATACCTATTTTCATATGCACGAGTTGTTCGTCCCGGTGCTGTCGCTGCGTCCCGGCCGCTACCATCCCAAGCGCACCGGCTCGATGCATCCGGCGGGTAGCCCGTGCGGCGTGTACAAGGCCAACGGCGGCCATATCATGCTGATCGCCCAGCAGCACGAGATGCCGCGCCTGCTGCGCGCGATGGGCCAGCCCGACCTGCTGAAAGACGAACGCTTCTCGACCAACGGGCGCAGGGTCAAAAACAACGCGGCGCTGCGCGAGCTTATCGAAGGATGGCTCGCGACTTTTCCCGACCGCGACTCCGCTATCGCCGTACTCGACCGCGAGCGCGTGCCCTGCGCCCCCGTGCTCAAGCTCGAAGAAGCGATGGAGCATCCGCATATGCGCGGCCGCAAGACCGTCCGGCGCGTGCGTGACGAGGCGCTCGGCGAGTTCGACGTGCCCGGGATGCCGGTCAAGTTTTCCGATTGGCCCGACCGCACCGACGTCAAGGCCTCGCGCGTCGGCGAGAACAATGACGCGGTGCTTCGCGAGATGCTCGCGCTCCCGGATAAAGAGCTGGCGGCGCTCTATGACGAGGGCGTGCTGCTGCGCGGCGCGGTGGCCGATGAAGCCAAGGTGGCCGCCGGCAACGTGGTGATCGAACCGCATCAGGGCTGAATCAGGGCTGACGCCGGACGCGCCGCGCGCAAATAAACCGACGGGCGTGGCAGAAAGCGCCAGCGACGCCTGCGAGCAATGTGTGCGAGCAACGTGTGAAGACCGATGAAGCACGCCGGGCCGCGAGCGCTCGAAGCGCTGGAACCGCTGCTCGAAAAATTGCGCACAATTTTGCGGACGGTCCCGGGCGTGGCCGAACGCAGGCGCGGAATCTTTTATCGCGGCGCGACCGCCTTCCTGCATTTTCATGAAGACCCGGCCGGGATGTTCGCAGACCTGAGGAACGGTGCGGACTTCGAGCGCTATGCCGTGAACACCAAAGCCGAAATCGCGCGTCTGCTTGGCGCTGTCAAGGCCCAGGGGCCCGCCCGTCGCGCGGCGGATGGCAGCGCGAGACCCGCACGCGCCGTTCAGTGAAGAATCGATAAAGTATCCCGGACGCGCGAGCGTTCGACGCGCCGGGTCCGCCGCTCGAAAAGTTAGCGCGCGATCTGCTCGTGCACGATCTTTGCTTACAACCTTGCGAACGATCCTGCCAAGCTTAGAGAGCGCGCGCGGGAGAGCGAACAATGGACTTTCAAATCACCGCGGAAGCCAGGGAACTACAGGCGCGGGCGCGGCGCCTGGCAACAGAATTCGCCACCCGAGCGGCCATCCATGATCGCGAAGCAAGCAGTCCGGTGGAGAACTACGCAGCACTGCGAGGCGAAGGCTTTTACGAACTGAACGTGCCCAAGGACAGGGGCGGCGGCGGGGTCGGGTTGCTCCCGTGGTCTCTGGCGGTGGAGGAACTGGCCCAGGGCTGTCCCGCAACCGCGCTCGCGTTCAACATGCACTTGTCGATCGTCGGTCCGCTGATGGAGATTGCGGCGGTGCCAGAGGCGACCAAGAGCTATATCGCCGACCTGGTCGTCAAACAGCGCAAGCTTATCGCCGGGAATTTCTCCGAGCCGCAAACCTCCGGACTGGCCGCCTCGCACGGCAGGCCTTCCACGCGCGCCAGGCACGTCGAGGGAGGAGGCTACCGCGTCAACGGCAAGAAGGCCTTCGCCTCCATGGTGGAAGCGTCCGACTACTGCGCGCTGCTGGCCCGGCCGGAAGAGACCGAAACGCCTGCGGCCGGCATCCTGGTACTCATTCCATCTGACGCCCCGGGGCGCCGTATCGAGCATGTCTGGGATACGCTCGGCATGCGCGCCACGCGCAGCGAAAACGTGCTGCTGGAGGATTGTTGGATTCCCGAGGAGGGCGGCCTCTATAGCACCGAAGACTTTCCCTCATTCATCCGCGACGGAGCGAACTGGCTGTGGGCGTCTTACACCGCCGTCTACCTGGGCGTCGGGGCCGCGGCGTACAAGGAAGTCGTCAGGGTGCTCAAGGGAAGGATCCCGCCCGGCTATGTGCAACCGCTCGCGTACCATCCCGACGTGCGCCGGCGAGTGGCCGAGATGAGCGTCGACCTCGAGGCGGCCCGCCTGCTGGTCTATCACTCGGCCTGGTTGAGCGATACGCAGGGGCCGACGCAGGCCGCGCTCGCCGCGATGTTTCGCGCCAAGTACTTCGTGGGCGAGGCGGTGTCGCGCATCACCCGCACGGCGCTGACTCTGGGCGGCGCGCACGCGATCTTCAAGACGTCACCGCTGGAGCGGTTCTTTCGTGACGGAGCGACCGCGCCGATCCAGTTTCCGCCCGGTGATTTCTGCCTCGGTACGATAGGAATGCTCGAGCTGGGGGTGGATGCCGCCGAGATGCTTCCGCCATTGAAGCGGCCCTGACCCGCGCCATCGCGCCGCCCGGAAAAGCTTAGAGCATCCCTTCCTTCAGCGCGTCTTCGAGGGCTCCGATATTGACGTAATGGCCCTTGGCCATCACCGAGAGGAAGGCGCGTAGCGCAGGGTCCGCGATGGTGGCGAGGTGCTCCTCGATCTTGCGGATTACCCAGCGCTGGCCGCGATTGAGCAGCTCGAGCTTGGCGCGGAAGTCGCCCACCGCGCGCACCTTCTCGACGAAGTCGCCGGTCTTGTTGGAGGCGACGCCGCCGAGGCGGCGAACGTGGGCGGAAAGCTCGCCGGCGTAGTAGCCTTCGTCGTGGCCGGCCTTCTTGAGCAGCTCGCGGAGCTCGAGCGAGCGGGCCTCGAGGGTTAGCTCGTGCAGGACGCGGCCGCCGGCACGCTCGGCCTCGCCCAAGATATTGAGAAATTCTTCAAGCTGCGCGTCCATGATCGTTTCTCCCGAGCTGGTCTCTCCAGCTCCGTGAATTTCCGTCGCGTACGCTCGGCGCGTAGGTCAAAGGCGCAAGCGCGCAAGTCGAAATAATTGTATCTCGCCATCGGACCGAAAATGGAACCGCCGCGACGAGCCTCGCAGCGCCGCGTCAGACCGCCGGCGCCACCGGACAAAGCACCGCCCTAAGCCATCCGCCGCGCGCGCCGCCGGCCGCGTCGAACATCCAGAGCAGCTCGCGCAGTTGCGCGGAAAGGCCGACTCCGAGCGCCGCACTGGCTCCGACCTTGCCTTTCCTCAGGCTGCTCAGCAGCCCCGGCGGCGCCGGCAGCTCGAGCAGCCCGAGCTTCGTATCTTCCGGCACCTTGGCCAGTTGCCTGGCGGCCTTGATCGCCTCGTCGAGTCCGCCCATTCCGTCGACCAACTTGAGTTTGATCGCCTCCGCGCCGGTCCACACGCGGCCCTGCGCAATCTGGTCGACGCGCGCCGGAGTCAGCCCACGCCGATCCGCTACCAGGTTGACGAAATGCTGATAGGTCTCGCCCAGTATCTGATCGTGGAACTGCTGCTGCTGGGCGGGCGAGAAATCGTTGAACGGGCCGAACATGGTGGCATTGGCGCCGTGCGAGATGGCGGCGCTGTTGACGCCGATCGAGTTCAACATCGGCGCAATATTGAACTTGCCGCCGAGCACCCCGATCGATCCTGTGATGGTCGCGGGCTCGGCGAAAATCTTCTCCGCCGGCATCGCGATCCAGTAGCCGCCCGAGGCCGCGTAGCCCGACATGCTGACCACCAGCGGCTTCTTCTTGGCCAGCAGCTCGGCCGCGCGCCGGATGAGCTCCGAAGCGATCACCGAGCCGCCGGGCGAGTTGATACGCAGGACCACGGCGCGCACCGAGTCGTCATCGCGCGCCTGGTTCAGCGCCTCGACCATGTCGTCCGAGCCTACCCCGTTGCCGCTGGGCGAAAGCACAGGATCGAATCCGCCCTGCCCGCGCTGAAGCGCGCCATCGGCGTAGATCACCGCGAGTTGGTCATGATGGCCGAAGTGCGGCAGCAGCGAGACCTGCCGGTAGTCGGAGTATTTGATGATCTCATGGTCGTGCCCGCCGTAGTCCTTGACGCGATCTGTAAACTGGTCGCCGTACTCGATGCGGTCGATCAGATGGGCCTTGAGTCCGTCCCTGGCGCTGAGCGGCGCCTGGTCGATGAGCGCGCGGACTTGCGCCGGTTCGAGATGGCGCGCGCGCGCGGCGGTGGTGACGAGCTGATCGAACAGGCCGCCGGCCAGCGCTTCGTCTTCCTCGCGTTGGCCGGGGGTGAAGTCTTTCTCGGTGAAGATGTTGGCGGCGCTCTTGTATTTGCCGATCGCGGCGAAGTTCGGCCTGATCCCCAGCTTGTCGAGCAGTCCGCGCGCGAACAGCTCCTGCAACCCCACGCCCATCAGGTTGATCTCGCCCTCGGGCATCATCGAGACCTCGCCGGCCGCGCTCGCGACCAGGTACGGCAGGTTGCCCGAGCCGAAGTCGCCGGCGCTTTCGAGATACGCGGTGGTCCATTTGCCATGTGCCGCGAAGCCGTGGATGAGGGCGCTAAGTTCCTGGGCCTGCGCAAACTCCATCTCCGGGTCGGTGATACGGACCGCGAGGCCCACGATACGCGGATCGGCAGCCGCCTCGCGCAGTGCGCGGCGCGCCTCGTTGAGCGGGGTCTGATCGTCGGAGACCAGCCCGCGCCAACCGTCGGTGCCGCGCTCGATCACCGGGCCCTTCAGCGCAAGCTCGATCACCGAGCCGGGGGCAACGCGATGCGACCACCAATTCACGACGTGGCTGATGACCCCCAATACGATCAGGACAACGATCACTCGCAACAGCCAGCGCAGCGTCCGTCTGATCATTCCGTTCCTCCTCATCTTGCGGCGAGGCGTGCGCCCCCGGAGCCGGCGCGGTCTTGAAAACCGGCGAGCCAAACCCTGATGATAGCCAACCACAACGCCGCGGCGGGGACCAGTAGCAGGCTGACAGCGATGCAAAAGCATACGGAATGCGCAAAAGCGGCGCGTGGCACTGCGCCCCAGGAGCCGCGATGAGCGAAACCGGTCCCGACGCTCGCGCCGCCGTGGCCCCGGTTCCGGCGTCGCTGCTGAGCGAGCAGCCGATGGGATGGCCGCACTATCGTATCGTCGCGCTCTGCTTCCTCGCCTGGATTTTCGACTTCTACGATCTCATCCTCTATTCGTTCCTGATGGTGCCGATGGCGCACGACCTGCACCTGGGCAGGTTGGAGGCCTCCTTTGCGCTGGGCCTGTCGCTCCTGATGACGGCGCTGGGCGGGCTCTTGTTCGGCTTCCTCGGCGATCGCTACGGCCGGCGCCCCACCATCATCGCGACCGTTCTCATCTATGGCTTCGGCACGCTGCTCTGCGCGGCCAGCTTCAACCTCACGCAGCTACTGATCTTCCGCTCGCTCACCGGGATCGGAATCGGCGGCGAGTGGGCCGCGGGCCAGAGCCTGGTGGCCGAGACCGTACCGCCCGCCCGGCGCGCGCGCTATGCCGCTTACGTGCAGGTGGGAGCGCCGCTCGGCGTGTTCATCGCCGCGTTCCTGGCCGGTTACGTCACGCCGGCGATCGGATGGCGTGCGACGTTCGCGCTCTCGTCGCTGCCGGCGCTGCTGGTGGCAGTCGGAATCTGGCGATGGCTTCCGGAGAGCGACGTGTGGCAGCGCCGGGTGGGGAGCGGCGGCGGCGAATGGCTGACCCGCGCGGAGTTGCGCGCGCTGCGGCCTTACCTCGGCATCATGCTGCTGTTGTTCCTGGTTATCTGGGTGAACTCGGAAGCCTACTGGTTCACTTACAGTTGGATGCCCGGCTATCTGAAGCTGACGCGCAATCTGAGCGACCGCGCGGCGAGCGGCCTGATGATGGGGATGCAGGTCGGCGCGGTCGCCGGCTACGCGGCCTTCGGCCTGCTCGCCGACCGCTTCGGGCGGCGCCCGGTGTACTCGGCCTACGCCGCGATGATGGCGCTCGGGCTCCTGCCGGCGACCATCCTGTGGCCCTGGGCGGCGGGCGTGCCGGGACTGATCGCGGGCGCGATGGCGCTGGCCGGATTCGGCACCGGCATCTGGTCGGGCACCGGGCCGATCGTCTCGGAGCTGCTGCCGACCAAGGTACGCAACTCCGCGCTCGGCCTGCTGCTTAACGTGACGCGCGGCCTGCAGTTTTTCACTCCGATGGCGATTGCGGTGCTGAGCCGCTCGATCGGTTTCGGCGCCGCGCTCTCGATCGGCGCGGCGTTCTCGGCGGTGGGCGCGATGCTGATTTGGCTGATCCCCGAAACCCGCGGTCGCGTGCTCACCGGGCTCGATGAGGACCTGGTCGCGCGAACCGCCGCGCCTCCGCCGCCGCTCACTTCTATTTCGTAAGCGGCTTCTCTTGGTACTCGGCGCCGTCGAGATACGACCATCGGCGCGTCCCGGCGCTCAAGGTCGAGAAGTTCAAGGTGGTCGTCGTCACTGTCCTCGACAGCGTGCGGCTGACGGCGAGTCGGGATTCGTTCGTCGTGGCGTGAAGTTGATTACCGGCCATCGCTTCGTCCAACACACGGCCGTCGGAACCGGCCTCGTCGCCGGACGTCAGATCCATCGCGCGAGCGATCGTCGCCCGCAGGTCAAGATTGCCGCTCGGATATTGATCGACGAAATGGCGGCGGAAATCCGGGCCCACCGCCGCGCAGAAGTTGTGCAGCTCGCGCGCGCCCGCCGCCGCATGCATCCCGAGGCCGGTGGTAAAGCCACCCCAGCCGCCGGTATCGGCGTACATCACGCCCTGGACCGGCGCGACCAGCGGACTGGATTGATTGCCGACGTTGCTGCTTTGGTTGCCATTCTCGCCGAATGAGTAGTCAGGTTCGGTGGGGCCGGTGAGTCCGCGATTATCGGCGTCGGGCAATTCGCGGAACGAGACCACGAGGTCGGGCGCGTCGAGATAGTTGTCGTGCCCGATCAGGCCGAGAGTATCGAGACTGAACGTCCCGTCAATCCATCCGGTTTGCCACCTAGTTTGCCACCCAGTTTGCCAACCGGCCTGCCCCCAGGGGCGCTTTGCGGATTCCTCGTCGCCGAGGGATTCAACCTCGGCGCTGGATTTTGCCCACAAGCTTTCGAGCGCGCGTTCCTCGCCGATGCTGCGCGCGAAGATCGGTCCCGACCACGGTTGTGACTCCGCGAGGTCGGTTATTTTTTGCAGTACTGCGCGCCGCGCTTGCATCGTGGGAAAAGCCGAGCGCGAGAGATGGATAAGGTCGCTGCCGCCGTTGGCCAGCACTAAAATGTCGTCGCTGGTGACCGACTTTTTAATCCCGTTGGCAACCAGCAATTGCCCAAGCGGCACCAGCGCGCGAATCGTTGCGAAGCCATGGTCGGAAACCACCATCAGGTCGGTGCGGTCGGCGATTCCGAGCTTTGCGATCGCCTGTCGGATGGTGGCGAGGTTCGCGTCGCAAACCTTGAGCGCGTCGAGATTGGCCTGCGTGCCAAGGCCGCGACGATGCTGCGTGATGTCGGGATTGTGCTGCCAGAAGACCACCAGCGCTGGATGACCGCCGAGCGCCGCGGCCTTGGCCTGCGGCAGCGCACGCTCGGTCACGACTTGCGCGAAGTAAGTGTCGCGCGCCCCATATATGATGCTCTCGGCCGGCGCTCTGCGCGGCGCGGGCGTGAGTTGGTTCTTGAGCGTGGGCGGCGCGACGAGATCGTCGCTGACAAAAATGAAATTGTCCGCGGCGATTGGCGCGCCCATCGCGGGATCGCCGGTCACGCTATCGTCGAAGGTGAAGGTCGGCCCCTTCTTACCGACGATCGCGAGGTAGCCTCCCGCGCGCCGAACCTGCTGCCCGAGCGATTCCGAGCCGAGAAGCGTTCCGTTGAAGAACTTCGGCCCGTTGAGCTTGGCAAGCGTCGCCGAATTCTCGAGGTTGACCGGCTGACTTGCCCACGAATCGTTTGGTGAAAGCGCAATCTTCATCGCGCTCAGCCGGGGCGCTACAGACACCTGGTCGCCGAGAATCGTCGTACCACCGGGCGCCGCGCCGGTCGCCAGCGTCGCCGCGTTGACCATCGTGATCGTCGGATAGACTGCATGATGGCGCGCGAAGCGCACGCCCTCGTTCTCCATCGCTAATAAATTTGGTGTCCGCGCAGCGGTCACGAAGTCGGGTCGCAGCCCGTCCCATACCATCAGCACGAAAATCCGGGCGGGACGGCGCGGCGCCTGCGGGCTCGTCAGACAGGCGGACACAGTCACCAGACCGAGCAACAGGCCGAGCACGCGCAGCATAACGACGAGCGTCGGGCGGCGGCCGTCCGCGAACACGGTGGACTTCATCGTAAGGGCAACTAAACTGGCCGCAGCCGCCGCTGTCAATCCGGCAGCCGCAGCAAATCACGCGGCAAAAGAAAGCCGCGCGAGATCCTTCGACTGCGCTCGCAGACTCGCTTCGCTCAGGGTGACATGCTGATAGATGCGACTTATTAGTGAGACATCACACTAGCGTGGTGAGTCTCAATTTCGCTAAATAAAATTGCCCCTCGGTCATCGCGCTTTGGCCGGTTCCGCTTCGGCCTTCTTCAGTCATCCTGAGCGAGCGCTGCGCGAGTCGAAGGATCTTGCGCGGTCTTCCGCGCGTCATCCGCCATCTCGGGATTGTGACCCCCTTGCTTATGCTCGAACACGCGACGCTCGAGCAAGAAATTCTCGTCGGTCACGGTCTTTTGGCCCTTGAGTCATCCTGAGCGAAGGCTGCCGAAGCGAAGGATCTCGCGCGGTCCTCCGCGCGCAATCCGCCATTGTCGACCGACGTACAACGCCTCCCATCTTGCTACTCGACGCCCAACGCGGGTTCAGGCGGCGGCTCAGCGGCAGGTTCGCGGCGCTGATTTGCGCGCGCGTTCAGCGCAGCAGGTGCGTCACGAACCAGTCGCGCGCCGGATTCGCCGCCTGCTCGAAATCGCTGACGTATGCGTCGAAGTGGCCGCCCGCGAGCAGCACGATCTTCTTGGGCTCCAACGCGTCGTTGAAGGCCGCTATCGCCAGCTCGGCAACCGCCAGAACGTCATTCACCGCGACGACCATCATCAGCGGCGTCGGACTTATCTTCGCGATATAGCTCCCGGGCTCGTACTCCATCAGCATCTCGAGCGTGCGCAAGGTGACCTCGTTGCGCCACGATTTCGCGCGCTCGCGGCCGGTCTCGGTGAACCATTGATAGGAGTCGGGCGTCGGCAGCGCCGAGGGCGCCTGCGGATCGGGCGCGACCACCGGTATCATCGCGGGCGCTTCGCCGCGGAAGCGCGCCTCGCGGTCGGCGTCGAGCTGGGCGCGCAGCGGTCCGAGGAAGTCGGGCCGCACCAGGCGCTGGATGTTGCGATAGCCGCTGATGAGCGGCACCTGCGAGACCACGCATTTGACCCGCCGATCGATCGCGCCGACGACCAGCGCGTGGCCGCCGGAGTAACTCGAGCCCCATACGCCGATACGCTCGGGGTCGACTTCGCGCTGCGTGCGGGTCCACGTAATTGCATGGCGATAGTCGCGCACCTGCGCCCACGGATCGATTTCCTGGCGCACCGCACCGTCGCTCGCACCGAAGTTGCGATTGTCGAACACCACCGCCGCCAATCCCGCCGCGCAGAAGTGCTCGGCGAAGCGGTCGAGGTACATCTCCTTGACCGCCGAAAAGCCGTGCGCCATCACGATCGCCGGCGCCTTGCTGCTCGCGCGGTCGGGCGTGTAGAACCATCCGCGCAGAATCGTGCCCTCGGCGTTGATCTCGATATCCTTACGCATCTCTTTTCTCCTTGGCGCGCCGCGCTCGCTCTTTCGCACGGCTCGAATCGTGCTCGTGTCCGCTCACTCTCGATTGAAGTTGGGCTTGCGCTTTTCGACGAAGGCGCGCGCGGCCTCGCGATGGTCCTCGGTGGTGAAGGTGACCATCTCGTAGGCGAGCGAGGCGTCGAGGATCAGGTTGGCCTGCTGCTTGAGCCACTTGTTGACCGCGAGCTTGCTCCAGCGAATCGCGTAGGTCGGCCCGTCGGCCAGCTCCTGCGCCAGCTCGCGCGCCTTCGCCATCACCTGCTCGGGCGCGACCGCGTAATTCACCATCCCCATCTTGAAGGCGTCGGCGCCGTTGACGAAATGCCCGCGCATCAGGAATTCCTTGGCCCGCGCCGGGCCGATGAGCAGCGGCCAGATTACCGCGCCGCCGTCGCCCGCCACGACTCCGACCTTCACGTGCGTGTCGGCGAAGCGCGCCTTCTCGGAGGCCACGATGATGTCGCACAGGAGCGCGAGCGTGGCGCCGAGACCGACCGCGTCGCCGTTGATCGCGCCGATTATCGGCTGCTCGACATCGAGCATGTTCTGCACGATCCGCCGCCCCTCGGCGGCGGTGATTCGCTCCGCCTTGCCGCCGCTGGCGCTGGCGAGCGTCCCCGACGCCATCCCCTTGACGTCGCCGCCGGCGCAAAAGGCGCGGCCCGCGCCGGTCAGGATGATCGCGTTGACCTCGCGGTCCTCGGCCAGATCGTTCCAGATGGTCATCAACTCGTGATGCAGCCCCGGATTGACGGCGTTGAGCTTGTCGGGGCGGTTGAGCGTCACGGTGGCGACGCGCTCGGCCTTTTCGACCTTGATGAATTCGTAATGGCTGTAGTCCGGCATCGCGGTTCCTCCCGCCGTGGAGCTTTATGGCCCCACCTATACAACGGGAACGACCGCGCGCGCCAACCGCGGACGCTGAGGACTGTGGACGAATGCGCGGTGCGCGACGACACCGGCGCGTGCCACTCGACGGTCTATTTGGTACCGTCCGACTTGCTGGCGCGCGACTTATGCGGGGGGAGGTCTAGAATAGTGCGTATCGCGCTCATCGGACAGGCGGCGTTTGCCGAGCGCGCCCTGGAGGTGCTCCATTCGCGCGGCGAGGAGATCGTTCACGTCTTCGCGCCGCCCGACCCGCCTGGCGGACGCCCCGACCCGCTGAAGACCAAGGCGCTCGGGCTGGGCGTGCCGCTCAGCCAGCCGCCGACCTTCAAGAGCGAGGAGGCCTTCGCGCAGTTCCGCGCGCTCGACGCGGAGTTGCTGGTGATGGCGTTCGTGACGCTGATCGTGCCCGAGCGCATCCTTTACGCGCCCCGGCACAAATCGATCTGCTTTCATCCCTCGCTCCTGCCGCGCCATCGCGGCGCCAGCGCGATCAACTGGACCCTCATCATGGGCGACGCGAGCGCCGGGGTGACCTGGTTCTGGCCCGACAAGGGCATCGACACCGGACCGATCCTGCTGCAGCGCAGCGAGCCCATCCGCGACGAGGACACCGTCGGCTCGCTCTACTTCAATCGGCTTTTCCCGCTCGGCATCGAGACCATGGTCGAGGCGATCGAACTCATCAAGACCGGAAGCGCGCCCGCCGCGGTGCAGGACGAAAGCCTTGCGACTTATGAACCGCCCTGCCGCGACGAGCACGCCAGAGTCGATTTCGCACGGAGCGCGCGCGAAGTCTTCAACCTGGTGCGCGGATGCGATCCGCAGCCGGGCGCGTATGCGCAGGCGAGCGGCGAACGGCTGCGGCTCTACGAACCGATACTGGAGAACCGGCGCAGCGAGAGCCCGGCCGGCACGGTGGTATCGATCGACACGGCCGGGATGCGAGTCGCGCTGGAGGGCGCCACGATGGTAGTGCGGCGGGTGCGCTTCGATTCGAGTCCCAAGAAGGTCGCGCCACTGGAACTCGCCGCCGGCGGCCGGCTTCATACCTCGATACGTCTGGCGTGACTGGCGTGATGCTTTGGTGACGGGCGCGCCATAGGATTGAAAGCCGAGACGCGCGAGCGAGCACGCTCGGCCCAAGGGCGGGCCAACGGGACGCGCACGTTCTTGCGAGTCCTGTTTGCGAATCTTGCGAATCGTCGCGGCTCACAAGGGGGAAGGGGAGAATGAAACTCTGCGTAGGTACGTCGAAGGGGATCGTTATCCTCGACGCCCAGCGCAGCGGTAAGCCGCTGATGGTGCTCGCGGATCCGCCGTCGGTCTGGTGCATGGCGCAGGATTGCCGCGACCCAGGAACGATTTACGCCGGCTCGGTTGACCACAGCCACATGGGCAGTGCGCGGGGCCGGGTGACGCTGGCGCGCTCGAGCGACGGCGGCCGCACCTGGGCCGATATCACGCCGGGCATCGCGCGCAACGAGGACGTATGGGCGCTCGCGGCGGCGCCCGACGCGCCCGGCGAGGTCTTTATCGGCACCTCGCACGCGCGGCTGTTTCATAGCCTCGATCACGGCCGCACGTTTCGCGAGTGCGTCGAGTTCCTCCGGCTGCCGGGACGCGACCGCTGGAGTTTTCCGCCGCCGCCGCACATCCCGCACGTCCGCTCGATCGTATTCGACCCGCACGACCCCGCGACCCTTTACGTGGGAGTTGAGGAGGGCGGCGTCGCCCGCTCGCTCGACCGCGGCGGAAGCTTCGAACTGCTCAACCACGGACTCTACGAAGATGTCCATTGCCTCGCGGTCGATCCGCAAGGTAACCAGCGCCTCTACGCGACCACCGGCGCCGGCTTTTATGTCTCCGAGAACCGCGGCGGCTCGTGGAACAGGATCAAGCGGGGTCTCTGCCGCAGCTACACGGTGCCGCTGTTGGTCACGGCGGGGGAGTCGAGCCGGGTCTTTACCGCCGCGGCGGCGGGTCCGCCGCCGTTCTGGTCGACCGGACGGGCCGGCGCCGACGCGGTGATGTTCCGCAGCGTCAACGGGGGCCAAAGCTTCGAGGCGCTCGGCGATGACACCCTGCCCCAGCGCGGGATGGTGATGCGCTTTAGGGCCGACCCGGAAAACGAAGGCGATTTTTTCGCCGTGACCACCGACGGCTGCGTGATTCGCACGCGCGAGAGGGGCGAGACCGCAACCCTGATCGGCGAGCGGCTACCCCCGGCCTACGACATGGTCACGTTGCCGTAATCGCGCTCGCGTGCGGCGCCTCGCACCTAGTCTTCGCTCGCGAGCGGCGTGTGCGCCGGCCCCGAGTGGCGCACCTCGGCCGTGGCAGTCAGCGTCAACACCGAGCAGTGCGCCCGGCGCACAACCTGCTCCGCCACACTGCCCATGACGAAGTGGGCGAGCCCGTGACGCCCGTGAGTCTTCAAGACGATAAGGTCGGTATCCAGGTCCGTCGCCGCCTCGAGCACGGCCCTGGAGGTGTCGCCCGGACCGGCGACGCGCGTGACGACTTCGAATTTGAGTCCGGCCAGCTTTTGCGCGCCTATTCCCTGGAGCTTGAGGCGCGCGCCATCCTCGGCGCTCTTGTTCGCGGCGGCTGCGGGTTCCGGCGCGTCGACCGCCTGCAGGATCACCAGCACGTGCAGCAGGTAGACCGTGGCGCCCAGGTCCTTGGCCATCCGCGCGGCCAGCGTCAGCGCTATTTGCTCGGAATCTTCGAACTGTATCGGACAGAGGATTTTCTTGAACGGATAGGACATTAACCATCTCCCCGCAAGCGCGCGCGACGTTCGCCGCCGTCTCCTGCCACCACTTGTCCTATTGCCACTCGGGCGCTTGGGTCAACCTCCGATGGTCTGACGCCCCAGCGGTCGCACGTCTCCGCCAGCAATCGGAGACGGATTCTCGTGTTGACCACACCTACCGATCCTTGACTGTAAGCGAATAAAAAGCGAAACTCATCCGATGAAGCTTGCATCGACGGCGCTCTTCGACGGGTCCATCAACGCTACTGCCGCTCCGCTCGGGCCGCTGCGCGACGTCGAGTTCATCGAGATGCCCGTGCGCACCATCCTCAACCGCTGCGAGAATCTGCGGATGCCGTTTCGATGGACGATCAACCCGTACCGCGGATGCGAGTTCGGATGCGTCTACTGTTACGCGCGCTACACGCACGAGTTCCTGGAGCTGCGCGACCCGATGGATTTCGAGCGGCGCATCTTCGTCAAACGGATGGCCGCGCAAGTGCTCTCGCATACGCTGGCGCGCACGCCCATCGGCTCGGACCCGATCGCGATCGGCACGGCGACCGACCCCTACCAGCCGGCCGAGCGCAAGTACGGCCTCACGCGCTCGATGCTCGAGGTGTTCGCGCAACTGGGCGGGCTCGATCTTTCGATCACGACCAAGTCCGCGCTGGTGGTGCGCGACCTCGACCTGCTGAGCGCGATCAATTCGCGCTCCAGGCTTAGCGTCAACTTCTCGCTGATGACGCTCAACCGCCGCCTCCAGCGCACGCTCGAGCCGCGTGCGCCGCGCCCGGAATTGCGCCTGCGCGCGCTCGCCGAGCTAAGCCGCGCGGGCATCCGCTGCAATCTGCTGATGATGCCGGTGATTCCCGGACTGACCGACGCGCCGGCGGCGATCGAAAACGTGGTGCGGGCGGCGCGGCGCGCCGGCGCAAGCGCGGTATGGTGGCGCTCGCTGTTCCTCAAGCCGTCAGCCGCGCGCCGCTTCATCCCGTTCATCAAGGAGCATTTCCCCGAAGTAGCGGAGCGGATCGACGAGTTCTATGGCCGCGCCGTGTATGCGCCGCGCGGCTACGACGAACGGCTGGGTCTGATTTTCGACCGGATGCGCGCGAAGTATGGCTTTAAGGTGGACCATCGCGACCGGCGCGAAGCGGCCCGCGCTGCCGCCCCGGCGCTGGCGCCGGGCACGCAACTGTCACTCGGCGTGCGTTGACGGCAACCCCGCCTGAGGAAGGCGTGCGGCAAGTCCACGCATCGGGGAAACCAATTGTACGACCCATGCGCTGTAGCCGCTTTTAAGAGTTTGCTACCTACTTGAACACTTGCGGTCTAGGGAGATAGGAATCAAGGGGTAGCTATGGGTGACAAATCTGCTATCGAGTGGACGGACGCCACGTGGAATCCTGTCACGGGATGCACCAAACTTAGTCCTGGATGTAAACACTGCTACGCCGAAAGGCTGTCAGCTCGCCTGAAGGCGATGGGAAACCCCAGATACCACAACGGGTTCGAACTAACGCTACATCCTGATCAACTCACCCTGCCGCTGAAGTGGAAACAGCCGCGGCGCATTTTCGTAAATAGTATGAGTGACCTGTTTCACGAGACGATACCGGAATACTTCATCCGCGAAGTGTTCTCGGTAATGGGACGCGCTCACTGGCATATATTCCAAGTGCTGACCAAGCGAGCGGAGCGTCTGGCGGGCCTCGCCTCGGAGTTAGAGTGGCCGCGTAACGTGTGGCAGGGCGTCTCGGTCGAAAATGCAAACTACGTCGATAGGGTAAAATACCTCCTAAAGGCGCCTGCGGCTATCCGCTTTCTCTCTATAGAGCCGCTGCTGGGACCGATCCCGAGGTTGCCATTGCGCGGGATTCACTGGGTCATCGTTGGTGGGGAAAGCGGGCCGGACGCTCGTGCAATGCGACCGCAATGGGCAGCCGGCATACGAAACCAATGTGTCGCGGCCGGGGTGCCATTTTTCTTCAAACAATGGGGAGGGCGCACGCCAAAATCCGGCGGTCGCGTTCTCGGCGGGCGCACTTGGAATGAAATGCCAAACCATTACCCTCTGAAGTTAAGAGCAAATACGTGAGCTGCAGTGGCTGCGCCCAAAACCACTCGCTGGAGGATCGAACCCCATACACGAACAAAGCATTTGATTCTCGAAAAATACCTGCAGGCTTGGCTGCCAATAATGGCTAAGCACAATGGCAACATACATTTTCTGGATGGTTTTGCAGGGCCAGTCTCTTATGAGAACGGTGAGAGGGGCTCTCCCCTAATTGCACTCGACACTCTTATCAACCATCCCCACTTTCAGAAGCCCTTTCTTCAAAGACGAGTCCTATTCACGTTCGTGGAAAAGGACCATGAAAGGGCTGCTGCCTTGGAAGCCATTCTGGAAGAGTATCGCCTCCCTCAGTGGATAACTACAAACGTCTTGGAAGGGGCGTTCGCCCCGGTGGCCAACGAACTGCTCGACGAACTCGACGCTCAGGGCAAGCGGCTGGCACCGACGTTCGCCTTTCTGGACCCGTTCGGTTTCAAAGATATCCCGCTTAGTCTTGTCGCTCGCATCGCGAGGAACCCCCGCTGCGAGTGTTTCATCACTTTTATGTACGAGGAAGTCAATCGCTTCCTTAGTCATCCCGCTCTTGGATCTCAATACGACGAACTCTTTGGAACTACTCGATGGAGAGCAATTCTAGCCGAACATAATCCGGTGGCACGGCGTGACAGAATCGCTGATCTCTACCGAAAGCAATTGCAAGGTAAAGCCGGATTTAAGTATGTGCGCGAGTTCCAGATGATCAACAAGAGTAACCGCACCGATTATTTCCTATATTTCGGAACAAATAATCTGGAGGGCCTTAGCCAGATGAAGCAAGCGATGTGGAAAGCAGACCCTGGAGGCGGTGAAGCCTTCTCCGATCGCACAAATCCGGACCAGATCACGCTGTTCCAACCTGAACCGAATTTACTATCTTTGCGTCAACTTCTGCGCGATCATTTTCGCGCTCGTGGCTGGATTCCCATAGAAGCCGTGGAGCAGTTCGTCCTCGTTGAGACGTCCTTTTCGGAAGTGATGCATCTAAAAACGAGGACGCTGCGGCCGATGGAACGGCTGCTATCGATTGAGGTCCAAGGTGAGCCGAGTCGGCGAAGGGGATATTATCCACCGAAAACCCGGATCAAGTTTCTGTGAGCAATCCCAACGAATAGGCAAAGCTTACTGGTGCGCGGGGCGGGACTTGAACCCGCACGGTATTTCTACCACGAGCCCCTCAAACTCGCGTGTCTGCCGTTCCACCACCCGCGCAACTTCGGTCACTATTACTCGCCGCGCTCCCCGCGCCGCCTGGGTCACCATATTCGCGACGCGCGCGCCGCCCCGGTCACGAAATCATTGCGCCGCATCCCGGCCGCCTACGGCCCGGGCTTCGGCGCGACCGGCTTGGCCTGGTTGGCCGGAGCGGCCGGGGCCGCCGGCGCGGTCATTGGAGCCGGTCCCGCGGGAGCCGGTCCCGCGGGCGCCGGTCCCGACGGCATCGCCGGCTTGGCCGGAACGACGACTTTGTGGCTCATCCCGCCGCCGGCCCCGAAGATACTGCCAGTGAAGCGCCGCGTCGAGGCGTAGGCGAGGAAAATCGAGGTCGCGAAGAACATCGCGGCCATCGCCCACGTGGCCTTGGTCATCACATTGCCCGCGCCGGAGGCGCCGAACACGGTCTGGCTCGAACCGCCGAACACCGCGCCGATCTCCGCGCCCTTACCCTGCTGGAGCAGGATCACAATGATCAGCGCAAGGCAGATCGTGACATGAATCGCGACGACGATCGTAACCATCTGAATATTATAACCTGGGTATTATGACCTTGTACGTCTTAGCCCACCCGCGCACGCACGATGCGGGCGAACGAGTCAGCCTTTAAGCTTGCCCCGCCGACCAAAGCCCCGTCAATATCGTGGCTCGCGATGAGTCCGTCGACGTTTTCGGGCGTGACGCTCCCGCCATAGAGGATTCGTACCGCGGCGGCGCATTCCGGACCGAAATTGTCCCGGATCGCTTCGCGAATCACCCCATGTGCGAGCGAGGCCTGCGCGGGAGTGGCGGTGCGGCCGGTACCGATGGCCCATACCGGCTCGTAGGCGATGATCGCGCGCGCGGCGTCGCGCCCGTCCAGCCCCGCAAGACCGTTTTGCGTCTGGCGCAGGATGACCGTGGTGGTATGGCCGCCGTCATGCTCCTGCTGGGTTTCTCCGACGCACAGGATCGGCACCAGGTGATGCTTGACCGCGGCGAGGACCTTGCGATTTATCAGCTCGTCGCTTTCGCCGAAGACGTGGCGGCGCTCGGAGTGGCCCAGGATGACGTGGGTGACGCCCAGCGCCTTGAGCATCGGCGCCGACACCTCTCCGGTGAACGCGCCCTTGTCTTCGTAGTGCATGTTCTGCGCGGCCAGCGCGATGTTCGATCCGGCGAGTTCCTGCGCGGCCGCCACGAGCGAGACCATGGCCGGCGCCACCAGCACGTCGCGGTCGCGCGCGAGCACCGCAGCTTCGGGGTCGATCGCGGCCCGCAGCGCGCGGATGAGCTGGCGCGCCTCGAGCGGCGTGAGGTTCATCTTCCAGTTTCCAGCGAGCATCTTCCTGCGCATCGCGCTCTCTCCGCCAGTTAGACGATTTTGTCGGTTTCGATTTCGCAGCGGCGCGGCCGCCGCGGTTAGCCCTGACTCTCGAGCGCCTTGACCCCCGGCAACTCGATGCCCTCGAGGTACTCCAGCGTCGCGCCGCCGCCGGTCGAGATGTGGCTGAAGCGCGAGGACCACGGCTGATTGGCGAGCGCCGCGGCGGTATCGCCGCCGCCGATCACGCTGAAGACGCCTTCCAGATTGGCCAGCGCCTCGCCCACCTTGAGCGTGCCTCGCGCAAATGCTTCCAGCTCAAAATATCCCAGCGGCCCGTTCCATACCACGGTCTTCGCGCCCTGGAGCCTCGCGATATACTGCTCGGCCGTGCGCGGTCCGATATCGAGGCCCATCCGGTCGGACGCGATTCTCTCCACCGTCTCGGCCGTGCCGGCCTCGGGCGAAGCCGCGACCACGTGGTCGACCGGCAGCATCAGGGCCACGCCGCGGCGCGCGGCCTCCACCATCAGCTCGCCCGCGAGCTGTAGCTTGTCTTCCTCGACCCGCGAGCGGCCGACCTCGACCCCGCGCGCGCGCAGAAACGTGTACGCCATCGCACCGCCGATCAAAATCGCGTCGACCTTGGCCATCAGGTTGCGGATGACTCCGATCTTGTCGGAGACCTTGGCGCCACCAAGAATCGCGATGTACGGCCGCGCCGGGTCGTGAGTCAGCGCGCTCAGCGCCTTGAGCTCGCGCATCATCAGAAAGCCCGCGGCGCGCTCGGCGAGGAAGCGTGTCACTCCGACGGTCGAGGCGTGCGCGCGATGCGCCGAGCCGAAAGCGTCGTTCACGTAGAGATCTTTGCCGCGCGCCAGCTCGTGGGAAAAATCGCGATCGTTGGCCTCCTCCTCGGGATGGAAGCGCAGGTTCTCGAGCAGCAACGCCCCGCCCGGCTTCAGTCCCGCGACCAGTCCCAGCGTGACCTCGCCGATGCAGTCGGGCGCAAGCGCGACCTTCTGACCGAGCGCCACGCTCAGGTGCTCCGCCACCGGCTTCAAGCTAAGCCCCGGCGTGCGTTCCTTGGGCCGTCCCAGGTGCGAGCAGAGCACCGCCGCGCCGCCCTGTTCGAGGATGTAGCGGATGGTGTCGAGGCTCGCGTCGATGCGCGCGGGGTCGGCGATGCGCCCCTCGTGCAGCGGCACGTTGAAATCGCATCGCACCAGCGCCTTGCGGCCGTCAAGCTGGAGCTGCGTGACCTCGAGCGTGGGCATCGCGGCGCCTGCCCCCGCTCAGATCTTGCTGGCGACGAAGGCGGTCACGTCGGCCAGCCGGTTGGAATAGCCCCACTCGTTATCGTACCACGAAAAAATCTTGACCAGGCTCTTGCCCATCACCTTGGTGAGCGGCGCGTCGAAGATCGAAGAGTTCGGGTTGCCGTTGAAGTCGACCGAGACCAGCGGCTCGTCGCTGTAGGCGAGGATGCCGCGCAGTTCGCCCTCGGCCGCCTTTTTCATCGCCGCGTTGACCGTGCTCTCGTCCGCGTCGCGCTCGACCACGGCGGTGAGGTCGACCACCGAGACGTTGGGCGTCGGCACGCGGATCGCGATGCCGTCGAGCTTGCCCTTGAGCATCGGCAGCACCAACCCGATCGCCTTGGCCGCACCCGTCGACGTCGGCACCATCGAGAGCGCCGCCGCGCGCGCCCGGCGCAAATCCTTGTGCGGCCCGTCATGGAGCATCTGGTCGGAGGTGTACGAGTGCACCGTGGTCATCAGGCCGTGCACGATGCCGAAGTTTTCGTGCAGCACCTTGGCGATCGGCGCGAGGCAGTTGGTCGTACACGAAGCGTTGGAGATGATGTCGTGTTTGGCCGGGTCGTAAGCTTCCTGGTTGACGCCCATGCACAGCGTCACGTCGACGCCGTCGGCCGGCGCGCTGATCACGACCTTGCGCGCGCCCGCGCTCAGATGCAGCGCCGCCTTGTCGCGCGCGGTGAACAGTCCGGTCGATTCGATCACGACGTCGACCTTGAGTTCCTTCCACGGCAGCTTGGCCGGATCGCGTTCCGCGAGCACGCGCAGGGCATGGCCGTCGAGCATGATCTGATTGCCCTCGGCCTTGACCTGATGCTTGAGCGAGCCATGCACCGAGTCATGCTTGAGCAGATGAGCGAGGGTCTTGGCGTCGGTGATATCGTTGACGGCAACGACTTCGACCCCTTTCTTGTCCAGCATCGCCCGAAAAGCCATCCGGCCGATTCGGCCGAAACCGTTGATCCCGATCCTGATCGCCACAGCGCAATCCTCCCTGAGATGAGTCTCCCCCGAGATGAGTTCCGGTCAGTTTAACTATTTAACCGCCCGGAACGGCCGGCGGGTCTTCGGCCAACTTTCATTTGGAACACCAAGTTATCACAATTTTCGCAAGCGGGCAGCAACGACCCAAGCGCGGCGCAACGAGCGGCGGGGCTCAACGCCTTCGCGCGCGGCGAATCGTCGCGGGGCAGGCGCAACACGACGCGGATCGAAAAGTCTGCGCCAAACGCCGCCGGCGCGAAAAGTGATTTGCCCCCGCTCCGGCCACAACGTAAATTGATTGCAACGAAATCGGTCTGGTTGCGTTCTAACAGGCGGGTGGAGCGGAATGCGGTATGCCCCATGAGTTAGGCGGCCCCGGTACAATGGGGGTGGCTGACCTGCTGCTGGGAACGGGCCCGGTGGTTCAGGTCGTGCTGTGGACATTGGTCCTCTTCTCGGTCGTGAGCTGGGGCATCATCATCTATAAGCTGAACCAGATTTCCCACGCCCGGCGCGAGTCCGAACGCTTCATCACGCTCTTCTGGGAGTCCAAGAATCTCGCCGCGATTCATAGCGGCAGCGTCAGCCTGACCCGCAGCCCGGTCGCGCAGGTGTTTCGCGCCGGCTACCAGGAACTGCTCCAGCTCACGCGCGCCAAACGCCAGGCGGTGGGCGCCGAGAGCGGCTTTTCGACCGATCTTGGCGGGGTCGAGAACGTGACGCGCGCGATGCGCCGGCAGGCCAACGTCGAGACCAGCAAGCTCGAAAAGGGCATCACCTTCCTGGCCACCACCGGCTCGACCTGCCCGTTCATCGGGTTGTTCGGCACGGTGTGGGGAATCATGACGGCCTTCATCGGGCTCTCGGCGGCTCATTCCTCGAACATCCAGGCCGTCGCCCCCGGCATCGCCGAGGCGCTCATCACCACCGCGATCGGGCTGGTCGCGGCGATTCCGGCGCAGATGCTCTACAACTATTTCACCGCCCGGGTGCGCGAGCTCGCGATCGAGATGGAAAATTTCACCTCCGAATTTCTCAACATCGCCGGGCGTCACTTCCTATCGTAGGGACGCCGGCCCTAAGGGGCGCAGCCGATGGCTTTCGAACCGGGACAACGCGGGCAGTTCGCCTCGCAAATCAACGTCACGCCGCTGGTCGACGTGATGCTGGTGCTGCTGGTGATCTTCATGGTCACCGCGCCGATGATTCAGCAGGGCGTCGAGGTCAACGTGCCGCGGGTCAGCGCCTCCGCGCTGCCGGGCAAGGAAGAGCAGTTCGTGGTCTCGATCACCCGCAACCAGGAAGTCTACCTCAACGACACCAAGCTCGGTTTCGACCAGCTGACCGAGAAGCTCCAGGCCATCGCGATCGCGCGGCCCGACCGCGAAGTCTTCGTGCGCGCCGACGAGGAAGTGCCCTACGGCGCGGTGATCAAGACGATGGCGGCGATCAAGGCGGCGGGGATCGAAAACGTCGGGATGGTGACCGAGGGGCCGCGGGCGGACGCGGGCCCGGCGGCGGGCGGATCGCACCGTGGCAGCGCCAAACCTTGATGGCCGCGACCGCTCCTCGCGTCTGGGCTATGCCGGAGCGATCATCCTGTCGGCGCTGGGCCATGCGGTATTCTTCGCCCTGGTCCTGGTCATCCTGCCGGCCTACTTCCGCCATCCCGACACCACGCCGCCCGGCTACACGGTGAAGATCGTCGACAATATACCGGCTGGCGACCTGGGCACCCATCTGCCGCGTCTGACTCAGGACCAGCCGCATCCCGAGCATCGCGCCGAGCAGCACAAGCCGGTCGTCGAGCAACACAAGCCACCACCGCCGCCGCCGGTTCCGCCCGACACTGCCAAGACCGTGATCGCGTTCAACATGGGCGCCTCCCCAACGCCGACGCCCACACCGGAGCCGACGCCCGAACCTACCGAGGAACCGACGCCGGAGCCCACGGCCGAGCCGACGCTTGCGCCAACGCCGAAGCCGACTCACGCGCCGACGCCGAAACCCAGGCACAAGCCGACCCCGCGGCCGACGCCCGAGCCGCGGCATCGCCATACGCGGCCGACGCCGACTCCCGTGCCCAAGCACGGCGCCCATTCGCGGCCCAAGCGCAATGAAGTCGCGATCGCGCGCGCCGAGCCGACGCCCAGCGTCAAGGAACAGCTCGCCGCCTTGCGCGAAAACCTGCTCAAGGAGCATCTGGCGGCCAGAGCGGCGGCGGAAAAGGCGCGCTCCGAAGGGCCGGAGGGCGGCGGACCGGTGGTCGCCAGCGCGCCACGTGAAGGCGAGGGCTACGGCGTGGGCACTGGAAAGGGCAGCATGGGGATTCAACAGGACCCGCAATTTCTGCTCTACTATCAGACGGTACAGGATCGAATTAAGAAGGCGTGGAATTATGTGGGCGGGAACGGAGACCTGACCACCAGCGTGACTTTCGCGATCGGTCCCGACGGCAGTCTGACCGGCGTCAAGCTGACGCAGAGTTCGCGGGACCCGGCATTCGACGATTCGGTGATTCGCGCAATCCGGCGCGCCGCGCCGTTTCCGCCGCCGCCGGAAAAGTACCGCCCGGAGTTCGGCGAAGGCGTCGACGCGGACTTCAAGCTGGGTGAGTTGAAATCGTAGGGGGGACGGAGCGGCGGCGGACGGGCAGGCGCGAGATGCGCGGCAGGCCCGGATGCCTTGACGGAAACACAAAATGATCAGGCGGCTTGTCTCCACTCTCACGGTCTTCGTGCTGCTGTCGCTCGCAGGCGCTCGCGCCGCGCAGGCAGAACGACTGCACATGTCGTTTACCGAGCTCGGCTCGACCACCGCGCCGATCGCCGTCTCGGAGTTGAAAAATCTGGGCGGCGACGATCAGGGCACCATCTCGAATGATTTCGTCAGGGTCTTGCGCCACGACCTCGATCTAAGCGGCTTCTTTTCCATCATCTCGCCCAAGTCGTATATCGAGGACCCACAAAACTCAGGCTACGATCTGGGCAAGTTCAACTTCGGCGACTGGAGCTCGCTTAACGCCGAGTTCCTGGTCAAAGGCGCGGTGACGGTCAGCGGCGGCCAGGTCTCGGTCGAGGCGTTGCTGTTCGACGTCGCACAGCAGAGTCGGATGTTCGGCACGCGCTTTTCCGGCGGCCCGGCCGATGTGGAGCAGATGGCGCGGCGCTTCGCCGACTCGGTGCTCAAGGCGGTGACCGGAATCCAGGGGCCGTTCGACACCAAGATTGCGTTCGTCTCGACGCACGGCGGCCGCTTCAAGGAAATCTACCTCGCCTCGCCCGACGGCGGCGGGCTCTTCCAGGTCACCGACAACCCGACCATCAACCTGTTCCCGAAATTCGCGCACAGCGCGGCGAGCGTGCTCTATCTTTCATACAAGACCGGCGCGCCCGCGCTTTACCTGTTCGACGTGGCCGGACGCACCGAAATCAGAATCGGAAGTCCGCACGGCAACATTATCGGCGGCGCGCTCTCACCCGACGGCAGCCGCATCGTCGCGGCGGTCGAGAACGGCGGCCGGACCAATCTTTTTCTGCTCGGGCGCAGCGGCGAGGAAATCCGCCAGCTGACTCAGGGCAGCGGGATCAACGTCAATCCGGCATTCTCGGCCGACGGCCAACTGCTCGCCTTTACCTCGGACCGCTCGGGCACGCCGCAGATTTACGTGATGAGCCTGGGCGGCGGCGCGGCGCGGCGCGTGACTTACAAGGGCGACTACAACACTTCGCCGTCGTTCTCACCCGACGGCAAATGGATCGCCTACCAAGGCCGCGCGGGCGGGTTTAATATCTACATCGTGCCCACCGCGGGCGGCCAACCGATACAACTGCCGACCGCCGGCTCCAGCCAGTCGCCGTGCTGGTCACCCGACGGGCGCTACTTGATTTTCAGCTCGAACAGCGGCGGTCACGAGCGGCTTTACCTGATGCAGGTCAATACGCAATCGCAAACCGGCAAGGTTATATCTGCCTTGATGGAGGATGAGGGCAATGACAGTTCTCCCACATGGTCGTGGTGGCTCGGTGGATAACGGACGGCGCTTCGGACGATTTGCGGTGATGGCCGCGGCGGTGATGGCGCTGGCATTGGTCGCCGGATGCTCGTCGAAGCAAAGCGGTACGCCGCTTAGCCCGGTCAACCCGGGAGGCATTGGGGAGAATGGACTGGGCCCCAATGGCAACAGCTCGCTCAACCAGTTCCAAGGAGGTACGCTGGGCGCGAATGGACAGGGACCGCTTAGCGATATCCACTTCGATTACAATGACTACTCGGTTCGTGCGCAGGACGGCGAGATCCTGAAATCCAACGCCGACTGGCTCTCCAAGCATTCGGCCACGCACGTCCAGGTCGAGGGCCATTGCGATGACCGCGGCTCCGAGGAGTACAATATCGCGCTCGGCGCCAAGCGGGCCCAGGCGGCCAAGGATTACCTCGAAACCCTGGGCATCGGAGCCGACCGCATGTCAACCATCAGCTACGGCAAGGAACTGCCGCTTTGCACCGAGGAAACCGACGAATGCTGGGCAGAAAACCGGCGCGACCACTTCGTGGTCCAGCAATAGCACCAGTGACTGCGCGCATGCTCGACAACCGGATGCTCAAATTCGGAGCCGTGGGACTGGTCGCGATGGCGATCGGCGTCGGCGGATGCGCGGCGCGCTCGGACCTCGACGCGGTGTCGCAGAACGAGCAATCGATGCGCGAGATGATCGCCAACGATCAGCAGCAGATGACCGCGATGCATGAACAGATCGCCCAGCTCAACGACCGCGTCACCGAACTGCAACACAATGGCGCGGACAGCGACTCCAAGCAGACCGCCGCGCTCAAGGACCGCATCGCCAAGCTCGAGGCGCAAGTCAACGCAACCGCGGCCGGAACGCCGCTGGTTCCAGGTGCTCCGGGCGCTCCCGGAACGCCCGGCGTCGCTGGTGCTCCGGGCGCTCCCGGAACGCCCGGCGTCGCTGGTGCTCCCGGCGCTCCCGCGATGCCAGGTGCACCCGGCGCGGCCCCCGGCGTCGCGCCCGGCGCGGAAAGCGCCTCGGTCGCTCCGGGTGAAACCGGGGCGCCGGCTGAGGGCGAGGGAGAGGCGGCGACGCCGGCGCCGGCGGTAACCGGATGGCAGTCGGCGCTTGACCAGGAGTTGGCGGCTGCGAGCAACAGTTCGGAGCCGGGCTCGCGAGTCTATCGCGATGGGCTGGTCGACATGAAGGCCGCCAAGTATCCCAACGCGGTCGGCAAGTTCCAGGCCTTCCAGCGGGCCCATCCCAAGTCGCCGCTGGTCGAGCCGGCCGAGTATTTTTCGGCCAACGCGCTGTTCGAGATGGGTGTGCGCGACCCCTCGAATTACAACCAGTCGATTCTGCAGTTCAACGACCTCGCGATGCGCTTTCCCAAGGGCCGCTTCGCCGCCAGCGCGGAGTTGCGCGAGGCACAGGCGTTTTTGCGCACCAACGATTCGCTCGATGCCCGCCTCACGCTGCAGAAGCTGGTCCGCGACCATCCGGGCACGCCCGAGGCGGCGGCCGCCGACGCAATGATGAAAAGCATGGCGAGCAACTAGCGCGAGCGGCTAGCGCCGTGGAGAGCGGATGACGGCGCGACGTGCCGTCGCCCGCGAACTCACGACGCGCTTTTAGCGATGGAAATAATTCGCGCAATCGACCAGCTTCCGCCGCATCCTCATCCCGTGGTGGCGCTCGGCAATTTCGACGGCGTCCACCTCGGCCATCGCGCCATCTTGAAGACCGCGATCGATCGCGCGCGCGCCGCCGCCGGCACCGCCTTCGCCCTGACCTTCGATCCGCTGCCGGCCAAGGTGCTCGCTCCCGCACGCGCGCCGCGTCTCATCCTGGCGCCCGAGGACAAGCTGGAACTTTTGCGCGATTCGGGTATCGACGGCGTGATCGTGATCGCGTTTACCCTCGCGCTGAGCCAGCTCACGCCCGCCGAATTCGTGCGCGACTACCTGCTCGGCAAAATTGGCGCACGCGAAGTGGTGGTCGGGCACAGCGTGAGTTTCGGCTACGCGCGCGCCGGCAACGCCGAGGTGATGACCGAGCTGGGGCGGCGGATGGGCTTCGAGACCATCGTGGTCGGGCCGGTGACGGTCGAGGGCGCGGTGGTGAGTTCGACGCGGATGCGCGAACTGATCGCGGCGGGCGAGATGCGCGCGGTGGCGCGGCTGCTCGGGCGCAACCATTTCCTGAGCGGCACGATCGTCCATGGACGCGAGCGCGGCCGCACCATCGGCTTTCCCACCGCCAATCTCGACTCCGCGACCGAATGCCTGCCGCCCGACGGCGTTTACGCGACGCGCGTGCTTCTGCCCGACGGCGCCTTCGCCTCGATAACCAACATCGGGATGCGCCCGACGTTCGCCGAGCCGGCCCGCACGATCGAAGCGCACATCTTCGATTTCGATCGCGATATTTATAACGCGAAGGTGCGGCTGGAGATCGTCGAACGGATTCGCGGCGAGCGCAAATTCGAATCGGGCCAGGCGCTGGCCGCGCAAATCGCCGAGGATCTGAAACGCGCCAAAGAGATTCTCGCCACCACCTGATTTTTCGGTTGTGGAGTTCCAAGTCGCGGGCGCGGCTGGAAAGAGCAGTACGGATTCGGACAACGCCTCCGCGCAACCTCCATGCAACGCTCATGTATGAGCTGAGATCACTGCTGCGACCGGGTTGGAACGCTCGCAGCATCATATTCATCCGTCTGGCGGTCGGTTTGATCTTCTTCACCCAGGGGATCCTTAAATATATCGATCCGCATATGGGTGCGCTGCGGTTCATGCGAATCGGGTTTCCGATGCCCGAGTTTACGGCTCATTTCGTCGGCATCTTCGAAATCGTCTGTGGGTTTCTGGTGTTGCTAGGACTGCTCACCCGGCTAGCCAGCATTCCACTGCTGATCGTAATTCTGACCGCGATTGCGACGACCAAGATTCCGGAATTGTTCCGTCCCAACCAGGGTTTCTGGTTCATGGTGAGCGACGCGAGGACGGACTTTGCGATGACGATGAGTCTGCTTTTCCTGATCAACGCCGGCGCAGGCGCGTGGTCTCTCGACGCGTTGATATGGAGACCGCATTCTGGCTCTCGTTGAATCGGCCTTCGACTACGCGGGCGGCGATCGATAGCTGACGGTCGCGATGATATACTAATGGCAAACTTGCGATATGGTTACTTTGGCCGTTATCGCCAGAGATGCGGGCCGTACATACAGAGCTGTTGAATGGCATTTTCTGAAGAAACAATCACTGCAGCTCTTGGTGCTTATTTGGACGACGCCCGGAAGGTTGTCCGTAGGCGGTTAGGGGCGGCTTCGAGAAATCCATCTGTAAATCCTGGTACTTTTAGGGTTTTGCCTTCAGGCGCGAGAGCGTGGTTCGATGAATGCGAGAGTCTGTCGAGTTGGCGGCAGCTCACTAGGGCATGTGCCGAGGCCTTCCTCCAGGCGGGGACGAGCAAGGGTCGTGGCGCCCTTATAAAGTGGAGAACTACCGTGGCGCCCGATGAGCTCAGCAATTGGTTCCGGCGCCGCGACCTCTACGCACGCATATTAGAAGGCCAGCCAATCGACTATACGGAAGCGACCAAACAACTTGTCGCAGACGCGCAAACAACAGAGTGGAGCGTCATGTATCTCGCATTACTCGACGGGGTGAGACTGCATGTCACTGACCCTCTCGACTTTAGCGCCTTCCAGATAGTGAAGCCTTCAGCAGAATGGTTGGAGCATACGCTCCAAATCGAAACCAATCGGTTATTCTACCCAGCGTGCATTTGTTCGGCCGATAAACTCCCTGACCACTGGTATATAAGGACCGAGACGCGTGAGCGTCGAAGCACTCGGCACGAAGAGTTCGCTGAGTATCTGCGGGCCTCGGGTGAAAAGATGCGGTATTCCGATCTCCCGGCTCCTATCGAGGCCGCGCTGAAGATCCTTGCTCTCTGGGACTGGCAGTCAATCCCGGAGCAAGAGGAGTTCGCAAGCAACGAGGAGTGGTTCTCTTTCCGTATCGCTTTTATCATACGCTTCTCGAATGATCCTTTCGTAGATCCTCCTTCTCAGCCGCCACTCGATATGCCTCTGTCGGACACCGACGAGGACTGCCCCTGGAGACTCGATGAGGCTCAAACGCAGAGATTGGCGGGTTTTATTCGGGACGTCTCCCGCGGATTAGAAACGCTGAAAGACAGCAGCGAGCTTTGGCGGTGTGCGGATCGAGCGCTCGGCTCATTGCTAAGAGCTTTTTCTCTCGAAGGGTTTCGATCAGCTTTTGTGGCACATGATCGTCATCGAGGCTCTGCTTGGTGAAAAAGGGGAAGGATTGGTAGGAAGAATCAAGCGCCGAATCAAATTTCTTTACGGCCAGGCCGGACCTAGCGCTAAGAAGGCTGCCAAAGCATTTCAGGACACATACGAAGCGAGATCGCAGCTTGTCCATGGAGACGAAGCCGCACTAGTGGCATACACGGAACAGCGCGATGCTCGAGTCTTGGCCCGTCGCGTGTGTGAGTTGGGAATCCTACTTTTCAGCGGCCTTCTCGACGCAGCAAAGACAGGCACTCTCCCGTCCGTGCCTAGGCGTCGTGATATTATCGACTGTTTGGATTACTTGATCGAAGATGGCGATCCCTCTCTCTACGCACTCGCCGCAGTATCCTCCAAAATCCTGAAAGGTCCTTTGCTGACTATAGAGACCGGGCTCTAATGATCTCCGGCTCCTGGAGCCGTGATCACCTACCATCAGCCTGTCCGAGTCCGCGCCGCGCCTCTTCGCTCCTCACGGGTTCGCAACAAGGTATTCAGAAGATAGTCTAAATCTGGTTTCACGCTCGATAGATTGTGACTATGGCATTTAGCCTCGCGAGACCATGCATCTATCAAATCGTCCAGCAATCCGACTAGCTCACCTAGCTCATTCAACGAGGTACTTACCGTCTTGAAGATCGCCTGAACTGTCGCGTTGGACGAGCGATGAGCAACGACTTGATGTCGCAAGAGCATTATCTTCTTTCCGTTCCACAGTTGTCGCACACGCGCGAATTTTTCGCTCGCCACCTCTTCGAGCTCCGGAGCCCTTTGAAGTAACGCTGGAATGCCGATGTACTTCGTGTTTGTGTCGAACACACGCCCGAGCGTCACCATCATGGCAACGAAGTGCGCACGCAAGTCGCAAGCGAAGAAGTTGCGGTAAACTAGCAGAATCTCTCCGTATTTCTGGCGGTTTTCTCGGAGCATGTAGGTCCTGTAGACCTCTAAATAGTGCCGAGCTTCGATTACGTCGTTGCGGATTCCCAAGATCAACTCGGCGGTCGATAGCCTGTCTTTCATGATCTTACCTGTAGGGTTCTTGCTGCTTCACGTGATCTGGATTCGGCCTTCGATCGCCACGGTATGCCGATGCCGCGTCGGCGGCGAAATCTAGCAACCCGAGGAAAGTTGGAAAAGCGAAAAGCCCGGGCAGCTTGAGCTGTCCGGGCTTCCGCGTACGTTACTTGATATCGCGCGAGCTTAAGCTACGCCGACGCGCGCAGCGGTTCGAAGCTATCCTCGCCCCACTTCTTCACTTCGGGCAGAACCTCTTTGCCCAGCAGCCGCGTGCTCGACTCGACGTCCTTGAACGGCATCCCGGAAAAACTGGTGCAGACGTTCCATTCGAAATCGCCGAGCTTGCTCCGACGCTGCTCGAGCTTGTCCAGGATCTGCTGCGGAGTGCCGTACGCCTGCTGACTGGCATAGGTCTCGGCCGCCTTGTCCAGACCCGTCTCGCGCAGGACCTGGGCCGCGTTGGCGTAGTTCTCGTAGCCCTTGAGCTTGGCGTGATAGTCGTTGTTGAACTCGTAGTGCTTGATCACCGACAGATAATAGCCGGCGGCGTAGCGCAGCGTCATCTCCTCCGCGCGTCCGCCGTCCTTATCGCAGAAGGTGAAGTCGATGGCGAGCGGCGGCGGCGCGGCCCGGTGCTGATGCTTGCGGTAAGCCTCGCGGTACAGTTCCACCCCGGGCAGATGCTGATCGAGCGAGAACTGGATGAAAAACATCATCCTGCCCCCAAGCTCGCCCACCACCGGCGCGGTATCTGGCGACATCGCGACCCCATACAAGCGGTCCTTGAAGGAGCGTTCGGGGCGCGGCCTGATCTCGGCGCGGGCCTGCTTGTAGTAGGGCCCGTTGCCTTCCATGTAGCCCGTGCGCAACGCCTCCATGATCATCTTGGCCGCTTCGTTGAAGCGGTCGCGCGACTCATTCATGTCGATGCCGAAGGTCCGGTACTCCATCCGTGCGAGGCCGCGGCCCAAGCCCAGGATGAACCGCCCGTCGGATAGCGCGTCGAGCATCGCCACCTTCTCGGCCACCCGCAGCGGATTGTTCCACGGCAGGATCACCGCGGCGGTGCCAAGATGGATTTTACTGGTGCGACCGGCCAGGTAGGTGAGCACCTGAAAGTTGTCCGGCAGCATCGAGTAAGCGTCGAAGTGATGCTCGGCGCTCCAGATGGTGTCGAAGCCCAGCGGCTCCGCGAGATCCGCGATCCGCATTTCGTGCCGCACCATCTCGGAGTCCGACATCCCCTGGTGGGCGTTCTGGAACAGCAGCATGTAGCCAGTTCTCATAATGTGACCTCGTCTTTATATATATCCATTATCCATATATCGCATCGCGCGGGAAGAATCTCCCCCGGGCGGTCAGTGCGGCAGTCCGGCGCCTATGCCGCCGGCACCCCGCGGCTTGATGAACTTCAGCACGAAGCGGTCCTGCTCGCCGCGATGCTTCATGATGAACCAGGTGCGATCGTCTTTGGGATTGCGCAGCACGCTGGAAACCGCCTCGAGCCTGAAGCCGCCCTGCTTTATCTCGTTTATCTCGAAGGCCTCGTCGATACGATGCAGGCTGTTGGCGTCGCGCGCGCCTGACCCGGGGGCGGCGCTGTTGTCGATAACGCCGTAAACCCCGCCCGGCTTGAGTGCTTTGAACACGACCGCGTTGATCCTGGTGCGGTCGTACCCGCGTCCGACCATGTCGTGGTAATTCATGTTGATGATTACCGCGTCGAGCGATTCGGGCGGGACCGGCAGAATAGCGTCGGGATCGTCGAACGGCTTGAGCAGCTCGACCACGTTACTCATCCCAGGCTCCTTGAGCCGCGCCTTCCATGCCTCCTCGCCCTTCTTGAAGGCCGGCGGAAACGGGCCGTTTTGCGAGTAGACCTTGCCGCTCGGCCCCACCGTTCGCGCCAGCAACTCGGTCGTATAGCCGCCGCCCGCCCACAGGTCCGCGACCTTCATCCCCGGTGCGATTCCAAAGAACGCCAGTATTTGATCCGGGCGGCGCCCCGCGTCCAGCTCCTTGTCGGCGGCCGGGCGGTCGGGCGAGTTCACCGCATCGGTGATCGCCTTGGGAATCTGCGCCGCGGGAATCTCACCCACAGAGGCCACTCCGGCTTCCGCCGCCGCATCAGTCTCACCCGCCGCGCGTGCTCCCGAAGCCGCGAGCGCCATCGCGAGCGGGAAAATAATCGCCAGAACTGCAAGCCGCCAATGCATCGTAGGTCCTCTACCCATTCCTCTGCGCCGCTAGCTGCGCGCCTGCGAGCGTCCGCGCTCGACCACCGCCGCGCGCCGCTCCGCCACACCCTTGAAGTTGCGGCTTTGGTTGAAGGCGCGGAAAAAGTCCTGCTCGATACGCAGCCCGTCGCCGAGCGGCGCCTCGGTCGCCAGGTTGATCAGCCGTTTCATCTGGCGCACCACGCGCTGGTCGGCGCCGAGTATCTGGCGCGCCAGCTCGCCCGCCGCCGCCATCAGTTGGTCCGCCGCCACTACGCGGTTGACCAGCCCGAGCCGCTCCGCGTCCCGCGCGTTCAAATAATTGCCGGTCAGCGAAAGCTCCTTGGCCTTGCGCACGCCCACCGCGCGTGGCAGCCGGGCCGACATCCCGCCACCCGGCATCACACCCACGCGTGCGTAGGTGTCGGCGAATTGCGCGGTCTCGGCCGCGATAACGATGTCGCAGGCGAGCGCCAGCTCGAACCCGCCGGTGACCGCGTAGCCATTGACCGCCGCGATGACCGGGACTTCCATCCGCTCGACCACCGAGATGAAAGTTACGCCGCCGGTTTCGCGGATGCCCTCGGCGCCCAGCTCATTGAGGTCGAGACCGGCCGAAAACGCGCGTCCGGCGCCGGTAATGATGACCACACTAGTCGCGGGATCGTCGCCCAATTCCTGCATCGCGCGGCAAAATTGCCCGCGCATCTCGCGGTTGAGCGCATTGAGCTTCTCGGGACGGTTGAGCGTGACCGTCGCGACCCCGTTTTCATTGCTGACCGTGACCAATGGCTGACTCATCGAAGCAGCGCTCCTCTACTGCCAGAGCTAACACAGCCCGCCCAAGGCGTAAAACGCAGCGGCGCCTCGCGCCCCAGCCGCGGCCGGCTCTACTGCCGCCCGCCGGCGTAGAATCGCCGCGCGACGCCGCACCCGGCACCGGCACGACCGCAAAGGCCATCGTCCCTGCCCCACGCGCAAGATAGATTCGCCGCTTCATGATTTGTCCCCGAAGGAAGACGCTTTCGCGGCGGCCGACTCGCGGTCGCCGACGAACCCTTAGCAACGGTCCGTGGGCGAGGAAAGCCTATAGCCGCCCGTGGACTTGGACGCGCGCGACGCGCCAAGATAAACGCGTGGCGGGTTTAGCGCGCGCACATTATTCTTAAAAAATGCCCCTCAAAATGACCGCTGAAGTTGAATCCGACGCCCGCGCGACCGCCGCGCTCCGCGACCATCCGATGATGCTCGCGTGCCGGCGCGAGCCTGCGCCCTACACGCCGGTGTGGCTGATGCGCCAGGCGGGGCGATACATGCCCGAGTATCGCCGGGTGCGCGCGCAGCACGATTTTCTCGAGATGTGCCGGCGGCCCGAAATTGCCGCCGACGTCACCGTCACCGCGGTCGAACGCCTCGGCGTCGACGCCGCGATCATCTTCGCTGACATCCTACTGCCGCTTATCCCGATGGAAGTCGGACTGCATTACGAGAAGGAGGGGGGGCCGACTATCGAGCGGCCGGTGCGCTCGGCCGCCGACCTCGAACGAATTCCGCCGATCGACGCCGCCGGCGCGCTCGGTTTCGTCGGTGACGCTATCAAAATGGCACGCCGCGCGCTTGCCGATCGCATTCCGCTCATCGGATTCGCCGGCGCGCCCTTTACGCTCGCCTCCTACCTCATCGAGGGCGGCGGCTCGCGCCAGTACCAGGCGACCAAGACCATGATGTACACCGAGCCCGCGACGTGGCATCGCCTGATGGAGACGCTGGCGCGCGCGACTGCGGACTATCTCAATATGCAGATCGCGGCCGGCGCCGACATCGTGCAGCTCTTCGATAGTTGGGTCGGCATCCTTGGGCCCGACGACTATCGCCGCTTCGTTCTGCCGCATAGTGCCGCCGTGATCTCGGCGCTGAGCCCGCGGGTGCCGGTGATTCATTTCGGCACCGTGACCGGCAATCTGCTGGAGTTGATGCGCGAGGCGGGCGGCGACGTTATCGGTCTGGACTGGCGAGTCGACCTCGACCAGGCGTGGGCGCGCCTCGGTTACGGCGTCGGCGTGCAGGGCAACCTCGATCCGGTTGCGCTCTTTGCCGGCATCCCCGAGATTCGCCGACGCGTCCGCGCGATTCTCGATCAGGCCGCCGGCCGTCCCGGCCATATCTTCAACCTCGGCCACGGCATCCTGCCCGAGACGCCGGTCGACCACGTGCGCGCGCTGGTCGACGCGGTGCACGAGATGAGCCGAAAATGAAACGAAAATGAACGTGGGGATCGAACAGGAATGAGCACGAACGCGCAATACGGCGCGGTCATCCTGATCGGCTTTGGCGGGCCCCAAAGCCCCGGCGAGATTCGCCCATTCCTGGACCGCGTGACCGCCGGGCGATCGATTCCGCGCGAGCGCTACGAGGAAGTGGTTCATCACTACGAAGCAATCGGCGGGCGCTCGCCATTCAACGAGATTACGGAGCGCCAGGCCGCGGCGCTGCGGGAGCGGCTCGCGCGCGAAGACGTGAAGATTCCGGTGGTGCTCGGGATGCGCAATACGCCGCCATGGCTCGAAGACGCGCTCCGCGAGCTTGGACGAAATGGAGTGCGCCGCGCGCTGGGCTTCGTGCTCGCGGCCCATCGATGCGCAGCGAGCTGGGACCGCTATCTGCGCGACGTCGACGAGGCGCGCGCGCGGATCGGCTCCGCCGCGCCCGCGGTTGACTACCTCGGCGAATGGCACGCGCATCCGCTCTTCATCGAAGCCGCGGCCGATCGCGTCGCCGATGCGCTCGAGCGCCTCGAACCCGCGGCGCGCGCGCGCGCACAACTCATCTTCACCGCGCATAGCATCCCGGCCGCGATGGCGGCGGCGAGCCCGTACGTCGAACAATTGCGCGAATCCGCGCGGCTCATCGCGGAGCGCCTGGGACGGCGGGAATGGACCCTCGCCTTTCAGAGCCGCAGCGGCAGCCCGCGCGATCCGTGGCTGGAGCCCGACGTATGCGACGTGCTGCGCGGCCTCAAGGGACAGCCCACGGTGGTGGCGCCGATAGGTTTCATTTGCGATCACGTCGAAGTGCTGTACGACCTCGACGTCGAGGCGGCGCGCGTGGCGCGCGAGATGGACGTGACGATGATGCGTGCGGCGACCGTCGGCGAGCATCCGCGCTTCATCGAAATGATCGCGGCACTGATTCGCGAGCGTTTGCTCGCCTGACCCGGCGAGGAGCGGGAGTACGGGGATGGCTGACAGCGACGCACCTCGAATCGCGATTCTAGGGGGCGGAATCAGCGGACTCAGCGCCGCATTCCGGCTCCTAGAGCTGTCGGCGAAGCATGAGGCCCCGCTCGAATTGATGCTGCTGGAACGCGGCCAGCGCCTGGGCGGCCCGCTCTGCACGATTCGCGAGCAGGGATTCATCGCCGAGACGGGCGCCGATTCGTTCCTCACCGAAAAGCCCTGGGCGCTCGATCTCGCGCGCCGTCTCGGTCTGGAGAGCGAGCTAATCGGAACGCGCGCGGAGTTTCGCCGGACTTATGTCGTGCGCAACGGAGCGCTGGTCGCAATTCCAGACGGGTTCTCGTTACTAGCACCGACGCGAGTGCTGCCGATGCTGCGAAGCCCGCTGCTTTCTCCGTTCGGCAAGCTACGCGTGATGATCGAGCCGTTGATTCCGCGCCGCCGCGGGCACACTGACGAAAGCCTGGCGTCTTTCGTGACGCGCCGGCTCGGCCGCGAAGTGCTCGAACGGATCGCGCAGCCGCTTGCCGGCGGAATCTACACCGCCGACCCCGAGCGCCTCAGCCTACACGCTACGCTGCCACGTTTCGCCGAAATGGAGGCGCGCTATGGCAGCGTGATTCGCGGACTGCGGGTGGCAGCGCGCGCGCACGACGCCAGATTCGGCAAATCCAGCCGCTCAAGCGGCACCAGCGGCGCGCGATGGAGCCTGTTCGCGAGCCTGCGCGGCGGAATCAGCACACTGGTCGACGCGCTCGCGCAAAGGCTCGGCGAAACCGTCCGCCGCGACGCCGAAGTAGTAGCGCTCGAGCGTATCGACGGCGGCGGCGCTACCGAGCGCAAGCCCCGATGGCGCGTCCTAATGGCTGATGGCGCGGCTCTGGAAGCCGACGCGGTGATTTGCGCGCTGCCGGCATATCGCGCAGCATCGCTTTTCGAACGTGACGCGCCGGCACTCGCGCGCGCGCTCGGGACAATCGGCTACGCGTCAGCGGCGGTGGTCAACATGGCGTACCGCGAGAGCGATTTTCCGCGCGCGCCGCGAAGCTTCGGCTTCGTCGTACCCGTGCTCGAGCATCGCAGCATCATCGCCGCCAGCTTCACCAGCCTGAAGTTCGACGGCCGCGCGCCAACCGGAACGATTCTGGTGCGCGGATTCGTCGGCGGCGCGATGCAGAGCCAGTTGATGGCGCTCGACGACGCCGCGATGGCTGCAGTTGTGCGCGAAGAGTTCCAGGCATTGCTCGGCGTCGACACGGCGCCAATTTGGGCGCGGGTCAACCGATGGCCCGACTCGATGCCGCAGTACGCCGTGGGACATCATGGCCGTGTGGCCGAAATTGAGCGCGCGGCGGCCGCGTTGCCGGGGCTCGAGCTTGCCGGCGCGGCGCTGCGCGGCGTCGGAATCCCCGACTGCGTGCTCGGCGGCGAACGCGCGGCCCAGGCGGTGTTTGCCGAACTCGGCGCGGCGCTCGCAGCGACGCCCGGAGCGCCCCCTGGCGCCTCCCCAAGAGCATCCTTAGGATCATCAGGATCATCCCGATGAATCCCGGCGCCGCCGCCACCGCGTGGCCGCGAGTCATCGCGCACGCCGACATGGACGCCTTTTATGCCTCGGTCGAGCAGCTCGACAATCCGGCGCTACGCGGCCTGCCGGTGATCGTCGGCGGACGCAGCCGCCGCGGCGTGGTGACCTCGGCCTCCTACGAGGCGCGCCGTTTTGGAGTGCGCTCGGCGATGCCGGCCCACGAAGCGCATCGGCTTTGTCCGCAGGGCATCTTCGTGCCGGGGCGGATGGCGCGTTACGCAAAGATCTCGCGCGCGGTACGCGCCGCCTTCGACGAGTTCAGCCCTATTGTCGAGCCCCTCTCACTCGATGAAGCCTTCCTCGATCTCACCGGAACGCATCGCCTGTTCGCCTCGCCGATGGAGGCCGGGCGCGCGCTCAAGCTTCGCGTGCGCGAGGCGACCGGGCTGGTGGTGTCGGTCGGAATCGCGCCGACCAAGATGGCGGCTAAAATCCTGAGCGACCTCTCCAAGCCGGACGGCCTGCGGATGGTCGAGCCGCACGAGCTGATGGATTTTCTCGGGCCGCTGCCGGTTGAACGGCTATGGGGCGTCGGGCGGGTGACGCTTGAGCGGATGCATCAGGCGGGTATCGCGACGGTTGGCGATCTCGCGCGCGCCGACGTCGCGCACCTGCATGCGATGTTCGGCGCGATGGGGCCGCATCTGCACGAACTCGCGCTGGGGCGCGACCCGCGCCCGGTCGTCGGCGACTACGAGCGCAAGTCCTATGGCGAGGAGAGCACGTTCGAGCACGACCTGGCGCTCGAATCGCTGGAGCTCGCGCGAGTACTGATCGCGCATTCCGACGCGCTTGGGCGGCGGCTGCGCGCCGACCGCGTGCGCGCGCGCACGGTGACGCTAAAGCTCAAGCTCGCGCGGCCGCTTGGGCAGGGCCGCTATCCGATCGTGACGCGCAGCCAGTCGCTGGAGGCTCCGACCGACGATGGGGTCGAAGTGGCGCGCGTCGCGCGAGCGCTGCTGGCGCGCGTGCGCGAACGTGAGCGGGTGCGCTTGGCCGGCGTGCAGGTGCATAACCTGGTGCGCGACGCGCAAGCCGCGGCCGCGCAACTGGCACTGTTCGGCGAGGCGCCGGCGCACGACGCGCGCCGCGACCGGCTGAACCGCGCGCTCGACAGGGTCGCCGCGCGCTTCGGCGAAGAGGCGGTTACGCGCGGGCTCGCCCATGCGGAGCGCGCCGCGCCAACGCGCCGGATTAAGTGATCGGCGCTACGCGCCTGGAGATTTTTTCAAGCCGAGCCATCGCGACAGCTCAGTTCACGCGTGCTCACGCGGGGCACGCCTCGAGTTGCTCCATGAACAGCGCGTAGCAGTCGCGGTTGGCCGTCGCGCCCATGAAGTTGTCGATATGTCCGTAGCCCGGCGTGACGTGGCGGCGGTAGAGCTTGTGGTCGTTGACGCTTTGCAGCCACTGGAACGTCCGTTCGGTGGAGACGGGCAGGTAGCACTGGTTGAGCTCCCCGGAGACGAACGTTATCGGGATGCGCAGGTGCTCGGGACGCACGTAGCTCGGCGGTTCGGCGCTGCCATAGCGGCGCAGGTTCTCGGCGGCGCCGTAGTCGAACTTCGCCGCCGTGCCGCGCTTGACGATCTGCGCCAGATGGCGAAAAGCGGTCATGTTGCACGCGCCAAACTGCTCGCCCAGCCGGTCATGAGATGCGGTGTTGAGGCGCTCGTGGCGATAGAGATGGCCGTACATGAAGGTGATGCGATGACACACGGTGCTGTTGCATTCGTGGTTGGTGAGGTCGACCACCGCGCTGAACATCTTCTGGAATATCGGATTGCGCGGATCCTCGGTGGCGGAAAGGTAGTCCACGCCGAGGTCCGCGAACACGTCGCCCAGGTTGAGCATGCACTTTATTTCGGTGGCCGACGGCGCCGCGTAATGCAGGGCGATTTGCGAGCACGAAACGCATCGCACCTCCGGCAAGTATCCCGCCGCCAGCGCCATGAAGAACGCGCTCGCGCCCGCGCAGTGGACGACAGCCTGCACCGACTCCGCACGCGTGCGCTCGCGGATGAAGGCGACCGCGGCGGGAAAATCGTTCTCCGCCGCCTGGTCGAGCGTAAACTGGCGCAGCGGCAACTTAATGCTCGCGCGCCAATCCAGCAGCCAGGCGTCGTAGCCGTTTTTCGTAAGGTACTGGAGGAAATGCTCCTCGACTGTCGGCAGCATGAACATCCCGCTCCACACGCCCGCGCCATGTACGACGATGACCGGACCCTTGCTGCCGCCGCGGTAGCGGGCGAGCCGAAGCTCCACGCCGTCGGGAGTCATGGTGGTGTGATTTTCAACTGCCGGCAGACCCATCGTGCTTACCTCCGTGCGTCGTTTCGCAACCAGTGCGTTCGCGCGCGCGCCATTGGCGCTACGGCGAGAGCCGTGGCAGCACAAACACGTCCCACAGCGTGCCCATGAACATCCGCCCAAATTGCGTGAGCGCCGTCGCCTTGAGTACCGGGTCATCGGTGCCGAGGACCGTGAAGGTGCCAAGCTGGTGCATGAAGTCGGCAACCATGATGTGCAGGATGCCGCACGCCATCACTTTGCCCGCGCGGTCGTGTCCGGCGCGGATCACCGTGTACAGCGTCGAGGTCGCGCCCCACACGTCGAAGCGCCCGTCGTCGCGCACCTGCTTAAAGCCGTCGAGCAGGTAGGGCCGTCCGTCGGCGCCGGTAAACGGCAGCGCATAGAGCATCCGGCGGTCGTACATGCGGCCGGTCTCGACGAAGAGGTTGAAGAGGCCGTCGCTGACCGGCGCGCCGGCGGGACCGGTGAATCCGTCGACTCGCACGGTGCCGTTGGCGACTCCCGGATGCGCCGGGTCGGCCAGAAACTGGTCGAGGTTCGCCATCGTGATCGTCAGCGTGAACTCCATGTAAGTGTTGGCCTGCTGGCCGGCGCTCTCGGCCTCGACGTAGTCGGCAATGTCCTCAGGGGCGCCGGGCGCTGCGCCCTTTTGCAGGAAGCCCTTCATGGTCTCGGTGAAATTCAGTCCCACGGCGGCGGTTTGCGGCGCCATAACTCCTCCTGCGGCGGGATCAAATCCCGGTTAATGGGTCTTCAATTGGGCGAGCGCTGGCGGCCTCGGGTGCGCGCCAGGCGACATTGCCGGTGAGCTTGCGAATCGCGGCCTCGACGTTTCGCTCGGCCACCGCGGCGATGGTATGCGAGGGATTGACCCCGGTCGCCGCGGGCAGCGCACCGCCGTCGAGCACGTAGAGTCCCGGATAGCCGAAGACTTCGCCGCCCGCGTCGGTCACACCATTTCCTCTGTCGTCCGCCATCACGCATCCGCCGAGGTTGTGTACCGAGACCGGACGATTGAGCCGCTGCCATAGCGGGTTGAACGCGACCGCGCCGCCCATCGCGTTGGCCACGTCGGTGCTGAACTGCTCTTCGGCGCCGTAGAGCGGCAGATTCGAGGCGACGTCCCAGCTCACCTTGAGCGTGTGAGTGAGCGGATCAAGCGCGAGCACGCCGTTTGCGCGGTCGCGACCCATCGCGAGAAACACGGCCGTGTCGTCATGCGACGGAGCGCTGAGACCGATACGGCTGCGGGCGGCATTGTGAATCGCCGCGGTCAACGCGCCGCTCGAAAGATCGATCACGTCCTTGAGCCATCCGCCCTTGGGATTGAGCACCTGGAGCAAGCCGGCGATCTCCTTGGGATAGCCGCCCTCCTCGAAGATGAACCACGCGCGATTGGCGCCGACACCGCGGTCGTAGACGATGCCGGTGGTAATCGTGGGGCCGTTGGAAGGTACGAACGGCGTCGCGGTATCGAACGCGAACGCGAGAAAGTCGCCGTTGCCCGAGTAGCGCTCGCCCAGGCGCGCGCTCAGTACGGGCAGCGTGCCGAACTCGTCGCGGCATCGAAGCAAAAGCTCCGTCGAGTTGACCGCGCCAGCGCACAGGAAGACCGTGCGCGCGGCGATGGCAGTCTCGGCGCCCGCGGCCGCGTGATTTTTGAACGTAACCTTGTAAGCGGCGCCGTCGCGTTCGATACGAACGACCTCGCATAGCGGTGCGACGTCGGCGCCGTGCTGCTCGGCTAACGCCAGGTAGTTGAGATCGAGCGTATTCTTGGCCAGCACGTTGCATCCAATGTCGCATTCGCCGCAGTAGGTGCATCCGCTCTGCTCGACGCCGAACTTGTTGCGATGCGCTGCGCCGGGCGTGGAAAAATCGACCGCGATATTCGGATAACAGAACTGGGCCTCGCGCCCCAGACGGCCGGCCACCTGTTTCATCCACGCGGCCTTGGGCGGAACTCCGAGATGACTGGACGCCGTGATGGGCGCGATGTCGAGCATGTAGGCGACGAGATCGTAGTAGGGATCGAGCGTGGCGCGGCTGTAACCGGCGGGCCATCCGCTCTGGAAGAGATCGGCGGGCGCACGCAGATGAACGTTGGCGTAAATGAGCGAGCCGCCTCCCCATCCGGCTCCCTGCACGACCGTCATTTCGCCGAAGGGCCGGACGTCGAACAGGCCGCCGCCGGTCGCCCACATCCATCCGTTGGCGGGATTGTTCCAATCCCGCGGGAATTCGCCCCGTCCATAACGCCGCCCGCGTTCGAGAATCGCGACGTTGAGCTTGGCTTGAGCCAGTCGGCATCCAGCGACCGCGCCGCCGAAGCCGCTGCCGATAACGACTGCGTCGTAACTCGATCGCATCGTTCCCCCTTCTTTTCCCGAACCGCGCCGTCGCCGAGGCGACCTGCGCCGCTCATCTCGCCCCACGGTTGGATATCTTGACGGCCATCTTGCCATGGTGCCCGCGATGAAGCATCAGGCGGAAATCGCATTGACGGGAGACCCGGCATATTTGACGGCGCGGGGCGCGGCGGCATAATGCTAGGTTCAACTTTATATTTGAGGAAGAGGATAGTTCTCGTCATGGCGGCTGAGACACTTTTCGAAAAAATCTGGCGGAGCCACGTGGTCCGCGAGCAAACCGGCGAACCCGCGCTGCTTTATATCGATCTGCACCTGGTGCACGAGGTGACGTCGCCGCAGGCCTTCGAAGCGCTGCGCAACAGCGGACGCAAGGTGCGCGCGCTCGACCGCACCTTCGGCACCCAGGACCACAACGTTCCGACCACCGACCGCACCAAGCCGATCGCCGATCGCGATTCGGCGGCGCAGATAGACATGATGCGGAGCAACTGCCGCGAGTTCGGCGTGCGCCTGTTCGACCTCGGCGCCCCCGAACAGGGCATCGTGCATGTCATCGGCCCCGAGTTGGGCCTCACCCAGCCCGGGATGACCATCGTGTGCGGCGACAGCCATACCGCCACCCACGGCGCGTTCGGCTCGCTGGCCTTCGGCGTCGGCACCAGCGAGGTCGAACACGTTCTCGCCACGCAATGCCTGTGGCAGGCCAAGCCGAAGACGCTCGAGATTCGCGTCGCCGGGCGGCTAAAACCCGGTGTCACCGCCAAGGATTTGATCCTCGGCATTATCGGACGCATCACGACCGACGGCGGCACCGGATACGTCATCGAATACCGCGGCGAGGCTATCGAAGCGCTCTCGATGGAAGAGCGGATGACCGTCAGCAACATGTCGATCGAGGCGGGCGCGCGCGCCGGGATGATCGCGGCGGACGCCAAGACCGTCGAGTATCTGCGCGGGCGGCGCTTCGTCGCGACGGGTGCGGACTTCGATCGGGCGGCCGAACACTGGCTGAAATTCCGCACCGACGACGGCGCGCGCTTCGACAAGAGCATCACGTTCGACGCGGCGGCATTCGCGCCGCAGGTTACCTGGGGAACAAATCCCGGAATGGTGGTCGAGATCACCGGCAAGGTGCCCGACCCGGCCAGTCTTGGGAGCGCGGCGGAGCGCCAGGCGGTCGAGCGCGCATTGGAATACATGGGCTTGCAGCCGGGCACGGCGATCCAGGACATCCGCGTCGACCGCGTTTTCATCGGATCGTGCACCAACTCGCGTATCGGCGACCTGCGCGCGGCGGCCGATATCGTGCGCGGACGCAAGGTCGCCAAGGGCGTGCACGCGATGGTGGTGCCGGGATCGCAGCAGGTCAAAGCGGAGGCCGAAAAGCTCGGGCTCGATCGCATCTTCGTGGACGCGGGCTTCGAGTGGCGCGAATCCGGATGCAGCATGTGCCTGGGAATGAACCCCGACATCCTCCAGCCGGGTGAGCGCTGCGCCAGCACCTCGAACCGCAACTTCGAGGGACGCCAGGGCAAGGGCGGACGCACGCACCTGGTGAGTCCCGTGATGGCGGCGGCGGCGGCTGTAAGCGGACACTTCGTCGACGTGCGCGAGTGGCCGGCGCGCTAACCGGGTCGCGCATTCCTGGCAATGCTCGCGTTTGGCGGGCCTCTGATTTGTGGTATTCAACCGGTTCCGGCGACCCCGTGATGTCATACGCCGTCGCCGCAGCTTTTTCTTCGAGGATGAGAGCGCGATGCAACCGTTCAAGAATTTCACCGGCCTGGTCGCTCCGATGGATCGTTCAAACGTCGACACCGACCAGGTGATTCCCAAGCAGTTCCTGAAAGCCGTGGTGCGTAGCGGCCTGGGCAAGGGGCTCTTCTTTGATTGGCGCGATCAGCCCGACAAGGGTTACGTGCTCGACCAGCCGCGGTTCAAGGGCGCGTCGATTCTGGTCGCGCGGGCCAATTTCGGATGCGGCTCCTCGCGCGAGCACGCGGTGTGGGCGCTCGCCGACTTCGGCTTCAAGGCGGCTATCGCGACCTCCTTTGCCGACATCTTCCGCAACAACTCGCTCAAGAACGGCTTCCTGCCAATTATCCTCAAGCCCGAAGAGGTCGATGCCGTCTTCGCGGCCATCAAGCAGCATGACGAATACGAATTGACCATCGACCTTTCCGCACAAACGGTCTCGGACAAATTCGGATGGTCGGCGCACTTCGATATCGATCCGTTTCCCAAGAAGTGTTTTCTCGAAGGGCTCGACGACGTGGCGCTGACGCTGACCCACGATAAAGAGATCGCGGCTTACGAGAAGAGCCATCCGGCGCCCTATCGGCTGTAGCCTGTCACTGCGTCCGCGCGACCCCGAATCGCCGCGGGGCTGATATAATCGCGCCGTGACTGCGCGCACGCTGACGGTCGATTTGGCGCCTGGGCGGATGCGGCTTGACGTCTTCGTCGCCGCCGAACTGGGTGCGGAATTCTCCCGTTCGCAAGCGGCGCGCATGATCAGGGCCGGGCTGGTGCGGTTGAATGGCGCGCCGGCGCGCCCCGCCGACGCGGTCCGCGCGGGCGACACAGTCGAAATCCAGAGTCCCTCCGCCATGCCAGGGACGGCAACGTCTGCTGGCGATGCGAACGCGCCGGCAATCGAAGTGCTTTACGCCGACGACGAGATTGTGGTGGTCAACAAACCGGCCGGAATGACCGTCCATCCCGCGCCGGGGCATCCGGGCGGCACGTTGGTCGACGCGTTGCTCGCGCGCTTTCCCGAGATGGCGGCGATGGCCGAGCCCGGCGGCGTGACGCGCCCGGGAATCGTGCATCGGCTGGACAAGGACACGTCGGGCGTGATGGTGGTCGCGCGGACGCCGTTTGCGCGGATGGAACTGGCGCGCCAGTTCAAAGAGCGCACGGTGGGCAAGACCTATCTCGCCGTGGTCCGCGGACTGGTCGCCCGCGAGCGCCTTACGATTGCGCGCCCGGTGGGACGCCATCCGGTGGAGCGCAAGCGGATGTCGGTGAATTCGCGCCACGGCCGCGAGGCCGTGAGCGAGGTCCGCGTGCTCGCGCGGATGCCGGCGGCGGGCGCCGACGCGACGCTCGTCGCAGTGCGGCCGCTGACCGGCCGTACCCATCAGATTCGCGTCCACCTGGCTTCGATCGGTCATCCCTGCCTTGGCGATCCGCTCTATGGCGGCCGCCAGGTCAAACGCGCGGGCGCGACGGTCTCGCAAGCAACCTCGTCGTTTGACCGCCAGGCCCTGCATGCGATGGCGCTGCGGCTGAGTCATCCGCGCACCGCCGCGACGCTCGAGTTTGTCGCGCCGCCGCCGGACGACTTGGCGGCCTTCCTCGCGACGCGGGGCGTGGCGACGGCGCCGGCTGAGCTGAAGCGCTGGATCGAACTCATCGAGTTTGTCGAGTTAACAAAGTTTGCCGAATTTGCTTCGCGTCCGCGCGGAGAGCGGAGGGAGAGGTGGCCCGGGAAGCGGCCCGTTGACAGCCCAAAGAGGCTCAGATAACTTTGATACACGGACCTGCGCATTGAGCCGAGGCAGGCCAGATTCCGGATCGCCCGCAGCCGCCAAGTGACCCCCCGAAGATTGGGCGTCGCCTCCCCATCGCGACCAAGTGCCTCAATCCATTTGATCGGCCCGGGAATAACCGGTTCAAGGTTCCTTTCGGGGTTATAATACGCGCTACGGTCTCTCACCAGCGGCTTGGGGACGCGTTAAGGGATCGACGGCGTCAGATTCTGTCACTTCTCAGCCGGATTATTGGAGTCAGTAATTTTGCGGACAAGGCATATGGGCAAGGGCAGGGGTGGTAGAGGCGAGGCTCAGGGTCAGGGCGACGAGATTCGCAACGGCCCCAACGTCGCGCACACGCGTCACATGCAGCCAGCGGCGGCAGCGGCGGTTGGGCCCGGCGAGGCCAACGGTGCGGCCGAGCACGACGAGGCGCGTGGCGGCGACGCGGCGGTGACGCCCGAGGGTGGCGCCGATCGCTACCGGGCCAGCAGTTCGCAGGCGCTGAGTGCGTCCGAGCGCCACGTGGGCGGGATCGTCAGCGACGGCGGCGCGCTCAACCTCAAGGTGCTCAAGGCCGCCAAGATAACCGAGCTGGCGCAGATCGCGCGCGAGTACAACATCGACGGCGCGACCAACATGCGCAAGCAGGAGATGATGTTCTCCATCCTGCAGGCGCAGGCCTCGCGCAACGGCTCGATCCTCGGCGAAGGCGTGCTGGAGATCCTGCCCGACGGCTTCGGCTTCCTGCGCGCGCCCGACTACAACTATTTGCCGGGGCCCGACGATATCTACATTTCACCGAGCCAGATCCGGAAGTTCAACCTGCGCACCGGCGACATCGTGTCGGGCCTGATTCGCCCGCCCAAGGAGGGCGAGCGTTACTTCGCGCTGCTGAAGGTCGAATCGATCAATTTCGAGGAGCCCGAGAAGGCGCGCGACAAGATCCTCTTCGACAACCTGACGCCGCTCTATCCGCAGGAGCGGATCAAGCTCGAGTACGACCACGAGGACTACACCACCCGCATCATCGATTTGATTGCGCCGATCGGCAAAGGCCAGCGCGGCCTCATCGTGGCGGCGCCGTTCACCGGCAAGACCATGATGCTGCAGGCGATCGCCAAGGCGATCGCGCATAATCATCCGGAAATCGTCCTGATCGTCCTGCTGGTCGACGAACGCCCCGAAGAAGTCACCGACATGCTGCGTTCGGTGCAGGGCGAGGTCGTCAGCTCGACCTTCGACGAGCCCGCCACGCGCCACGTGCAAGTGGCCGAGATGGTGATCGAGAAGGCGCGCCGGCTGGTCGAGCATGGACGCGACGTGGTGATCCTGCTCGACTCGATCACTCGCCTGGCCCGCGCCTATAACACGGTGGTGCCGCCCTCGGGCAAAATTCTCTCGGGCGGCGTCGACTCCAACGCGTTGCACAAGCCCAAGAAGTTCTTCGGCGCGGCGCGCAACACCGAGGACGGCGGCTCGCTGACCATCATCGCTACCGCCCTGGTCGACACCGGCAGCCGCATGGACGAGGTCATCTTCGAGGAGTTCAAGGGCACCGGCAACCAGCAAATTGGGCTTGACCGGCGCCTGCTGGAAAAGCGCATCTTCCCGACTATCGACATCCAACGCTCCTCGACGCGCAAAGAGGAATTGCTGCTGCCGCGCAGCACGCTCAACCGGGTGTGGATCCTGCGCAAGCTGCTCTCCCAGCTCAACGCGGTCGAGGCGATGGAGTTCCTGCTGGACAAGATGCAGGGCTCGAAAACCAATGAAGAATTCCTCGAATCTATGAACGGTTAGTTTTTGCGCTAGGAACTGCCCGCGCGGCTTGATAATTAATAGTGTCGTCCGCCGCGCCGAAGAGGGCGGGACGGACGCTCAAGAGGACGTATGACCGAAATCAGCATGAAACAGCTTCTGGAAGCCGGAGTCCACTTCGGCCATCAGACCAGCCGCTGGAACCCGAAGATGAAGCCTTACATCTTCGGCGCGCGCAACGGCATCTACATCATCGACCTTCAGCAGACCGTGCGGATGTTCCGCGAGGCCTACGACTTCGTGCGCGACCTCTCGGCTCAGGGCGGCACGATGCTCTTCGTCGGCACCAAGAAGCAGGCGCAGGACATCGTGCGCGAAGAGGCCGACCGCTGCGGGATGTATTATGTGCACAACCGCTGGCTGGGCGGGATGCTGACCAACTTCCAGACCATCCGGCAGTCGATCGAGCGGCTCAAGAAGCTCGAGGATATAATGGCCGACCCCGAGATGGTCGAGGCGCTCACCAAGAAGGAAATGAGCGAGAACGCCCATGAGCACGGCAAGCTGATGGGCACGCTGGCCGGGATCAAGAATATGCGCAAGCTGCCCGACGCGCTGTGGGTGATCGACACCAAGAAGGAAGACATCGCGGTGGCCGAAGCCAAGCGGCTCGGCATCCCGGTGGTAGCCGTGGTCGACACCAACTGCGACCCGGACCTCATCGCGTACCGTATCCCGGGCAACGACGACGCGATCCGCGCGATCAAGCTATTCACGGCGGCGATGGCCGACGCGGTGCTGGAGGGCAAACGGATCGCCGAGGAGCGGCAAAAGGGCGAGCAGGACCTCAGCGCGGGCGCCGACGACGGGCACAGTCCCGAGCCGCCGAGCCAGAGCGTCTAGAGAGCCAGGGCGTCCAGGAAGTTTTTTGCGGCGAGCCGGTGCGCCATAGGAGCGGCCGGTAGGCCAAAGTTTCACCCGAGCGGGCGAGAACCTACAGGCGAAAGCCTACAGATAAAAAAATCTACGGAATGGAAATCAACGCAAACATCGTCAGAGAACTGCGCGAAAAAACCGGCGCCGGCGTAATGGATTGTAAGAAGGCGCTGGCGGAAGCCAGCGGCGACCTGGAAAAGGCCGTCGTGTGGCTGCGCGAGCGCGGCATCGCGCAGGCCGCCAAGCGCTCGGGCAAGCTCGCCTCGGAGGGGTCGGTGGGGTCTTACATCCACGCCGGCGGCAAACTCGGCGTGCTGGTCGAGGTCAACTGCGAGACCGACTTCGTGGCTAAGACACCTGAATTCCAGGCTCTGGTCAAGGAGATCGCGATGCAGATCGCGGCGGCCAATCCGCGTTGCGTCAGCCGCGAGGACGTCCCTGCCGAAGTCATCGAACAGGAGCGCCAGATTTACGCCACGCAGTCGGCGGACAAGCCCGAAGCGGTGATCAAGAAAATCGTCGACGGCAAGCTGGAAAAGTTTTATCGCGACATCTGCCTCAACGAGCAAGCCTGGGTGCGCGATCCCAACCGCACCATCACAGACTTGCTGGGCGAATACGTAGCCAAGCTGGGCGAGAAGATCGAAATCCGCCGCTTCATCCGCTTCCAGCTCGGCGAATCGCGCGACGGCAACGCGGCCGCCGGCGCTTAGTCGCCCGCGCGCGGGAGAAGGCGAAAGCAATGAGCGAGGCCGAAGACGGCGCGGCGCATAAGCCGCGTTTTCACCGCGTGATGCTCAAGCTCTCCGGGCAGGCGCTCGCGCCGGCCCAAGGCACCGGTATCGATCTAGACACGCTCGCGGCATTCGCCCATGAAATCAAAGATATAGCCGCCCTAGGCGTGCAGCTCGCGATGGTTATCGGGGCGGGCAACATCCTGCGCGGCAGCGAATACGAGGCGCGCGGGATGGACCGCTCAAGCGCCGACCAGATGGGCATGCTCGGCACCGTAATCAACGCGCTCGCATTTCAGGATGCCTTGGAGCGCGCCGGCGTGACGACCCGGGTGCTGTCGGCCATCGCGATGCAAGCGGTGTGCGAGCCATACATCCGCCGGCGCGCGGTGCGCCATCTCGAGAAGGGGCGGGTGGTGATTTTCGCCGCCGGCACCGGCAATCCCTATTTTACCACCGACACCGCGGCGAGCCTGCGCGCGCTGGAGATCGGCGCCGAGGCCATCCTCAAGGCGAGCCATCACGTCGACGGCGTTTACGACCGCGATCCGCTCCGCGAACCCGGAGCCAAGCGCTTTGACCGCCTGACCTACGTCGAGGTGCTCGAGCGCAACCTCAAGGTGATGGACTCGACGGCGATCTCGATGTGCAAGGACAACAACCTGCCGATCGTCGTTTTTAATCTGCGTCAGACGGGTAATATAAGAAGGGCCGTGATGGGTGAACCGATCGGCACCTGGGTGGAAAGTGGCCGCTGACGAGAAATACGAAGACCTGATCGAGATGGCGCGGATGGAGATGGAGGAGGCGCTCGGCGCCTTCCGCCATGAACTCGGCCGCGTACGCACCGGTCGGGCTTCGACCGCGCTGCTCGAGGGGCTGCACGTCAACTACTACGGCGCCCGCACGCCGCTGCGCCAACTCGCCGGGCTGGCCGCGCCCGAGCCGCGTCTGCTGGTGGTGACTCCTTACGACAAAGGCTCCCTGCACGAGATCGAAAAGGCCATCCAAACCTCCGACCTCGGCCTGACCCCGATAAACGACGGCAAGATCATCCGCGTGCCTATTCCCGAGCTGACCGAGCAGCGGCGCAAGGAGCTGGTACGTCACGTGCATAAGACCGCTGAGGAGTTCCGGGTCTCCGTGCGCAACCATCGCCGCGACGCCAACGAAAAGCTCAAGAAAATGCACAAGGATAAGAAGCTCGATGACGACACGCTGCGCGCGGCCGAGGCCAAGGTCCAGCAGCATACCACCGAGCACATCGAGAGAATCGACAAGGTGCTGGCGGCCAAGGAAGCCGAGATAATGGAGGTCTGAACCGCCCGCACGGTGTCCCGCGCAAGTGGGATGCCGCGTCGGCCTATCCAGCTCGTGGCTTCTTCACTCCCACTGAACGAATTTCCCGGTCTCTCGCTCGACGCGGAGCGGCTGCCGCGCCATGTCGCGATCGTGATGGACGGCAATGGGCGATGGGCGCGCCAGCATGGGCTCTCACGTCCGGAGGGCCATCGCCGCGGCAAGGACTCGGTGCGCGCGGTGGTCGAAGCCGCGCGCGCGATCGGCATCCCCTACCTCACCCTGTTCGTCTTCTCCAATGAAAACTGGCAAAGGCCGGGCCCCGAGGTGCGCTTCCTGATGGACCTGTTCCATCGCTACCTCAGCACCGAGACCAAACGCCTGATGAAACGCGACATCAAAGTCGTGGCGCTGGGCGACCTGGGGCGCCTGCCATTGCCGGTCAGGCGTGCGCTCGACTCGATAGTCGCCGCGACCGCCGGAAACCGCTCGATGACGGTCGCGTTGGCGCTTTCCTACGGCGGCCGACAGGATGTAACCATTGCGGCCAGGCGGATCGCTGAGGAAGTCGCCGCGGGCCGCTTGCGCCCCGAGGAAGTCGACGACCAGGCTGTCGCCAGCCGGCTCGCCAGCGCGGAGTTGCCCGACCCCGACCTGCTCATTCGGACCTCGGGCGAACTCCGGATATCGAACTTTTTCCTGTACCAGCTTGCTTACACCGAACTCTATTTCACCAACACGTTATGGCCCGACTTCCGCGAGCGCGAGTTCCTGCACGCGCTGGCGGCCTATCAGCTCCGCGAGCGCCGCTTCGGCGCGGTCGTCGACCCCGGCGCCGCCAACCACCGACTGCGTGCTGCGAACTAGGGTCTGGACCGCGCTGGTCGCGCTGCCCGCGCTGCTGGCGGTGGTGCTGTTCGCGCCCGCGCCGTGGTTTGCGGCGTTTGTGGGCGTACTGACCGCGTGGGGTCTTTACGAAGTTGGCGCGATGACGCGCGCGCACACGGCTGGCGCGGTCGGCGTTCTGGTGGTGGCCGGCGGCGGATCGGCGATGCTGCTGGGATGGGCGCCCGAGCATCTCTGGTTCATCCCGCTGGGCGTTATTTGTGCGATGCTGGCGCTGGTGATGCGGGTGGGGATGGGCGCGGCGAGCGCGACGACTCAACCGCCCGGTATGGGCCTGACACTTTTGGGGACGCTTTATGTGGGCGCGCTGTTTCCCTTTTTTGCGCTCCTGCGCAACCGGCCCGATGGTATCGCGGCGATGATCCTTATCCTGCTCCTGGTAATTGCCAGCGACACCGGGGCGTACTTTACCGGCTCATGGATAGGCCGCACCAGGCTGGCTCCGCGGGTGAGTCCGAAAAAGACCGTGGAAGGAGCGATCGGGGGACTCGTGCTATGCGTGGTGGCCGGCTTGCTGCTACGCCGGCCGCTGGTGCCGGACTGGAGCATCGGCCAGACCGTAGCGCTTTCGGCGGCAATCGGCGTACTGGCGCAGTTGGGCGATCTTGCGGGCTCGGCGCTCAAACGCAGCGCGGGGGTGAAGGATTCAGGATGGATTTTCCCTGGCCATGGCGGCCTGCTCGACCGGACCTGCAGCATGGTCTTTGCCACGGTTTTGACCTACTATTGGAGTCGTTGAGTATGGCTCGTCAGCCCAACTTCCTCTCGAACAGTCGGAAATTATGATCACCTCAATCGTCTCGGCCGTCATAATCTTTGCCGTTCTGATCATCGTGCACGAGACCGGCCATTTCCTGATGGCCAAGCGCTCGGGTGTGCGGGTGATCCGTTACTCGGTCGGCTATCCGCCCAAGCTCTTCGGTATCCGCCGTGGCGAGACCGAGTATGCATTCGGCGCGACGCCGCTCGGCGGTTACGTGCGGATGCTCGGCGATGAAGTCGCCGAAGAGCCCACCCCCGAAACGCTCGAGGGCTACGTGCGCGAGCTCCAGCTCGACCTGCTCGAAGCGGCGCGTCATCATGGCACCGCCGCTTCACTGGGCACCGAGCCGGCGCAGATGCTGCTCACCCTGGCGCATCGGCTCGCGGCCGGCAGTGAGTCAAACTCGGCCCTGGCCGAGGCGATACTTGGCCGGGCGCTGCGGCCCGACGAAGCATTGTTGGTGGACGAGGTCGAACGCTGCGGCTCCGTTGACGAAGCTATCAAGGTGCTGGTCGAGAGCCGGCCGCCGGAGCTCCTGGACTGCTATCGCGCGCAGGCCTTCCCGACCCAGAGCCTCGCCACCCGGATTAAAATCGTGCTGGCGGGGCCGCTGGCGAATATCCTGTTCGCGCCGGTGCTGATGGCGATCGTTTTCATGTACGGCGTGCCCTACGTGAAGCCGATCCTGGGTGAGATCAAGCAGGGGATGCCGGCCTACGCGGCGGGCCTGCGCAAGGGCGATCAGATTCTGGCGGTCAACGGCAAGAAGATAGCGGACTGGGCCGACCTCTCCGACGCGATTAAGGCGGGCAATGGCGCGCAGATCAAAATCGATTTCACGCGCCCCGCGCCCAACGCCTCGCCAGCCCCGATGTCGCTGCTCGTGACGCCCAGGCGTGAAAAAGAAGATACCGGTTACGGCAACAAGGCCGCGGTCTGGATCATCGGAGTTCTGCCGCGCGGCGACGAGGGCGTGCGCCGCTATGGACCGTTGGGGGCAATTCGCGAGAGCGTGGTATCGACCGCCGAGTTGAGCGGGCGGTTGGTGATGGGAATCGTGATGATCATCAACGGCACGACGCCGGCGCGCCAGGCGCTGGGCGGTCCCATAATGATTGCCAAGATGGCGGGCAAGGAGGCCAGGCAGGGCTTCGCCGACGTCGCCGGCTTCACGGTGATGCTGAGTCTGGAACTGGGCATCATCAACCTGCTGCCGGTACCGTTGCTCGACGGCGGTCATCTGTTTTTTTTCCTGATCGAAGGCGTGCGCCGCAAGCCGCTGCAGCTACGGCATCGCGAGTTTGCGATGCAAATCGGACTGCTGTTGCTGGTAGCGCTGATGACTTTTGTCATCGTCAATGACATCTCGCACATTATGCACAGTTGAAGCCGCACTGGTGTCCGGCGCTGAGGCCGGGCCGGTGTTGGGAATCGATACTGGAGGGCCGCGAGCCGACCTGGCGGTGGTAGCCGGCGGGCACGTGCTGGCCGAAGCCTCGCACTCGGTCGCGTCGCACGGCGCCGAGGTGCCCCGAGCGGTCGCGGCACTGCTGGGGCGGGCCGGACTTTCGATCGGCGGGCTTAAAGCTATTGCAATCGGGATCGGCCCGGGCTCGTTTACCGGCCTGCGCATCGGACTAAGCTACGCCAAGGGTCTCAAGCTGGCGACCGGATGCGCGCTCTTGGGGATACCGAGCCTCGACACGCTCGCGTTGGCGGCGCTGGCTGAAAGTGCGGCCGCGCCGGGCCGACTCATCTGCCCGGTGCTGGACGCTCGCAAGGGTGAAGTTTATGCGGCCCTTTACCGGACAAGTCGCGATGGGCTAGAAAAGTTATCAGATGACCTCGTGGTCGCGCTCGAAAACCTGGCCCCACATCTTGACGCCGACGTGTTGTTGGTCGGCGATGCAAAGGCCGAAGAGGCCTGCTCTTTGGCCGTGCGCGCGGGAAGCCAGGCAACGTGCCTGGAAATAGCCGGGTTGCGACTGCGAGGTCGAGCATTGGCGGCGCTAGGCGCCGCGCGGCTGGTGGCGGGGGAAACGGATAACGCGTTCGTCCTGGAACCGCTTTATGTGCGATCGGCGGAGGCGATTTTCAAGGCTGGTCCTCTAACCTCGGGAGTGCGGGTAAATGGAGCAGAAGGAAGAAGAACTCATCCATCGGTACCTGACCAACGACGAAGAACTGAAGGCGCTGTATGAGGAGCACTTGGAGCTCAAACGCCAGCTCGAACCGTTCCGGCTCAAGCATTACCTGACCGCTGAAGAGGAAATCGAACAGAAAAGAATTCAGAAGCTCAAGTTGGCCTCGAAGGACCGCATCATGGAGCTCCTTCATCGCCATCAGCAGGAGGCGCGCTAGGCTCGCGGCGCGCGCCAGGCGCCCGGGCCGTATCCACAACTGATGCCAAGCCATACCATATCCGTCCTGGTCGAAAACGAGTTCGGCGTGCTCGCGCGCGTGGCGGGCCTGTTTTCCAGCCGCGGCTTCAATATCGAATCCTTGACCGTCAATGAGGACCCGCTGGATACCACCGTCTCGCGCATCGTGCTGGTGGCGACCGGCGACGACCAGGTCCTCGAACAGATCAACAAGCAGCTCAACAAGCTGGTCTGCGTAATCAAGGTCACCGACTTCAAGGATACCAGCACTATCGACCGCGAAATGGTGATGGTGAAGGTCTCGGTGGATGAACGCACGCGGGCCGAGCTCGATTCGATCGTCGCCGCCTTTCGCGCCCACGTGGTCGACATCGGGCCGCGCGCGGTGACCGTCGAGGTGACCGGCGACGCCGACAAGATCAAGGCTTTTATCGAGCTGGTGCGCCCGCTCGGCATCAAGGAGATTGTGCGCTCGGGCAAGATCGCGATGGTCCGCGCGGTGCAGCATGAAACCAACCATCGCGCCGCCGGCACGCGCGAGGCTGGCTAACCGCCATATCCCGGCGAATTCATTCCAGAGAATTTCATTTCGACCAATTTTACCCAGGAGAATCCCGCCATGCAGGTCCACTACGATCGCGATGCCGACCTAAGCCGGCTGCGCACTCATAAGATCGCCATTCTCGGCTTCGGCAGCCAGGGCCATGCCCACGCGCTCAACCTGCGCGACAGCGGGATGGACGTATGCGTGGGGTTGCGCAAGGACAGCCCGTCGTGGGAGAAGGCCGCCAAGCAGGGCCTGCCGGTCTTCGAGACCGCCGAGGCCGTGCGCCGCGCCGACATCGTGATGATGCTGGTGCCGGACGAGATGGCCTCCGAAATCTACGAGGCCGAAGTCGCCCCCCAGCTCACGCCGGGCAAGTACCTGGCCTTCGGTCACGGCTTCAATATCCATTTCAAGTTCATCAAGCCCGCGCCCGACATCAACGTTTTCATGATCGCGCCCAAGGGCCCCGGCCATCTCGTGCGATCCGAGTACGTGAAGGGACGCGGCGTGCCTTGCCTGCTGGCGGTCGAGCAGGATCCCTCGGGCGACACCAAGGAGATTGGGCTCGCGTATGGATCGGCGATCGGCGGCGGCCGCGCGGCGATCATCGAAACCAGCTTTCGCGAAGAGACCGAGACCGACCTGTTCGGCGAGCAGTCGGTGCTGTGCGGCGGACTGACGGAGCTTATCCGCAACGGCTTCGAAACCCTGGTCGAGGCTGGCTACGCGCCCGAGATGGCCTATTTCGAGTGCGTGCACGAGGTCAAACTCATCGTCGATCTCATTTACGAGGGCGGCATCGCCAACATGCGCTACTCGATCAGCAACACCGCCGAGTACGGCGATATGACGCGCGGCAAGCGCGTGGTGGGCGCTCCCTCGCGCCAGGCGATGAAGGATCTGCTCGCCGACATCCAGTCGGGCAAGTTCGCCAACGAATGGATCGCCGAATACCGCGCGGGGCTGCCGCATTTCCGCGAGCTGCGCAAGGCGGCGGAAAAGCATCAGCTCGAAGACGTCGGGCGTAAATTGCGCTCCTTCATGCCATGGCTGGCCAGCGACCGCCTGGTAGATAAAGCCAAGAACTAGGCGCAGCCGGGGTCTGACGGATAGCGATGGCAGTGCGGACGGGCGATTTCGCCCGGCGCGTGGGCGGCGCGATCGGAATCGCGGCCGAGGGCGTCACGCTCACCTCCGTAGTACTGCTCGCCGGCGTGCTCGCGCTAGCGCTCGGATGGCGCTGGACGGGAGCCGCCGCGATCTTGTGTGCGCTCGCGATCGCGGCCTTCTTCCGCGACCCCGAGCGCTCGCCCGACAACTCCTCCTCCGAGCGCGTGGTGCTCTCGGGCGCCGATGGCACCGTGAGCGACGTGGCGGAGATGCCGCTGCCCGACGGCGCGGCGGGCGAGCGCTACCATCGCGTGTCGGTCTTCATGTCGCCGCTCAACGTACACGTCAACCGCGCCCCGGTCGGCGGCGAGATCATGAGCGTCCGCCACACGCCCGGCGCCTTCCATGCGGCTTTTCGCGACTACGCGAGCGAGCAAAACGAGCGCAACCTGATCGTGCTGAGCGACGCTCGCGGGCGCCAGCACGCGATGATGCAGATTGCGGGCTACCTGGCGCGGCGCATCGTATGCCGTCTCCATCCGCACGACACGGTGCGCCGTGGCGAGCGAATCGGGCTTATAATGTTCGGCAGCCGCGTCGACCATTTCATCCCGCCAGATTACCGGGTAGTGGTTAAAATCGGTGAGCGGGTGCGCGCCGGAGAGAGTATAATTGCTGAGTTGCTCCAATGAGCCGGACTCAAAAAAATAACCAAAGCGCTCAGGCGCGGATGCGGCTTCTCTCGGGCCGTTTGAAGGAACAGCAACGGCGAGTGGTTGCGCCGCTGCGCCGCGGGGTATTCCTCGCGCCCGCGACCATCACGTCGCTCGGTTTGCTCTCGGGCTTTTTTGGCCTGGTCTCGGCGATTAATTCGCATTTCGAGCTCGCCGCCGTGATGATCCTGATCGCATTCGTATGCGACGGGCTCGACGGCCGCGTGGCGCGGCTCTCGCGTACCTCGAGCCAATTCGGAGTCGAATACGACAGCTTGTCCGACGTGGTGGCCTTCGGCGTGGCGCCGGCAGGGATCGCGTACTGCTGGTCGCTGAGATTGCTCGGCACTTGGGGCGTGGTGATCGCCGGCATGTTCGTGATTTGCGCGGCGCTGCGTCTGGCACGCTTTAACGTGCAGACCGGCAGCACCGACAAGCGCCGCTTTGTGGGTCTGCCGGTGCCCGGCGCGGCCGCCGTGATCGCGGGCTGCGTGCTCGCCTACAGCTACTTCGAGTTCGAATCGCCGCACGTGCTGGTGATCGTGATGGCGCCGCTGACGGTGGTGCTCGCGGGCCTGATGATCTCGCGTGTGCCCTACCCCAGCTTCAAAACGATCAATCTGCGCCAGCATGCACCGGTCGAACTGGTGGCAGTGATGCTGCTGGCGCTGGCATTTCTGTTCGCGATGCCACAGTTCACGTTCTTCATGCTGGCGACCGCCTACCTTGTCTCGGGGCCATACCTGCTCCTGCGCGGCGAACGATCACAAGCGCTCGCTCCGATGCTGGGTGCGTCGGCCAACGGCGATGCCGCGCCGGCTGGAAATTCGCGCAAGGCTCGTTCAGGCGCCACCACGCCTGCCCGCGCCACCGGCGATTTGTCCGAGCATCAGCCACCCCCTCAAGTGCACTGAGCGCGGCGGTGAGTCTGCGGTGAGTCTGAATGACCGCTTGACTGTGCTTTAGTGCCCCGCCTAGAATAAACATGATGTCGCCGTGCCTGACCCTGCTGCTTGGACTGCTGCTTAGCTTGGGCCTTATTAAGGCCCTCGCCGGGAGCGTCGTGGTGCAGGCTTAAGGAAGCGACTTTAAAACCTGAACCAAACGCCCCGGGCGGAGGGCCAAAAGGCCGCCCGGGGCGTTTCTTTTTTGCCCGCCGCGCGGCCTTGCGGCCCCGTCCGTCACGGAACGCACGGAGGAGAGAGAGACGCCGATGGCCAAGACCATAACCGATGTCCGGGACATCCTGCCCGACCCCAACTACGTCCGCATCTTCGACACCACACTGCGCGACGGCGAACAATCGCCGGGTTGCACCATGAACGTCGAGGAGAAGCTCGCGATCGCGCGCCAACTCGAGCGCCTGGGCGTCGACATCATCGAGGGCGGCTTCGCCGCGTCCTCGCCCGGCGATTTCGAGTCGGTCCATCGCATCGCCGAGACCGTCACCCGGCCGACCGTGGTCAGCCTCTCGCGCACCCGCGAAGAAGACGTCGACGCGGCGCTGCGCGCGGTCGACAAGGCCCGCAACCCCGGCATCCACATCTTCATCGCGACCTCCGACATCCATCTCAAGTACAAGCTCAACATGACGCGCGAGGACGTGCTGAGCGCTTCGACCTGGGCGGTCGCGCGAGCCAAGCAGCATCTGGACTATATCGAGTTCTCGTGCGAGGACGCCTCGCGCTCGGACTGGGACTACATGGCCAAGATTTGCACCGAGGTGATCCGCGCCGGCGCCCGCATCATCAACCTGCCCGACACCACCGGCCACGCGATCCCCGAGGAGTTCGGCGAGATGTTCGCGTACATGCGGCGCAACGTCGAGGGCGCCGACCGCGTGATCTGGAGCGCGCACTGCCATAACGACCTCGGCCTCGCGGTCGCCAACTCGCTGGCCGCGATCAAAAACGGCGTGCGCCAGGTCGAATGCACGATCAACGGTATCGGCGAGCGCGCCGGCAACACCTCGATGGAAGAGGTGGTGATGGCGCTCTGCACGCGGCGCGACCTGATGGAAGTACGGACCGGGATCGACACGCGCCAGATCTACCCGGCCTCGCGCCTGCTCTCGCAGATCATCGGCCAGCCCGTACCGCCCAACAAGCCCATCGTCGGCGATAACGCCTTCGCGCACGAGGCCGGCATCCATCAGGACGGCGTGCTCAAGTACAAGCTGACCTACGAAATCATGAAGCCCGAGGACATCGGGATCCCCTCCAACAAGCTGGTGCTGGGCAAACATTCGGGCCGCCACGCCTTCGTCAATCGGCTTGAAGAGCTGGGCGTCGACGCCGCCTCGATCGACGTCAACAAGGCCTTCGCCGCCTTCAAGGTGCTGTGCGACAAGAAAAAAATCGTCTACGACGACGACATCCTGGCCCTGATCAACGAGGAGACGCGCCGCACCGCCGACCACTTCGAGCTGCTCGACGTGCACGTGACGTCATCGACCAAAACCACGCCGCATGCCGAAGTGACGATGCGCATCGGGGGCGGCGAGGATCGCGTCGCCGAGGCGTCGGGCGACGGCATGGTCGACGCGTGCTACAAGGCGATCTACAAGCTGGCCGGCGTGCAGCCTGCCCTCGAGCGCTACTCGGTCAAGGCCATCACCGGCGGCACTGACGCGCTGGGCGAAGTGAGCTGCCTGGTGTCCTCCGACGGCATGACCGTCGCGGGCCAGGGCGCGCACAGCGACATCGTGATGGCGAGCGCGCTCGCGCTGGTCAACGCGCTCAACCGCCTCCAGGGGCGAGTACGGTCGGCGGTGCTGCGCCCGGCCGAAGGGGCATAGGCGGGGCGGCTTTTTTGCAAGGCGACCGATCACGCTTGCCGCGGCAAGGATCCTTGGGTGACCTATGCTTTTGGGGCCGGCCGTTCCGGGGGCTTGCCGCGACAGTCGCGTTGGGCTAAGTGCTAATGGCGTCGGGCAAGGCGCGCTTGATCCGCCCGGCGAAAGGTATCGAACAGGGGAAGATGGCGCCCGCCGGACGATTTCCTGAAATTGCCTGAATTTGCCTCACTTTACCTCGACCGCGCGACGCTTGAAGCGAATCTGCCCGAAGCCTATCGGTCTCTCCACTTCCGCTGCTGGGACTCCGCAAGCATAGATGGTTTACAAGATTCTGGTTCTCAAGGGTGACGGGATCGGCCCCGAAGTCGTCGGCGAGGCACTGCAGGTGCTTAAGGTCGTGGCGCGCAACGCCGCGCTCGATCTCGAGTTCAAGGAGGGCACCGCCGGCGGTCATGCGATCGATCAGTTTGGCACGCCGTTACCCGACGACGTGCTCAAGCAGGCGCATGACAGCGACGCGATCCTGTTTGGCGCGGTAGGCGGCCCCAAGTGGGACGACCCCAAGGCCGACAAGCGTCCCGAGCAGGCGCTGCTCACATTACGCAAGGAGCTCGGGCTGTTCGCCAACGTGCGGCCGGTCAAGGCGGTCAAGGAACTGACCGCGACCTCTCCGCTGCGCCAGGAGATCATCAACGGCGTCGACCTGGTGGTCATCCGCGAGCTCACCGGCGGCATCTACTACGGCAAACCCTCCGAGCGGCGCAACAACGGCGACCTGCGCGGCGCGATCGATACCTGCGTGTACTCCGAGGAGGAGATCGTCCGCGTGCTGCGCTACGGCTTCGAGCTCGCGCGCAATCGCCGCAAGCACCTGACCTCGGTCGACAAGGCCAACATCCTCGCCACCTCGCGACTGTGGCGTGAGATCGCCGGCGAGCTGGCCGCAGAATATAAGGATGTCGCCTTCGACAACCAGCTCGTCGACTCGATGGCGATGCATCTCATCCGCCGCCCGCGCGACTTCGACGTCATCGTTACCGAGAACATGTTCGGCGATATCCTGACCGACGAAGCCTCGGTGCTGGCGGGCTCGATGGGCCTGCTGCCGTCGGCTTCGCTCGGCGACGAGCTCAACAGTGCCGGATACCGGGTGGGGCTGTTCGAGCCGATTCACGGCACCGCCCCCGATATCGCCGGTCGCGACGAGGCCAATCCGCTCGCGGCCATCCTGTCCGCCGCGATGCTGCTCGAGCACTCGCTCGGGCTGCGCTCCGAGGCCGAGATAATCGAGCAGGCGGTCGAGAGCGTGTTGCATGAGGGCTACCGCACGCGCGACCTCGGAACCGGCGCGGGCACCAAGGTGGTCGGTTGCAAGGCGATGGGCCGGCTGGTGCGCGAAAAGCTCGAGGGGACCGAGACCTGAGATGGCCGCGGCGCCCGGCCGCGAGCTCAAGATCGCAGTTGTCGGCGCCACCGGCGCGGTCGGCGAGCAAATAGTCGAGCTCATCGACGCGCGCGCCCTGCCTTGCGCCGAACTGGCGCTGTTCGCGACCGAGCGCGGGGCCACCCAAACTGTCGAGGCGCTGGGCGACGCGCTGCTGGTCGCCGAGTTCCACGAGGCGGCCGAGCTTTCCCGCTTCGACATCGCATTCCTCGCGGTCGCGCCGAGTTGGGCGGCCGATATCGTTCGCGCGTGCCCGGGTCCGCTGCTGGTCGATTTGAGCGCCGCCTTGCGCGCACCCTCGGAAGTCCCGTCGATACACCTGGTCGCGCCCGGATTCACGCCGCCGGAACGAATCGCCGAGTTCGCCGCGAGCAACAATGTTATTGCGATCCCTCATCCCGCCGCCCACGCGCTTGCCACCATCATCAGCGCGGCCGGTGCGCAAAATGGAGTCGTATGCGCGACCATGATGCTTGGCGCAAGCAGCGCGGGACGTCATAGCGTGGAAGAGGTCGTCCAGGAAGCGCGAGACCTGCTTAGCGGGACACACAATCTGGAAGAAGGCGAGATCCAGCGCGCCTTCAACGCTTACCCCGCGGACCCGGCATCGGGACTAGCCGCGGCCCTCGCCGCGCAGACCGCCGCGTTACTCGGCGCCGCGCCACGACTACTGATCGAAGTCGTCCATATCGCCGTGCTCCATGGCTCGGCGATGACGGTCCTGATTCCTGATCCCGCCGACCCGGACAATCTGGCCGCGCGCTTGCGCGCCGCGCCCGGCCTGCTGATGGTTGCCGGTGAAGAGGGCAGCGCCGGAGTGATCGACGCGGTCGGCCAGGAGGCGATTCTGGTCATGCTCGGCGCGCAGCCGGCCGGCGCATCCGTATGGTGCGCTTTCGACAACGCGCGCCTGGCCGCGCTCGACGCCGTGTGGGTGGCGGAAAAGTTCGCCGCGGTGGCAGCCCCAGGTACCGCGTAGGAATGCTTCAACCAGGAAACCGCTCCAAGTAATTACGCTCGAACAGAACGCAATACAGGTTCGGCTCACGCTCGAGTACGACGGCACCAACTACTCGGGCTGGCAGATGCAAAGCGGCCAGGATTCGATCCAGGCCCGGCTGGAAGAGGCGCTCGCGCGAATCTTCGGCGCACCGATACGCGTGCGCGGCGCGGGACGCACCGACGCCGGTGTGCATGCGCGCGGACAGGTCGCCGCGGCGCGGCTGCCGCGGCCATTCGATCCCGCTGAACTCGCACGCGCGCTCAACGCAATATTGCCGCCCGACATCGTGGTGCGCGACGCGTCGGAGGCCAGCGACAACTTCGATCCGCGCCGCGACGCGCGGCTTCGAATCTACGAATACCGCGTGCTCAACCAGCCGACGCGCTCGGCGTTCGAGCGCAACTCCGCGTGGCTGGTGCGCGAGCCACTGGATATGGATGCGATGAACGCCGCGGCGGCGGCGTTCGTAGGCGAACACGATTTCGCCGCCTTCCGTTCGTTGGGATCGGCCGAAAAGACCACGGTGCGGCGGGTCGATCTCAGCCGCTGGCGGCGTGAAAGCGAGCGTCATCTCGTCTACCGGGTCGAGGCGACCGCGTTTTTGCGCCACATGGTGCGCACGATGGTGGCCGCGATGGTCGAGATGGGGCGCGGTAAGTCCGCGGGCAAGCCGCCCGCGGATGCCATCGCCAGGCTGCTCGCGAGCCGCGAGCGGGCGCTGGCGCCGGCACCCGCGCCAGCGGCCGGACTGTATCTGATCGAAGTCCTGTACTAGCGGACATTCCCATACTGGCGGACATCGCCAATCGCGTGCGGGACGGAGACGAGCCGCGCGTGCGACAAAAAAGTGCCTCTGCCCCAATGGCTCAAAGCTGAGCCTGTTGAAAAACCGCCACGGTTCTTAAGAAAAACGCAGGTTTTGCTCCCGTGGCGGCTTGCAAATGACGTGGCGCTGGTTCACGCTCTGTTTGCGAAACTCGCACTCGCACAAGGAGGATGATGATGACGCAGTCGCAGGTCGCGGCGCATCTCGCCGACAAAGTTAAAATGTCCAAGAAGGACGCCAAGGTCGCGCTCGAGGAATTGACCGCCCTCGTGGTGCGCGAACTGAAGAAGGAAGGCTCGCTGCGCCTTGCGGGACTGGGGATTTTTCGCAAGCGCAAGACCAAAGCCCGGATGGGGCGTAACCCGGCCACTGGCGAAGCGATCAAGATTCCGGCGCGCACCCGCCTGCGTTTCACGCCTGCCAAGGCACTCAAGGATGCCGTGCTCGGCGCGCGCTAAGCGCGGACTTCCAAAAGTTTGCTGATCGCGGGGCCGCGGCGATGCTTCGGCCCCGCGATCCATTTCAGCGCGCGAGCGCAGTCGCCTTCGTTCTGAATCGAAGCTGCGTCTTGGGGTCATTCTGAGAGTTTGTGAATTTTTTGAGCGAACTTCCTTCTTCAGTCATCCTGAGCGTAGCGTAGGATCAATGCGAAGCGATTGTTCCCGTGCGGCGCGGCGCCGCAGGCCAGGCGCGACCAGAATCGAATCGCTGCGCGTAGATCCTTCGACTCGCGCAGCGCTCGCTCAGGATGACCAAAGAGGGAGGCCCGGTTCACTTTGCGTCGCTTTCTTAATAAATTCACAAACTCTGAGCGGAGCGAGTCTGCGAGCAGAGCCGAAGAACCTCGCGCGGTCCTGTGCGCGTATTTCACCGCTCCGCGATTTGACAGACCGCCGGTCCGCGTCACCCGCCAGGCTTCTTGGGCGGCTCCGATAGTCGTTTGCCACCCTTGCGCGCAAGCCGCACCCGCTCGAGATATTCGCCGAGCCGCCCTTCATAGCCGCGCTCGGAAGGTTCGTAGTAGCGCCGCTCGCCCAGCTCGTCGGGCATGTAGTGTTGCTCGTTGATGGCGCCCTCGGAGTCGTGCGGATAGCGGTAGCCCTCGCCGTAGCCGAGCTTGCGCATCAGGCCGGTCGGCGCGTTGCGCAGATGGAGCGGTACCGGCAGCGCGCCGCGCTCGACCGCGTCGGCACGCGCGTTCAGCATCCCGCGATACGACGCGTTGGATTTAGGCGCGCAGGCGAGATAGGTCACGCCCTGGGCAAGCGGAATCGCCCCTTCCGGCATCCCGACAAAATCGACCGCGTCCTTCACCGCGAGCGCGAGTTGGAGCGCGCGCGGATCGGCGTTGCCGACGTCCTCGGCCGCGAAAATCACCATCCGGCGCGCGACGAACAACGGATCCTCGCCCGCCTCCAGCATCCGGGTCATCCAGTACAGCGCCGCATCGGGATCGCTGCCGCGCATGCTCTTGATGAAGGCCGAGATGACGTTGTAATGCTCCTCGCCGGCGCGGTCGTAGAGCAGCATCTTCTGTTGCGCCGCCTCGCGCACCTGCTCGGGCGCGATAGCCGTGCGGCCGGCCGCGCGCGCGAGCGTCGCCGCCACCTCCAGCGTATTGAGCGCGCGCCGCGCGTCGCCCGCGCCGAAGCGCACCAACTCGACGAGCGCCTCGTCCTCGAACGCAAGGCCGCTTGCGCCCAGGCCGCGCGCGGTATCGCCGAGCGCCCGGCGCAGAATCACCGCGATATCCTCGTCGCCGAGCGCACGCAGCACCAGCACGCGGGTGCGCGAGAGCAGCGGCGCGATTACCTCGAAGGAAGGATTCTCGGTGGTTGCGCCGATGAGCGTGATGAGCCCGCTTTCGACGTGGGGCAGGATGGCGTCCTGCTGCGCGCGGTTCCATCGATGGATCTCGTCGATGAAAACCACCGTGCGGCGCCCGCCGGCTTCCAGCTCGCGCCGCGCCTGTTCGACCGCCTCGCGCAACTCGGCGATTCCGGCCGACACGGCCGCGATGGTGCGAAAGGACGCGCCGGATTGCTGCGCGAGCAAAAGCGCAATCGTGGTTTTGCCGCTGCCCGGCGGCCCCCACAGGATGATCGACGGCAGCGCGCCCGCCGCGAGCATCCGGCTCAGCATCTTGTCGGGCCCGAGCAGATGCTCCTGGCCGACGACCTCGTCGAGGCTCCGCGGGCGCATCCGGTCCGCCAACGGCTGAGCGGCCGGCGTCCGGGCGGGAAAGAGACCTGGCTCTGGAGGGATTTTACTACGCCGCCCGGCCATAGCTATGGACCGTAGCACAGCGGCCTCGCCGGCCGCATCCGGCGTCCACGCGCCATCTTTTTGCCGGCCGCGATACGGACCTGATTGCCAGCGGGGCGCGCGTATTCTAGCTTTGAAGGCCGGGCCGGACGCGGGCGCCGGCACCATTGAGATGATCGTCGGAATCGATATCGGCGGATCGACCACTGACGCGGTAACGGTCGACAATGGCGACTACCACGTCGTCACGATCGAGGCTAATGACCCGGTCGCGGCGGCGGCGGGCGCGCTCGGCAAACTGGTCGAAGAATACGGCCTCAAACTCGATCAGGTGGCTTGCGTAGCGGCCACCGGAGCGGGATCGCGCGCGCTCTCGGCGACGCTGCTCGGCCGGCCGGTGGTCAAGGTGAGCGAGTTCACCGCGATCGGAATCGGCGGGACCTCGCTGTGCGGCAAGAGCGACGCGCTGGTGGTCTCGCTCGGTACCGGCACCGCGATGGTCTCGGTGCATGGCGACAAGATCGAGCACGTCGGCGGCACCGGCCTGGGCGGCGGCACGTTGCGCGGACTCTCCAAGCACATGCTCGGCGTGTCGACTCTGCAAACGCTCGAGGCGCTGGCGGAACGGGGCGACTTGAGCCGGATCGATCTCACCGTGCGCGACATCGCGGGCGGTCCGTTGGGCGATCTGCAGCCCGGCGCGACCGCGGCCAACTTCGGCAAGATCAGCGCCGACGCGACTAACGAGGACAAGGCGCTCGCGATCATGAACATGATCGTCGAGGTGGTAAGCGTGTTGAGCTTCGCGACCGCGCGCGCCTCCGACCAGCGCGATATCGTGCTGACCGGCAAGCTGACGCGGATCTTCCGTTTCATGCAGCGCCAGAAGCGGATGGACCTGATGTTCGCGCGCTTCACGATTCCCGAGCACGCCGACTATGCGACCGCGATCGGGGCGGCCCGCTCCGCCGGCGGCCCCAATCGCTGACCGCGCCTCTGGTGTCCCTCTCCCTGGACAAGGAGAGGTGAAAAAAATCGGTCCCCGCCGGTTACGCAAAGCTCCCCGGTTAAAGCTAAAATAGCGACCTGGCCCGGGACACGTCGAAAGCGCGCCTTGCTTTCGGTTTAGCCGGCCCGCATGACCGCCCTTCCCGCGACAGGAGTATCGATGGGCTCGGAACTGCTCAGCGGATTCAGGATGCTCGACCTCGCCGATGAAAAAGGCGCACTGTGCGGCAAAATCTTCGCCGACATGGGCGCCGACGTGATCAAGGTCGAGCCGCCGCAGGGTTGTTCGACGCGGCGCATTCCCCCGTTCGTCGACGATCTGCCGGACGCCGAGCGCAGCCTGTATTTCATCGCCTACCAGGCCGGCAAGCGCTCGGTGACGCTCAACCTCGACTCACCCGACGGCCGCGCGCTGCTCGAAGACCTCGCGCGCAAGTCCGACTTCCTGCTCGAGTCGTTCCCGGTCGGCTACCTGGAATCGATCGGCCTTGGTTACCAGCGGCTCGCCGAGATCAATCCGCGGATAATCCACACTTCGATCACGCCGTTCGGCGACACGGGTCCGGGCAAGCACTACAAGGCCGCCGACATCGTTTCGTGGGCCGCGGGCGGCCCGATGTTCCTGATGGGCGAGGAGGGCAGGCCGCCGCTGGAGATGAGCCTGCCGCAGGCTGGACTGCACGCCGGCGCCGAGGCCGCGGTCGCCTCGCTGCTGGCGCATTACCCGCGCGAGATCGAAGGGCGGGGCCAGCACGTCGTGGTCGACATGCAAGCCTGCGTTGCGTGGACACTGATGAACGAGCAGGCGATGCCGATCCTGCACGGCGATTACCTCAAGCGCAGCGGCGTCCACTACACGGCGATCGGCACGCGGCGCAAACTCGTATACGCCTGCAAGGACGGCTACATCTCGACGGTGCTCGCCGGCGGCTCCGGCGTGGGCACCACCTCGATGAAAGGGTTGGTCGAATGGATGGCCGGTAGCGGGTTCGCCGCCGACTGGATGATCAAGAAGGACTGGGGAACCTGGGTTCCGGGAATCCTGATGAAAGCGACCGCACAGGACAACCAGGAGATCGCCGACCTCGAAGATCGCGTGCAGCGCTTTTTCAACACGATGACCAAGCGCGAAATCTACGCCGAAGCGCTCAAACGGCGCATTCTGCTGGCTCCCGTGGCGACCGCGGCCGATATCGCGGATGATGAGCAGCTAAAGGCGCGCAACTACTTCGTGCGCGTGGAGCACGATACGCTCGGCCGCACGCTGACGCTGCCCGGCGCGTTCGCCAAGTTCAGCGTCACGCCGGTCGGCCCGGGGCGCCGCGCCCCGCGCCTGGGCGAGCATAACGGCGAGGTCTGGGGCGAGTTGCTGGGAATCGACGGCGCGCGCCTCGGCCGCCTGCGCGCAATCGGGGCGATATGACCGACGGCACAATCCGCCGAGTGGAGTGGCTTCGATGAGACGTTATGCGCTTGAGGGAGTGCATGTGCTGGACTTCTCCTGGGTGGGAGTCGGGCCGATTACGACCAAGTACCTGGGCGACAACGGCGCCGACGTCATCCGGGTCGAGTCGCTGGCGCGGCCCGACATTCTGCGCCTGGCGCCGCCATGGAAGGATGCTCAGCCCGGCATCGACACGAGCCAGTTCTTCGCCAGCTTCAACACCTCGAAACGAAGCATCACGCTGGATCTCGGCAAGCCCAAGGCCCGCGAGCTGGTACTGAAGCTGCTGCCGTGGGCCGACATCGTGGCCGAAAGCTTCACGCCCAAGGCGCTGCGCAAGTGGGAGCTCGACTATGATCACCTGCGCGCGCTCAAGCCCGACCTCATCATGCTTTCCACCTGCATGCAGGGTCAGACCGGCCCCAACGCGCTCTACCCGGGGTTCGGACAGTTGATGGCGGCGCTGAGCGGCTACTATCACATCGCCGGCTACTCGCCCGGCGAACCGCCGTCTCCGCCATACGGGGCGTATACCGATTTCATCGCGCCGCGCTTTGCGGCCTGCGCGCTGCTGGCCGCGCTCGACCATCGCCGGCGCACCGGGCGCGGACAATACATCGATATGTCGCAGTACGAGGCCGCCCTGCACAACCTTGCGCCGGTGCTGATCGATTACTTCGCGAGCGGCCGCGTGGCGGGGCCCGCGGGCAATCGGTCCGAGCGCTACGCCCCACACGGCGCCTATCGATGCGCGGATCTCGACGGCCATGAGCGATGGCTGGCGCTGGCGGTGGCCAACGAGGAGGAGTGGCATGCGATGCTCGGCGCGCTGGGCAACCCGCCCGCCGATTCGCGCTTCGCGACGATGGCGGCACGGATGGAGAATCGCGCGGCGCTCGACGAGTTCGTCGCCGCGCTCATGCGCGAGCGCGACGCCGACGCGCTGACCGTGGCGTTGCAGGCCGCCGGCGTCTCGGCTTATCCGGTGCAGAACTGCGTCGATATCCATCGCGACGACAATCTCGAGGCCTTCGGCTTCTGGCACTGGCTCGATCACAAGGCGATGGGCCCGTCGCCGTATGAGGGCGTCGCGCATCGGCTGAGCCGCACGCCGGGCGAGTTGCGCACCCCGGCGCCGACGCTCGGCCAGCACAACGACGAGGTGTTCGGAGAAATGCTGGGAATCGACGCGGCCGAGATCGCGCGGCTCAAAGAAGAGCGGGTGATCTTTTGAGCCCCCGTGACAATCGCCCTCGCGAGCGCACCCGGGCGCGTCGCAACGGAGCCTGATTTGCGTTTCGAGCTGATGATCGCCCTGCGTTATTTGCGCGCGCGGCGCAAGGACGCCTTCATCTCGATCACCACGCTGTTCACGGCGGTGGGCGTGACGATCGGCGTGGCTGCGCTGGTCGTGATGCTGGCCGTGATGAGCGGGTTCGAGACCAATCTGCGCCAGCGGATGCTCAGCCTGAGCCCGCAGGTGCAGGTGCAAAGCTTCGGCGGCTCGATCTCCGACTACGCGACCATCGAGAGCCGCATCGATCACACGGCCGGCGTGGCCGGGTCGAACCCGTTTATCGTGGGCCAGGGCCTGATCAGCGCGGCGCACGGAATTTCAGGCATAGTGGTGCGCGGCGTAGAGCCGCGCAACCCGGTCGTCATATCGCGGCTTCAACGCTACGTCGACGCGGCATCATTACGGATGCTCGAGAGCGGCTCCGCTGACAGCGGCGGCAATGGAGCCCATAAGGTCAACGGCCTGCTGCTCGGCGCGACCCTGGCCGACAAGCTGAAGGTCAAGGCCGGCGACCCGGTGCGGATCGTCGCGCCGATAATCGCGGGCCCCAATTCCCAGCTCAGCACGCGCAGCGCCGATTTCCGGGTCGCGGCGATTTTCAATTCGGGCGTGCAGTTCATCGACGGCGAGGTGGTCTTCATGGGACTCGCCACGGCGCAGGACTTCTTCGGGCGCCCGGGCAAAGCCGACGGAATCGAGGTCAAGCTGCATGACCTCGACCAGACGACGGCGGTCACCAACGCGTTGCGCAGCACCCTGGGCCACACCTTTCGGGTGACCAACTGGATGGAGTACGACCAGGCGGCGTCGGCCGGGTTTGCGATGCTCAAACGCGTCTATGCGATGGTGCTGCTGCTGCTGATCGGTGTCGCCGCGTTCAACCTGATTGCGACGCTAATCATGGTCGTGATGGAAAAGCGCAAGGACATCGCGGTGCTGCTGGCGATGGGCGCGACGCCGGCCGAGGTGCGATGGATTTTCCAGTGCAAGGGGATGATCGTCGGCGCGGCCGGGACCGCTCTCGGGCTGGCTATCGGAGCCGCGACCTGCTTTGCGCTCGCGCGCTACCAGTTCATCCATATACCGAGCAAAATCTACGGCATTTCGACCGTGCCGATCGACGCCGAGCCGCTAAGCTTCGTGTTGGTGGCGATAGCCTCGATGGTGCTGTGCTACCTGGCGACGATTTATCCTGCCCGGCAGGCCTCGCGCGAGACGCCGGTCGAGGTCTTTCGCTCATAGCCAGACCTTTTGCTTATAGGCGCATAGAGATGGAAATTCGGCCGCCGCGCGTAAGAGATGCGCGTACTTGCGCCAGCCGCGCAAGCGAGCAATCGGCTTCACCGCCGCCCGCGGTTTCGTCCAGCGGTTATGGGCGGACTGTTGCCGGAGGGTCTATTGGTTAGAGCGATCGATGGCGTTGGCGGGCTTGGCCACCAGCTTGGGTTTACGAATCACGAGAGTTTCGTGACCGCGAACCTTGATCGTGCGGGCGGACTCGGATTGCGAACTGGAGCCTGCACCGTCGACTTCATGCTGCCTGGGCCGTGCCGTGGTTCGCCGCCGACGCCAGTTACTGAGCTCCTGTGAAAGCTTGGTAGCCAGCGAGTCGTTGTTCTGGTCAGCGTCCATGGCGAACTCGTTCTCCTTTTCGATGTCGTCGGATATATCCTGCGAACTCATGTGAGGTATTCCTTTTTTCCTCCCCACCGGGTTAATCCCGGTGATAAAAATGCTTTAAGACAGGCCTGAAGATGAGCGAGGCTGTGGGTCCGCCTGACGAGACGGGACGCTGCACGCGGCCTCATCACCTGTTTTTATTGTCCATTCAACGCTGGAGGCAGCGACAATTGCCACACGCTCCAGCTTTACGCGGTTTTTCGGAATATTGTCGGGATATTAGCGGGTTCTATCTCTGGCTCCCCGGCCCTCGCTCGCACATTGGCGCGGATCCGCGGATGGTATGGTCGGTTTGGAGTTAGCCGAACAGGCTCTGCAACCGAAGCGCCAAGCCCATGTCCCCTGCAATCTTCAGTTTTCCAGTCATGAAGGCCATCTGGCCGTTGAGCTTGCCATTGACCATATCCAGATAATCGCTGGCGGTCATGGAGATGGTGATGTTGGGTGAGGCTGCCTTTCCTTCCTTAACTTCGCACTGCTCGTTAGCGATTACCGCATGCCACTGGCCGCCGCCGTCACCGGAGAGGTCGAACTGGTAGGTCGCGCTAAGCCCCTTTGCGGCATCTTTCTTGAACCGCGAAGGCATGTTGTCGAAGACTTCTTTGCACGAAGACGCAGTCTCAGCCATTGGTAAACGCGGCCTCCCGGAAAGGCGCAGTAGGATAGCTTCTTCCGAATAGTCTAAGCGTCAGTCGAAAAGAATGTCAATAGCTACGTCATAGAGAGGTCATCGATCACGCTTCGTTAACCATCTGGATCAAGGCCGTTTCCATCGCACGCCGGCGTTCACTGAGCCTCCGCCTCCTGCTAGAAGCCAAATACCCTGCCTACCGCGACGCGAATCAGGTTGGTGCGCACTATTACCGGCGCCGCACCCTCGGTGATAGTCACTGCGCGTTCGCGGTCGAGCTTGTTGGCAACCTCGCCGTCGAGGTACGCGTCGCGCCCGATCACCTTTACCGTGACGCCGGTCAACCCTGCACTGGCGAGGGCTTGCGAGATCTGTTGCTGTCGGGCGGCCCACACCGCCGTGTCCGTGGTCGTCTGATCGATAACGTCGGTGACCCCGCTAACGCTGCGTGCGGTTCGCACGGCCAGACGTTTGTCGTTGTCATCGAAAACCTTGCCGTAAAGCGTCACCACGCCGCCGTTGGTATACGCATTGACCCGGTTCAGTTTGCGATTGGAACGCAACGCCGACTGGACCTGCTGCAACAGCGAGGGCTTCGGCGGCCGTGTCGAGGCAACCTCGTGCCGCCGCCGCCTGGGAGCGGGGGGCGGCGCGGCAACAGGCGTCGTCGCTTCCATCGGAGGCGGCGGGAGCGGAGGTGGCGAGACCGACGGCAGAGCGGCCGGGGCGGAGGCGTATTCGGGCGAGGAGGTCGCGCCCAGCGCGGCCACCTTGGAGGCCAGGCCCGAATCGATAGCGCCAACCTGAGCGGCGTCGCGCGCGAAGATTATCGGGTAGTCCGCGCTGACCTCGCCGCCGTTGATGGGCGCAAATGTCCATCCCATCATCGTCTTTACCACCGCCGCGTCGAGTTCAGGATTGGACGACGTCGAGGTCCGCACGGCGGCGCTGGTCACCGCACCGCTGGGCGCCACCGTCAGCCGCACCACCATCCCGTCGTCGATCGCCGACCCGCCCACCAACACAGCCCGGTAGCTATCGAGCAGCCCGCTCTTACCGGACTCGAAAACCTTGCGCGCCGCGTCGACACTGCGTTCGGACACCGCAGCCGACTCGCCGAACGTCTGCATCTGCACGCTATGCGCCAGATCCACCGTCGGACCGCTCGCGACGACGGCCGCCGGACTTGCCGTCGGAGCCGGGGATGCCTCGACCGTCTTGGGCGGCGAAATCGCCGGCGCCGCGCTTAGATGGATTGCAAGCCAGGCGCCGGCGGCCAGCGCGACAATTGCCGCGGCCGAGTAACCGACTATGCTTATCAGGGGCCGCCGCCGTTCCTCGTCGGCCTCGTCATCGGGCGGAATCGGCGGCGTAAATTCGGTCGCGGTCAGTTTGTCCCGAGCGGGAATATAAGTCTCGGGGCGCCGCGGGGTCGGTCCTGTGGGCTGGGCGGGACCGGGGCCGCCTGCGGGCTCCGCGTCGCCGCTCACGGGCAGCCGCGCGCCGCAGAAATTGCACATCACCTCGCCCGGTTCGGCCTTGCCGCCGCACACCGGACACTCGATCGGCCCCTCGCGCCCGTCAACCATCTTTGCGGTGCCGACGGCTCCCGACGTGGCGGTAAGCGCGTTGCCGTCGACCTCACAAAACGACTCAGCGTCGGGATAAGTCCTGGCGCATCGTGGACAGGTCTTCATGGCTTAAGGATGGCCTCCTAGGTGCATCGCCGAGCCTGGTGTCTCCTTTATTCGCCCTTCTTCGATGATATCCGCAGGGCTACACGCAACGCTACGCTCCAGGCACACCTGCGGTTTCGCAGCGTCGGTCCGGGAGCGGTATCGCGACTCACTAGTGCCGCGTCATCACCTGGCTATGGAACCGTTCCATCGCGGCGATCGCAGGTTCGCCGTTGCGCGCCCAGACGCACGATCAGGTCGGGTGTGTCGTGAGGAGGGCCTGGCCTTGACGGCGGGCGAACCCGTCGTCGCGGCCAGGCTCAACGGTGCGCGCGACTCAGACCGAGCCGCTTTCGAGACGGAACCCTATTTTGACATGGACCTGGAACTCGGGCTCGCCTTTGGAACTCACCGCCCCGCGGATGTTCTGGACCTCGAACCAGTCAATGTTGCGCAACGTCTGGCTGGCCTTTTTGAGCGCGTTGCGAACGGCCTGGTGGATGCTCTGGTCGGAGACGCCGACCACGTCGACTATCTTGTAAGTTTTGTCGGGCATGGGATCCTCTCCTGGTTTTTACACGCCTCGCCTGTGGGTCATTTCCCTGCGCCAAAATTCGTCTCGCAAGCCCCCAACGCACATCGCGGCGGCCATGCCGGCTCACGGCCGCGGATGTAAAAACGATACCGCGAACGCCGACGCATCGTCTACCGCTCTCACGTCGAGCAGGAAGGCGTCGTCCGCGATGCGGCCGATGACGGGCGGGCGCGCCGCGCGAAACATCGCGGCAATGACCTCAGGCGCAAGCTCCGGATGCGTCACGCGCACGGCGCGGGAAGGAATCTCTTCGGTGGGCTGCGCACCCGATCCAATTTGCGAGAGCGCCGGAACGACCTCGAGGCGGAAATCTCCGCCAAGACGCTCGGCCAGGATCTCGCGGGCGCGTTCGGCGATTAGCTCGAGTTCGCCCACCGTGCGGCTCAGGTAGCGCAGCGTGGGCAGTGTCGCGGCCAGGTCGCCGGCGCGAAGATAAAGCCGCAAAGTGGCTTCCAGAGCCGCCAGCGTCAGCTTGTCGCAGCGGAGCGCCCGCCTAAGGGCGTTCGCGCGCATCCGCTTCACCAGCTCGCGCCGGCCCACCGATATTCCCGCCTGCGGTCCGCCAAGCAGCTTGTCGCCCGAAAACGTCACCAGCGCGGCGCCGGCCGCGATGCGCTCGGCAACTATCGGCTCGCGGGGCAGGCCGAGCCGCCCCAGATCGATCAGCGCGCCGGCACCCAGGTCCTCGACCACGTCGATTCCGTGGCGTCGTCCGATTTCCACTAGCTCGGCCAGCCCAACTTCGGCGGTGAAGCCGACCACCCGGTAGTTGGAGGGATGGACCTTGAGCAGGAGCGCGGTGTCGGGACCGATGGCGCGTTCGTAGTCGGCGGGATGCGTGCGGTTGGTGGTGCCGACTTCGCGCAGCCGCGCGCCGCTATGCTCCATCAAGTCGGGCAGCCTGAACGTGCCGCCGATTTCGATCAACTCGCCGCGCGACACCACCACTTCGCGCCCGGCGGCGAGCGAGTTGAGCGCGAGCAACACGGCGGCGGCGTTGTTGTTGACCACGGTCGCCGCCTCGGCGCCGCTCAACGCGCACAGCTCCTCTTCGACCAGCGCGTCGCGCTCGCCGCGGCCGCCGCTCTCGAAGTCATACTCGAGGTTGACCGCCGACCGCGCCGCCGCTGCTACGGCCTCGATCGCCGGCTCGGCCAGCAGCGCGCGGCCCAGATTGGTATGAAGCACCACGCCGGTCGCATTGATCACGGAACGCAAGGCGGGCTCGTCGGCCTCGATAGCGGCGCGCGTGCGCCGGACTATCTCCTCGACCATCGCCTGGCGCGTGGGCGCGGCGGACGCATCCGCGAGCCCCGGCGATAGAACCGCAAGCCGTAGTTCGGCCTGGGCCCGGCGCACCATCAGCTTGACGTATTCGCGGCCCAGCCCGTCGATCCCGACAACTCCCTCGCATGCGCGCAGGCATTCGTCGACCGGCGGCATCGCGCGCAACAACTCGGCGCGCGCGTCGCGTTTTTCGGCCCGCCCGGCTGCCACCCGTCCCTTTTTCGACCGCGAGGGACTCATCTGAGACTCGACTTGCTCAAAAACGAACGTCTCACTATCCGTATCACGATTCGTATCACGCGCGGCCCTGGCCAAGTGCTCAGGCGGCCCGATCGCGAGCGGCCTGGGCGTCGGCGATGACGGAGAGCCTCGCGAGCAGGATAATGCCGCAGGCGAGCGCCGCCACGGCCGATACCGCGACCGCGATTTGGGGGCTGATGCGCTCGCCGATATAGCCGACCTCGAGGCTGCCAATCGGCGCGAGCCCGATGAACGAAAGCGTGTACATGCTCATCACGCGCCCGCGCAGCTCATCCGACACGAACATCTGAAGCATCGTGTTGCTGGTCGCGGTATGGTTGAGCAGCCCCGCGCCGATCACCATCTGCGCCAGCAGCGACAGCCACATCCGGGACGAGAAGCCAAAAACAAAAATTCCGGCCGCGGATCCGAACAGGCCGAAGATGAGGTTCTGACGAAACGCGCGGGGCGACGTGCACGAGGCCAGCACCAGGCCGCCGAGCAACGCGCCCACGCCCTGGGCGGCGAGCAGAAAGCCATAGGCGCGGGCGCCCCCATGCAATACGTCGCGGGCGAAGACCGGAATCAGCACCGAGTACTGCATTCCAAAGCCCGCGTTGAGCGCGATCAGCAGCAGCAGGTAGAAACTCGCGCGATGATGCCAGATGTAATCGAAGCCCTCGCGCAGGCGCGTGAACATCGCCGAGCCGATGCGCGGCAGCTCGCGCGCCACCAGCTCCATCTCGAGCAGGCTCCAGATGACCGCGATGTAGCTGATGCCGTTCAGCAAAAAGCATCCCGCGATGCCGATTACGCTGATCAACACTCCGGCGACGGCGGGCCCGACCACGCGCGCGCCATTGAAGATCATCGAGTTGAGCGCGATCGCGCTGGGCAAATCCTCGCGCCCCACCATCTCGACCACGAAGGTCTGGCGGCCCGGCATGTCGAAGGCCGTTACCAGGCCGTTTACGGCGGCCAGTATGATGACGTACTCGACGCGCACCATGCCGACCCAGGTGAGCGCCGCCAGGATGAACGCGCTCAGCATCAGCAGCACCTGGGTGGTGACGATCAGCCGGCGCCGATCGGCATGGTCGACCACCACGCCGGCGAACAGCGTCACCAGCAGCACCGGGAGGTAACCGGCGAAACTCACCACCCCGAGCATCAGAGCGGAGTCGGTCAGCTTGAGCACCAGCCATCCCTGCGCCACCGACTGCATCCAGGTGCCGATGAGCGAGACGAACTGGCCGCCAAAGAACAGCCGGAAGTTGCGATGCTGCAGCGCGCGGAACGCGCCGAGCCGCCCCGTCAGGGGTTCGGCCAAGGGTTCGGATTGGACGGGCGCGGCCGGGTTGCCCCCGGAAGAAGTCTCGGCGGAAGTCTCGATGGAAGCGCTCACTTGAGGAATGCGGCCAGTTTGGCAAAGTCCGGGGCGGCTGGCGAGCGCGCTATTACGCGCGCCAAATCAACCATCGCGGCGGGAGGGCCACCACCGAGGCGATGGCGCTCAACATCAGCTCCATATTCTCGCTCGGTAGGAATCGCGAGCAAGGCTGCGGCCAGTCGAAAACCTACCTTTCTCGCCTTGGCTTCTGGTGGACCGGTGAAGTATGGATAACCGCTAATGGCTCGTGTGGTCCCGACGGAAATAATCTCGGTAATCGATCAAAACTTCGGTTAGGCAGCGCGGCCCGAGACAATGGCGCCCAGCCGACTAGAATTAGGGCGGGTTCCCGCGTTGGCAGGAATTGTAGATCTTCTCGACCGGCTGCCTGACGAATTGCTGACGCTCGACGATCGGGGATATGCGGTCTTTGTCGTGGCCCGGGGGGCGCTTCGGCATACAGTCAACACTTTCTCCAGCAGTGGAATGATCGGGTGGCCCCGCCCTGGCGATCATAACGCGCTGTGGTCCATCAGAGGCTTTCTCCCTGATTGCCCGGACGAGCCTCCAGCTGCCGCCGAAAGTAATGAGCTCGCGTTCATCGATGATGAACAGTGGCGCGATACTCTTCGGTTTGATTTGGGCTATGTCGAAGCGGGACTACGCAATAGAGAGTGGAAGGCGGTCACAGTATTGGGTGGCTCGCTCGTCGAGGCACTCTTGCTGTGGGCCGTCGCCCGCTCTGACCTCGAATCCAGAAAAGCAGCGGTCGCGCGCGCTCAGGAAAGGGTAAAGTTCAACAGGCAACCCGATCCTGGGGAGCCCGAAGGTTGGGATCTCATCCACTACATCGAGGTGGCGCGCGAGCTGGGAGAAATCTCCGAAAACACCGCCATCCAGGCGAGGCTCGCCAAAGATTTTAGGAATCTGATTCACCCCGGCCGCGAAAGGCGTCAGGCCATGCAGTGTAACCGGGGCACCGCATTTTCCGTCGTCGCGGCAGTCGATCAGGTTATGAAAAACCTGTCTGAGAAAGCGGCGGGCAAAAAGGTTACCGACTAACCCCCTCGCCGAAACTAGCCAAGGGAAAGAGCCGTCATAGCTCGACGAAGCGGATTTCAAAATTGCCCTGGATCGGCCGTCGCGGCGGGATTCACGCGGAGGCGAGTGGTGGTGTAAGATTAAGGCATGTTTGGCGAATTAGTTCCGCGCGAGAAGAGCAAGGCCCCGTTTATCTCTATCGAGGAAGCGCTCGAGGAAATCCGCCGCGGCCGCATGATCATCCTGATGGATGACGAGCAACGCGAAAACGAGGGCGACCTCTGCATGGCGGCCGAGTTGGCCACCACCGAGGCCATCAACTTCATGGCCAAGCACGGGCGTGGCCTGATTTGCTTGCCGATGGCGCCTGAGCGGATCGACCAGCTCGGACTGAGCATGATGGTCGGCGACAATCAGGCCCCGCTCGGCACCGCCTTCACCGTGCCGATAACCGCGCGGCGCGCCGGCGGCTCGGGCATCTCCGCCCGCGATCGCGCGACCACGATTCTACAAGCCGTGCGCGAGGACGCCACCGGCGCCGAATTCGTCAGCCCCGGCTACGTCTATCCGCTGCGCGCGCGCGAGGGCGGAGTGCTGGTGCGCACCGGCCAGACCGAAGGCGGGGTCGACCTGGCGCGGCTGGCGGGGCTCAAACCGGCCGGGGTCATCTGCGAGATCCTCAAAGAGGACGGCACGATGGCGCGGCGCGACGACCTGGTGGAGTTCGCCCGCATTCACGGACTCAAAATCGTCACGGTTGCCGACATTATCGAGTATCGCCTGCGCAACGAAACGATGGTGCAGCGGATTGCGGAGGCGCGCCTGCCCACCCAATCCGGCGAGTTTCGCGCCTTCGTCTATCGCAACCGGGTCGATTCGACTGAGCATCTGGTGCTGGTGATGGGCACGATCGATCCCGAGCGTACGGTGCGCGTGCGGGCCCATCGCGAATACCTGCCCGGCGATGTCTTCGGTTACTCGCCGCGCAATACCCGCAGCCTTCTGCAGGCCGCGATGGCGCGTATCTCCGCGATCGGCGAGGGCGTTATCCTTTACCTCAAGCGTGAGTCCGACGCGATCGCCAGTGACATCGACAACAGCCGCGCCGCGGTGACCGCGCGCCGCAACTGGTACCTTCGTGCCAGCACCCATCTGAGCCCCCCCGAGGCCGACTTCCGCGACTACGGAATAGGAGCGCAGATTCTGCGCGACGTCGGCGTGCGCAAAATGATCCTGTTGTCCGACCAGGCGCCCCGGCTCGCCAATCTGCCAGGATACGGGTTGGAGATCGTCGGCAGTGAACCGCTTTCCGACGGCGAAGCGGTGCCGGGAAGTTGAGCACCGGGCTTCGTCGATTACTTCAGATTGCAGGATTACTACAGGTCGGGACTCGTAAGTTGTAAGCCAGGATCATTGCAGGTGATAAGTCGGTACCGCCCTTTGTGGCGCTTTTTCAAACAGCGGAGATCCAATCATGGCCCCGCCGGCGCAGCTTGTCGGTTGCCGGGCGCATTGGCCGTCGTTGTTGTTTTGAGTATCGCGATGGCCGCGCAACTCGCATGGCAGCGGACCGCGCGTGCGCAAGACTCGAAGCCCCTGCCGAATCCCTCGGAAGTCGTCAAAATCGAAGCGCTCAAGCTGGGCGGCGCGCTCAAGCCGGGCGCGACCATCCCGCTCGAGGTCGAGGCCGAGATTCTTCCCGGATGGCATATCAACTCTGACCATCCGAACTCGGCCGATTTCATCCGGACCACGCTCTCGGTGAGTCCGCCCACAGCGGTAAAAGCGGGCGCCGTTACCTACCCGCCGGCAGACGAGATCGCACCCCCGTTTTCCGGCGGCGAAAAACTTTCGGTTTTCACCGGCACGATGAAATTCACTGTGCCCCTGAGTGCTGCGGCGGCCTTCAAGCCGGACGCGGGCGCCGAAGTCGCGGTTACGCTGGAATACCAGCCGTGCAACGACAACATCTGCATGCCGCCGGCCAAGGTCAGCGCCAGCGCCTCATTGGGCTCGATGCAGCCGTCCTCGGCCGTCTCCGCACCACATGCCGCGCTTGAGCGCGCTTGCCTAGTCCCGGTGGCTTTCGGCGATACCGGCAGCGACTCGTCCGGCGATTCCTCCGAGGTCTCGCCAGACAATTCGTCGGACAATTCGCCAGATGGTTCGTCAGACAACGGCGGCGCGGAAGCGCCAGGCTCGGAACTGGTCAATATCTTTCTCGCCCACGGGATCGTGATCGGACTGCTCGCGGTGCTGCTCGGCGGACTCGCGTTGAATTTGACGCCGTGCGTTTACCCGTTGATCGGCGTGACGATCGCGTACTTCGGCAATCAGGGCGGTGGTCCGCGAAAAATCGCCGTGCTCGCGGTCATCTACGTTCTCGGGATCGCGCTTACGTTTTCGCTGGCTGGCGTCGCCGTGGCGCTTTCCGGAGGACTGTTCGGCGCGGCGCTGCAAAATCCATTGGTGCTGATCGCTATCGCCGCGATGCTGCTGGTACTGGCGGCCTCCAGCTTCGGGCTGTTCTCGCTTCAACCGCCGCAATGGCTGATGCGCCGGGCGGGAGTGGGACGGCCAGGTTATCTCGGCTCGCTCTTGATGGGCCTCGGGATGGGCGTGGTCGCGGCCCCATGTATCGGGCCGATCGTATTGGGGCTGCTGCTGATGGTCGAGCGTAGCCAGAGTCCCGTTTTCGGTTTCACGCTCTTCTTCACTCTGGCGATCGGACTCGGACTGCCCTACATCGCGCTGGCCCTGGCGGCCGGCCACATCAAGACCTTGCCGCGCTCGGGCGACTGGCTCGCATGGGTCGAGCAGCTTTTCGGCTTCGTGCTGGTCGGGCTGGCGCTGTACTTCCTGGACCCGGTGGTGCGTGGCTGGACGATGCGCATCATGCCGTATTACGTCGTCGCGGCCGGCATCTTCCTGGGCTTCATCAGTCCGGCGGGACGCCACTGGCGTCCGTTTCTGATTTTCCGCAGCGTGCTGGGAACATTCTCGCTGGGCGCGCTCCTCTGGATGCTGCTGTTCTCCCCGGCCAAGCCGGCGGCGCAACTCGCCTTCGATCCGTACGACGTCACCGTCCTCAACCAGGCCCGCGCGGCAAACAAACCGGTGCTGATCGATTTCAGCGCCGCCTGGTGCGTCCCTTGCCGCGAGATGGCGCGGACGACGTTCCGCGACCCGGCGGTTATCGAGGCCGCATCACACTTCGTGCGTCTTAAGGCCGACATCACTGAGCGCAACAACCGCAACTCGGAACTCGCGATGAAGTACGACGTGAGAGGCGTGCCGACGACGGTTTTCATCGACAAGCACGGGCGCATATTAAAGCGCGAGGTCGGCTACTTGGACTCCCATCGCTTCCTGTTCGATTTGCGTGAAGTTGACGAGATGGACGGTCTGCCCGAAGTCCGCGCAACCCCGCCTCGAATGTACGCCAAGCTCGCGGCTACACCCTAACCCAGCCTTTCTTAGCATATTTTGTCCTCGGCACCGCCCGGTGCCCAGTCGACCCAGTGAGGGCGATGCTTCAATAACATCGAGCCGTCTTGGCGACTCGTTCAAGGGCATTTTCAGGATGCTGCTGACGGTCGTTTTTGATGGCCGAAACCTGACCCACTCATGACTCAAACATAATTTTATTAGAGCGCTTACAGATTTTCGCACAGCGCTCCCGATCCAAGTTTCTCCAAGTCTATAATTATACCCAAAGAATCGCATCTTTTGGATTTCTGTGACCCATATCAAACCGATGTTTGATTGCACTGGAGCGAGCCGCGATTCGACGCCGCCAATTTCTTTACTTGGCGGCGGCTTTGACATAGACTGAAAACATTACAAACGCGTATCGGCATTTGATGAAAATTCCACTGGATGCGGTCGCGGACGGCACTCGCGCGAGGGCGTCCGGCCAGTGGAGTTATGGTTATCGCGGGGTGGTCAAAACCTTTTTCTAATGGCAAACAAGCAAGCGCAAGACGATTACAGCGCCCAGTCGATCAGAGTGCTCGAGGGTCTCGAGGCGGTACGCAAGCGTCCCGGAATGTATATCGGCGACACCGCCGAGCGCGGACTGCATCACCTGGTCAACGAGATCGTCGACAATTCGGTCGACGAGGCGCTCGGCGGCTTCTGCGACGAGATCAACGTCGTCATCCTGAGCGACAATCAGATCTCGATCGAGGATAACGGCCGCGGCATTCCGGTCGATATGCATCCGACCGAGAAACGCTCGGCACTCGAGGTCGTGCACACGGTGCTGCACGCCGGCGGCAAGTTCGATCGCGGCGTGTACAAGGTTTCCGGTGGTCTGCATGGCGTCGGCGCCTCGGTGGTCAACGCGCTCAGCGAGGAATTCGAGGTCGAAGTCCGGCGCGACGGCAAGTTGTACTACCAGCGCTACGAGCGCGGCGCGCCCAAGACCAAGGTCGAAGAGCGCGGCGCAACCAAGGTGAGTGGCACCAAAACCACTTTCTCCCCCGACCCCAAGATTTTTCCCGAGATTAAATTCAAGTACGAGACCATCGCGCGCTATCTGCGCGACATGGCTTACCTCAACGCCGGGCTGAAGATTCGCATCAAAGACGAGCGCAGCGGCAAGGCCGAGGAATTTCATTACGAAGGCGGCATCGCGGAGTTCGTCGAATCGCTGACGGCCGGCAACGATCAGCTCAGCGACGTGATCTTTTTCAAAGGCGTGCGTGAGGGGGTGGATATCGAAGTCGCGCTGCAATGGACCAACGCCTTTCATGAAGTGATGTTCACTTACGCCAACAACATCCACACCGTCGAGGGCGGCACTCATCTGTCGGGACTCAAGTCCGCGCTCACCCGCACGATCAATTTCTATGCGCAGAAGAACAACCTGTTCAAAAACAAAGAGATGCGCCTGGAGGGCGAGGACGCCCGCGAGGGCCTGGTCTCGATAATCAGCGTCAAGCTGCCCGAGCCGCAGTTCGAGGGCCAGACCAAGACCAAGTTGGGCAACTCCGAAGTCGAGGGGATGGTCGCCGCGCTGGTCAACGAAAAGCTCGGCGAGTACCTCGAGGAGAATCCATCCGACGCACGCAAGATCATCAATCGCGCGATCGAGGCCGCCAGCGCCCGCGAGGCGGCGCGCAAGGCCAAGGATCTGGTGCGGCGCAAGGGCGCGCTCGATTCGGGCTCGCTGCCAGGCAAGCTCGCCGACTGCCAGGAGCGCGACCCAGCGCGCAGCGAACTGTATATCGTGGAGGGCGATTCGGCCGGCGGGTCGGCCAAACAGGGCCGCGACCGCCGCACCCAGGCGATCTTGCCGCTGCGCGGCAAAATCCTCAACGTCGAGCGCGTACGAATCGATAAAATGCTCTCCTCGCAAGAGCTGCGCACCTTGATTACGGCGCTCGGGATGGGCGTGGCGGATGAAAAGGACGTAACCAAGCTGCGTTACCACACCGTCGTCATCATGACCGATGCCGACGTCGACGGCTCCCACATCCGCACGCTGCTGCTCACGCTGTTCTTCCGCCAGTTCATCGAGATCATCGAAGGCGGCTACCTTTACATCGCGCAGCCGCCGCTGTTCCGCGCCAAGAAAGGCAAGCAGGAGCGCTACCTCAAGGACGAAATCGCGCTGGAGGACTACCTGACCGACCTCGGCGCCGAGGCGCTGACCTTCCAGGCCGGCAAGGGCAACTCGATGCGCGAGTTGCACGGCGCGCCGCTCAAGACCATGGTGCGCAAGGCCTTGGCGCGCGAGCGGATGTACGAGGGGCTCATCCGGCGTTCCAAGGAACGCCCGATCGTCGAAGTGCTGGCGCAACTAACCGCCGACAAGCGCGCGAGCGATGAGAGCTTCCGCTCCGACAAAGCGCTCAAGGAGCTGGCCGAAGCAATCGTCAAGGAACTCAAGGGCAACCTGGTCTATCGAATCGAACCGGAGCGAATCGAGCCGGACAACGATAGTACCCTGCGCGCCATCTTCAGCCACGCACAAAACGGCGCCACCGCGCCGACCGTGGTCGACCTGGCGCTGCTGCGTTCGGGCGAGCTACGCGAAATTCGCCGCCTCGACGCCGACCTCGAAGCGCTGAAGGCGCCGTACAAACTGAAGAGCGGCGATGAAGAGCGCACGGTCGAATCGCTCAAGGCGGTCGCCGACGCGGTGTTGGAGGCGGGCCATAAGGGAGTCGAGATCCAGCGCTACAAAGGGCTGGGAGAGATGAACCCCGAGCAGTTGTGGGCGACCACGATGAATCCCGAGACGCGCACGATGCTCCGCGTGCAAATCGGGGCGCAAGAGGATGCGGAAGAGATTTTCCAGAAGCTGATGGGCGACCAGGTCGAGCCGCGCCGCCAGTTCATCGAGGAAAACGCGCTCAACGTCAGAAATCTGGATATCTGAGCACGCAGCCTTCTTCCATTTCCTCTCCTCGGACAAGGAGAGGGAATAAATAAGGAACAAAAGACGTAACCGACAATGGCTGAGACCCCCAACGGCAACGAACCGCATCGCAACGAACCCGCCCGGCTGAATATCGAAGACGACATGCGGCAGTCCTACCTGGACTACGCGATGTCGGTGAATATCGGGCGCGCGCTGCCCGACCTGCGCGACGGGCTCAAGCCCGTCCATCGCAGGATTCTTTACGCGATGTTCCGCGAGGGGCTGCTCAGCACGCGTCGCTACTCCAAATGCGCTGGCGTCGTGGGCGAGGTGCTCAAACGCTACCATCCGCACGGCGACATGGCGGTGTACGACGCGCTGGTGCGGATGGCGCAATCGTTCAGCATGCGCTACCCGTTGATCGACGGCCAGGGCAACTTCGGCTCGATCGACGGCGACCCGCCCGCGGCCTATCGCTACACCGAGTGCCGGCTCACCCGTATGGCCGAGCGGCTGCTCGCCGACATCGAGAAAGAGACCGTCGACTTCGTCGATAACTTCGACGGCTCGCAGCAGGAGCCCGAAGTCCTGCCCGCCCAGCTTCCAAATCTGCTGATCAACGGCGCCGACGGTATCGCGGTCGGGATGGCGACCAACATTCCGCCGCACAACCTGACCGAGGTTTGCGACGCGCTGCTGAAGCTGATCGAAAATCCCGCGATGACGCTCGAGCAGGTGCTCGACATCATCCCGGGGCCCGATTTTCCGACCGGCGGGCTGCTGCTCGGGCGCCAGGCGATTCGCCAGGCTTACCTGAACAAGCGCGGATCGCTGACGATACGGGCGCTGGCGGTGATCGAGACCGACAAGCGCACCGGCCGCGGCTCGATCATCGTGCGCGAGATCCCCTACCAGGTGAACAAGACCCGGCTCATCGAGCGCATCGCCGAGCTGGTCAACGAAAAGCGCATCGACGGGATAAGCGATCTGCGCGACGAATCCGACCGCGACGGGATGCGCATCGTGGTCGAGCTCAAGCGCGACGCCGAGCCGAAAATCGTGCTCAACCAGCTCTACAAGCTGAGCCAGATGCAGCAGAGCTACGGGCTGATCATGCTCTCGATTCACGAGGGCCGCCCGCGCGAACTCAATCTGCTCGAGATGCTCCACGCCTTCCTGCTCTACCGGCGCCAGGTGCTGACGCGGCGCGCGCAGTACGAAAAGCGCCAGGCCGAGGCGCGCCTGCACATCCTCGACGGCCTGCTCATCGCGCTCAAGAACCTGGACGCGGTGATCAAGCTGATTCGCGCGTCGAAGGACGCCGAGGCGGCGCGCACCGGGTTGATGAGCCAGTTCTCGCTTACGCTGCTGCAGGCCCAGGCGATCCTCGACCTCACGCTGCGCCGGTTGACCTCGCTGGAGCGCGACAAAATCCTCGCCGAGCACAAAGAGACGCAAGACACGATCGCGCGGCTCACCAAACTGCTCAACGACGAGCGCGAGATGAGCGCGCTCATCGCCTCGGAAATCGAAGACCTCAAGAAGGAATTCGGCGACGCGCGCCGCACTCAGATCGTCGAGGCCGAGGGCGACTTCTCGGTCGAAGACCTGATCGTCGACGAAGACGTGCTCGTCACCGTCACCCACGGCGGCTATATCAAGCGCACGCCGCTGTCGCTCTATCGCACCCAGCGCCGCGGCGGACGCGGCAAAATAGGCGCGACCACCAGCGAGGCCGACTTCGTCGAACACCTGGTGCCGGTCGGCACTCATGACCGCCTGATGTTCTTCACCAGCAAGGGCAAGGTTTACGAGCTGAAGGCCTACGAGGTGCCCGAGGGCGGACGGGCCGCCAAGGGGCGCTCGATCGCCAACCTGTTGAATCTTGCCACCGACGAACGGATGGAAGCATTCATCCCGGCGCCCAAAGACACCGCCGGCAAGTACCTGTTCTTCGCCACCCGGCGCGGGATGGTCAAAAAGAGCGCTCTCGACGATTACTCCAACGCCCGCTCCAACGGCCTCATCGCGATCAATCTCGAGGAAGGCGACGAACTGGTCGGCGTGCGTATCACCGACGGCAACCAGCAGATCGTGCTCTCGACGCGCGAGGGCCAGGCGATTCGCTTCAAGGAAGAAGAGGTGCGCCCGATGGGCCGGGCGACCTTTGGCGTGAACGGGATGGAACTCGAGTCGTCGAGCGTCAAGGAAGGCAAGACCGTCACGCTGATCATGGACGAGATCGTATCGATCGCGACCTCGCGCGAGGACGAAACCCTGCTGACGGTTTCCGAGCTGGGCTTCGGCAAGCGTACCGGTGCCGCCGAATACCGGCTAACCCATCGCGGCGGCAAGGGCGTCATCACGATGAACGTCACCGACAAGACCGGCAAGGTGATAAGCGTGCGCCAGGTCGGCTCGGACGATCAGATGGTGCTGATAACCGACGGCGGCAAGGTGATCCGGCTCGACGTAAGCACCGTGCGGATCACCGGACGTAACGCGCAGGGCGTGCGGCTGGTGAAGCTGGATTCGGGCGAGCACGTGCGCGCGGTCGCGAGATTGGCGGAGCCCGAGGACGACGAGAACGGCGGCCCGAATGGTGCGAACGGCGGTGACGGCTCGGAGGACGAAGAGTAACTCTTTGTCAGGCCCCTATGTCGTCATCGATGTGGACGAAGGAGTCGGCTATATCGGAAGCGCGGGCAGTCGCAGAAGAGACGAAGGCACTGGCGCGTAAGCGTGCTTACTCCGAGGAACATACGCGATGGCTCTTTCGAGGGTCTCGATTTCTTCGCGAGGTCGTTGGCGAAAACTCAGCATACTACCGCTCCATTGCGCGTTTGCCATGGAGCCACACTGCGGCGTTCATCGCCTACGGTGATCCGCTGAGTACTAAAGAGCGTTTCGACCGGGAAGCGTATCGGCATCAACTCGAGACGGCTCGTGGCCTTTTCTTGGACGTCGCGGACTACATCGAGCGTGCGGGTTTGAATGCCATCTATGAGGGCAAGAACACGGGTCCGGAAACAAGTGCGATCCTAAGAGTCATCAATTTAGCCGAGACCAAATTGCGCAAGGTTGTACGCGACAAGCCTTCTCGGGAAATAGAGATACAAAACGCGTTCGAAGCGCTACTTGTTGGTGCGGAAATACCTTTCTCTCGAGAGACTGATAGAATTGAGTATTCGTCAAAGACCTACTCACCTGATTTCATTATGGGTAAGCTCGATCTTGTTACGGAGATTAAGCTGTGCAGCCGCGAAGGGCGAGAAAAAGAAATAATCGCGGAGATAAACACGACGACATTCTCGCCTACCGCACCAAGTACGGTAACTTACTTTTTGTTGTCTATGATCTGGGATTCATTCGAGATACGGATCGCTGCGGCCGGTCCCTCGAGGAGCACGAAACCGTTATGGTGCGCGTCATTAAACACTAGAGGCACCGCGGCTGTAGATTCAAATCCTAGATCGCGTTCCTCAATGGCCCTCGCCCACATCATTTGTGGGAGAGGGTCAGGGTGAGGGTCCCTTAAGTGTTCTGCACTCGTGGAGATCAACTCGGCGCGTGCTCATCCAAGGCGGCCAGAATCCGTTCCAGCACCCCCTCCATCTCGCACAGCACCTGATCGTTCCAGAAGCGCAACACGCAAAATCCGCGGCCCATCATGAACGCGCTCCGTTTACGATCCGCTTCGATTTGCTCTGAATGCTGTCCGCCGTCCAGCTCGATCACCAACCGCCGCTCCACGCAGCAGAAGTCGGCGATGTAAGGCCCTATTCGATATTGCCTTCTGAATTTCGCGCCCAGTTGGCGACCACGCAGGCGCATCCATAATTCCAGTTCGGCTTTGGTCTGCTCGCGCCGCAACTGCCGTGCACGACTGCGCAAAGAACGCTGCATCACAGAGATCGAAGCATGTTTGCTGGCTTATGTCGCAGCTTAGCAATCAGAAATTTACCGAGGGACCCTCACCCTAACCCTCTCCCGCGAATGACGCGGGCGAGGGCATTGAAAAAGGACCCGGGCAAAAGGAAGTTCGGAGCGTCCTGCTGCTGCCAACCCTTGGCGGTGGACATCGGGCGCGCGCCGGGCGTAAAAATCGCTTCATGCCGCTCGATTCATCGCTGGTGGGAACCACCTCGGAGCTGGTGTCGGCCGAAGTCGACGTCGCGTGGACGATGGCCTATGCGGCGGGGCTCGGCGACGCGCTGCCCTGTTATCTCGATACCACGCGCGAGCGCGGCATCGTCGCGCATCCGATGTTCTCGGTGGCGATCGAGTGGCGCGCGATGGTCCAGATAATTCAGGTGCTGAGCGAGGCCGGCTTTCCGCGCGCCGAAATGCTGCGCCGCGTGCATGCGACCGACGACGTGATCGTGCATCGCGCGATCCGTCCGCCCGAGTTGCTGTTCACGCGCGCCACGCTCGCCGGAATCGAGCGGCGCAAGGCCGGCGCCTATCAGCTCACGCGTTTCGACACCGTCGACGAAAAGGGCGCGCCGGTCTGCACTACCTGGTACGGCAATCTTTACCGCGGGGTCGAGGTCGCGGGACCCGACCGGCCGCCCCCGGATGCGCCGTCGATGCTCGCGCCTTCGGCCGGCGCGGCGGCGGCGCGCGCGAGCTTCGCGATTCCGATTTCGCCGGTCGCCGCGCATATCTATGGCGCCTGCGCGCGGCTGGGCAACCCGGTCAATATCCACACCGACATGGCAACCGCGAAAAAGGCCGGGCTGCCGGGGACGATCCTGCACGGCACCGCCACGCTCGCGCTGGCGGCCTCGCGAGTAGTCGCAGCCGAGTCCGCCGGCGACCCGACGCGCGTCGCGCGCATCCACGCGCGGTTCGGCGCGATGGTGTTGATGCCTTCCGAGATCGAGGTGCGAATTTCCTCGCGCGAGGCGAGCGCCGAGGGCAGGACGGTCTTTTTCGAGGTGTTGAGCGCCGATGGCGGACGAGCAATTCGCGACGGCTTCATCGTGCTGCGCGACTGATGCAGTATCGCGTCTCGGACGCTGCGCCACGCAGAACGTCCTGGCGCGCATTCTTTACAGCATCCCGGCGGCCTACCACGCCGTGCGAGTCTTGCGGCGAACCCTCGCGGCAGGATGGACATTCGCCGCCCAAGCTCTGTAGAAATACTCTATGCCACTGGAATCATCGTTGGTTGGAACCCGGATCGGCCCTGCCACGACCGAAGTCGATGCGCGCTGGGCGATGGCTTATGCGGCGGCGCTCGAGGATTACCTGCCCTGCTATCTCGACACGCGCCGCCCCGACGGTATCGTCACCCATCCGGTCTTCCCGGTCTGTATCGAATGGCCGGAGGCGATCGCTTTGCACGACAAGCTGCGCGCTTCTCAGCTCAGCCAGAGCGAGGCCGCGCGCGGGGTCCATGCGACCTACGACGTCACCCTGCATCGCCCGATCCGGCCGCCCGAGCAGCTCGCGACGACGCTCACACTCGCCGCGGTGCAGCGGCTCAAGCCCGGCGCGTACGAGTTGATGCGCTTCGATACGGTCGACGCGCACGGGCGGCCCGTCTGCACGACCTGGTACGGGACGATTTACCGCGGCGTCGAAGTCGCGGGACCCGACCGCCCCGCCACCGACGCGCCAGCGCCGCCGATGGCTCCCAGGGCCGGCGACACAGCGCGCGCGGAGATTCCGCTCACGATCCCGACGGGTGCCGCACACGTCTACACCGAATGCGCGCGCATCTGGAACCCCGTGCATACCGATAGCGCCGTGGCCGCCGCCGCGGGCCTGCCCGCGATCATTCTGCACGGCACGGCCACGATGGCGATGGCGGTGTCGAAGATCGTCGCCGCGGAAGCCAGCTACAATCCCGAGCGCGTACGGCGCGTCCACGGGCGATTCGCCGCGATGGTGTTGATGCCGTCGATGGTCACAGTGCGAATCAATTCGCGCACGCCTGCAAGCGGCGGCGAAGCGATCTCCTTCGACGTGCTCAACGCCGACGGCAGCCGCGCGATTCGCGACGGGATGGTCCTGCTCGGCGAGTAACCGGGAGATCGCGGTAGAGACCTCGAAGAATAGATTCGCGTCTCCGTTCAGTGGTGGAGGGACGGAAGAAGAAGAGCGGACAGAGCGGCGACAGCGAACCGCTCCGTCCGTTGGCGTTGATGCCGGCTAGTGCTTAGACGCGCGGCGCGCTTATCATCACTTTGCCGGGCGCTCCGCGGACATCATCTCTCGTAATTTCTCGAGGACGGTCCTAGGCCGGCCACTGCGCGTAACTCTCGGGGGCGCCGATCGTCCATGTGCAGCGAGTGTCAAAACTATGCTGTCAGGGGGCACCCACTTTGTTGGCCATGCCTGAAGTAACGAAATTTGCGATTGGGGCCACGCAAGTATAGCCACCAGCAGGAGTACCTTCAGTGTAAGTCGATCCGCCCCCGGCGCCGCTGGTAGAGATAGTGAACGAGGTTTCTGTTCCCACCAGCGTGAAGGGCGTCTCAACGAGTTTCAATCCACCACTGTCGCATGGGGCATACGGGCTCGCACCCTGTGTAGTCAATGTCCCATTAGCCTCAAAAGTCTTATCGCCATGATTCAGGACGCTGTAAGTACCGGAAGTATAGGAATAAAAGGGGCAGCTTGTGCTGCCGATACTGACGTAGACCAGAGACAGTTGCGAGTTGATGTTCCCCTTGCCGTCGAAAACGATCGTACCTTTGAGCGCGGCCGGTACTGTCCCCGTTGATTGGCACGAGCCCGAAGTTGCGGTGCCGACTACCCCGGTCCCCGTAGCGGCAAAATTGAATGTGCCCTTGACCAGGGCGTTTTGGGCGCTAGCACCGGAGTTCCAAAGTGCGACGAAGCTAATGACTGCTAGGATGCCGATAACCTTCCTCATCGGGTGTCTCCAAAAGTGTCGTTAAGAGCAACAGTGTGCTCGTAGTTGTCGGTAGGTTGACGGCGAAGCGGAAATATTTGGCCGAGATTCTTGTATGCTCGCGCCTACGGCTATTTATCGACTAGCGTGGCGCGCCTACCTTAAGTGCCAAATTATCGCACTTCCGCCAACTACGAGTGGCGAGGCTATCGCAGACATGGTCCAATGTGCAAGTGCAGAGCGTTCGCTCTAGTAGGCTTAACGGACTATATAACCGCTAACCGCAACCCCCTCCGGCAACAGACGCCCTCTTCGCGCGTACGCCGCCGAAAGGGAACCTAAGCTTCTATGGCGACCCGGTCGAGAGGTAACATATCGCGAGCTCGCACATCCTCCCGTACGCACAAGGCGAACGGCGCCAGCGCGGCGCATGCGCGTCGGCCTTGGACGACCTGTCAAAGCATTCGATTGAGACGAAGGGGTCGATTCAGGAGAAGAATTTGATGGACGCACGTAGACTCGAACCAGGGACCCCTGCTTTAACACAGAACTGACACCATCGACGCCTCGACGAGTCGTCCGTTTGTGATTAAAAGCTTGAAGTAGGCGGATCATTTAGAGAGACTCGGGCCGAGGCACTATTGCATGAAGGTCAAAGCGGCTGTCGCATACAAGGCCGACGCTCCGCTCGAGATCGAAACCGTCGATCTCGACGGTCCCCGGCAGGGCGAGGTGCTGGTCGAGATAAAAGCTACCGGCGTGTGCCATACCGACGCCTACACGCTCTCCGGCAAGGACCCCGAGGGGCTGTTCCCCGCGATTCTCGGCCATGAGGGCGCGGGCGTAGTGGTCGAAACCGGAGCAGGCGTGACCACTCTGCGCCCCGGTGACCATGTGATTCCTCTTTACATCCCCGAGTGCCGGCAATGCCCGGCCTGCCTTTCCGGGAAGACCAACCTGTGCACCGCGATCCGCGAGACTCAGGGGCGCGGCGTGATGCCCGACGGCAAGAGCCGCTTCTCGGCCGGCGGCCGGATGATCCATCACTACATGGGTACCTCGACCTTCGCGAACTTCACGGTGGTGCCCGAAATCGCGCTGGCCAAAGTGCGCGAGGACGCGCCTTTCGATCGCATCTGTTACATCGGATGCGGCGTCACGACCGGCGTGGGCGCGGTGATCAATACCGCGAAGGTCCTGGTCGGCGATACGGTGGTGGTTTTCGGGCTTGGCGGAATCGGCCTCAACGTGGTGCAAGGCGCACGGCTCGCCGGGGCACGCATGATCGTCGGAATCGATCTCAACGCGGGACGCCGCGCGATGGCGGAGAAATTCGGCCTCACGCATTTCGTCAATCCGGCCGAAGTGCGCGGCGACCTCGTGCCCTACCTGGTGGACCTGACCAGGGGCGGCGCCGACTTCGCGTTCGAGTGCATCGGCAACGTCAAGCTGATGCGTCAAGCGCTGGAGTGCTGCCATCGCGGATGGGGCACCTGCGTGATAATCGGGGTTGCGGGCGCGGGCGAGGAGATTTCAACCCGTCCGTTCCAGCTCGTCACCGGCCGCACCTGGAAGGGCACCGCGTTCGGCGGCGCCAGGAGCCGGCGCGACGTCCCGAAGATCGTCGACTGGTACATGGAAGGAAAGATCAACATCGACGATCTCATCACGCACACCATGCCGCTCGACCGCATCAACGAGGCCTTCGACCTGATGCATCGCGGCGAATCGATTCGCACCGTCGTAAAGTTCTGACGCGTGATGGAATGCGAACGACCGAGCTTCGTGCCACCACGGTTGACCCGATGGCGCCGCGGGATGCGCGGATTCATCGCGGTGGCGCCGCTGGTCGCCTGCGCGATTATATTCAGCGGATGCTGGCCGTTTAATCGCACGCCGCCGCAGCAGAAGTATTTCGACGCGCTCAAGATGGGCAACTCGGCCGAGGCGAGTCAACTATGGCTCCAGATGACTCCCGACCAGCGCGCCAAGTTCGAGCGTGGCGAGGGTATTCGGCCGAGCGTAACGCACAACGATGTGCAGCAGGCGATCGACGAACACTACGCCGAGCAGGAGGACGACGGCTCCGCGCCCAAACCGGCCGAGCTGGCGCCGGACGCTGGCGCGGGCCTGCAAGCCCTGCCTTCCTATCTCAAAGCAAACGGCGCCGCCGACGCGCTGCAACCCGCGCCGGCCGCGCAATAACAAGAAAATATCCATGACCTGGCGCGAGCCGCATCGCATCGCGCGCATTGAGGACACAGACCCACGATGGAGTTCGCTTTCAACCCCGACCAGGAGATGCTTCGCCGCACGCTCGCCGATTTCGCCGCGCGCGAGCTTGCCCCACACTACGCCGGCCGCGACACAGATGAGGACCTGCCGCGCTCGATCGTGCTCAAGCTCGGCGAGTTGGGATTGCTCGCGCCGATGGTCGAGCAGCGCCACGGCGGCCAGGCGCTCGATTACCTTTCGCTGGGCATCGCGCACGAGGAAATTGGCCGCGCCGATTTCAACGCGGCTTACGTGCTGCTGCTCTCGGCGCTGGTCGGTGCGATCGTCGACGCTCGCGGCGACGATCGCCAGCGCGCCGAATATCTCCCGCCAATCTGCAGCGGCGACACGGTCGCCGCGCTTGCCGTCACCGAGCCCGGCGGCGGCTCGGACGCCGCGCACATCCGCTTGCAGGCGCGGCGCGATGGCGACAGTTACCTGCTGAGCGGCGAGAAGACCTCGATTTCGTTCGGCTCGTGGGCCGACACGGCGCTGGTGATGGCGCGCACAGGAACGCTCGAGCAGGGTGCGCACGGAGTGAGCGCCTTCTACGTCGATCTGCGCGCGCCGGGCGTGAGCCGCGCGCGCTTTCGCGACCTTGGCACCCGGGCGATTGGCCGCGGCCAACTTTTTTTCGACGACGTGCGGGTGCCGGCCGCCGCGCGCATCGGCGCCGAGGGCGCAGGTTTCGTGCAAGTGATGCAGGGGTTCGACTTCAGCCGCTCGCTCATCGGCCTGATGTGCATCGGGGCAGCCCAGCAGAGCGTCGACGAAACCGTCAAATACGTAACCGAGCGCCAGGCCTTTGGCGCCGCGCTGGCGCGCTTTGAGGGCGTGTCGTTTCCGCTCGCCGAGGCCGCGGTCAAGCTACGCGCCGCGCGATTGCTCTGTTACGAGGCGCTATGGTTGCGCGACCAGGGCAAGCCGCACGGATGGCTGGCGGCGGGATGCAAATGGTGGGCGCCGGAACTGGCGGTCCAGGTCATCCATCAATGCCTGCTTCTGCATGGCCATCTCGGCTTCAGCCTCGACCTGCCCCATCAGCAGCGTCTGCGCGACGTTATCGGACTGGAGATCGGTGACGGCACCGCGCAGATCATGAAGACGCTGGTGGCACGCGAGGTCATCGGCAAGGCCGCCCGTCCGTACTAGGGCGCGCGCAGCGCCTCGTGCGCTCAACGTGCGCGCCGCACCAGAAAGCGCAGCCGCATGTAATCGGCGGTCCAGCGCCCGGCTTCGTCGCACAGCACCGGTCTCAGCATCGCGATCGCTTCGTCGCGCGCCTCCGCGCGCGCCTCGGCCGGCAGCCGGCGCAAGAACAGATCCGCGAACGTGTCGAGCCATCCAGCCATATCGGTTGGCAACGGCGTCGGCCGCGGAATCAACTCGATATACTCGACCGCGAAGCCGCCGCGCTCCAGGCGCGCGCGATAGTCGTTGACGGTGGGGAAATACCAGGGGCTCGCCGATTTACCGTCGACGCCGCGGCGTTCGAGCACCGCTATCAAGGCGACCGTGATCGCCGCGACGCATCCATGGCCACCCATCTCGCCCGCGAAGCGGCCGCCCGGCTTGAGCGCGCGCGCCACCCCCGCGATCACCGCATCGGGATCGTCCTTCATCCAGTGCAGCGCCGCATTGGAAAAGACCGCGTCGAACTCTCCCGCGAAATCGAGCCTGGCGCCGTTGGCCACGCGCGCGTCGAGCCCGCGCTTTTGCGCCGCCACGACCATGTCCTCTGAGGCATCGACGCCCAGCACCGAGGCGCCCGACGCGGCAATTTTTTCAGTCAACACGCCGTCGCCGCATCCCAGGTCAAGAATACGCTCGCCGGCTTGTGGCTTGAGCAGATCGAGCACGGGCTGTCCGAGCGCCGGAACAAAATGAGCGTGCTGCGCATAGCGGTCGGCCTTCCAGCTCTGCGCGGGCGGCGAAGTTTTGGCTGATTGTGAATTTGGCATCGCTTAAACATATACTGGGACAGGGACGAAATGGACACCGCCGAAACCATCGGAGCGCCGGAGACCCCGCGGCAGGGAGTGTCGCCGGTATGGCGAGGATTGACCTTTCTGGCGCTGGCGTGCGCGCTGGTGCTCGCCTTTTTTGCCGGCAACTACCAGGCAGCCGTGCGTCACGAGCAGATCGCCGACTCCGCGACGCGGGCCGCGCTGAGCGATCGCATCACCAGCCTCGAACATGACGTCGTCGACGCACACAACCAGGTGGCTTCGCTGCGCCAGCAACTGGAAGTGAACGGCGAGACCGTCCGCGCGGCGCTCGCGCCTGACTCGCGGATCATCCATCTCGCGCCGCTTGGCGCCCTGTCGGACGCGAGCGCCGTGGTTGCCGAAAGTCCAGTCAAGGGCGAGGCCGTGTTGCTCGTCAGCGGGCTCCCGCCCGCTCCGTCGGGCAAGACCTACGAACTCTGGTGGATCGGACCGCACGGTGAAGCGATTAAAGCCACCGCCTTCCAACTCGACCCACATGGCGCGGCAATCGCGACCGCGATCACACCGCCCGCGGCCGCGCACGTGGTCGCCGGAGAAGTCACGCTCCAGCCCTCGCAAGGCGCCGACAAACCAGGCGGCACCATCTATTTCAGGGGCGCGACCGAACAACGCTGACCGCGATGCGGCCATTGCAAGCCGTAGTTCCGACTCGGCCGATGAATTCATCCTCCATACCGCGCCTGTTGGTTTCCGCAACCGGCAGCGGCGCGGGCAAGACCACCGCGACCATCGCGCTGATGGGCGCGCTGCGCGCGCGCGGGATGCGGGTTGCCGCCTTCAAATGCGGCCCCGACTATCTCGACCCGACCTACCATCGTCGCGCCGCGGGCGCATCCTCGCACAATCTCGACGGCTGGATGATGGATCGCGACTCGGTGCTCGCGACCTTCGCGCGCGCCGCCGAGGGCGCCGACATCGCGGTGATCGAAGGGATGATGGGACTGTTCGACGGCACTGGTCCGACCAGCGACGAAGGATCGTCGGCGGAGATCGCAAAGTGGCTCGCGGCTCCCGTCTTGCTGGTGATCGACGCATCGGGGATGGCGCGTACGGTGGCGGCGGTGGCGCACGGATTCAGCCATTTCGACCCGCGCCTGAGGCTCGCCGGCCTCATCTGCAACCGCGTCGGCAGCCGCGGCCATCTCGATTTGTTGCGCGCGTCCTCGACGGAAGTCCCGGTGCTCGGCGGCTTTCCGAGCGAAGCGCGGCTTGCCTTTCCGGAGCGTCATCTCGGATTGCTCAGCGCCGATACCAAAACCGTTGCGCAGCCGCTATTCGACGCGTGGGCGGGCATGGCGGCGCAATGGTTCGACCTCGACGCGATCGTGGCGATCGCGTCGAGCAGTCCGGCGCTGAGCGGCCTGGACACCGTGGAGTTATGGCCGCGAAGCGGCGCGCGGGCCCTGCGATGCCGTATCGGCGTCGCCTATGACGATGCCTTCCATTTCTACTATGAAGACAACCTGCGTCGCCTGGAGGCGGCGGGCGCCGAACTGGTGCGCTTCGCGCCCACGCGCGAGACGGAGCTGCCGCAGGTAGACGGGCTCTATTTCGGCGGCGGCTATCCCGAAGCGCTCGCTGCCGAACTTTCCAGCAACCGCGCGATGCTCGAGGCAGTGCGCGACTTCGCCCAACGTGGCGGGCCGATTTATGCCGAGTGCGGCGGCCTGATGTATTTGAGCGCGGGCATCCGCACGTTGGAAGGACGGACGTGGCCGATGGTCGGGCTCGTCGCGGGAGAAGCCGTGATGTCCGAGCGCTTGCAGGCGCTCGGCTACGTCGAGGTCGAGACGCGCGGGGAGTCGATTTTCGGGCCGGCCGGGATGCGGATGCGCGGCCACCAGTTCCGCTACTCGACGCTCACGCCAATTCCCGAGCGGATGGAGTGCGTGTATGCGGTGCGTCCGCGATGGGGCGCGGCGTTCACGGAAGGTTATCGCTCAGGCAGCATGCTTGCCTCGTACGTGCATATCCATTGGGCGTCGAACCCCGCGGCCGCCGATGGATTCGTAAACTCATGCGCCGCCTGGCACGAGCAACATCGCAAGTGACGCATCGACGCTTTCACGGATGCTTCCGGTTATGAGCGCGGCGCGAACCACGCTCGCACGCACCCTGATGGTGCAGGGGACGGCGTCATCAGTCGGCAAGAGTCTGATCGTCACCGCGCTCTGCCGAATCTTTCACCGTGAAGGACTGAGCGTCGCGCCGTTCAAGGCGCAGAACATGGCGCTCAATTCGTTTGTCACGCCCGATGGCGGCGAGATCGGACGCGCGCAGGCCGTACAGGCCGAGGCGGCGGGCCAACAACCCCGGGTCGAGATGAATCCGATCCTGCTGAAACCTGAAGGCGGGATGCGTTCGCAGGTGGTCGTACTCGGCAAGCCTCGTGCCCGGATGACCTGGTCCGAGTACCAGCAGCTCAAGCCCGAGTTTGTCCGGATAATTGCGGACTCTCTGCACACGCTGCGCACGCGGCACGATATGATCATAATCGAAGGCGCCGGCTCGCCCGCCGAGGTAAACCTTGCCGCTCAGGACATCGTGAACATGCACGTAGCGGCCGCAGCGGAGGCGCCCGTGCTGCTGGTCGGCGATATCGATCGCGGCGGCGTGTTCGCGCATCTTGTGGGCACGATGGAATTGCTGGCGCCAGCCGATCGCGCGCGGGTCGCGGGGTTCCTGATCAACAAATTTCGCGGCGACCCCGCGCTTTTGGAGCCCGGACTGGCATTCCTGCGCGCGCGTTTTGAGATTCCCGTGCTCGGTGTGATCCCGTATGTCGAGCGCTTGCGTATCGCCGACGAAGACTCGGTGGCGCTGGAGGATCGACGAAACCGGGGGACAGTGCGGCCCGACCAGATCGATATCGCGGTGATAAGGCTCCCGCGCATTTCAAACTATGACGACTTTCTCGCCCTCGAGCACGAAGACGGCGTGGCTGTGCGGTTCGTCGAAGAGCCCGGCGAACTGGCTGGCGCCGACCTCGCGATAATCCCCGGCTCGAAGAGCACCGTCGCCGATCTCGCGTGGCTCAACGAAAGCGGGTTCGCGCGAGCGATCGTCGCACGCGCGCTGGAGGGCGGTCTGGTTGCTGGAATATGCGGCGGATGCCAGATGCTGGGCGAACGAATCGAGGACCCGCATCGGGTCGAGTCCGACCAGGCTTCGGCGCGCGGTCTCGGCCTGCTGCCGATAATCACGCGCTTCGCAAAAACCAAGATCACCGCGCAAGCGCGCGCGCGCGTCGCGACCCCTTCGATTCTAGGAGCCGCGAATACTGTCGCGGGCGAAATCTCCGCGTACGAGATTCATATGGGAAACGTCGAGCGCGCCGCTGGAACCGCGGCGCCATTTCGGATCGTCACGCGCAACGGCGCGCCGGTTGATACGCTCGACGGCGCGATAAACCGCGACGGTACGGTTGCGGGAACGATGCTTCATGGGATCTTCGAAAACGATACGTTGCGCGCGGCCTTTCTCAGCGCGCTGCGCCGACGTAAGGGACTCGCTGCGAGCGACGAAACGAGGCCCGTGGCCTCGCACGAGGCGGAATACGATCGCCTCGCCGCGGCGGTCGCGGGCAGTGTCGATCTGCCGACGCTCAAAAAGATAGCCGGCCTCGGCTGATCGGACGCCTGCGCCTTGCCCCAAGACATCCGCGGCGCAACATTCTAGAATTGCCTCCATGGGTGACGACCGTTCAAACCATTCGGAAGCGCTTGCGCATGAAGCGCCAAACACGCTCGAGGGCTGGAGCGTGCTGCATCAGGTGTTCCGGCTGCGGCGCGAAGCGCTCGGTGCACTCGATGCTGCGCGACGCGAACGCATCCTGCGACAGGCGGCTGGAGCGATCTCCGCGATGGAGCGGCTCGAGGACGGCGAGAGCGCGCTGTTTTCGATCCTGGGCCACAAAGGCGATCTACTCGCCCTGCATTTCCGCCGCAGCTTCGACGAACTGGAGCGCGCGCAGGCCGACATCGCAGCGCTGGAGTTGAGCGCATTCCTCGAGCAGGCTGGATCGTACGTCTCGATGGTCGAGATTGGATTGTACGAAGGGACGGTCGCGCTGAACGCGCGGCTTGCGAACGAAGGGTTGCGTCCGCACTCCCCCGAGTGGAAGCGCGCGGTCGACGAAGAGCTCGGCGCGCAACGCGAAAAGATGGCTACCCGCCTGTGGCCCAAGATTCCCGCGCGCCACTATCTCTGCTTCTATCCGATGAACAAGCGGCGCGCCGGCGCCGACAACTGGTACCAACTTCCGATCGGCGAGCGCCGCCGCCTGATGCATGAGCATGGGATGATCGGCAGACGTTACGCGGGCCAGGTCACGCAGATAATCTCAGGCTCGGTCGGCTTTGACGACTGGGAGTGGGGCGTCGACCTCTTTGCCGACGATCCATTGGTCTTCAAGAAACTGGTCTACGAGATGCGCTTCGACGAATCGAGCGCGCGCTATGCCGAATTCGGCCCGTTCATCGTCGCGATTCGGCTGGGCGCCGACGATCTGCAAAGACTCATCTTCGGCCACACCAGCGCCTGAGCGCCGCTCCATTTCACTTCCACTGTTTCACGTCCGCCGCCTGCCCGGTGTTATACGCATCACGGGCGACGTGGTCGGACCGTGGCCGGCACTCGGAGGAAGAACCATATGACACCGCAGGAGTTCGCGCAGCGCCTGAACCGTTTGTACGCCGGCACCATGATGCAGGATATCGAGATGCTCCACGCGGGCGAAGGACGCGCGCGCGGGCGGGTCGAATTCAAGCCTCGCCTGCGGCAACTCACTGGACTCTTTCATGCCGGGGTGATTATGGGACTTGCCGATACTACGGCGACGGCGGCCGCGATGTGGGAGGTCAATTCCGATCTGGCGCCCGATGGCGAGTTCCGGCCGGATCTTTTCCCGCTCTCGATTCAGGTTTCGACCAGCCTCATCCGCAACACCGACCACGGCACTCTCACTGCCGATGCCGAACTGGTCCATCGCGGCAAAAGCACGATCGTCGCCGACGTTCGCGTCACTGATGATCGATCGCGGTTGATCGCCAAGGCGACCGTTACATTGCTGGTGCCAAAGCCACCCTCGCGCTGAGGCTCGGCCGTCCTAGTTGCGAAATTTGTCGGTCAAGCGCCGGAGCATGCCCGCACGTCCGCCGGTGCCACTTTGCTCCTCGGACGGCTTGGTGGCGGGCTTTTTGGCGGTGGGTATGTTGGCGGCGGGCTTGCGCGCGCCGAAGAGATCCTCGACTTCGCCGTCGACGGGAAACCGGCCCGCCTTGGCCTTGGAGAAGATCAATTCGCCGTCGACGACTACGTCGAATTGTCCGGTTTTGCCAGCCTTGATCTCGGCGTCCTCGCCGAAGCGCTTATGGAGCGACGCGGCCAGACTGACCGCGCGAGGTTTGTAGCCTCAAGCGGAGCAGTAGAGAATTTCGGTCGCCATCCGGTGGTCTCCCTGTGTCAGTCTATCACTACATTGGCACTGGCTTCTGCAATCACTTGCTCTCGGGCAAATCGACGAACACCGCCGCCGCCACCACCGAGGTCCACAATCCGTCGCGGTCGCCGATCGCTGACTGAGTGACGTTGCGCGTGGTTACGATCTTGTCCGAGACGCGCCAGACGCCCTTGCGCTCGTCGTAGCTGGCGTTGGGATCGAAGTCGACGCCGAGGATCGTCGCCAGCATCATCGCGGCGAGGTCCTCAGCATAGTCGCCCGCCTTCTGATCGGTCTCGCCAAAGCTGTGATGCTCGGAGAGGTAGCCGTACTGGCTCGGATTGGCCGGAATCGCCACGCCCACCGACGCGGCGACGAGCCGATGCGGTTCGTCGGTGGCGTTGTCACTCACCACGGCGAAAACGATCTGGCCCGGAGTGAGGCGCTTGAGTCCCTCTTGCGGTGTGATCAATCTGCAGTACGGAGGAAAAATCGATTGGACGCGTACCAGGTTGTATTCCGCGATGCTGGACGAGCGCAGAGCCAGCTCGAACGAATTGAGCTTCTCGCGGTGCTTGCCAACCCCCTTGGTCAGAAACACCCCTTTCGGAAAAGGCCCCATCTACGCTCTCCGTGCTAAGCCCCTTCCCGGGGCGCCGGTACGGGATTACTCAAGCAACCGCTCTCTCCAAGGGTAGCAGCAAGTGTGAAAGGTATACACGGGGAGATGCGAATGACGGTCCGCTATACCACGTTTACCGGCTGATATTCGCCAAACACGCGGCGCATCGCGTCCGAGATTTCACCCAGCGTCGCCCAGTTGCGCACGGCGTCGATGATCGCCGGCATCAGGTTGCTGCCGTCGCGCGCCGCCGCTTCGACGCGCGCCAGCGCAGCGTCCGCGGCCGCACCGTTGCGCTCTGCGCGCAGGCCGGCCAGCCGCTCGCATTGCTTGTGCTCGATCTCGGGATCGACGCGCAGCAGATCGATCGGCGGTTGCTCGCCGGACGTGAACTGGTTGACCCCGACGATGGTCCGCTGCTTGGATTCTATTTCGCGCTGATAAAGATAGGCGGCCGACTGGATCTCGCGCTGCATGTAGCCGCGCTCGATCGCGGCCACGGCGCCGCCGAGGTCGTCGATCTTGCCCAGGTACTCCAGCGTCTTCTGTTCGAGCTCGCGCGTGAGGCTCTCGATGTAGTACGAGCCGCCGAGCGGATCGACAGTGTCGGCAACGTCGGACTCATTGGCGATGATCTGCTGGGTGCGTAGCGCCAGCAGCGCCGACTGCTCGGTGGGTAGCGCCAGCGCCTCGTCGCGCGCGTTGGTATGGAGCGATTGTGCGCCGCCCAGAACCGCGGCCAGCGCCTGCAGCGTCACGCGCACCACGTTGTTGTCGACCTGCTGCGCGGTAAGCGTCGAGCCCGCGGTCTGCGCATGGAAGCGCAGCATCATCGAGCGCTCGTCAGTGGCGCCGAAGCGCTCTTTCATGATTCGCGCCCACAGCCGGCGAGCCGTGCGAAACTTGGCGATCTCCTCGAAGAAATTGTTGTGCACGTTGAAGAAAAACGAGAGGCGGCTGGCGAACGCGTCGACCTTGAGCCCGGCCTTGAGCGCGGCCTCGACGTAGGCGATACCGTCGGCCAGGGTAAACGCCAGCTCCTGCGCCGCGGTCGAGCCGGCTTCGCGGATGTGGTAGCCGGAAATCGATATCGTGTTCCAGTTCGGGACTTCCCTGGTCGAGAACGCAAAGATGTCCGTGATGATGCGCATCGAGCCGCGCGGCGGATAGATGTAGGTCCCGCGCGCGACGTATTCCTTGAGCACGTCGTTCTGGATGGTGCCGTTGAGCTTGTCCCAGCTAACTCCGCGCCGCTCGGCCGCCACCAGGTAGAGCGCGAGCAGAATCGACGCAGTGGCATTGATAGTCATCGAGGTCGAAATTTTTTCGAGCGGTAGCTGATCGAGCAGCGTCTCCATATCGTGCAGCGCGCAGATCGACACGCCGACCCGGCCGACTTCGCCGCGGGCCAGCGCATGGTCGGCGTCACGGCCCATCTGGGTCGGCAGATCGAAAGCGACCGAAAGTCCGGTCTGCCCGTGCTCGAACAGGTAGCGATAACGGCGGTTGGATTCCTCGGCGTTGCCGAATCCCGCGTACTGGCGCATCGTCCACAGCCGCCCACGGTACATCGTGGGCTGGACGCCGCGGGTGAAGGGATACTCGCCCGCGAAGCCGAGATCGCGTAGGTAGTCGAAGCCGTTGAGGTCAGTGGGATCGTACTCGCGTTCGATCTCGATGCCGGAGCTGGTGGTGAAATGCTCGCGGCGCTCGCCGCCACGCTTGAGCGCGGGGGCAACCTTGCGCTGCTCCCAGCTCTTGCGCTCGTCCTTGATACCGCCGTCGGACATGTCAATGGCCTCCAGTCCCGGGCCTCCGTCCCGGCTATTCGATGATCGCCAGGACGTCGCCCTTCTCGACCGTCTGTCCCGCCGTCACACGCACCTCGATCACCCGGCCGGCCTTGGGCGTTCTGATTTCGTTCTCCATCTTCATCGCTTCGACGGTCAGCACGCCATGCTCCGCCTCGATCTCATCCCCCGGCTGTACCAGCACGCTCACCACCCGCCCGGGCATCATCGCCTTGAGCTCGACGCGGCCGCTTAGCTGGCGGCCGGCGCTGGCGCGCATCGCGCGTCGCTTCTCGTCGATCAGATTGACACGCCATGCGCCGGCGCGCGAAGTGACGATCAGCTCTTCGCCCTCAGGCGTCACGTCGAAGTCGAATGAGCGATTGTCGATCAGCACCGAAAACGAACCCGGGCCCACGCGCCTCAGATCGAGTTCAAAGCGTTCCTCGCCCATCCGCACGGCGCAGGCATTCGAGCCAAGCTCTTCGAACTCGAATTCGTGCTCGGTCTCGCGCAGCGTGGCCAGGTAGCGCATCTTCCGCCTCTAATGCCTCCGCCTCTAACGCCTCAGCACGTCGAGGCGGCCGAGCGTCTTCCACGCCGATCCGCCGCGCGCTGCGCCGCGTCCCGCGCCCGAGCTCTCGGAGCCGCGGCCATTGCTCAGATTCTGCGCGGCGGCCGCCACCGCCAGCATCGCGGCGGTGAATTCCTTGTCGGTGTCGCGCCGTTCGGAGTTTCCGTCGCCGGCGGCGAGCGCCTTTGGATGGTACTGCTGGTCGATGAAGTTGGTGTCATAGTCGCCGCCGAGGAACACCGGATGGTTCATCAGCCAGCGATGGAATTCCAGGTTGGTGGTAAGCTCGCCGGCGATCACAACCTCGCTGAGCGCGCGGCGCATCCGCGCGATCGCTTCGGCGCGGTCGCGTCCCCACACCGCGAGTTTCGAGATCATCGGATCGTAGAAAACCGGCACTTCGGCGCCCGCGTACACGCCGGCGTCGTTGCGCACGCCGGGCCCGCTCGGCCAGCGCAGCGTGTCGATCCGGCCCGGCGCGGGCACGAAACCGGCCGCGGGATCCTCGGCGTAGATGCGGCATTCGACCGCCCATCCACGCTGGCTCAGATCCTGCTGACTGAACGGCAACGGCGCGCCGGCCGCAACCTCGATTTGCGCCTTGACGAGATCCACCCCGGTCACCAACTCGGTTATCGGATGCTCGACCTGGATACGGGTGTTCATCTCGAGGAAATAGAAATTGCGATCGGCGTCGGCCAGAAACTCGATCGTGCCGGCTCCGCAATAGTTGACCGCCTGCGCCGCTTTGACCGCGACCTCGCCCATCGCTTTGCGCATCGCCGGTGTGATGAAGGGCGACGGCGATTCTTCGACCACCTTCTGATGACGCCGCTGGATCGAGCACTCGCGCTCGAACACATGAACGGTGTTGCCCTTCTGGTCGGCGAAAACCTGAAACTCGATATGCCGCGGGCGGCTCAGGTACTTTTCGACGTAGATACGGGCATCGCCGAAGGACGACTTGGCCTCGCCGCCAACCGTGCGCATCGCCGAGGCCAGCTCGGATTCCTTCTCGACGAAACGCAGGCCCTTGCCGCCACCACCGGCCGCGGCTTTGAGCATGATCGGGTAGCCGATCTTCGCGGCGGCCGCGCGAACCTCAGCCTCTCCAGAGAGCGTTCCCGGGGAGCCCGGCACGACTGGCACCCCCGCCGCCGCCATCGCCTTGCGCGCTTCAACCTTGTCGCCCATGGCCTTGATCGCTTCGGGCGACGGACCGATAAAGACCAGGCCGGCCTCCGCCACGGCTTTCGCGAAGCCGGCGTTTTCGGAGAAGAAGCCGTAGCCGGGATGGATTGCCTCGGCCCCGGTCTTTTTGGCGGCGTCGAGAATCCGTTCGGTCTTGAGGTAGCTCTCCGAGGCAGGCGACGGTCCGACGGCGACCGCGTAGTCGGCCTCGCGCACGTGCAGCGCGGCGCGGTCCGCCTCCGAATAGATCGCGACTGACTCGACCCCCAGATCGCGGCAGGCGCGAATCACACGCACGGCGATTTCGCCGCGATTTGCTATCAGGATGCGCTTGAACATCGTTTACGCTGTGCGTCGCCGCGGCCGTCGAGCTGCGAGCGGACGGCGTCGGTAAAGTTTATCGCGTTCGCCGCCGCACAGGCGAGAGCGGACGCGGGCGGTAGCGCGGCTGCCGCTCCCACCGATAGCGCCGTATTCACAGCGGAATATTGCCGTGCTTGCGCGGCGGATTGCGGTCGCGCTTGTTCTCGAGCGCTTTCAGCGCCGCGATCAGCCGCGGCCGGGTGTCGCGCGGCATCAATACTTCGTCGATGTAACCCAGCTCGGCGGCCTTGAACGGATTGGCGAAGGTCTTGCGGTACTCTTCGACCAGCCGAGCTTTCTCGGCCACCGGATCTTTGGCTTTTTCGATCTGACTGCGGAACACGATATTGACCGCGCCGTCGGGACCCATCACCGCGATCTCAGCGGTCGGATAGGCAAAGTTGAAATCGCCGCGGATGTGCTTGGAGGACATCACGTCGTAAGCCCCACCGTAGGCCTTGCGTGTGATCACCGTGACCTTGGGCACCGTGGCCTCGCAATAGGCATAGAGCAGCTTGGCGCCGTGGCGAATGATGCCGCCGAACTCCTGCGTGGTGCCGGGCAGGAAACCCGGAACATCGACGAAGGTGACCAGGGGAATGTTAAACGCGTCGCAAAACCGCACGAAGCGCGCGGCCTTGACCGAAGCGTCGATGTCGAGGCATCCGGCAAGATAGGCGGGCTGATTGGCGACCACGCCCACCGAAGCGCCACCGAGGCGGGCGAAACCGATCACGATGTTCTGCGCGAAATCCTTTTGCAGCTCCATGAGCTGACCGCCGTCGACCACGCGGTGGACTATATCGCGGATGTCGTAAGGCTTGTTCGGATTCTCGGGGACGATCGAATCGAGCGCCTCGTCGCGCCGATCCGCCGGATCCGTGGCTGTTGCGAAGGGCGCGTCTTCGGCGTTGTTGAGCGGCATGTAGGCGAGCAGATCGCGCACCGCCAGCAGCGCGCTCTGGTCGTCAGCCGCCTCGAGGTGGCATACGCCCGAGCGTGTCGAATGCGTGTCGGCGCCACCCAGGTCCTGCATCGAGACCTCCTCGTGCGTGGTCGCCTTGATGACGTCGGGGCCGGTGATGAACATATAGGAGGTGTCGCGCACCATCACCACGAAGTCGGTCATCGCGGGCGAGTACACCGCGCCGCCGGCGCAAGGCCCCATGATGCAGGAAATCTGCGGCACCACGCCGGAGGCCATCACGTTGCGCAAGAAGATGTCGGCGTAGCCGGCCAGCGACACCACGCCCTCCTGGATGCGCGCGCCGCCCGAATCGTTGATGCCGATCACCGGGCATCCGGTCTTCATCGCCAGGTCCATCACCTTGCAGACCTTCTCGGCGAACGCGCCCGAAAGGCTGCCGCCGAAAACCGTGAAGTCCTGTGAGAAGACGCAGACCTGGCGTCCCTCGACGGTGCCGTAGCCGGTGACCACGCCGTCGCCCGGAATGCGCCGCTGGTCCATCCCGAAGTCGTCGCAGCGATGGGTCTTGAACTTGTCGAGCTCAATGAAAGAACCGCGGTCGAGCAGGAATTCGACACGCTCGCGCGCAGTCAAACGGCCGGACTCGCGCTGGCGGCGCTGCCGATCTTCGCCGCCGCCCAGCTCCGCCTGGCGCGAAAGCTCGCTCATCCGTTCGATATTTTCCTTAACACTCATCGCCAAATCCCGCGCAAGCGAGCATGATATGGTGCGCTGCGTGCGGCGCGCAAGAGCATTTGGCCGCGCTTTTGGTGTGGACTGGCCCTCGCGTGTGGCGCAGCGGGCGGCGACTTTGCAGCTCTCGCGCGCGCATACCATAATGAGTCAACTTCGAGCGGAGAAAGGGCGGGCGCAGCCGTGATTGACGACACGATGGCGGAGCGGATGGTGGCGTGCGGATGGATCGCGGCGGTCATCAACGCCGCGCTGACCGTGTTGACACTCGCAATAATCCTGTCGCGGCAACAAACCCGCAGCCTGCTGCCACTTCTCAGTCTGGTCGACGTTGGTTTTCTCCTGGCTTTGGCGTACGGCATCTATCGTCGCAGCCGCGCGTGCGCGATCGTGGTGTTGGCCTACTTCCTGGTCTCGACCGCGCTTCTCTTTGGGCAGGGCGCGGGCACGGCGCCGGCCTTCATGGGGCGGACACTGCTTCTGGCTGTGCTTTACGTGCTCGGCGTGATCGGCACGTTCGTGCATCATGCGAGGCGCCGCCCGGCGCCGGCCTAGCCGGACCGCTTACCGGACCGCTTATTTGTTGGTGTGGGGCTCGAACCCGACGAAGCTCATTTTGTCCCCCGCGCGCACGCCATGGCGCGCGCAAAAGCCGCCGTTGACCTCGAGCACGTAGAGCGCCGGCGCGTCGGGCCCGACCGTGCGCTCCGAGTACGGCGTGGCATTGGCCACGATACCCACGACGACGCCCGACGAGTCGGCAAAAATCATGTCGAGGGGAATTTCCGTATGCCTCATCCAGAATTTCAGCGGCTCCGCCACGGGAAAGATGAACAACATACCGGCATCTTCATCCAGATGGGGGCGGTACATCAGGCCGAACGTGCGCTGGCCCGGCGTCACCGCCAACTCGACGCGCACCGCGGCGCGCTGTGCTCCGTCGGACGCGCTGATCACGACCTTTGGACTCTGCGCGGCGCCCAGAACCGCCACGGCCAGCGCGAGCAGGAGGAGGTAGCGCGCCAGCGCCGCGCCGGGCGCTGCTCGCCTCGGACGTTCAGCCATCGCGCTCTACCCTTGGCGGTCCGGAACCCGTCTCGCGACACACCGCCTAACTGACCTCGAGCGGCAGCGAGGCCAGCCCGCGCAAAAAGAACGACCCCTTATACGTGAGCGGCGCCTCGGGCATCGCGGGCCGGATTCGCTTGTAGCGCGCGAGCAGCGCGCCAATCGCGATCGCCCCTTCCATCCGGGCGAGCGGCGCGCCGATACAGAAGTGAATCCCCTCGCCAAAGGCGAGATGGTCGTTCGGCGTGCGCGCGATATCGAACGTCTCCGGCTCTTTGAACTGCGCCGGGTCGCGATTCGCCGCCGCCAACAGTACGAAGATGAGCGAGCCCGCCGCCACCGTGGTTCCGCTAATTTCGGTGTCCTGCCGGATATGCCGCATCGTCGCCTGCACCGGGCCGTCGTAACGCAACATCTCTTCGATCGCCGACGGCATCAGCTCGGGTGAGCGAGCAAGGCGCTCGAGTTGGCCGGGATTGCGCGTGAGCGCGAGCATTCCGTTGCCGATAAGATTGGTGGTGGTCTCGTTGCCGGCGAGCAGCAGGAGCACGACGAAGGCGACCAGCTCGGCTTCGCTTAGCACTTCGTCGGAGCCTTCATGCGCGGCGACCAGCACGCTCACGAGGTCGTCGCCCGGATTGCGCCGGCGCTTTTCGATCTCGGCGAGAAAGTATTCGCGCAACGCCACGAAAGCGTCGCGCACGGTTTGCGACAGCGGCATCCCGGGCGGCGTGTTGTCCGACTCGATCACGGTGTCGGACCACTGCTTGAACATCGGGTAGTGCTCGTGCGGCACGCCCAGCATGTGCGAGATCACCATCACGGGCAGCGGATTGGCGAGGTCCGCCATCACGTCGATCCCGCCCTTGCCGGCGGCCCGGTCGAGCAACAGGTCGGTGAACTCGCGAATCTTCGGCTCGAGCTCGCGGATGCGTCGCGGCGTAAAAGCGCGGCTGACCAGCCGGCGCAGCCTGGTATGGACCGGCGGATCGGAGAACACCACGCGCGGCGCGTCGCCGAAAACACTGATACGCTCTTCGAGGAAGCGCGAGCGCGGCGGCACGCTCGAGAAATGTTCATGGTCGTGCAGCACGGCGGCGCAATCGGCGTAGCGCGCCACCAGCGCCATCGGCAGGAAGACGTTGAGCAGCCGCGGCGGCCCCGTCATCAGCGGCTTGTAATACGGGTAGGGATTGGCGCGAAACGCCTCGTCCCACGGATTGAAATAGATCTGCTCGGCTTCGCTCATGCGGCGGCACCGCCTCCGCGCCTGTCACCGGCGCATCGGCCATTGTAGCGCGGCCGCGGAGCGCGAAAACAGCGGCTCGCCCGGACGTCGCTCAACGGCCGGCGAAGCGCGGCGGACGTTTCTCCATGAACGCGCGGACGCCCTCACGGTAATCGTCGCTATCAAAGCAGCGCGAGACCATCTCGGCGATGGTCTTGAGGTCGCGCTCGGCGCCGTCCTTGAGCCCTTCGCGGATCGTCGCCTTCGCCGCCGCCATGGTGAGGGGCGCGTTCGACGCCATCCGGGTCGCGTACTGGCGCACGCGATCCTCCAGTTCTGCCGGCTCGACCAACATGTTCAGCAGGCCCATCGCGTAAGCTTCTTCGGCGTCGAAGATTCGCGCCGACATCAGAATGTCGCGCGCGTTGGCCGCGCCGCACACACTCACCAGCGACATCACGCCGTCCAGCGGGTAGGCCAATCCCAGGCGCGCCGCCGGAACTCCCAGCCGCGTGCCGCGCGCCCCGATGCGGATGTCGCAGGCGAGCGCGACCTGCACGCCACCGCCGATGCAGATGCCGGCGATCATCGCGATGACCGGCTTGGGACAATTCATGATCGCGCTGGTCGCATTGCCTGGCGCCTCGCGATAGATGCGCGCCTGCTCGGCGTTGGCGCGCAGGCTGGGGAATTCCGAGATGTCGGCGCCGGAGATGAAGGCCTGGGGCGTCGCGCCGCGCATGATGATTACGCGCACGTCGGGGTCGTCGCTCAGCTCGGCCACGCCCTTTACGATGAGCTGCCAGGTGCGCAGGTTGAGCGCGTTGCGCACCTGCGGACGGTTGAGTACGAGCCATCCAAGCGGCGCCTCGTGGTGCACCAGGAGCGGCTCGGGCTCCCCGGCGATGGTCTGTGCCTGTTCGCTCATCGTTTTCCTACCTTCATAGCTGACAATTCGGTTCACCTATCCCGTTGTAGCCCAGCTTGCGCGTCGAGGTAAACCGCGCGCCGCGCTATGCCGCATATCGCCGCGCGTGCGCGGCTTGTCCGCTGCGCGCGACAGGATTAAGTACAATAGTCATGAATATCAGCAAATATGGCGTGTGGTTTTTCTATGACGGGATGACCGCGGTGCAGAGCGCGGACTTCGCGCGCGCGGTCGAAAAGCACGGGTACGGAGCGCTGTGGATTCCCGAGGCGGTCGGGCGCGAGCCGTTCGCGCATGCGGCCTACCTGGCGGCGCGCACCGAGCGGCTGTGCTTCGCCACCGGCATCGCGAACATTTATGCGCGCGACGCGCTGACGATGGCCGCGGCGGCCAAGACTGTCGGTGAGCTTTCGGGCGGCCGTTTTCTGCTCGGGATTGGCGTCAGCCACAAACCGCTGGTGTCCAACCTGCGCGGTCATAGCTACGACAAGCCCTACAGCTACATGCGCGATTACCTGCCCAAGATGAAAAGCGCGCTCTACAAAGCGCCCGAGCCCAAGGAGCGCGTGCCGGTGGTGCTCGCCGCGTTGCATCCCAAGATGATCGCGTTGTGCGCGGCGGAAGCCGACGGCACGCATACCTACTTCGTGCCGCCCGAGCATACCGCGATGGTGCGCGCCGCAGTGGGCCCCAAACCGCTGATCTGCGTCGAGCAGGCTGTGGTTCTCGATACCGACGCGGCCAAGGCGCGTGCGACCGCGCGCGAGTATATGAAGACCTATGTGCCGCGGCTGCCCAACTACACTAACGCGCTGAAGGCGCTGGGATGGGCGGACAAGGAGTTCGAAAACGGATGCAGCGATCGGCTGGTCGATGCCATCGTGGCCTGGGGCACCGAGACGCAGATTCGCGAGCGCGTCGAGGCCCATTTGAAGGCGGGTGCCAGTCACGTTTGTATCCAGCCGCTCAATACCGCGAATCCCCTGATGCCCGACGAGCGAGCGTTGCAGGCGCTGGCCCCGCGATAAGGCGCGATGCGCGCGCGCAGGGTGTGGCTCGCCAGCGCAGTCGCGGCGATGGCGCTCGCGGCCGCGATCGCGCCCATGGCATTGATGGCGAGCGGATGCGGGCCGTCAGCCGAACAAAGCGCGGAGCAGGCCCAGGCGGCTGCCGCACAAGCCCAGGCCGCGTCCGAGCGCGCGCAGGCCAAAGCCACCCTGGCGAAGGAGCAGGCAGCCGACGCGCAGCGGCGCGCGGACCATGCCGTCGAGCTTTTCCAGGCCGCGGCGGCCGAGTTCAAAGACGCCGCCGACCGTCTCGACAAGCTCCAGCGCGAGCGGGAGCAGGACGACGAGTAGTGAAGTGCCGCAAGTGACTTGATGCAGTGACATAGGGTAGTAACGCGATCCGCGGGGCGCCTGCACGGGGACGGCTTGCTCCAGCCGTCATGCTCTGGGATAAGCGGAAAGGGTCCAAAAATAAAGGTGGGAAAATGAAGCTTTACAACATGAACCTCTCGAATTTTGCCACGAAGTCGCGGATCGCGATCTACGACAAGGGGCTCAATATCGAAATCGCGGCGATTCCCGGCGACAACCTCAAGTCGCCCGAGTACCTCAAGATCAATCCGCTCGGCAAAACTCCGGCGCTCGACGCCGACGGGATGATCGTCGCCGAATCCGAGATCATCAACGAATACCTCGAAGACAAATTTCCCAACCCGCCGCTGCTGCCCAAAACCGCCGAGGAACGCGCGCGGGTGCGGACGTTTACGCGTTTTCATGACCTCTACCTGGAGCCGCCGCTGCGCGCGCTGTTCGGCCAGCTCAACCCCAAAAGCCGCGACGAGAAAATCGTCAACGAACGGCTGACCGAGTTCAACCAGCGCCTGGACCAGCTCGAGGCAATGCTCTCGCCGAGCGGATTTGCCGCCGGACCGGAGTTTACGTTGGCCGACTGCGCGCTCGCTCCGACGATGTTTTTCGCAACCAACATGCTGCCGGGTTTCGGCGCCAAGCCGGCGATGGAAGGGCGGCCCAAGCTGGAGGCGTGGTGGAAGCACGTGCAGACGCGTCCGTCGGTGCAGAAGGCGCTGGCCGAAATGGGCGAGGCGCTGGCGGCCCTGATGAAGCGCTAGTTTTTCACCAGCCCGCGCGGCGTGCCTCCGAGGTCGGCGCTTGCGCCTGTGCCGATCGCATCGCTCGCTGATTCGCGCGATTCCAAAGGGCCATCAAGCTTGAAGCTGTCGGTCATCGACCAATCGCCAGTGTCCGCCGGCTCGACTCCGGCCGACGCGCTCGCCAACTCGATCGAGCTGGCCTGCCTCGCCGACCGCCTCGGATACGAGCGCTACTGGATCGCCGAGCACCACGCCATCACGGCCCTGGCCAGTCCCGCGCCCGAAATTCTCATGGCCCGGGTCGCCGCCGAGACGTCCGGTATCCGTATCGGATCGGGCGGTGTGATGCTGCCACACTACAGCCCGCTGAAGGTCGCAGAAACCTTCCGCATGCTGCACGCCCTGTATCCGGGGCGAATCGACCTCGGCGTCGGCCGCGCCCCCGGCGGCACTCCGCTCGATACCTTCGCGCTCCAGCGCTATCGCGGCCAGCAACTTTCGAGCGACGATTTCCCGCAACAACTGCTGGAGCTGTTGGCCTTCCTGAACCACGATTTCCCCGCCAAGCATCCGTTCAGCCGCCTGACGGTCTCGCCCGACATGCCGGGCTGTCCCGAGGTCTGGCTGCTCGGTTCCAGTCTGTGGAGTGCGGCGGCGGCGGCGAAGGTCGGATTGCGCTACGCCTTCGCGCATTTCATCGATTCCAATCCGACTCGCGCCGCGCTGGAGCATTATTTCTCGCACTTCACCGCGTCCAAGGATTTGTCCGCGCCCTACGCGATGGTCGCGCCAGGCGTGATCTGTGCCGACACCGAAGCTGAAGCCCTGCGCCTGCTCACCAGTGCGCGCCTTTTTCGGCGCCGCATCCGTCAGGGCGACGTGCGCCCGATTCCGACGCCCGAGGAAGCGATCGCGGAACTGGGGCAATCGTCAGGACCGCCGCCCAGCGAGCTCGGCGATTGGCCACGCTACTTCGCCGACACGCCCGAGCGGGTTCGCGATCAGCTAATCGATATGGCGAGCGTGCTCCACGTCGAGGAACTGATGATAGTCACTGTCGTTCACGACCATCGCGCACGCCTGCGGTCCTACGAACTTCTCGCCGAAGCCTTCAATCTCACTCCACGCGCGGCGTAGGGACGGGTCGCGCGAATTGCCGCGCAGATTCAGCGCAACAAGAGACCTGTTTCCACCAGGGAGGGATCGTATATGGACTCACCGGGAAAGATCGCCATCGTCACCGGCGCGGGAACCGGGATAGGCAAGCAGGCCGCTCTGGCCCTGTTGCACGAGGGCTACTCGGTCGTCCTGGCCGGGCGCCGACGAGAGCCGTTGGAGGCGACTGCGCTGGAAGGAACATCCACCGGTGCGCGAACGCTGGTGATACCCACCAACGTGGGCGATCCCGCTTCCGTGAAGGCGCTGTTCGCGCAGACCAAAGAGACTTTCGGCAGGCTCGACCTGCTATTCAACAATGCGGGAGTCGGAGCACCCGGAATACCACTTGAAGATCTCACTTACGAGCAGTGGAAATCGGTAGTGGATATCAACTTGACCGGAGCGTTCCTGTGTACCCAGGAAGCATTCCGAATCATGAAGAGCCAGGATCCCCGCGGCGGACGCATCATCAACAACGGCTCGATCTCCGCTCACGCGCCGCGGCCGAACTCCGCCCCGTATACGGCCACCAAGCACGGGATGACCGGGCTCACCAAGGCGACTTCGCTCGACGGCCGCAAGTATGACATCGCCTGCGGCCAGATCGATATCGGCAACGCCGCCACCGAGATGACCGCGCGGATGAAACGTGGCGTCCCGCAGGCCAGCGGCGCGCTCGAGGTCGAGCCGACGTTCGACGCGCAGCAAGTGGCGCGCGCGGTAGCTTATATGGCGAGCCTCCCATTAGAGGCCAACGTCCTATTCGTTACCGTGATGGCAACCAAGATGCCGTTCGTAGGCCGTGGTTAGCGCACACGAACGCGACGCGCGTAAACTCGAAATGCCAGATGCGTTGTTTCGGCAAGGTAGAAGAGCAGAGGATATATAACCCGCGCGGAAGCCGAGACAACATAAACTAGGCACAAATAGATCAACGATGCGCGACGTGGATTACGCTGTCGCAGATAATTTATTATCAACAGATTTACATCGGGTCTGGTGTTCGTATCTGAAATAAGAGTAGGGTTTGACTATTGGTCAGACCAAATTGTGCCAAGCGCTAGAATATTTCGTGTGGCCCGCCGCGGTTCCCCTCTCCCATTTATCAACTGAAGATGGCCCGCCGGACCATCTTCAGTTGACACATAGTATCTCGCCGATACTCGGCGAGAAGAAACCTGATGACCTGAACTCTAAGGGAGCGCTGCGCAAACAGCCGCGCAGCGGCGCGTTGATACGCAAGCATGAAAATAATCTCGGGGAACGCGTGCTCGCAGACCCAATCGGTTAGTAGCTGCTGCTGCCGGGTGGTTTGGGTTTCGAGTCGTTGCGGGAGTTTTGGTAAGACTTACGTTACCAGTCGGTAACCTTTGCCGCGGCTTCACGCGCTCAATCAGTAAGATCGCCCGATTCCGCGAGACTTTCGCGGGCACGGGGCTTGCTCATGCACGGACTTTGCCACTGGTAGAAAGTGGATCGAAAAAACCGGGCCCGCACGCAATCCGGCACTCAATCCGGATTTTGTGGGGATTCAGACCTTTTGGGGGGAACATCATGAAAATCAGTATGACATGGAGCCGAAGTAGCTCTGTGCGACACCTCCGATTAGCCGGTGGCATGGTCGGTTACACGCCAAAACTCCTTGGAGTGATTTTCGCCAGCACTTTGTTGACATTGTCGTTGTCCGCCAGCGCCTGGGCCGATGTCATCACCTTGGTCAAACCGGCGAACAACGCGCCGGTTTCCGGGCAAGTGCAGCTACAAGTGATCGATCAGGTGCCGCCGGTCAACTCGGTCGAATACGACATCGACGGGCAGTTTCTGGTCAGCGGCGGACCGACTCTTCAATACCGATGGAATGCAACTACATCCACCAATGGCACCCACACCCTGTCGGCCATAGCCAGGGACGTGAACGGAGCCGTAGTCGGTACGTCCTCGGCACAGGTGACGGTCCTAAGAGGCGTCGCCACGCCAGTACCAACGCTCGCACCGACACCGGAGCCAACGCTCGTACCGACGCCACAGCCAACGCTCATGCCGACGCCACAGCCAACGCTCATGCCGACGCCACAGCCAACGCCCGTGCCGACCATAGAGCCTACGCCAGCAACTACGCCTGAACCCACGCCCGCAGCATCGCCAACGCCAACGCCGGCGCCGTCACCCTCACCTTCACCATCGCCGTCACCTACGCCCACGCCCAGCGCTACACCGACACCGTCGACCAGTGGCTCGACGTTCGGTCACGAATTTCTGATCCTGGAAGAAAATCACAACTACGCGGATGTGGTAGGCAATCCTAGCGTTCCTTATCTCAACGGACTGATATCCGAGGGCGCCCTGGCAGCGAATTACTTTGCCAATACTCATCCCTCGCTGCCCAACTACCTGTGGCTTACCGTGGGGGAAGGTTTATACACCTTCGATGCCTGTCCGGAAACACATTCGGTGGATGCCGATAATATAGTTCGTGAGATGGTTGCTGCGGGGATATCGTGGAAGTCTTATACCGAATCGCTTCCGTCCGTCGGGTTCATGAGCTGTAACAGTGGAACTTCTTCGACTTCTTACGAGGCCAAACACAATCCATTCGTTTACTTTACTGACGTACAGGATGATCCGGCGCAGCAGCTAAACATAGTACCGTTCACTCAGTTCGCCACAGATTTAGCCAATGGCAATCTTCCGCAGTTTTCTTTCATTGCGGCGGATGAAGAAAACGACGCGCACGACGGGTCTCTGGCACAGATGGATGCCTGGCTCCAAACCAACATCGACCCACTGCTTCAGACTCCGATGTTCCAACCGGGAGGTGACGGTCTACTCATCATCGTGTTCGATGAATCCGCCAACGATAACACCAATGGCGGCGGTCAGGTGATGTGGCTGGGCATCAGTCCCAAGTTCAAGTCCGGCTTCGTTTCAAACGTCTTTCATCAGCATCAGGACACGCTGCGCCTGATGATGGAAGGCCTGGGACTCACGACGTTTCCGAATGGAGCCGCAACCGCTTCGGACATGAGTGAGATGTTCAATTGATCCGGGCAGGCCATAGCGTCGTGAGTCCGTATCGCGAGGGATAGACCCGGGATCATTGAGATCATTAAATCTCACACGCATTGTTCGGCGCGGCGGGACCGTAATTCGGTAGGGACCAACCGGATCTCGATCGGCGAACAAAATGGTGATTTAAACAACGAGCTTCAGCTTCGCAGGTGTTGAGCAGGCAGGCCGTTTCGTGACTCGTGAATAGCGGTTCCGGACCATTGTTCCATGAAGGTAGATGGTCCTCCTGCGATCGCTTACGTCTTACGTCCAATTGTGTTCATCGGTGTTGTCCCTGGCGCTTCCATCAACTAGGTTGCCCTGGATCGACCGCTACCCAGGGTCATGCCAAACCTTTTTACCAGTGGCGCATACTTTTCGCCGTGGTCGTGAAACCCGGCGCGCCTGCTAAAAGAAGCCCGGCAAACATTCGATGTTTGGTCAGCCAAAGTTGCACGCTGCCACGCCTGATGATCGAAGCTACCGCGCGCGCTAACGTCCCCATGGATATAGTGGTGAAACTTTAGACACTCGCCCCCTTGATTGTACCGCGCAAGATGTCAAGTGCGAGTCGCCATACTACACGAACCGGATCGCCACTGGTCAACGCCGCGAACAGCAGCAGAGAGCGCCCGGCAACCACGTACTCATCGCCAGTCTTTAGAGGCGAGGTCCCGCCGCGTTCGGGATCATTGGTGTCAATAAAAGTCAGCCATTGGTCACCGCCTACGAAGTGTGGCAGCGTGAATTTGACTACATCATGATGCGCATTAATCACGATCAGCAGAGTTACGTCGGAGGACCGCCGCTTGATCCCGCTGACCTGGGCTCTTCCGTCGATCAGCATGCCGAAGCATCGCATGTTGCCGTTCCCCCAATCCGAGTTTTCCATCTCGGCGCCCGAAGCATTAATCCAGGTGACATCCTTCACTTCCAACTCTTGATTGAATTCGGCAGTGAGAAAGCGCCCTCGGCGAAGTATTGGAAGAGCCTGGCGCAGATGAATCACCTTGCGGACAAACTCAATTAGCGAGCGCCCCTCCTCACCGATGCCCTCCCAGTCCAGCCAGTTGATATCGTTGTCTTGGCAGTAAGCGTTGTTATTGCCTCGTTGGGTCCGGCCGAACTCATCCCCGGCGAGGAGCATAGGCGTCCCCTGCGAAAAGAACAGACTAGCCAGGAAGTTGCGCTTCTGGCGTTCGCGGAGTTGTCTAATTTCAGGGTCTTCGGTGGGACCTTCAGCGCCGCAGTTCCAGGAAAGATTGTTCGACGTCCCGTCGCGGTTGTCCTCCCCGTTGGCCTGATTATGCTTGTCGTTGTAGGAGACCAGGTCGTTTAGGGTGAAGCCGTCATGAGCGGTTATGAAGTTGACGCTCGACCACGGCTTACGGCCTCGTCTGTTAAATAAATCGGCTGAACCCGCAAGCCGCGATGCCATCTCGGCCGCCTTTCCTTCGTCTCCCTTCCAGAAGCTTCTGAGGGTGTCACGATAGCGATCATTCCATTCAGCCCATCCTGGGGGAAAAGAGCCGACTTGATACCCTCCGGGTCCGCAATCCCAAGGTTCCGCGATCAGTTTCACCTGGCTCAGCACCGGATCCTGCCGGCAACTGTCCAGAAAACCGCCGCCTTGGTCAAAACCCTGGGCCTCGCGCCCGAGAATAGTTGCCAGGTCGAATCGAAAACCGTCAACGTGCATTTCCGTTACCCAGTAACGCAAGCTGTCGGTTACCATCTGAAGGACGCGTGGATGGCTCAAATTTACAGTATTGCCCGTGCCGGTGTCGTTAATGTAGTAGCGAGGCTGATCGGGCTGCAGACGATAGTAGGAAGCGTTGTCGATGCCTTTGAACGAAAGCGTCGGGCCACGCTCGTTACCCTCCGCAGTGTGGTTGTAAACCACGTCAAGGATGAGCTCCAGGCCCGCATTGTGGAAATGAGCGACCATTTGCTTGAACTCGGCGATCGTTGCGGCCGAAAAGTATCGAGGATCCGCGGCGAAGAAACCGATCGTGTTGTATCCCCAATAGTTGGTCAATCCTTTGTCGAGTAACTGGCTATCGTTGACAAAGGAGTGGATTGGAAGCAACTCAACGGAAGTTACGCCCAGGCTTCGTATGTGTCCGATGATTTCCTGGCGCGCCAGGCCGGCAAAGCTGCCGCGCATATTTTCGGGGACTACTGAATGTAGCTTGGTATAGCCTTTGACGTGGAGCTCATAAATGATGGTTCGATCCCACGGTACCATCGGCTTACGATCGCGCGACCAAGTGAAGGCCGGATCGATCACTACGCACTTCGGCATGAGCGGGGCGCTATCTCGCTCATCGAACGTGAGGTCGTCACCTTCGGCGCCCAATGTGTAACCGAACAGCTCAGGGCCCCACTTTATCTGTCCGATGTGAGCCTTTGCATAGGGGTCAAGCAGAAGCTTGTTGGGATTGAAGCGGTGGCCCGCCTCGGGTTCATAGGGCCCGTAGACGCGATATGCATAGACAGTTCCGGGGCCGACGTCGGGCAGATATCCGTGCCATATCTCGTCGGTGTATTCGGGCAGCTCCACTCGCCGAACCTCCTGGATGCCGGCTGGATCAAACAGACACAGTTCGACTTTTGTGGCGTTGGCTGAAAAAAGGGTGAAATTTACTCCGAGGCCGTCCCAGGTTGCGCCTTGCTGCGTTGAATCGCCCTCCCAAATTCGGATCGGCGCTGCGTCATTCGGCATGTGTAACGATCTCCCTACGCGTTAAGCAAGGTTCATAGCCGTCGAGCACGCTTTTCGTACACGTGTCGCGGCAATCGACAGCAAAGCAATTGGGAAACCAGATCGACAATGCCGGTGTGGGTGCGGAATGCAGCACCACACTGGCCCCCCACGCCGATCTCCCAAGCGTGAGCGCTGGAGAGAGAGAAAACGGACGCATCAGAACCTTGTATTCAACATCCGTAACAATGCTTCCTCGACCCACCGACGCGCGACACGTGTTCGGGGGCCGACGCTCCTGTCCAGCAGAAATCCACGCGTCAAGCGCAACGAGTATGCCATGCCAGCCGGAAAAGAGGCTATAAATACTGCGGACAACAACAGTCAGGGACGCAATGCCTTTGGTGAAGGTAATACCAAGCCGAATCTGCTGAAGTTATAGTCAAGGACCCGCCTTCACTAGCCCACGTGAAATAAATACCGCACCTTTTTTACCGGTTGCCGAATCTGCGACAGAGGAAACGCCTTCTTTCACAGATCCGCGAGCATCTTTCTATAAGCCAGGACAACAGTTTTTGGGCTGGGTTTCTAATCTATTTCCGGTGCTACCAAAAACGACGCTGGCCCGATCCTTGCTGAAACTCCTGATGTGCGACCGATTCGCCTGAGCGCTCCAGCAAAACCAGTATTCACGGGTGGGTCGCTTCGAAACGTTCGGAGCGCAGCCTAACGGTCTGGTTTCAGCGCTCGTCGCGCAAGTCGCACTGCTTCTCGCGCACCAAGCGCGATACAAAATCAGAGGTAGGTAACAAATGCCAAAAGAAGACGCCATCGCGCTTTTGAAAACGGATCATGCCACGGTCAAAGCGCTGTTCGAGAAGGAGGGAAAACTGAAAAAGCAGGATGGTGAAAAGAAGGCAGGCCTTTTCAATCAGATAAAAGCTGCCTTGGAAGTGCACGCCACCATCGAAGAGGAAATCTTCTATCCCGCTGTCAAAAAGGCCAGATCGGAACACGTCAAAGACGAGGTCCGCGAGGGATACGAAGAGCACAAACAGATAAAACATCTGCTCGCGGAAATCTCGAGTATCACGCCCGCCGACGAAACCTACGACATGAAAATCAAGGTCCTCAAGGAAGACGTGGAGCATCACGTAAAAGACGAGGAAGGCGAGATGTTTCCAGACGCCAAAAGGTTCCTGGGGGAAAGCCGGCTAGTGGAGCTGGGCGCGCGTTTGGAAGCACGCAAACACCAACTCGAGAATGACCTCGTTTCTGAGCCGGCTTTGGGCGATCGATCGACGGCGCGCGCCGCTAAGTAATCAGAAGTAACTACTACACATCGAGGTAAATGAACATGCGCTATGGAATTGCGTGGCTGTTAGGAGTTCCGGTGTCGGTCCTGCTCGTCTGGTACATGATTAGTCATTTGCTCTAAATCTAGGTGACTGGAGGTAAACATCCTTAAAACAAACTGCACTAACTCTAATCCTAACGACATCTCAGTTCTGTTTCCCGACAAGCAAGGAAGCAAGGATTTCGCTCACGAGCAACCACCAAGGCTCCCGAGGGCGCGACGACTGGCGCCGGCGCAGTTCTGGGAGGAGGCGCTAGGTTGGATGGTTGGCATCGGGGCGTTGGCGATTCCCCGGAGTCGGACCGTTTATAGCGGCAGGTCCAATGATGGCTGCCTTGGCAGGCCCAGCCGGCGGCGCAGCGGCCGGAGGGCTTACCGGAGTGCTCATCGCCATGGGTATTCCCGAGTATGAGGCGAAAAGCTACGAGGGAAGGTCAAAGACGGAAACATCCTGCTGTCCGTTGGGACGGCTTGGATGGTTTGATCCGAGTGCTTGGCACTCGGATCAAACCATCCAAGCCGCCCCACTCAGCTGCCCCTCGCGACGGGAGCTCCAAGGGCAAATGACTGGATTTACAAGGAAAAGTGGTGGAGCAGAAGGGATTTGAACCCTCGACCCCCACGTTGCGAACGTGGTGCTCTCCCAGCTGAGCTACTGCCCCACTGCCAAAGGGGATTTTATGCCGAAATGACCGTTCTCAGATAGGCCCGCAACCTATCAGCGAGGTCCGGCCGTTTCAAGCCGAAGCCAATCTGCGCGGTTATCAAGCCGACCCGATCGCCCAGGTCGTAGCGCGTCCCGGTAAACTCGTAGCCATACAGCGGCCGGTGCCGGCAGAGCGCGAGCAAGCCGTCGGTTAGTTGGATCTCGCCACCCGCGCCGGGTTTGCCCTGAGCAAGCATGTGGAAAATTTCCGGCGTGAGAACGTAGCGTCCGACGATCGCAAAATCGCTCGGCGCCTTCGACGGTTCCGGCTTCTCGACCATCCCGGTCAGCCGATGCAGCCGCTCGCCGGCGGATGAGGCCTCGACGATCCCGTATTTCGAGATGTCCTGCGGCCCCACGCGCATCAGCGCGACCACCGGCGCCTCGCGCGCCTCGGCGACGTCGAGCAACTGGCGCAGGCACGGCGGATCAGAGTCGAAAATGTCGTCGGGCAAAAGCACCGCAAAGGGCTCGTCGCCGATCGCCGCGCGCGCCTGGAGCACGGCGTGGCCGAGACCCAGCGGCTGATTCTGCTCGGCGCGCGTGATACGCGTCATCGCGGCGATCGAGCGGACCAGGGCAAGAAGATCGCCCTTGCCGCGCTCCTCCAGGTGGCGTTCCAAGTCGGGGACAGGCGCGAAATGGTCGAGCACCAACGAGCGCCCAGGCGCCACAACGAGGACGATTTCCTCGATCCCCGAGGCGATCGCCTCTTCCACGACGACTTGGATCGCAGGGCGGTCGACGACCGGCAAAATCTCCTTGGGGATGATGCGGGTGGCCGGCAGCATGCGGGTACCAAGCCCGGCCGCTACCACCACGGCCTTGCGAACTTTCATAGGATGCCTCGGGAATCGAAATGCCTGGGGATGATGCCGCGTCGATATGCGACCGGGCTAGCGACAGCGCCTGATTAACGAACCGAGCCCTGACGCTCGCGCGCTTCCTGCGCCGACTTGCAGGTGATGCACAGCGTGGTCACCGGGCGCGCCTTGAGCCGTTCGCTCCCGATTTGTCCGTCGCATTCTTCGCACTGGCCATAAACGCCGCTATCGATTCGGGCAAAGGCCTCGTCAATCTTGCTCAAGAGTTTGCGCTCGCGGTCGCGCATCCGGAGCAAAAAGGCCCGGTCGGACTCCAGCGAAGCGCGATCGGAGGGGTCGGCGCAGGCTTCCTGGGCTTTGGTGTTGAGCGTGCCGAGCGCGCGTTCGGCTTCCTCCAGAATCTCGCTTCTGCGATCCTCGAGTAGCCGACGGAAGAAATTCAGATCCCTTTGCCTCATAATAACGGGGCGCAAGAAATACGTTCGGATTCTACTTATGCCCTACTGTCATGTAAACAGGTCGCGGCATAAACTCGAATTCGACCCCTTATCTCTACACACTTGTATATGAAATCAGCTTACCTCGATGCGTTTTCCGGACTCAGCGGCGACATGATCGCCGGTGCGATGCTCGACGCGGGGGCCGGCTTCGATGAGCTGCGGACGGCGCTCGCATCGTTGCCGCTTGACGGCTATCGGCTGGCCACGCGACGCAAGCTGGTAAGCGGCATTTCCGCGCTGAAGTTTGACGTGGAAGTCAGCGCCGTGCAGCCCGAGCGTCATTTGAGCGACATCCGTGAGATCGTCCGGCGCGCCTCGGCGCTCTCCGATAGCGTCAAGGATCGCGCGATGGCGATCTTCGGCGTGCTGGCCGAGGCCGAAGCGAAAATCCATCGGACGACCCCCGAAAAGGTGCACTTCCACGAGGTCGGCGCGGTCGACTCGATTATCGACATCGTGGCCGCGGCCTGGGGCTTCGAGCGGCTCGAGCTGGGTGAAATGATGGTTTCGCCGTTGCCGGCGGGAAGCGGCTTCGTTCGATCGCAACACGGCATCATCCCGGTTCCCGCGCCCGCGACGGCGGAGCTGCTCACGAGCTTCCCGATGCGGATGGGCGACGGCGCTTCCGAGATGGTCACTCCAACCGGCGCCGCAATCGTGCGTGCGCTGGCCGTCCCGGCCTCGCCCGCGATGGGCTTCCGCGTCGAGCGCGTCGGCTACGGTGCGGGCACCAAGGAGTTTGCCGATCGGCCCAACGTGCTGCGCCTGATGGTCGGCGAGCGCGCACAAAGTTACGAGCAGACTTACCAGACTGACGAGCTGCTCGAGATCGAGGCCAATATCGACGACCTCAATCCGCAGATATACGACCACGCGGTCGAGCGCCTGTTCGAGGCTGGGGCGCGCGACGTGACTCTAACGCCGACGATCATGAAGAAGGGCCGCCCCGCAGTGACAATCTCCGTGCTCGCCGAGCCGCCGGCACGCGAGCGGATCGCGGCGGTGCTTTTCGCCGAAACTTCGACCATCGGGCTTCGCTATCATCCAGTCGCTCGGCTCAAGCTCACGCGCGAAATCAAAGAAGTGGAAACGCGATGGGGCCGCGTGCGGGTGAAGATCTCGCGCGGCGGCGGCACTACGGTAACCTTGTCGCCGGAGTACGACGACTGCAAGCGTCTCGCGCGCGAACGTAAGGTCGCGCTCCGGCTGGTTCTCGAACAGGTGCAGGCGGCGGCGCGCCGGCAGCTTTGCGAAGATGATTGACGACCGGCTGCGGATCAACGAGATCTTCTTCAGCATCCAGGGCGAATCGACCTGGGCGGGGCGCCCCTGCGCGTTCGTGCGCCTGACCGGATGCGATCTGCGCTGCTCGTGGTGCGACACCGAGTATGCGTTTCACGAGGGGCGCACGATGACGGTCGACGAGGTCGCCGCGCAGCTCCTGGGCTATGGATGCGAGCTGGTCGAGGTGACTGGCGGCGAGCCGCTGCTGCAGGCCGCCGTTCATCCGCTCATCGCGCGCCTGCTGGAGGCGGGCATGACGGTGCTGGTGGAGACTTCGGGCGCCAGCGACGTGAGCCGGCTCGATGCACGCGCGATCAAGGTGATGGATCTGAAATGCCCGGGCAGCGGCGAATCGGCGCGCAACCTGTGGAGCAACCTCGAGCATCTGACGCCGCGCGACGAAGTGAAGTTCGTAATCGCCGACCGCCCCGACTACGAATGGGCGCGAGACGTGGTCCGGCGCGACAACCTCGGGGCACGCGTCAACGCGGTGCTGATGAGCTGTGCGTTCGGGCAGTTGGAGCCGGCGCTGCTGGCGGGATGGATCCTGGCCGACCGTCTGCCGGTGCGGATGCAACTCCAGATGCACAAGCATATCTGGGCGCCGGGCGCACGCGGCGTCTGAGGACGAAATGCCATTCTTCGTCATCCCGGTCCTCCGCCGGCCCTCTCTTGGGTTCCCTTTCCGCTCAATGTCCATATAGGCTTTAGCCGCGATGCCCGGACCGTTGGTTAGCGAAATTTTGCCCGACCTGGTCGAGGAGATGGCCTTTCTGCTGCGCGAGCGCGGCGCCGAGCCGCTATGCGACCAGCTACGCGCGCTGCATATCGATTCGGTATGCGACTGCGGTGACGAGAATTGCGCGAGCTTCGCCACCGCGCCTGAGGTCAAGGTTGCGAGCACGGTCGAGTTGCAGGCGACGGAGGGGTTCCTGATCGTCGACCTCAACGCAGCGGGCCGGATCTGCTTCATCGAGGTGCTCCATCGTCCCGATGTGAAGTACATGCTCGAGGAACACTACCTGGCCAAATAGCGCGCGAAAGCGCGGAGGCACAATCGATTACGCGGAGCCACAATCGATGAAAAGAATTTTCCTGGCTGGAGCGACAGGTGCGATAGGGCGGCGGATGCTGCCGCTGCTGCGCGAGGCCGGGTACGAAGTGACCGGCACCACGCGCGTCGCCTCCAAGGCCGAAGAGTTGCGCGCGGCCGGAATCACGCCGGCCATAGTCGACGTCTTCGACGCGGCCGCACTCGGCTCGGTGATGCTCGCGGCGCGGCCCGACGTCGTCGTCCATCAGCTCACCGACCTGCCACAGGGGCTCAAGCCTGAACTGATGGCCGAGGGACTGCTGCGCAACGCGCGCGTGCGGATCGAGGGAACGCGCAACCTGGTCGAGGCGGCGCTGCGTGCGGGCGCGCGCCGGTTCATCGCCCAGAGTATCGCGTTCGTCTACGCGCCGGGGCGCGAACCGCATGACGAAAGCGATCCGCTCAATTCAGCGGCCGAAGAGCCGTGGCGATCGACGATGGAAGGGGTCGTAACGCTGGAGCGGCTGACGACCTCGAGCGCGGGATTCGACGGCCTGGTGCTGCGCTACGGGATGCTCTACGGCCCCGGCACTGGGTTCGAGTCGGTGGGCAAGCCGGCGGTGCATGTCGACGCGGCGGCGCAGGCGGCGATGCTCGCGATCGTGCGCGGGGCGGCGGGAATTTACAACATCGCCGAGGACGACGGCGCGGTATCGATCGTCAAGGCGCGCCGCGAGCTTGGCTGGGATCCGGGGTTCAGACTGAACGATTCCGCCGCCCGCTGATCGGCGCATCGATCAGTCCCTACAGCATTCCGAGCCGGGAGCGTGCGACTCGAGCGGGAAACGCGAGGCTGGGCCGACCTAGGCCATTGCGCTTGCGGGTTCGGAGCTAGTGCGCAAGGCGCTGACGAAATCGATAACCTCGGAAGCCACGCGCTCTTTTTCGCTGTCGACCGTGATCACGTGGAAGCTTTCCTCCAGAATCACTGCCCGCTTTTGCGCGCTGCCGAGGTGGTTGAGCACAAAGTCGACGTTGCGGCGCATCGGACAGGTATGGTCGCGGCGGCCGTGGATTACGAGGGCGGGCTGGGTGACGCGGTTAAGGCGCGGCCGCACCGTCGCCGACAACTTGCGCAGCTCGAGCACGGCGCTGAGCGGTAGCAGGCGCGCCGACGGATGCACGCTGCGGGCGGCGGCATCGTGGATGTCCGAGCTCTTGCCGCGCAGGTAGATACGCTCGGCGATCGGGCCGAGCGCGCGCATCGCGCTCAATGGCCCGCTCACCCATAGCGGCAGGAAAAACGCCGGCGACAGCATCACCACTCCCGCCACCGCCTCGCCCTGATCGGCGGCCAGGCGCGCCGTCAGCACGGCGCCCATCGAGAGCCCCACCACGACTACGGGATCGCCGTGGCGATGTAGCCGCTCGAAGCCCTCGACCACGCTTTCATACCATTGCGCGTGGGTTGCGGCGCCCAGTTCCTCGGGTTCTCCCGCATGCCCGGCCAACCGCACGCCGCAGACGCGCGCGCCCGACGCAGCCAGCCGCTCGCCCAGATAGCGCATCTCGAACGGCGTGCCGCCGAGCCCATGGATGAGCAGCGCGCTCACCCGCGATCCAGTAAAGAAGAACTCGTTGGTGTCTATAGCCGGGTTAGCTGGATGGGGATCGTCGTCTGACGAACTCATTCGTTACTCCGCGTTTAAGGCCGCCATTTCTTTTGCGTTCGCGTAGCGAGCGTTGCGCCGGCCCAGCCTACATTGGAGCTCCTGACCCTTGTTCACCGACAAGCTCGGGGCGCACCAATATCTGAGCGCGCGCGCGCAAGTCCTGAACGAAACTCTCCCACGCCTGCGCCTGACGCTGCTTGAGCAACTGGTCCTTGAACGCGGCCTTCGCCTTTTTCCACTGATCGTCGCTGGGCGGCATGCGGCCGGTAACCTCGAAGACATAGGCGTTGCCGTCGAGCGTGATTGGACGACTGATGAGTGCCGGCGTCCCTGGCAGCAGGGAGGCCGCTTGCACCGCCTCGTGGAACTCGCCAATGCCCGGGATCGTACCCTCGGCGCGTGAGAAATCGCCCGTGGTATGCAGCGCGAGCTTGGCCGTGGCGGCCGCCGCGCCAAACGCAGCGGGGTCCTTGACCTGCTTGAGGAAGGCAGTGGCCTGCTCGAGCGCCTTGGCTTCAGCCATCTGGCGCGCCAGTGCGGCGCGAACCTTCGGCTCGATGTCTGCGAGTTTGGGCAGATAGCTCGGCTTGCGCTCGACCAGCTTCACGATGTACTGCGCGTCGTGGCCGTTGATGACGCGCACGTCGTTGGGCTTGAGCTTGAAAGCGTCCTGCACCAGTTGCGGATCGGTAATCTCGGGCGAACGCTCACCGGCGGCCAGCAACGGGGTCTTCACGAGGTCGAGCCCGCGCTTGTCCGCCATCTCCTGAAGCCCTTTGCCACTCAGCGCCGCCGCGAGGTCCTGGTCGATCGCCTGATGGGCCTGCTCGGCGCCGGCACGATGGCGCAGTGCCTCGATGATCTTCGGGCGCGCCTCCTCCAGCGTGTCGACGTGAGCGAGCTTGTGATCTTCGACCTGGATGACGTGGTACCCGAACTGGGTCTGAACCACCGTCATCTCGCCCGCCTTCATCGTGAAGGCCGCGTCGGCAAACGGCTTCACCATCTCGCTCTGGCCGAAGTAACCGAGATCGCCACCGCTATTCTTGGTGCCAGGGTCATCGGAGAACTGCTTGGCGAGCTTGGCAAAGTCGGCCCCGGCCTTGATTTGCTTCAGGAGGTCGTCGGCCTTGGCCTTGGCGGCGGCTTTTTGAGCGGGCGTGGCGTCGGGCGCCACCGCGATCAGAATATGGCGAGCGCGGACTTGCTCGGGATGGGTCAAGGCGGAGTCGCGCTGGCGATTGTAGTAGTTCTGAATTTCCTTGTCGGTTGGATTGACCTTGGCCGCCAGCCGGTCGGGGTCGTAACGGATGAAGTCGAACGAGACGCGTTCGGGCTCGCGGAATTGTTCGCGATGGCCCTCGAAGAAGTCGGCGATTTGCTTGTCAGTCAGGAGGCTGGTTGATTCAAAGTCTTTGTAAGGTATTTCGACGTAGGACATCGCCAGCTTCAAGTTGATCTGGTCGTAGGTCTGGCGCATCTCGGCATCGCTGATTTCGACCGTCTGAGTAACCATCCGCTGCATCAATTGCTGGAGCATCTCGAGCCGCACTTCGGATTCGAAGTCAGAGGGCCGCATATTCTCGCCGCGCAGGGCCGTCTGATAGATGGCCAAGTCGAAGTGACCGTCGACCTGAAAGGCAGTCTGCGCTTCGATCATCCGCTCCAAAGCGGCATCGCTTATCCTAAGTCCCAAACGGTTGGCTTCATCGAGCACTAGTTGCTGATCGACCAGCTGCTCGAGCGCCTGCTCCCGGACGTTGTAACGCGCCAGTGCCGCGGCGGCGTCGGCTCCGTAGATCTGTTCGAGCCGGCGGCGCAACTGTTGGGCCTGCTGGTCGACATCCTTAGTCAAAATTTGATGGCCGTTAACGGTGGCGACCGGCTTTATGCGGCTGAACATCCCGGTGCCAACGCCCCAAAAGGCGAATATGCCGATGAGGCCGATGACGACCGCGCGGGTCAGCCACGAGTACGCGTGCTTGCGCATTAGGTCGAGCATTGCGGTCTCATCATATTTTGTGGCTTTTGATCGCGCAAATCGGGCTCGCACCTTGCCTAGTATGATACGCGTCTGTTAGCTTCATGATGGGTCTCGGGCACGTCTAAAAATTCGTTCTACCGCGCGCAGCGCCGAGCCTGTTTAGTTGTGACGTGGAGGGGGGCGATCGGGTGGTACTCAATTCCATATTTGGCTGGTTTTCGAACGATCTCGCGATCGATCTCGGCACGGCGAACACCCTTATCTACGTCAAGGGTGAAGGGATCGTGTGCAACGAGCCCTCGGTGGTCGCGGTGCAGAAGGATTCGCGCGGTGCGCGGCGGGTACTGGCAATCGGCGCCGAGGCCAAGAAGATGCTCGGGCGGACGCCGGGCTCGATCGTGGCGATCCGGCCGCTCAAGGACGGCGTGATCGCCGACTTCGAGATCACCGAGAACATGCTGCGTCACTTCATCCAGAAGACGCACAACCGCCGCTTCCTGGCACGCCCGCGGATCGTCATCTGTGTGCCGTTCGGCATCACCGCGGTCGAGAAGCGCGCGGTGCGCGAGTCGGCCGAAGCGGCGGGCGCGCATGAGGTCTACCTGATCGAGGAGCCGATGGCCGCGGCGATCGGTGCGGGGCTGCCGATCACGGAACCCTCCGGCAACATGATCGTCGACATCGGTGGCGGCACCACCGAGGTCGCGGTGATCTCGCTGGCGGGCGTGGTTTTTTCGCGCTCGGTGCGAGTGGCCGGCGACAAGATGGACGAGGCGATCATCCAACACATCAAGCGCAAATATAATCTGCTGATCGGCGAACGCACTGCCGAACTGATCAAGATAACCATCGGATCGGCTTACCCCGGCAATGAGATCCAGACCATGGAGATCAAGGGCCGCGACTTGGTGGCCGGCGTGCCCAAAATCATCGAGATAACCGACGAGGAGATCCGCGAGGCGCTGATGGAACCGGTCCATCAGGTAGTAGAGTCGGTCCGTATCGCGCTCGAGCGCACGCCGCCCGAGCTCGCCTCTGACATCGTGGACAAGGGAATCGTGCTGGCCGGCGGCGGCGCCCTGTTGCGCAACCTTGACGTCCTTTTGCGCGAGGAGACCGGGCTGCCCGTAACTCTCGCCGACGATCCGCTGACCGCGGTTGTGATGGGCGCGGGCAAGGCGCTGGACGAGTTATCCTTGCTGCGTGACGTGACCGTCGACTAAACGGGGCCTCCTGATGGCGCCCTGAGGCATCGCCGAAGCACAATGCGGTGAAAAATTACTTCCTGTGGCGCAATCGTGTGCCAATCACAGGGGCGGTGCTGCTGCTCATTTCCGCCCACTTTCTGTGGAGTGGAGTGCGCCCCGACCAACGGGTCGCCAAGCCGCGTGGCTTGGTGATGGAGGGATTGGCGCCGGTGCAAATAGCCGCCTCGCGCCTGACCGAGGGCGGCTCCGGCATCATCCACGACTACTTCGACTTGGTCGGTGTGCAGCAGGAGAACACGCGGCTTCGCGCCGAGCTCGCGCGCGAGCAAACCCAACGCGCCCGCCTGGCCGAATTGGAGGCCGAAAATCTTCATCTCGGCGATTTGCTCGAGCTCAAACAGGCGCTGGCGCTCAAGTCAGTGGCGGCGAATGTGATCGGTGCTGACGCCTCGGGCCTGGCGCGCACCGTGGTGCTGGAGGGCGGTTCCGATCAGAGCTTCGAGGCCGGGATGGCAGTGCTGTCGACCGAGGGCGTGGTCGGTAAGCTCATCGCGGTGGGTCCGACTTCCTCGCGCGTACTGCTGATCAACGACCACAATTCGGCGCTTGACGCCTTCGACCAGCGCTCGCGCGTACGGGGCATCGTGGCCGGCATGGTCGACGACGGGCTGGTGATAAAATATGTCGACCGCTCCGAGGACGTGAAAAGCGGGGATACAATAATAACGTCGGGCTTGGATGGCACTTTCCCGCGCGGGCTGCTGGTGGGCGAAGTCACGACAGTGATGCGCGAAGGACCGGGACTGTTTCTGACCGTCAATGTCGCGCCGGCGGCCGACTTTCGCCGCCTCGAACAGGTACTGGTGGTAACCCAGCGGATTCCCCAGCCGCCGCCGGCGGAGCCGAAGGGCTAAGAGGTTCGTGCGCTTGGTCGCGTTGTTCACCGTTTTAACCCTGATTGCGCTGGCGATTCAGACCACGGCCACACGCTGGCTGCCGCTGAGCGCGTTAATGCCCGACCTGGTGCTGGTGTTGGCGGTCGATCTTGGGCTGCGGCATCGGCGCGCGCTCGCGCCTATAATGGCGTTCGCGATGGGCTACGCGATGGACTCGTTTTCGGGTTCGCAGCTCGGCATCAATACTTTTGCGGTGACGTTGACTTACCTGGTCGCATACGAAGTCGGAGTTCATACCTCCGCTAGCGGGCCTGAGGCCGGAGCCGTGCTGGCTTTCATCGCCGTGCTGATTCAGAGCCTGGGCGGCTTTCTTCTCAGCACGCAGTTCCAGGCGCCCGACCAGCTCGCAACGATTTTACCGGCCGCGCTGTTGCAGGCGACCGTGACTGCGGTGATCGCGCCGACCGTGTTACGATTGACCGCTGGCCTCCAGCGGATAATGGGTCTGAGCCAACAACGACGCGTGCGTCGTCGAACTTCACGCGGAGCCTGAGCGTGGCGCGCTGGCGTTACTACAACAGCAGCAAGCGCACCCGCGCGATCCCCCGCATCGAGCCGCGCCTCGCCATTCTTTCCGCATTAATCGCGGCGATCCTGGCGGTGGTCACGGTGCGGCTCTATTACCTCCAGATCATCCGGCACAAGGAATTCGTCCAACTCGCCGACCGCAACCGCATCCGTATTCATCGTCTGCCGGCGCTGCGCGGCCTGGTCTTCGACGTTCGCCATCGCCCGCTCGTCGACACCCGGCCGTCATTCGATGCGGTGATGGTGCCCGAGGACGTGCGCAACGTTAAACAGACCGTCGCACGCCTGGAGGGCCTGCTTGGCCAGGACAACGTCGCCGCCAAGCTCTCCCAGGCCGAGGACGACGGACGCCCTCCGTTCGATCCGGTCACGGTCGAGGAGCATCTGGGCTGGCAGCAGGTGGTGTCGCTGGAGACCCATCAGCTCCAGCTACCGGGCGTCAGTCTCGAAGTGATGCCACAGCGCCACTACATCTATGGGCCGGTCGCGTCGCATCTGCTCGGCTACGTGGGTGAGGTCGCCGAGGGCGATCTGCGCCACGCCAACGACTATCGGATGGGCGACGAGATCGGGAAATTCGGCCTCGAGCGCGTATTCGAAGGCCAGTTGCGCGGCCAGGCCGGAGGCCAGGAGATCGAGGTCGATTCGGTCGGCCGCCGGCTCAAGCTGCTGCGCGAGATTCCCGAGATTCCCGGGCAAAGCGTGGTCCTGAGCCTCGACCTTGACATCCAGCAGGCGGCCGAGAAGGCGATGGGCAACTGGTCGGGCGCGCTGGTCGCGATCGATCCCAACACCGGATATATCCTCGCGATGGTCTCGCATCCGAACTTCGATCCCAACGTGTTCGCCAACGGGATCACCTCGGCGCAGTGGCGCGCGCTTACCAGCGACCCTGCCCATCCGCTGGCCAATCGCGCCATTGCGGGCACCTATCCGCCCGGTTCCACCTTCAAGCTGATCGACGCCATCGCGGGGATGGAAGAACGGACGCTCACTCCCTCGACCACCTACTTTTGCCCCGGCGGCTTGTACTACGGCAACCGCGAGTACCATTGCTGGCGCAAGCAGGGCCACGGCACACTCTCGGTGCATCGCGCGATCGTGGGCTCGTGCGACGTATTCTTTTACCAGGTCGGCATCCACCTCGGCATCGATCGCCTGGCTCAATGGGCGCGCATGCTCGGCCTGGGCGAAAAGAGCGGGATCGAACTCGACAACGAACGGTCGGGCGTGATGCCGTCGTCGCTGTGGAAGGAAAAGCGCTTCCATCAGCGATGGTACCCGGCGGAGACGCTGTCGGTCGCGATCGGCCAGGGCTACGTGGCGGCGACACCGCTGCAGATGGCGATGGTCGCGGCCGAGATCGCCAACGGCGGCATCCGCTACAAGCCGCAGTTCGTCAAAGAGGAAGAAGCGCTCGACGGCTCAGTGATCAGGAGGTTTCCGCCGATCGTCGAGCGCCGCATCCCGCTCGACCCCACCGTGCTCGACATCGTGCGCAGCGCGATGTGCGACGTGGTCAACGGCGGGGGCGGCACTGGCCATGCGGCCCACCTCGACAACGTCACCGTGTGCGGCAAGACCGGCACCTCGCAGGTGATCAAAGAGGCCGGCAACGCGCGCATCCCCGAGGACAAGGAGCCCATGAAGTACCGCGATCACGGATGGTTCGTCGCGTACGCGCCGAGCAACCATCCGCAAATCGCTATCGCCTGCGTGATCGAACACGGTGGACACGGCGGAAGTTCGGCCGGTCCGGTCGTCCACGACGTGATGCAAAAGTTCTTCGAGCTCTATCCGCCGCCCGGCGGCAAGCCGGGCGCGCCGGGAAACGGCGCGCCGCAAGCGGCCCCGAGCCCGGCTCCCGAAAATCCGCCCGAGGGCTATGTAGCCCGGCGCGGAGACTGAGCGGGACCGCGATGGCGCTGGACCGACGACTGGTTTATCACTTCGATTGGACCCTGTTCGTAATGACGCTTGGGCTGGCGGGCCTCGGCCTGCTGAGCGTGCTGAGCGCGTCGTGGGGCGGCCCCAAGCACACGCTCGATCCGCTGGTGGTGCGCCAGCTGATTTGGATCGGGGTGGGCACGACGCTGATGGCGACGGCGGCGTTCTTCGACTACCGCGCGCTCGCGACCTATGCCTACCCGCTCTACGCGGTAACGGTGGTGTTGCTGGCGGCGGTGATGGTGTCGGGTCATGTGACCGGCGGCTCGCGCCGCTGGCTCAACTTGGGTGTGCTTCGGCTGGAGCCCTCGGAGCTGGCTAAGCTGGCGCTGGTGCTGGTGCTGGTGCGCTACCTGCGCGAAGAGCCGCCGCGCGGCGGATGGAGCGCTCGTCAGATGATTTTCCCGGCGCTGCTGCTAGGCGTACCGATGGTGTTGGTGCTCAAGCAGCCCGACCTCGGTACCGGGATCATTCTGATCCTGGTGACCGCGACGCTGGTCTTCGCCGGCGGATTGAACGGACGCGTGCTGCTGGTTGCGACGCTGGGGGCGGCGCTGGCCGCGCCCGCCGGATGGCATTACCTCAAGCCCTACCAGAAACAGCGCCTGGTGAGCTTCCTCAATCCCCAGTCCGATCCGCTCGGCGCCGGCTACCATATCATTCAATCCGAGATCGCGATCGGCGCGGGCGGCGCGTGGGGCAAGGGCTTTCTGAAAGGCACCCAGGCGCGGCTGAATTTTCTTCCCGAGCAGACCACCGACTTCATCTTTTCGGTTTTCGCCGAGGAATTCGGCTTCGCGGGATCGATCCTGTTGATGGCGTTGTACGCGGGAGTGATCGCGCGTGGGCTCTGGATCGCGCGCCACGCCCGCGACCGCTTCGGCCAACTGCTCGCGGTGGGTCTTACCGCCATCGTGTTCTGGCAGGTAGCGATCAACATCGGGATGGCGAGCGGGGTGCTGCCGGTGGTCGGAATACCGCTACCGCTGGTGAGCTACGGCGGCTCGTCGCTGATCGCGATGATGGCGGCGATGGGCGTGATGATTAGCATCAACACCCGCCGCTACCTTTTCTGACCGCGACCGCTGCCGGTTCGCCGCCCGGTGCGCGAGGCTGGTATAGTTTTACGGCGGCGCGCGCGGCGCGCCCAATCCATACCGGGTGCATCAACGATGGCTACCAAGGGCAGGAAATTCGACCAGCCCAATCCGTTCTCGGACCCTGTCGACCGCGAAATCTACGAGGTCCATCGCGTCTTCGTCGAGGTGATGGAGACGCATCGACTCAGTTCGATCAGCGTCGGGACCAAGGAGCAATACCTGCGTATCATGCAGTCGCTCGCCGAAAAGCTCGCGGTCCCGAGCAAGCCGCTCTCGGAGATCGTCGGCGAGGTCATGTCGGAGGCCGCGCCACTGCTGTTCCAGGCGATGCAACGCTGAGGGCCGCGCGCGCGCCGGCCTCAGCCTGCCTCACCGAACTTGTCCGGGTCTACGCCCCCAGATCGTACGCGTTCTCCTCATGTTCGCTCAGGTCCATCCCGATGCGCTCGGCTTCATCGCTCACGCGCAGTCCCACCAGTGCGTCGGTCATTCCGAGCAGGACCAGGCTGCCGCCGAAAGCGAATGAGATGCTGGCCGCGACCGCGACGATCTGGATCAGGAACTGGAGCGGGTTGCCGAAAAACAGGCCGTCGGCGCCGGCCGCGTTGACGGCGACGCTCGCAAAGAGCCCGGTGGCGAGCGCGCCCCAGATGCCGCCCACCGCATGTACGCCGACCACGTCGAGCGCGTCGTCGTAGCCAAAGCGCCGCTTCATCCGCACCGCGAAAAAGCACAGCACGCCCGCGACCAGCCCGATCATCATCGCGGCCATCGGTCCGACGTAGCCCGAAGCCGGAGTTATCGCGACCAGACCGGCGACCACGCCGCTGGCGACGCCGAGCGTGGTCGGCTTGCCGAGCACGATCCATTCCGCGAACACCCATCCCAGCGCTGCCGCGGCCGCGCCAATATGCGTCGCCACGAAAGCCGAGGTCGCAAGCCCATTGGCGGCCAGCGCGCTGCCGGCGTTGAAGCCGAACCATCCGAACCACAGCAGGCCCGCGCCGGTCAACGTCAGCGTCAGGTTGTGCGGCGGCATCGGCTCGCGCAAAAAGCCGCGCCGCGGCCCGATTACCAGCACGGCGGCAAGCGCCGAAGTCCCCGAGGAAATATGCACCACCGTGCCGCCGGCGAAATCCAGCGCCCCCAGGCGATGCAGCCATCCGTCGACGCCCCATACCCAGTGCGCCAGCGGATCGTAGATAAGCGTCATCCAGAGCAGGCTGAAAACCAGAAAGCCCTTGAACGAGATGCGCTCGGCAAACGCGCCGGTGATCAGCGCCGGTGTGATCACGGCAAACATGCACTGGAAAATCATGTAGGCCTGATGCGGAACGGTCGCCGCGTAGGCAGGGTAGGGCTCGGTGGCACTGACGCCGCAAAGTCCGATCCAGTGCAGGCCGCCGATAAGCGCGTTGCCGGGTGAAAACGCCAGGCTGTAGCCGAACAGCAGCCACTGGATCGAGACCAGCGCGGCCAGGATGAAGCTCTGCATCAGCATTGCGAGCACGTTTTTGCGCCGCACCATTCCGCCGTAAAACAGCGCCAGGCCCGGCGCGGTCATCAGCAACACCAACGCCGACGAGATCAGCAACCAGGCGGTGTCGCCGCTGTTGATGGCGGTTTGCGCGTCGGCAGCGTGTGCCGGGATGGCAAGCAGCAGGGCGGTGGCGGCAGTTCCCAGGCAAGCAATCGGCTTCGTGCGCAACATCGCGTATTTCCTCCCGCAACAATTGGCGGCCGTATCAGGAACGCTGGCCGCCCCGGCGCGCATCCGCGACGGACGCGGCGGCCCGGAGCGATACGGCATCCAGGATGTATGTTTGGTGCGAGGTTTCTGACAGAACTTGGCGCGGCGGACAAGGGTAACTGTGAGGCAAAAAACTGGCCGCGATTGTGACGGCGCGCTCGAGGCCGCGAAGCCGGTTCGCCTCAACCCTTGGGAAGTTGCAGGATACGCTCGCCAATCATGTTCTTCTGCACCGGCGAGGTCCCGCCGGCAATCGTCATGCTCTCGCTGTAAAGGATGCGCCGCAGCCAGTCGCCGTCGGGCGCGAAGGGCGAGCGCCGCTCGAGCAGCGCGAACTCGCCCAGCAGCCGCACCGAGAACTTGACCATCCGTTGTGTCAGCTCGGTCGAGACCAGTTTGCCGATCGAGCTTTCGGGGCCGGGCAGTTGCCCCTTGAGCCGGCGGGTCAGCGAGCGCAGGCCATTGTACTTCTTGGCTGCGACTTCGATCGCGAACTGCGCAAGCTGCTGGCGGACCTCGTCGTCCTCGGCCGCCGAACGCCCGTCGATAATCGCCCCGCGCGCGATCTCGACCAGTTGCGCGAGCGTCTGTTCGGTACCGCCGATCGTCTCGCCAATCCCGAAACGCTCGTGCATCAGCGTCGACACCAGCACCTGCCATCCCTGGTTGAGCGGCCCGAGAAGATTGGCCTTGGGCACGCGCACGTCTTCGAAAAAGATTTCGTTGAACTCGGACTCGCCGGTTATCTGCTTGAGCGGGCGCACGGTGACGCCGGGGCTTTTCATATCGACCAGCAGGCAGCTCAAGCCCTTGTGCCGGGGAACGTCGGGGTCGGTGCGTACGAAGAGCTGGCAGAAGTGCGAGCGATGGGCGAGCGTGGTCCAGACCTTCTGGCCGTTGACGATAAAGTAGTCGCCGTCGAGCACGGCGCGGGTTTGCAGCGCGGCGAGGTCCGAGCCCGCCGCCGGCTCCGACATTCCCTCGGACCAGATCTCCTCCGCGCTCAGGATCTTCTCGAGGTAGCGCTGCTTCTGCTCCTCGGTGCCCCACTGCATCAGCGCCGGGCCGGTCATGATCACGCCCAGCACGTTGCATCCCATCGGCAGATTGAGCCGTCCCAGTTCCTGCTGAAAGATGACCTGCTCGACGAAGCTCGCACCCCTGCCGCCGAACTGTTTGGGCCAGGTAAGGCCGGCCCATCCGCCGTCGTGGAGTTTTTTATGCCAGCGCTTCACGCGCTCCCACAGGAAGTTTTCGTCGACACGATCTTTTTCCTCGGACGTAAGCGGCGGCGGCTGATTGGCTTCGAGCCATCCGCGCACTTCCATCCGATAGGCTTCCTGTTCGGGCGTGTAAGTGAAATCCATCGCTCGGCTACTCCCGTCTGCGTTGGTGATCGTAGGCGATGCTAGCGAACCGGTGTCCTTCAGGGTAGTGGTGCCCGTCTGTCGGGACTCCGTATACGAGCGGTGCCCAGTATCGACCACGGGTAGGCCAAACGGTGGACTGGGCGAAGCTGCTTGAATGTGTACACCCTTTGGTCACTGGCGATTGTGTAGCAAATACGAAGACTTGCGTCACTCATCAACAAATCCACAGGGCCAACTGCTATTTATGATTGGCTAAATCAATTTTAATCGAAAGAGACTGGGCGGTGGAGCGGAGGCGGCAGGATGCCGAGGATTACACCAATTTCGTGGCGGCGCTTGCGATGCGTTTTCGAGCGCGACGGATTCGTTTTCGTGAAGCGCACCGACGGAAGCCACTGGATCGGTGAGAAACACGGCGTGGCGCGGCCAATCGTTATTCCCGAATACAGCGAGATCGGCCTGGATATAATCCAAGCCAATATGCGGACTGCACGAATGTCGCGGGAGCGTTACTTCAAACTTTTGCGGGAGTGCTGATCAAGTTATGACGCGAGCGCCCGCGTCCGGCCCGACTCGATCACGAACGGTAGCGGAACGGTCAATTCGATATCGCCCTTCCGCAAAACCGTCTCCGGCGCTGGAGCCTCAGCTACCGGCACAAACCCGCAGTCACGCAACACTTGGCCGAGAGTTCCGCGTTCATAGCAACTGATCAGAAACGACGCAAGCGCGTCGACCAGGTTGTGCTCGGCCTCGTCACGACTGTGGCCCTGCGAATGAACGTCGAGCAGCGGACACGACGAGATGAACCATTTGCCCTTCTTTCGAATCCGGGCGGGGACTTTGAACTCCATCGCGATCCGCATGCGTTATCCTCTACTCGTTCGACATGGTCGCAGGCAAGATGCGATTTTGGCAAGCCCCAGATCGTTGAAGAAATTCCTCATGGGATTATCGCCCTCGATATTTTCGGGTCATCCTGAGAGTTCGTGTTTTTTTAAGCGAGGCCTCACCTCTTTGGTCATCCTGAGCAAGCGTTGCGCGAGTCGAAGGATCTCGCGCGGTCCTCCGCGCGTAACTATGGTATTTGAGGGCGTTGCGATACGCGGTGCATTGGACAGGTTGGCGCGAGTGCTCTGCGTCGCACTGGCGTTGGTGCAACCGCACTAGCATAAGTCTCGTCACCTAGCGCGCGGAGGACCGCGCGAGATCCTTCGACACGGCTCGCGGCGCTCGCCGGCTCAGGATGACCGAAGATTGGAGCGTGAAACCAAATTCTCCTACCTCTGTAACCGATGCGGGCTGTGCTGCCGCGACAAGGTGATCACGCTCTCACCCTATGACGTGATTCGCATCGCTCGGGCCGCCGAGATCAGCACCGGCGCGGCGGTTGCGCGCTACACGCTACGACGCGGCTCGCTCCTGCGCTTTCTCCCCGACGGACGATGCGCCGCGCTCGACGGCTTGCGCTGCACGATCCATCCGGGGCGTCCGCTCGCTTGCCGGCTCTATCCGCTCGGCCTCGAACGCGCACCAGGCACTGACGGCGGCGAATACGTCGAGCGCTTCGTGCAACTGGAACCGGCTGTCGGCTCGCTCGGAGTCTATGGAGTAGCCGGCACGGTCGCGGAATTTCTCGATGGTCAGCAAGGCGGCCAGTCAGTCGCGCCATACCTCGACGCGGTTGCCCGCTACTATCCGCTGCTCGGGAATTTTCGCGCGCGCGTCGCCGCGACCGTCGATTTCGAGCGCGTCGAGCCGCGCGAGTTCTGGCGGCGCGCCGCGCGCGAGGCGCTGGCCGAGACCAACTACGATCCCAATCGACTTATCGACGCGCTGTTCGACCCCGACGGCCTCGGATGCGGCCGCGCCAACGCCGAGGAAACTGCGATCGCGCACGTCGCGGCGCTGGGCAAGATGACGGCGCGCGAGCATGACGGCGCGCTCGTCGCAGCTGCGGCGATGATGCTCACGGTCAGTCTCGGATACGCGCTTGGATACGCGCCGGACGAAGTCGCGGCGCCGCGCGCATGATCTAGCCCTTTATTCTGGAGTCGATCTGAATTCCCGCGCCCTTGGCGAAGCCGAGCAGGATTTCGCGGTCGCTCTCGAGCCCGCCGCCCTGGACGTTCTGCGCGTCCTCGAATTCGCCGCGCACGTGCCCGTTCTTCATGTCGATGAAAGTGACCTTCAGCGTGATTCCCGTAGCCCCGTGGTTACCCGAAGAGGTGTCGGGTTGATAGGCGGTCAGCTCGCACTTGATCAGCAGCGGCTCTGACTCAGGCGCCGCTTTCGCGACGATATTGTAGCCGCGGTTCTTGAGCTCGACGGCTATCCCCTCGCCGATTATTTGCGCGGCCTCGACGCCGGCCGGCTGTCCGCTCAGGTTCGCCACCGGCGGCACCTCGAACGCGGCGTAGGAGGAAAGCGGGATGTCCGGTACTTCGGGCGGCGGCTTGTTGGCCGCGGCGCACGCCGCCAATATCAGCGGCGCGAGTATCGCGGCCAGAGCTATCGTGCGACGGCGCATCGCGACCCCGATCGTCGGTTGCAATTTCGGCGCACCAGATTCATTCCACGTCGCTCCCCTCGTCCGGCTGCGGCTTTCCGGTACCTTGTGGCGCCGGCTTGCCGCCCTCAGCGCCCGATGGCTCCTGAGCCGATGTGGCGGGCGAGGCCGCCGGCGTCGGGGTGGGCGGATGGTCGGCGCCCAGGTCATGGACGATCTGCCTGGCGTGTACGCCGGGATCAACCGATGGGTAGACCTTCAAGATGTGTCCGTCCTCGCCGATGACGTAAGTTACGCGGCGGTCGAGGCCTAGAATGGGAATTCCGTTGGCGGCTCCATAGGCGCGCGCGATGCTGTGGCCGGGGTCAAGCAACAGCGGAAATGGCAGACCGTACTTTTTGATGAAGGCCTTGTGCGAGTCGGCCGAATCAATACTGCATCCGAGCACCGCGATACCCCAGGCCTGCAGGCGCGCGTAGCCGTCGCGGAACGCGCACGCCTCCCTGGTGCATCCGGGCGTGTTGTCCTTGGGATAGAAATAGAGCACCAGCTTACGACCGTGGAAGTCGGCGAGACTGACCGGCGCGACCTGGTCGCCGCTGACCATCTGGCTATGAAAATCGGGCGCAGTCGCTCCCACGGAGAGCATCGCCGCGCGCGCGATTCGCGGGCGAAAAGAGATCGCTCCCAAGCCTGCGACCGCAAGCACGACCACCACCATGATGATGAGCCGCATCGACCTCCCCTTTGCTTCGCGCTTGATGCGAACGCCGCCGGCGCGAGCGCGCCGCCAGCGCCGGATTAGACGTAGTGCAGCCAGTCGCGGTAGCGCGCGTCGCGCCCGTGCAGTGCGTTGCGGAAAACTTCCTGGACCTTGATCGTGACGGGCCCCGGCACGCCCGCGCCAATCATGCGGTCGTCGAGCTCGCGCACCGGCGTGACCTCGGCCGCGGTGCCGGTCATGAAGGCCTCGTCGGCGATATAGACCGCATCGCGCGGGAAGGTCTGCTCGACTACCTCGATCGACGCGTCGCGCAGAATTTTCATCACCGCGGCACGCGTGATCCCGGGCAGCACCGAATTGAGCGGCGGCGTTTTTACCACGCCGTCGCGTACGATGAAAAAGTTCTCGCCGCTGCCCTCGGCCACGTAGCCGTGGACGTCGAGCAGGAGCGCCTCGTCGTAGCCGTTGCGGCGCGCCTCGTAGCCGGCGAGGATCGAATTGACATAGTGGCCCGAGGCCTTGGCCAGCGGCATCAGTGAATTGTGATGGAACCGCACGAAGGAGGAGGTTTTGAGGCGCACGCCTTTTTTGGCTCCGTCCTCGCCCAGATAGGCGCCCCACGGCCATCCCGCGATCGCCACCCGCACCTTGTTGCCGCGCGCCGACAGCCCCATCTCACCCTCGCCGTAAAACGCGATCGGCCGCAGGTAACATTCCTCGAGCCGGTTGACCCGCACCACGTCGCAGCAGGCCTTGAGCAGCTCTTCCTGGCTGAACGGGATATGCATCTCGACAATGTGGGCGGAGTCGAACAGGCGGCGGATGTGCTCGGGGCCGCGGAAAATCGCCGAGCGGCCATTGTCGGATTTGTAGCAGCGCATCCCCTCGAACACGGCCAGGCCGTAGTGCAGGCTGTGGCTGAGGACGTGGATATTCGCCTCGTCGTAGGGAACCAGCGCGCCGTCCATCCAGATTTTGTCCGTGCGTAAACCGTTCGCTGCCAAAACCGACCTCTCTATATGGCTCGCTTAATTGATGAGACCCGTCCGAACTCGCCCCCACGCGCTCGAAACGCGAGTGTTTAGGGTAGTCGAAACCGGGTAATCCCGACAAGCGGCGGTGCGTCCGCGGTGTTGCGCCGCGCGGCCTTAACCGCGGGGACGGTTTGACGGATCCAGCGAGCCCGACGGTTGCTCGGACGGCCCCGGCACGCCCGCCAAATCCGCCGCTTCGGCGTGGCGCGCCGCGGCCGTGGGTTCGCCCTCGCCGTGCGAGCGCGTCTCGCCGTTGTGCGAGGCACCGTGCGCATGTGCCGCCGCCCCATCGCGGCGCCTGTGTCGCGAGCGGCCGCCGCGCCGGCCGCGCCGGCGACGTCGTCCGCCGCCCCCGGGACCGGGCTCGCGCGGCTCGACCCGGCGCTGCTCGGCCTCGCGGCCTTCGAGCCAGGCCTCGGGATCGCCAAGAAAGCTGGCGAGCACCTCGGGATCGCCGCCGCAGGCGGGCGCCACCATGTCGAACACGGCGCGCGCCTCGTCGAAGTATGGGCGCTGGATGAGCCGGCGCGTGCGGCGCGACGGCGTTATCATATGCGGCAGGGCCTCCAGCACAAGACGCATCCGCTCCGTGTCGCCGCGGGCGAAGCCGCGCATCCTCAGTTCCGCCAGCAGATCGAGGCGCTCGCCATGGGGCATCCCACGCAAACTAAGGTCAGCGAACAGGCAGGCGAGCACGAGCGAATGCACCGGCTCCATCCCGGCCGAGATCCGTTCACCCATCGCAGCCAGGTTGCGCCCGGTCGCGCTCTGGAGCGCCGGGCCTTCGCCGGCGCGCAGGAAACGCGCGAGCGGCGCCAGCAGCAGGTCGAACAGCGCGAACTCGTGCATGAGCTCGAAGGCGCGCGCGGCGGCGCCGATTCCCAGTGCGCGGTAAATCTCCTCGACCACGCGCGGCACCGAGGCGTTGAGCAGGTCCTCGCGATGGCGCTCGATGGCGGCGCGCGTGGCGGGCTCGATCTCGAAATCAAGTTTGGCCGCGAAGCGCACCGCGCGCAGCATCCGCACCGGGTCCTCGCGCATCCGGACCTCAGGGTCGCCGATGGTGCGGATGCGCCGCGCCTGGAGGTCGGCGACTCCGCCGGTGTAGTCGATCACGTGAAACGTGCGCGGGTTGTAGAACAGCGAATTGATCGTGAAGTCGCGCCGAAACGCGTCTTCCTCGGGCGTGCCGAAAGTGTTGTCGTGGCGAATCAGCGGATCTTCGGATTCGGGCACGTCCTCGGCGCGGCGGCGGAAGGTGGCGACCTCGATATTGTGCTGGCCGAAAAAGACGTGGACCAGGCGAAAGCGCCGCCCGATAAGCCGCGAGTTGCGGAACAGATCGCGCACCTCCTGGGGATGCGCCGAGGTCGCAACGTCGAAGTCTTTGGGCTGCCGCCCGATCATCAGGTCGCGCACGCCACCCCCGACCAGGTAGGCGTCGTGGCCGGCGTCAATCAGCCGGTAGAGCACCTTCAGCACGCGCGGGTCGATATCACGGCGGGAAACCGGATGCTCGGAGCGCTCCAAAATACGGGGCTCGATGCGGGGCTCGGGGGGAGCCTCCAGATGGCCATGGCCGGAATCAATCATCAGAGTCTGGCCCAATCTAGCACGCGCGCCACCACGCTCAATCGGGGCCGCAAGGGGCGCGCCGGGCTGTCGCCAGCCCCGGCTATCGCCACCGTCGGCGCGATGCCATAGGATTTCTGCCACGATGAGCAAGCCCGCCACACGTCGCGCTATCCAGGTTATCAGCCACGGTCCATCCTGCCTCGACGGAGTGATGGCGGCGGCAGCGGTTGCGCGCTTCTACGAGGGGCAGCGCGTGATCACGCGGCTGGTCGCCAACAACGAAAGCGACCGCGTGCTCCAGGAGTTGGAGCTGCGAACCGGCGGCGAGGACGACGAAGTCTGGGTAACCGACCTGTCGTGGAACTCGACCGCGACCGGCGAGCATCTGACCGACCTCGCGAAGAAGGGCGCTCGCGTCTACTGGATCGACCACCATCGCACCGCCGTCGGCCGCGCCGACGCGCCCGAGTTCAAGGTACCGTTCACCGCTCGCGTGCTCTCGGAGCAGTACTCGGCCGCGCGGCTTACCTTCAACTACCTGCGCCGGCGCGCCGCCACGCTCCCGGCGGCGAGTGCGCGCGCCTTCGAGGAGTTTGCCGTCTTCGCCGCGATCGCCGACGATCACGACCGCTGGGTCCATCGCATCCCCGAATCCAGCGACTGGGCGCTCGCCGTGCAGACGCTCGGCGGGATCGAGTCGTACCGCGAGATTTTGCGCCTGCACGAGCCGAAAATGCCGCGGCGGATGCGTGCGGCGCTGGAGGCCGGGCGCGACGCGATGGCGAAGTCGCTCGAGCTCGCGCGCTCCACGATGGTCGACCGGATGCTCGCTAACGGAATCAAGGTGCGCAGCGCCTGCTGCTTCGGCTACAGCAGCGAGGTCGCGGCCGCGCTTTACGAGGGGCAGACGCGCACCGTGATCGCGCTGTTCGACCTGCGCAGCCAGGGCGTCAGCCTGCGCCGCAGCACGGACTGCGACATCGATCTTTCGGCACTGGCGCGGGTCTTCGGCGGCGGCGGCCATGCGGCGGCGGCCGGTTTCGCGACCTCCGACCTCAAGCGCGCGCCGGCCGAGCGGCTCGCCGAACTGCTGGGCGACCGCCTCACTACCGCCGGGTAACTCTTGATGCCCTCTGATGCCTTCCTCCGTGTTCGGAGGAAACGCGTCATGTCGGCAGGTACGACGGTTGGTGAAAGCGACCGAGTTTTTTTCACCCGCTCCTTCGCGAGGCTGTCGATCATCTTTCGATCGTCCGTCGCTCAGCCGTTGACGGGCGCGACGAAGGAGCGCCGCGCGAGGGTTGGTGAAATAAGGCGTTGCCGTAATTCTGACCCGCGTACTACAGTCCCTACGTGGACGCGGCACTGGAACGGATGCTCAACCTGTTGCTCGAGTCCGAGCGCGCGGGCGTGGCCGTGCTCGACTCGCTCGCGGCCGAGGTCAAGCATCCCGAGCTCAAGGAACTGCTGCTCGACGCGCGCGCGGAAGAGGGCCACAACGCCGCGACGCTGGAGCGGCTGGTGCGCGAGGGCGGCGGCACGCCGTCGGCGGCAACCGGACCGTTCGCGGGCAAAGTCGCGGCGGTCGGCAACACGCGGGGACGGCTCGCGCTGCTGATTCACGGTCAGGAATGGGTTGCGCGCAAAATTGAGGAGACGCTCGCGCTCGCGCCGGAAAGCGGGCCGATCCGCGAGTGCCTGCAAAAGATGGCCAACCGCCATCGCCATGAAATCGAATGGGGCCGCGCCGAGTTGATTCGGCTGATGGACACCGTCGACTAGACAGTGGCGGGTATCATTGCTCTTGCGGCAGGAAGCGGCGGGCGCGATAATTCGTCTCCCGGTGGACGCATAGCTCAGCCCGGTTAGAGCGCTTG
>CAWCMA010000009.1:0-172162 GCA_963796565.1 uncultured delta proteobacterium | reverse complement strand
CTATCGATAGTCCCCGCCACTCAGTAGCCCTCGCCCGGCAGGTAGATGATGTTGACCGAACTGTAGGTCAACATGCCGGCCAGCGGCGGACCCGGCCAGAAATGCGATACTCAGTGCGATCAGACGCGATCCCGGCCACGCGCACTGTCGGCATACCAACGCCGGTCAGTACCTCGCCGAACAACAACCGCGCATGAACGACGGAGCAATCAGCAACGCCACGCCAGTCGCGGCCTCGTCCATGGCGGCAAGAAAAAGTCTCCTTTTCATTTGCGCCGGCGCCATCTAGTCTTTCGCGCGCGCGACCGCGTCCTCAATGGCCGGCATGTTCTTGCGATCCTGATCTGTGTACTGCGCCGGGCCGAGATCAAAGGTCAGCTTGTCGATCTTGCCTGTGAACTTGAAAGGACAATCATAGCGATACTCGACGAGCGCAACGCCGGTGCGAGTGTCCAGCCCGACGTCGAAGTCTTCGTCTTCGGGGAACGTTATGGGAGTGGTGTGTTCCATGTGCTTCTTGTCGACTTCCTTTCCGTCTACCGACAGCACGCCGGTGCCGCCCTTGCCGAGACCAGGGCCGTCGAGTTTGAAGTCGAACACGATGGTGTGTTTGCCGGCGCTCAGTTCAGGTCCTTCCCATATCGTGCGCTTGAGATCGAGCAGATTGTAAAGGAACACGACCTTGCCGTGGCGGAGTCCCATCTCACCTTTGGAGAGGAACAAGCCGTAGCCGCCGAAGCGACCGCCCTCGGTGACGATCATGCCTTCGCCGCCGCCTTCGGGAACGTCGACGTTGGCGGTGATCGTGTAGTCCTTGTCCAGGATGTTAGGTGCTGCCGCCGCAGGCACTCCGCTTAATTCGCCCGAATAGTTGAACGTCGTCCGACCCGCCGTGGCGCTCGGACGCTGCGTCATGAACCGCTTTAGGGTCGAGTTGTCGAGCGGCAGCACGTCGTACTTCTTCGCCTCGGCATAGAAGACATCCTGCATCTGCTTGAGCTTGTCCGGCATCTTGTCGGCAAGGTCGTTGTACTCGGTGACATCTTCATTGAGGTTATAGAGTTCCCACTTGTAACCGGTAATCACGTCGGGCGGCGTGGCCGTGTTCAGTTCCCACGGGAGATTTACCGGCGTCGTGACCGCCATCCAACCGTCCTGGTAGATGGCGCGATTGCCGAGCATCTCGAAATATTGCGTCGTGTGGCGGGTTGGCGCGTCGGCGTTCTTCTCGTCCCAGGTGTAAACCATGCTCACGCCTTCGATGGGGCGCTGCTTGATGCCATTGATGGTGTCGGGGGCCGCAATCCCGGTCACTTCGAGAATCGTGGGCACGATGTCGATGACATGATGGAACTGGCGGCGGATGCCACCGACGTCGGTGATATGGCCGGGCCATGACATCGCCATGCCCTGGGCCGTCCCGCCTCGATGCGATGCGACCTGCTTAACCCACTTGAACGGGGTATCCATCGCCCACGCCCATCCGGCCGCATAATGCGGAAAGGTCCGATCCGATCCCCAGAAGTCGTACCAGAGAAACTGGTCCTTGACCGGCACCGAAACGCCATTGAAGGTCGTGAACTCGTTCGGTGTACCGTTGAGCATCCCCTCGGCGCTCGCGCCATTGTCGCCGCTTATATAGATGATCAAGGTGTTGTCGAGCTCACCCATGTCATCGACCGCCTGAATGACACGACCGATTTCATGGTCGGTGTATGCAAGGTACGCTCCGTAGACGTCGGCCTGCTTGATGTAGAGTTTTTTCTGCTCGAGACTCAGGGTATCCCACTCCGGCAGATCCTTTGGCCACGGTGTCAGCTTGGCATCGGCCCGCATAATGCCGAGCCGCTTCTGGTTGGCAAAGATGGTATCGCGCAACTTATTCCATCCGCCGTCGAACAGGTGCTGGTCGCTGATCTTCTTGATCCACTCTGGCGTCGGATGATGGGGAGCGTGAGTACCGCCTGGGACGTAATAGACGAAGAACGGCTTGCCGGGCGCGATCTCCTTGAGCTGCTTCATGTAGTGTATGGCGTCGTCAGCCATCGCGGTGGTGAGGTTCCATCCGGGATGGCCATCGAACGGGTAGATGGCTGTCGTGTTGCGGAACAGGTTCGGTTGCCACTGGCTGGTGTCGCCGCCGACGAAGCCGTAGAAATATTCGAAGCCCATCCCGTTGGGCCATTGATCGAATGGCCCAGCCTGGCTCGCCTGATAGAAGGGCGTGTTGTGATCCTTGCCGAACCACGAGGTCGCGTACCCGCTTTCCTTGAGGATCTCCCCGATGGTGCCGGTATCCTTCCTTATGATCGAATCGTACCCCGGGAATCCGGTCGCCGCTTCACCTACAACTCCAAAGCCGGCCACGTGATGGTTCCGTCCGGTGATCAACGCGGCGCGGGTGGGTGAGCATAGCGAGGTCGAATGGAATTGCGTATATCGCAGCCCGCTTTTCGCGATACGCTCCAGTGCTGGAGTCTCGATGACGCCGCCAAAGGTGCTCGGCGCGCCGAAGCCTTCATCGTCGGTCATGATGAGCAGCACGTTAGGCGCACCCTTGGGCGGTACGATGCGCGGTGGCCACCATGCCGTCGACTCCGATGCTTTCTCCTTGATCACCCCGCCAAATTTCGGATCAGGCGGCGGAAGTTGTTTTCCGTCGATTATGGTCGTGGCGTTTGGCGCTCCCAGCTCGCCGGTGACTTGCTGCGCGAGGCCCGAAGAGGAAGGGAGCGCAAAGGCGAGGGCGCAAAGCGCCATCGCGAAAACACGTTTGATTGAGTTCATACGAGGTCCTTCCTTTTCGACTCGGCTTCGTCGAGCGCAAATTCGCAGGCCACCACGTTGGCCGTCCCATTCGGCCCGTGACTCGTCTCAGAGCAACAACCACGCCGTTGTTCAGTAAAGGAATGAATCAGTCTTCTTCTTGTGACAGCCAGGTTAGACGTACCGAATGGATATAACATTCCTGACGCGAAAAGGATCAGTCACACCTGAGGGGCGGTAAGTCTTTATTTGGCATCCTTCCAAAGTTCCACGCTTTCGAAGGGCTTGGCCGACCACGGTCGGAAGCGATTGAGTGTGAACTTCGTGTTCTGGCCGGGTTCGACATTCACGAGGAGGTAGTTGAAATCCTCCTTGGGGGGCTCTCCCTTCCAGTAGAGATCCGGCGGATAGTTGTCGGGAACTTTGATGCTTGTCCGGCCCGGAAGAATCGGATCCTGTTCCGCACCACCACCGCCGAGTAGCAGATATTTCACACCGTCCACCTGGTAAACTTCGGTCGTGTGCACGTGCCCGTTGAAAACCACGATGTCCATATCCTTCGCGTAAGACGCGAGAATCTTGTGGGGATTCTGCGCGTCGGGGACCGCGCCGAAACCGGACCGGCAGAAGGCCGGGTTGTGGAACGCGATGAACACCTTGCGGATGCCCGCGGCCTTAGCCTCATTCAGCCATTGCTCCAACTGTTTCATCTGTCCTTCATATGAAGGACGCGTGGCACCCCAGGCCGTGGGCGCGTGCTCGTTGTATTTACCGGTCCACAAGAAAATGAAGCGTGCCCCATTGTAGTCAAACTTGTAGATGAGATGTTTGTCTGAAACGCCGAGCTGCTTCAGATAGGGAAAGACACTCAAAAGCCCTTCCGCGTCGGGGTCGTTCATCACTTCGTGATTGCCGACCGCGGGAAACACACGACCTCCCAGACCGGCGGCGCGCATCTGGTCATCCGGAGCCGGCATTTGCTTCAAGACGTTATCGTTCACCTGCCTCCAGTACGGGTTTTCGGAAGGCTTCGAGCCCTGGGCACCCGACCAGACAAGGTCTCCGGTACTGAGAATGAACTTTGCGCGCCCATTCCGGACATCCTGTACGACCTTGCGGGCGACCCATTCGCCGCCTGGAATCTCATACATTGTTCGGTGCACGCCAGGAAGGAGTTTTACGTCCTCGACCGAAGCCTTCGTGACCCAGCCTTTGTCAAATGTCAGGGTGGTGACTTCGCTCATGGTAATGAACGGCATCACCATTTGCGTGAGCTCGCGGGTGCCGGGATCATAGACTAGCTTGACATTGTTTTTGACCAATTCTTTCGCGCGGTCCGGAGGAAGCACAAGTTCAAACACTTCGGCCATCACTTGGCGAGCCTCCGCCTCCTGGTCCGCTTTGTACGGTAGGTACATCATCGACCGCGAGTCTCCGTAGACGGCGAAGGAAAACCCACCATCCGCAGGGCGCGATTGCTGCGCGGCCGCGTTGGAGGGCAGAAGAGCAAGCAACGCAGCGAATCCAACTAGAAAGAAGCGGACTTTCATGGCATCAAGCGCACTACTCGACGGCCATACCTGCGGCTGATTCATCCTTGTCTTCTTCCTTCGCCTGCGCGGGCGTCAGCGTGCTTGGACTGAGGTCGATTACGAACTTGTTCAACTTACCAGCGAATTTGAACGGCATCTTGTCAGCGTAGTCCTCGACGACGGGCGTGCCGGTGTCCTGGCCTACGTCGAATGTTTCATCGAGAGAGAATCGCGCCCGAATCGTATTCTCGATACGGCCCTGTGCGACTTGCTTGCCGTCCACCAGCAAGGTTCCAGTGCCACCTTTGCCGATACCGCCGCCATCGTACTTGAAGTCGAAGCGTATCGTGTGTCTGCCGAGGCCGAGTGGCTCACCGGAGACGATCCGGTACTTGTGCTGCGCCTGATTTGAGAAGGCGTAGACAAACTCCGGCTTACCGTCCAGCATCAGCAGTCCCCAACCGCCAAAGCGCCCTCCCTGTGTAGCGAGCACCCCGCTTGCACCGCCGGTGGGGATTTCTACGTCAGCGGTCATGCTGAAGGACTTGTTCTTCACATCCGGGGTGGTGGCTTCCGGGATTCTGATCATCCCCGGGTAATAGGTGAACTCGGTACGTCCCCGCGTGAGGCTGGGGCGAATCGCTGGGTCCGCTCGCTCAGCCATCGACGCATCGAGCGGATACACTTGATACTTCTTTGCTTCGCGGTCGAAGATCGCCTGCATCTGCTTCAGCTTCGCGGGATCCTGCGCGGCCAGATTGTCTGCCTCCGAGAAATCCTCGGACACGTGATAGAGCTCCCACTTGAAATCGTCCGGACTGGGCGAAGCGCCGAATGTGACCCAAGGCAGGCGCAGCGGCGTTGTAGCGGCGACCCAGCCGTCATCGTAGATCGCGCGATTGCCGACCAGCTCGAAGTATTGCGTGTGGTGCCTTGACGGTGCACCTTCGTGGTCGAACGAATAAACCATGCTCACGCCTTCGAGCGGTGTCTGTTTGACTCCATTGAGCACCGTCGGAAATGGAATTCCAGTCGCTTCAACTATTGTTGGCGCGATATCGATCACGTGGTGAAACTGAAAACGAACGCCGCCTTCGTTCTTGATGCGCGCGGGCCACGAGATCACGAGGTCGTTGCGGGTGCCGCCGAAATGCGAGGCAACCTGCTTCGTCCACTGAAATGGCGAATCCATCGCATGTGCCCAACCGACTGGATAGTGGTTGTAGGTGAGCGGTCCGCCGAGTTCATCCATGGCGGAAAGCAGGTATTGCATGGTCTCCGGCACGCCGTTAGCGGCCGTACCGACCTCGTTGGTCGTACCCTGCAACGTCCCTTCCGCGCTCGCCCCATTATCGCCCTGAATATAGATGATCAGCGTATTGTCCAGTTCGCCGTTATTGGCGATCGCGTCGATCACTCTGCCAATCTGATAATCGCAGTGCGCAAGGGCGCCCGCGTACACTTCCATCATATGTGCGTAAAGCTTCTTCTGGTCTGGCGTCAGAGAATCCCAGGCCGGGATTTCCTTGGGCCGCGCCGTTAACTTGGTGTTGGGCGGAACGACGCCGAGCTTCTTTTGCCTATCAAGAGTCTCCTCGCGCACCTTGTCCCATCCTTGGTCAAACTGCCCCTTGAACTTTTCAATCCACTCCTTTGGAGCATGATGAGGGGCATGGGCGGTCCCGGGTGCATAGTACGCAAAGAATGGTCTGTCCGGCGCCAGCGCATGCTGCAGGCGGATCCACGCAATCGCGTGATCGGCGAGTAGCTGGTCCAGGTGGGTCAGCTTGTCGCCCTCTTGCTCTTCCGCCTCAACCGGCTTGGTACCTTCGAAAAGCGCTGAATGCCACTCGTCGGTATCGCCTCCGAGAAAGCCATAAAAGTATTCGAACCCTAGTCCCGTCGGCCACAAATCAAAGGGTCCTGCCTCGCTGGTCTGCCAGTCGGGAACGTTATGGTTCTTGCCGAACCACGCAGTGTTGTAGCCGTTCTGTCGTAAGACCTCTGCGATGCTGCCGCTGCTCTTCGGCATCAGGGAGTTGTAGCCTGGATAGCCGGTCGCCATTTCCATGATGACGCCGGTAGCATCGGTGTGATGGTTGCGGCCTGTGATAAGGGCGGCTCGCGTGGGCGAACAGAGCGCAGTTGTGTGAAACTCCGTATAGCGGAGGCCGGCCTTGGCCAGACGATCGAGCGTCGGAGTAGGAATCGGTCCGCCGAAGGTGCTGCTGGCGCCGAAGCCGACGTCATCGGTTAGAATCAGCAGAATGTTCGGCGCACCTCTCGGTGCGGTGATGGGTTTCGGAAAATCCGGCGTCGATTCCTTGGCCGTGCGGTTGATCGCTCCCTTGAACGGAGCTTCTGGACGCGGCAGAACGCCCTGCGCGCAGACCGGGAGCGATCCCGCGAATTCCAGGATTATTGCCAGGAGCAGTATGCCGATTCCTCGGGCCATCACCCGTCCAGTCGAACTCACCATCAAACGTTCTCCCTATTTTGGGGCGCAACTCGTCTGCGCCATCGATTGCTTGTTTTGTTCGCGGGATCGGCGGAGAGCCGGTCAAGAGTCGCGCATCAACCGCACAGACTGTCCGAACAAGGGGGGTCGTGCAATGGGAGTTTGATTCAGATGCCGGGAATCGTTCCAGCAGACGGCACGAACTGCGAACTGTTCCCCGAAAGCCGGCAAGAATCAATCGGTTGTTGCCGAAGTCTTGATCAGCTAGACGTTTTGGGGCGTCCTGCTAGCGAAACGTCAGGCGCCCCGATTGAAGTTCCGTTGTTTTCAGCGACGCTAAGAGCGAGAAGGTTCCCAAACCTGTGTTCTTCGATGTAGGGACAGAAGGGCGATAAATCCTGGGGCCGTGGGGTCGAATCCCGCAGGGGGCGCCAGATGTCCCGCGAATAGGTTGAATTTTTAGCGCGAATCGATTTGGCTGTTAAGCCTTTCCAAGACTCGACTTTGGCTGAACTTTGGCTGAAGCGCACTTGAGAGCTGAGTTATTGGAGGAGACCAGGCACATTTGGCAATCGCGCTCCGATTCGTTTTGATGCGCCGGTTACGATCGCTACTTACCCGTCAGCTTGTTCATCTCGATTTCCTGTATAGACGCACTTTTATGTTCGTCGCGTTACTGCTTTCGACGCGGTTGGATCAGCGACGAAAAGTGGCGCCGTTCCCCGTTTTCGACAAAGGTGATACGCCCCGGCAAAGTCCGATTAAATGAGCCACTGTGCACGGGCGATCAAAGCGGCGGCCTGCGTTGCCTTTGGAGTACCAGCATCCCTGCCACAACTTCGAGAGATCAACTCGCCCGCAGGTCCTCAGAACGCTGGGACGCTTGAACGGGCGCAGCAAATTCCCGCACGCGCCTCTCATACGTTGTGAAATGCCCTGCATGGCGTAGCTCCTCTCGTGGACTAGCTCACTTGCCGAAGGTATGCCTACGGGATCGAGCGCGTCATCAACATGGAAGTCTTTTCCAGCGAGCAAGCTCGCAGGTACTAGATACTTTGCACGCAAAGCCGGCGGCCTTTCGAGCCCGGCGGCGCTATCCGCAGCGATAGCTCCTGTCGCAACGAGCATCAGAACTGCCAGACTGCACACAGCGAATATTTGCTCCAGATATACACTTTCGCGGACATTAAATTCGTGGCGATTGACGTGATGCGCGCCTTTGGACGTCTCAGCGTGCTGTTGGTTGCGCATCATGGCCGTACCCGCGACGATTGCGCCATGCAATTTCATGGGACCGCACGACGAACAGAGACTGGGTCGCCGCGCATCGAAGCAACCCAGCCCCTATTTGACGCTATATCCGCGTCCTTCCAGGCATGCAGCCATTGCCCGGGTATAGTTCGTATGTTGCGACGCAGCGGCCGAAGAAGCATTGGCCTGCTGCTGAGCAGCCTGTTGGCGTCTTTCATCCCTCCTGCGAAATCCACCTGCTAGACCGCCCATGGCCGCGCCGGCCGCTGCTCCCTTACCAGCATTGCCCGTTATTGCACCTCCAACCGCTCCGAGTGCAGCGCCCCGAGCCGCTCCCTTCACAACATGCGGCTGGGATGGTCGATAGGGCTGCGGATCGAGGGAGTTGGGGTTGGTCGGATAGGCCTTACTCGGATCGAATCCCGTTTGCTGAACCGCCCAGCGGTGACACTCATAACGATCTCTATCCTGCTGCTCTCCACTCTGCTGCTTGAGCGGGTACACATAAAGTTGACTTTGGGCTGCCACAGCGACGGATAGAACGACAGAAAGCGAAAGTATCGCGCACGCAATTGACCAGCGGCACTTTTGTTTCGACGACCTCGGGATTTCGGTCCTTGTTCTCACTGACTCTTTCTCCATGTTTACACGCGGTTAGTTTCATGGTGGGCAGTCACGGGTATCGTTGTCCAAAACGTGGGCCGAGACGAGATTATTCCTCGAAACCGCTTAGTCCTCCGCGGCCTTATCCATCATCATTTCCTGGGTCGCTTTGTCGACTTTGTCCTTGATGTTCGGACCTATGGGTTTCAGATCGATACTCACTCGATCGATTTTTCCGGTGAACCTGCTGTGGGATCCCGTGTAGTCCTCGGTTACTGGCGTGCCCTCATCGATGCCAACGTCTGCGCCCTCATCCGCTGAGAATAAAAGACCGTTGGTATTTTCGATTCGGCCCGTTGCGACTTTTCCGCCGTTTACGAAGATTGAGCCAGTTCCGCCGGCGCCCAACTTACCGCCGTCGGTTGCGAACTCGAACCGAATCGTTGCCTTCCCCGCGGGTACGGGCTGCTTTCCTGAAATGGTGTAACGGCTCAGGCCAACCCAATTGTAGGTAAAGGTCGGACGTCCGTTCTTAAGAAACAGTGTCCAGCCGCCGAAGCGCCCGCCCTGGCAAATAATTACACCGTTGGCGTTTCTCTTCGGAACGTCCACGTCGGCAGTGATGCTGTAGGAACGGTTTTTGATGTTGATGAAGGCGCTTTCCATCATGCCGGTCATACCGCTGTACACAGTAAGTGACGTGCGACCTGCCATCAGGTCAGGGCGGCCGGCTAGCGCAGGGTTCAGGCGTTCGACTCCTCGATCATCGATAGGCAGGACGTGGTTTTTTACTGCCTCCTGAAGAAACAGATCCTGCATTTCCTTGAGCTTGGTTGGATTGCTCGAAGCCAGATCGTTGGCGAGGCTAAAGTCTTCGTCCGTGTTGTAGAGTTCCCACTTATCGTTCTCGAGCATTGCGCGTGGCTGTCTTTCCCACGGTGCCCGGTGAACGGTGCCTGCCAGCCATCCATCGTGATAAATCGCTCGATTCCCTGCTATCTCGAAATATTGTGTTCCGTGCCGGCTCTTCGCCTGGCCATCATCAAACGTGTAGGCCATACTTACGCCTTGGATAGGAACCTGGGCGATGCCGTCAACCATTTTGGGCTCGGGCAGCGCGGCAACTTCGAGAATGGTTGGTGCAACGTCAATCACATGATGGAACTGGGAGCGTAGTTCGCCTTTCGCTTTGATCCCCTTTGGCCAATACACAACCATTCCGTCGCGAGTGCCGCCGAAGTTGGACGCAACCTGCTTCGTCCACGTGAAGGGAGTGTCGCCGGCCACGGCCCAGCCGGCCGCATAGTGACTGTAAGCCATTGGACCGCCGAGTTTATCGATATTCTTCAGTTGCGCTTCGATCGGTTCCGGCACGCCATTGAAAAAAGTATTTTCGTTGAAAACACCATTCATTCCGCCCTCAGCGCTCGAACCGTTGTCTCCAGCGATATAGAAAACGATGGTGTTGTCGAGCTGGCCCATGTCTCGAATGGCCTGGATCAGCCGGCCAATTTCGTAGTCGGCCATCTCACCGAATCCTGCATACACCTCCATCTGTCGAGCGAACAATTTCTTCTCGTCGGGCGTCAGTGCGTTCCAATCCTTGATTGCCTGCGGCTTCGGCGCCAGCTTCGTATCGGGCGGAACGACGCTCAACTTCTTCTGCCGCGCGAGCGTTTCCTCGCGCAGACGATCCCATCCTGAGTCAAACTTGCCCTTATACTTGGCGATCCATTCCTTGGGCACATGATGCGGCGCGTGCGTCGCGCCCGGCGCGAAGTAGATGAAGAAGGGTTTGTCCGGCGTCAGCGCCTTCTCAAATCGCATCCACGAGATAGCATGATCAGTCATATCGGTCATGAAGTGGTATTTCGGGTCAGGCGACGGCTCGACCTGAGTCATGCCGTCGTAAAGCAGCGGTGCCCATTGGTTCGTCTCGCCACCCATGAAGCCGTAGAATTTGTCGAAGCCCTCTCGCGTAGGCCATCGGTCCGTTGGTCCCGACGGGCTGACCTCCCATCCGGGAGTCTGGTGCCACTTCCCAAATGCTGCTGTGCTGTAGCCGTTGTACCGCAGGATCTCGGCCAGCGGCGCAATGCTGTTCGGACGCACACCAGTGTTGCCCGGGAAAGCCGTCGCAACGTCCATCACTGCGCCGGTGTTCACCATGTGATGATTGCGTCCCGTGAGTAACGCCGCGCGCGTCGGCGAACATAGCGCGGTCACATGAAACTCGTTGTAGCGCAGGCCGCCTTTCGCCAGGCGATCGAGGGTCGGCATATTGATTGGGCCGCCGAAGGTGCTCGGCTGTCCGAAGCCCATATCGTCGAGCAGTATGATGAGAACGTTGGGGGCATCTTTCGGTGCCTTGACTTCAAATCGAGGCGGCGGCGTCGCATTTCGTGCATCGAGTTCTTTTATCGCCGGATATTTGGGTTCCGGAATGGGCAGAACCGTGCGGTTCAGCGGAGCTGGCTGGGCCTCTACCCGGCTAGTCATGCTGATGACGATCAATAGGAATGCTGGCGCGATGACTACCGCCGCTCTTGTCGCAAGCTTGGTTTTCATGTCTTTCGCGTGTTGAACCTTCTGTCTCGCTTAGAATTGGGTGTCCGCAGCGTCGGCTGCGCCCTTCGCGCCGGGCACAGGAAGCGGCAGGGCGACACTAAACATGAGTTGATTCCCCGAGGGGGTCGCATGTGCACCAAACTCTTCGTACCAGCGCAAAGAATAGAACCCGTATTTGGTAAGGAGATTGATGCCCGGTCCGGCTGCGTAGATCTGCGATTTGGTAGTGTTCAGCTGATCTACAATGGAGGTGCCTGGCTTCGTCGTTGGACTCGCGCCGATCGAATTATTCGTCACCTGCCACTGCGCATAGCCGATCGCACCTATGGTGACTTGCTTGACAATATCGCCGTTCAGGTTGAGGGTTTTGGCCGCGCCCCATTCGAATGGCACTACGTTACCCAAAGTATAGTTTCTGCCGATCTGCGATGCGTAAAGCAGGTAATGACTATAGATAGAAAGGGACCAGGTCCGTTCAGCGTCGGCGTACGCGACGCCCCCTAAGCCAAAAACCCCCGTCCAATGACCGAATCCGACGTTGAGCTTGGCGTCTGCGTTATAAGGACCGGAGGGCGCGAAAAATCCGGAAGATACCATCGCGTCAAACTGTTTGAAGTGCCAGCCAAGGTTGAACGGCTCGACGTATATGTCACCGATGCTTCCCTTTGTAGATCCGCCCGCATTTGCCGCTGAAGACAACTCAGTCGCCCTTCCAGGCAGGCTCAAGACCGGCTGAAGTGATGCGCTCCCGCTCGCGTCGACGATCGCAAAGGGCACTATGAAGTTAACTCCATAGTTTGCACCGAGAATCTTGAAGGGGCTTGTCCAGGTAAGGATGTTGGCGTCAATGAACAGATCCATCGAGCCCGTTCCGCCCAGGTTGGCTCCCAGGCATATGGCTCCTCTCGACCCACACTTGAGCGGACCGGTGCTGACAAAGCCAGAGCCTGAGGTGTGGTAGTAGGAGAATTGGTTCATGTAGTACGAACCCTCCGGCGGTTGCGCGGCACCCTGAAAACCGAAGGAGCCAAGTAGCCAATCTCCATGCTGTGCGTGAGCTGGGACAGCCGAGATGGCGACAAAGGTCATTGCGATACAGACCGCTCGGAGGATGCGCTGGATCGGGGGGCGATTCTCCTGAGATAAGAATTGCCTGTCAGCAAGACTCCACGGCTGCTGCCTTTTCGCCGGCTCGCGCATCTGGCATCTCCCTGTTCCTGCGAATTTCAAGGCACGCTGGCGATGGCTGTCCAGCCTTGTTGTGAAAAGTATTGGCTAACATGATCAACGAACTGGTCCGAAGTCATTCTTCCCAACGAACCCATGGAAGACTTCTATCCCTTGACCGCGCTCATCGACATGTTTATCCCCATAGAAGCGGCCGCAACGGCTCCGCCCGCTGCTGCGCCAGGCGCACCGGTCACCGCGACGCCCGGCATATGTCCGCTGTCAGCGTGGGTCGAGAACTGCCTTAGCTGATTAGTTGTCCCGTTCGTGCGTTGAATGACGTAAACATCGATGCCCAGGGTGGAAGTTCCCACATCGAAACCGATCACTGTTCTGCTCCTCAAACGGTTGCCCTCGCTCACATTGTTGAACTCGCCGTCGACGATGATCACATTCTCGCCAGCCGGTGCAGTCCCGCGCGGCAAGCAGACCGCGTTGTAACCTTTATCCGTAAGCTCTGCTGCAACGTTCAGGCAGACTGACTGCGAAACGTCGCCGGCGATCTCCGCCTGCTTTTCGTCTTCGTTTGTCGCCGTAACACTGCGGTAGGCTTTTTGGATGAAGCCGCTGTTCAGACTGACTTCGTCCGGATCAACCGCAAACGGATATACAGCCACCTTTGTGAGATAGTCGTTTGAGGCGGCCGCTTGCTGAGCCTGTTGGGTCGCCGAGGCCCCCGCGCAACCTGCCAGCCCGATCATGCCAAAAATGAGAAGTTTCTTTAGGCCGACCAGACATATTGCTTTTCTCCTTGCGTCCTTCGACGCAGTCATGTTTGACCGATATCGCGATACGCTTTTCACGCCAGTGTGACGCTGGTTTGACGGAGTCCCTGCGATTGAACTTTGGCCCATTTTGTTCCGAACGTGATCAAGCTCAACCATGGCCCTCAAGTCTCGTTTAGTTAATGGGAGTTGCAGCGCAGCTCCTCCTCTTCATTGGAAACGCTCGCCCGAGGACTCCAGATGTCCTCTTGCGCACAATGACTATCTCGTATAAAAGAAGCTGTCAAGGTCATTTATGACCAGTGCGACCAGAATGACAAAAAACACTAACGTGACAGAACCGAAGCCGACGCGATCCGACAGACGGACGATTCGAAATCGAAAGGCGTTGTTGAATGCCGCGGAGAAGCTCATCGCAGAGAAGGGCTTCGAGCGGGTGACGATAGATGAAATCACCGAAACGGCAGATCTGGCGAAAGGGACTTTCTACAACTATTTCGACGATAAGAACCAGGTAGCAAAAGAACTCGCGTCAACGATTCGTCAGGAAATCGAAGCGGAAGTGGGAGTCGCGCAGACAGGTATTGATGACCCTCCCGAACGGCTCGTAACCGGAATTTGCGTTTTTTTCCGGACTGCGGGAACGGCACCGGCCCGAGCCGCCATCGTCGCGCAGATGTATGCTCAATGGCTTCGCGCTGAGTCCGCCGGAAACCTTGGGCTGCGCAAAGACTTGGAACGCGGTTATCGCGTCGGACGGTTTTCCACCGCGGATGTGCCGTCGGCTTTGTTGATGGTAATAGGCGTCGTGCAGGCGGGAATAGGTCGAGCGTTAGAGCTGGGTGAATGGAAGTCCCTGCGCAAACTCGCATTGGCCCTGTCCGGGTTGGTGCTCAGGGCGCTTGGGGTGAAATGGAACGAGGCACAAGCGATATCCGCGAAAACCGTCGCTCGAGTGTTTGACCGCAATTTCGAAGGAATCGCACGAAGAGGCTTATAAGACAGATGCAAAGAGAGAAATTGATACGAGAGGGCCAATCGAGATCTGTCGGTGCTCTGTTGAGTCCCTATCTAAAGCTCGAGAGACACGACACCGGTGATAGTTGGTTTGGTAGTTTCGCATACCGCCGCCCGACACTGGGTGTTGGGAGAAGAGAAATGTTCATTGAAGCAATTCGCGATCAATTCCGGTACGTAAAAAGGAGCAGCTCAAAGGCCGGCGTCTTTCGATGCTGTCTTCTGATTTTGCTGCTGATACCGATAAGAACGGCAAGCGCCCAGACTGCGACTCAATTCGAAACACCACCGACGCTGCCTGCTCAAGAGCTGGCGCCTGCGACTTTGCTCAACGGAAATGGTTTTCACGTCGACCAAGCGGTGCCCACCGACGGGCTTACCGCTCATTTCACGCTCCGCAGTGATGTTGGAACCTTCAACGCGGATGGCCTCGAAATGCTAAGGATTCGCGTCGCCGAGATCCCGGCAATCGTGGAACTGAACCAGACCAGCAAGTCGAAGGTCTTTGCCCAAGCACTGGCAACCAACGCGGCAGCTCCGGTCGCGGCGGCCGGGCAGATGGTGATGCACCCCGTCGACACGGTAAAGGGATTGCCAGCGGGAGTCGGGCGCTTCTTCGGCCGCGTCGGCCTCGGCGCTCAAAAGATCAAGGAAGCCGCAACGACTCCGGAAGAGGCTTCCGCGGGCGAGAGAACCGGTCAGGTTGCCACGCGCACGTTTCAGGCTACCAGGGACGTTTTGGGCTATGAGCAGGAACGGCGAGGGCTGGCGAAGAAGCTGCACGTCGACCCCTACACCACGAACCCGATCCTCTCCAAGCAGCTTGATGATTTTGCGCTGGTCGCATTCAGAGCGCACGTCGGCGTAACGACGGCGATGTCCGTCTTCATTCCGGGCTCGATGGCGATCACCGCCACCAGGGTTGTCTCCACCTGGGTGTACGACACGCCGCGGGCAGATCTCATCGTGCAGAACCAGAAAAAACTGCAGGAGATGGGGGTGCCGGACGAGACTATTCATATGTTCATGAGCAATAAGGCATTTCCGCTAAGTGTGCAGACCGCCTTCGTCGAAGACCTGACCCGTGTGTCCGGAGTCCCGGGTTCCATCGACATAGTAGCGCTGGCGAGCACGGCCGAGTCGGAGGAACAGGCGCGATTTCTCGCCTCCTGTCTGGATATGTTGGCCAACTATCATCAGTCCCACACCCCGCTAGTCGCCATTATCGCCCACGGCACTATAATTGGCCGCGATCGAGCCGGCGTGATCGTCGTACCGGCCGAGGTCGATTACGTTTCGTGGACCAAACGCACATCGTATTTCGCCAACCGGCCGGATCTCGTATCGCCGAAACGAAGCGCCTGGCTCTCCGGTCAAATGTCGCCGCTCGCGAAGAAGAATTTTCAAGCCTTGGGATGGAACGTCCGCGAGAAGACAAAGCTTTAACTCGGGGCGCACGGGCGAACAGTGGATATCCTCCGACGATTAAGGCACGCGTTGCGAGAGAAAGGGAGAGAGACGTGGTCCGATGGCTGCTGCAGCACAGCGGTTAGATCAGGGGAGGATATCTTTCGAGCGGACCAACGATTCTACGCTGGTGGTGCACCTTTCCGGCCCCTGGCATCTGCAGCGCTACCTGCCGCCGATCTCGCTGCTGCTCGCCGAGCTCGGTTCGCGGCCGGGCACCAAACGGCTCGCGTATGAAACCGCCCAGCTCACGCACTGGGACAGCGGACTGATTTCATTTCTGACCAATACGGCCGAGATCTGCCGCGCACGCGGTATCGCCGAAGATCGCGCCGGGCTTCCGGCAGGCCTCAAACGCCTGCTCGAACTGGCCGAGGCGGTGCCGGAGAAGAAAGGCGCGCGCAGCGAGGCGGCGCGCAGTTCGTTCTTTGAACGGGTGGGCAACCTGACGCTCGGCTACGGCCTCTCGGTGGGCGAGTTCTTATCCTTCCTCGGCGACCTGACCGTAGCCTTCGCAAAATTCGTTCGCGGCAAGGCGCGCTACAGAAAGATCGACCTGCTCGAAGTGATCCAGGAATGCGGCCCCAGCGCGATCGGAATCGTCACCCTGATCTGCTTTCTGGTCGGGGTCATCCTCGCCTTCATGGGCGCCGTTCAGCTCTCGCAGTTCGGCGCGTCGATCTACGTCGCCGACCTGGTTGGCATCGGCATGGTCCGCGACATGGCCGCGATGATGACGGCGATTATCATGTCGGGCCGCACCGGCGCCGCGTTCGCCGCGAAGCTCGGCACGATGAAGGTGACCCAGGAGATCGATGCCCTGACCACGATGGGCGTGTCGCCACTGGAGTTTCTCGTTCTACCGCGGGTTCTCGCGCTGGTGCTGATGATGCCGCTGCTCTGCGTGTTCGCGGACCTGGTCGGAATCCTCGGCGGCCTGTTCGTCGGCGTCACCATGCTCGACCTGTCAGCCGGCAGTTACATGCGGGAAACCATCTCGACCTTGACCATGGTCAATCTGTTCGGCGGTATCATCAAGGGAACTTTCTATGGCGTGCTCATCGCGATCGCCGGCTGCCTGCGCGGCTTTCAGTGCGGCAACAGCTCTTCGGCGGTCGGCGACGCGGCGACGCAGGCGGTGGTCATGGCGATCGTCATGATTGTGGTCGCGTGCGGCCTCTTCGCCGTGGTTTTCAATTTCCTCGGGATTTAAGCGGCACCTCACGATGGGGACCGACACCAACGGCGAAAATCGCTCCAAAGCGGAGCCGCACATCATCGTGCGCAACCTGACGATGGCCTATGGCAGCTTCGTCCTGATGCGCGATCTCAATTTCGTCGTGAAGCGCGGCGACATCTTCATCATCATGGGCGGCAGCGGATGCGGCAAGAGCACACTGCTGCGTCATCTGATCGGACTCAAAGAGCCCGCTACGGGCGAGATCATCTATGGAGACATCAATTTTACCCGCGCCGAGCCGGCGCAACGCGAACTTCTGCTGCGGCGATTCGGCATCCTCTACCAGAGCGGCGCACTGTGGAGCTCGATGACGCTGGCGGAGAACATCGGTCTGCCGCTCGGCGAGTTCACCGATCTGACGCCGGCGCAGATCCGCGAAATCGCGGCACTCAAACTCGCGCTGGTCGGACTCAAGGGTTTTGAGGACTTCTATCCCAGCGAGATCAGCGGCGGCATGCAGAAGCGCGCGGGGCTGGCGCGGGCGATGGCGCTCGATCCGGACATCCTGTTCTTCGACGAACCGTCGGCCGGCCTCGACCCGATTAGCTCACGCCTGCTCGATGATTTGATCCTCGAGCTGCGCGCGAATCTTGGCGCAACCATCGTCGTGGTCACTCACGAGCTGGCCAGCATCTTTACCATCGCCAACAACAGCGTCTTTCTGGACGCGGAGTCGCGCGTCCAGATCGCGACCGGCGATCCGCATGACATGCTCGCGCATTCGAAAGACCCGCGAATACGAAGATTTCTCACCCGCGGACAGGAGGGAGGCGACTCAGTAGGCAGTCATGAGTAAACGGGTCAGTCCGACAATTATCGGCGCGTTCGTGGTCGCCAGCTTCGCGATCCTGGTCGTGGCCTTGATCGTAGTCGGCTCGGGGCGAATCTTCACCCGGCCGATCCGCTTCATCTGCATATTCCAGGGCAACCTCAACGGTCTCAAGATCGGCGCCCCGGTCAAGGTGAGGGGAGTCCAAATCGGCACGGTCGCGGCAATAGAGCTCAGGCTTTTGCCCTCCCAGGGAAAGCTGCGCCCGGGAATCAAGGGTCTTCGATTGCCTGTCATTATCGATCTCGATCGATCGCAACTGCTGGCGAGAGGAGGAACCGGCGAAGCGCTCGAAACCGCCGGCTTCGACAGCCTGATCAAGCAGGGGTTTCGGGCCCAGCTCGATACGGAGAGTCTCCTGACGGGACTGCTGTATATCGATCTCGATCTTCACCCCAACACGCCGCTCAAGTTTGTGCTGGAGCCGGGCGGGCCCCTCCGAGAGATCCCGACCGTTCAGACCGACCTTGAACAGCTTCAGGAACGGCTGACGAAGGCCCTGGATAAATTCGAGAAAATCGACTTTCAGGCTCTGGTCGTTTCGATTACCGACGCCGCCAACTCGATCAAGAATCTCACCAGTTCGCCGGAACTAAAGGCCACACTGGAATCGCTCAAGGGAACGGTGGCGAATCTGAACCAGGCGATTATTTCGGCCCGCAATATACTCAATAACGCCAACTCGAAGATCGGTCCGCTGATTGCGGACCTTCGACAGAACTCCGACGAGGCGGACAAGACCATGAAGGATACCCGCGCCGCGTTGGTCAACCTCCAGAACACGCTCGATCCCGACTCCCCGCTGGCGGTGCATCTCAACCGGACCCTCGACTCACTTGACGAGACCGCGCGATCGATCGGCGAGTTCTCCGACTATCTACAGCGCAATCCAGGCGCTTTGGTTCGCGGAAGGTACGTGCCGGAGAAGGATAAGTGACCGTGATGAATATCAAGACGAAACTGATCGCGTTCGGCGCGTGCGCGATAGCCGCGGGATGCTCGGTGCTCTCGCCCCAGCCTGACCGCTCGAAGTTCTTCATCCTGACGCCGATTTCCGACAGCTCGGGGATAATTGCCAACCCGGCCTCGATGACCAACCCGAATTCGCAGCTCACCATCGGCGTGGGACCTGTCGAATTCCCGGACTACCTTCGACGCATGGCGGTCGTGACGCGCGTCGCGCCGAACCGGATCGACCTCTCCGATGAAAAGCGCTGGGCTGAGCCGCTCGACAAGAATTTCACCCGCGTGCTTTCGGAAAACCTCGCGACCCTGCTGAACACCCAACGAGTCGAGAAATATCCGTGGGCGCTGACGATCAAGGTCGACTACCAGGTCGAAGTTGACGTCCAGCGGTTCGAGACCAACAGCGAGGACCAATCGCAGCTGATCGCCAGCTGGATCATCAGAGACGGTCCCAGCGACAAAATCCTCTATGCTTCACAGACTACTGTCGGAGCACCCGCGGGCCCCGACGAGCTGAGCGCCTCGTCGGCCTTGAGCAGCGACCTGGCGACGCTGAGCAAGGATATTGCGTCGCGCGTTACCGAGATCAAACAGCATCGCACCTCCTCTGAATCGCATGCCGCTTCCGCCTCGTAACCGCATATCGAACCGACCAGACACGGGGCCGATTTAGTGCCGCCAGGCAGCATTTTCATGGATGCATTAGAAACCCAACACAACGCCTTCTACAAAGAGCTTTAATGACCAGCGTCACCTGATCTTCAGACCCACCCTCCGCCACTGTCCGGCGGAGGCTATGAACGAAACACCGCGACTGCGGGGCAAGCAAGATGGAAGCGGAGTTGTTAGCGGCCAGAAGAGCTCAAGAACATCGGTATCAGTCGCTGGAGCATTTGATGTTTATTCAGACGTGCTCAACGGGATAAATAGTTGAAAACACGAGGCTTTTTGTGCGAGAAAGTCAGGCTGTCCGAGAAGCATTGATGGCATTCAGGAGGTCGCGCGTTCGATCCGCGTCAGCTCCACCAATAAAATCAAGCGTTTTTGAGTTCAGGAACATTGACGGATAGGCGGATTGTCCGCAAACTGTCCGTGTATGTCAAGAGCGATACCTGCCTGAGACCGCCAAAAAGGCGACATGGAAGCTGGCCTGCCCGATCTTTTGTACCAGTTGATAAGATGGCACGCCGGGTCAACGAATACACGGCGGATCTCTTCGGGAAGCGCCCGTTCGCTGGGGCAATTTAGCGACGCTGTCGCTCCCCGACGGCGACGGATTAATCTCCGCTCATCGCGCGCAGGACTTCTTCGACTGTCGCAACCTGCGCGAAGCCTCGACGGAGGTTAGCCAGCACGGTCTTCTGCACCTGCTCAGCGCTGATAGCCTGACCGGCGGCTTCTTCCAATGCGATCGGCGCTGTGCCGTCCTCGAGCACGATGACGTGGTAGTCTCTGAAATTGGCGTCGCGCGCGGTCGAGTCGCAACAGAAATTCGTTGAATAACCGCCGATGATGAGTGTCTCGATCCCTTTGTCGCGTAGCATCGGGTCGAGCTCGCTATTGTAGAACGCACTGTAGCGGTTTCGTTCTAGAACCGGCTCGCCCGCTCTCGGCATCAGTTCCGGCAATATAGCGACGCCCTGGGTCCCCTTGACGAGGACTTCTCCTTTGCCGATCGGTTCCCAGAACTTTCCCAATTGACCGCTGTCCGCCCCGTTGTTACAGAAGGCGAGCGACGAAAAAACGACTGTTACAGAGCACTTTCGAGCCTGATTCAATAGTCTTTGCAGCCTCGGCACCAGGGGCTGAACGCCCTCCCATCCGAGCAGATCGTTGGTCATATTAATAATGAGCAACGCCGTCTTTCTGGGGTCGAGCTTGTTCATACAGTTACCGCCTCATCAGCGGGCAGATTCCTGTCTATGCGCTCCCTACGCTGCCTGCTGGACTTCATGGACAATAGCGAGGGCAATTCGTTCAAGAAACTTGTCAGCATGCGGTCTCGCCCTAGTAGCGAATACCGGTGAATTAAGCATCAGCAAGCAGCGTTCAAGACTTGATGTTGCTAGAATCGCTACACCATCCCAGAGAGGCTCTCCATAGCGGTACGCATCATCAAGCGTACTGCATTGGATGTAGCGCTCCAGCTCCGGCAATTCGCACACGATCGGTCCATGCACCTCCTTCCAATATTTCCGAAACTCATCTAGCGGCATACCCTCCTTACGCTTTATCAGAGCCACAGCCTTGGTTAGAAACGGATTCCTGGCCCTGTCCAGGACTATGTAATCTTTGGTAAACAGGTGCTCGCTTCGCGACCAATCGACAGTCTCTCTTGAGCTCAGCGGCGAATCTTCTTCGGCTCTCCCTTCCGACAAATCGCTGATCTCGGCCTGGGCGAACCAGAGCTCTTCAACCCCGTCCCACGGGACGTTCGCATAGGATGTTTCCGACTTGATGCTCTCGACGCAATGGGTGATTTGCTTGATTCTCTTCAGACGATCGACTCGTTGGCGTTGCCAGTCTTCGAGAGCTGTCAAATCGCGAGTGCTGCCGCTTCGTTTCAGAAATCGAAACATGTGAATAGAGTCTTGGATCACATCAGCCCGATTTCCAGTCATTCGCTTAGCCTCACAAACTCTCCAACTACGCGATTGAATTCAGACATGTGCTGTAAATGGAGACTATGTCCGCCTGTCTCGAATTTGTATAGTCGAGAGTTCTTGATACGTGCGTGTAGAAGGTGGGGATGAAACCCAGATATCAGTGGGTCTTTCTGTCCGTGTAGAATAAGCGTCGGGCACGAGAGCTCTTCAATTCGGCCGAGCTGCGCGTCTCCCCCTTGCGCATGAAGTTGGCGCATGATGTCGCACCATTTCCACCAGACGAGCTTCCAGTAAGACTTGCCGTGAGCGGCGTCCATCTTCGTCTGCACCTTTTTGGGCCAAGCGGCGACATCGCGTCTTCCCTCAAAGATGCTGAGGTCGCTATCCCTGACGGCGGCGATTCCTCCCCATATCACCAAACGCCTGAGAAGCTTCGGATATGTCCTGGCAAGGCAAACGCTCACATTTGCGCCTTCGCTCCAGCCCAAAACGACCGTTTCTTCGGCACGCAGTTCTTGCAGCAGGGCGGCGATATCGTCTGCGTCCCGCTGGTAAAAATCAGGAGGATAATCGCGATCTGGCGGACGCGACCTTCCATAGCCTCTTCTATCCGGCAGAATGACTCTAAACGTTCGGGAAAAGTGTTCGATTTGCGGCGCGAAGTCCTCTGGTCCCAGGCTGAGTGTTCCGCCCAGCAACAACATGGGCGGACCCGCTCCTCTTTCTATCCAATGTAATTTTATACCGTTAACTTCACGCGCGGGCATCCGGGTCACCCTCTTAGGGTTGCTTACTTGAAGTCAGGGCGTTGCACTCAACACATCTACTGTCGCAGCTACATTAAAAACCCGCCGTTTGGACTGATTACCTGTCCGGTGATGTAAGCAGCCTTGTCAGAGGCAAGAAAGCAGCAAGCCCAAGCGACCTCCTGTGGGCTTGCAGGCCGCCTCATAGGGGTGCGATCGATAACCGCTTGCTGCAGTTCCGGCTTCACGGCTTTTATAAACGGTGTGTCAGTCAAACCAGGTGCAACGGCATTAACCGTTATATTGTGGGGCGCAAGCTCCCTGGCCAGTGCTTTCGTGAACCCGATCAATCCCGCCTTGGCGGCTGAGTAGTGACAGTGTGTGGGTGTCCCAGTCATTCCAGCCACTGAAGCCATGTTAACTATGCGTCCCCATTGTGCAGTTTTCATCTGTTCCAGCACTGCCTGCGCGCAGTTGAACGCCCCTTTTAGATGAACCGCCATCATTCTATCCCAATCCGTCTCAGTAAGAGTTTCGAACGGCTTGTACTGTCCAAATCCTGCGTTGTTCACAAGAATGTCCACCTTACCCAACGCTTCGGTCACGGCCTCTATCATCTTATCGACCTGCGAACGAACCGACACATCGGCCGTGCAGCAAAAAGCATCGCCACCGACGCCTTTGATCTCCTCTACAACGCTACTTACCGAAGTTGAGTTGACATCACTCGCCGCCACACGGGCTCCACTCCGCGCCAACTCAATGGCTGCCGCTTTACCTATTCCTGAGCCCGCTCCTGTCACAAGCGCAATGTGACCTGTCAATTCCATAGCACCCTCCCCGGTTGGTCGCGTTTAGGAAGAAGCGTCCACACCGTCTTCAACGACTTCTATTCCTGGGCCATCCCTCCGGAACACCAAGCCCTCTGCATATATACCTGGATTCAACGCCATCCCTTGGAGTCGTTCGGAATCTCACGAAGCAAAGATGCCTTTATTCTACTTCGACCACCCCATCCCTCGCTAAACGGCACCATATAGTCAATCTTTATTATCTTCTTCGCGAGCTTCCACTCGCTATGGACCTTCCGAAGAACATCCTCGTAGAAGCCAGCGGCCAGCATCGCTTTACCCTTCAAGTCGCCCACTGCATCCCAATAGCTCTTTGAAACAGCTGACTGACCTGAAATATCCAAGACCTGGTTGTGCGTAAGGTGGCGCAGCACCTCCATCCGCTTTGTCGTCAAAGTCTCATACCACTGCCACACCGCCTTTCTACCTCGGTACAGCTTTCCCGGAACTATCTCCAGCTCACAATCGTCAGTAAACAGTGCCATCACATCCTCTACCGAGCCCATATCAACCGCAAAGCAGTACCTGTACAAAACCTGACGGGCCTGCATCCAGTCGTGCAGTCTTGCCAATGATTTTTGCGTTGAGACAATGTCGTTATTGTCGCTCACCATACGGCTCCCGCTACCTTAAGGTTTATAATCTCTTCGATCGAATAACCTGCAAGCTCGCTGAGAACCGCATCTGTATCTCGGCCAAATGGCGGAGCATCTCGTGGTGTCGGTAGTGGCACACCCTGTAAGGAAAAGGGATAACTGACGGTTGTCAGTCCATAATCGGAACGCACAAGATACTGATTCGCCAGGACCTGTGTATCGTTCATCAAATCCTTGATGTCATTCACGACAGAAACCCAGTAGCCCTTTTCCCTGAAGATGCTTTCCCAGCGCGCGCGATCCTGTTTTTCAAACGCGACGTCAAGTGCGGCGATCAGTTCTTGATTGTTCTGGCCTCTGCCGTGATCGTCTTGAAAACGACTGTCCGTCGCCAATTGCGGAGCACCCATGACCTCGCAGAACTCTTTCCAGACGAAGCGTTGACTGAGAAACATGCCGCAAGCTATCCATTTTCCGTCTCTACATCGATAAATATTGACCAACGGGTTAGCAGCTTTTGACCGATCGTGCGGAACGAAGATCTGACCGGTATTCGCGTACTGTGCGATGCTGTAGTACTGAAGCCACATCATGGCGCTCAGCTGTGAGCAAGCTGCGCCCGCGGCTCGCCCCCAGCGCTCCCGATCCAACAGAGCAGTGACGACGGCAAAGGCCAGCATGGTGCCGGAAAGCACGTCGCTAAGCGTCCCAACTTGGTAAATGGGCGAGCCGTCTGGCGCCGGCGTGTTGAACATAAAGGCGGACCGCGCCATCCCGGTGGTGTCCTGGCACGGGTCCAAGGCAGCGGATCCCAAAGGGCCATAACCTGTCGCGTGCGCATAGATAAGACGTGGATTGATCTTTGCCAGGGTGCTGCGGTCCACAGCGAACTGTTCCAGAGCCGAGGGATGTAGGTTTGTCACCAGCGCATCTGATGTTTGTACGAGCTTGTAAAAGACCTCTTGACCTCGGGGATGCGCCAAGTCGATGCTGATACCGCGTTTATTGCGGTTGGCAATCTCGAACATCAGCCCTCGACCACCGGAAAGTTCCTGGCTGCGGCCGAAGATTGATTTAGCTCCCCTGGCAAAGTCGCCGACACCTGGCTTTTCAATCTTGATGACGTCGGCTCCCAGATCGCCCAGCATCATCGCGGCCAAAGGTCCTTGTACCCAGATGCTTAGGTCCAATACCCGCACACCCTCTAAAGGCAACTTGTTGTCGGCGTGTGTCGTCATCTTGCTGCGTTTGCCGAAACAAACATGTGTGGGCGAACAGCCAAGACTGTTCTTCTACATTTCGAGCGTGAAATCACCGAACGCTCCTACACTAAGTCGTTGGCTGGCGAAGACTGCTATGGTGGTGTTTTCTTGTTCAACTATCGCGGGACCGTTTATAACCATCGCGTGTGACAGTTTGCTGCCATCGTAAATGTCGGTCAGCACGTTCCCCTGGGTGTCGCCGAAATAGATCTTGCGGGTGAGCTTGCGTGCGAGAGCAGGTGATCCCTGCGTCCCCGATGCTGCCTTAGGTTTAGGACGGTCGCTTCGTCCGGCCGCTGTGAGTCTCCAATGAAACAGATCGACAGGGCTGTCTGAAATGTTGTAGGTAAACATTCTCTCGTGAAGCTGGTGAAAGGTCCCTGCGATTTTCACAACATCCATCTCCGTTAGAGGACCGGCCGACGGTATTGGTATGGTTAGCTCATGTATTTGGTTCGGATATTTGGCGTCCGCGAAACGCGATAAACTAATTGTTTCCCGTGTGAAGCCTTCCTCCGTGAGTTCGGCAACAGCCTGGCTTTCAAGCTCGGCGTAAATATGGTTGATTGCCTTTAGGCTGAGAGCCCCGGTGCTGCTTGGAAACACCTTCATGTAGTCATGCCGGACATCACTCACGACCATGCCATAAGAGCAAAATACCCCAGCATAGCGCGGGATAATGGAACTCGTCATTCCAAGGTCAGCTGCGAGCATGCCAGCATGTATTGCACCCGCACCGCCGCCTACGACCATTGTGTATTCCCGGGGATCTATTCCGCGTTCGATAGATACGACTTTAATCGCATTAACCATGTTGCTGTTGACCACACGGAAGATTCCCCAGGCTGCGTCCTGTACCGAAAGGCCCAAGGGTCGTGCGATCTTCTCCGCAATAGCTCTGTGGGAGAGCTCGGAATCGATATGTCTCCGGCCGCCTAGAAAAAACTCCGGGTTGATAAAGCCGAGAACGACATTTGCGTCCGTGACAGTGGGTTCAGTGCCGCCCATGCCGTAGCACGCCGGCCCGGGTTCCGCGCCCGCGCTCTGAGGTCCAACCTGGAGGGCCCCGCCTTTGTCGACCCAGGCTATGCTGCCCCCGCCAGCTCCAATCGAATGTACATCCACTGCGGCGGCTCCGACCGGCGTGTCTTCTACTCGCAACTCTGTCGTAATCGTGGGTTGGCCGCCGTGGACAAGGCAGACGTCGAAGCTCGTTCCGCCCATATCGATCGTAATAATGTTGCGGCTCGAAGTCTCTGGCAGGCAATCAAGCCCGGCTGTTGGCCCCGCTGCTGGTCCCGAGGCCAGCGCGTAAATTGGCCGGCGTAGCACATTCGCGACTGTGGAACAGCCGCCGTTCAGTTGCATAATCTGAAGTGGATGTCCAAAGCTATGATCGCGTAGGAATCTCTCGAGATCGAGCATATAGCGTGCGATGCCTGGAAGGATGTACGCACTTAAGACCGCGCAGCATGTTCGTTCCCATTCGCGTATCATCGGCAGTACGTCGCTGCTAAGAACGACCGGTAGTCCTGGACAGGCGGTGGCAAGGACCTCCTTGATGCGTCGCTCATGTACGGCATTGACCACAGACCACAAAAGCGCGACGGCAACCGATTCCACTCTCTGCTCGGTCAAGAATGCCGCTGCCCGCACAACTGACTCTTCATCGAGCGGGGTCAGAATATCTCCTTTATAATTTATCCGTTCAGTCACGGGGATTCTTAAATGCCGAGGAACGAAATCAGGCGCCCTATTTAGCCGAATGTTGTAACGTTCTGGCTTGAAGCCATCCCTGAAGTAGACGACGTCACGAAAACCCTCCGTACAGATCAGAGCAGTCTTGGGGCCATTACGTTGGATCACTGTGTTGGTCGCGATGGTCGAGCCGTGAACGATGAGTTCCAGAGATTGCAGAAATTGATCCAGCGTCTGCTTTTTTGCCTGCGCCAGACTCTTCAGCCCGGTTTGGACCGCCAAGGCCCGATTGTCAGGAGTGGTGGCCTCCTTCCACAACAGTATGTTCCCTTTCTCGTCAACAAGAGAAAAATCCGTGAACGTCCCACCAATATCGACGCCTAGTTTGTATTGCATTGCTAGCCTCTGCTCGACGGTTATTACTGCGGATCCAATAAATATTCGTCGCCATCGCGCATATTAGTGGCTCGCCAAGACGAAGCCGACGGATGGTTCGGGGTGACCGCGTCTATCTGCAGTGTTGTCGCCGAAGCACGTAGCCGTTTAGTAGCTTCGGCGTCGACTGTGAAATCTGGCTTTAGTACTACGCGATAGGTTTCTTCCGCTCTTTCGGCAGAGAAGAAGCCGTCCCGGACGTTGTCCGCGACTATCTCTGGATCACGCTCCCAAGGACAGCCGTAACCGCCGCCTCCTGAAGATACCCCGGTCCACACCTGATCTTCTGATACCTCAAGGTTGCCATTCGTTGAGTAGTAGGTGCGCTTTCCTGTTTTTCGATCTTCTCTGTAATTGCCACCGCCTATACCGGGCGTGCCGCCCACGACTCCATGAGGAGGGTTTTCCTGTCCATCTCCGAACAAATGGCATTCCATTGGTCCGTCAACCGGGCGCACGACGATCCGGATGCCTGGCCCTCCGATATACTTGCCATGCCCCATGGAGTCCGGTTCGATCTCCATGCTTTCAATTAAAACTGGATGGTGTAGCTCACTCATCTCCACATTCAGGATTTTGAGGCCACCCATTCCTGCCGTGGTCATAATCAAAGGCCAGCCATCGGCAGTGGAACAGCCACCCCCTCCGCCGGCTCCATTGAAGAACATTGCTCCCCATGACTGCTTTCTACCGTCTCGGCTATCGATGCCCGCAAGAAATGGCGCACAGTTCATGCGTGCGTAGCCGGCTGCGACTCGATCCGGAATTGCCTGCGCCAGTGCCTTCCAAACCGCATCCTGCATTGCGTCACCCGGAACGATCGTCGCCATCGCTGTGGAATGCGGGTATTCAGCCAGGCAAATCGTGCCGCTTGGCGCCGTCGCGGTTATGTGACGGAGGCAACCCTCATTGTGAGGAATGTCCGGGTCGATGGAACATAGTATGGGAACTCCAGCTGCGGCCTGAAGGACGCCATAAGATGCATTAGCTGCGCCATCGGATTGAGCCGCGCTACCACTGAAATCGACGTCAATACGCTCATCCTCGATCGCAACGGTAGCTTTAATGAGAAGATTTTGATTACCCTGGCCGTCGCTGTCGACCCAGGCTTCACCCCGATAAATGCCGTTCGGCATGCCACGAATCTCCGCGGCCATCCGCTTGTCGGCATAGTCTAGAATCATTTGGACATAGTGCTGCATGGTTTCCATGCCATACTCGTCCACCAGTTCCAGCAGCCGGCGTCGCCCGGTCCAGATAGAACCGAGCTGCGCCATCAGGTCTCCTTTGAGCCATTCCTTCCATCTCATGTTGGCAAGATAGAGGCGAATTACGTCTTGTCGGGGCTTGCCTTTTTCATAGAGTTTGAGCGGGGGAATAGCGATCCCCTCCTGCCACACATCTTTTGCCGTCGCTGCGATGCTGGTCGGTAGATAAGCGCCACAGTCAAGCTGATGACCCTTGGTTACGCTCCAGAACAGGTGCTCTCCTTTATAGAAAATAGGGCATGCCGTAACGAAGTCGGCTACATGAGTATTCCCGCTGTAGGGATCGTTACAGACGATTACGTCTCCATCGTAGATGTCGTTTTCAAACTGCTTCGCCACCTCCTGGAGGACGCAATGTAGCGAGTTAGTATGTACAGGCAATCCATCAAGCATGCAGACTTGCCTCGCTTGCTTATCATAGATGGCGCAGGAAAAGTCTCTGGCTACGGCCAGGATTGTGGTCCAGGCGCTGTACTCAAGCGTAAGGGTCATCTCGCGCGCGATGGTGTTGAAGCGGTTGAGGATGACAGAGAAGGTAATCGGGTCATTGCGGCGCGCGTCGGTTGGTTCCTTTTTGGTCGGCCCTGCAGCCATTGTTTTGCCCTCCAGCGGATGTACTTTCAGATTACGCTTAAGTCCCGCAACGAAGTTCGCACTTCGACCGCGTCGTTTGTGTTCAAACACCCAGGGTGTGGCCCGGCCGACGCACTTGCCTCATTGCGCGCGGCTGACTGCCTTTCTGTGTGCAAGGGACACGCCAACCCGGCCGGAGACCAATTCGCAAGTCTTCTCATACGTGGGAGCCTAAGATTGCTTTGGAACCGTAGCAGAGCCTAGCGAGCCGCATATGCATTCTGCTAAAAGCGCGATAAATAGAACTCGCTGCTGATATGGCGCGGACAAAGCCGGGCTTCGCTGGCTTGTGGCTTCTGAAGTTGCTGATTTGCTATGTTCGTCTAGGATCTGAATCCGGAGAGACAGATCGATGGGTTCGACCACTTCGTCAGCCATATTTCGAGCGACGTCTGGGCGACTGCTGAGCAGGCAGCGTGTTTGGGAGGACTTCGTTTCAGGCGGGCAACCGGATTTGCGCCCAATTCCCCCGCTTGTACTTCAATCGTGGATGCGCTCTCGCGAAATGGGAGTGGACCCGGCACTGGCCCAGGCTCCCTTTGAGAGCTTGCCCTCGGACTCGGACGAACTTCACGATCAGATACCCTGGCTCCCGGCCGCGGAGCCGGTGTTCAAGTTTCTTCAATCGGTATTCTCGGAAACTCATCAGCTTCTGCTTCTGGGCGAGGCCAGCGGCCGAATAGTCTTGTCCCATGGTGGCAAGAAGGCCTTGGCGCGGGCCGAAGAGTTGCGCGCAATTGCCGGTGGCAGATGGGGTGAAAAGGATGTCGGCTGCACCGCCATCGGAGCCAGCTTGCACACTGGCCTTGCCGCCCGAGTCGATTGGTATGAGACCTATTGCAAAACCTGGCATGACTGGGTGAATCAGGCCGCGCCCATCCGCGATCCCATAACCCAAGAAGTCTTAGGAGCACTCAACATCGCGGGATTTCGAGAAATCAGCCATCCCGGTGCGCTCAATCTCCTAGTGCAAGCTGTTTCTCTAATCCAGATGGCGGTGCTTGAGCGGGAAACCCTGCTCCGAATGATGGTGCTGGACAAGTTCACGTCGCTCTCCAGTCGGCATCAATCCGATGGTTTGCTTGCGTTAGATAGGAGAGGCTATGTACTCGCGGTCAATTCTTCGGTGGAAAGACGACTTTCGCTGCCACGGGATAGTATTATCGGGTGCAGAGTTGATCGAGTTGGACCGCTGATTGAACTATTGCAGGTGGAGGGGAAGCCTTTACCTTTCCCAGAGTTCTGTGGCGATCAGCGCGTCATAAATGGAGCAATCGTCGTTCCTGTCACCACTCCACAACTGGCAGGTTGTCTCCTGATTCTGCCATCCCGTGACTCGGGGCAAGAATCGGAGTGGAAAGCCAGATACACGTTCTCGGATCTGATAGGAACCGCACCATGCTTCTCGCAATGCTTGGACCTTGCGTTCACGGCCAGCCAACAAGACTGGCCGCTGCTTCTCCTTGGAGAATCCGGGAGCGGCAAAGAGCTATTCGCGCAGGCCGTTCATAACGCAAGCCCACGAAGAAGAGGGCCGTTTGTTGTTTTTTCCTGCGCTGGAGTTAGTGACGATTTAGTCTCAGCAGAACTGTTCGGGTATACGGAGGGGAGCTACACGGGCGCAGCGAAGGGCGGCCGCCCGGGCAAGATTCAGCTGGCAGATAAGGGAACGCTCTTTCTCGATGACGTCGATTGCATGCCACTCAAAATGCAGGCAAGTCTGCTGCGTGTTATTGAGGACCAGCGTGTACTTCCCATAGGCGCCACAAAACCCAGCACCGTGGACGTGCGGATCATAGCCGCTTCAAATCGCGACCTCGAGAAAGCAAGCCGGGAGGGAACTTTCAGGGAAGACCTTTATTACCGCCTCAACGTCGTCGCTCTTACGCTACCTGCGCTCCGCGAACGGTTAGGCGATATTCCCCTACTCGCGAAGCATCTTCTATCTCAGCACACTCCCAGCTTTGCCATAAGTGACGAGGCACTCGATGTCCTGACCGCTCACACCTGGCCAGGCAATGTACGTGAACTGCGAAATGTTCTGGTACGGGCTACGACTCGAGCGAAGCGCGGACTAATAGCGCCGCAAGATTTGTCCATAGACATTGCGAGGTCGCGACCTGAATCCTGTGAAGATCTCGTAAAACCCCTTCGAGCGACCGAACGGGATCAAATAAGGCAGGCTCTAAACAGCAGCAAGACGGTGCTCCAAGCGGCAGATATGCTGGGTATTCACTTCACCACTCTCTATCGAAAGATGAAAAAGTACGGTCTGAGCAAAGCTTAGCTTCAAGGCGGCCGACGAGCACTCAATTCCTCCTCTACCCGATTCAGAACCGCCCATAGTGCACTGCTGGCCCATTTCCTCGGAGCCGCGACCTGTGGCCTCACAAACCAGCGGGGATTCCATCCGATAATTCCTCAAGACCATTCGATGTTTATTCAGCAGTGCTTAATCGCATAAAGGCTTGAAAAGATGGGGTTTTCTATGTAAATAGGGTCAAAATGTCCGAGAGGTCTTGAATGGCATTCAGGAGGGCGGAGGTTCCCAATCCTCTGCTCTCTCTTTGATAGAGCAGAGGTCCAAAAATCCTGGGGGCCATGGGTTCGAATCCCGCAGGGGGCGCCAGTTTTCCCGCGAATAGCGCGAATAGATTGAGTTTCAGGCGCCAATCCTATTGGCTGTCAAGCTTTTTAACATCCGACTCTGGCTGAACCTTGGCTTTTGTATTTCGTTAGTGTTGTGCCTCTCTGCTGAGTGCTCGGCTCTCAGTCGAGAGGCTCTTCGATTTTAGAGACGATTGGCAAACTCGAGCGGGTTCATCTTTGATAGTCCGCCGGCGAAGATGGCAGCCGTCGCCGAATCTGTCGCAGCTCTTGCGCGACGCTATCGGCGCCTTGTGGCCGCGCCACGTCCGCCTAGTGCGCCGCCGCAGTTGCGACGAATCTCCGCAATGTCCACGGGCGCCGGCGGCAGTTCCAGTCTATGCAGCCACGACCAAAGCAAGAAGACACATGCATATTTTGCGATTGCAGCGGCTGATGCGAAAGACCGATACTCCCCCGGTTGGCGGCAATCGAGGCGAGCGCCTGCGTGCAACTTTGATAAGGACCGACTATGGCTCTCCGGCTTATAGAAGTATTCTTGCCAGCAGAACACGGCGCGCGATTGCAAGTGAACCTGACCAGGGACGCTGTGGTCGCGCACTGGACGGAGCAGCTCTCCGAGCAACAGATACTCGTGAGGATTCTGCTCCAAGTCGAAGATACGGAAGCCTTCCTGGATCGCATCGAAGACAGCCTTACGGGAACGGATTTCCGGGCAGTGCTCGTTTCAGTGGAAGCCACGATTCCGCGGCTTGAACCGGAGAAGAAACCGCGGGCAGCGGATGGAGTTGCGGCCAGCGAAGAAGCCGAGACGGAAGAGGCATCTACCCCGCGAATCAGCCGCGAAGAGCTTTACCAGCAGGTCAACGAGGGCGCTCAGCTTACCCGAACCTTCGTCGTGCTGGTGGCACTGTCGGCGGTGGTTGCGGCGGTCGGCGTCGCCTACAACAACGTCACGGTAGTAATTGGCGCGATGGTTATCGCGCCGCTGCTCGGCCCAAACGTCGCATTATCGCTGGCGACGGCCCTGGGCGACGTAGACCTTGCGAAGTCCGCTGCGAAAACCGACCTCGTCGGCATTCTCGTGGCGCTGGCAATAGCTATACCGATTGCGTTTTTCGTCAGAGTCGATCCCCGAGTGGCAGAAATTCAGAGTCGGCTGCATGTGCAATTAAAGGATGTTGTGCTTGCGTTGGCATCGGGATCGGCCGGCGTGCTTTCGATCACCACGGGGGCGTCGGCGGCCCTGATCGGAGTGATGGTTGCGGTGGCGCTGCTCCCTCCATTGGTGACCTTCGGGCTGCTGGTCGGCGCAGGCGACCGGGATTTGGCCATGAGTGCGCTGCTGTTGTTCATCACTAACGTGATCTGCGTGAACCTCGCGGGCGTCGTGACTCTTCTAGTGCAGAACGTCAGACCACGAACCTGGTGGGAGGCCGACCGGGCCAAGAAAGCGATAAAGATCGCGATCTCGCTCTGGGTCTTTCTATTGCTGATGCTGGTCGGAGTAATTCTGGTGCTGCAGCACGGACGGTGAATTGAGGCGGACCCCGCGGGGCCCGATCGGTCGGCTGTACAAACCCACCTTGGGAGCCTATGTCCTTCGACATAATCGCGATCCTGATAACCGTCACGGCGATTTTCAGTTTTCTGAACGTCCGCTACTTCAGGCTGCCTTCCACCATCGGGGTGCTCGCGATCGCCCTGATCTTTTCTGCCTTGGTGATAGTCGCTGGAAAAGCGGGGGTCCCATCGGCGGATATCGCTGCCGCAGGCTTCCTGAGGCACATCGACTTCAACCGCGTGCTGCTGCACGGACTTCTGGCATACCTGCTGTTCGCGGGCGGCCTGAATCTCAAGATCCCGCAGCTTTCCGACCAGAAGGGTGCGATCGCTCTCCTCGCGACCCTTGGCGTCGCGATCTCCACGTTGGTCGTCGCCGGTGGCACCTGGCTGGTGTTGCGCCTGGTCGGGATGCCGATACCGCCGGTGGCGGCGTTATTGTTCGGGGCGCTGATCTCGCCGACCGATCCCATAGCGGTGCTCGCGATTTTAAGAACGCTGGCGATCCCCGCGGGCATCGAGGCCCAGATTGGAGGCGAATCGCTTTTCAACGACGGCGTCGGTGCCGTTATCTTCATGGCACTCCTCCAAATTGCGACTTCTCCGGTCCACGTAGGTGCGCTCGAAGCCGTCAAACTGCTCGCGATCGAGGCGGTGGGCGGAATCGTCTTTGGCTTGGCCGCGGGTCTGCTGACCTATTGGCTGCTCGCGCAGGTCGACGATTACAAGGTGGAAATCCTTCTGACCCTCGGGCTCGCCAGCGGCGGTTACGCACTGGCGGACCGGATCGGGGTTTCCGCGCCGATCGCAATCGTGGTCGCGGGACTGCTAATCGGCAACGAGGGCCGAGAGAAGGCGATGTCCGACGAGACGCGTTCTCATCTCGACGTTTTCTGGGAGGTCGTCGATGAGATTCTCAACGCGATCCTGTTCCTTCTGATCGGAGCGGAATTGTTGCTGGTGCCGCTGAAGGGCGGCTATGGAATCGCCGCGCTGGTTGCGGTCCCGCTGGTATTGATCGCCCGGCTGGTCAGCGTTGCCGCCGTGGTTCTGCTTCTCTCGCCCTTCCGGAACTTCGAGCATGGGACCATTGCGGTGTTGACCTGGAGCGGACTGCGCGGAGGAATATCAGTGGCTCTGGCGCTCTCCGTTCCCTACCTGGGCTATCGAAACGCGATCATCGCGATGACTTATGCGGTCGTTATCTTCTCCATCATCGTTCAGGGTCTCACGATTCGTTCCGTGATTTTGCGAACCATCCCCTCCCTCCGGCTCGCATCAGAGCCAACCGCAACGACGCCTTGAGCAACCCTTCGCCTCACTCGCCGGCGGTAAGGCGCATCCCCGAATGGAGCGTGTTCATGCCGCCATCATGTGGTTGATGGCAAGGCACCTCTCGCAGGCGTATATTCTATATGTGTGAAAATATGAAGTAGTCAAAGCCAGGATTTTCTTTCTGTCTGGCCAAGCTTTGCGGACTCGGCCCTGCGCGTACCTCCACGGGAGCAATAACTCTGAAGAAGTAAAAACTATGAAGAAATCGACCGTCATTGCGGCATTGAGTGCCCTAGCTCAGGAAACCCGCCTCGATATCTTCCGCCTGTTGGTGGTGAAAGGCCCCGAGGGATTGCCAGCCGGTGAAATTGGCGATCGCCTTGGGCAGCCATCGCCCACGCTGTCGTTTCATTTGAATCAGCTCAGATTTGCGGGGCTCGTGACTTCACGGCGGGCCAGCCGCTCGATCATCTACAGCGCAAACTTCAAGGCCATGAACGGCCTGCTCGCTTACCTCACCGAGAACTGCTGCGGCGGACGCCCGGAGTCTTGCGCTCCGAGCACCTCTGTTCCAGTCGCACCAGTTGGAGTTTCGACCAAAGCGGCCCGCGCCAGCACCGACAGCGGCCCGTCATGAGAAGGCTGTCGTTTCTCGACCGCTATCTAACGCTGTGGATTTTTCTCGCGATGGCGGCCGGCGTCGCGCTGGGAAACGCCTGGCCGGGATTGAAGACCGCCTTTGATCGATTGAGTGTCGGGACGACCTCCGTTCCGATCGCGATCGGGCTGATTTTGATGATGTATCCGCCGCTCGCCAAGGTTAACTATGACGAGCTGGGCGACGTGTTCCGCGACTGGAAGATTCTCGGCCTCTCGCTGCTGCAGAACTGGATAATCGGCCCCATCCTGATGTTCGCGCTGGCGATCGTCTTTCTGCGCGATCGTCCCGAGTACATGATCGGTCTCATAATGATCGGCATCGCCCGCTGTATCGCGATGGTAATCGTGTGGAACGACCTCGCGGACGGGGACGCCGAATATTGCGCCGGATTGGTTGCGTTCAACTCGATCTTTCAAGTGCTCTTTTACTCGGTTTATGCCTTCGTCTTCATAACCGTGGTGCCGCGCTGGTTCGGTCTGGCCGGATCCGTCGTTCACATCACCATCGGCGACATCGCCGAGAGCGTTGGCATCTATCTCGGCATCCCGTTCGTGGCCGGATTGGCGACCTGGAAAACGCTCACCGCGCTCAAGGGCAAGGCCTGGTATCGGGAGCATTTCGTGCCGAAGATCAGCCCGCTCACCTTGATCTTCCTGCTGTTCACGATTGTGGTGATGTTCTCGATCAAGGGCGCGGCAATCGTCCACTTGCCGCTCGACGTGGTCCGTATCGCGATACCGCTGCTGCTCTATTTCGCGATCATGTTCGGCCTTTCCTTCATCCTGAGCATGAAGGCGGGCGCCAGCTATCCGCAAACGGCCACGCTTTCCTTCACCGCGGCGTCGAACAATTTTGAACTTGCGATCGCGGTCGCGGTGGCGACCTTCGGCATCGACAGCGGCGCGGCCTTCGCCGCGGTTATCGGACCGCTCATCGAAGTCCCGGTCATGATCGGCCTGGTCAACGTCTCGTGGTGGGCGCGGCGCCGGTACTTTCCCGATTCGACGGCGACCATCGCCGCCGTGGAGTGCTGCAACACCGTGCTCGACGGTTCCCGGCTGGACCGGCAAGCATAAGCATTCAAGGCGCCGAGACCCCACGCCGGATTTGCCCGCGCGACCAACCATCGACGCGACAGGGCCGACTCCCGCGAGAACCCTAAATCAGCCTGCGAAGGCGGCCTGACCAAAAAAAAACGGCCGGAAATTGCCGACCGAATGGGCGCCAGCATCGTCCATTGATGCACCGCCATTGAGGCACCGCCATCGGATGGCGCAGAACCATTTCTGATTGGGCAGAGCCGCGGAGGCGCACACCTCTGCCATCAAGCTTCCATATCTTTGGACTGAAACATTTCCAGAAAGCCAAAACCATCGAAAGGTCATCGCGGCTTAACACGCGCGTAACATCCGGGCGCTACAAGATCTGCCCAAGGAGCCTGGGGAAACAAGCGAGTTTGCAACCAGCCGATATTTTCATATATATGGAATCATGACTAAAACTAACGTCATCGCCGCCTTGGCCGCGCTCGCCCAGGAGACGCGCCTTGACATCTTTCGCCTGCTGGTCGAGCGCGGGCCCGCAGGCATGCCGGCCGGAGAAATCAGCGACCATCTGCGGCTGCCCTCTCCTACCCTGTCGTTTCATCTGAATCAGCTGAGGCACACGGGCCTGGTCACTTCGCGCCGACAAAGCAGGCTGATCATATACGGCGCCAAGTTCCGCACGATGAATAGCCTGATCGAATATCTCACCGAGAATTGCTGCGCAGGCGAGGCGGCCAACGCGATTCAGGGTCGCCCAAAAAGCGCAACCGTCGGACGCGAGTTCAACGTTCTGTTCCTGTGCACCAACAACTCCGCCCGCAGCATCATGGCGGAATGCGCGATGAATCGATGGGGCGGCGGCAAATTTCACGCGTTCAGCGCCGGCAGCAAGCCGCGCGGCGCCGTACATCCGCTCACGCTCGAGGTGCTTGAAGAACTGAAATACGAAACCGCGGGATTGCGGAGCAAGGACTGGAACGAGTTCGCCCGCCCGGACAGCCCGCCGCTGGATTTCGTTTTCACCCTCTGCGACCGCGCCGCCGCCGAGGTCTGCCCGACCTGGCCCGGGCAGCCGATAAGAGCGCATTGGGGCATCGAGGATCCGGTTGCCCTGGTCGGCACCAGTGCCGCCGCGCGAACCGCATTCGTCAAGGTGTGCACCGAGCTGGAGCAACGAATCAGGATCTTCACCGCTCTGCCGATCGAGACCCTTGAGCGTTTCGCGCTCGAACGCTGGGTTACCGAGATAGGCAAATTGAAGTTGGCCGCATGATGGAGACAGAAGTGGCTATGTCGGTAGGCGTCGGGATCAACGGCTTTGGACGGATGGGGCGCCTGGCGCTGCGCGCCGCGTTCGATAACCCGCAAATTAAGATCGTCCATATCAACGAGTTGAAGGGCGGACCCGAAACCGCCGCCCATCTACTCGAATTTGACAGCGTGCATGGCCGCTGGCGCGTGCCGATAACCGCGCAGCCGCAGGGGCTCACGGTACAAGGCAACTCCATCGGCTACAGCAACTTCGACGTTCCGGGCGAAGTGCCGTGGGAGCGGGCTGGAGTCGAAATTGTGCTCGAGTGTTCGGGCAAGTTCCTTACGCCGGAGGGGTTGAAGCCGTACTTCGAGCGGGGCGTGCGCAAAGTCGTCGTAGCGGCGCCGGTCAAGCAGGGCGCGCTCAATGTGGTGATGGGAGTCAACGATCAGTTATACGACCCCGAGCTGGATCACATAGTTACAGCCGCCTCCTGCACTACCAATTGCCTGGCGCCAATAGTCAAAGTCATCCAGCAAAAGCTCGGTATCCGGCACGGCGTCATCACTACTATTCACGACGTGACCAATACCCAAACGATCGTGGATCTGCCGCACAGGGATTTGCGGCGGGCGCGATCGGCGCTGATGTCGCTGGTGCCGACGACGACCGGTTCGGCAACCGCGATCGGTCTCATCTATCCAGAACTGCAAGGGAAACTAAACGGAATCGCGGTGCGCGTCCCTCTGTTGAATGCGTCGCTGACCGATTGCGTTTTCGAAGTCGCGCGATCGACGACCGCGGCAGAGGTCAACAAATACTTGCGCGAGGCGGCGGAAGGGGAACTCCGAGGCATCCTGGGCTTCGAGGAACGGCCGCTGGTCTCAGTCGATTTCGTCAATGATCCGCGATCCTCGATCGTCGATGGGCCGTCGACCATGGTGGTCGACGGCACGCAAGTCAAAGTTCTGGCCTGGTACGACAACGAGTGGGGCTACGTAAACCGGCTGGTCGAATTGGCGACGAAGGTCGCCGCCACCTTGCGTTCCGTGCAACCCGAAGCCGCGGCGGTATAGCAAGTGAGAAACGCGGTACGCAATTATGCTTTGGTCACAGGAGCTTACTGGGGCTTCACGCTCACCGACGGCGCGCTTAGAATGCTGGTGCTCCTGCACTTTGATCGGCTTGGATATAGCGCGGTCGAAATTGCCTTCCTGTTCCTGTTCTACGAATTTTTCGGGATCGTCACGAACCTGCTCGGCGGCTGGATAGCCGCGCGCTCCGGATTGAAGGTCACGCTATACGGCGGCTTGCTGCTGCAAATCGCCGCCTTGATCATGCTCGCCTTCCTGGAGCCGGCGTGGGCTCGACTGACCTCGGTCGCCTATGTGATGGCGGCGCAGGCGCTCTCCGGAATCGCCAAGGACCTGACCAAGATGAGCGCCAAGAGCGCCATCAAGGTCGTGGTCCCGGAAGGCGAGGACGGTGCCCTCTTCAAATGGGTCGCTCGCCTCACCGGATCCAAGAATGCGCTCAAGGGAGCCGGCTTCTTCCTCGGGGCGGCCCTGCTGACCGCGCTGGGCTTTGTTGGGTCGCTGGTCGCGATGGCCACGGGGCTCGCGGTCGTGCTGTTGGGCACCGTCGCCGCGCTTCCGAGCGGAATGGGGAAGGCCAGGTCCAAAGTCAAATTTACGACTTTGTTCTCCAAGAGCGTCGCGGTGAACTGGCTATCGGCCGCGCGGCTGTTTTTGTTCTCGGCGCGCGATGTCTGGTTCGTCGTAGGGTTGCCAGTGTTCCTGGCTTCGACCCTTGGCTGGTCCTACATGGAGGTCGGCGCATTCGTCGCCGCCTGGTTCGTTGGCTACGGCATGGTGCAGGCAATCGTGCCGGAAATTCTCCGTCAACTGGGCTCACGTCAGGGCGTGACCGGAGACACCGCCCGTCTCTGGGCGTTCGTGTTGATCACTATTCCGCTTGCTTTGGCGTCCGCGCTCGAGCTTGGCGCGCGGCCGGCCCCGGCACTGATGATTGGGCTAACCATCTTCATGGTCATCTTCGCGATCAACTCCGCCGTGCACTCGTATCTTATTCTCGCCTACTCAGAAGACGATGAAGTAGCGACCAACGTAGGCTTCTACTATATGGCCAACGCCGGCGGCAGACTTTTAGGGACGCTGTTATCCGGTGTGATTTTCGAAGCATATGGATTTGTCGGTTGTCTGTTTGCCTCGGCCGCTCTGGTGCTCGCGGCTGGTGTTTTGTCCTTCAGCTTGCCGAGTGCACGGGCAATTCCGCTTACGGTCAAATTGAAAGAGGCTGACGCTTAGGCCGCGGCCACGCTGCGCACACTCGGGACCCGGAAGCACGCGCCAGGTCCTCCAATAGCTCTCGCGGCGATCGACGCTGTCGACGGAGAAGCTCGTGACAATTAAAGCCAGGTTGAAAATAGCATTTGCCTTTTTCCTGCTCGCTCTATGGCCCTCGTCGAAACCGATTGCCGCGGCACAAACGGATCGGATGGTAATCAATGGCGATGGCTCGACCTTCGCCGCTCCGATGTACCGCAAATGGATCGAGGAATATCAAAAGGACAATCCGGCGGTGCATTTAACCTACGTGTCGAACGGCTCGGGGGCCGGCATCCACGACGTTATGCTGGGAAAAGTCGACTTTGCCGGGACCGACGGCCCTCTGAACAAAACGCAGATGTTGGATTTCAGTACGCATCAAAACTGCGAGGTCTTGCACTTTCCCACGGCGCTCGGAGCCGACGTTCCCATCTATAACGTACCGGGAGTCATCCAGGCGCTTAACTTCACCCCGCAGGCCCTCGCGGGCATTTATCTTGGAACAATTAGCAAATGGAACGATCCCGAGATCGCCAAATCCAATCCGAACGTGTCGCTGCCCGCAAGCGATATTGTGGTTGTCCATCGGCAGGATGGAAGCGGCACTACCTATGTGTGGACTGACTATCTAACCAAAGTCAGCTCGGATTGGCAGGAGCGAGTCGGTTTCGGAATCGCGGTCATATGGCCGGTTGGAGTCGCCGCCAAAGGCAACGAGGGCGTGGTCCAGGCAGTGGCGCATACCCCCAACTCAATCGGATACTGCGAGCTCACGTACGCCGTTCGTAATCGATTGTCATATGGGAGCGTCGCCAACCGCAGTGGCTACTTCATCAAGGCGAATCTGGCGAGCGTGACCGCGGCGGCCGCGGACGTCGCGGACAAAATGCCTGAGGATTTCCGGGTTTCGATCACTGACGCGCCAGGTGAAGATGCCTATCCCATTTCGAGCTTCACCTGGATGCTGATCCCTTCCGTTATAACCGATTCAGCGAAGCGCACCGCCATCATACAGTTTCTGCAGTGGGGCTTGACCAAGGGCCAGGATTTCCTCGAAACCTTGTCTTACGCTCGACTCCCAACCGCGGTAGTCGCCAAGGAAGAGAAGGCGATCGCCAAACTCGAGACGGGAACCTCACGGGCGCCTTGAGCCATTACTCAGTGTAAAGCAGCACTGGCGTGCACCCGGCGCCTACCAGGCAGCGATCGGCATCGCCCTCGGGAGTTCGTTCCGCATGGCCTCTAAATCCGAAAAAGAGGTCCGATCTCCACGCCGTCGACTTTCTGAGTCTTGTCTCTAACCTTCAACTTCAATAGCTTGATGGCGTGCGCCGCATGTTTTCATTCGTGCTCCTGATTTCGCTGGTGGCCAGCTCGCTCCCGGCGATCATCGCCAACGCCGCCTGCTCTCCTGTTCAAGCAGTGTCCGAGAATTGTTGTTCGACGGCTTGTCCGTGGAATACCGAAACTCGCACGGTGACTTGCTGCAATATTTCGACTGACACCTCGGGCGCACGTCTATTGTCATCGATGCCGACGCCCGCGGTGGAGCCGCCAGCAGTTACAACGGTTCGGCTGATGTCCGCAGAGTCGACCTCCTGGCCACTTCAACCCCACTGGCATCCTGACTTGTACCTCAATCTCGACTCTCTTTCCCTGTTCTGTTCTCGGCAAATCTGACCACCATCGCGATCGCGGACAGTCCTTGAGGCTCGCGCAGCGGCACTCGCTGGTCACCAGCGAGGCTTCGCGGCGTCTGCCTTGAGTTTCAATCAAGTAGGACCGCTTCCTTGGCCTTAAACGCCCATGGTTTGGCGGCCTCAACGCGATCCTGGTGGTTCTATGGACAAACTTGCCCGGCTTGTCGCAAAGCGTCACGCCGTGATCCTGATTCTGGTTGCGATCGCCGTTGCCCGGATAGCGCCGGCAAGCGCACAAACGACTCTGACTCGAACCGCCGATGCGGCGTCGAACCCCGATGCTCTGGTGCGGGAGGCGGTTGCTAACAATCCCGGCGTGATCGCCGCGCGAGAGCACTGGCAGGCGCTTACTCGCGTGCCAATCCAGGCGGCGACGCTGCCCGACCCACAGGCGTCGATCCAACACTTTACGGTCGGCAGCCCGCAACCGTTCTCAGGCTATGAGAGCAGCGATTTTTATTACACCGGCTTCGGCGTCTCACAGGACATTCCTGGCCCAGGCAAGCTCCGCTTGCAAAAATCCGAGGCGGAAAAGGATGCCGAGTACGCGAAGCATCGCTATGAAGGTGTCGAGCGCGAGGTCGAGGAAAAGGTCAAAGAGATCTACTTCGAGCTGTTCTATCACTCGAAGACCCTGGCGATTCTCGATCTAAATCAACAGGATCTGCGTCAGATCCAGCAGATCGTGGAAACCAGGTATCGCCTGGGACAGGGGCTGCAGCAGGATCTGATCAAAGCGCAGCTCCAAACCACCGAGATCCTGAAGGAGCATGCGATGCACCATCAGGAAGAGGACCAGGAACAGCTTGAGCTCAAGCAGATACTCGGGCGTGATCCCGACTCGCCAAATATCGAAATCGGCAAGGTTGAGGCGACGCACCTGCGGATCGACTCATCGAAGCTCGCGCTACTGGCCGCCAGCGGTTCTCCCGAGCTCGCGGCGGATCGTGCAATGGAAGCGCGCAGCGCGGAGGCGCTGAAGCTGGCGCATCAGGGCTACTGGCCGGATTTCACGGTCGGTTATACGTATCAAAAAACCGGCCCCGGATTTCGCGATTACTACATGCTGAATCTGGGCGCGAAGATTCCGCTCTATTTCTGGCGCAAGCAAACACCGGCGATCGAACAGGCCGCGCTTGAAGCCGAGGCGGCGCGCAACCAGACCCGTGCTACGCAACTGCAGGTTTCCGCCACGGCGGAAAGCAGCCTGGTCGCGATGCGCACCACGGAGCGAGTCATGTCGATCTATCGCGAGGGCCTGATCCCGCAAGCTGAAACGTCACAGGCCTCCGCGATGTCCGCGTACCGCGTCGGCAAAGTCGATTTCCAGACGCTGCTCTCGTCGGTTCTCGATTTGCAGAACCTGCGGCAGGAGTACTACCGGAACCTCGCTGACCACGAGATCGCGATCGCCAAAATCCAGCAAGTAATCGGTGACCCGAGATGAATTACAGACGATCGCGACGGCGCTTCGGCACCGTCCGCCTGGTGCTGGGATTTCTTTTCTTCGTCGCGTCACCAACTGCGAATGGAGCGGATTCCTCGCTGGCCCCAATCCGGATCACACCCCAGCGGCGCCAATTGATCGGCCTCACCTTCGCGACCGTGGTGCGAAAAGACGTAAGCGACCGCCTCGAGACCACCGGCAACATCGAGGCCGACGAGCGCCTGCAAGGCTACGTGCAAACCCGGTTCGCCGGATGGATTGAACGAGTCTTCGCAAATTCGACTTATCAATACGTGCGCCGAGGTCAACCGTTGTTTACGATTTACAGCCCGGACCTCGTCAGCACCGAGAGCGAATATCTGCTCGCCCTCGAAGCCCGCAAGCGGATCAAAGACAGCTCCATCGCCGACGTCACCACCGACGCGTCATCGCTGGTCGATTCCGCGGCCGAGCGTCTCAGGCTGTGGGGTGTGTCGCCGCGCGAGATCGCGCGCCTGGAACGCGAGCGCACGGTCCGCCGCGCCGTCGAGATCGATTCGCCTATGAGCGGATACATCGTAGAGCGCAACGCGCTGCCCAACATGTACGTGCAACCGGACACGCGTCTGTTCACGATCACCGATCTGTCGAAGGTGTGGATCTATGCGGCGGTGTTTCAGGACGAGATCGGCAAGGTCCGTCCCGGCGATCCGGCGACCGTTACCATCGACGCCTATCCTGGCACGAGCTTTCGCGGACGCGTCGATTTCATCTGGCCGCAAATCGATCCGATGACCCGTACCGCCAAAGTTCGATGCGAGTTCAATAACCCGGCCGGCAAGCTTCTTCCCGGGATGTTCGCGCACGTTGCACTGGAGCTGCCGATGGGCAAGCAGATTGTCATTCCGGACACCGCGGTGCTTCGCACTGGCACGCACAACGTCGCCTTTATCGACCGTGGCGATGGTTATCTCACTCCCGCCGAAATCGAGTTGGGAGCGCACGTCGGAGACGATTTCATCGTGCTCAGCGGACTCTCGCCCGGTCAGCAGATCGTCGGCTCCGCCAATTTCCTGATCGACTCGGAAAGCCAGCTCCAAGCCGCGGCCGGCGCGTTCGTTTCGCCTTCGCCGGGCGTGGGCCCGAATGAGACTGAAGGAGCCGCCGAGCCGGGCCCCCAGGCCAACATCGCGTTCACGAGTGACCCCGATCCGCTGGTGCGAGGCCACAACAGGGCGATCGTGACGTTGAGGGATTCCAAGGGCGCGCCGATCTCAGGCGCGCAAGTAACGGTGACCTTCTACATGGCGGCGATGCCGGCGATGGGCATGACCGCGATGCGCGCGCAGGGCGCCGCCGACGATCAGGGCAATGGCATTTACGCCGCCAGCATCGAACTGGCCAGCGGCGGCACCTGGAGTTTGACGATCGTCGCGACAAAGGACGGCCATCCGATCGCGACCAAGCAGCTGGAAGTGTCGGCCAGCGGCTCCATGGCGATGTGAGAAGACCAATATGATCGAAAGAACTGTCGACTGGTGTAACGCGAACCGCTTCCTGCTGTTTTTCGGTGTGCTGTCGCTACTGTTCGCGGGGATTTGGTCGCTTTATCGAATCCCGCTCGACGCGCTGCCCGACATCTCCGATGTTCAGGTGATCATCCACACGCAATGGATGGGGCAGCCGCCCAATCTGATCGAGGATCAGGTGACTTATCCGATTGTCACCGCGATGCTCGCCGCGCCGCACGTTAAGGCCGTTCGTGCGCAGACGATGCCCAACGACTCCTATGTGTTTGTGGTGTTCGAGGACGGCACCGACATCTATTGGGCGCGGAGCCGGGTGCTGGAGTACCTCCAGCAGATAAGCGGCAAGCTTCCCGCAGGCGTGAATCCCGCGATGGGGCCGGACGCGACCGGCGCCGGCTGGGTGTACGAATACGCGCTGGTCGACCGGAGCCACCGTCACAGTCTCGCCGAGCTCCGCAGCCTGCAGGACTGGAGCGTGCGCTACGCGCTCGAAACAGTGCCAGGGGTTTCTGAGGTCGCCACCATCGGCGGCTTCGTAAAGCAGTATCAGGTCAAGCTCGACCCAAATCGATTGCTGGCGCTCAAGATCCCGTTGGAGACCGTGATCGACAAGATCCGCGACAGCAACGGGGAAGTTGGTGGGCGTGTGCTCGAGATGTCAGGCGCGGACTACATGATCCGCGGCCTCGGCTACGTCCATTCGGTGGCAGACCTCGAGGAAATTTCCGTCGCAACCAACAACGGCACACCGGTGCTGATAAGGGACCTGGGCGTGGTCAGTCTAGGTCCCGATCTTCGCGAGGGAGCGGCCGAGTGGAACGGCGACGGAGAGACGGTCGGTGGCATCGTGGTGATGCGATACGGGCAGAACGCCCTCACCGTCATCGACGGGGTCAAGCAAAAGCTCGCTCAAATTCGAACTACGCTGCCGCCGGGGGTTGAAATCGTCGCCGGCTACGACCGGTCGGAACTCATTCAGGCATCCATCAACACCCTGAAACGCGACCTGCTCGAAGAGGCCGTCATTGTCAGTCTCGTCGTCATCGTTTTTCTCTTTCACTTGCGCTCGGCGTTTATCCCGATTCTCGCGCTGCCAATCGCGGTCATCGCGACGTTTATCCCGATGTATTATCTGCAGATCAGCTCCAACATCATGTCGCTGGGCGGGCTGGCGCTGGCCATAGGCGTACTGGTCGACGCTTCGATCGTAATGGTCGAGAACGGGTACCGGCATCTGTCGGAGGCGCAGCACCACGCGTCGATCAACGGCGAGTCGGTGTCCGAACCTGAACGGCAGCGAATCCTGCTCTCAGCAGCGAAACAGGTCGCCAGGCCGACCTTCTTCTCGCTGATTATTATCGTCGTCTCGTTCTTGCCAGTGTTCCTGCTCGAATCGCAGGAGGGGCGAATGTTCCGGCCGCTGGCCTACACCAAGTCGTTTGCAATCGCGTTCTCCTCGGTTATCGCGATCACGGTGGTGCCGGTGTTGATGGTCCTCTTCATCCGCGGCAAGCGCCTGCGCCCCGAGGAGGACAACCCGATCTCACGGTTCTTCCAGAAGATTTATCTGCCGGTGATTCGATGGTGCTTGCGTCATCGCGCGCTGACGATCGCGGCCAACGTGATTTTCCTGCTACTCACGATCCCGCTGCTGTTCAAGATAGGCAGTCAGTTCATGCCGCCGTTGTACGAGGGATCGAGTCTCTACATGCCGACTGCTCTCCCCGGGATTTCGATCGCGTCGGCGGTCAATCTGATGCAGAAGCAGGATCAGATCATCCGCACATTCCCCGAGGTCGAGAGTGTATTCGGCTCCGTTGGACGCTCGGATAGCGCGACCGACAACGCACCGCTGGACATGTACGACACGACGATCATGCTGAAGCCGCGCGACCAATGGCGAAAGGGCATGACCTACGACCAGCTCATTGCCGAAATGGATAGTCGGTTGCGCTTCCCCGGTCTGTCCAATTCGTGGACGATGCCGGTCGAGAACCGGCTCGATATGGAATTGACCGGAATCAAAACTCCGGTCGGGCTCAAAATTCAAGGTCCCGACGTCGACCGTATCCAGCAGATTGGTTCTCGGATCGAGGAAATACTCGGTTCCGTTCCAGGCACACGGGGAATATTCGCCGAACGAGTCTCGCAAGGGTTCTATATCGACGTTGATGTCGACCGCGCGGTCGTGGCGAGGTACGGCCTGACGGTCGGCGACGTTCAGCGCGCGGTCAGCTCCGGCATGGGCGGCGAGAATATCGCGACCACCGTCGAAGGGCGCGCGCGCTACTCAATAAACGTCCGCTATCTCGCGGATTATCGGAACGACCTGAACGCGCTTCGTCGAATTCTGCTCATGACGCCGAACGGGGCGCAGATTCCTCTCGGCGAAGTCGCGCATATCAGCTTGAGCCCGGGACCGTCGATGATACGCGATGAAGACGGGATGCTGACCGGCTACGTCTATGTCGACCTCGCAACCTCGGATTACGGCACCTACGTCAATAGGGCGCAGCGGGTGCTCGATCGGCAGCTACACCTGCCCGACGGATACAACCTGAAATGGTCGGGAGAGTACGAGTTCCAGTTGCGCGCGCGAAAGCGCCTGACGGTCATCCTGCCCATCGTCTTCGGTCTGATATTTGTCTTGCTCTACATTCTTTTCCGGTCCGCGACTGAAGCGACCGTACTGATTGTTCCGACCGTTTACGCGATGACGGGCGGGTTACTGCTCCAGTACATGATGGGCTTCAACTTCAGCGTCGCCGTGTGGGTCGGATACATCGCGTTGTTTGGAATCGCGGTCGAGACCGGCGTCGTCATGGTGATCTATCTTCATGAAGCGCTGGAGCGTCACCTCGCCGCCGGCGAACTCACCAAGGAAGGCGTCGAAGCGGCGGTCATCGAGGGCGCGGTGCAGCGGCTTCGGCCCAAGCTGATGACCGTCGCCGTCGTGATGCTCAGCCTCGCGCCTATTCTCTGGGAGAGCGGCATCGGCTCCGACGTGATGAAGCCGATTGCCGCGCCAATCGTCGGCGGAATGATCACCTCGACGATTCACGTTCTCATACTGGTGCCGGTGTTCTTCGCGATCATGAAGGAACGGAGCCTTTGAAAGTCCCGGGCGCGCCGCACGCGCAGTCGTAGTGACAAGGATATGAAGCCCGAACTCGATGACAACGCCGCGCGCGAGGAGACGGCGCCAACCGGATCAAAGGCCTTTCGCGGACCGCATCGTCCGCGTTTGCACGATCAGCCGGACACGATTTCCGGCTCAAGCCGAATCGGGGTCGACATCGAGGCGGAGACCAGGCACGCCTTTTCACTTTTTTCGATTATCCGCAGCGCTCTATCTCGATCTCCGCCCGCCGGGAGAGTGAGTCTTGGGCGAAGAACGATTTCCGTAAACCGAGTTGCGCCATCCTTGCGATCGACGATGCCCTCACCCGCGAGCTGCAACGACGTGAACTCGAGCTTCGACGCTCTCGCTACGGCCTGAAACGTAAACAGGAAGCAGGTCTCGACGGCAGCCATCAGCAAATGTTCGGGACTCCAGGCGTCGCCCGGCCCGTCGAAGTCCGCCGGTGGCGCAGTGCGAAGTTCGGGAATTCCGGGAACCGAGACCACAGCATACCCTTCGGAGCCTCCGGAGAGTTGCGCGCTATATATGTGAGGTAGTGGTTTCATATTATTTTCCTCGCCCTGGTCGCGGGAACCGTCCGACTGGACTGGTCGCGCCAATCCGCGGACGCCACCCGGCTGGAGTCGTCACGCGGATTTCCGCGCTCGCACTGTGCCTCATCGCGATCAGGCGCGCATTCGCGCGTTGAGCGCTCCGACCTGCGCTTCGAGCCGGTCGCGCAGTCGCGAACAGATCATGTCGCACAGCTCGAAGACCATCGCGTCGGCAATCGAGTAGAAGACGGCGTTGCCCTGTTGGCGGCGTTTGAGCATCCCGGCCTCCTGCAGGACCTTCAGATGCTTGCTGACGTTGGGCTGTGTCGATCCCACGCTTTGCGCGAGCGCTGAAACACTCTGCTCGCCGCGCTCGAGCTGCTGCAGAATGCGCAGGCGCAACGGCTCACCCATTGCCCTGAAGCGCGCGGCGACCAGTTCGAGAACCTCCCAGGTCATCGGTCGCGGACCTCGCAACGATATCTTTTCGGTCCTTGCTTTCATAAGTAATTAGTTATATGTAAATAGAAGCTAAGTCAAACGAGCACCAGAGGCCGCCGATCGCAGGAGGATATCGTCCGATGTCAATTGAACGCTGGATTCGTCTGATAGCAGGCACGTTTATCGTCGCGAGCGTCACGCTCAGCTACTTTCACAGCCGCTACTGGCTGCTGTTGACGCTGTTTGTGGGGGTGAATCTTTTCCAATCGGCGCTGACGCGCTGGTGCCTGATGGAAGATATCCTCCGGAAGTTCGGCGTCGGCGCGGAGGCCAAGCATTCCGTCTCCAGCCACCCGGTCAGCGCGCCGTCCTGAGCCCGGAGCGATGACGCGTTCGAGCATAGCGCTGATGGTCTTTGTTTTGGTTGCGGTCGCTGCGCACGCGGACGACAGGCCGGCCTCGCCGAGGCGTATCTCGCTGGCGGAGGCGATTGCGATTGCCTTGCATGACAACCGCACTCTGAAAGCCGCCACCTTCGGAAGCGAGGGAGCGCGGGCCGAAGTTGGAGTCGCGCGCGGCGCGATGATTCCGCGGCTCGACGCGAACGAGAATTTTTCGTACACCGACAACCCGGTTCAAGTTTTTTCCGACCTGCTGGTGCAACAGGATTTCAGCCAGAGCGATTTCGCGCTCAACCAGCTAAACCATCCGGGGTTCCTGTCCAACTTCGGGACCCAGGTGCGGCTTTCTTTTCCGCTGTTCGCGGGCGGCAGACTAATCGCCGCTTATCGCGCGGCAGGCTTCGCGGCGGACGCCGCCCATTGGCAGGCGATCCAGGCTCAGCAGGGGGTGGAGTTTGCGGTAGTTCAGGCGTACTACACGGCGGCACTGGCTGAGCAGCGGATGGCGGTGGTCGATCGTGCGCTCGCCGCCGCTCGCGCACACCTCCAACGCGCACAGGATCTGTTCGGGCAGGGAATGGCCGTCAATTCGGACGTGCTCAGAACCAAGGTCCGGGTCGGGACCCTCGAACAGGAGCGGATTCAAATTGAAAGCGCGCTGAATATCAGCTGGGCGAATCTCGCGCATGAATTGGGCGACGAAGATCAGCGGTTCGCGCCGCTTGCACGGCCCACCGATTCGGCGGGCCCGGCCGCGCCGCTCGGTCCACTCGACGGACTCGTTGCGCGGGCGGTGGCCGAGCGCCCCGAAGTCAAGGTTGCCGATTCCCGGGTGAGGCAGGCACAGCAGGCGGTGGCGATCGCGCGCGCCGACTATCTGCCGACGGTCGAGATAGCGGGCGTCTATGAGAATGATTCCGAGAGGCTGGTTCGCGCCGGGAACAATGGCGCCCTGTTCATGACCGGGCGTCTCAACCTGTTCAACGGACTGGCCACGCAATCAAAGGTCGATGCGGCCCAGGCTGAGCTGAGGCGCGCCCGCACGTTGGCTGACGATCTTCGCCGTGCAGTGGCGATCGAAGTTGAGGCCGCCTATCGGACTCTGGCCGCCGCCCGGCTGGGCCTCGAGGTAGCAAAGCGCGACATCGCGTATGCCGAGAGCGCGCTCAAGATATTGAACGACCGTTATGATTCGGGGCTCGCGACCAACGTCGCCGTACTGGACGCGCAAACGGCCCGCGAGGAGACCGATATCGGCCTGGTTGCCGCTCAGGTCAGTGTGGCGGTTGACGTCGCGGCATTGGATCTCGCAATCGGCGCGGATCTCCAGCCGGCATCGGGACACTGAGAGAATGGCGTATCCATCAACACGCCCGCACTCCGCGCGAGCGAGGCGGATTCGCTGGATTGCAGTCGCCGTTGGACTGGTGGTGCTGTGGGCTGCGATCCGCATCATACGGGGCAGCCCGATCGGTCCCGGGTTGCTCAGGGAAGGCTTCAATCAGGTTCCCAACAATCCGCTCGGAGTAGTGCTCGACGAGCAACTCCCTATGCGACGCGAGCTGATCGGGTCGATCCAGTCGCGCGTACCGATCGCCGCGGCAAGCCGGGTCGCGGCACGCATCGTTGCAATTACGGTCCGTGCCGGCGATTCCGTCAGGCGCGGTCAGGTGATCGTCACGCTCGACGCCCACGACCTGAGAGCGCAGCTCGCGCAGGCGCAGGGCCAACTCCTGGCGTCGCAAGGCGAACTCACGCGGGCGGCCGCGGATGAGAAACGGTTCACCGCGCTGCTCGCGCGCGGTTCCGTCACCGCCAGCGAACACGACACCGCCGAGGCCACCTACCGGGGCGCCATGGGAAGAGTCGCCCAGGCCCAAGCGTCGGTCGCAGCGGCGCGCGCGGGACTGGAGTACGCGACCGTGCGCTCGCCCGTCAACGGGCTGGTGGTCGAACGCCTCGCCGAGCCGGGGGACATGGCGATGCCCGGCGGGCCGTTGGTGCGGCTTTACGACGCCGATGCGCTGCGGGTGGAGCTGCAGGTGCCGGAGGATCTCGCGCGCTACATCGAGCCTGCCACGCCGCTCGAGGTCCGGGTCGACGCTACCGGCGCCGTATATGACACGCGGGTGAGTGAGATCGTGCCCGCGGCGGATCCGGCGAGCCGGAGCTTCCTCGTGCGCGCGCCGCTGCCGAGCGGTCAGCATCTTCAGCCAGGAATGTTCGCGCGCGCGACCTTGACGACCGGCAGCCAAGCGGTTCTCACCATACCGCGCGGCGCGGTGGAACAGATCGGTCAGCTCGAGACCGTGCGCGTGTATGCCGACGGCAGAATTCAGACCCGGATGGTCTCGCTCGGGCGGCGTTTTGGCGATCGCGTGGAGGTTCTGGCCGGCCTCGCGCCCGGTGAGCACGTCATACTCGACGCCACGGAGACGCCGGCAAAACAGTCGCAGGGTGTGGCGGGTGCGCGCTGAGAGGAAAATGGCGGCGGCGCGCAATTCGCCTGATCGGAATGGAAAAACTGCGGCCCGCGGTTTGAGGCGCAGCCGTCGGGACCAACGCCAGTGAACGGGGATTCCACACATAAGCTTGGCTTCACCGCGCGAATCGTCGATCTCTTTCTGGGATCGAACCTGTCGATGCTGCTGCTGCTGGCGTCGCTCGCCGCCGGCGCGGTCGCGCTCATGGTCACGCCCCGTGAGGAAGACCCGCAGATCTCGGTGCCGCTCGCCGACATCATCGTCCAGATGCCCGGCGCGAGCGCGGCCGAAGTCGAAAACCTGGTCACCGTCAGCCTCGAGAAACGCTTGTGGGAAATGGAGGGCGTGGAGCACATCTACTCCGTGTCGCGACCGGGGATGGCGATGGTCACGGTGCGCTTCCGCGTCGGTTACGACCGTATCAGGAGCCTGGTCCAGATTTACAACAAGCTCGAATCCAACCGCGACGCGACTCCTCCGGGCGTAACCGGATGGATCGTGAAGCCGGTCGGGATCGATGATGTCCCGATCCTCAACGTTACCCTGTGGAGCAAGATCGATAACGACGCCGTGCTCCGCCGCGTCGCCGACGAAATACTGCATCGCATGCAGGAGGTGCCCGATACGGGGCGCTCCTCGGTGGTGGGCGGGCGGCCGCGGCAGATTCGCATACTGCTGGACGCCGGAGCGCTCGCCGGCCACGGGCTTGCGCCACTGGAGGTTGCGCGAACGCTGCGCGGCGCCGACGCGAATTTGCGCGCGGGCAGCTTCGCCCGCGACAATCGCGAGTACGTCGTCGACAGCGGCCCGTTCCTTACGAGCGCGGCCGAAGCGGCCAGCCTTGTCGTCGCGGTTCGCAACGGGCGTCCGGTTTACCTGCGCGAGGTCGCTCGGGTCGTCGACGGCCCCGCCGAGCCCGTTTCCTACACCACCATCGGTTTCGGTCCCGCGCGCGACAGACTTTTCGAGCAACCGGGCCAGTTGAAACTCGATAGCGTCGGGGAACGGGGCACGCTCTATCCCGCCGTGACGATCGCTTTCGCCAAACGGCACGGCACCAACGCGGTCGCCGTGGCTGAAGGACTCATCGCCAAGGTCGAAGCGCTCAAGGGCGTGGCGATTCCCTCCAGCGTGAAGGTCCTGGTCACGCGCAATTACGGAGAGACCGCCAACGAGAAGGTGAACGAGCTGGTCAAGGAGTTGTTGATCGCCGTCGGGATCATCGTGGTGCTGCTGGCCTTCTCGCTGGGCCCGCGCGAGGCGTTCATAGTCGCGATCGCGGTTCCGATCACGCTCGCGATCACGCTGCTTGGAAACCTGGTCGCCGGTTATACGATCAACCGGGTCACCCTGTTCGCGCTGATCCTGTCGCTGGGTTTGCTGGTCGACGATCCGATCGTCGACGTCGAGAACATCCACCGTCATTTTCGGCTTGGCACGCACTCGCGGCGCGAAGCCACTCTCATCGCGGTGGACGAGGTCCGGCCGCCCACGATCCTCGCGACCTTCACGGTCATCGCATCGTTCATCCCGATGCTGTTCGTGACCGGGATGATGGGACCCTATATGCGGCCGATGCCGTTCAACGTACCGCTGGCGATGCTGATATCGCTGGTGGTGGCGTTCACGATCACGCCGTGGGCCGCATATCATCTGCTGCGCCACGAGGGCGCGCCCGCGGCCGGCACCGAGAAGCCCGACGACGCGGCCGCGATCCGGCGCTGGTATACCAGGATTCTTCGGCCGCTGCTCGACAGTCGGCGGCGCGCGTACCTTTTCCTGGCTTCGATCGCCGGCGCCCTGGTGGTGTCGATCCTGCTGGTGCTGTTCGGGCTGGTTCCGGTCAAGATGCTGCCATTCGACAACAAGAACGAATTGCAGCTCGTAATCGACATGCCCGAAGGAACGCCGCTGGAATCGGCCGACGCGGTGGTGCGGGACTTCGACCAACTGTTGGCCCGAGTTCCGGAAGTCACCAGTTTCGAATCCTATACCGGCGTTACCTCGCCCTTTGATTTCAACGGGATGGTTCGTCACTACTACGCGCGGCGCGCGCCCTGGCAGGCCGACATCCGGATCAATCTGGCGCCCAAGAACGCGCGCGCGCAGTCCTCGCACCAGATCGCGCTCCGCATCCGGCCGTTGATAGAGGCGCTCGCGCGCAAGCATGGCGCGAAGATCAAGATCGTCGAGATGCCGCCCGGGCCGCCCGTGCTGGAGACCATCGTCGCCGAAATCTACGGCCCGCCCGAGGCGGAGTATGCACAGATCATCAGTTACGGACGCGCGCTCCGAGGCGTCCTCGATCGCACCGCTGGCCTCGTGGACACCGACGATTTTTCCGTCGCTGCGCAGCCCCACTTGCAGTTCATTCTCGATCGCGAAAAAGCGGCGCTGCATGGCATCAGCACCGCGGACGTCGCACAGACTCTGGCGCTGATGCTCGGGGGCGACGCGGTCGGCACCATTCACACGGAAACGGAGCGCGATCCATTGGTGATCGAGTTAAGGATGCCGCGAGCGGCCCGTTCAAGCCTGGAAGACCTCACCGCGGTAAAGGTGCAGGGGTCCGATGGCGCGATGGTGCCGCTCAGCCAGTTGGGCGAGGTCCGCCGCACGGTGGAAGAACAGCCGATCTACCGCAAGGACCTGCGCGAGGTAACGATGGTCATGGCGGACACCGCCGGCATCAGCCCGGTCAACGAGGTGCTCTGGCTCCAACCGCGCACTCGCAATCTGGTTCCAGCCGGGTACAGCATCGACTGGAGCGGCGAGGGCGAATGGAACATCACGGTGACAGTGTTCCGCGATCTCGGGCTTGCTTTCGGCGCGGCGCTTTTTTTCATCTACGTGCTGCTGGTTGCTCAGACCGAGTCGCTGGCGATGCCGCTCATCATCATGGCGGCAATTCCGCTGACGATGATCGGCATCATGCCCGGCTTTTTTGTGCTCAACCTGCTGACCAACCGCGCCGTGGCGGGCTTTCCCGATCCGACCTTCTTCACCGCGACCGCCATGATCGGCATGATCGCGCTGGCGGGGATTGTCGTACGCAACTCGATAATCCTGATCGACTTCATCCATCACGGTCTGGCGCGGGGACTCAGTCTCGAAAACGCGATTCTCGAGGCCGGCACCATTCGCCTGCGGCCAATCGCGCTCACCGCCGGCGCCGCGATGCTGGGGTCGGCCGTGATTACGCTCGACCCAATCTTCTCGGGCCTCGCCTGGGCTTTCATCTTCGGAATTTTCGCCTCGACGGCGTTCACTTTGATCGTCGTGCCGCTCATCTACTACCTGGTCTATCGTGATACGCCGGGCCGAATCGCACCGCGCGCGAGCGAATAATGGAGCTTCCAATGATCCACAGGCGAGCGATCGTCGATGTCGGCTTCGGCTGCCCAGTGCGGGCCGATCGGACTGACGGCAGCGCAAGATTCATGTTTTGTTTGTAAGCCGCCGGTTGCCTTTGCGAGTATCAACCGAGTATCAATCAGAGTTGCAATTGAAAATTTCGGTCGAGTAACCAATGGCGCAAGGTGAAATAAAGACGGCGCTGGCGCAGGCAGCCGAGCCCTTCGTGGAGAACTTCTATCACTGCCTGCGCTGCAATTACTGCGTCGAAATGTATTGGGAAGAGCGTGGAATCCAGCACGTTTGCCCCACGCTCATCCATCACAACTCCGCTCCGGGCTACTCGGGCAAGGGTTATCTGGCGGCCGGGCGCGCCATCTTGGAAGGCGAAGAGCTGCCGATAAATTCGTTGATCGAGCGCTTTTTCAACTGCACAACGTGCGGCAATTGCGAGGAAGTCTGCCCGGTAGGCTTGCAGCCGGCGCATCTGGTCAAGCAGATTCGCGCGGCGATGGTCGGGCAAGGTCTCGCCCCCGAGCCGATCGCCGCGATTGGTGCGAACGTCGTCGAGCATCACAATCCCGCGGGCGCGCCGGTCGAGGCACGCAACCAGTGGGCCGCACAGCTTGACGGCATCGACGCTGACGCCGCCACCCTCTACCTCCCCGGATGCGCCGCAAGCTACGATGCGCCGGCCGAAGCGCGCGCAACCGTGGCGGTTCTGCATCAAGCCGGCATCGCAGTGAGGCTGCTGCCTCCCGAGCAGGCGCGCTGCTGCGGCGCTCCGCTCAGTGAGACCGGCCACGTAGCCGAAGCGGGGAATGAGCGCCGGGGATTGATCGCGACGATCGGGCGCAGCGGTTGTCGCACTGTCGCGGTGTCAGGAGCCGAATGCCTCGAAAGCCTGGTTGGCGCGGAACTCGGCGGTGGAATCGAGGTGGTTCACGCATTCGATCTGATCGAGCATGCGGTCGCAAAGGGTCGAGTCAGCTTTGAGCCCAAGGCCGGCACCTCGATTGGCGGCGCGGTTGGCCTTCTCGATCCCTGCCATTTGAGCAAGAAGAGTCACGGCGCTGCCGCCGCGGCGAACTATCCACGCCGGATACGCGCGTTGCTCGCGCGACTGGGATGCAAAACGGCGACCGTCGCGGACGAGGCAAACTATGCCATCTGCTGCGGCGCCGCCGGCGGAATGCCGCAGGTCAGCCCGCAATCCGCGGCGCGGATGGCCGAGGGCAAGCTGCAATCCTTTGCCCGGTCCGGGGCGACCATAGTGCTAAGCGCCAGTCCGCTTTGTGCGGCGCATCTGCGCCGGTCGCAAGCGGCGGGCCTGCCCCCGGTGATGGGTCTGTTCGAATTCATCGAAACTTACTTCCGGGTGAGGTCGATTTCGTCATGAAGCTTACCCAACTGGGGACGGAACTCGCCGGCCAGAGCGGAGCGGCTGTGCTCGAAGACAAGATCGATTTGCTCGGCTATCGGCGTGACTCCTCGATCGCGCCGGGCGGCAATCCGAGCGCGGCGGTGATCGCCCGGAGCGTGGAGGATGTGATTGCCGCGGTTGTCACCGCCAATCGGCGCAAAGTGCCGCTGTATGTGCGGGCTGCGGGATCGACCTATGCCGGGGGCGCCAATCCGTGCGACGGCGCGATCGTGCTCGATACGTCGGCGCTCAACCATATCCTGAAGGTCGACGAAGATCGCGGCCTGGTGCTGATCGAAGCGGGCGTGACCTACGGCGCGCTGCTGGCGGAACTGGGGCGGCACGGACTGACGTTGGGCGTGGTGCCGCTCACTGGCGCCGCCGGTACGGTGGGCGGCGCGATCGCGTCGCACGGTCTGGGAACCGGCTCGCCGCGCTACCAGAGCACGGGGGACGAGGTCGCGGGGTTGGAAGTAGTATTGCCCACCGGCGAACTTATGCGCACGGGTAGCGCGGCGCTGGCGGGTGCGGGTTTCTTCGCACGCTACGCGGTGGGGCCTGACCTGACCGGAATGTTCCTGGGCGCCAACGGATGCCTGGGCGTGATCACCAAGATCGCTCTGTGGATCCATCCCAAGCCGGAATATCAGGAGACCTTTGCCGTGGGCTTTCCCGACTATGAGTCGGGTGCGCGCTTCATCTCCGCGCTGCAGCTCAAGGACCTGACGCACAATCTCTGGTATGGCGCCGGCTATGAAGGCAAGGCGGTCGAGGCCCGCGTGATGGGTGCGCGGCCGCAGTTCGATCGGGCGGGGCTGCCGGGCTTTTGTCTCGCTCTGGACGCCCGCGGCACCAGCGAAGAGGTGGCGCGCGACCGCGCTCGGATCGTGGCCGAAAGCGGCAGGTTCGGCGGCGCCGAGTTCCCGGTCTTCGATGAAATCTTTTTCGCCCAACTGCGCCGCGACCAAACTTTCTGGTACTCCTACGCCGGATATTTCGCCCGCTCGATGTGCGCGTTGCTGATGTGCTCGATGGCGAACGAGAGCATCCCGCGCTTCTTCGACGTGATCGAACGCAACCGCGGAGCTCATCCTCAATTCATCTGGGCCGGGGGGCTGGTGCTCTGCCGGCGCGGCGTGCACGGCGCCGTCATTGTCTTTTACGATGAGCGCGAGCAGTGGGACGAGATTCGCGCGGCTTCCGACCGCTGCTGCCGCGACCTGCTGTCTGTCGGATGCGTGCCATACAAGTCGGGGCGAGTCTGGGCGCCAATGATGGATCAGTTCGGGCGCTACCACACCACGCTTGCCAGGCTGAAAAAGACGCTCGACCCTAATGGGATCATGAGCCCGGAGATTCTGGGCCTGTGAGAACGCCGGAGCCGCTCGCGCAAGTGTCAGGACGCCGTCGGCGCGCGGCCGACACGACTGCGCCGCGACCGATTGCGGCCGCATCCACGGCGTAACTGGTTTTTTTGATATACGGCCACTGGAATTCCGCAACATCACGTCCACGAACTGAAAAGAAAAGGGAGAACTGCAATGCGAGAACTCAAACTTGAAGAGGTGCGCAAGCTGCTCGAAGCATCCGGACGCGAGGCTCAGCGATGCGGCAAGCCCAGCACCACGGCGATCGTTGATTTCGGCGGCCATCTGCGCGGCCTGGAGCGTCCCGAAGGCGGAAGAATCGCCAACGTCGATATCGCAATCAAAAAGGCGTGGACGGCGATCGCGTTCAAGCGGCCCACCGCGATGGTGCGGGCGGTGATGATGCCCGACGCGATGGGCTATGGATTGCAGCATACCGACGCGCGCATCTGCATGGTCGCCGGTGGCCTGCCGATCGTCGAAAAAGGCGAGTTTCTCGGAGCCCTCGGCGTCAGCGGCGGCACCATCGACGAAGACATCGCCTGCTGCCTCGAAGCGCTCAAGGCGTGCAACTTTACCACTGAATTCGCCGATCCGTTGAAGGCAACCAAATAAGAAATTTCGGTTGACGCCGGCGAAAGCGGCGGCCGGATGGATTTGCGAGAGAGATAGGCGAACGGCCTATTTGAGGTGTGTTTCATGAGTCACCCGATCAGCCGATTTCCGGTTCCTGCGCTGAAGGAAATGCCTGATGACATCCGGGCCCGGATAGAACAGGTCCAGGCCAAGTCCGGCTTTATCCCGAATGTGTTTCTTGCGATGGCGCATCGGCCGGATGAGTTCCGCGCCTTCTTTGCTTATCACGATGCACTGATGGACAGGGCCAGCGGGCTAACCAAGGCCGAGCGCGAGATGATCGTGGTCGCGACCAGCAGCGCCAACCAGTGTCACTACTGCGTGATCGCTCACGGCGCCATTCTGCGCGTGCGCGCGAAGAGCCCGTTCATCGCGGACCAGGTCGCGGTCAACTATCGCAAAGCCGATATCACGCCCAGGCAGAAAGCGATGCTCGACTTCGCGCTAAAGGTCGCGGTCGCGCCCTATACGATTGGAGAGCAGGAGTTTGAAGTGCTCAAAAGTCACGGCTTCAGCCAGGATGATGTGTGGGACATCACTGCGATAGCCGGCTTCTTCGCGCTGTCGAATCGCCTCGCCAACGTCAGTGACATGCGGCCGAATGACGAGTTTTACTCGCTCGGGCGTGGGTGACACCGGAAGCGTTCGCCTTCACGGCTTGGTCGCGACGAACACGTAGTGATATTTGAGCGGCTGCCCTTCGCTCGCGCGGAGTCCGGCCGCTTCCAGCCGTCGCCGCGCTTCGACGGGGCTGTATACGTGGTCTCGGGGAGGGCCCACGGGCCGATCGACTTCGGAATTCCAGTCGACGACCAACGCCGAGCCACCCGGCTTGAGCATCGCCGCCAAATCCTTCAAGGCTTCGTCGCCCAACTCGTGCAGCACGTTGATGGCCACGACCCGTTCCGCGCTCGCCGCCAGCGCCATCTCGCCGTTGAGCACGGCTTTAAGGTTGTGTAGTTCGCGGGTAACCGGTTTGGCCTTGAGGATATCGAGCATCTGCGGCTGCTCGTCCAGAGCTATGACTTCGAGATCCGGTCGACGGCCGGCAAGCTCGAGCGCAAACGTGCCCGTACCGGTGCCAAAATCGACCACCCGCGCGCCTGCGGGCGCCTCGAGCAACTCGATCAGCCGCGCGGGCGGCAGATATTCGAGACGGGCGGGATCGTCGAGTAACGCCGCTCGCGCGGGGTCGAAGCGCTCGGGTTGACGCGCGCCGTGCCGATCTCCGTGGCTATGACCGTGCTCATGATCGCTGTGGCCTTTGTGCTCATGCTGGCTCATGACTGATGTTACGCTCCTCGGTGGCATCTCGTGACTCGGAATCCTCACGAGCTGCAATTATTGCGCAATGACGATGCCCTCTCTACTCACAATTCCCTCGATCGCTGATTTCCGTCAACGACCGGAATCTTGAAGCTCGGCGGAGCGCGCCGAACGGGTGCCCGACTGATCCGATAGCTCGCGCGACCTGATCTTCCTGCAACCCTGCAACGGCGACCAGAGAGACGGTTGTGGTTGACGGCTTTGGTCAAACTTGTTAGTGGTCGTTCGCTCACAGACAGACTGAACTCGGGGAGAGATAATCGAGCGATGCGTTTGATCAAGTACGGGGAGGGGTGGACCAGGCGTCACTTTATGGGGCAACTCGCCAAAGGGATGGCGGCGGCGGGAGTGCTGGCGCCGCTATTCGACGTCATTGGTCGCAACGGCGACTGCGCGGCCGCTTACCCGCCGGAGTTGCTTTCGATCGAGGCCTACACCAAGGGCAAGCTCAAGGCGGGCGACGTACTCACCGCGGATAATGTCGATCTGGTCAAAGATGTACTCGACGAAGTTGCCTATTGGCAGGTCAAATACGACAAGCGCACCATCGACCTGATTGCGACCGAGACCGACGTGACCAAGCTTTGTGCGCCCTCGTACATGGAAGCGACGATGCGCAACAAAGGGGTACATGTCGTCGGCCGCGACGGCAACGTCTGGACCAAGGACGGCAAACCGTGGATCGGCGGCAATCCCTTTCCGGAGGCGAAGACGGCGCAAGAATTGCTCCTTCAGAACGCACTTACCTCATCCACTTTGTATTATGACAGTGTCGCGTATGCCTCCCGCGAGTGGGAAACCACCGCGGACGGTGATGTCAACTATAGTTACGACTACATATTCGTCGGGTATCGAACCGTGGGGCGCATAACGCTCGACCCGAAGCCCTACCTGCCAGGCCACGAGACTGAACTGCGAATAAACAGTTTGTTTATGACTTCTCCGCAGGACATGAACGGAACTGCTTCGCTCGAAATCTGGGCTTATGACCAGCACAAGCTACCGACCGCGCACGCGTACTCGCCAGAAACCAAGCGGATTAGATCCGTCCCCGATAGCTCGCGTTTCGAGACGGCAATGCCTGGCGCCGCGTGGTTCGCCAGCGACGCCGCCGCCGCGGGCGATCCGGTTTATACCTGGGGCGATTTTAAAGTCATTGGTCAAGGACCATTTCTGGCGGCCACACATGGCAATTGTCATTTCGGATACCCCAACTGGGAGGTGCCCCTGGTCGGCGGAAAGAATGGCAAGAAGTATTTTCGAACCTTCATGGAATTGGTGCCCGAAGGCTATGTGGTCGAGATGAAGCCGGTGGGCTATCCCAACTGCCCCTATAGCAAGAAGCGCGGTTGGTTCGATGCCCGGACCGGCATCGCGCCGCTGATTGTCACTTACGACCGGGCGGGCAAACCTTTCCACCAGTCCGAGTGGTTTTACGACTACGCGGTGAAGAAGCCTGGAATGCAGTGGCCCAAGGGAATGCCGGACAGCTTCTGGGCAAGTTATCTAAACATGCATATGTATGATATGAAGAGCGGACGGATGTCGCGCATGGGAATAGTTCCGGAAATCTCCGGCGGTTTAGTATCCAGTATCAACAATCCTAGGTTGTACAACAGCTACTGCACCCTCGACGCGATTCGGAGCCAGGGGCGATAGGGGACGGGCGCCGTCGTGATTGACGTATCCAGCGGCATCTTTTAGTTTCCGCTCATTCGCGATGGACATCCTTGAAAAGAAACCCGGCACCAAGCGGCCGGTAATCGTACGGGCCGCAACCTTGCTCTTTGCCGAGAGAGGCATCGATGCAACCAGTATGCGCGAGATAGCTCAGGCGGCGGGGGTGCGGGACGCGGCCATCTATCGTCACTTTGTGGGCAAGGATGATCTAGCCCGTGAGATTTTTATGAGCTGGTATGGCTGGCATTGCCGGGAGCTTCAGCAAATCGTGAGCGGACCTGGCGGCTCTTTGGACAAGGTCCGTCGGATTGTTCAGCACGAGTTCGCGGCCGTGACGGATCACGGCGAAGCTTTTGTGTATTTCTGCAAGAACGAAGTGCGGTTCATGCAGAGCCTTCCCGCGGAGATCGTGAGCGCCCGGCGCGTGCTTACCATGTTCATCAAGGCGGGGCAGGCTCAAGGAGAGATACGGCTCGGAAGTCCCGAATTGCTCGCGGACATGCTGAACGGCGCGTTATGCGCGGTCGGGGTAACCTGGCTTCGATCGGGGCGGCGCAAAAACCTGAGCGCGCAGTTCGACGAAGTGGTGCAAGGTTGTTGGCACTTGATCGCGGCTCAATAGGACAAGGAAGCTAAAACTGGCGAGGGCTATCTGGTCATCGGCGGAGCAAGTTCCCAAAGCTCCCGAGCGTATCGAAACCGGAGTTACAGTGACGCAAGCATCGAGACGGGCTGAATTCCATGAGAAGAGGTCATGATGGGCAATCTGGCGCCGGTTGACAAGATCGAAATTCAGGTTCTGGTCGACAATGCGACCGACAGTCTTTCCTCCATTCCCGCCCATGCGGAATCCGAGTTTGCCCACCTGGAACGGCACGGGATGCGGGAACTATCCGGTGAGTCGCTTTGTTGTGCCTGCCACGGACTTTCCCTGTTGATCACGGCGACCCGGGGAGACGCAACGCGAACCATTCTTTTCGACAGTGGACCGGAGGAATATGCGTTCGAACGGAACTCGGGCCGCCTCGGTGCGCACCTGGAACTGGTCGAGAGCGCCGTCCTCTCTCATGGCCACTGGGACCATTCGGGAGGCATGCTGAAAGCGCTAGAGCTCATTCGCGCCCGCAACGGCGGGCGGTCGATTCCGTACTACGCCCATCCTGGCATGTTTCGCTCAAGAGCGCGCCGACTGCCTAATGGCGAATTCATGCCCATGAAGAATGTCCCGAGCATCGAAGCTCTCACCGCTCGCGGCGCGGACGTCGACTGTACCAGAGAGCCCCGCGTCCTGCTCGACGGCATGTTCCACTTGAGTGGAGAAATCCCCCGGGTGACTCCGTTCGAACGCGGCTTACCTGCGCATTATCAAAAGTCAGAGGACGGAAGCTGGCAGCCGGATCCTCTGCTGATGGACGAGCGGTTCCTGATGGTCAATGTCAAGAAAAAAGGGCTCGTAGTATTCACCGCGTGTTCTCATGCCGGAGTAGTAAATGCTCTGAAGCACGCTCGTGATAGCGCCGACGGAGCGCCGGTCCATGCGGTGATGGGCGGCTTCCATCTTGCCGGTGCCAACGAGGAGATCATACCCGAGACCGTCGGGGCGCTGTCAGAGTTCGGGTTGAAAACCATCGCGGCCGGACACTGCACTGGTTGGCGAGCCGTCGTAGCACTTACTAATGCTTTCGGCGACGGCGTCGTCGAACCCTCAGTCGTCGGTAAGCGATACACGTTCTAGCCGAGCAGCGTTGCGGCCCAACTTACTCGCATAGTATGAGAACGACAGTCGCTTAGGAGCAGATCATGGCGGACAAAAATCTCGAATATCGCGATCCTGACAGTCTGGTACAGACCGATTGGCTGGAAGCCCATCTGAGCGACCCAGGCGTGCGTATCTTCGATTGCACGACATATTTGAAGCGTGCGGAGCCGGGCAGCGATATGCCGTACCTTGTGGTCAGCGGGAAGGCAGACTATGACGCGGGGCACATTCCGGGCGCCGGATTCCTCGATATACAAGGAGAGCTCTCGGACAACACGACCAAGCTGCGGTTCACGATGCCGTCGGCGGACCATTTCGCCGCCGCCATGTCGCGGCATGGCGTGGGCGAAGGTATTCGGGTCGTGCTGTACAGCGCGGGCAACATAATGTGGGCGACGCGCGTCTGGTGGATGCTGCGGGCGTTTGGCTTCGACAACGCGTCGATTTTGGACGGAGGCTGGGATAAATGGCAGGCGGAAGGCCGCCCGGTCTCGACCGCGGCGTGTACGTACGCACCCGCCGAATTCATCGCCCGTCCGCGCTCGGGGCTGGTCGTGGGTAAGGAGCAGGTGTTGGCGGCGCTCAAAGATCTCGCCACGGTCATCGTAAACGCGCTGCCGCCGGAGTTGCACGCCGGCAAGACTCCCAGTCGCTACGGCCGTCCGGGCCGGGTTCCAGGCAGTGTGAATGTATCCGCGGCAACTTTGCTCGATTCCACGACCAAAGCGTTTGTACCCCTGGCGCAGGCGCAAGCCGAGTTCGACGCGACCGGAATTGAAAAATCCAAAAACGTGATCTGCTACTGCGGAGGCGGGATTTCAGCGACGGTTGATTTGTTTCTGTTGTACCAACTCGGCCATGACCATCTCACTCTGTACGATGGTTCGATGGGCGAATGGGCCAAAGATAAATCGCTGCCAATCGAAACAGACTAATCCGGGATTGGTCTTGGTCAATAACAGATCCGTTGCGGGGCAATAGCCAATGCCTGTCGCTACCAGTAGCTATAGCCCCGTAACGGATAAATCCCCGATGCATCCCGCGCCTTCAGGACCTGCCGCGCGCTAACATCCTGCCTCGATCAAGAAGAGGCAGATCGGCTAGGCACGACGAACGGGTCCACGGGCTTTGGTAAGTTTACCTGCCCGTTTCGCCGCGGTCTTCAGTATTCGGCTCGAAAGAGCCTCGTCGCTGACCGCGCGCGCCAGGATCAGCGCGCCAACCATACAAGCAAACGTTGCAATCGCCTCCTCATAGCGGCGCGAAGGAGCATCGTCCGGCACCAGCCCGGCCAAAAACTCGAGCACGTCCCTCAACTCCCTGGTGAAAACCTGACGCACGGCCTGAGGCTGCCTGGCAATGTCGGTGCTCAGCGCCGCGACCAGACATCCCTGACCGGGCGAGTCCCGGTGCGCTCGCGACAAGTACGTAGTCACGAGGTCGGACAATGCCTTCTTTCCAGGCTTGCCATCCGCCGCTCGCTGCCAGCCACGCTTCGACCGCTCCAGGGCGAAGCGAATCGCCTCGGCCACTATCGCCTGTTTGGACCCGAATTGACTGTAGAGGCCGCCGTGAGTGAGACCGGCACCTTCGGTGATCGAGTCAACGCCGGTCGCACCGATGCCGTGTTCGCGGAACAGACGCGCGGCCGAAGTCAAAATTTCTTCGCGGTTGCGCGCGGCCTTTTCTTTCGACACCCGCATCGGGTTCCTCTCGCTTTTCTGAATGCTCTTGACATGTTTGATTACGAGCGTCATTAATGTATCAAACATGACGAACGTCTTCAAACGGAAGGCGTCGGACAAATACCAATGGCGCGTGATTTGACTTTGTGGGGAACCGGCACGGCGCGCACGATGCGCGCCCACTGGATGTTGCTCGAACTCGGACTCGAGTACGAGTTCCATCCGATTCAAGCGCGCAGCGGCGAGACTCAGACTGACGAATTCAAGCGGCTCAACCCCAGGCATAAGATTCCGGTTCTTCGCCACGGATCGTTTCTTTTGAGCGAGAGCGCGGCGATTGTCCAATATCTCAGTGAGACCTTTACCAACTCCAAAGAGCTATACGTGCCCAGCGACGCCAGGAGCCAGGCCACCTTGAACGAATGGTGTTACTTCATACTTTCCGAACTCGACGCGGCTTCGCTGTACGTCATGCGGCGTCACGAGGGACTGAAACACGTCTATGGCGAGGCGCCGGTCGCGGTCGAGTCCGCAAAGAAGTACTTCCTGCGTAACCTCGAAGCGATGGCCTCACGAGTCGAGAGCGGTGGTCCGTATTTGTTCGGCGATTGGCTCAGCACCGCGGACATCCTCCTGATGACCTGTCTCGACTGGGCAGCGTCGCTCGCGATCCCTTTTTCGGACACGTTCTCACGTTATCGCGTACGCCTTGGGCAACGCCCCGCTTATAAAGCGGCGCTCAAGCGGAACTTCGCACAGTAGCGGGCGCCTGCCGCCAGAGGTCGAACAAATGTCAGGACCTTTAGAAGGTGTTCGAGTGCTGGACTTCACGAGCATGGTCGCGGGGCCTGTCGCAACTATGATGCTTGGGGACCAGGGGGCCGAGGTCATCAAGATCGAGCCGCCGCGTGGCGACCTCATGCGCCACTTGAGTCAGAGCCGCAACGGGATGTCCGCGTTTTTCCTGTGCTGCAATCGGAACAAGCGCTCGTTGGTGGTCGATCTCAAGGCTGCCGAGGGTCTCGACATCGTCAAGAAACTGGTCGCGACGGCAGACGTTCTGGTTCACAACTTTCGTTCCGAAGCTGCGGAGCGCGTTGGCATTGGAGAAGCCGCCGTGCGCGCCGTCCGGAAAGACATCGTCTATGTTTCGATAAGCGGCTATGGGGAGCGCGGTCCGTACGCGGGTCAGCGCGCCTACGATCCGGTGATTCAGGCACTGTCCGGTTTGGCGGAAATCCAGCGCGACCGAGACACCGGGCGTCCGCGGATGGTGCGAACCATTATCGCCGACAACACCACGGCACTGACCGCGGCCCAGGCGATCACCGCGGCGCTTTTCTCGCGCGCACGATCGGGGCAAGGGCAACACGTGCGGATCTCGATGCTGGACGCGATGATTTCCTATCTGTGGCCCGAAGCGATGACGAGCCTGACCTTCGTCGGCCACGAAATCGACCCCTCTGAAGCGGAGCTTGGGCCCGACCTGGTATTCGCGGCGCAGGACCGCTACCTCACCGCGGCCGCGCTGTCCGACGACGAATGGGCTGGCATGTGCGGGGCGCTCAATCGGCGAGATCTCATCGATGATCTTCGCTTCAAGACCGCGCGCGACCGGTCTCTACACGCAGTGGAACGGCGGGAGATCGTGGCCGCCGAACTGGAGAGGTGGACCGCGAGCGAAATCCTGCCACGGCTGCTCAGCAACGATGTTCCGTCGGCTCCCGTCTTGAGCCGTTTTGAACTCCTCGAGGATCGGCAGGTTCGCGAAAATCACATCCTCGAAGAGTTTGAGAGCGAGACCTTCGGCAAAGTGCGGATGCCGCGGCCAGCCGCGCGCTTCGATCGCACTCCTGCCGGCGTCCGCGAGTTGGCGCCCCTGCTGGGCGCGGACAATGCGCCCATCCTCAGCGAACTGGGCTACAGCCAAGACAACATTGCACGGCTGGAACGGCGTCGGGTCGTGCACGATCAAGCTGGCAATTCACCCGCACACTGATACGAACGAGTCGCACTCCTTCCACGAATCGAAAAACAAGGACACCTCTGTGACTAATACTAATCCCGTCGTAATCGTAACCGGGGTAGGTCCAGGAACCGGCGCGGCGATCGCGCGCCGCTTCTCGCACGGTGGATATGCGGTCGCGATGCTCGCTCGCAATCGAGAGCGGCTGACCTTGTTGGAGCGTGAGATTCCTAACGCGCGAGCGTATCCGTGCGACGTCACCGATGAGGCGCAACTCGAGGTCACGATCGAGGCGGTCCGTGCCGAGCTCGGAGCACCGAACGTTCTGATCCATAACGCAGTCGGCGGCGCGTTCGGAAATTTCATGCAAATCGATCCCGAAGTCCTGAAGCGGAATTTTCAGGTCAATACGATGGCGCTGCTGTATCTGGCTCGGCGGCTCGCGCCCGGGATGGTCGCGGCTGGGGCGGGCGCCATTATCGCCAGCGGCAACACTTCCGCGCTTCGCGGCAAGGCCGGCTTCGCGGGCTTCGCGCCAACCAAAGCGGCGCAGCGAATTCTCGCGGAATCGATTGCGCGCGAGCTTGGGCCAAAAGGCGTGCACGTCGCCTACGTGCTAATCGATGCGGTCATCGATTTGGAATGGACGCGCAAGCGATGGCCGGACGCTCCGGACGCATTCTTCATCCAACCCGCGGCGATTGCCGAGGAAATTTGGCACGTCGCTCATCAGGATCGTAGCGCCTGGTCCTTCAACGTGGAGGTCAGGCCGTTTGGCGAGACCTGGTAGGTACGCGGCAGCTTGCGCCACCGCGCAGGCAAACCGCTATTCGCCTCAGGAGGAAATCGTGAGTGACTTGCGAATTTTTTCTTACCTGCCAAACCCGCGCATCTGGAAAGCCACGATAGCCGCACGTCTGTGCGGGGTCGAAATCGAAGTGAGAGGCAGTTCGCCGAAGGAACTCCAATCCTGGTTGTGGGATTTCCATGCGCGGCCACTGTCCAGCGGCGAACGGGCGCGGCTCGGCGAGGCGGCGGCCGGCAAGGTCGGCTTCACAGGGGCGCTGCATAAGACCAGCGCATTCATGGAGGCGCATCCTTTTGGGACCGTACCCGCGGCGTTCAGCCCGAACGGCCAGATTGGCATCTTCGAATCCAACAGCATCATGCGAGCCGTCGCCCGGCTGGGCGAAAGCAAATTTCCACTTTACGGCCGCGGCCCATACGAAGCCGCGCGCGTCGACAGCTTCCTCGACGCGAGCCTGGTGTTCGCCCGCGACGCGCAGATCTACCTTCTGTCGCTGATCAACGGATCCGTGTCGCCCGAAATTCACTCGCGGGCGCGCGACGGATTCGCGGTGTATGCCGCCGGAATCAACCAGGCGTTGCCGCCTGGCCGCGACTACCTGGTAAGCGACAACCTCACGCTCGCGGACATCTGTTTCGCTGCCGAGTTGAGTCTGTTCTTCAACGAAGGCCCGAGGGCCCGAGAACTCGAGAAAAGAGGACTCGAGCCAATTCTCCATCTCGGGCTCGGTGCCCAGTTTCCCCGGGCCTTCGCGCATTTCGCCCGACTGCGCGAGCATCCTGCATTCGCCCCCGATCTGACCGCATACCTGAAGAAATTTGAACCCGCCTTGTCAGCATGCATCGCGACTGGCTAGCGCAGCGGCGAGCGGTATGATCGCACTACTCATGATATCGCGGCGATTACAGGAAGGCCCGCGCTGAGTATCCGCGACTTTGTTGCGAAACACGCTGAACAGTTCACGCTAAATAGTCAGGCCTGAAACGATTTTACTAATAGAGGTATTACCGATGAAAATAGTTCGTGTGGATCGCGCTGGCGGAAGCTTCAAACTGGAAGAGGAGCAGATGCGCGGGCCTGCCCGCGGAACCGTAAGAATCAGAGTTCAGGCGTGCGGCGTCTGTCATAGCGACGTTCTAACCAAGGAAGGAGGCTTTCCCGGCATCGTCTATCCACGTGCTCCTGGGCACGAGATAGCGGGTGTGATCGACGCTATCGGACAAGATGCCGACCCATGGAAGGTCGGCGACCGGGTGGGAGTCGGGTGGCACGGCGGACATTGCGGGAAGTGCGATTCATGCCGCCGTGGCGATTTCATAACATGTGTGAAGCTGCAAATTCCGGGTATCAGCTACGATGGTGGATACGCCGAATTCGTTCATGCGCCGGTCGAGGCACTCGCACACATTCCTGATGAGTTGGCTCCGGAGGAGGCCGCACCGCTCATGTGCGCGGGCGTCACTACGTTCAACGCTTTGCGCAACAGTGGCGCTCGTCCTGGCGACCTCGTCGCGGTACAGGGTATCGGCGGACTCGGGCACTTGGGCGTTCAATTCGCGAACAAATTCGGCTTTGCGACGGTCGCGATAGGGAGAGGAGCCGACAAAAAACCCCTCGCGTTGAAGTTGGGCGCGCGAACTTACATCGACAGCGCGGCGCAGGATGTTGCCAAAGAACTACGGGGTCTTGGCAGCGCTCGGGTGATTCTCGCGACCGCCCCGGATAGCAGGGCTATCGGCAGCCTCATCGATGGACTCGCGGCGGGCGGCAAACTGGTCATCGTCGGTGCGAGTCCCGACCCGTTCGCGGTTTCGTCACTGCAATTGATTTTGACGCACAAATCGATCGTAGGCTGGCCGTCCGGAACTTCCATCGACTCCGAGGACGCGCTCAGGTTCGCGGCGGCCAGCGGCGTACGTCCTATGATCGAGAGCTTTCCGCTGGAGCGGGCTGCGGAGGGCTACAACCACATGATGTCGGGCAAGGTGCGCTTCAGGTCGGTGCTGAAAATTTAATTCGGATTCCTATTTGGTCGTCCAGGTGAAGGCCTCGATTTTCCACACATCGCCGGTCTTCGATAACACCACGTTAGTCAAACCATCATAGTGGCCCGGCTTTCCGGCCTCTTTGAGATCCAGCGCGACAGGCACGATGACATTGGCGCGATCGCCGACGACCACCGCGGTCAGCGGCTTTCCGACCGTGAACTTAAAGTCCGTATCCTTGTTCTTTGCGCTATCCTTTGCGAAATCGGCCATCCAATCCTTGAACGCCGTCGTTCCGTGCCAGTGAAATGCCGGAAACGCGTCGGTCACGTCGGGCTGCTCGACAAAAAGCTTGGCTGCCGACTGCTGATCATTGAGAGAGCTGAACAAAGTGGTGACCACCGCTACGGGAGCGGCCGTATCGGATTCGGCGTTCGCCCGTAATGCGTTCGCTCCGAGCACAAACGCGAGGGCGATCATCACAGATATGGTTCGTTTCATGCTTTAACTCCACGCGGGCTAAATTTAAAATTCTCCAGTCGACCGAGCGGCAACCCGTATTGAGCGCAACGCCGCCGGCTACCAATCCATGAAGCGGCTCAACACGAAGGCGGCCACCAGGGCGAGGCCGAATTCGAATTGCAATTGGCCCGAGCGGGCCATCGCACGGTTATGCGCCTCGGCGTCGGTCTCGCCGGAAACCAGTCTTACCTGATCGATCGCCCGTGGCAGCGTCGCCAGCACGAGGATCGAGGGCCACGGGAGTAGCCTGAAAAGCACGCTCGCCAGCACGATTACATAAGCCAGCGCGTCGCACGTGACCAGTTCGACCAGCGCTGCCTTGCGGCCGATTATCGCGGCCATCGTCCACTTGCCGTGCTTGCGGTCGTTTTCGATGTCGCGCAGGTTGTTGACCTGCAACAGGCTCGAGCACAACAGCCCCATCGAAATTCCGACCAGCGCCGACGTCCACGAGAAACTCAGCGCCTGCACGTAGTACCCGCCCAGCACGTAGCCGGGGCCCATCAGGGCGAAGACCATGAAATCGCCGAGCCCATGGTAGGCAAGGCTGAGCGGCTCGGCGGTGTAGAAATACGAACCGAACGCGCCGATCAGTCCGAGCATGAGCACCGGCCATCCGCAGGCATAAACCAGCGTCAGACCGAGCGCCGATCCCGCCGCGAAAGTCGCGAGACCCGCGACATGAATCTGCTCGGCGGTGAGCAGGCCTTGCTGAATCGCCAGGCCCGGCCCAAAGGCGTCGGGCGATTCCCAGTTGTCGGCGTCAGTGCCCTTGACGAAGTCGTAGTAGTCGTTGATGAAATTGGCGGCAGCCTGCAAAAGCATCGCGGCCGCGGCAGCCGCGACGTACTTCGGCAGCGAGAGACTCGCGCCGGCATAGAACGCCAGAAACGCGCCCACGGTCACGCTCATGAAGGGCATCCCTAGCGTGAAAGCGCGGCTCGCCTGCAGCCAAATTTGAAGCCGTCCCGGGCGGACTCGGCCCTGCGGTGACATTACTCCCGCGTGATCCATCAAACTGCCTTTCCCATCACACTGATTGTCCCATCGCACTGCTCGTCCTGGCGGATAGGGTCGTCCCGGACAGATTCCGCCGGGTACTTTTCAGTCCGCGATTGTAATGCGCGCGAGTTTTCAAGGCTACAATCGTCGCGCACCGAACGCCGGCACGGCGGCAGCGCTCTTTACCTCTCGAGCGATTGGCGCTAAAGGCGAACGATGTCTTTGACCACCCATAAGCCGAGGCGCTTTCGACTGCAACGTTCCGAACTGGCGGTGCCGGCCACCTCGCCCCATTTTTTCGCCAAGGCGGCCGCGAGCGAGGCCGACGTAATATTCCTTGACCTCGAGGACGCGGTCGCGCCCGATCAAAAAGTCACCGCGCGCAACCTCGCAATCGCCGCGCTCAATGAGATCGACTGGCCCCGCAAGACGGTCGCCGTGCGCGTCAACGGCCTCGATACGCCATGGGCCTTCCGTGACATCTGCGAGATCGCTCAGCGCTGCCCGCGGCTGGACATGTTCATGCTGCCCAAAGTCGGCACGCCCTTCGACGTGCAGTTCGTCGACGCGCTGCTCGGCCAGATCGAACGCGAAACCGGTCGCACAGATCCTTTCGGGCTTGAAATCCTGATTGAAACCGCGCTGGGGATGTCGAACGTGGAGCAGATCGCGGCGAGCTGCGAGCGGCTCGAGGCGATGATCTTCGGCATCGGCGACTACTCCATCAGTATGCAGACCGGCGAGGTCGTTTTCGGCACGCCCAATGCGCGCTACTCAATCCTGACCGCCGCCGACGCGCAGGGCGTACGAGCGCGGCATTGGAACGATCAGTGGCATTTCGCCCTGGCGCGAATGACCAACGCCTGCCGCGCATACGGACTGCGGGCGATCGATGGCCCCTTCGTCGACTTCGTCGACGCCGACGGCTACCGCGCCTGCGCCGGGCGCGCGGCCACGCTGGGGCTCGAGGGCAAATGGGCGATTCATCCGAGCCAGGTCGCGCTCGCCAACGAGATCTTCTCGCCCTCCGCCGAGCAAATCACCTGGGCCGAGCGGCTGCTTGAAGCGATGAATGAAGCGACCGCACAAGGGCGCGGCGCGGCCAGCCTCGACGGCAAGATGATCGATATGGCGCATCTGAAGGTGGCCGAAATAATCCAGCGCAAGCGCGAAGCGATCGCAGCCGGCCGCTCAACGTGACGTAGCCGCCGGCCTTCGGCAGCACAAATATCCGTTGCGTCGATCGAACACGGGGCGTATCGGTCGCGAAAAAAATGGCGGCTTATTAGAGCCGCCATTTGATGTACAAAGGGTCGTGCGGCAGACGGCGCGCGGTCACAAGGAAACGCGATCCGTACGCGCCATCGAGCCATTCTTGCGCGCGGTAACACCTCGTGACGGAACCGCTTCGATGCGCGACATCGGAAGAGCCGGCTTCTCGGCTTTGCCGTCGGCCAGCAGGATGTAGTGCTTGCCCTCCCGGGCGAGTACCCGGCTTTGCACCATCTCCGCGATAAGCCTGCTCACCATCGGCCGCGAGCTGCCGATCATCTCAGCCCAATCGTCGTGCCCCAACTCGAGCGTCAAAAGGGTGCCGCGCGTTTCCTTGACCCCGAAACGGGCCGCCACTTCAGTGAGCATCGCCTCCAGCCGTTCGCGATAGGAGAGCGTCATCAGCGACGCGTAGCGATGCACCACCGAGCCCCAAAATGTGTTGAGTCGCTCGAACAGGCCAATCAGCGTGGAGTGATCCGAATCACCGAGAAGCTTGAGGATGCGCTGGCGGCTGATGAGCGCGACCGCGCAGTTGGTCAGGGCCTGGGCCTCGAAAGCCTGACAGTGCCGACCCTTGATGTCCATCCGGTCGACGTAACCGACTATGTCCCCCGGGCCGGCGAGTTCGACCAGGAATCTTCGGCCATCGGGTTGCGCGCAGTACACCTTGACCACACCGTTGATGATGATCATCAGAACGTCGCCCGGCGCTCCCTGCAGGAACAGGCGGAAACGCCGCGCATAGCGAGCGACAATGTTGTCATTGATAAGCTCGTCTATGATCTCGCTCGGTACGCCTGCCTGGCGCACCCGCCATGCCAGCCGGCTGCGGTCTTCGTTCAGCGAATTGATAGTCCCTGCCATAAGATGATCCTCGCTACGCGGAGGTCGCCGTGCGCCTGCCCTCCGGGAAGTGGTCCGTATTCGCTGCGTCGGCTCGCTCGTGACTGTAACGTAGGGAACTCAACAGGAGTTCCCTGATTGAGCGGGCGCCCGATCGTCGCAAATACAAGAGCATCCATCAGCGTCAACTCATGCGCCTGGTGGGCTATGACGCAGGGCTCGTCAAGGATCGCCGTAGCAAACTAGGCTCTTCTTCTAGAACATGCTTACGCGGTCAATACCCCCATCTGTCAATACGCTCTTTCGGAGCGATAGCGCGCCGAATCGGGTGATTCGCGCCACGCTTTGTTCCCGAACCGCACTTGTTTTCAATATGGTCGAGACGCGCCCGACTCCGCTTCCACACTGGAGCAGGACTAAAGAGGTTCGCGGCAGGCTTCGAATCAGCGTCGTGGATCGGGTACGTGTTCCCTTCCACGGCTGATTAAGGATAACCCGTTCCCTGTGGCGCCGTAGGCGTTTTCGCTCACAGTTTTCGGTCCTTATCAACATGGGGCCGAGCTTGGTCCGCATTTACCCAACTATGGTAGACATTCTGTTCCTTTTTCCCATGAATTGGCCAGCGACCCTCATATGTCTCACATATGCCTCTATAAACAGATTATCGCTCCTAATTGGCGGGTATCGAACGTTGTGCGCGACCGAAAGTCATGCTCGTTTGCTCCAATTGAGCCCGATTTTCCGCTATTTCCAGCCGAAACATGGAGCAATATCAGATAATTCTGACCCGAATCAGGCGGGCAATTTCCCAACTTTCGTCAAATAAACTAGCGGTAAATGCCATCGCCGCTTCTTTTACGGCGTGGAAACTGGAGTTGTTGTCTTGTCTTGGCGCCGCGGACCGCGCGATTTCAGCCGCTGGCGAGACGGCGGGCGGTGATCAGTAACAAATCCCAGGTCTCGCGCACGTCGGCCGGCGTAGTCCGAGCGTTACCGATCGCGAAGCGAATCGCGACACGCTCGCTAAGCCGCGTGGTCGAAAGAAAGGCGAAGCCGCCCCGGTTGATCTCGTCGATCACGCGCTGATTGTGCTGGTCCAGCGCGTCGGCGCTTTGCTTAAGCTGCGCGGGCACGTGGCGGAAGCACACCACCGAGAGCGGATGGGGCGCCAGCGTCTCGAAGTCGCCGGCTTCATCGATCCATCGCGCCAGCTCCTGCGCCCAGGCGACGTGATTGCGAATTGTCTCAACTATCCTGCGCCGTCCGTAGGCGCGCAGCACGAACCAGAGCTTCAGGCCGCGAAAGCGCCGGCCAAGCTGGACCCCGTAATCCATGTAGTTGCGCACTTCGCTCTCCGGCGTCTCGAGGTAGGCCGGAATCAGACTGAACGCGCGGCGCAGCAAGGCCTCGTGCGGGGTGTAAAGGATCGAAAGATCGACCGGCACAAACATCCACTTGTGCGGATTGACCACCAGCGAGTCGGCCGCCTCGGTTCCCTCGAGCAGCCAGCGCAGCTCCGGCACGATCGCCGCAGGCCCGGCGTAGGCGGCGTCGACGTGCAGCCACACGCGATGCTCGCGGCAAACTTTCGCGATCGCGGCGACCGGATCGACCGAGGTGGTCGAGGTGGTGCCGACGGTTGCCGCCACGGCCATCGGCAAAAAGCCCCGTGCGCGGTCCTCGGCGATCGAGCGATCGAGCGCCGCCGGGTCCATCCTGAACGCGCCGTCGGTCGCGACCTTGACCACGTTTTCGCGGCCGATGCCGAGCAGGATCGCATCCTTCTCGATGTGCGAGTGGGTTTGATCGGTGCAGTAGAGGCGCAGCCGCGGGAGGCCGCGGCCGACGGTGCCGAGATTGCGCACGTCCAGGCCGAGCGACTCGCGCGCGGCCGCCAACGCATGCAACCCCGAGACGCTCGCGGTGTCGTAGACCACGCCGAAGAAGCTCGGCGGCAGGCCCAAAGCGGCGCGCAGCCATTTGAGCGCGACCTCCTCGACCTCGGTCGCCGCCGGCGACGTCCGCCACAACATCGCGTTGACGTTGAGCGCCGCGGCGAGCAACTCGGCCAGTACCGCCGGCTCCGAGCCGGTGATGGAGAAGTAGGCGAAGAAGCGCGGATGGTTCCAGTGCGTGATGCCGGGGACCACGATACGCTCGAAGTCGTCGAGCAGGGTGTCGAAGTCCTCGCCCTCTTCCGGCATCGCGGAAGCCATCGCGGCGGCGACCTCGCCCGGCCGTACTTGCGCAAGCACGGGAAAGTCCCGCGTGCGTTCGAAGTAGCGCACGACCCACGCGGACGCGCGCTCCAGCGCTTCAGCGAATTTAGTTTCGTCCATACCGGTTGCGGGCGCCGCTCGGCGGCGCGAACCGCCTCATAGGCTAAGTCCCGAGCGTCAGGTTTTGGCGCCGAGCCGGATCGCCGTGGTGCAGTGATAGGCGAAGTTCTTGGCCCCGAAGCACCAGATGATGTCGTTGTCCAACTGCGGCCGGTAGATCGGCACCTGCCCCTTGTTGTTGTCGCAGAAGCAGCGGTTGCACACGTCCTTACCGCAGCAGTCGCGATACGCGATGATGTACTCCTTGCCGTCGGTCGGATGCTGGCACGTCCCCACCCACGAGGTCGGCGACGCCACCGTCCCCGGCGGACACGAAGTCAGCGCGCCCCCGCAGCAACTGCACAGGTAGCCGTCGAAGCCGCAGTAGCGCCAGTAATCGCAACTCGTCAGATCGCCACCCTCGGCTTCCGCCCCGGCCCCGCTCTCCGCGCTCATCTGCGCCTGCGCCTGCTCAACCACCCGGTTGATCGGCAACAGCGGAATCATCATCCCGCCCACCAGCGCCTTGCCCAGGTAACCCAGAAAGCCGCGCCGCGAGGTCCGCTGCGCCACCGTTCGTGAAAGACGTTCCACCAGTGCGTCCATTCGCCGTCTCCTGTTTCAAAGCGCGCGCCCGCAATTCCCGAGGCCGTTTACCGCGGTGTCGCCAGCGCCTCGCCAGCGAGCTGGTCGTCGGGGACGACTATGCCTTTGGCTTTCAACCGCTTGACCAGAGCGTCGCGGGTTTCAGTGATGCGAATCAGTTGATGGGGCCGGTATTTTGCGATTTCGGCCGCCGTGTAGGGCGTGAAGTCCGGCGGCATCTCGGCCTTGTTGAAGGTGAACAGCAGCCAGTTGAGCACTTGGGCCACTTCGGCGTCGCTCAGCGTGGAGGCTGCGACACCCGGCACCTCAACGAGATATTCGCGGCCGCCGGGCACCTTCAGAAAATCGGCCATCGAATCCGCCAGGCGCGGCACGGTGCCGGGAATGCCCTCGGCGCGCGGCTTATGGCAGCCCCAGCAGTTGAGCGTATAGAGTTCGGCCGGCGGCGAGCCGCCGGCCAGCGCGGCGCGCGCAAGCGAGAGCACGCCAACCAGTACGGCGATAGCGCGCGGTTTCATCGCAGCGGCGTGTCCCTACTTCGCGGCCTTGTTTCCGAGATCTTTAATCAGCGCGTCGCGCTCGGCGTGGACGGCTGCCGCGGTAAGCTGCTTGGCGCGCTCGGCCTTGACTTCGTCGGCGGAGATCGGCTTGAAGTCCTTGGGCAGCACCTTGGTATTGAGACCGGTGAGCACGTAGGTGAGCACCTCGGCGACATCCTGATCGCTCAACTGCGGCCAGGGCGGCATGTCGCCCTCGAAGCTATCGCCCGCGGAATCGATCTTGCCGCCCATCCCGAACGAGACCACGTCGATCACGTAGGTGCGGCCGTCCTTGAGGACCATGTAGCGGCCCACCGTGTCGGCCAGCGGCGGATACACCGAGGGCGCGCCCTTGCCGTCAGGCTGATGGCACACGGCGCAGTTCGAGATAAAAACGCCGTGGCCGTCCGCCCGCGCGGTGCTCACGCCGGCCGCGAGCGCGACGGCGCAGACGGCCGCAATCAGCCAGGTCCGCGGACTCAGGTTTTGAGACCGAGGCGGACGGCGGTCGTGCAGTTGACCACGTAGGATGAAGGCTTGGTTCCGAAACACCAGATGACTCCGTTATCCAGTTGGGTCCTGTAGATGGGCATGTCGCCCTTGTTATTTTCGCAGAAGCAGCGGCCGCATACGTCTTTGCCGCAGCAATCGCGATAGCCAATTATGTATTCCTTGCCGTCGTTGGGATCCTGGCAGGTACCCACCCACGAGGTCGGCGACATGATGGTGCCGGCGGGGCACTCGGTATGGCTGCCGCCGCAGCATCCGCACAGGTTGCCGTCGAAGCCGCAGTAGCGCCAGTAGTCGCAGGTCGAGGGATCGTCGTTGCGCCCGGTTCCGGTGGCGCCCATCGTCATCTGCGCCTGGGCGCTCCCCAGCACGCGGTCGATCGGCAGCAGCGGCAGCACCATTCCTCCGAGCATCAGTTTGCCCATCCGGGCAAGGAAGCCGCGCCGCGAGGTGCGCTGCGCGACCCTGCGGGTGAGCTGTTCCACCAGGGAGTCCATTATTCGTCTCCTTGCCTATTTTCGCCTATTTTCGTCCGCGCTTGTCGGATGCGGCAAGCGGTTGGGCCTCGTGGTCATGCGCGTGATCATCGGCGTGGCCGTTTGCGTGAGCCTGTTCATCGTCGTGCGAATGCTCGTGCGGCTCGTGGCCTTCGGGCTGCCTGGATTGGAGGAACTGCTGGATCGACGGAACTCCCATCTGTTTGGCCTCGATTAGGCTCTCCAGATGCTCGCGCGTGTTGAGCAGTCCCTTGGCCCGGATCACGCCCGAGTCGTCGATCATCACGCCATACGGCAACTTGCCGATCCGGTAGGTCATCCCGACGTCGGACGAAAGCACGTACGGGAAGTCCTCGAGATGCTGCACGCGGATGAAGCGTTCGTGCTCGACCGGCTCGCCGTCGCTGGTCAGGATGACGTCGAGCCATGAGTTCTCGGCCTGCTGGATCGATTTCACGATCGGCAGCAGCTTCTTGCACACCGGGCAGGTCGGGGAGAGGAAGAAGAGCAACGTGCTGCGGCCGCGCGCGCCGCCGATCCTGAGCGGTGTGCCGCGGCGCAGGTCCTTGACCTCGAACAGCGGCGCGGCCTCGCCCTCCTTGGGCCCGCGGTCGAGCGTGAGCGCGCCCATCGGCGCAATCCGTTCGTGCAGAACGCCGACCTGGCGCAGCAACGCGAGCATCATCACCGCCATGGAGAGCACCAGCGCCCACAGCAGGATCTGCGAAATCACCAACGCTTCAAGCATTTAACGCACCCAGCGCGCGAAGCCCGGGGGCGTTCGCGATTAAATAGTTGGCGGCGGTGTAGAGCACCACCACCGTGGCCGCCGCCATGCCGATGGTGGCGAGGTCGAAAAAACCCATCGGCCGCGGAGCGGCGGGCATCAGCGCGATCGCCAGCAGCAATAACAGGGCGCCGTTGCGCAACAGCAGCCACCAGCTCAGCCGCTGGCGCAGCGCCGGGCCGAAGCATCCGCAGTCGATATCGGTGCGGCCGCGCGCGAGGTTGATCACGATCGCGCCGGTGAATACGGCGAGCAAGGCGATCAAGACCAGCGCCGCCGACGCGCGAATCGGGCTCAGCAGCAGGCCCAGCGCCGCGGCGCACTCCACCACCGGCGCCGCCCAGGCAAACGGCGTCGCGAGCCATTCCGGAATCAGGCGGTAGTTCGTCACCGCGCCGCGAAACGCCTCCAGGTCATAAAACTTGAGCGCCCCGGACGAGGCGAAAATGGCCGCGGCTGCGACCGCGGCCATCCATCCGAGTACTGGGTCGATTTGCGGCATCACTCTCCGTACATACTTTCAGCGTCCAGAGATCAGAATCCGTACATCTCCCACGGGACCCCCGAGAGGCCTTTGAGCGCGCCCAGATACCTGCCGTCCAGCGCCGAAAACGCCTGCAGCGTGGCGGACATCGCGTTCAGGGTGAACAGCGTCGGAGCGCCGTCCTGGCTGACCAGGATGGCGTTGGCCTGCTGCGGCAGTACGATCCGGTCGATGCGTTTTTGCCCTTTCACGTCATAGACCCACACTTCGGTGCCCGGATTCTTGTGCGTCCAGTCACCGCCGCCCCGATGCATCAGAACGAACAGGAGGCCCTTGGCGGCGTTGCCCCACAGCGGCTCATAGCCGCCCGGCAGCCATCCGGCCTTCTTCTCGTCATCGCTCAGCAACGACCAGGACTGCCCTGGCGCGGCTGGATTCGATCCGAGACCCATCGGGTAGACCATCCCATGGTAGCTGACGAAGTAGGCGTCGTCGCCAACCCGCGCCGGCACGCCGAAGACGGGGTCTTTCTCGATGTCGAAGAACGGCTTGGCGGTGCGCTTTTGCGCGGTCTGCTTGCCGTTGTCGTCGAATTCGGTGGTCATCATCGAGCCGTCGCTGCACACCGAAACGAAGCGGCGCGGCCCGGCGATCAGGACTTCGGCGCAGCCGGAAGTTTCGATCTCACCCGCGACGGTGCGGTTCAGTATATCGACCACGCTGACCGACGTCGCCGGGGTCACGTTGGCGACCAGCACGAAGCGGCCGTCGGGCGTCACCGTCATCTGGGAACTGTCGGGAATCGAAAGCTGGCGCTTGGTCGGGAGAATCACTTCTCCGGTCGGGGCCAGATGGCGCGCGTCATAGATAGTCAGTACGTCGGTACGGTCGCCGCGCGCGCCCCGCGAGTAGTAGGTATCGGCCATGTAAAACTGCTTGTGGTCCGGCGCTACCGCGAATGCGCTGACTATTCCGCCGGTCATCTGGCCGAGCACCTGAAGCGAATCGCCGTCGACGGCGAACACGCTGGTGACTTCGAGCGTGCCGCTGAACGGGTTCATCACGAATACCCAGTGCGGTGCGGCCAGCGGCAGCTCGCGTATCTTGACGCCCTCTTCGGGCGGCATCTGGGCCCGCGCGCCGGGACCACACCAGGCCGACAAGCCGAGCAGGACTGCGAGGATGAACACGGCGCGTTTCGCCATCTCAACTACTCCCGTACCGGTACAAAATATAGTTCCTTGCCTTGAACCTCAACTGCGCCCCTTGACGAGCTGGAAGTTGTACTAGAATTGCATATACAAAAGGCTCTTGCCCTTGAAAACTCCGCCGGCGAACGAGTTGAACTTGTCGTTGCCGAGGATACCGACGTAGCCAAGGGTCGCGAAGTACTTGTTGGTCCACGGCGGGGTCAGGGTGAGAGTCGGGAACAGGAGCGAGGTATTGCCCGACGGATTCCAGATCATGCGGGTAGCACTCCCAGTACAAGCGCGGCGCCCAAAATTGCGGCGATAGCGGATAAGCGTCGAGCCATGGCTATAACCCCTTCCCCGTACAGAGGCGGTCACGGGAATTTAACGAAGACTCCAATCTTTGGTCCAATTCTTTCGGTTCCGAAAGCGACGCTGATGCCAAAATAAAGTTCGCCAACGCCTGAAGCCCCGTCGCCAAACCGTCGCTCAACATGCTTGTCTTCCGGACTACAGCCCAGCACCAAGGTAGACTGACCAGAACAGATTCCACACGTCTCGTCGCACTCGTTAAGGTCCCGCGCGGCGCCCCGTCGCAGAATCGAACGTCACACAACCTTAATTCGCAAGCCCCACAGACATAACTTCGTTGTCAAGGCAGAAACCTACCGCACGGTCGCTTAACAATCAAACAATTCCCGCGCAAAATGCTCTCGCGCAAAGCCCTTCCGGATCCTCGCGCCAACTCATTCCCGAAAGCTCAAGCGTCTTAGACATCTCCAACGTCGCCGCCAAGAGCCCAAGTCATCCCGGTATCTCGCCTGTATCTCGTCCGTATCTCGCAAAGCTAAACTCCGAAGTTCGGCAAAAAGCTCCTGACACTCGGCGGATCGCGCGATGCGCGCGCTATGGTTGACGAGCGGCGGCAAAGAAGTCACAAGGGGCTCTTACGCGATCGCGCACGCGCGGTGCGGCTCGGCTCGACGATGAAGAAAAATCGATCAGCGCGCCGCAAGACAGCGGCAAACTTCATGACCTGCGCGACGGCGTTGTCGCTGCTGGCATTCGCGCTCGCGCTGGCGGCGAACGGCAAGGCCTTCGCCGCGCCGGACAACGCACGGGCGGCGCGGACGCAACCCAACGCAGACGGCACGACGCCTTCGGACTCGGGCGTCAGACGGCCCCCGGCCCACTACGTCGGCACCGTGTACTGCTACGCCTGCCATCAAGAGCTGTCGCTCGAGTTCGCCCGCACCAAGATGGGCAAGCTGTTCCTGGTCAAGCCGCAAAACGACCTCGAGCGCAGGGGTTGCGAGGGATGCCATGGCCCGGCCAGCAATCACGCCGAGTCGGGCGGCGGTGTGGGCGTCGGCGGGATGGCCGAGTTCCGAATCGACCACGGACAATCGATCGAGCGTAACAACCGGGCCTGTCTGCAATGCCACGACGAGGCCTTCTGGCACGGCACGACTCACGGCTTGCGCCGGATGGCCTGCTTCGACTGCCACGTCGTGATGGTGCGCATGAGTCCGACCTTCCAGCTTGCGCCCGCCGCCGCCGGAGAAAACTGGAATCGCGGGCGCACCTGGGGCGACGCCGCGCTGGTGGGTCTGCTTGCGGGAGCAGTGTTCGGCGGATGGCGGCGGCTCAGGCTGCGGCGGCGCCGCAAGGGTTGAGCGACGGACCAGCGCACGAAGATACGCAAGATACGCAGCAAGATACGCAGAAGGACTGCGCGGAAGAATTTACGATGGACTGGATCGCCTTCGCACGCGGGCCCGCCTTGCACTGGGCGCTCGTCATCATGGTCTGCGGCCTCTGCTGGCGGCTGGGCGCCTTCGTCTTCAGTCCCCCCGAGCGCGACCTCTACTGGGCGCGCAAGCAGTTCTGGCTGGGGCGCGGGCACTGGCAGGTCGAGAGCTACGTGATGCACGTGGGGCTGTTGATCGTGCTCTTCGGCTTCGCGCCGCACATCCTGCTGGTGAGCGATTTGACCGGCCTAAGCTGGCCCGGCCTGCCGATTGGCCTGGTCTGGTTTGCGGGCTCGGTAACCGTAGTCGCGATGGTCGCGGTGCTGCTGCATCGCCCGCCCGACGAGACGCGCTCCACCTGGCGCGCGCGGCTGGATGAATACTTCAGTTGGCTGGTAGTCCTGATGCCGTTGGTGACCGGGATGCTCGCCTTCCCGCATTTGGGCGGCGGTTCGCTCACGCGTCCCTATGCCGCCCTGCTGACGGCCCATCTGCTGAGCGTCGAGCTCCTGATGATATGGCTGCCGTTCGGACGCCTCGCGCATCTGGTGCTGATGCCGCTGCTGCGCGGGACCGCCCGCGCGTTGGAATTGCTCGGGGTCTGGAGCTGAGCGCGGCGCGCGGCCAAGCGCCGGTTGCGATCCCCAAGCGCCGGTTGCGATCCGATGAGGTGGCATGCAATCTAATCACAACCTAATCAGATGATTCCCAGTCGCACCCCCGGTTGTTCCCGCAATTGATTTCAGCGGACAAAATTTCGGTCCAGGCCCGGCGAAACATTTCGGACAGAATCTCGCGCTGGCTGGCGCTGGCCGCGCTCGCGATGCTGGCCGGATGCGCTGCGGGCGAATCGCAACCGTACACGCCCTCCAGCGCCGAGCCGGTAGCGCAGACCTCGCCCTCCATTGAACCCGGGGCCGCCGGTGAAGCGGGTTTCACCGGGCTATGGGAGGGAACCTCGACCGCCACCTGTATGCCGCTTCAGCCCGATATAACCCGTTGCAACGCGGTGGTGAAAATCACGCTCCAGATGTTTCAGCAGGGCTCCAAGCTGACCGGCCACTATGGCTGTACCTTCGGCAACATGGTCTGCCGCGATTCCAACACCACCGGCACGATCGCCGACGGCAAGGTGCGCGAGGGCGTCGTCGGCTTGCGCGTGATGCTGCCCGACGGATCGAGCTGTCTGTATAACGGCCGGCCCTCGCACAACAATGCGCAGAGCCAATTGAGCGGCTCGTATTTCTGCATGCAGGGCGGCGGTTATATCGAACAGGGCCGCTTCCAGGTCGAACGCAGCTACTGACGCGCTACGGAATCAGCACCGCGCGGCCCTTGATCTTGCCGGCCACCAGGTCGTGCAGCGCGGAGTTCGCGTCGCTTAGCCGGTACTCCCTGGTGGCAAGCTTCACCTTTCCCCGATCGGCGAGCGCCATCAATTCGACCAGGTCGGGATAAGTGCCGACCAGGTTGCCCACGATGGTTTTTTCGGTGGCGACCATCTCCATCGTGGGAATTTCGATTTTGCCGCCATAGCCGACGACGTAGTAATAACCGGCGTTGGCGGTCATCTTGAGTCCATTGGCGACGGCGCTGCCCTCGCCCACGAAATCGATCACCGCCTGCGCGCCGCCGCCGCCCGTAAGCTGCCGCACCGCTTCGACCTCGTCGCCATCGGCCTTGACCGTGTGATCGGCGCCGCATTCGCGGGCGAGGCCCAGGGCGAGGTCCGAGCGGTCGACCGCGATGATCGACGCCGCGCACAGCGCGCGCAGGGCCTGGATGCCGATATGGCCGAGGCCGCCCGCGCCGATCACCACGGCCCATTCGCCGGGCAGCAGGTGGCGCGAGGCTTTTTTGGCCGCGTGGTAGGCGGTGATGCCGGCGTCGGCGTGCGGCGCGACGTCCTTGGGCGCGAGCGTCTGCGGCAGCTTGATCAGCGCGCGCACGCTGGTCTTGAGCAATTCCGCGTAACCGCCATTGGAGTCCAGTCCCGGAAACGCGCCGCCGCCATGCATGTCGTTGCCGCGGCGTGCGGCCAGCGTTTCGCCCGTGCTGGACAGCGGGTGGCAGATGACCGGGTCGCCGCGCTTGACGGTCTCGACCGCGCTGCCGACTTCCTCGATCCAGCCCGCGTTCTCGTGCCCCATGATGTACGGCAGCTCGACCGGAATCATGCTGCGCCACAGCCCCTCGATCACGTGGAGGTCGGTGCGGCACACGCCTGCGCCGCCGATGCGCACGATCACGTCGGTGGGCTTTTCGATCTTCGGCTCCGGCACTTCCTCGTAGCGCACGAAGTCGGGCCGCTTCAGGGCTTCATCGTAGTTGTGAAGAACCGCTGCTTTCATTTTATGCAACCGCCTTTCGATCGAGCTTTCGTCGAGTCCGGGCTTGGGCAATTGGCGCGGCCAACTGCCGTTTACACCTCGCGCGCGGGCAGGGTCAACAGCGCGAGCCGCTAGAGCGCCATCTCCTCGAGCGTCTTGCCGCGCGTTTCCGGCGCGTAGAGCAGAATCAGCACCGCGCCGACCAGCGGTCCTACCGCGCATAGCGACGCCGCGTTGCCCAGCCCGCCGACGACCAGCGACAGCGTGCCGACCAGCACGGGGCTGATGAACCACGCCAACTGGCCGAAGGTCTGGATGGTGCTGCTGTAGCCGGCCGCGCGAATCTCGGTGGGAAACAACTCCGCCGACAAGGCCGCGGTCGCCGTGCGCGCGCCCTGATAGGCGAACATGGTTCCCATGAAACCCAGCAGGATCGCGTGATGGGCCGCGGACTGGAACAGCAGGATCATCGAAATTCCGGCGCCCAGGTAGAACAGGCTGGTCGTCAGCCGGCGTCCAACCAGGTCGAGCAGGTAGCCGCACAGGATCGTCCCCACCGTCGCCATCAGGTACGCCAGAATTACCGCCGAACCCACCTCACTCGAGGTCCAGTGATGGTTGCGCTTGGCGAAGAGGCTGAAGTAGGTAATCGTCGGGCCGCCGACGAAGCCCACGCTGTTGGCCAGCAGCGAGACCAGTATCAGGCGGCCGCGGTAGGGGCCGCGAAACAGCGCGATATGCGAGCGCGCCGTCTCTCGCCAGTCGTGGTGAACGGTCAGCGCGGAGCGATGCGCGACGAAGCGCGCGGTCTCGCGCACGTACTGCCTGAGAAACGCCACCAGCAGCAGCGGCGCGATCCCCAGCAGATACATCCCGCGCCATCCCCACGCCGATTCGGCCACATAGCCATACAGCGAACCCGCCACGGCAACCCCGACGAACGCCGCCATGTGAAAGCCCGCGATCGCCCGGCCGCGCAACTCGTCGGGGAATTCCTCGCTGATGATGATGATCGCCATCCCGAACTCGCTGGCCAGGAACACCTGCGAGCAGCTTTGGAAGAGCGTGAAGGTGACGAGCCCGCGCGAGAGTCCCGTGAGCATGGTGAAGATCCCGTAGCCCAGCACCGTCACCGAGATGACCGGTTTGCGCCCGACGCGATCCGCGCAGGCGATCACCAGGAACGACATCACCGTGCCCAGCCGCACGATCGAGGCGATCACGCCGATCGCCTCGTTGCCAAGGTGAAACGTCGCGGCGATGTCGGGCGTGCAGAGATGGAAAATCGTGATGTCGTAGCCTTCGAAAATCGTCGCCGGCACAAGCAGGCCGAGCAGCAGCCACAGATAGGATTGCGGCTGCCGCGGGATGCCGGCCGCGCCATTGGATTCCGGCGCGCTCGCGCTGGACGCCGATGCGGACGCCTGCACCTCATCCATCGTTTGTCACCCGCGCGCTGGTCGCCCGTGCGCGCTTGACCCGCAAGCTTTCGATCCGCACTCTCGCCAGTGTCATCGCAAGCCTCACCATCCCCACCGCGTCATCCGCCGTTTTCCGCATACGCTCGCTAACCTTCACGCACGCGCCAGGCTGGCGTTCGCTTTCATCTCGCCGGCGGCCGCGCTCTGCGCGAACGGACCGCAGTGATCGGTGATTCCGAAGGCCATTCCTGCCATCGATTCGCCCCTCATCACACGCCAGGCCTGCCCCCACGCCCAAGCGGATTAGATAGGTCAAACTGGTTAAATAGCATGCGCCCCGGCTCGTATCGATCCAACACCCGTCAAGCATTCGCGATCGCTTGACCGGAACTGCTTCAATATGGAGCGGTCGCCCGTGCTATCGCCGGTTTAGCTCTCCTAGCGTTGCAGCGGGTCGGGCACCGGCTCGGACTCGCGCACGGCGGTCACGATCATCCGCTTGCCGAACAGCAGCGCGGGCGAAAAAACGTGGCGCATGATCTCGGCGGTAAGCGCGGGCGGCGCGACGGCGCGGCGATGCTGCCGCGCCTTGCGGGCAAAGGCCCCGACCGCGGCGCGCGAAGCGGCGTACATCACCGGCACCATCGGCGCGAGCGCAATCGACGACGGGCTGAAGCGATCGGTGTAGACCTCGATCGCGCCGAGCCCCGCCAGGCGCATCAGGTAGCGCAGGCGGAAATAGTCGATAAGGAAGATGTGCCCATGGTAAAAGCGGCCGGCCGAGCGCGCGCGCAGCGTCTCGACCTCGTTGGCCAGCCCCCGGCGCATCGTGCGCTGCCCGGTAAGCAGCGCGCTTAGTCGCGCGCTCAAGTGCATCAGGTTGGGCGTGGTCAGCACGATGCGGCCGCCGGGACGCAACACGCGGGCGCACTCGCGCACGAAGCCGGCCTGGTTTTCGAAATGCTCGATACCCTCGCGCGAGAGCACGGCATCGAAGGCGGCGGTGCGAAACGGCAGCGGCGCGTTGCAGTCGGCGCGGACCCATCGTGGCGCCGGCGCTCCAGCCGTCGGCGGAAAGAGGTCGGCCGAGACGACCTCGAACCCCATCCGCTCGAGCTGCGCCGACTCGCCGCCCGCGCCGGCCGGGATGTCGAGCAGCACTGCGCGCTCGATTCGATCCACTAGTTGTCGATCGAACAGTTGAAAAAAATCGACCCGCGCGCGCCGCCTTTCACTCACCAGGGACAAGGCTTTAGCCGAGGCGATGCTTCCGCGCAATCGCGCGCACGGCATCTCGCACGCAACGCGAGGCTACCGGGCGGATTGATACCGATGTCCCATAGCGGAATAATCATCTGCTGAGCCTTTATCGGCTGAGCCCTCTACATGGAAGCTTCACCAGCAACAGGCGCGCCGCGCGCCGTGCGCGCCGCGCAGATGTCCGCCAAGCCCGCGATCGAGGTCAGCGGCCTCGACTTCAGCTACGGCGATCGCCAGGCGCTTAGCGCGGTCGAATTTACGATCGCGCGCGGCGAAATCTTCGGCTTTCTCGGCCCCAACGGCGGCGGCAAGAGCACTCTGTTCCGCCTGCTCTCGACCCTGGTGCCGATACAGTCCGGCAACGCGCGCATCCTGGAGTACGACTTGCGCGGCGCGACGCAGGCACTACGGCGCAAAATCGGCGTGGTCTTCCAGAGCCCCAGCCTCGACGGCAAGCTGACCGTGGCCGAAAACCTGGCCATCCACGGCAACCTCTACGGCATCCGCGGCACGCGCCTTAAGGAGCGCACGCAGACGATGCTGGCCCGACTGGACGTGAGCGACCGCGCCGGCGACCTCGCCGAAACGCTCTCGGGCGGATTGCGCCGGCGCGTCGAGTTGGCCAAGGCGCTGTTGCACGAGCCCGAACTGCTGCTGCTCGACGAGCCGAGCACCGGGCTCGACCCCGCGGCGCGGCGCGAGTTCTTCAACCTGCTCGCGCGCCTGCGCGAGAGCGACGGCGTCACCATCGTGCTCACCACGCATTACATGGAAGAGGCCGAGCGTTGCGACCGCATCGGGATCCTCGACCAGGGCCGGCTGGTGGCGATCGCGCCGCCGGGCGAGCTCAAGCAACGGGTCGGCGGCGACGTGATGGTGATAACGGCGACGGCGCCCGCAGCGCTGGCGCAAAAGATCGCCGAGCGGTTCCAGGTCAAAGCGACGCTGGTCGACGGCACGCTCCGAATCGAACGGCCGCGCGGACACGAATTGGTGGCGCGGCTGGTCGACGAATTCGGGGGCGAAATCGAATCGGTGACCTTCGGGCGGCCCACGCTGGAGGACGTTTTCGTCCACCTGACGGGCCATCGCTTCGTCACCCATTCGCGCGCGGAGGAGGGCCGCTGATGGGCCGGGTCGCCTTGCAGGTATGGACGCTGTGGTGGCGCGAGATCGTGCGCTTTCGCCGCCAGCGCAGCGTGATCGTCGGATCGTTCGTCCAGCCGCTGATTTTCTGGGTCCTGATCGGATGGGGCTTTCGGGCCTCGTTCAAGCCAAGCGGGATGCCCGCGGGCGTCGACTACGTGCAGTATTTCTACCCCGGCGTGATCATGCTGGTGCTGCTGTTCACCGCCATCTTCGCCACCATCGCGACCGTCGACGACCGCCGCCAGGGGTTTTTGCAGGGCGTGTTGGTCGCGCCGATCGCGCGCGACACGGTGGTGGCGGGTCAGGCGCTGGGCGGCACCACGCTCGCGCTGTTCCAGGGATGCGTGTTCCTGGTGCTGGCGCCGCTCGCCGGCATCCATCTGAGCGCCGTGGCGGTGGTCGCGTCGATCGCCGTGATGACGATAATCGCGTTCGCCTTTAATTGCATCGGGCTGCTGATCGCGTGGCGCATCGAGTCGACCCGCGGCTTCCATCTGATCATGAATTCGATCCTGGTGCCGATCTGGTTTTTGTCCGGCGCGTTTTTTCCGGCCGCCGGCGCGCCGGTCTGGCTGCGCTGGATCATGTGGCTCAATCCCCTGACCTACGGGATGGCGGCGCTCAGGCGCGCGCTCTACCTGGGCGAGCCGCACACGCTTGGCGCGCTGCCGGGCGCGGCGTTGTCGGTCGGGGTAAGCGTCGTGTTTGCGGTGGCCGCGATGTGGTCCGCGGCGCGCGTCGCCCAGCGCAGCCAGGTCGCCGCGAGCTGAACGCTCGCGCCTCCGCGCCGCTGCCGCCTCCACATAACGGCTTGACCGTCTCCGTAATCGGAGCGATAATTCTCCATGGACGGAGGCGCGCCATGTCGTTCGCACTCAGCTATCCAGCCACTCGTTACGAACCCTCTCCATTGGTCGACCTCTCGAGCAAAGCCGAACGCGAGCGGCTGAGTCCGTCCGCGATCAGGGCGTTCTTCAACATCATGGCGCGCTGGAAGGTGCGCGACGAAGACGCCCGCGTCCTGCTCGGCGGAATCTCGAACGGGCCATTCTACGAAATGAAGAAGGCGCCGGGCGGGCGGGTCCTCGACCCCGATCGGCTGCTGCGGATCTCCCACCTGATCGGTATCTTCAAAGCGCTGAACATCATCTATTCCAGGAAGCTTGCCGACGCGTGGATGCAGCTACCCAACACCAACCGGATCTTCGCGGGGCGCACCCCGCTCGCCTTCATGATGAGCGCCGGGGTGCCCGCGATTCAGACCGTGCATCGGCTGCTCGACGCGCGCCGCGGCGGAATGTAACCGCGGGAGAGTCGCGCGAAAGTGCCTCGCTCGGACCGCGTTTCGAAGTTGCCTGGTACGACGCTCGTCCGCCAGTTCGACACGCATCGTCTAATCCCGTCCCGGTATGCCGACGACGACACCAGCGTGCTCGCCGCCATCGCTGACGACGCGAAGCATTTGCATGACATTTTCGATCTCGACAACGCCGCCAACGAGCGGTTGCTGGCGGAGAACAGCCTCCTGCCCGGCATCGGGGTCGACGAGCTGGTGTTCGGCCTGCCCTATTATCGGACCGTCAACGCCGCCTTCTGCCACGCGCATCCGCTCGGGAGCCGCTTCAACGGGCCGGAGCGCGGAGCTTGGTACGCCGCCTTCGAGCTCAATACCGCCGAGATCGAGGTTGCATTTCGAAAATCGATCGAGCTGGCGGAGATCGGATGGTTCGACGAAACCGTCACCTACGACGACTACCTCGCCGACTTCAGTGCCGAGTTCCACGACCTTCGCGGTGACAAGCGTTTCGCTGAATGCCTTTCGCCCGCGAGCTACGTGGCCTCCCAGGAGCTGGCGCATCGGCTGCTCAGCGGTGCGCGCTCGCTGGGCGTGGTTTACCCGAGCGTGCGCCACAAAGGCGGTACGTGCGTGGGATGCTTTCGCCCGGCACTGGTGATGAACGTGCGCAAGTCGACAACCTATCGGTTTCGCTGGAAAGGCACTCCGACGCCGGAGATCGAGGCGCTCAAATCGACCTGACCCGAGCGGACCTGGTCAGACCTGACCTGCCGCGAGCTCGGGGCTTTCGAATCACGATCGATCAAGCGGATCGAAGTAGGTCTCGCGGCGGCCTTCAAAATGAAACTCGCGCGCAAGGCCGATCCATTTGCGGTCCACTCCGTGAAGCGGCTCGGGCAATTGCTCCAGCGGGAAAAAGCCGGCCTCCAACGCCTCGAGCGGATTGGGCCTGAGCTCGCCGCCCTCGATCCGGCAGTAAAAAAGATGCGAATAGATGTGGCGATGGACGGAGCCGGCCTTGCGGCTGTCGATGACCGCCATCAGGCAAAGCGGGCGCACGATTAGCCCGGTCTCCTCTTCGGCCTCCTTGGCCACGTTCTCCGCCGGCGACATCCCGACCTCGCAGAACCCGGTCGGATACCACCAGCGGTCGTTGGGGCGCCGGATCATCAGGACTTCGCCGCGCTGGTTGAACGCGATCACGCCGCATCCCGAGGCCGTGGTGACGTAGCCGTCGTAACTTTCGCGGACCTCGGCGCGCCAGCGCCGCAAAAGTTCGGCGGCTTCCTCGGAACCGATGCCGTCGAGCGCCGCGCGCATCGCGGCCGCCTCGCGCAGCAGTTCCTCGTAGCGTTCGGCGTCGAAGCCGTGGGGACTGAACGCAAGCCCCGTACGCGCGATAGCGGCAGTACGCTCGACGAAGTGGACGAGCGCGGCGAGGATCGAGCTCATGCGGCGACGCATCGCGGCGGGGCGTTCAGCGCGCGCCGCGGCAAAATCTCAGGCTGTCGATCATAGGGCATCGGCGTTCGCCCTGAAGCCGCCGCGAGACATGAAGCACAACCGGGGCCCGAGCGAGAGCTGCGCTGGCGCGAGGGGCTTAGCGCTACAGGCCGGGCATCACGCTCGTCGCGTGCTGGAAAGGGCTGCGGCCGAAGGGATTCTGGCCAACCGAGCCGATTCCGCCCAGCGTAACCATGAACTGCACGGCAGTCTCGCTGGGGTTGATCGACTTGCTCACGCCGACGTCGACCGCCCAGCAGTTGCAGGGCGACTTAACGCGCACGCCGTACTCGGTCGAAAGCATCTTGGAGCTGGCGATGTCGTAGGAGGGAGCGAAGAACAGCCCGACCCGGTCGATGAGGTCGTAATACGCGCGCAAAGTGATGAACTGATAGAAAGTCGAATTGACCCCGGGCTGCAAAGCAGTCGGGCCGGGCGCGATGTAATTGTACGACAGCTGCAGGAAGGACCCCGACAGCGCACGCCCCATGTAAAGACTCGGCGGCGAGTACAATTTCCACGGCGGCTGCATCGTAAAATAGATGCTGGAATAAGTGATGCGCGTGTCGCGGGGATCGTAACCCAGCTGCGACCCCACCGAGACCCAGTTAGTCGCCAGCACCATTGCCGAGCCCTCGAGGTCGGACCACTGCGAGCCGCCCTTGGCGATCGCGTGGTCGGTGTCGTAGGCCTGCATAAGCTGGAACTCGGCGAGCTCATGCGCCATCCCCGCGACGGAAGGTAGCGGGGCATCACCGTTCAGCGTCTCTTCTTCCTCATCCTCCGCGGCGTCGCTCTGCGCCACGTCGCCCTGCGGCATCGCGAGACGCGAAGCGGAGTGGGCGTAAATCCGCGAGGTGACGCCGAAGGTCAGGAGGCTGCGCGCATTGATGCGATCGAGCTCGTCGAAGAGGGGAAGGTCGCTCTGGTCGACGATCGGCACGAAGTTGTAATAGACGAACGGCTCGAGGGTATGCTTGATCTTGTCGATCGATTTCCAATCGACGTGGTAAACCTTTTCGATGATGCTCTTCGCGCCGAAGTTGGCATAGGGCATCTCGCGCGAACTGAGCCCACCCTCCGCCAGCGATCCGAGCGAAAGACCGTTGTTCCACTTAAGCCCGTCCGTGCCCACTGGCGTAACTGCGATCTGGTGTCCGGAGACGTCGTATACCGTCTCGTGCGCCCCAACGGCGCCCCAGCCGAAAATGTACTCGCCCAGGCGCCACGGCACGGTGAGCTGTGGATTGAGGTCCAGGCGCAGGCCGCTCACGCCCGAGGAGCGCCAGAAGTCGTCGGCTTGCACGTTGTAATCGGCGTAGGCGAGCCCACCAAAGAGCTCACGCCGGCCGCTCAGCAGGAATTCCGGCAGCGTCTGCAGCGCGAATTCCTGCGGCTGGATCAGATCTTGATTCCACGTTCCGCCAAGCTGCGCGTAGCCATTTTCGAAGCTGTCGATCAACCCAAAATGCGATGGCGCGTCGCGCATCGTGTTGTAGCTGTTGCCGAAGCCTTTGGACAACGTCCAGATGTTCATTTCGCGAAGGTAAAGGCTGTCGCTGACCGAGATCGCGTCGCCATAGACGACCAGGTTGTCGTCGATATGCTGGCGCATCATTCCGATGATGTTGTAGCGGTCGATCGGAATGTGCGGGTCGGCAATCTGGGTGTCGACAACGTCGTTGACGCGCGAAGCCTGGGAACGCAGCCCTTCATTCATATACGCCGTATCGACCCGCAGGTAATCGTCGATACCGTTTTGCAGCCGATACTCGCTCAGCCCCCCGACGCGCATGTTGGTTTCGACATCAAGCGCGAAGGTAGCGTCGGAACTCTTGTTGATCGCCCAATAGAAGGGTTGCAAATACTGCGCGCCGCGCAGACCCGAGTAGCCGACGCGCGGGCTTAAGAAACCGCTCTGGCGCGAACTGTCGGCCGGGAAGAGCGCGTACGGCAGCGGAACCACCGGATATCCCAGGACGTCGAAGTGGGCATGGCGCGCCACGCCCTGTTGGCCCACGTGGAGGTCGATGTCGGCGCCCGAGATCGACCAGTCCGGCTTATCGCCACCGCATCCGCAGGTGGTGAAAAACCCGTCGGTGACCTGGTAGTGCTGGCCGATCCGCTTGTAAATCTTTTTGCCTTCGAGGCGGTAGGTATGGTTGGCCGCAACCATTTTGCCGTTGGTCAGCTCGACGGTCTCGTCCTCCCAATTGACGTGCCCTTCGGAGCCGAACATCTGCCCCTCGGGGTCGACCAGGTGCACGTGGCCGAAGGCCGCGGCCTGGTGACTGCGGCGCAAGAGGTCGATCTGATCGGCGGTCAGCGTCGTGGCGGCCTGATTGACCACCGCGTCGCCCTTGACCACGAAGGTGTCGGTCTTGGAGTCGTACTCGAACTGGCGGCCGGTTACGTCGACGGGGCCGTGGTGGGATTGCAGCAAGAGCGCCGTGGCCGCCGGGCCCGTGCTCGCATTGCCCGAACTCGCCGGTTGCGCTCCCATCTTTCCTTGCGCGTGGGCGGGCGGCAGACCGAGCATGGCCACGGCCGCGATCGCAAACGATACTACTAGCAGCGCTTTACATGGCAGCTTCAGGAAATAGCCCCCGCCGACCCTGCCGCTTGAGAAAGTATGGATATACTTCACCTATTAGATACACAGATCCGGTTACCACGATAACGTCGTCCGGTCCACTCTCGGTCATCACCTGCTCCACAGCCTGCCGCGGCTCGCGTACCACGCGCGCGGGAATCTGCGCGGAAAAAAACGGCAGCAGATTTTCGGGCTCGAGCGGACGCTTGGGTTGCACCCGGGTCAACGTCGCGTCACGCACGCGCGGCGCCAGCATCGCCGCCATCTTCGCCCACTGCTTATCCTCGAGGCAACCGAAAATCAGGCGCGGCCTGACCTGCGGACCCAGTTCCACGGCGATCGTTTCGAGTAGCGCGCCGATGCTCAGTTCGTTGTGCGCGCAATCGAGAATGACCAGCGGCCGGCGCGACACCACGTCGAACCGCCCGGGCCAGCGCAGCTCCTTGAGCCCCTGCCGTATCGCGTGCTCCTCTAACCGCCAACCTTGCGCCCTAAGGGCCTCGACCGCCGCCAGCGCGATGGCGGCGTTCTCATGCTGAAACGGCCCGGCTACTCCCAGCTCGACTCGCTCAAGCTTAAGCCCCAGCCCGAAATAGTCAAGCAAATGGGCGGGGGCGCGTGAACGAAAAGAGAAGTCGCGGTCGACCATCCGGACCGGGCTTTGGCGTTGGGTAGCTAAAGATGTCAAAACTCGGCGCGCCTCGGGGTCGCGCGCGCCGATCACCACCGGCACGCCGGGCTTGATGATGCCGCCCTTCTCGGCCGCGATCGCCGCGATCGTGTGGCCGAGGCGATCCATGTGGTCGAAGCCGATCGGCGTTATCACGCTGACCAGCGGCGTCACCACGTTGGTCGAGTCCAGGCGCCCGCCAAGACCGGTCTCGACAATCGCCAGGTCGACTGCCGCCTCGGCGAAATACAGGAACATCAGCGCGACCGTGAACTCGAAAAAAGTCAGCGCGAGATCCGCGCGCTCGTAAATCGCGCGCAGCCGTTCGATATACTCCAGCATCAGGCGCGCCGGCATCTCGGCGCCGTCGATTCGCGTGCGCTCGGTCAGATGAACCAGGTGCGGCTTGGTATAGAGGCCGCAGCGCAGCCCCGCCGCGCGTGCGATGGCGTCGAGCATGGCGGCCACCGAGCCCTTGCCCTTGGTGCCGGCAACATGCACCGCCCGCAGGCGCCGATGAGGGTCGCCGATCAACGCGAGCGCCTGGTCCATGCGCTCGAGCTTGTAGATCTCGCCTCTGCCCTCGAGCGAATAGAGCCAATCCAGGGTTTTTGACAGTCGCGGCATCGCGAATCGGGATTTTAGCCTGCCGTCATTCTAAAACCTAAGCCCACTGCGCCCGGCGCACGCGTGAATCGATCCACATGATCCAGAACAACCGATGATCCAGAGCAACGGCCTAGTACCAGACTCGCAGCCCGAAGACCATGCGCAAATCGTTGACGATTTCACCTTCGTTGCGCGCGAAGCCTGCGGTTTCGCCGAACTTCCCGTTGTAGGCCACTCCCACATAGGGAGCAAATTTGCGGCTGAGCTCGTACCGGATACGCAGTCCGGTATCGATCTCTGAAAGACCGGTGCCAACGGCGCGCGAGGGATCCTGCTTGCTGTAGCAATTGATCTCGATCTCGGGCTGCGCGATCAGGCGCTGCGTCAGGAGCAGATCGTAAGATCCGACCACGCGGCCAGCGAAATGGCCCGCATCTCTCGCGTAGGCGGTCGCCTGAAAGTTGAAGAATTGGGGCGCCAGCCCTTCGATACCGAAGGCGCCCCACCATCGCTGCGGACCGGAATCCAGGTCATAACGCAGACCGCCCTGCAGGTCGAAGTAGGTCGTGACGGGGCGATCGTAAAGCACCTCATGGTCGCCATCCTCAACCTTGCCCTGATCATTGAAGAAGCCTTCGGATTTCAACCAGAGCCGGTTGTGATCCGTGCCCGCCCATCCCTCGCCGTCCCAGCGCAGCTCGTTGTCAGGGCCGTTGCTGCGCCCTTCCAACTGATCGAATAGGACGTGGGCGATGATCGGATCGTCGTTCATGGACGACCGCATGCTGTCCGCCATCGTTGGAGTATCCGGGGCGCTCGACTGGGCCGCCGATCGCGAAGCCGCGCACACCAGCAATCCCATCGCGAGGCCAAGCACCGGCGCGGTCGCCGGGCGTGATCGGCGCGCCAAGGAGCGCCGATCGCTCATGACACGACTACGCTGCGGAACATGCCGCTCTCCATGTGATAGAGCATGTGGCAGTGAAAGGCCCACTGGCCGGGAGTATCGGCGCTGACCAGGAAACCGAGGCGTTCGGCCGGCTTGACCATGACGGTGTGCTTGTAGGGACGAAACTCGCCGTGTCCGTTCTCGAGTTCACTCCATAGGCCGTGCAGGTGGATGGGATGCTCCATCATGGTGTCGTTCACGAGGACGAAGCGCACCCGCTCTCCCAGCCTGAGCATGATTGGCTGGGACTCGGAGAATTTTTTGCCGTCGAAGCCCCAGATGTAACGTCGCATGTTGCCGGTCAAGTGCAGCTCAATCTCGCGCGCGGGCGGGCGCGAATCCGCCCCGCGTTCGAGCGCGCGCAGATCGGCGTAGGTCAGAACGCGCCGGCCATTTCCGCTAAGGCCGTCCCCCGGATCAGCGAGCCGCTCGGTCGTCGTCTCCGCGATGTGGTCGACCTCGGGCCCGCGCTTCAGGCGCACCGGATTGGACGGCTGCAGCTTGTTCGGCTTGATACTCCGTTCGGGCATCTGCATACCGGCCATCTCATGTTGCGAGGCCGAATCTGACGGCGTGGGCGTAGACGGCTGCTGTCCGCCCATGTCCATGCCCTCCATTTCGTCAGGCTGGTGCTGCGTGGCGGATGCCGCGGGCTCGGCGGTCGGGGTTCCCATGTTCATGCCGGGCATGTTGGACATGCCGGACATGCCCATGTCGGCCATCGTGCGCATCGGGCGCGGATCCATCGGCGGGACCACCGCCGTCATCCCATTGCGCGGGGCCAGGGTCGCCCGCGCGTAGCCGGTCCGATCTTCGGCCTGCGCAAAGATCGTGTACGCCGACGCATTGCGCGGCTGGACGACTACGTCGTAAGTCTCGGCATTGGCGATGCGGAATTCGTCGACCGTGACCGGCTCGACATCATTGCCGTCGGCCTGCACCAGCGTCATCCGCAGATTCGGGATACGGACGTCGAAGATGGTCATCGACGAGCCGTTGATGAAACGCAGCCGCACGCGTTCGCCGGGCCGGAACAGCGCGGTCCAGTTGGCGGCCGGCGGCTGGCCATTGATGAGGTAGGTGTAGGTCGCGCCGGAGACGTCGAGAATGTCGGTGGGGCTCATGTTCATCGCGCCCCACCTCAGGCGATCCGCGAGCGTCGCGCGCAAACCCTGCTCGCGCGCGTCGGCAAGGAAAGTGCCGGCGGTACGCTGATGGTAGTTGTAGTAGTCGCTCTGCTGTTTGAGATTACTGAGGATCGTCTCCGGATCTTCGTCGGTCCAATCCGAGAGCAGCACCACGTAGTCGCGGTCGTATGAAATCCGCTCCCTCCCGCGAGGCTCGATGATTAGCGGGCCGTAGTGTCCGGTCTGCTCCTGGAAGCGGCTGTGGCTGTGGTACCAGTAAGTGCCGCTCTGCTTCACCGGGATGCGATAGACGAAAGTCTCGCCGGCGGCGATGCCGGGAAAACTGAGGTCTGGCACGCCGTCCATATCGGCGGGTGAACGGATGCCGTGCCAGTGGATTGAAGTCGGAACGTTGAGCCGATTGGCGACGGATATGGTCACCGTATCGCCTTCGCGCCAGCGCAGCAGCGGTCCGGGGACCGAGCCATTGACGGCGGTCGCGACCGCGGGTCGCCCGGTGAAATTGGCCGCGACCTCCTCAATCACGAGATCGAAACGGCTGCCCGAAAGCACCGCGGGTTCGACGCGGCGGCCGGTCTGTGCCAAGGCCGGCCAGCGCCACAGGTCGAACCCAGCGATCGCGCCGCCGGCGATCAGCCCCTTGACGAAGCGGCGGCGACTAATACGGATGGGCCGGTGCGCGAAAGAGGCGCTCTCGTCCATCGTCAACCTTCATCCGGGGGCGCGTGAACAACGACCGTGCACGCCGGGGGACGACGGTCAGTCCTGAACCGGCTTGTGGCGGCGGCCACGCGTCCCGCGCCCGGCGAGCATCCCGAGCAGCCGCGCGAGCGTCACCCGCATCTGCGCCCGCGGCACGATCGCGTCGAGCATCCCGTGCGCGATCAGGAACTCGGCGCTCTGGAAGCCCTCGGGCAGCACCTGGTTGGTGGTTTGCTCGATCACGCGGCGTCCGGCGAAACCGATCAGCGCGCCCGGCTCGGCCAGGTCGAGATCGCCCAGCATCGCGAACGACGCCGCCACGCCGCCGGTGGTCGGATCGCACAGCACCGCGAGATACGGCAGATGCGCGTCGCGAAGCCGCCCGATCGCTCCCGCCACCTTCGCCATCTGCATCAGCGACAGCACGCCCTCCTGCATCCGCGCTCCGCCCGAGGAGCAGAACACCACCACCCCGAGGCGATGCTTGACCGCATGGTCGATAAGCCGCGCGATCTTCTCGCCCACCACCGTGCCCATGCTGCCGCCCATGAACGCGAAGTCCATCACCGCGAGCGCGGCCGGATGGCCTTCGATTTTGCCGACTCCGGTGACCACCGCGTCGTTGCGTCCCGAGACGCGCCGCGCCTGTGCGAGACGCTGCGGGTAGGGCTTGGAGTCCCGGAATTCCAGCGGGTCGCCGGCCGCAAGGTCCTCGAAAAGCTCACGCCAGGTGCCGCGATCGATGGTTATCGAGAGGCGCTGCTCGACCGTAAGACGATGATGGAATCCGCACTTGGGACACACGTTGAGGTTGCGCTCGACCTCCTTGCGAAAGGCGATTTCACGGCATCCGGGACATTTCACCCAGATATTTTCGTCGGCGGCACTTTGCGCCGCGGCCGCCCGTTCGCCCTGCTCCCGCTCCGCCATCGCTCAGCCTCCGGCCGTGGCGCGCCCGACTCCGCGCGCCGCGCTCATCGCATTCTTCATCGCGCTCACCAGTTCGCCAACCGCCGCGGCAAGCCCGGGACCGGCGCCCTCGCGTTCGATTATCAGCGACAGCGCGCTGCCGACCACGACCGCGTCGGCATACCCGGCGACCTCGCCCGCCTGCGCGGCGGTCGAGATGCCGAAGCCGACGCCCACGGGAAGGTCGGTCACCGCGCGCAGCGCACGCACCCGCGTCTCGAGGCCGGCGGCGAGGCTGGTGCGGGTGCCGGTCACGCCGGTCACCGCGACATAGTATAGAAAGCCGCTGCCCGCGTGCGCGATCGTGCGCACACGCTCGACCGGCGTGGTCGGCGCGAGCAAATAGATGATGTCGAGGCCGTGCGCGCGGGCCGGGCGCGCAAGCTCGGCCGCCTCTTCGGGCGGCAGGTCGACCACCAGCAGGCCGTCGACGCCGGCACGCGCCGCGTCCGCGCACAGCCGCTCGCATCCGTAGTGCAGGATCGGGTTGTAGTACCCGAACAGCACGATCGGAATCTGGCTCTCCCGGCGAAGTTCGCTGACCATCGCGAGAATCGCGGCCAGCGAGGCGCTTGACGCGAGCCCGCGCAAGATCGCGCGCTGATTGGCGGGACCGTCCGCCATCGGATCGGAAAATGGCACGCCGAGTTCGATCAGGTCGGCGCCGCGCGCCGCCAATTCGAGCACCAGCGCGCGCGTCGCCTCGAGGTTGGGGTCGCCGGCGACGATAAACGGAATCAGCGCCGCTTCGCCGCGCGCGCGCAGCTCGGCGAATGTTTTTTCGATTCGCCCCACGGCTTTTTTCACGTTCGCCTGTCCGCTCACAGCGTTACTCCCAACGCGCGCGCTACGGTTTGCATGTCCTTGTCGCCGCGCCCCGAGAGATTGATGATCATCACGCGGTCCTTCGCCATCGTGGGCGCCAGCCGCGCCGCGTAGGCGACCGCGTGCGCGCTCTCGAGCGCCGGGATGATTCCCTCGGTTTCCGAGAGCAGGCGCAGTCCCTCGAGCGCCTCGGCGTCGGTGACCGCGGAGTATTCGGCGCGGCCGCTGGTCTTGAGCCAGGCGAGCTCCGGGCCGACGCCCGGGTAGTCCAGTCCGGCGGCGATCGAGTGGGTCTCGCGAATCTGGCCGAGTTCGTCCTGCAACAGGTACGTGCGATTGCCGTGCAACACGCCGACGCTGCCGGCGGTGAGCGTCGCCGCGTGCGCGGGGCCGTTCAGTCCCAGTCCACCCGCCTCGACCCCATACATGCGCACGTCCCGGTCGCCGATGAACGGATAGAAGAGGCCGATCGCGTTAGAGCCGCCGTTGACGCAAGCGACCAGCGCGTCGGGCAGCCGGCCCTCGTGCTTGAGAATCTGGCGGCGCGCCTCGCGCCCGATCACCGATTGGAAGTCGCGCACGATCATCGGGTACGGATGCGGCCCGGCCGCGGTGCCGATGAGATAGTAGGTGTTGGCCACCGTGGCGATCCAGTCGCGCAACGCCTCGTTGAGCGCATCCTTGAGGCTGCGGCTGCCGGCGTCGACGGCGGTAACTTTGGCGCCCAGCAGCTTCATGCGAAAGACGTTGAGCGACTGGCGCTCGACGTCGACGCTGCCCATGAAAACCTCGCACTCGCGCCGAAACAGCGCCGCCATCGTTGCCGTTGCCACGCCGTGTTGTCCCGCGCCGGTCTCGGCGGTGATCCGCGCCTTGCCCATCCGCACCGCGAGCAGCGCCTGGCCGAGCGTGTTGTTCACCTTGTGCGCGCCGGTATGACAGAGGTCCTCCCGCTTGATGTAAATCTTTGCGCCGCCGAGTTTCGCGGTCAGATTGGCGGCGAAGTAGAGCGGCGTCGGGCGGCCGACGTACTCGCGCGAATAGCGCTCGAGCTCGGTGCGGAAGGCCGGGTCGCGCCGCGCCGTGCGATAGGCCTGCTCCAATTCGGCGAGCGCCGGCATCAGCGTCTCCGCGACGTAGCGGCCGCCGAACTCTCCGAAGTGTCCGCGCTTATCGGGGTAGCTTTGCATGAGTGTGGATAAATCCTGATTCGATTCGTGAAGTTCTGGCATTCGCGATGAAGCTTCGGAGCTTGTCGTGGTCCTTGATACCCGGCGACGCCTCGACGCCGCTGGCGACGTCGAGCGCATAGGGATTGAGCGCCGCCGCTTCGGCCACGTTATCCGGCCCCAATCCACCTGACACGAAGACGCGACTCAGGTCGAGCGCGCCGAGCGCCTGGAACGGGCGCGCCCGTCCGGTGCCGCCGAAAAGCTGCGGATGAAACGTGTCGATCAAAATAAAGTCGGCCTTGAAGTCGCCGATGCCGATTTTGATCGCGTCGAGCGTCGCGTCGGAGCGCAGCCGCAGCGCGCGAATCACCGGCACCGGCCATCCCTGCAGCGCATCGTCGTCCTCGTCGCCGTGAAACTGAAGCAGGTCGAGCTCGAGCGACTCCAGGCGTTCCTTTATATAGGCACGCGCGGCGTTCACGAAGACGCCCACCAACTGCGCGCGTCCCTTGACGACACGCGCAATCGCGGCCGCCGGCTCGATCGTCAGGCATCGCGGACTGGGCGGATAAAAGTTAAGCCCGATGAAGTCGGCGCCGAGGCCGACCGCCAGCTCGGCGTCCTCGCATCGGGTAATGCCGCAGACCTTTATCCGCACCGGCATCGAGGGCCTACCCTTCGCCCCGCGTCAGCGCCGAGCAGAGCGTTTCGAGTTTCTGGCGCGGATGGCCGCCGCGGAGCAGGCTTTCGCCGATAAGAAAGGCGCGGGCGCCGGCGCGGTCGAGCCGGCAGATATCCTCAGGCGTGTCGATTCCACTTTCCGAGACCACCAGCGCCGTGCCGCTATAGTTCGCAAGCAGCCGCTCGGTGACCGCGATATCGGTGACGAAAGTATGCAGGTCGCGATTGTTGATACCGACGATTTCCGCGCCGGCGCGCCCGGCGGCGTGCAATTCATCTTCGTTGTGAACTTCAACTAGCGCTTGAAGGCCAAGCTCGCGCGCCGCCGCATAAAGCGCGCACAGGTCGGCCTCCTTAAGCATCGCCGCGATCAGCAGGATACAGTCCGCACCAGCCGCGCGCGCCTGATGGAGCTGATAGGGGTCGAAGATGAAATCCTTGCGCAAAAGCGGCAGATTTACCGCCGCGCGCACCACTCGCAAATCTTCAAGTGAGCCTTTAAAGTGACGATCGGTCAGCACCGAAATGGCGGCCGCGCCGCAGAGCGCATAGTCGCGCGCCACGTTGGCCGGATCGAGCCCGGGCAGGATATCGCCCTTGCTCGGCGAGGCGCGTTTGATCTCGGCGATGATCGCCGGGCGCCGCGCGCGCAGTGCGGCCAGAAAATCGCGGGGCGCGGGCGCCCGCCGGGCGGCCTCGCGAATCGCCTCGAGCGGCGTGGCGGCGCGTTCCGCTTCCATTTCGGCGCGCTTGGCAGCGAAAATCCGCTCCAGGATCGAATTCGCAGTCGAAGTTGAAGCGGAACTTGAACTCATGACGTCTCTCCGTGGCTCGCCCGCCGCATCCGCTCCACCACCCTCAGCGCCCGGCCGGCGCCGAGAATCTCGCGCGCGATCGCGACGCCCTCTTTAAGTGACGCCGCGTGGCCGCCAACGTAAATCGCCCCGGCGGCATTGAGCGCGAGCACATCTTGCGCCGGCCCCTCCTCACCCGCAAGCGTGCGGCGCAAGACCTCGGTCGCGTGCTCCAAGTCGGTCACCATGAGTTCCGCCGGGTTGCCGGGCTCGAGTCCAAGCTCGCGCGGCCGCACCTCGAACTCGCTTATCGCCGCGCCGCGCACCTCGGCGACTCGCGTTGGAGCGGAGAGCGACAGTTCATCGAGCCCATCTTCGCCGTGCACCACCATCGCGTGGTCGACCCCGAGGCCGGCCAGCGCTTCGGCCATCAGGCGCACCATCCGCGGCTCGGCGACGCCGAGCAACTGGCGCCGCGGACGCGCCGGATTGCTGAGCGGCGCGATCAGGTTGAAGACGGTGCGCACGCCGAGCGCACGCCGCAGTCCGGCCAGGCGGGCGAGCACCGGATGGTACGCCGGAGCGAAAATGAAACAGCATCCGGCGGCGCGAAGGCATCTTTGCACGCCCTCGGGGTCGAGATCGATCTTCACCCCGAAACGCTCGAGCACGTCGGCCGCGCCGACTCGTCCACTGATCGCGCGGTTGCCGTGCTTGGCGACCGGCACGCCGGCCGCCGCCGCCACCAGCGCCGCGCCGGTCGAGATGTTGAAGGTGCCGGCGCCGTCGCCGCCAGTCCCGGCGGTATCGAGGACGTTGCCGCCGTTGAGGTCGAGCGTGCGCGCCCGCGCCCGCATCGCGCGCGCGCCGCCGGTAAGCTCCGCGGCCGACTCGCCCTTGAGCTTGAGCGCGACCAGGAAGCCCGCGACCAGCGCCTCGGCAGGTTCACCGTCGAAAATCTCGCCCATCACACGCTCGGCCGCGGCGGCGTCGAGCGAGCGGCCGGCGAGCACCGCGGCAAACGCGTCGCGCAATTCGCTCACGCCGCGACCATCCTTAGAAAATTCGCGAGCAGCCGTTTGCCCTCGGGCGTGCCGATCGATTCGGGATGGAACTGGATGCCTTCGACCGGGAGCGTACGATGCCGCAGGCCCATCACTTCGCCCTCCGCGGTGCGGGCACTCAGCTCCAGGCACGACGGGATCGAATCGGCGGCAACGAGCAACGAATGATAGCGCATCGCGTCGAACGGGCTGGGCAAGCCGCCGAAAATGCTCTTGCCGTCGTGCAGGATGGGCGACGTCTTGCCATGCATCAGGCGACCGGCGCGCACCACCTTGCCGCCGAAGGCCTCTCCGATGCACTGATGACCCAAACAAACTCCCAGAATCGGTACTTCGCCCGCCATCGCGCGTAACAGCGGGACCGATACGCCAGCCTCTTTGGGAGTGCACGGGCCCGGCGAAATCACGATCGCTTGTGGAGCCATCGCACGAACTCCGGCAACGTCTATCGCGTCGTTGCGGCGAACCTCCAGCTCCGCACCGAGCTCGCCCAGGTACTGCACCAGATTGTAGGTGAACGAGTCGTAGTTATCGATCATTAGAATTCGCATCGGTGTTCGCGCCACGGCTTATTTGCTCCCAGCGGCGGTCTCGAAGGCGCGCGCCGCGCTGAGCGCCCGGACCATCGCGCGCGCCTTGTTGACCGATTCCTCGTACTCGGCGGCCGGGTCCGAATCGGCGACCACACCGCCGCCGGCCTGGATATAGACGCGGCCGCCTTTGACCAGGATGGTGCGCAGCGCGATCGCGGTGTCGGTATTGCCGGTATAGCTGAAATAGCCGACCGCCCCGGCGTAGACCCCGCGGCGCACCGGTTCGAGTTCGTCGATTATCTCCATCGCGCGGATTTTCGGCGCGCCCGACACCGTGCCCTGCGGGAAGGTGGCGCGAAACGCGTCGTAGGCGTCACATACCTCACGCAACCGCCCGCGCACGTTGGAGACGATATGCATCACGTGCGAGTAGCGCTCGACCGTCATCAGTTCGGTCACTTCGACCGAGCCGATCTCCGCGACCCGGCCGACGTCGTTGCGTCCCAGGTCGACCAGCATCACGTGCTCGGCGCGCTCCTTGGGATCGGCCAGCAGCTCGCGCTCGAGCGCGCGGTCCTCGGCCTCGGTCGCGCCGCGCCGGCGCGTCCCCGCGATCGGCCGCAGCGTGATTTCGCGCCCCTCCACCCGCACCATCACCTCGGGCGAGGCGCCGACCAGCGTGTGATCGTCCATCTGCAGATAGAACATGTAGGGCGATGGATTGATCGTGCGCAGGCTCCGATAGAGGTTGAACGGATGGCTCGCCAGCGGCGCCTCGAAGCGCTGCGAGGGCACCACCTGGATCACGTCGCCGGCCGCGATGTACTCCTTGGCCGCCTCGACCATCGCCATGTAACCCTCGCGGGTCTGGTTGGAGACCAGATTGACGTCGCCGTTGAGATTGGCCGCGCTGTCCAGATGCGGCGCCTTGACGGGAGCGTCGAGTCGCGCGATCAGCTCGTCGATCTTCGCCGCCGCGCCGCGATAGGCGGCGTGGGTCGAGGGGTGATCCTCGAGCGCGACGTTGGCGACGATTTTGAGCGTCTGGCGCACGTTGTCGAAAATCAGCACCGTGTCGGTCAGCATCAGGTAGAGGTCGGGCGTGCCGAGTTCGTCGTGTGCATGCTCGGGCAGGCGCTCGAAGTAGCGCACGATATCGTAAGCGAGAAAACCGACCGCGCCGCCGAAAAAGCGCGGCAGCTCGGGCGACTGATAGGCGCGAAAGCGGCGCATCTCATCGCGCAATCCCTCGAGCGGACTCTTGACCGAGCGCACCTCGACGCTGCGCCCTGGCCGCGTGAGATCCAGCCGTCCGCCCCGACCGCGCAGCACCATCGCAGGCTCCGAACCGAGGAAAGTGTACCGCCCCCACTTTTCTCCGCCCTGCACGCTCTCGAGCAAAAACGCGTAGTCGCCACGCGCGGCCTTTAGAAAGGCGCTGACCGGCGTCTCGAGGTCGGCGGCAATCTCGCGCCAGACCGGGATCAGATTGTAGCCCTGTGCGGCCAGGGCCTCGAACTCGCGCTCGTTTGGCTTAAGCATCGCTCTCTCCCAAAACCGTCTTCACACCGCGCGCTCAGATCCGAAAAGTCCGACAAATCCAAAAACCCGAAACGTCACCGAAACCAGGAAAAAGAAAAGGGCCGCTGGACTTCTCGCCCGCGGCCCCTTCGACAACCCTGCTGATCGTTGAATTACGATCCCGGAGCGCAGGCGAACGCGATGGCGTGCCACCACCGACGCGATCCAGCCTTGAGCTTCAGGGTCATCATTTCCATGTCCACTTCAGTTAGCCAGCCGCCGCGCGGCTTGTCAATCCGTGGGCGGCGACCCCGCGGAATCGCCGCCGCCGCTGTCATCCGAATCCGTGTCGGCCGCACCGGTATCGCTCGTGTCAGTGTCCGCGGAGCCCGCGCTGGCCGCGCCCGTGCTGGCCGCCGCGCCACCGGCGCTCCTCGCACTTGCCGCGCCCGCGCGATTGACGTAGCGAGCGGTGTAGGCAGCGCGCAACTGCGCCTGCGCCGCGCGCGCGTCGTCCGGCGTCGGATATGGTCCGACCTGCACCCGGTACCAGGTTTGACCGTTAATCTGGCTGGGCACGATATGCGAGGTGTAGCCGAGGCCGAGCAGCCGCGACGCCATCCGATTCGCCGCCCCACGGTCCATCGCGGCGTCGATCACGATGTTGTATCCAGCGTGGCGAGTCCCGGCGCTCGGCCGCGGAGCGCTGGCCGCGCCCTCGTCGGTGTCGGTATCCGTTTCATCTGAAGGAGCCGAAGAATCGTCCGGCTCTTCAGCGGCGGGCGCAGACCGATGCGCCGGCGGGACGCTCGCGAGGGCGCGACGCGGCGGCGCCTTTTGTTCGTGCGGCGGCTTGGGCAGCACCGCGGGAGGCGTATTCGCTGAGGCGACCGCGGCTCGCGACGGCGGCTTGGGCGTGGCGGCAGCGATCGGAGCGGCCGGCGCCGCCGGCTCTGCGGCTTGCGGAGGCGCAGCGGCGGGTGCTGCGGCGGGTATCGGCGCGGCAGCCGGCATTGGATAGACGCTTGCGAGTTGGCTTTGGCCCTGCTCGCTCTGCGCCATCTCGCGCCCGGAGATCATTCCCAGGAAAAATACCGCGGCCGACAGCCCCAGCAATCCCACCAGGACGACAAATCCACCACCGGGTCCGATTTCAAAACGCATGCGTCTTGCTCACATCCGTTCGAATTTCACATTGTCGAACTTCAAATTGTCGAATTTTCAGCTTGCGGAGCTTCAGCTTGTTCACATCCGATCGGGAGCGCTCACGCCCAACAGACTCAGCCCGCTCGCAATTCCGTCCATCAGCAACCGCGCCAGGAACAGCCGCGCGAGACTCAATTCCCGCTGTTCACTTATTATACGATTTGACGGCTTATTGTAGTAGCGGTGAAAATCGCCTGCCAGCTCCAGCAGGTAGAACGGGACGCGATGCGGCTCGAGGCTCTCGACCGCGCCGCGCACGACCTCGGGCAGGTTGATCAGTTTGCGCGCAACGCCGAGTTCCTCCTCGGAGAGCTGGGCGAGATCGACCGCGGACAGCTCCGCCGGCAGACCCATCCCTTTTTTCTCCGCCTCGCGAAAGACGCTCGCCAGACGCGCGTGCGCGTACTGCACGTAGAAGACCGGGTTCTCGGGTGCCTGGCGCTTGGCCAGGTCGAGGTCGAAGTCGAGATGGCTGTCGTGCTTGCGAAACAGGAAAAAAAACCGCACCACGTCGGCGCCGACCTCGTCGACCAGTTCGTCCAGCGTGACGTAAGTCGCTTTGCGGGTCGACATCTTGACCTTCTCGCCGCCACGCGTGAGCGTCACGAACTGGTAAATGATCGCGTGAATCGGCGTGACGTCGTGGCCGAGCGCCTTGACCGCCGCCAGCACGCCCTGATGCTCGGCGATATGGTCGGCGCCGAAAACGTCGATCACGCTGTCGAAGCCGCGCCGCAGCTTCTCTATATGATAGGCGATGTCGGGGGTGCGGTAGGTCGGCTCGCGTCCCGGCCCCGAGCGCACCAGCACGCGATCCTTGGGCAACTCCAGCGGCTCGCCCTTGAGCCATACCGCGCCGTCGTATTCGGCGATAAGGCCGCGCTCGCGCAAGCCCTCGATTACCGCGTCGACCTGGCCGCCGCGGATGAGATCGAGTTCGTTGGTGAAGACGTCGAAGCGGATGCCCAGGCGCTCGCAGGTGCGGCGGATGTCGGCAAAGATCGCTTCCTCGGCGGTTGCGCGGAAGACTTCCATCTCGGCCGTATCGGCGAGCGCCGCGCCGTGGCGCGCCACCAGCTCGCGCGCGATGTCGCGGATATATTCGCCCTGGTAGCCGTCCTCGGGCATCGTGGCCGGGCGGCCGATCTCTTCGAGGTAGCGCGCGCGCACGGACTCGCCGAGCAGCTTCATCTGGCGTCCGCCGTTGTTGAAGTAGTACTCGCGCGTGACGCCGAAGCCGCTCGCCTCGTGCATGCGGGCGAGCGTGTCGCCGAGCACGGCGTTGCGTCCGTGGCCGACGGTGAGCGGCCCGGTCGGATTGGCTGAGAGAAACTCGACCTGCACCTTGCGGCCCGCGCCGATCTGCGGGCGCCAGAAGCGCTCGCCCTCGGCCGCGGCGCGGCGCAACTCGCCATGCCAGTACGCCGGCGCCATCCGGAAATTGATGAATCCCGCGCCCGCCACGGCCGCCTCCGCAACCTCGGGCGGGAGTTCCAGGTGGGAGCGGATAATCTCGGCAATCGCACGCGGCGGCTTTTTCTCGCTCCGCGCCATCACTAGAGCGACGTTGCTCGCCGCGTCGCCGTGAGCCGGATCCTTGGGCGCCTCGACGCTCGCGGCGGCGGGCGGCGCGGTTAACAGTTGGCCGGCGGCGCGCGCGCGCTCGATAGCGGCGTTCAGGATGGATACGATCAAGTTTCTCATCAAATCGTCAGAGCAATCGTGCCAGATAGCAGAGATGAGTTGTAGGGGGCTTAACGGCGATGCTCCCCCGCCCGGCGCCCACGTCACGGTTGGTCCGATTCTGTGCTAAGAAGGCCGCAAGTCGAAATTAAACTTGACACGATGGGGGATACTCCGATGGTAAAGGTCGCGGTGATGCTCAAGCGCAAACCGGGTATGGGTTCGCAGGAATTCCATCGCTATTGGAAGGACGTGCACGGGCCGCTGGTGCTGGGCGTGCCGGAACTCATGCGCCATTTCAGCAAGTACGTCCAAAGCCACGCGATCGACAGCGGGCTATCCGACACGCCGGGCGGATCGGGCCCTTACGACGGCGTCGCGGAACTGTGGGCCGACAACCTGAACGAAGTGAAGAAGGCTTTCGCCGAACCGCGCTACCTCGAAGTGGTCCGGCCCGACGAGCACAAGTTCCTCGACCTCGCCAACTGTGTCTTCATGGTGACCGAGGAAGTGCCGATGAAGGGCTGAGACGACGCGCTAAGAAGAAGGGTCAAGTGGGAGATTTGGTAAGGAAATGGGTAAGAAGCCGATCGGGAAACTCGATCACATCGGAATCGCGGTCAAGAGCATCGCGGAAGCGCGCAAGTTCTGGGAAGGAGTGCTCGGCGCAACCTTCATGTACGACTATGAACGCCCCGAGGCAGGTTTCCGCTTCGCCGAGTTCGATCTCGCCGGCACCATAATCGAATTGCTCGAGCCGCTGAACGAGGAGTCGTTCATGCACAAGTTCATTGCCGAGCACGGCGAAGGCTTTCATCACGTAACTTTCAACGTTCCCGACACGAAACAGCGCATCGCCGAACTCAAGCAGTCCGGGGTGCGCGTGGTGCAGGAAAAGGAACATTCGCCGGCCTCTTACGAGGCCTTCATCTCGCCGCGCTCGTCCAACGGGGTGTTGATCCAGATTGGATCGGGCTATCCCACCTTGTCGGACGATCCCGAGTGGGAGAAGTTCGTGCCGGGTCTGCGGCTCGCGAAGAAGTAGGGTCCGATGCCTCAATGGGCAATGCCGCCGCCGATCAAAGTGTACGAGGCGATCGGTGCGATCGGCGACGGACGGGTGCGGGCCGCCGACAGTAGTGCGCCGCCGAGCGCGTGGGAGGTCGGCTCATCGGACGGCGCCAAGACCTACCGCGTCGAGATATCGCCTGACGGCCGCGAGATCGGCTCCAACGACAACGCCTCGTTCTGGCAGGGCTACCTCGGCTATCCGGCGATCGCGGTGCTGATGGCCCGCGGTACGCTGCACGCGAGCGCCGAGGCGACTCGTGCGCTGGCCGGAATTCAATGGAAGGAGCTTAACCGCCGCTTCAAGAACGACTACATGCGCACGACCGCCGAAGTCGCGCGCATCGTGACCGAACGTGGAGGCGACTTCGCCGCGATCCGCGCCGAAGCCGCCTCGATTCTCGACGCGCTGGCCGCGCTCGGCCTCGAGCGCGGCGCGCGCCGCCGCCCGCCGCGCGAACGCGATATGTCGAGGTAACGGCGCCCTGCAAGAGCGCGAGAGCGGTGCCGACCTTGCGATACTCGCTTCAGAACAAGGTCCATGCGGCCGGCGGAAAAAACTGATCGAGCGTCAGACTCAGCATCCCGAACACAGCGGCGTGACAGCTGAAAACCGTCGCCTGGTTGAGCGCGAATTCGGTCGCGAGACTGACCTGATAAGCTGCGGCAACATAGGCGAGGCCCGGCAGCACTACGAGATTGGGTGGAGTTCCGCCGTGCCGCCCGTTCACGACCTGCTCGTAGCTGAATTCGGCGAACGGCGCGAGATTGTTGATGATTGCCGGCAGGCCGAAGTCGTGAACATTGTCGGTCAGGTAAAAGAGCTCGTAGGATATGTCCCAGTCCGCGATCGCATCGTCATTCTGCTGACCGCTCACCTTGACCAAATAGGCAAGCTCTCCTTGAATCGCCAGCGGGCGCAGAAATTTTTCGAAGCCCTGATTGGGGATGTCGCCCAATCCCCTGGCGAACATGAAAATCGGGCCTACGGAGGCGTGGGTCGTGCCGCCGGCAGTCTTGTTGCCGATCGGGAGAAAGCTGTCCAGCCCGATTGCCAGTCGCGTCTCATGCTCGTTCGAACGGTAAAAGGCATATTTTGGCAAAACCTCAAGGTCATCGAAGCCGGTGAGTAGTTGCTGCGAAAGATTCGCCTGCTGATGACGCAATCGGCCGCGCCGGCTGGAGCCCGTGCCAAGGCAGATAAACCCCGAACTACATGAAGGGTCGTTCCAGGCGTTTCCGAGTTCGATGCTGAAGTCCTGGCTGACGGTCTTCTCCAGGGTGAAGTTGAACGAAAAGTTGGTGCCCTCGGCGATCGAGACCCAATTCGGGATCAGGTCCAGTTCGTTACTGGGATTGGGATCGTCGACCACCAGCGGGTCGATGAAATTGCGCGTGCCTACTTGCGCTCCGGCAATGGCCGGCAGAACAAGCGACAGAATGAAAATGATCGATAGTTCGCGCAAGCGCTTAGTCGATCCGCAGGCGGTCGGCGAGGCGGCTGAAACGACGGCGCTCGTCGACGTTGCGCACGGCCTGCATCAGGGCGCTGCGCGTCCCGACCAGCACGCACACCCGCTCGGCGCGCGTTATCGCCGTGTAGAGCAGATTGCGCCGCAGCATCAGGTACTGGCTCGGATGGATTGGGATCACGACCGCCGGATACTGGCTGCCCTGGCTCTTGTGCACCGAGATGGCGTAGGCCAGCGCCAGCTCGTCGAGTTCGGCGAGATCGTACTCGGCGTGATTGTCCTCGAAGGCAACGCCGACGCGGCCGCGCTCGGGGTCGACCGCAACGATACGTCCGATCTCGCCGTTGAAGACCAGCTTGTCGTAGTTATTGCGCAACTGGATGACGCGGTCGCCGACGCGGAGCGCCCGATCGCCGGCGCGAATTTCGTGCCCGGCGGGATTGAGCAGCCCTTGCAGCTCATGGTTGAGCGCATGGGCGCCAAGCGGTCCGCGATTCATCGGCGTCAGCACCTGGATTTCGCGCGGATCGCGCAGCTCGAAGCGATCGCCGAGCAGCCGGTGCTGCACCAGTTGCTTGATCGTCGAGACCACGTCCTCCGGCGCGGCGCGCTCGAAGAAAAAGAAATCGCCCTCGGGATCGTTGACTGTCTCGGGCATCTCGCCGCGGTTGAGCCGATGGGCGTTGGCGACGATCAAGCTGGCGCGCGCCTGACGATAGATCTGACTCAGCTCAACCACCGGCACCAGTCCCGACGCAATCACGTCCTTGAGCACGCTGCCGGGCCCGACCGAGGGCAACTGGTCGCGGTCGCCAACCAGCAGCAGCGAGCAATCGGGCGGAAGTGCGGCCAGCAGGCTCGCCGCCAGCTCCAGGTCCATCATCGAGGCCTCGTCGATGACGAGCCAGGTGGTGCGCAAAGGAAAAGCCTCGCTGCGGATGAAGCCGCCCGACTCGGGAGAGTATTCGAGCAGGCGATGGATAGTCTTGGCCTCGCGTCCGCAGGCCTCCGCGAGTCGGCGCGCCGCGCGTCCGGTGGGCGCGGCGAGCGTCGCCTTGACGCCGGCGCTGGAAAGCGCCGCGAGCAGCGAGCGCAACAGCGTGGTCTTGCCCGTGCCGGGGCCGCCGGTGATCACGGTTACCTTGCTTTGCAGCGCGCACCGGAGCGCCGAGCGTTGCTCGGCCGATAGTTCGACGCCGCCAGCGCTCCCCGCCGCTTCCATCGCCCGCTCGACCACCGCGCGGCCCATCGGGCGCCCCTGGGTCAGCCGCCGCATCCGCTCGGCCACCGCGGTCTCGGCGTCGTGCAGGCGACGCAGATAGATCGCGCGATTACCGTCGCCGCCGAGATCTTCGGCCACCAGCTCGCCGGTTTCGACCAGTTCCTCGACCGCCTGTGCCGCAAGCTGCGGGTCCATCTCGAGCCCGGATGCGAACTGATGCTCGAGGTAGCCGAAGGGCGCGAAGACGTGCCCCTCCTCGGCCATCCGTTCGAGCAGGAATACCATCGCCGCGCGCGCGCGCTGGATCGAATTTTTGGGGATGCCGAGTTTCTCGGCGACCGTGTCGGCGGTGCGAAAGCCGATGCCGGCGATGGTGCGCGCGAGCACGTAGGGATCGCGGCGCACCGTCTCGAGCGACTCGCGCCCGTACATCTTGTGGATGCGCCGTGCATGGCCGGCGGCGATCCCATTGCCGCGCAGAAAGACCGTGAGCTCGCGCAGTCCCGAGGAATCGCGCCACGCAACGGCGATTCGCGCGGCCACCGTCGCGCCAAGGCCGCGCACCTCGCGCAGACGCCCGGGCGTATCGTCGAGCACGGCCGGCAGCGCCTCGCCGAAGTGCTCGGCAATCCGCCGCGCGAGCGCCGGCCCGACGCCCTTTATCTCGCCGGCGAGATAGCGCTCGAGCGCGGCCACCGAGGCCGGGCGGACGGTCTCGAAATCCTCGACCCGGAACTGCTCGCCGTACTTGGGATGGCGCTCGAAGCGGCCGCGCAGGCGCAAGCCCGCGCCGACGTCGAGCCCGGCCAGGCTGCCGACTACGGTGACGCGCCGGCGCAGGTCCTCATCGCTGCGCTCGAGCACCGCGACCGCATAGCCGCTCTGCTCGTTGACGTAGAGCAGTTGGTCCAGCGTGCCTTCGATGAGGAGTTCGATCTGCTCGCCCGTTTCCGCCACTTGCCGCACCCGGTTGGCGAACGCGACGCGCTCCGCCTCAGCAGCCAAGAATTACTCGCCGCGCCGCCCGCGTCCAGCCAAGGGGCGCGCGGCTATCCAGAGTGGCCTGTGGAACGGTTGTCACGCGCATAGCATCCGACGCGCGAGGGACAGCCGTGTTGCGGCCGCGCGTGGCGACGCCCGTTCACGGTCGCGTAACGTGGCTGGTGGCGGCGGCGTACAAGTTACTGCGAGGCCATGACCTCGGGGATCTTTCGCAATTCCGCGCGATCCTTCCCGTTTCGCGTCTGATTCGCGTTTCGCAAAGGTTCGCATGCACTGGCCGCATGCGCGAAACTGCGCGCCGCTCAGAATCCAGCCCATAATCGCACATTTTTCAACGTCGGCGTCGGGACCGTCCGATGGCACGATCGATGCTCCATGCACTGTCGAGTGTCAGAGGGAGAAAGAGAATCGTGGTAATCGGGGCTTTGGTTCAGATGGCTACTCTGGGTTTGATTCTTGTCGGCGCGGCTGTCGTGCTGTTCGGATCGATCTTCAATCCGCGGCGCGCCGATCCGATGGGTATGTTCGGGCTGCCGTCGGTGTGCGCGATCGCGTGCCGGCCGGTGAGCGTGAAAAGTCGGGCGACGCGCCCGAGTGAAATAGCTTCGCGGCGTGCAAACCGCGAGGCGGCGTAGGCGCATCAGGATTCACGCGAGCGTCCACGCGGGGTTATACAACAGGGAGGCGATGAAAATGGTTAATTCAGTTCCAGTGCTTCTGCTCGGTATCGCGATCATCTCCACGATCGGGTCGTACTTTGGCTATCTGCTCGAGCCCGGACGTTTCGAGAACCGCGGCACCGCCAAAGTTGCAGCCAACGGCGCGGAGGCCCAGACGCAAACCGGCGATCATTCTCCTCGCTTGGCCGCATAGTAAAGCCAACTCTCAGACGGCCGTTCACCAATTCTCGAACGGCCGGTGACTAACAGCGCCGGCACTGGCCGGACGGCTCTCACAGCCGGCCGCCAATGTCGGCGCTGATTTCTTCGGGCGGCCAACCCGCGGGAAAAAGAAGTAGTACAGAAAAAAGGAAAGGACGATGTTCAATAGCAACACCAAATCCACAACTGTTAAAGCCGGGCAGCCGGCCCCGTTTCAGCGCGTGCGCAATTCCACGACCGACCGAGGGCTCACCGCAAGTCGCGGAGTTCCAACCGAAACCCGAGCACATTCGCAAGCGGTGCGGCCGCCAGTGCGCGCCGACCGGCTCGGCACAGCTCTGACGTTTCTGCTGAGCGTGGCCCTGGTGGCCGGCGGCTCGCTGGTCGTCGCACAAATCTGGGCGAATCAGGCGATGATCCGGTAAGGACCGCGACCGGCATTGGGCTGGCCCACGGCATGGACGGGGGTGGCGCCAGTTCGCGAACGACCGGTGATTAACAGCGCCGGCACTGGCGGGATGGCTCTCACAGCCGACCGCCAATGTCGGCGTTGATTTCTTCGGGCGGCCGCACCGCGCGAAAAAAGAAATAGTAGAGCGTCGCGTTTATCGCCTGGAGCAGTGCGGCCACCTCCAACGGCAATTCCAGCGACACCTGCTGCATCAGGTAGCCCGCGATGTATGGGCTTATCGACGAGCCGACCTGCGCGGGGAAACTTGCCATCCCGGCCGCGGCGGAGCGCTCGGCAGGCGGGATCACTCCCATCAAGAAGGACTGCCGCACCGGGATCGAAAGCGTGTTGAAGATCATCCGCGCGCCATACAGCAGACCCGCCAACCAGAAGCTCGGCATCACCACCATCACCCCGAGCAGAATTGAGGCGATTGCGCGGCAGACGACGACCGCCCTTACCGAGCCGAACCGCGCGGCCATCCGTCCCGCCAGCAGATAGGGCGCGGCCGCGACCAGGTTGAGCACGAAATACAGTTTGCCGATTTCGGCCGCGTCGACGCCGAAGCGCCGATAGAACCAGTAGACCAGCAGCGGCCCCAGCATCCCGATCGCAAGCCCGTTGGTCGCGGCCGTCACCATGAAGCGCGAGACCAGCCGCCACGAGGCGCGCGACAGCCCGAGCAACAGCGCACCGGGATGCGGCGTCGCGCGCGGAGAGGTCCCCGGCGCGCCGCGCCCGCCCGCCTGATGCGCGCCAGGGCTTCGAGACTCGCGCACCGGTATCACCACCGCCACCATCGCGAGCCCGATGACCGCCGTCAGGATGAACAGCGCCTGGTAGCCCTCGACGATCGGCAACCCGAAGCCCTGCTGCATCAGCCGCGGCGTCCACGCGAGCAGCGATCCGACCGCTCCCCCGAGCACCGCGATGAACGACAGCGCACCAAAAACCGTGGTGCGCTCGAAGTCGGAAACCTGCTCCGCGATCAGCGGCTGTTCCGCCGGATAATACGGCCCAAAGGCGCCGGCGCTTCCGGCCCCGCCGCCGCGGCCGATGGTACCTATGGCCGCGGCCACCGTCAGCACGACAAAGCTGGTCGAGAAGGCAAATACCGCGCCGCCCGCCGCGGTCATCAGCGAGATCACGATGAGCAACGCCTTGCGCCCGAAACGGTCCGACATGATCCCGGTGAGCGCAGCCATCACGGCGCTAGCCATCGCCACGATCGCGAACATCACTCCAATATGCATCGCGTCGTAGCCGAGTGCCGCAAGATAAAGCGGTACCACGATCACCAGGTAGGCTTGTGAGGCGCTGCGCAGCCCCCGTCCGGCGAACAGGCAGATCAGGTTACGGTTGAGCCATCGCGGACGCCACGAAGACGGCTCGTATGCGGACGGTTCATCGGGCGGGGCTGCGCGAAATTCGGTTTCAGCCACTAATCAGACTCAGGGTGCATCTCATCCGTGTAGAATTCACCGCGCAGGCTCGCCGCGCAAGCGCATCTCGCAAAAACTATCGCGCGGACTGTCGCGGGCACGATCCGCGCGCGGTCCTTCGCATCGCGATACACGAGCGGATACACGCGGCACGATGCCGCGAAAGGGCGCGCCCCCGCGGGTTTTCAATCGCGCGCGTCGAGTCCTAAGATACAGGCGCGTCGGTTCGACGATCCGCCGGGCGAATCGGATCCCGGCCGGGAGGTGTCGCATGGGGACCGCACCGCACAATCCGCCGTTTCGCGCCGACCACGTCGGCAGCTTCTTGCGGCCGCCGCAACTGCTGAGCGCGCGCGCCGATCGCGAGGCCGGCAAAATTTCCGCCGCGGAGCTGCGCGCGATCGAGGACGATGCGATTCGCGACGTGGTCAAGTTCCAGGAAAGCCTTGGCCTGCAATCGATAACCGACGGCGAGTACCGGCGCGCGGTCTTTTACATGGGCTTTTACGGCGCACTGGGCGGAGTCTCGGCAACCTACGACACTTCGGGCCAGGAATTTACTTTCGTCGATCGACAGGGGCACAAGCTGCCGCTGATAATTCCGACCGTCGACACGCGGATCAAATGGAAAGCGCCGATTCATGCCGCCGAGTTCAAGTTCCTCCGCTCGCTCACTTCGCGCACGCCCAAGATGACCATCCCCTCGCCCACTATCTTGCATCTCCGCTCCGGGCGCGAGCACATCAGCCGCGCGGCCTATCCCGACCTCGATCTTTTCTGGGCGGACGTCATCGACGCGTTTCGCAACGAGCTCGCCGCGCTTTACGAGGCGGGATGCCGTTACGTGCAAATCGACGAGACCACCCTCGCCTCGCTCAGCGACACCTCGAGCTGGACGTATCTGCAGCGCCGCGGCGACGACGGCCGCAAGCTCCTGCTCGAAACCTACCCCGAGACTATGAACGCCGCGTTCGCCGGACGCCCGGCCGGGCTGCATCTCGCGATGCATATCTGCCGCGGCAACAACCAGAGCCATTGGAGCGCCGAGGGCGGCTACGACCTGGTCGCCGACACGCTGTTCAACAAGATCAACGTCGATTCCTACTTCCTCGAATACGACACGCCGCGCGCCGGCACTTTCGAGCCGCTGCGTCTGGTGCCCAAACACAAGACGGTGGTGCTGGGACTGGTCACCTCGAAGTTTCCCGAGCTCGAACCCAAGGAGCTGCTCAAAATGCGTATTGATGAAGCCGCGAAATATATCGACCTCGATCAGCTCTCGATAAGCCCGCAATGCGGCTTCGCCAGCACGGCGCCGGGCAACAAGGTCACGGTCGAGGACGAGGCGGCGAAAATCCGCCTGTGCGTGGAAGTCGCGCGCGAGGTGTGGGGTTAGCCAGTCCGCCGCGCCAGGCCGCCAACCGACATCAGATCGCCAAACTACGGCGCCTATATTTGTCGTATGACCGACGCACGGCGCTTTGCTAAGCTCCGAACATAGTTTCATCCGCAACGAGGTGTATGTGATGACCCGTGATTACAACGTCATCGACGCGGACGGCCACATCCTGGAGCCGCCCGATCTGTGGGAGCGGTACAGCGATCCGAAGTACCGCGAGCACTGCCCCAAACTCGTGATCGACGCCGAAGGTAACGAAAGCTTCTTCGTCGACGAGAGCTTCGACTTCGGCCTGCGCCGCCGTGGCAAAGAGCCCGCGACGCTAGGCGTGCTCGGTTCGATCGGCTCGCGTGAGGGCGAGATCGACAGCCGCATGCCCTACCTCCAAGGGCGCAAAGGCGGTTTCGACCCGCACGCGCGCATCATCGACATGGACCGCGAGGGCATCGACGCCGCCTTCCTCTACCCCAGCCTCGGCCTGTTCCTGGGCGGGATGAAGGACCCGGACGCCGCGGCCGCCGCTTGCCGCGCTTACAACCGCTGGCTCGCGGACTACTGCAAGCCCTACCCCGACCGGCTGTTCGGCGCGGCGATGCTGCCGATGCAGTCCTCGGTCGAGCAGCTGGTCGACGAAGTGCGCTTCGCGCGGCACGAGTTGGGCTTTCGCACCGGCTTCGTGCGGCCCAATCCGTACAACGACCGACCGCTCCACGACCGCGCTTACTATCCACTATGGCAGGAGGCGCAGGAACTCGACTTCGCCATCGGTATCCACGGCGGCGCCGAGAGTGGACAGGACACGCTCGGGATGGATCGCTTCAAGCGCGGCGGCGCGGTGCGCCACGCGGTCGCGCATACGTTCGAGATGATCGCGGCGTCGACCAGCATGATCATGTGCGGGGTGTGCGACAAGTTCCCGCGCCTGCGCGTCGCCTTTCTCGAATCGGGCGGCGGCTGGATGGCGGGATGGCTGGATCGGATGGATCGGCATTACGACGACAAGGGAATGAACGACACCGGGCTCTCGATGCGGCCGAGCGAGATCTATCGCCGCCAGTGTTTTATCTCGTTCGAGCCGGTCGAACGCAGCCTCAAGCTGCTCGCCGACTATCTGGGCCCCGACACCATTCTGTGGGCGACCGACTATCCGCATCTCGACGGCTTCTGGGGCGCGGCGAAGATGATCAAGAAGATGGGGATGCCGCCCGCGACCGAAGCCGCGGTGCTGGCGGGCGGCGCGAAGCGGCTCTACAACCTGCATTAACCGAGGATTGGAGGAGAGATACATGATTCATACGGACCGTATCGGCCATATCGTACTCAAGGTGCGGAGCATCGCGCGCTCGCGCCCCTTCTACACCGAAGTCCTGGGACTCGACGTGATGAAGGAGCTGCCGCAGGTGAAGATGCTGTTCCTGGCGAGCAATCGCCGCGACCATCACGAGATCGCGCTGGCCGAGGTCGGCGAGCACGCTGGCGCGCCCAAACCGGGCGACGTGGGACTCGCGCATTGCGCCTTCCGCTTGAAAAGCATCGAGGATTTGCGCGCCGCCTATCGCGAATTCAAGGAGCGCGGCGTGCCGATCAGCTTCACCGTCAACCACGGGGTAACGCGGAGCATTTACTTTCTCGATCCCGACGGCAATCAGCTCGAGGTGTATGTCGATAACACGCCCGAAGAGATCGCACAGATGAAAGATCCGTACTTCGGACTCGACAAGCTCGACTTCGCGTCCGACGAGCCGAGTCTGCGCGACTACTTCGCGCCGGTCCTGGCCCGGACCGAAAAGACGTCCTGAGAGACGCACCAGGCGGATGGCGGGAGACGCGATGGGCATTCGCGGCGGCAAGGAATTCGTCGAGAGCCTGCGCGACGGACGTACCGTGTACGCCGGCGGCGAGCGCATCAAGGACGTGACCGCGCATCCGCCGTTTCAGGGCATGGTCGCGACGCTCGCCTCGCTCTATGACCTCCAGCACGAGCATCCTGAGGAACTGACCTTTCGCTCGCCCACCAGCGGCGATCGCGTGGCGGCGAGTTTCCTGATGGCCGGGTCGGTCGAGGACGTCGAATGGCGCATCCGGGCCGAGCAGATGCGCGCCGATTTCACCTACGGCCTGATGGGGCGGATGCCGGACTTCTGCAACGCGCTGCTGACCGACGTCGCCAGCGGCGCGGACGACCTCGGCGTGCGCGACCCGCGGTTCGGCGAGAACATGCTGCGCTACCACGAGGAATGCCGCGAACGCGACTGGTGCCTCACTCACACGCTGGTCGATCCTCAGGTCGACCGCTCGCGCGGGCCGGCCGAGCAATCCGACCCCTACCTGGTGCTCCGCGTGGTGCGCGAGACTGACGCCGGGGTGGTCGTGCGCGGGGCCAAGATGCTCTCGACGCTGGCGCCCTTCGCCAACGAGCTATGGGTCGGCCCGTTTTATCCGCGCCGCGCGGGCGAAGAGGATTACACGCTCTGCTTCGCGATCCCGTGCGCCACGCCGGGGCTCAAGTTGGTCTGCCGCGAGCCTTACGACGCTGGCCGCGGCGACTTCGACCGCCCGCTGAGCTCGCACTACGACGAGGAGGACTCGCTCGCGGTCTTCGACGACGTGACAGTGCCGTGGGCACGGATGTTCATCTACCGCGACATCGCGATCTTCAACAGCATCCTGGTACGCCGGCCCGGTTACGCGCAGCTCCAGGGATGCATCCGCGGGCTGGCGAAGCTGAAGCTGCTGGCGGGCCTCGCCTGCCATATCGCCGAGACGATCGGGCGCACCGACGCGATTCACGTGCAGGCGCAGTTGGGCGAGCTTATTGCCAACGTCGAGCTGGTCGGCGGCCTCGTGCGCGCGGCGGCGCAGGAGGTCGCAATCTCCAAACGCGAGCAGCCGGTGCATCGCTCGATCTCGGCGACGCTGTGGGTGATGATCCCGCAATGCCAGGTGCGCGCAATCCAGGTCATCCGCGAGCTCAGCGGCAGCGGGCTTATCATGACGCCGAGCGAAAAAGACTTCGCCAATCCGGAGATCGCCACCTACCTGGAAAAATATCTGCGCGGCAAGGATTCCAACGCGCGCGACCGCGTGCAGCTCTTCAAACTCGCATGGGACATGGTCGGCGAGCAGTTCGGCAGCCGTCAGTTGCAGTACGAATGGTTCTACGCGGGCGACCCGTATTTCACACGCCAGCGCTTTTACCGCTCGCAGTTGGCCAATGAATATAAGGACATCGTCACGCGCCTGTTGAACGACCGCAAGTAGCGCATCGTATTGCGGCTCACTTGCGCTCGAGCGCCGCCCGCGCGGCGCTCGAGCCGGCGATCCGCCCGAACACCGAGCCCGACATCAGGCCGGTGCCGCCCGGATAGTTGAAATAAAAAAGGCCGCCGATCAGCTCGCCCGCCGCTGTCAGGCCGCCGATCGGATCGCCGTCGGTATTGATCACACGCGCCTGTTGATCGACGCGCAGTCCGCCGAATGTGAACGTCACTCCGCAGGTCACCGCGTAGGCCTCGAACGGCGGCGTGTCGATCGTATTGGCCCAGTTGGTCTTGTCGACCGCAAGGCCGCGCGTGCGCCGTCCGTCCTTGATGTTCGGACTGAATTCGGCGCTCGCGTCGACGGCGGCATTATAGGTTTTGATTTCGTCCAGGAAAGCCGCCGCGTCGACGTCCTCGAGCTTGCCCGCCAGCGCCTCGAGCGTGTCGGCGCTGACCCTGGTCACGCGCTTGATGCGGTACTCGTCGCGCAACAGATGCGTCACCTTGCGATCGAAGACCTGCCAGGCGAACTGGCCCGGCTGCTCGAGAATCACGCGGCCATACTTCGCGTAGGTGTAGTTGCGGAAATCCGCGCCCTCGTCGACGAAGCGCCGCCCGCGCCCGTTGACCATGATTCCGAACGGATAGCTGTGCTTCTGGAAGCCGTCGCCGACGCTCAGGTCGCCGAACTCGGGAGCGTTGCGGTCCCATCCCACCGCATGACACCCCGACCAGTTGCCGTAGGGCATCGCGCTGATTTCCAACGCCATCCGGATTCCGTCGCCGGTGTTGAAGCGTGTGCCCCGCACCTTGGCGAGGTCCCATCCGGGGCCGAGATAGCGGGTGCGCCACTCGGCGTTGGCCTCGAAGCCGCCCGCGGCGAGCACCACCGCTTTGGCCGCGACGTTCATCGTATGTCCCTCGCGCCGAACGACGACACCGGTCACGCCGCAGTCGTCGTGCTCGAGTTCGAGCGCGCGGCTGCGGTACCAGACGTCGATTCCGTGATGCGCCGCGCCCGCGTGCAGCGCGTCGATCAACCCCGGCCCGCCGCCCCACGCCTCGACCGTGAGCCCGCCCCAGAACTTGAAGCGCCCGCCGACGTTGAACGCCTGCCGCCCGTAGATCGGCTGGAAGCGCACGCCTTTGGTGCGCATCCACATCATGGTCTCGAAGCTGTGGCGCACCAGCAGCTCCGCGAGCTCGGGGCTGGTGCGGTACTGGGTCACGCGCGCGAGGTCGTCGAAAAACTGATCCTCGGTGTAGGCGCCGAAGTCGGTGCGCGCCTTGTCCTCGTCGGTGAGATCGGGCATCAGGCGCGCGAGGTCGTCGACGCCGTTGTAGGCGACGCGCATCGCGCCCGCGGTGAAGCGGCTGTTGCCGCCGCGCTCGGTCTCGGGCGCGCATTCCAGCACCAGCACGCTCGCGCCCGACTCGCGCGCGGCAAGCGCCCCGCACAAGGCGGCGTTGCCCGCGCCGACTACGACTACGTCATAGGAGGAAGACATCCACAGTGGCTCCCGTCATCGTTCAAGATCATGGCTCAAGTTGCGAGCAAGTATAGCGCGATCGCAACGCGTGGCGACTGCCCGCAGTTCTCTAGCGGTTACCGCGCGGATCGGGCGGGACGACGCTGGCCGCGACCGACGCGTCCAGGCTTTCGTAGGCGCGATAGCCGATCGTTTCGTATAACTCCGCGCGCGTCTGCATCCGATTCAACATCGTCTCCGCCGTGCCCTTCGCCTTGAGCTCCGCGTATAGCTCGCTCATCGACTTGGCCGCGACCCGCAGCGATGACACCGGCCAGATGACCATCTTGAAACCGAACTCCTCGAACTGGCGCGCCGTGAAATACGGCGTGCGGCCGAACTCGGTCATGTTGGCGAGCAGCGGTGCGTCAATCTCGCGGGCGAAGCGCCGAAACATCTCAGCGTCGGTCAGCGCCTCGGGAAAAATCGCGTCCGCGCCGGCCGCGAGGTAAAGCCGCGCACGCCTGAGCGCGCCGTCGATTCCCTCTGACGCCGCCGCGTCCGTGCGCGCGATTATGCGGAGACTCCGGCGCGCGCGGCGCGCCGCGGCGATCCGTGCCGCCGCCTCTTCGGGCGCGGCGAGCAGCTTGTCATTGAGGTGGCCGCATTTCTTCGGCAGGAGCTGGTCTTCAATCTGGATCGCCGCGGCGCCCACGTCTTCGAGCTCGCGCACCACGCGCATCACGTTGAGAATTCCGCCGTAGCCGGTGTCAGCGTCGACGATCAGCGGCAATCTTGCGGCGCGGCAGATCATGCGCGCGAACATCGTCAACTCCTCGACCGTCATGAGGCCGAGGTCGCCGAGCCCCATACTCGCGCTCAACGCCGCGCCCGAAAGATAGAGCGCCTCGAAGCCGGCGCGCCGCGCGAGCATCGCGGCGAGTCCGTTGTGCGCGCCGGGGATCATCAGGATGTCCGGCCGCTCCCATAATTTTGCCAGCCGCTCGCCGGCCGATGCCGCGCCATCCGCTTGTGTAAGCCACGTCATCTCTGTTTCCTCCCGTGCCGGCTTGCGTCGGCGCGCTCCGCGAGCATTATATCCGCCCGCCGGGATTTGCGACCTCTCCCTTACCCTCTCCTTGGACAAGGAGAGAAGATGAGAAGAACTGCTCAAATGGTGAACGCTAACCGACTCGTGGCGGCTTTTCGCGAGCCTGTCCTTTTGTGCAATGATCGCATTCAACAAGAGCCACGAGCGAAGGAGCGTCATGGCGGACTACGACGTTATCGTTATAGGAGCTGGCAACGCGGCGCTCGCGGCCAGTGTTTCAGCACGCGGCGCCGGCGCGGAGCGCGTGCTGGTGCTCGAGAAGGCGCCCGAGCAGGACCGCGGCGGCAACACCCATTTCAGCGGCGGCCTGTTCCGCTTCGCATTCAACCGCCCCGACGACCTTCTGCGTCTGGTGCCCAAGGCGCGCGAGGTCGCGGGCTTCATGGAAGGAATCGAGGCCTATCCCGCGGACGCGTTCCGCGAAGACCTCATGCGCGTGACCGACGGGCGCACCGACCCGGAGCTTTCGCAAATCCTGATCGCGAATTCCTACGAGACGGTGTGCTGGATGGCCGAGCAGGGGATGGCCTTCGAGCTCGCACTGTCGCTCAGCGGCGTGCGCGTCGGCAGTGTGATCAAATGGCCCAAGGGCGCGATCGTGCGCGCCGCGCATGAGGGCGTGGGGCTTTCGCGGATGTGGTTCAATATCGCGCGCCGCGCGGGAATCGAAATCCGCTACGGCTCGCCGGTGCAACGCCTGGTGCAGGATCGCAAGGGGCGCGTGTGCGGCGTGCTGGTGCGCGACGCCGAAGGTGTTCGCGAAATCAGCGGGCGCGCGGTGGTGCTCGGATGCGGCGGCTTCGAGGCTAACATGGCGTGGCGCGCGCAGTACCTCGGCCGTCCATGGGATCACGCGCGCGTGCGCGGCACCCGGCATAACCAGGGCGACGGACTGCGGATGGCGATGGAGATCGGCGCGATGCCGTGGGGGCAATGGAGCGGATGCCATGCGACGCCGATCGACGCCGGGGCGCCGCCCTACGGCGATCGCGAGCTTACCGACAAGACCAACCGCCTCTCCTACGTCTACGGCGTGATGCTCAACAAGCTGGGCCTGCGCTTCGTCGACGAAGGCGAGGACCAGAACCTTTACACTTACGCCAAGTTCGGCGGGATGATCCTCAACCAGCCGGGCAACGTCGCCTGGCAGATTTTCGACAGCAAGGCCGTCGGACTGCTCGAGCCGCGCTACTCGACCAGCCCGCCGGTCGTTGCCGACACGCTCGACGGCCTTGTCGGTCAGCTCGCGCTCGATCGCGCGGCCGCGATGCGCACGCTGACGGAGTACAACGCCGCCGCCGGTAAGGGCTCGTTCAACCCTGGCGTGCGCGACGGGATGCATACGGAGGAGCTCGCGCTCGCGAAATCGAACTGGGCGCAACAACTCGACACGCCTCCCTACTACGCCTACCCGGTGACGGGCGGAATCACGTTCTCATTCGGCGGCGTGAAGGTCAGCGATCACGCACAGGTGATCGGCACCGACTGGGATCCGATTCCGGGCCTGTTCGCGTGCGGCGAGATGGTCGGCGGGCTGTTCCACAACAACTATCCCGGCGGCTCGGGGTTGATGTCGGGCGCGGTCTTCGGCCGGATCGCGGGCCGCAGCGCGTGCGCCTCCGCGCGCGCCACATCGTAGCCGTGCGCCGTACCATCGGCGCTGATGAAACAGCGAAACAGTGAAAAAGTGAAACAGTGAAACAGCTCAGGATGCGCGCGGTCTTTATGCGCGGCGGCACCAGCAAGGCCGTGATGTTCCGCGCGGCCGATCTGCCCGCCGAGCGCGAGCTGTGGGCGCCGATCTTTCTTGGCGTCATTGGAAGTCCCGATCCTAACGGGCGCCAGCTCGACGGGATGGGCGGCGGAATTTCTTCGCTCTCGAAGATATGCGTGATCGGGCCGCCAACCCGCGACGGCGCCGATGTCGATTACACCTTCGCCCAGGTCTCGGTTGAGGACGCGGCGGTCGACTACAGTGGCAACTGCGGCAACATGTCGTCCGCAGTCGGTCCATTCGCGGTCGACGAGGGTCTCACCGCCGCTGTCACCGACGCGACCGGCGAAGCGACGGTACGAATCCACAACACCAACACCCGCAAGCTCATCGTCGCGCACTTTTCGCTCGACGGCGGGCGGGCCGCCGTCGACGGCGATTTCAGGCTCCCCGGCGTCGCCGGCAGCGGAGCGCCGGTGCGTCTGGACTTTATCGAACCGGGCGGCGCGGGCACCGGCCGGTTGCTGCCGACCGGAAATCCAATGGACACGCTCGAACTCAACGGCGCACGCATGATCGAAGTCTCGATGGTGGACGCGGCGAATCCGTGCGTGTTCGTATCCGCCGACGCGCTGGGCGCAAGCGGTGTCGAGATGCCCGAAGAGCTGGAGGCCAACGGCGGGTTGCTGCGGCGCCTTGACGCGATCCGGATCGCCGCGAGCCTCAAGATGGGTATCGCGAAGACCGCCGAAGCGGCGGCGCGAATCCCCAGTATTCCGAAGGTCGCGATGGTCGCGCCGGCGCACGAGGCGCGGACGCTCGCGGGCGAGAGGCTCGCCGCCGAGGACGCCGACGTGACGGTGCGCATGATCTCGATCGGCCAGCCGCATCGCGCCGTGCCGCTGACGGGCGCGATGTGTCTCGCGGTCGCGTCGCGAATCGAGGGCACCGTGGTCAACCAAATCACGCGTCCGAGCGGATCGCCCGACGACCCGGTACGGATCGCGCAGCCCTCAGGCCTCACCGTGGTCGGCGCAGCGGTCAGGCGCGAAGGCGATCGCGAAGGTCGTGACTGGTTAGCCGAGCGCGCGACAGTCTATCGCACGGCGCGCCGCCTGATGGAAGGATGGGTGTTCGTGCGTGCCTCGGCATTGCCGGAGAAATTGCTGAATTCGCTCGCGGCCATCCAGAAATAATCCGGTCCCGCAACGACCGCCCGGCAACGACACTGCGGTAACCATCGTGACAGACAACACCCGCCTGGAAGCAAGAAACTACTCCGCGCACGAGGTGCTGCGCGACGGCGGTTCGATCCATATCCGTGCCATCCGCGCCGACGACAAGGATCGCCTGCTCGATCACTTCCGCCACATGAGCCAGGACTCGATCTACCATCGCTTTTTCGGATTGAAGCATTCGCTGACCGATCAGGACCTCGTTCGCTTCACCGAAATCGACTTCGTGGGCCACGTCGCCCTGGTCGCGACGCTGCGCACTGGCGCGGACGAACGCTTTATCGGCGTCGGCCGCTATGTCACCACGGGACCGGCGCGCGCGGAAGTCGCCTTCGCCGTACTCGACGAGCATCAGGGACGCGGTATCGGCACGGTCCTGCTCGACCATCTCGGACGCGTCGCACGCGCGGCCGGAATCACCGAGTTCCAGGCCGACGTGCTGGGCGACAACAACCGGATGCTTGAGGTCTTCGCCAAGAGCGGCTTCCGCGTTAAGCGCTCGACCGACGCCGGCGTGGTTCATCTGAGCTTCCCGACCGGCGAGACCGAGGCCTCGCGCCAGGCAAGCGAGCTGCGCAACTGGACCGCGGCCGGCGAGAGCATCCGCAAGCTGTTGCATCCGCGCTCGGTCGCGGTGATTGGCGCGTCGCGCTCGCGCGAGAAGATCGGCGGCGCATTGGTCGCCAACCTCCAGCGCGCAGGCTTCAACGGACCGGTGTACCCAGTGAATCCGGCCGCAGACGAGGTGATGGGGCTGCGATGTTACCCGAACATGGCGGCCATCGGCCTGCCGGTGGACCTCGCGCTGGTCGCAGTGCCCGCCGAACTGGTTCACCACGCGATCGAAGACTGCGCCCGCGCGCACGTGCACGGCGTGGTGGTGATTACGTCGGGCTTCGCCGAGGTCTCGCCCACGGGACGCGCGGAGGAAGAGCGGCTGTTCGAGACCGTGCGGGCGTCGGGGATGCGGATGGTGGGACCGAACTGCATGGGCGTGCTCAATACCGACCCGGCAGTGCGGCTGGACGGAACCTTCGCGCCGACCGCGCCGCCGCCCGGCAACATCGGGATGTACTCGCAAAGCGGCGCGCTGGGTATCGCGATTCTCGACTACATGAACAGCCGGGGTCTGGGAATTTCGACCTTTGTCTCGGCCGGCAACCGCTCCGACGTCTCCAACAACGACCTGCTCGCCTACTGGCTCGACGACGCGCGCACCAGCGTGGTCGTGCTCTATCTCGAGAGCGTCGGCAATCCGCGCAAGTTCGCGCGTCTCGCTCCCGAGGTCGCGCGCCGCCGCCCAATCGTCGCCGTCAAGTCGGGACGCTCGGCGGCCGGACGACGCGCCGCCTCCAGCCATAGCGCCGCGCTGGCCAACCTCGACGTCGCGGTCGAGGCGCTGTTCGAGCAGGCCGGCGTGATCCGCACCAACACGCTGATGGAGCTGTTCGACGTGGTCGCGATGCTGTCGACGCAGCCAGTACCGGCCGGCCCGCGCGTCGGCGTGGTAACCAACGCCGGCGGCCCGGGAATTCTGCTTGCCGACGCGTGTGAAGCGCAGGGCCTCGTTCTGCCGCGGCCCGCCGACGCCACGATGAACATGCTGCGCTCATTCCTGCCGGCGCGCGCGTCGTTCGGTAATCCAGTCGACCTGACCGCGACCGCCGGCCCCGCCGAGTACGAGCGCGCGATTGCCGCGGTCGGTGCCGACCCCAACGTCGATTCGGTGGTGGCGGTATATATTCCGGCGACCGAGGCGCCGCGCAGCATCGTCGCCGACGCGATCGCGCGCGGGGCATCCCAGGTACCGGCGCACAAGCCGGTGCTCACCGTGTTTCTGTCCTCGCAATGGCCGCCGGCGGTAATCGATGCCGGCGCACACGGCAAGCTTCCGTCGTATGCGTTTCCGGAAAACGCCGCGATGGTGCTGGCGGCCTCGCATCGATACGGGCGATGGCGCGAGCGCCCGCGCGGCACGGCGCTTGAACTCGGGCCATTCGCGATGAGCACGGTGCGTGCGGTGGTCGACCGCGCGCTCAAGGACGCCGGCGGCCCGACCTGGCTTGCGCCCGAGGACATCGCGACCATCCTGCGCGCCGCCGGAATCGAGGTCGCGCAAGCCGAGCGCGCTTCGGTCGCCGACGCGCCGCAAGTCGCCGATAGCATCGGTTACCCGCTGGTCGCCAAGGTGATCGCCCCCGGCATCACGCACAAAAGCGATATCGGCGGCGTGATCATCGGATTGGATTCGCCGGTTGCCGTGGCCGAGGCCGCGGTTACGCTCGCCGAACGTACGCGCGCCGCCGGCGCCGCACTTGAAGGCGTCCTTCTACAGCGCGAAGTCCCGGGCGGAATCGAAGTGCTGGTCGGCGTCACCACCGACCCGACCTTCGGTCCCCTGCTCGTATGCGGCCTGGGTGGCGTGATGGTCGAGCTGATTCATGACGTCGCATTTCGGCTTAGTCCCGTTACCGATACCGACGCGCGCGATATGCTTGCGTCGCTCAAAACCGGACGGGTGCTCGACGGCTATCGCGGCGCCGCGCCGGGCGACCGCGAGGCGCTGGTCGCGGTATTGCAACGCGTCTCGGCGCTGATCGAGGCGATTCCCGAGTTGAGCGAGATGGATCTGAATCCGGTCAAGGTGCTGCCACCGGGCAAAGGCGCGATAGTGGTCGATGCGCGGATGCGTCTGCATCCGACGCCGAGGCATATCCAGCCGGGAGGTTAGGTTGCCACGCGACGACGCGCTACTGCGAGTCGTCGTCGCGGGCGCGGCCCGGGGAGCTGGCGGGAGAGGACGACTCGCGAAGCGACTCGTCCTCTCCCGCCAGCTCTTCTGGCGCGGAGTCAGGCGACGACGCGCTACGCGCGTCGTCGCCTGACCCCGGCGCCGTGTCCGCAGGTTCGGAGGTGTCGCCCGCCGGAGCTGGCGACACCTCCGAAGCGGCCATCTCGGATGCCTGCTGCGCGTCGGAGGCTTCCTGCACGGCGCGCTCCTCCAGCTCCTTGAACTCTTCGAGGTCGGGCAGGCCGTCGAGGTCACGCAGTCCAAAAACCTCGAGAAACTCCGCCGACGTCGCATACATGATCGGACGCCCCGGCGCCTCCTTGCGTCCGGCGATTCGCACCAGGCGGCGCTCGAGCAGGGTCTCGAGCACGCCGCCCGAATCGACACCGCGCAACTGCTCGATCTCGGGCCGGGTTACCGGCTGGCGGTAGGCGATGATCGCGAGCGTCTCGAGCAGCGGGCGGCTAAGCCGCGGCGGTTTGGCGGCGAGCAGCTTGCGCACGTAGAGCGCGTGCTCTTTGGGCGTGCGCAACTGGTATCCCCCCGCGACCTCTTCGAGCACCACGCCGCGCGCGCCCGCGCCGTAGCCCAGCATCATCTCGCCCAGCGCCTTTTTGATTGCGTCGCGCGCGACGTTATCGAGCACCGCCGCCAGCCGTGCGAGCGGCACCGGCTCGCCCGCCGCAAACAGCAGGCTTTCCAGGATCGCCTTGAGCCGTTCCTCTTCCATCCCACTCCCGCCCGCCGTTCAGCCGCGGACCGTCGCGATTTTTATCGGACCATGATCGGCCATTATCAGAAATCGACCGATCGTCATCAAAAAACGACCGATTGTTATCAGACTACGCGCGATCCGATGATGCGCGTTCACTGCTGCTCGCCCGCGGGCGCCGGCGGCATTTCGCCGGAAGCCGACTGTTCGCGACGCTCGAGCAGGATCGGACCGAAGCGGTGCTCCTGGCGCGCACTCACCCTGCCCTGCCGGATCAGCTCCAGTAGCGCCATGAAGGTCGCGATTACTACCGGACGATCGTTCAGATCATGAAAATCCCCGAACAGCGCCGCGAATTCCATCGCGCCGCCGCTTTGCTCGAGCGCCGCCATGATGCGCGGGATGCATTCGGCGACCGGAATGTCGCGCAGCGCGATCTGACGCGGCGTGGTGTCGGTCAGCCGCTTCAGCACCGCCGCCATCGCCTCGACCAAGTCGAACAGCGACACGTTGAGCCGCGGCCCCGGGCCGTCCTCTTCAGGCTGCTGCTCGGGCAGTTTCTCGCCCGGCGCGGCGAACACGTCGCGGCCCAAAAGCGCGCGCGCGCCGAGTTTCTCGGCGGCCTCGCGATAGCGCTGGTACTCGAGCAGGCGCGCCACCAAGTCGCGCTTGAGTTCCTCGGCCTCCTCCAGCTCCTCGGTTCCCGCGTGCGGCAGCATCGAGAACGACTTGATCAGCAACAGCGTCGCCGCCATCACCAGGTACTCGCCGGCCACGTCGAGGTTGAGTGAGTCGAGCAGCTCCAGGTAAGCGAGGTACTGCTCGGTGATGACGCTGGCGGTGACGTCGCGCGCGTCAAGTTCAGCGCGCTTGATCAGATGGAGCAGCAGATCGAGCGGCCCCTCGTAGATCGGCAGGCGAAAGCGCGGGCCAACCGCCGCCTCGAGGCGCGCCGCCGCGTCCTGGGCGCCGTCGCTCACAGCAGCACCCGCGCGATCGCATTGATGAGCGGGTTGATAACTACGTCCACCGCGTTCGTATACAACAACGCGAATAATATCAGAAGCCCGTACGGTTCCAGACGCGCGAACGCTCGCGCCGCGGGCAGCGGCAAAAGCCCCACCAGCACCCGGCCGCCGTCGAGCGGCAGCAGCGGCAGCAGGTTGAACACCGCGAGCAGCACGTTGATCATCACAGAGGCTTGCATCATGTAGACCAGCGGCAGCGCGACCGCCTCGCCCCACGGCGCGTTGACATAAGGCACGAGTATCCGGGCCGCGAATGCGCTTGCGACCGCCAGCGCGAGGTTGGTCAGCGGGCCCGCCGCCGCCACCACGATCATCCCGACGCGCCGCGGGTTCAGACGGCGAAAATCGACCGGCACCGGTTTGGCGTAGCCAAAAACCGGCAGGTGCAGAAACAGAAGCAGCGCAGGCAGGATGATCGTGCCGATCGGATCGACGTGGCTTAAAGGATTGAGGGTGAGCCGCCCGGCGCGCGCCGCGGTGTCGTCGCCCAGCAGGTTCGCGACATAACCGTGCATCACTTCGTGCAGCACGATCGCGAATACCGTGGGCACCGCCCAGATCGAGAGCGTAACGATGAACTGGCTGAGATTGGACAAGCTGGGTCTCGCTTTCAGGACATTTTCAGGACACATCGGCACGCGCAGCGCGTGGATGAAACGTGCGATGAACCTTGCGCAGATGGCTCTTGGAGAGATGAGTGTAAATCTGCGTGGTCGAGATGTCGGTGTGGCCGAGCATCTCCTGCACCGCGCGCAAATCGGCACCTCCTTCCAGCAGATGGGTTGCGAAGCAGTGGCGCAAAGTGTGGGGACTGACCCACGACAGGCGCGGCTCCGCAACGGTCCATCCCTTGAGCGCCTTGAAAAATCCCTGGCGGGTCATCGCTCGACCCAGGCGGCTGGTGAACAACGCCGGCGAAGGCCGCGCCGCGCGGATTTTTTTCCGCGGTTCCTCTTCGCGTGCGACGAGATAATTCTTAAGCGCGCGCACCGCGGCCGATCCGATCGGCACGATCCGCTCCTTGCCGCCCTTGCCCAACACCACCACGATTCGCTCGGCGACGTTGACCTGGCCGGCCCGGAGCCCGACCAGCTCCGAAACCCGCAACCCGCATCCGTACGCCAGCTCGAGCATCGCGCGGTCGCGCTTGCCGCGCAGTAGGGTGGTGTCGATCGCTTCGAGCAGCATCTCGAGATCGCGCCGACCAAGCGTGCGCGGAAGCGCCCGGGGATGCGGCCGCAGCTTGATTGGGGCGGCGGGGTCGCGCTCCAGGATCTTCTGCTCGACCATCTCGCGCGCGAGGCCGCGGATGCTCGCCAGATGGCGCCGCTGGCTCGCCACCGACATCCCGCGCCGCGCCATCGCCTCCAGGTAGCCGCTGACGATCCGCGCCTGTAGCGCCGCGGGCTCGACTCGATGGTCGCGGCAGTGCTGCTGGAACTCGCGGAGATCGCACGCGTAGGCCTGCACCGAGTTGTTGCCCAGCCCGCGCTCCACCCGCAGGCGGTCGAGATGGCGCTCGATGATTCGGTCCCAATCCTGATCGCGTGGCTGCGCCCCTGCTTGCGCCGGGCCATCCGCGCGCGACGCCGACCTGGGACTGAACCTGGCTTTCACGCAGCTCCGTTCTGCGCCGGGACGTCGTCGAGCCGTTTGACCAGCGCCCCGCGCAAACGGCGCATCGCGTCAAGCTCGACGACTTTTCCGCCGCTCGAATCGCTGATGTAGAAAACGTCGAGCGCCTGGTCGGCGTTGGTCGAGATGCGCGCGAGATGGATGACCATCCCGAGCTTGAACAGCGTGTGCGTGATCGCGAACAGTAGCCCGACCCGATCCTGGGTGAAAACGTCGACCACCGTGTACTGTTCGGAGCTGCGGTTGTCGACCGTGATCTCGGTCGCCACGTGACGCACGAACTTGCGCCCGGCGACACGCGTGCGCTGCGCCTCGGCCACCATCGCTTCGAGGTCGCGCTGGCCGGCCAGCACGGCGTCGAGGTCGCGCTCGACGCGCTGCCATCGCTCCTCTTCCATCGCCATGCCTCCGGCGCCGTGCGAAACGCGGAAGACGTCAAGCGCCACGTCGTCGGCGCGGGTCGTGATGCGGGCCGAGAGGATGTTGAGGTTGTTGGCCGTCAGCACGCCGGCGATCTTCGAGAACAAGCCCCGCTGGTCGCGCGTGGCCACAATAAATTCGCTGAACTCGAGTTCGGGAAAATGGCGATGGCGGTACACCTGAGCATGCGCGTCCAGCGCTCGCATCAGTTCGAAGTGGGTCGGGATGTCATCCTCGGGAACCGTGAGGAAGTAGCGATCCGGCATCAAGTCAAGAAACGCCGTGAGCTCTTCGGGCGTCGCGCTCAGCGGACTGATCCGCTCGCGCACGGCGGCTTTGACCAGGGCGAGCCGGCGCGCCGGATCGACCGCCTCGCGATCTCCCTGCTCAAGAATCTTGAGCGCGCGCATGTAAAGCTCGCTCAGCAGCATGTCGCGCCAGTTGTTGTAGACGTTGGGCGCCACCGCGCGCATGTCGGCGAAAGTCATCAGGTAAAGCGCCTTGAGCCGGTCGATAGAGCCGACCGTGCGCGCGAACTCCGCGACCGTGTGCACGTCGTCGACGTCACCCTTCTGCGCCACCTGCGACATCATCAGATGGTTGCGCACCAGAAACACCACCAGGTCGGTCTCCTCCCCGTCGAGCCCCAGGCGCCGCGAGACATCGGCCGTGAGCAGCGCGCCGCGTTCATGATGGTCGTGACCGTAACCCTTGCCGATGTCGTGCAGGACCAGCGCGAGAAAAATGAGCGGCAGCGCGGTGACCTCGCGCGCGACCTCGGTCAGCAGCGGATTGCTGTCCTTGAACTCGCCCGCGCGCAGGCGTTCGAGCTCGCGCACCGCGGCCAGCGAATGCCGGTCGACGGTATAGATGTGGTAGAGGTCGTGCAGCACGCGCGCGTAAAGCTTGCCAAACTCGGGGATCACCGCGCCCAGTACGCCCGCGCGATGCATCGCCTCCAGCGTCTCGGCCACGCGCTGGCGCCCCGACAGTATTCCCATCAGCGCCATCCCGGTGCGCGGGTCGCATCGAAAAGCGTCGTCGACCAGCCCCAGGGCGTCGCGCACCTGCTGGTAAGCGCTGCCCGAAAGCTCCACGCCGTGGGCCTGGCAATCGGCGAAGATGGTGATGAGATTGATCGGCGCGCGAGTGAAGAAGTCCTTCTCCGCGAGGGCGAGCAGATGGCCCTGGATCAGCACTCCGGGACGAATCTGGCGTCCGCCGGTGCGCCGCATGAAGCGCCCGGCGGCCGGATCCTCGGTGACGCGCGCGATGAGCCCCTCGGAGAAGCGATGGATGACGGCGGCCTGCGCGTAGTAGAAACGCATCAGCGAGGAAGACGCGCTGCCCGAGGCGTCGGGGTTGGTAAAGCCCAGCAGCGGAGCGATTTGTTCCTGGTACTCGAAAGTGAGCTGGTCGTGATGACGGCCGCTTAAGAAATGCAGCGAATTGCGCACGCGGTACAGAAAATCCTCCGCGCGCACCACCTCCTCGAGCTCGGGCTCGCTGATGATCGCCTTTTGCACCAGCTCGGGCAGCGAGTGCACCTTGTACTTGACCTTGGCCAGCCACAGCGCCGTGTGCAAATCGCGGAGCCCCCCTTCGCCCTCCTTGATTTGCGGCTCGAGCAGGTAGATCGAGTCGCCGTAGTGGCGATGGCGGTCGCGGCTCTCCTTCAGTTTGGTCTGAAAGAACTTCTGCTGGTTGCGGTTGAGGACCTCTTCGATCAGCGCCTTGTCGAGCGCCGCCCACAGCTTCTCGTCACCCGCGAGAAAGCGGATGTCGAGGATAGCGGTCTTCTCCTTCAGATCGTCATTGGCCGCACGCACGCATTCGCGCACGTTGCGCACCGCCTGGCCGACCGTGAGACCGGCGTCCCACAGCGCGTGCAGAATTATCTCGGTCACCACCTCAACATAGGGGCCGGGCTTGTAGTCGTGCAGGAAAAGGAGATCGATGTCGGATTGCGGATTGAGCTCGCCGCGGCCATAGCCGCCGCGCGCGATGACCACCAGGCGCTGGTTTAAGCGCGAGAAGCGCCGGGAATGATGGTGGTCGGCATAACGATAGAGCGCGCGCACCATCCGGTCGAGGCATGCGGTGTACTCGCGTACGATTTCCATCCCGCCTGCGCCGGCGAAATGACGCCGCGCGAGATCCTCGCGCACCGCGTCGAGCCAGGCGCGCGCCGCCTGGCCCGGCCGCCCCTCGCTCTGGAACTCGGCGTAGAGCGAATCCTCATCACGCGCGACTGCGGCCGCCGCGACGACCGTGGGCGCGCTGGAATCTGAAGTCGGCGTTTCGTTCACAGATTGCCCACTGCGGCGTCGGCGTCGAAATAATGGACCACCGCCTCGGCCACGCCCTCAGCCAACACCTGCTGGTATTGCGCGGAAGCGAGGCGCGCGGCCTCCTCTCGGTTGGAGAGAAAGCCGCACTCCACGAGCACCGCAGGCATCTGCGCGCCCACCAGCACGTAGAAAGGCCCGCGCATCGCCCCCAGGGCGCTCACTTGCAACCCCAGTGACGCGTCGAGGTCGGCTGCGGTCTGCGCCTCGATCATCGAGGCGAGGCCGACCGACTCGTTGGCTTTATATTGCTGGCGCATATCGCTCAGGATGTAGTTTAGGTTGCCCCCCGCTGCCGTGCCATAGGCGTCACCGCTCGCGTTCTCCATCGCCGCCAGCCGAATCGTCGCCCGGTCCGTGGTGTTGTTGAGATAGTAGGTCTCTATCCCGGTGGTGGCGGCATCGGGGCTCGAGTTGAGATGAATCGAGACGAACAGGTCGGCGCCAGCCTTGTTGGCGAACGCAGTGCGGTCGGCCAGCGTGACGAAATAGTCACCTGTGCGAGTGAGTATTGCGCGGATGCCACGACGCTCGAGCTCGCCCTTGAGCCGGAGCGCGATCTGCAGGGCGAGGTCCTTCTCGAGTAGCGGCGCGCCGGCCTCGGTGCCGGAGTCATAGCCGCCGTGGCCGGGGTCGATGACGACCAGCGGATGGCCCCGCGGAGCAACGCTCCCCGGCGCTGCATCCGCCCGCCCCGACGGGGCGGGCGGATGCAGCGCCGCCGCCTGCACCGCACCGCCGCCGTCCGCACCCGCCGCGATTGCGGCGGGTGCGGACGGCGGCGTCGCAGGCGCTTCGGGCCGTCGCGCCGTCAGCGGCGGCGCGGCCGACGCGAGCGCGTCGGGCGGCGCCGTGGCGAGCGGGCGGCCTGCGGCCGCCCGCTCGCCACGGCGCTCGTTACGCACCAGCACCGGCGCGGCCAGGTTCGGAGCATGGCCCGCCGGCGCCAGCCGAATCAGCAACTCGTGCGGCAATTTGCCGACCGCGTAGTCGGTCTTGCCCGCGACCTGGATCACCAGGCGCGACCGCGCCCCGCCCGGGTCGATCGCGCGCACGGCCAGAACCGGCGCGGTCTCGCGGCCATAGAGCGGGCGCGGCGGGAGATCGATACGGGTATGCGCGAGATCGATCCAGAGCTCATCGCCATGCGCGCTGAGCGCCCAGCTAAGCCCCTTGCCGTGAAGCCCGAAATGCAGCTCTACGATCGCGCCGCGCTGAACAGACGTGGCGCTGTCGATCACGGTGGCGCCGGCGCTCGCCGCGCCAAGCGCGAGCGCGGCCGCCGTCGCCGCTATAAGCCGCGTCCAACGCCAAGGCCTCATCGCATCCGCCACCCCGCTGCCGCGCCCGGCGAGCGCCCGCGCGCAACTAACTAATCGACTTGACTAACCGCCGCCTTGCTTGAGGCGATCCACCACGTGCGCCAATGCGTTGAGCGCCTCGATCGGAGTCAGCCGTTCGACCTCGATCGTCCTCAGCTCATCGATCGCGCGCCGCTCCGCTGGCGTGAAAAGTCCCAGCTGACCGGCGGCGTTCCGCGCATCAGGACGATGCGCCAGGCGGGCCTGTCCCGCTTCGTCCAGCTCGCCCATCTCCAGGTTGGCCAGGATTTGGCGCGCCCGCGCGACCACGGTTTCGGGCAACCCGGCGAGCCGCGCGACCTCGATTCCATAACTGCGGCTGGCGGGCTGCTCGATCACGCGTCTTAGGAAAAGCACCTCGCCGTCCCACTCGCGTACCGCCATGCTGAGATTCTTCACGCGGCGGCGCTCGCGCGCAAGATCGGTCAGTTCATGAAAATGGGTGGCAAAGAGCACCTTGGCGCGCGTGTTGTCGTGCAGATGCTCGGCCAGTGCCCAGGCGATCGCGAGTCCGTCGAAGGTGCTGGTGCCGCGGCCGACCTCGTCGAGCAGCAGCAGGCTGCGCTGGTCGAGGCCCATCAGCAGCCGCGCGGTCTCGCGCATCTCGACCATGAAGGTCGACTCGCCGCGGCGCAAATCGTCGCGCGCGCCAATCCGCGTCAGCACGCGGTCGACCAGCCCCAGCGCCGCCTCGGTCGCGGGAACGAAGCTCCCCATCTGCGCCATGATCACGATCAGCGCCACCTGGCGCAGGTAGGTCGACTTGCCCGCCATGTTTGGACCGGTGATGAGCAGGAGCTGGCGCTCGTCGGGGTCGGTCTGGAGATCGTTGGGCACGAATTCGCCCGCGCGCATCGCGGCCTCGAGCACCGGATGGCGCCCGTCGCGAACGGAGAGCGCGAGTCCCGAGTTCATCCGCGGCCGCACGTACCCGCGACGCCGCGCAACCGCCGCCAGGGCCAGCAGCGCGTCGAACTCACCGACTGCGGCCGCCGTCGCCAGGATCGGTCCGGCATGCATCGCGAGGTCGCGCACCAGCGTGGTGAAGAGCCTGAGTTCGAGTTCTTTCAGCCCTGACTCGGCGCCGAGGATCTTGCGTTCGAGCTCCTTGAGCGCGGCGGTGGTAAAGCGTTCCGCGCCGACCAGCGTCTGCTTGCGCTCGTAGTCCGCGGGCACCCGGTCTAGGTTGGGTTTGGTCACCTCGATGTAGTAGCCGAAGATCTGGTTGTAGCGGACCTTGAGCGAGGGGATGTTGCTGCGCGCGCGCTCGGTCGCCTCCAGGCGCGCGATTACGCCGCGCGCGTCCGAGGCGAGCGCGCGCAACTCGTCGACCTCGGGGTTCAAGCCGCTTCGAATCACGTTGCCGTCGCGCGGATTGACCGGCGGTTCGTCGCCGATCGTTGCGTCGATCCGCCCGGCCAGCTCGGGCATCGGCACCAGCCGCGCGGCAATCCCGCGGATGAGCGCGCTTTGGCATCGCTGGAGCGCGGCGCTGAGTGCGGCAACCGCCCGCAGCGCCTGTTCCAGCTTGAGGCAATCGCGCGGCGAGGCGCGCAGGCTTCCGATTCGGCCCGCCAGCCGCTCGAGGTCGCCAATCTGGCGCAGTGCGTCGGCGACTTCACCGCCGAGATCGGTCTCGAACAGCTCTTCGACCGCATCGTGGCGCGCGCAAATAGCGTTGAGGTCGAGCAGCGGATACACGATCCAGTTCTGCAACGCGCGCGCGCCGACGGGCGTGAGCGTCTCGTCGAGCACCGAGAGCAGTGAGCCCCGGCGCGTGCCGTCGGAGGAGATCACCAGTTCCAGATGGCGACGGCTGACCTCGTCGACCAACATGTACTCGGCGGCGCGATAAAGCTGCGGCGTGCGCAGATGCGCCAGCTCGCGTCCGAAAGTTTCCTCCACGTAGACCAGCGCGGCGCCCGCCGCGCTACCGAGGGCCTCGCCCAGCGCGTCGGCCGCCTCGGCGCCGAAACGCGCGGCCAGCGCCTCGCGCGGACGCCCCACGGCGAAGCTCTGGGAGTCAAGCCAGGTAACCGGGCAATCGACGGTTTCTAGCAGCGCGGCGAGCGCGGCATCGCCCTTGGGTGCGATAATCTCGCGCGGCGCGATACGCGCGATCTCCTCGCGCACTCCCGCCACTCCGGCAATCCGAGTCGCGAGGAATTCTCCGGTCGAGACGTCGACCGCCGCCAGTGCGAACCCGCCCTCGCCTGCGACGCCCGCGCCTAATGCGAGCAGAAAACTTTTTTCGCCCGCCGCCAGCACCGTCTCCTCGCCCACCGTGCCCGGCGTGATCACGCGCACGATCTGACGCGGCATCAGGCCGCGCGGCGGGGTCAATTGAAACGGCTCGTCCGGCCCCGGGCTTTGACCGGCGGCGGCACTAGTTACACGCGAGCGAGGCTCGGATTGCGTCTGCTCGCAGATCGCGACCTTCAATCCGGCCTTGAGCAGCTTGGCGATATAGGGTTCGGCGGAATGGTACGGCACACCGCACAACGGCACGCCGTCCTTGGAGCGCGAGGTGAGTTGGATATCCAGCACGCGCGCGCCGACCTCGGCGTCCTCGAACAGCATCTCGTAGAAGTCGCCGAGGCGAAAGAACAGTATCGCGTCGGGCACCTTTTGCTTGACGCTGAGGTACTGCGCGATCAGCGGTGAATTCTTGATTGCCACGTGCGAACGACAATAACGGGCCGCGATGCTCGCGGCAAAATCATTTGTGCCCGCCTCCGGAGTATGGCGCGGCCGTCTGCTAGGCTTGCGGTGTGAACCAGCGCCGCGATAGCAGCATCGTCAAGTCCGCCAGCGCAATCATCCTGGTTGGCGGCCGCAGCGCGCGGATGGGCCAGCCCAAGGCGACGCTTCGCCTGGGCGGCAAAACGCTAATCGAGCGAACCGTTTTCGAACTGCGCCGCGCCTTTGACGACATCCTAGTGGTCGCGGCGCCCCAATCGGCCGCCATCGAGCTTCCCGCACTCGGCGCGGTGACGATCGTGCATGACGACGACGCATACCAAGGGCCGGTCGGCGCGCTGGCGCGAGGGTTGCGCGCGGCGCGTCACGAGCTTGCCTTCGCCTGCTCGTGCGACCTGCCGATGCTGCGTTCGGAAGTCGCATCGTGGCTGATTTCGTTAGTGGGCGACTTCGACGCGGTGATTCCCCAGGTCGGCGAACGATTGCAACCGCTGCATGCGGTGTATCGCCGGCTATGCGCCGGCGCTCTGGGCGCGATGCTCGCGCGCGGCGAGCATCGCCTGACCGCCATCGCCGACGCGGTCAATTCCCACATCGTCTCCGAGGCCGAATACCGCCGCACCGATCCCGACGCGCTTAGTTGCTTCAATATCAACACGCCCGAAGACTACGCACGCGCCAAAATCCTGACAATTACCTAGACATTTCGCCCAGCGTCAATCGTTCTCAGCGATAATTTGTGCCCGTGATAATGCCGAATTTGTTGGGTTCTTGCAGCGGTGTCGTTGCGCGGCAATTGGTAAGGTCCGAGGGACAAGGGCGTCCCTCGGACCTCCTATTAACAACCAGACCAGAATTCGTCCTTACGGATTCGCCGTAACCGCGTCAACAGTTGCATTGACAGCACACCATGCCGGGTCGCTCTGCGGTCCGATCTGCAAGGCGAGAACGTCGCCCGTGTTGACCGCTACGGATGCGCCCGCCGGTGACTGACAGGTGAATGCCCCGTCGGCAATGCTGCAGTTGACAGGGTTGGAGCAGTCCACACTACCGTCACTGGTATGGCCAACGCACAACTGGAAGTTGTACGCGTTTCCGTCGTTCAAGAGTCCGGGCGTGCATCGACCGTGGATGTCCGGTCCCGGAGGATTAACAACGATCCATATCGCGGAGGGATCACCGCCGTTCAGCCAGTGTTTGAAATCATTGCTGTTGAAACAGAGGTTCGATGCGCCGACGCCAGGCTGGCAGCCGAAGTTCTGCTCGAGTGCCTGGTAGAAGGTGCCATTCCAGGTGACGATGGCTCCCTCGTGGTATTTAACATCCTCGCCCCAAAGCCGATACGGCTCTTCGCCAAGCGTCACCAGCAGTTGGCTGATTGCGCCCGCCTGAACGGGAACGCCGATCTCAAAGACGGACGTAATTGCTTCATCACAGTCACCTATGCCACACCATCTCGTATCGCTGGCATAGTTCGCATGACCTGCCGGATTGTCTGCCTTCAGAGGCAGAGTCGGATCGCCCGCAGGTCCTGCCGGACCCGCCGGACCTGCCGGACCTTGTGGTCCTGAGCCGTCTGCGGGAAGCGTTCCCCACTGCGTACACACCTTGTGGCTCTTCTGTAGACAGACGAAAGCGCCTGATGCAGCGTTGGCTTTCGTCGATACTCCAACAACGGCAATTGCTAGCAGTAGCGACATCAACCATCCAAACTTTGCTCTCATTATTTTTCCCCTAGTTAAAGAGTTCTCCTCCAAGCTTCGAATCAACACTCCAATCAAGTAAAAACTTTAACCTCCCCGGTGGGGACTATATGCTGACTGCATTGCATTGCTAAAGAACATTTAGTTATCATAAGAACAATTAATACTGATTTATGCTGAATTTAACGCCTAATCTCCAAAATTAACGCGCGAAGCGATTGATACCGCTGGCGTGAAGTTCTGGCTTCAAGGACTGGTAGTTCCGGTCCAAGGGTAGTTTGGAAATCTGTCTGTCAGCTTTTCTTCAAGGAACACGCCGAAAAACTACGCAAGCGCGCTGAAGCCAGTCGATAAAAATCGCCGCCACGGTAGGCGTTCGATGCTCCGCGGACGAACGCGGAGAACCGAACGACTGTTCGGGTGCAAGCGGAGCCTGGGGCGCGAGGTTATTAAAGCTGGCAGTGCTCGAAATATTGCCCCAGCTAGGGTTTCCCAGGAAAAGGGGGAGAAGGATTAAAGGCGGATATCGCGGTATGAATGAAACCCCGTGAAGAGGGGTCAGTAGCTGCGCGCGGGAAATCCTGATGACAAAACATGCTGGCGAGGATTGGGGATCACAAGCTGCGTAACGGGCTCCTGCGTGCGGGACGAATCCACGTCGTCGACCAGAGAAATTCCAGACACCCCCGGGACATCGCTCGCGTCACCCACTGGTTCGATCTCGCTCAAGGTCTGGTCTGAGGCCTCGGCCACGTTGCCCGGGACCTGCCTTTGGTTTCCGCAACCGAGAAGAGCCAGTCCTCCAATTGGCAGGGCGAAGATTGCGATTGCCAGGACGAACATCGGCAGCAATTGTTTTGAAATCATAAAATGCCGCCTCCTACTGGGAAACACTGTACGCTCAGCGGCGCGCAACGCCATCAAAAGACCGGGGAGCGTTTGGTTATCGGAAGAACAAATAATGCCAATTGCGGCGAGCTGACATCTGAGCTCTAAAGTTCACGTGTAAGCGCATCCGTCAGCTTTCTTATCAATACGTCGCAAGACTATGAAGATAGACTATGCAGGCGCGCTTAAGCTTCGGACGGCGAAAGGTCACCGCCACGATGACCGGCGCGGCTCACTTCTCTTTTGGCTGCCAGCGGAGCGTCGGGCGGCGCGCGGCATGCGCCTCGTCCACGCGCGAGAGCCATAGCGTATGCGGCGCAGTGCGCACCATCTCTGGATTGCTCAGCGCCTCGCCGTAAATCTTCTCCATCGCGTCGACGAAGGTGTCGAGCGTCTCGCGGCTCTCGGTCTCGGTCGGCTCGATCATCAGCGCGCCGTGCACGACCAGCGGGAAATAGATCGTCGGCGGATGGATTCCGAAATCCAGCAGGCGCTTGGCGATGTCGAGCGTGTTAACATCGGCGCGCTTTTCGAGATCGTGCGTCAGCACGCACTCGTGCATCGACGGCTCCGTGGTCGCGCTCGGATAGTGCGGCTCCAGGCGCTTGCGCACGTAGTTGGCGGCCAGGATCGCCAGCCGGCTGGCCTCGGTCAGCCCGTTGCCCCCGAGCGCGAGGATAAACGAGCAGGCCCGCACCAGCATCCCGAAATTGCCGTGGAAGGCGCGAAGCCGCCCGATCGAGTCGGGGCGTTCGTAGTCAAAACGCCAGGCCTCGCCGTCCTTACGCAGACGCGGCACGGGCAGGAAAGGTTCGAGATGTCGCTTCACGGCGACCGGACCCGCGCCCGGACCGCCGCCGCCGTGCGGAGTCGAAAAGGTCTTGTGCAGATTGAGTTGCACGATGTCGGCGCCCATATGGCCCGGCTTGGCGACGCCCATCAGCGCGTTCATGTTGGCGCCGTCGAGGTACAGCAGCGCGCCGCGCTCGTGCAGCGCGTCTGCGATCGCGCCAATCTCGGGCTCGAAGATTCCGAGCGTGTTGGGATTGGTCACCATCAGCGCCGCGACATCGTCGCTCAGGAGCCGGCGAATCTCGGCCGCCTCCAGGAAGCCGCGCCGATTCGACTTTGCGACCACGACCTCGAATCCCGCCAGCGTGCAACTCGCCGGATTAGTGCCATGCGCGGTGTCGGGAATTATCACCTTGTGGCGCGCCGCGCCGCGTTTGCGGTGGTACGCGCGCATCATCAGCAAGCCGGTTAGCTCGCCCTGCGCGCCGGCCGCCGGATGGAGCGACACGGCGTCCATCCCGGTTATCTCGGCGAGCGCCGCCTCGAGATACGCCATCAATTCGAGCGCGCCCGCCGCCAGATGCGCCGGGGTCATCGGATGCAGCGCGGCAAAGCCGGTGAGCGCCGCCATCTCGTCGTTGAGCACGGGATTGTACTTCATCGTGCACGAGCCGAGCGGATAGAACTGGAGCGCCTGCCCGAAGTTGAGCTGCGAGAGGCGCAGAAAATGGCGCATCACCTGCGGCTCGCTAAGCTCCGGAAACCCGGGAATGTCATCGCGGCAAAGCTCCGCGCCTAAAATCGCGGCCGCGGCGGGTTCGCCGGCGGCGCGCGCGGGGCCGTCTGCGCCGGATCGTCCGGCTGCCGACTCCTCGAACAGCAGCGGTACGCTGCGCACGTCCGGAGCCCCGGCTCCTACCGGCGACGCCTGCGTCTCTTCGAGGTTGTGCTCGATTTTGCCCGCCGTCGCCATTTTCCTCTCCCCCGCCATTATTTATCTCCGGCGAGCGCGCCCGCGAGCCGCTCGAAGTCGGACTGCGTATTCATCTCGGTGACGCTGACCAGCAGCGCGCCGCCAAGCTCGGGCCAGTAGCCGCCGAGCGCGACACCGGCCAGTATTCCCGCCCGCTCGGCCCGCGCGAGCGCCGCGTCCGCGTCGGCCACGTTCACCACTAACTCGTTGAAGAACGGCGCGCCGAAGCGCGCGCGCGCCCCGACGGCCGCGAGCGCCGCGGCTGCGCGATGGGCCAGCTCGACGTTGCGCGAGGCCAGCTCGCGCAATCCACGCCGCCCCATCATCGCCAGGTACACCGTGGCCGCGAGCGCACACAGCGAATGGTTGGTGCAGATGTTCGAGGTCGCCCGCTCGCGCCGGATATGTTGCTCGCGCGTGGCCAGCGTCAGGCACCATGCGCGCCGCCCGAAGCGATCATGCGTCTCGCCCACCAGCCGCCCGGGCATCTGGCGCAGATGCGCCGTCCGCGCCGCCATGAATCCCACTCCGGGACCGCCGAATTGCGGCGCGAGCCCGAAGCTCTGTCCTTCGCCGACGGCGATGTCGGCGCCGAGTTCGCCGGGCGACTTCAAGAGCCCCAGCGACAACGGCTCGGCCGTGGCCGAGATCGCGATCCCGCCTGCGCGTCTGGTGAGCGCGGCGGCCGCGCCCAGCGGCTCGACGATTCCGAACGCGTTGGGATATCCAACTACCGAGCACAGCAGCCGATCGTCGGCGAGACGCTCGAGCGCCGCGAGATCGATAGCGCCGCTTTGCGGATCGAACGGCACCTCGACCACTTCGAGATGATCCAAGGCGCTCAGGTAAGTGCGCACCGTGTCGCGATAGTCCGGCCACAGCGCACGCGACAGGGCAACCCGCGTGCGCTTGGGCGTCACGCGATGCGCCATCAGGACCGCCTCGGCCGTGGCCGAAGCACCGTCGTACATGCTGGCGTTGGCGACCTCTAGGCCCGTGAGCTGGGTAATCATGGTCTGGAATTCGAAAATCGCCTCGGTAGTGCCCTGGCTCGCCTCGGGCTGGTACGGCGTATAGCTGGTGGCGAACTCGGCGCGCGCGGTGATCGCGCGCACGGCGGCCGGCACGTGATGGCGATAGGCGCCAAAGCCGAGGAAGCTCGCGAAGGCGCTGGCGCCGATGTTGCGCGCGGCCAGCGCTCCAAGCTCGGCGGCGATTTCGGCCTCGTTCTTCCCCGGGCCCAGGTTTATCGTTGCGCTCGCGCGCAGATTGGCCGGCACGTGTGCGACCAGGTCATCGAGGTCACGCGCGCCGATCGTGTCGAGCATCGCGCGGATGTCGCTTTCGGTATGGGAAAAGAATCTCATCGGCTGAGTATGTTCTCCATCGTCATCTGGTGGCGGTTACGATACTAAACAACGTTTCATCAATAGGTTGCATACTGAGCCTGTCACCCTGAGCGAAGCGTTGCGCGAGGTCGGCGTGGGAAGACCCCGGGTTCCCTCGACTCGCAAACTCGATGAAAGGACCGGCGGAAAAGCCACAGCAGGAACTCGTTGTCGATTGGTTGCTCCGACTATGTATTGGAGCCGCCGGAGTTAGGTCCTTCGCCTTCTACTTCCACACTACGCGGCGGGCGGCTTGCCGCGGCGGTAAAATGGCAGGCCCGTCACCGCGGCCGCGACCCGCCGATTGCGAATCTCGACCTCGACCGAGCCCGGCGCTCCCAAAGCTGGCGCGCCCAAACCTGGCGCGCCCGCCGCCGTCGCCAGGTACGCCATCCCCAGCGGCCGGTTGAAACTCGGCGCAAAAGTGCCGCTCGTCATCGCCCCAACCTCGCGCTCGCCCGCAAAAAGCTTGTAACCCTGGCGCGCCACGCTGCGCCCGTCCTCGGTGCGGATTCCGACCAAGTGCCGCTTGAGTCCTTCGCGCTGCTGTGCCGTGAGCGCCGCCGCTCCGACGAAGTCCCGCCCGAGCTTCACGAAGGTATCGAGACCCGCCTCCAGCGGCGAGGTCGTGCGGTCAAGCTCGTGGCCATAAAGCGGCAGCCCCGCTTCCATCCGGAGCGTGTCGCGCGCGCCCAGTCCGCAGGGCATTATCCCCACCGGCCCGCCGGCTTCGAGGATTGCGTTGAAAAGCGTCTCGGCAGCGGCCGCCGCCGTGAAGAGCTCGAAGCCGTCCTCGCCGGTATAGCCGGTGCGCGCGATAACGCTGGGCACGCCCGCGACCTCGGCCTCGATCACAGCAAAGCGCCGCATCTCGGCAAGCGGCGCCCGGGAGAGCCCCTGCAGAATCGCCAGCGCCTGCGGGCCCTGCACGGCGACCAGCCCGGTCTCTTCGCTGAGGTCGCGAAAGCCGGCGTCGTTCGCGCCGAGTTCGAGCAGCCATTCGCGATCGGCCGCGATATTGGAGGCGTTGACGCATAGCATGAAGCGCGCCTCGTCGAGCCGGTAGACTATCAGGTCGTCGATCGTGCCGCCCTCGGGCGTGCACAGCAGGGTGTATTGCGCCCGGCCGACTTCGAGCCGCGCCGCCGAATTGGTCATCGCGCGCTCGAGCAGCGTCAACGCCGCCGCGCCGGTCAGCTCGAACTCGCCCATGTGCCCGAGGTCGAAGATGCCGGCGCGCGAGCGCACGGCGAGATGCTCGTGGATTATCCCGGCATAGCTGACCGGCATCTCGAAGCCGCCAAACGCGGTCATCCGGGCGCCGAGGCGCCGGTGCAGCTCGAATAAAGTGGTGCGTCTCAGCGGTTCCATGTGCGCTCCAATCCTATCAAAGGGCCGGATAGCCAACGAGGCGGCGCCATGAATGTTCACCCACAGCTTATCCGCATCGCCGCCGCGCAGCGGGGCGATTTGCGCCCGCCGGGACGGTACTATATGACCGAGAACTAACATTGAGGACCGGAATCGAGAACTGCCATCGATAATCGGCCTGCAACCGCATCGAGAGCTATCATCGAAAACCGCCATCGAGGATCCGTACCGAATGTCCGCGACAATCATGGATGGGCGCGAAGTCAGCCGCCGCCTGCGCCCCGAACTCGAGCGCTACGCGCGCGAGCTTAAAGAGCGTCATCATTGCGCCCCCGCGCTGGCAGCGATGCTGGTCGGCGACGATCCGGCCTCGCGTCAGTACGTCCGCAACAAACGCCGTTTCGCCGAGGAACTTGGCTTCGAGAGCCGGATGGTCACGATGACCGCCGCGGAGGTGACCACCGAGCGTCTGCTGGAAGAAATCGCGCGGCTCAACGCCGATAGCTCGGCGGCCGGTATCCTGCTGCAACTGCCGATACCCGAGCAGGTCGACCGTTTCAGGCTGTTCGACGCGATCGATCCGGCCAAGGACGTCGACGCGGTGGGCGCGGTCAACGTGAGCGACTACTATCGCGCGCAAGTGGGCCGCTTCATCCCGTGCACTCCGCGCGGCGTGCTGACGTTGCTCAACTATTACGGCGTGCCGGTGGAGGGCGCGCGCGTGGCGGTGATCGGGCGCAGCGATATCGCGGGCAAGCCGATGGCGCTCATAATGGGCGGCCGGATGTGCAACGCGACCGTCACCTGGTGCCATCGCCACACCCGCGATCTCGCCGCCATCTGCCGCGAGTCGGACATCGTGGTCTCCTGCGCGGGCGCCGACACCGGAGGGCCGTTCCTGATTACCGCGGACATGATCAAGCCGCGCGCATGCGTCGTCGACGTGGGATTCCGGCGCGTGGGGCCGGGAAAATTCGCTGGCGACGTCGACTTCGATCGGGTCAAGGAGGTCGCGGGATGGCTGACGCTCAATCCCGGCGGCACCGGCCCGATGACGGTGCTTGCGCTGATGCAGAACCTGATCGACGCCGCGCGCTACGGCCTGGGCCTGGAGCGTGCCGCTTATTCCTTTGATTTCGCATGATTTCGCAACAATTTCAGAGGCTTGAGACGCATCTGGTCCGCCTCCGAGTTTGCGTCTACACTGCCTCTGCTAATAGGAGCGGTTCGCAGATATAAACGATGGGTACACAATCCAGCGGCGACGGCCCGGACGGCACCAAGCGCACGGTCAGCGACGCGAAAAATGGCGGTGGCAAACGCACTCTCACCGACGTCATTATCGGACCGCCGCGCGACGTTCGCGATCCCGGAATCTTCCACACCCTTTCGTTGATCGCGTTTTTGGCCTGGGTCGGTCTGGGCTCCGACGGATTGAGTTCGTCGTGTTACGGCCCCGAAGAGGCTTTTCTCGCGCTCGGCCACGATCAGTACCTGGCGGTGTTCCTGGCCGTAATGACGGCGCTCACCGTCTTCATCATCTCGGCCTCGTACTCGCAAACCATCGACCTGTTTCCGTCGGGCGGCGGCGGTTACCTGGTGGCGACCAAGCTGTTGGGGCCCTATCCGGGGCTGGCTTCGGGATGCGCGCTGGTGGTCGACTACGTTTTGACCATCGCGATCTCGATCGCGAGCGGCGCCGACGCCATCTTCAGTTTCATGCCGACCAACTGGCTGTGGCTGAAGTTCTGGGTCTGCCTGGTGGTGGTCGTGCTGATGGTCGGGATGAATCTGCGGGGGGTCAAGGAATCGGTGCTTTCGCTGCTGCCGATCTTCGTGGCCTTCGTGGTAATGCACATCTGGCTGGTCGGCTACGCGCTCCTTATAAGGAGCCCGGAACTGCCCGCGATCACCCGCGACGCCATCAACCAGGTGCATAGTGGCGTCAGCACGATTGGCGTGCTGGCGCTGGCAATCATCTTCTTCCGTGCCTACAGCATGGGCGCCGGCACTTACACCGGAATCGAGGCGGTCAGCAACGGTCTGCCGATCCTGCGCGAGCCGCGCACGGCGACCGGCAAGCGCACGATGCTCTATATGGCCGTGTCGCTGGCCGGACTGGCCGGCGGCATCATGGTCTGCTACCTGCTGTTCGACGTCGCCCCGATGCACGGCCAGACGCTCAACGCGGTGCTGTTCGAGCACGTGGCCAACAACTGGAAGCTGTTCGGCCTGCCGATCGGGGTGCCTATCGTCACCTTCACCCTCATAACCGAGGGCGCGTTGCTGTTCGTCGCCGCGCAGACCGGTTTCATCGACGGGCCGCGGGTGCTGGCGACGATGGCGGTGGATCGCTGGCTGCCGCGCCGCTTCTCGCAGCTCAGCTCCCGCCTGGTGACCCAGGACGGAGTGTTCGCGATGGGCCTCGCGGCGATCGCGATCCTGGTGTTCACGCATGCGCGGGTCGATTTGCTGGTGGTGCTCTACGCGATCAACGTGTTCGTCACGTTCACGCTCTCGCAGCTCGGGATGAGCGTGCACTGGTGGCAGGAACGCGGGCGCGAGCCGAACTGGCGGCGCAAGCTCGCGATTAACGGTGTGGGCTGCTCGTTCACGGCACTTATCCTGATGCTCACGGTCACGCTGAAGTTCGACGAGGGCGGCTGGGTGACGGTCGTGATAACCGGCGCGCTGGTCGCCCTGTGCTACCTGGTGCGCCATCATTATCGGTACATCAGCCGTGCGATCGAACAGCTCGAGGCCGATATCCTGCCCGAGATCTTCGCCGTCAAGGAAAGCCCACCCGAGCAGTACGATCACACTGCACCGACCGCGGTGCTGCTGGTCAACGGGTTCAACGGCCTGGGCCTGGCCACTTTGCTGACGCTGCGCCGGCTGTTTCGCAATCAGTACCGTAACGTGATCTTCGTCGGCGTCGGTGAAGTCGAATCCTCGCGGATGAAGGGGCCCGAAGAGGTTAAGCAGCTCGAACAACAGGTGGCCGACGATCTGAGCGAGTACTGCCGTTTCGCCGCCGACCTGGGGCTACATTCCGAGCTGCGTGTCAGTATCGGACCTGACGTCGTCGCGGAACTGCGCAAGCTGTGCCTCGACGTCGCGCACGAATTCCCGCAAGCCGTGTTCTTCGCCGGCAAGCTCATCTTCGAGGCTGAACTGGAAGGCTTCATCAGCCGCTTCCTGCACAACCACACCGCGCTCGAGTTGCAGAACTGGCTGCAGGTGCACGGGCTGAGCCTGGTGATCCTGCCGGTACGCGTGCTACCGGCGGCATCGGCGTCGCGGAGCGAGAGCGGGATGGTCCGACCGCAGGCGGCCTAGCGCGAGCGCCTGCCGCACTTTGCGCGCGGGTGAGCGGCGGGCCGCCGCTCACCTTGGACATCGACCCGTCGCCAGCCATTTGCGGCACGCGCGCACTTGCGAAGCGCGCGCGCTGCTTGCTACAGCACTTTCATCGCACCAGCGCGCCCTCGCCCGGAGAGTAATCGATGGCTACAGGTCAATTCCGACACGTGCTCGACGGTTACAAGGTCCTGGATTTCACCCAATTCGTCGCCGGCCCGACGGTGACGCGACTGATGGCCACGATGGGCGCCGAGGTTATCAAGGTCGAACTCGCGCCCGACGGCGACCGTTCGCGACTCATCCCTTACGTGCGCGACAACCGCAGCGGCTACTACGTCCAGCACAACCTGGGCAAGATGAGCCTCTGCCTCGACGCGCGCCATCCCGAGGGCGTCGCGATCCTGCGCGAGTTGGTCAAGCAGGTCGACGTCCTGGTCGAGAATTTCGCTCCCGGCGCGATCGCGCGGCTGGGCTTCGACTATCCCGAAGTGAGCAAGCTCAATCCGCGTATCGTGATGTGCTCGGTTTCGACCTTTGGCCAGACAGGACCGCTTGCGGAAGATCCCGGCTTCGACTTGATCGGCCAGGCCTACGCCGGCGTCACGGGACTTATCGGCGACCAGGACGGACCGCCGATGATTCCGCTGATGGCCATCGGCGACGTCAGCACGGGCGTGCACGGGATGGGCGCGATCGCGTGCGCGCTGCTCTATCGCGAGCGCTCCGGGGTCGGCCAGTACATCGACGTCTCGCTGCTCGACTCCTACTTCGGCTACCAGGACATGGGCCTGGAACTGTTCTCGGCGAGCGGCGGGACCGCGCGAATCGAGCGTTCCGGCCGCTACTATCCGGGGCTCAGCCCCTGCGGGGTTTTCAAGGGCCGCAAGATTTACTTCATCATCATGGCCTGGATGGATCGTCATTGGGCGCAGTTCTGCGAGGCGATGGGCCATCCGGAACTCGCGCGCGACCCCCGCTTCGCCGAGCTTGCGGCGCGGGTCAAAAACCGCGACGCCGTGACCGAAGTGGTCGAGGCCTGGCTGGCCTCGATGCCCGACGACGAAAAATCGCTGGAAGTGATGCGCGCGGCGCGTATCCCGGTCGCGCCGATTCGCACGCTCGAGGAGGCGATGAATCATCCGCACCTGCGCGAGCGTGGCACGGTCGCCGAGGTGCACGATCGCGTATTGGGCGACCTCAAGGTTCCCGGCTTCCCCATTCGATTCTCGGGATTTCCGAGCCCGGCCGATCTGCAGGCGCCGCTGCTCGGCGAACATAACGAGCTGATCCTGCGCAAATACCTCGGCTATCCCGACGAGCGAATCGCCACGCTTAAAGACCAGCGCGTGCTGATCAGCAAGCCCTACTGAGGATTCATCCGCCGGGCGACAGCCCGTGTAGCTGCATCAGCTCGCGCACGCCGTCTTCCGTATCGACTTCGGGACTCCATCCGAGGATCGCGCGGCAGCGCGCAAGGTCGGCCAACGTGTCGCGCGGCTCGCCCGGCCGCGGCGCGACGTTGACCCGCGGGCCACCAATCAACTCCGCGATTCGGTTGACGCTGAGCGCCTTGCCACGCCCGACGTTGATCGCGCTCCCATCTTCCAGCGCACAGTCCATCGCGGCCAGGTTCGCCCGCACCACGTCGCGCACGTGGGTGAAATCGCGCCGCTGCTCGCCGTCGCCACGAACCTCGAGCGGCCGCCCCTCGCGCCGCGCGCGCATGAACGCTCCAATAACCGTCGCGTACGCCCCCTCCAGGTCCATCCGCGGGCCGTATACGCTGAAGTAACGCAGCGAGAGCGCTCCCAGCCCATACAGACGATGGAACATCCGCACGTATTCCTCGCCCATCAGCTTCTGCAACGCATAGGGGCTGAGCGGATTGGGCCTCATTGGTTCGCTGAGCGGCGATTGTGGCTGCTCGCCATAGATCGAGGACGAGCCCGAGTAAACAACGCGTCGCACGCCCGCCGCGCGCGCCGCCAGCAGCACGTTGAGGGTGCCAACCACGTTGACCAGATGAGTCTCCAGAGGTCGTTCGATCGACAGTCCCACGCGCGGCAGCGCCGACGTATGAAAGACGCAATCGACGCCGGCGAAGGCCGGCTCGATCGCCGCGCGCTCGCGGATATCCGCCTCGACCAGCTCGGCCCGCGAGTTGACGTTTTGACGGCTGCCGGTGCTCAGGTTATCGATCACACGGACCATGAGTCCGTGCTCGAGCAGCGCGTCGGCCAGATGCGACCCGATAAAGCCGGCGCCGCCCGTCACCAGCACGAGACGTCGCGCGCCCGGCGTGCGAAAATCATTCGGCATCGTTTAAAATCCTAGCCGGATCCCGACCGCAACACGATGGTCGTCGAGGCGCCCGCCGCCACGTAAGGAATACGTATGCCCCAGCACTGCGACTCATCCTTTCATCGGCGCCCGAACTTTCATCGGCGCCCGAACTTTCTTCGGCGCTCGAACTTTCTTCGGCGCTCGAACCGTCCCCTGCGAGCATCTCGGGCGGTCGTCTGCGCCACGGCAGCCCTGCTTGCATCCGTGTCGCCCGCGCGCGCGGCCAGCAACACGCAGACAGGCAACAAGATGTCTGGGGCGGCGAATGCCGCGCGCTATTTCATGCCCGACGCCGCTGCCTCGAAAATCGTGACGGTTACGGGCGGTAGCACTACCGCCGCCGCGAACATTGTCGTGCTCACCGAAGCCGTCGCGGTGAAGGAGACGGGACCCAAGTCGACCATCGAGCACTTCGGCGAGGTCTACGCTTTCTCGCCCAGCTTTATCGCGGTTCATCGCGACGAGCCGACCCGGATAACGCTGTGGAACCTGCAGCCCGACGACGAGCATGATTTTATGATCGAGGATCGCGCGGGCCACGCGCTGATGCATCTGCGGCTCGCGCCGCTCTCGAAGACTTCGTATATCTATACGTTCCATCGCGAAGGTCTCTTCGCCTTCCGATGCGCCGTACATCAGCCTGAGATGAACGGCCAGATGCTGGTGCTGCCGCCGCGATGAACCAGGCGCTCGGCGCGCATGTTGAAACGAGAGATTATACTTGCTCTTCTCGGTACGCTCCTGAGCGTCGCGATAGCGGCGTCGGCTCGGGCGCAGGACTCGATTTTGCCGCCACCCACCATCGACGCCGCCACGCTTCAGGATCTGTCGAAGGCCACAAAGAATCCGGTGGCGAGTTTCATCAAGGTGCCATTTCAATTCACCACCGGGTTTGGCGTCGGATCACGCCATGATGTTGGAGAAAGCCTGAACATCCAGCCCGTGCTGCCAATATCGCTGAACGCAGATTGGGATCTGATCGCCAGACCGAGCTTGAATGTGACTTACTCGCCCAGCCCACACGAGCAGTTCGGTCTTCAAGATCTGCAAACTTCCTTTTTTCTGACACCGGACAAGGCGAGCGCGTGGTTTTGGGGAGCGGGGCCGATTTTCCAATTCCCCAGTGCCACCAGCAAGGAATTGGGGACCGGCAGATGGTCGGCGGGGCCGACGGCAGCGCTCCTATACTCGAAAGGTCCGTGGTTCAACGCGATCCTGACGTACCAGCTGTTGTCGTTCGCGGGCAATCGCAATCGCGGGAGCGTCAACCAGACCTATATCGAACCGTTGGTAAGTTACAACTTCGAGAGCGGATGGTCGGTCCAGTGCGATCCCGCCATCACTTACGACTGGACCGCCAACATGGCCAACGCGTGGGTCCTTCCGGCGGGCGCGGATGTCGGCCAAACGCTACAGATCGGCGACCGCGCGTTGAGCCTTCAAGTTGGCGGGTACGATCTTTTGAAGTACCCGGACGGCGCACCGCAGTGGATTATCCGCGTGCAGATGACGTTCATGTTCCCCGGGTAAAAGTAGTTTTTTCCACGATCTGCCGTTACGGAGCCATCGCCGTCGGAGCGGTGCCGGGAGTGAGCGAATTGATCGGCGGCGCTTCCGCCTTGACCTTCACGTCGTAAGTGACCTTCTCGCCAGTGGCGAGCGTCGCATCGATCTTCCAGCTACCGCCCTCGGTGCCGAGCAATACGATATCGCCCGATGGTTGAGGTTGGATGGTAAGCGAGTTGGGATTCTTGACCGCCCTCGAGTCGGTCTTGGCGCCCTTTTCCAGACCGCTTATCGTGTAGGTCTCGCCCTTGCCGATCGTCACGGGGATGACGCGGCGCTTCCCGACTTCCTTGGCCTGCTTGGATGAGCTGGCGTCCGTGGCAGGCTGAGGCAGCGCAATCGCGGCCAACGTGAGTGATATCAGGACGGCCGTCAGGACTACTAGCAGATTGCGCCCGCTGCGCAGCACGCGCCGATTCCAATAGCGGCCTGCATTCGTGGTGTTCAACTCGCTCATCGTCCTTAACTCGGTCACGGTCTCGTGGTGCCTTCTCTGCTTGCTTGTCGCTCGTAGGGACATTTCGCTGAGAACTCCATACGGCTCCCTATCGAATGCTTGTAAGAGTCAGCCTATTGGAAGTATCCGAACTGACTCCACCGGACCTTGGTCCTACAGATTGATATGGGCATATTGATTTGGGCAGATTGATTTGGGCAGATTGACTTGGGATGGACTGGACCGCACCCGACACCGGCCGTCCTGGCGACCGCGCTACCCGAGCCGTCTAATAGGCCGACCGCGTCGGCGTCGAGTTGGGCGCGGGCGTCCCACCGATCTCGGGCGGAACGACTTTCACCGATTTAATCAGTCCCTGCGAATCATAGTGCACCCGGTACAGAGTAATCTGATGCTCTTTGACCATGATCTTTGCCTGCCGGACCGCCAGCGACATTCCGGCGGTAAAGACCGCGGCAGCAATCGTGCCCGCGCCAACTTGCGGATCCACAAACTTGGAACCGTCGGGGTAAAAAGCGTAGACATCCTCGCGAGTCTGCGCTTCGCCCTGGGTGGCGTTCGGCTCGCCAAAAGCCGCCAGGACCTGTTCCCGCGAGTTGCCCACCGCCAGTACCGACGGATCGTAGTGAATCGAGGTGTTTTTGTTCGACATTTTCTCGCGCAGGTTTTCCACGCGCGAACCGAGTCGCCCACCAAGGAGCTGTGCCAGAGCCGCCGATTCGAACCCGAGCAGCGCAACGGCGAGCACTGCGGACACAACGATGGTCTTCCGGCCAGGCATACCGATACCTCTCACGTTTGAACCTAACTGACCTTCGTGACTTACTAATTTTCGTGAACCGCACTATGCATTTGCATATGAAACGGACAACGCGGAATGAACGGAAAAAAGTCTGCGCGATACTCGCGGGTCGAAATCCTGAGACCTCCGGCGACGCCGTCCGCGATCTTCCTACAAGCCGTTATAAATCAGGTATCGGGCATTGCCATCGGTCACGATAAGCTTGTTTTTGATTTGAACGACTCCGGTCGGATCCTGGAGATTGCTGGCGGACGGAATGCCTTGAGTGCATCCAGTGCCGTCGTTGTTCGGAACTCGGCAGGTGAAATTCGGCTGGCCGAGCACGATATTGGCCGGCGCAAAATTCTTGGTTGGAAACTTGTTCCAAACCAGTATTCGCTGGTTCATCTGGTCGTCAACGAAGAGTTGGGTGCCGTTACTGAACACGCCGTCATATGGCATGTTGAGATTCCTTGCGCTGGGCGGTCCGGACCCGTTCGATCCGTTGTTGTTAGCAACGGCTGAAGTGAAGTTGGGCTGTCCGAGCACGATATCGGCTCTTTGAAAATTCTTGGTCGGGAACTTTTTCCAGATCAAAACCCGATTTTCATCCTCGTCGGTGACGACCAGCTTGGTACCGTCGGTCCACACTCCGGCCGGATAGCTGAAGTTCGCGGCGGTCGGCGAACCCTCAACCCCTTTTCCGTTATTGAGCGTAACGCAGGTCGTGAAGTTGCCCTGGCCGAGCACGATATTCGCCTTATGCCCATTGGTTGTGGGAATCTGGTTGAAAATAAGCACGCGCGCGTTGCTGGAATCGGCCACGACCAGCTTTCCTCCGGCCGCCGAGATCGTTTCGGGGGCATTGAGGCCCTTCGCCGTGCACGCAGAGTCCCGCGTTCCGAAGTTGGCCTGACCGATCACGACCTTTGCCGCAATCTGATCTGACTTGGGGGCCTTTTTCCATATGAGAATACGGTTGTCGTAGAAATCAGAGACCAACAGCATCTTTTGGAAAACGATCGGCGACTGAGGTCCGCCGAACTGATTCGCCGCATTGCCGCCCCCGGTCGAGGTGAAGTTCGGCTGGCCGAGCACGAAATCCGCTGGCGCGTCGTTCGACGACGGAATTGCAAGGAAGCCGAGCACGCGTTGATTGCTGTAATCGCTAAGATAGAGCGCGCCCGTCGGCCCAATGGCGGCGGGCCCAAAGCCGCCGCTAATTGTATCGGCGGTCGGATTGCCCATCCCCTGGTTGGGAGAGCCTCCGGAGAAATTGACCTGTCCGATCACGACCGAGGCCGCTTGAAAATTCGTCAGCTTGATCTTCGCGTTGGTCGGCGATGGGATTTTCGAATCATCGCCGGCGTGCGCATGGGCCGGCGAGATGAGAATGGCAAAGATCAAGATCGCCATGACCGCGAAATGAATCCTTCTACCAGGCATCAAGCTTTCCTCCCGCTGCGTCGACATAGCACAAGATTAGCCGTCTTGCACTCTTGTATGTGGCTTCGATGCGTCATGGCAAGGCGCAACCATGGTTGGATTCGCCGGTCGCAGTCGAACTAAATCAGGATTCCAAAAAGCGCCGCCACCGGACCTTGGTCCTACCGGGAGACGTGAGAAATCGCCTCCAACCGCATCGGCGGCTCACTATGCATTTACATAGTGAAACGAAAGCCACGCGCTTGAGAAAGGAGAACATCCGAAAGGAGTTTTCTTGCATCTCGCACGATCAGTGCCTTCTTTGTAGATTTTCAATCTCAGAGGGTGACGTACCAGGATACGGCATCGAGCCGGCAACTCCTGCGGCGCTGGCCAGTTGGCTCGGAGTAAAAATCATCAGCAACTGCCCTCGCGTATCCGTCCCAGGATCGCCCGTTAGCTTCTGAGGAAAAGGAAAGTAAGTCCGCTCGGCGTAGCGGCTGAACTTATCGATAAGCGGTTTGACTTCGGTATATGAGCCCGTAACGCCAACACCAATGTGATTCGCGTCAAATGTACCTAGCCACAGATCGCCTTGCCAACGCGGATCCGATAAGAATTGTCGACGCGGCGTTGGCACGTCTAGCACGCGCTGGCGCTCGGCCTCCCACGGCGTAAGCTTGGACAACGGCAGGGTCAAAGGATGTTCCGACATAGAGGTGAGTTGGGTTGAATATGATTGGAATGCCAAAAAAATAAGTTGATAACAACAGATAGATCGCAAAGGCGGAAAGGAGTTGTATCCCGCCCGACCGCACGCTGCGACGAAAATGCTCAACCATCAACGCCCGTCAGGTTCATATCAGTATGAACCTGGGCGACACTAGTTATTGGACCTGATTGAGGTCGAGTTTCATTGAGGCCCAGGACCGCTTTCGTGATACTCAGCATCGATGTTGACACGCCACGGATCGAACTGTCCGACATCTAGCGCCGTGCGTGCGGCAAGCAGGCCGGTGGCGATCGCATGGTCCTGATTGTTATACTTGAACATCCCCGAACGCCCGATCGGCAGAAGATTCTCGAATTGATCCATCCACCCCTTGATGACGCCGATATGGCGCTCGTAGCCAATCTCGATTACCGGGTAAGCCTTCTCATTGCGGACAACGAAGCCATTGATCACTCGGGCGCCTTTCAAAAGGCCCACCAATTCGAGCTCCCGCCGCGCGCGCTCGAGCAAGGAGACGTCCGGAGCATCCCAAATTTCATCACCAGGAAAAGTGAAGTATTCCACCGTCAACGGATTGAGGTCTGGGCGGCTTTTCATGGCAGGTGAAAAGTTCGAATAATTGGTCACCCGCGCCATCGCCACGTTCGAGGAATGGACGTAGATCCAGTTGTCCGGAAACGGTCGGCCTTCAACCAGTAGATTGACTCCAACGTGATTGCGATACTGCAGAGCGCGACATGCCGCCAGGACCGCCAGCGGAGCCGCCGGTTCCATCATTTGAACCATGTCGGTGAGTGGCGCACTGATCAGAAAATACCGGCCTTCGACGTCATGCGACCCGCCGTTACCATTGTTGACCGTAACTGAACGTACCCGCATCCCTTCACGGCGGATGCGCAGCACTTGCGACCTGGTAACGACCTCACTTCCGCTCTCAACAATACGCGCGGCCATTTTCTCGTAAAGTTGACCGGCGCCAAGACGCGGATACATGAATTCGTCGACCAGGGTTTTGATTTGCTTTGATTTTGATTTGAACAGCGCGTTCTTGACCGCCTCGGTCAGACTGAGGCCCTTGATGCGCTGCGACGCCCAGTCCGCGCCGATCCGCGTACAGGAGATACCCCAGACCTTTTCGGTATAGGTTTTGAAAAACGTCTTGAATAGCTTTCGTCCGAACCGAGCCACGATCCAGTCCTCGAAATTCTCGATTCGGTTTCTCCCGAACGTGCTGCGTGCTCGAGCCAGGCCATAGTCGGCGAAGATCGACAGGCTCGTCAGCACCCCCACCCCAGACAACGCGTTGAGCGGCGTCAGCGGATAGTCGAAAAGTTTGTTGTTGTAGAGGATCCGCGTCAGTCGCGGCACGTGGACCAAATCTTGTCCCGCTACCCGAACGAAAAGGTCATGAACCTCGCGATTGCGAGTGAAGAACCGATGCGGGCCAATATCCCACCGGCTACCTTCGAACTCTTCGGTGCGCGCCAGTCCTCCAAGCCGCTCCAGACGTTCAACAACGATGGCGCGTGCTCCAATGGCCAACCGCCTCATAGGCTGCTGCCAGGCCGGATGGTCCGCCGCCAACTATCACGATGTCGCTGGTCACAAAGGTTCAGCCGAAATTTACTTTTGGAATCTTTAATTCAGGCTCAATACATACGGTGGGCGAACCCTCAAGATTAGCCGTCTTGCACTCTTGTATGTGGCTTCGATGCGTCATGGCAAGGCGCAACGATGGTTGGATTCGCCGGTCGCAGTCGAACTAAATCAGGATTCCAAAAAGAGCCGGGCGGCGCCGTCGTTCATCGAGCGCGGGTGGAAGGCGCACCCGCCGACAGCATCTCGCAGATTTTCTGCGCGATAAGCTCGCCAGCCAGCCGGTGACCGGCGGCGTTCCAGTGCCCCACCCCCAGCTTGGTGTTCTTGAAGCCGGCCAGGAACACATGATGCTCATCGGCGTAGGCCTGCATCGGCGGCGCCAGGTTCAGTACTTCGAAACCCTCGCGCTCGCCGAGCGCCTTGATTCGCTCATCGGGATAGAAAATGTCGGTCGAGCGATAAGTTTGCAGGTAGTAGCCGCGCACGGTCGGCGACGGATAGATCTGTGGCGGAGTGGCGAGCGTCACCACCAGCAGCGGCACGTGATGCGCCGCCGTCTCGCGCGCCATCATCGTGATGATCCCCTCGGTGACCCGCCACGCGTCCTGCCATACGGGCGTCGCCGGCGGATTGTAGATGTTGTCCTCGAGTCCCGCCTCGTGCCCGAGCGGTGCCGGTTGCCGCTCGGCGACCGGCATGAAGCCGCTGTCTATCGAACTCGCCGCAGGTTTGGGCGCGCCGGCCGGCGGGCGGCGGGCTTCCATCGCTTTGATTTTCGAGCGGATGTCGCTCTTGGCGTCGCCCAGCAGGTTGAGCACCTGCGAGTGGCGCGATTCGAAACGCATCATGCATGAAAGATAAAACCATCGCGAGCGCTCGAACGGTCCGCCCAGCATCAGTTGACCGCCCTCGAAAACGTAGAATGGGCGGCACTTGTCGCCCTCCAGCACGGTCGAGTTATTGCGCAGGTCATTGCCCGAAAAGAAAGCCAGCACTACCAGGTCGGGCGAATACTGCCAGGCATGGCGGCGCAGCGTGACCAACTCCTGCGCCGTGCCGTAAGCGTCGGTCCCGAAGTCCATCACCTGGACGCGTTTACCGCCAAGCCCCTTGCATCCACCAAGCGCGCGCTCGGCCACCGAGCAGAAGGTCTGATCGTAAGCGACCTGCGGCGCCTCGGTGAAGGAGTCGCCGACCACCGCTATCCGCAGCGTGTTCGGCGGCTTCGCGATCGTCCATTCGGGGCCGCGAAAGCCGGCACGGTTGACGCTGACGAAGCCTGCGCCCTCGTCACGCTGCCATCCGGCGGCGCCGGGCTTGAGGCCCCATCCGCGATAGGCGTCCCAGGTGTAGAGGCTGACCTTGGCCAGGCCGCTCAGGCGCACCGCGGCCTCCGCGACAAGGAATGCCATCGCCACGCCCGCCAGTACCAGCGCGAGATTGGCGGCAAAGCGCCTTCTCCTGCTCATCGATCTAGAACAGCGTGTAGATGAAGGGGGCGACGGTGGAGAATTCGGCGATCGCAATCAGCACGCTCAGGATCAACAATGTGCCGATAAGCGGCACCAGCCAGAACTTCTTGCGTTCGCTCGCAAACCCCCACAGGTCTCTCAACAAATCCAGCATCAGTTGGCCTTCTCCGTCAGGCGGCACGGACCGCGCCCCTCCACCACGCCAGCATAGGGCCGATTCCAAAAAAACAGGAATAACGCTCCCACCCCGGGCAAACATAAGGACGATCCGGACCGCGCCCAGTATAGCCGGAGCGCCTCGCCGAACCTAAGGTTCACGGCAGAATACGCCGTGCCGATAAAATGGATTCAGAATCGCTTCTCCATAGGCTGGAGGCGGACGTTCAAACGTTCGACGCAATATCGCCGTCTTTTGTTCGAGGCCGAAGATTTTCCCATTGAAAAGCGGGGCGTCCTGATCACCGGTTGGATGGACCGGCAACCACAGGTGCGCCATAAAGTTTAGCCTTGAGGTATTCGCACATTCCCGGGCTGCTTGGATGATTTGAGACGCACTTTTGGTAGTCGTCCACGGTTTGCTTTTCGTTCACTTGCTGCTGCTGCACTTGCTCGGAGTCCATACCCGCGCCACATCCGGTCACGCAGAAAACCCCCGACACGATTAGCGCGAGTGCGACGGCGCGGAATAGTTTCATTGCGCTACTCTCTCTTAAATTGGCCCGTTTCGAAAGCCTCCAAGAGGAACCAATTGTGGCGGCGCATCGACTTATCAGTCGTCTCCAGCGAGACTACCGCGGCGCGCGAGGACGATCGCGACAACGTCCGGTCACCGTGGAAAAGAGTGGAAAAGCGTGGATGACCGCCGTGGACGAGGATAATGGGGATGCGTGGCACGAACCACCCGCACCGTGGAATGTTCCGGCACACATCGAGCGACAGCGCGGCCCGCCGCCTTGCGCCCCAGCGCGAGAGCCGGATATGGGAATCGCGATCGGAGGCGTCAAAACGGAAATTCGGATCATTCATGAAAGCTGATCGGCTTAGCCGCAATGCGTTGGGATTGCCCCAAATCGTTGCCTCGACGCTCGCAAATATTGCGCCAGCGGTAGGTGTCTATTTTGGTCTCGGGGTCATTATCGGCGGCGCTGGCGTCGCCGCACCGCTGACAATTATTGTAGCGATGGTGGCGATTCTGTTTCTCAGCAACACGCTTGCTGAATTCTCCAAATACCGGCCGAGCACAGGATCATTTGTCACCTTCATTGGCATGGCCTTCGGTCCCAGCACCGGTGCCGCGGCATCTCTATTCACTGTCGTCGGTTATGCCGTCGCGGCCGCGGCTATTGTCGCCATCTCGGGCGGATGGGCGCATGACACGATCAAGCTTTATGTCGGGATCAACATACCTTGGCAATTGCTATGTATTGTCGCAACCGGCATTTGCGGCTTTCTGGTTGCGCGCGGGGTAAAAATCTCGACCACCTGGGCGGCGATCTTTTTCTACTTCGAACTCGGCCTCTTGCTGGTCGGCGCGATCGTCATGCTGGTCGTCAATCGCGCGTCGCTTAGCTGGGCGCCGTTCCTGCCGTCCAATCTCTCGGGTGGCCTGGCCGGCGTCGGGCTTGGCTTTCCGCTTGCCGTGTACTTATTCGTCGGATGGGAAAATTCCGCCACTTTGGCCGAAGAAACCGAAAATCCTCGCGAGAACATTCCGCGAGCCCTGGTGATCGGCACACTTGCCATCGGCGTCGTCTATGTATTTCTCGCGTATGCTACGGAAACTGCTTTTCACAATGATGCCAAGGCAATCGGCGATTCCACCCTTCCGTTCATCGATGCTCTCAAAGGCTCGGCCGCCGGCCTTTTGATCATTGGCTATCTTGCCGGGATGACCAGCATATTCTCTTGCCTGCTGGGGCTGACCAATTCACAGGCACGGATATTGTTCAGTGCCGGACGCGAGGGTCTGTTGCCGGTATTTTTCGGCAAAATCCATCCACAGCATAAAACGCCGCACATCGCGATGTGGGTTTATATACTCATCGCACTCGCGATTACCCTGGTGTTTGGCTGGTACCTTGATCCTGTCCATATTTTCAGTGACACCGGGACGTTAGGTGCGATTCCGATCATTATTGTGTATCTTGTCACCACCGTTGCGTTGCCGGTTTATATTCTCCGATTCCATAATTCTGATTTCAGCGTTCTGAAACATGGCATAATTCCGTTTCTTGGCGTGGTTCTGACACTTTTTCCACTCTGGGGTTTGGTTCAGCCGGGGCAGCCGGCGCCGTTCAACCTGTTTCCGGCGATGGCCGGAATCGGGCTTGTAATTTCCATAGTATATGGGATCGTTCTGGCGCGCCGGTCTCCCAACCTTGTCCATAGTATTGGCAGCTACGTAGCTGACGAGGAGTACTGAGCCACGATGCTCGTTTTCGAGGGCAGGTCGTAACCTTCCTTCGCACGTCCTTGGAAAAAGATTTCCAGGTCGGCATTTGGAAAATCGCTATCAAAAGCCTCGCTCCCGACGCCCCAGCTCAATATTAGCCGTCAGCCTAGTCGCCAGATTCTTCACCAACGAAATTCGGGACGACACGTTTTGATCCGCCGCAATCCGATTGCGCTCAGAATGGCTTCTCCATCCCTTTACGCGGACGTGGCGGGCTCGGCACCCGGTAGCTCTCGGCCTTGGGGTCGAAACCGCGCTTCATCCGGTCGCGACCGAAAACCCGCATCACGAAGCTGAATGGCGTGATTATCAGCATGAAAATGAGCGTCAGGATCGCCCGCGTGTTGAACCATCCCATCGCATGCCCGAGCCGTGTCCACCATCGATGCAACAGCGTGAGACTGCGCGGCCACAAAAGGGCCGCCCCCCACAGCACCGCGGCAACGATCCACGGCCAGTGCGAAAGAGTGTGATGGCGCAGCAGGGGCAGCACTCCGAAGAGCGCCGCGAACGCCGCCCCCAGCACCAGCCCGAAATTGCGCAACTCCGCTTTGGGTAGTCGCTCCCCCGCCCTTGGCTCCATCGCCGCCCGTCAGTCCAGCTCGAACTCGCGCTTCCAGCTCTCGTCGCGCGGACGCTCGGGCTGGTCGGTTTTGGCGAGTACGAAGTCTTCCAGCACCAGCGCATCCATCTCGGTCCGCATGAAACATCGGTACGCGTCTTCGGGCGCGCACACAATCGGCTCGCCGCGCACGTTGAACGAGGTATTGACCAGCACGGCGCATCCGGTGCGCGCAGCGAAGCGCTCGAGCAGGCGATGGAAGCGTGGATTGGTGCGCGCGTCGACGCTCTGGATGCGCGCCGAGTAGTCGACGTGAGTGACGGCCGGGATGCTCGAGCGCGGCACGTTGAGCCGGTCGATCCCAAACAGCCTCTGCTGCTCGTCGCTCATCGGCTGGCGTAACCCTTCCCGCACATTGGCGACCAGGGCCATGTAGGGACTCGGCCGATCGAGCTCGAAGTATTCCGCGGCGCGCTCGACCAGCACCGCGGGCGCGAACGGCCGGAAAGACTCGCGATACTTGATCTTGAGGTTCATCACGGATTGCATTTTCGAGTTGCGCGGGTCGCCCAGGATCGAGCGGTTGCCGAGCGCGCGCGGCCCGAACTCCATCCGCCCCTGGAACCATCCGACCACCGCGCCTTCGGCCAGCATCGCGGCGACGGACTCGAGCAGCTCGGGCTCGGGCAGACGCCGGTAGCGCGCGCCGGCGCGGTCGAGCGCGTCCTTTATCTCGGCTTCGCCGAAGCTCGGGCCCAGATAAGAGCCGCGCATCCGGTCGTCGCCGTCGACCTCGCGCGGCGCTTCGCCGTACAGATGCCATCCGGCCAACGCCGCGCCGATCGCGCCACCGGCATCGCCCGCGGCGGGCTGGATCCAGATGTCGCGGAAAATTCCCTCGCGCAGCAGGCGGCCGTTGGCGACGCAATTGAGCGCCACACCGCCCGCCAGGCACAGATAATCGGCGTCAAGCTCGCGCCGCGCCGTCAACGCCAGGCGCGAGACCACTTCCTCGGTGACCTTCTGGATCGACGCGGCAAGGTCCATCTCGCGCTGCGTCAACGGCGATTCGGGCTTGCGCGGCGGTCCGCCGAAGAGCGCGTCGAAGTGCTCGTTGGTCATCGTCAGGCCGGTGACGTAGTTGAAATAGTCAGTGTTGAGGCGGAACGTGCCGTCGGGCTTGACGTCGATCAGATGGTCGCGGATCGCGCTCGCGTAGCGCGGCTCGCCATACGGCGCGAGGCCCATCACCTTGTACTCGCCCGAGTTCACGCGGAAGCCGGTGTAGTAGGTGAAGGCTGAATAGAGCAGCCCGAGCGAGTGCGGAAAATCGATTTGCCACTGCGGGACGAGGCGGTTGCCCTCGCCCAGCCACAGCGAGGTCGTCGCCCATTCGCCCACTCCGTCCAGGCAGAGCACGGCAGCGCGCCAGAAGGGGCTGGCGAAAAAGGCCGAAGCGGCGTGGGCCTGATGATGCTCGGTGAAGAGCAGCGGCGGAAGGTCGCTGAGCTTGCCGCCGTCGAGCGAGGCCAGCTCGCGCTTGAGCGCCGAGCGCAGGTTGAGCTTCTCCTTGAGCCAAATCGGCATCGCGGTCAGAAACGATCCGAGGCCGCGCGGCGCGTAGCCCAGGTAGGTCTCCATCATGCGCTCGAACTTCACCCAGGGTTTGTCGTAAAAGACGATCGAATCGAGGTCCTCGAGCCGTAGCCCCAACGAGCCGAGGCACCAGGCGGCGGCGTGATGCGGGAAGGCGGCGTCGTGCTTTTTGCGCGTGAAGCGCTCCTCCTGCGCGGCGGCCACGATTTCGCCGTCGCACACGAGCGCAGCCGCGCTATCGTGATAGTAGGCGGAGATGCCGAGGATTCGTTTTGCCATCGTTTCGCGCTGGCCGGGCACACGTACCGGGCCAATCCGGCGCTCGTGTAGGACGCGGTTTCGCTGTCGCTTAACGATCTAAGCTACACGAACTCCAGCCTGCGCCAAACGGGCGTCCGCGTCGCAAACCGATATCGCGCTTGCATGCTGCGCCCCGAAATTGGCGATTGCACGCCGCGCGCGACCGTTGGAGATTGCGCGCTCCGCTCGCAGTCCTTACATTAGGTGTAGCGTAACGGCTGACGCGAGTCGCAAGGCTTGCCCAAGAATGGGGGCGAACCGGGTTCGACGGAAACAAGACGGCCGTGGTCGCACGCCGGGGTGCTGTTATCCCGTTAAACAAACAGACTGCGAAATTTACCCGCAGACAATAACGGTTACGCTCTGGCGGCCTAAGGGCCGCTAGCGTCCCGCCGCTGTTCGCCCATGACAGCGGGTCGGGGCGTCATTTAGTGGGCTAGGGAAACGCCGTCGGCCACTTGGGCGCGCACCCGAAACGCAAAGTGGCTGGCCGCAGCACAGCCCGTCCGCGGGCGTTGAGGCGGCGAGATTAAATCGCGGAATAAGCGTGTAGTGGCCACCGCTCGGCGGTTTTCGGACGGGGGTTCAATTCCCCCCGCCTCCACCAAAATTCTCTAGGAAATTCGGGCCTTTTTTCCGAAACCCCCTTGGGGGGTCCGGTCAGGGGTCCGGTTTTTCCCCCAACCGCCGCTTCGCGAAGACTCTCCGGACGTGCGCCGATGAGCGGTCCGAGGAAGTCCTTGCGCATGAACCTTCCGTAGCTCTGCTCGATCATCTGAACCGACGTTCCGCAGTATTCCGCGAGCCCCTTAAGGTTAGCTCCTTCGGATAACGCCCAGGCGATGAACGTGTGCCGCGTGCTGTAGAACTTCCGCGGCCTGATCCCGCAGCTTCTCAAACACCTGAACCAGATGCCCTTCGAATCTTCGTCCTGCGGATGCCGCGCGGCTCCTCGCTTGGGCCACCAAGTGTCGGTCATCGGCTTTCCCTCTGGCGTCAGGAACACGAATTCCTCTGCCGTCGGAGTGAAGCTGCCGGGGCAGGCGCTCAACGTAGATCGATGACCCACGGGAGCAGCGGGATTTCCCGAACCGATCCCGAAGTCTTGGGTGCGTTCTCTTCGCCCGAATCGCGACTCCTCGATATCGAGACGATTCGCCGCTTCAGATCGATGTCGCTCCATCGAAGCGCTGCAGCTTCGCCATGGCGCATACCGGTCCAGAACAGAAAGAACAGCCACGGATTCCAGTAGGAATCATGTTGCTCGAACCACGCCAGGATGGCTTCGCGTTCCTCGGCGTCGAAGGGGTCCGGCTTCGCACGATGCGCACGCGGCCAATCGAGCCGTGGGAACGGACCTGAACACCCTTCGCGTTCCGCGTCGCGCCAAAGAGACCTGAGATGCCAGTCGATGATGTTGCGCACCGCCTTAACCGTGCGAGTGGTTCCCCGCTTCGTCTTGCCGCGCAACAGCTTGGCGCGGAACGCTTCGAGGCGACTCTTGGTCATGTCCTCGAAGAGCGCGGAGCCAAACTCCGGTAGGATGATCGCTTCGAAGCAGAGTCGATGTCTCTTCGCCGTCGAGATTCGAACTAACGGTGGCACTCTTCTCTCGATCCATTCGTCGTAGTAGCTCCGCAACGTTCTAGCTTTCGACGCCGGAGGCGCGGCCGGCATCAGTCGCGGCGGGCAATCGCCAAGCACTTCGAGCAATGCGCGATGAAGCTCGGCGCCCTTCTGGAGTTTCTCTTCGATCAGAATCGCTTTGGCCGCCACCAGCCGCGCGTTGCGACCATGGGGACCGTCGTCGCGAAAACGGGTCGAGACAGCGATATCCGAACCCTTCCAGAAAATCCGGAAGCGCAGATAGCCGTGCTGGTTGGTGACGACCGTGACGCCCACTTACTGCCCCAGATTTCTCCCGCCGGGCTCGGCCAACGGAAACTTCTCGGCGACCTGATGATCGCCTTCAAGCCACTCTACAAGCGCGTCGCGCTTCCATCGAGGTCCAAGACCCTGCCGCCGGAAGAAGTGCACGCCCTCGCTGAAGACGCCCCTGGCCTTCATGTTCTTGAGAGTTTTCGGTTTGACCCGCAGCATCTCGGCCGCTTCCGAGTAGTGAGATATTCGACCACGGCAAGTCCCTCCTTGCTCATAAAGCGGGATGGGCGACTGCAAGATCACAGTCGCCCTTATCTCGCCTTCAGAAGGGCGCTTCCGATTCGACGGAAAGCGTCGAATCGTCTGATCCGGTTTCGTCAACCTTCTCGGCCGGCGGCGCTCCGAGGAATTGGACGCGGCTCGCGACGATTTCGGTGCGGCGCTGTTTGCGTCCGTCGTTCTTGGTTTCGAATTCGCGATTGTGCAATCGGCCCTCGACGAAAACCTGCCGTCCCTTCTTGAGGTACTCGTTGCAGGTCAGGGCGATCTTTCCGATGACCACGACCCTGTGCCACTCCGTCCGCTCGTGGTGTTTGCCGTCGTTGTCGGTGTACTGCTCGTCGGTCGCGACCGAGAAGTTCACGACCGGAACTCCGGTCGGCGTGTAACGGATCTCCGGGTCTTGCCCGAGGTGGCCGATAACCATTACCTTGTTTAGCGACATGACCGTTTCTCCTTTTGCGCTCCGTGTCCGGGATAGCAGCCCGGCACGGAGCTTTTGTTTTTCAGCTTCGTGTAACCCTGCTCGCCTTCCAGGTGGCGTCTTCCGCTGCCGTCTCGCCGTGCTCCTTCATCAGGACGACAAAACAAGACCAGTGAAATACGGCGGTGCTGGCCCACAGGTGGGCCTTCAGATAATTCTCGTCACTCCGTACTTTCCGCCCGCAACGAGCGCAGTCTCCCTGGTACATGGCGTTACTCCTTACATCGAAGTGTTGTTCTCCTCGTCGAACGCGCGCGCCGAAAACTCGCGGCTCGCCGACTGGCCGCAATCGTCGCCGTCGCAGTAAAGCGAACGATCCTCTGGGTAGAAGAATGCCCGCTCGCCCGGATGAATCGGGCGCTTGCAGCGCGCGCATGTGCTGCCCTTGAACCTGACCGTGATCCAGCGCGGATCGCATTTGTAGTGACGCATCGCATTGCTCTTTTTGGCGCCCGCTTCCGCTCTTGCGGCAGGGCGCACATGGCTTGGGCTTCAAAACCCAGCGCCATTTTTTCCCGCCGCCCTTCTCAACCAATTGTGGAAGGGCGACGGCGAAAAAGGACTCGATGCGGAGCAAAGCTCCGCCACCCACGAGCGCGTGCGAAGCCGTGCAAGGCCGCCGTGACCAGCGCAGCGAATCCCCGATCGGGGATGGCGCGGCGGACTTGAGCGCAGCGCGCGCAATGCCGGGCGTGGCTTTCATGCGCTCCCGCGCAACGGTGCTCAGTTTCATCATTGCCTCAGCCCTGCATGCGCTGCGCCGGACGGCTTGCGGATCACGCTGCGTCGATAGGGGTTGAACAGCCGCAGGCAACGTCGGCAGAGTCCATCGAGATGATTGGCAACACCGGAGAGAAACCGTTTCGATTCGGATGAAGGGAGATGGTCACGCACGTGATGAATCTCCGCGTGAGCGGTGCTCCACCTCTGGTCGCCAGTCCTGTAGTTGACCGCTCCGATTGCTGCGTAGTCATAAATCGAGTTGAGTGCGCGAGCTGCGCCGACCGGAAAGATCAGCGTGATGCGGTGGCTGGCGCGGGCAGTGAATCGAAACTGCCTCAGCGCAAAAGATCGCTCGATGCCGCTTCCCAACTTGAGGCGAATTACGTGATGCCTGAAAGGTTGCCATTCGTGGCCGACGATCGGCGACCGCGGTCCGGTCGCGGGATCATCTTCCTGCGACCAGACGCCAATCCTGAGCGGGTGACTCGTATCCTCGTGCGTCTGGATGTCGATGACGGTTCCGCTGATGTAGCTGAACGGCACTCGCACTTGACGCTGGCGCTCGACGAGATTCAGAAGAGTCCGCTCGGTGTATCCGAAGACGAATGGCGGGAAATCTCCTGCCGGGGGATGCTCTTCAGTCGGCGCGGAACGCCGCGCTGAATAGCGGCGCGCCCCACAGCGAAGACAGCTCTCTCTTTCAACGAGTCGCGAACCGCATCTGGTGCAAAAGTTCATGACGCTAACTCCTCTTCGTCCTAGCGCGCCGTTCATGCGATGACAGAGCGGCCCGGCGTATCACGAAACCTCACCATCTGATTCCTCTGCCCTGGTCGAGCCTTTGTTCCTGACGTATGCCCGGCTTGAGCCGCGTGGCGGCCGGGTCGTCGATCTCGACCGCCTTGTAATTCCGGGAATTCGGCCGTTGCGCGGGCGACAGATGTTCGAGGGCGGTTGGCTTGAGCTGCTCACGCCCAACCGCGCGAGCCAGCGTGGTTGCGTCGTCCGTGTAAATCCGCGCGTCATGCCGCGCTCTGCTGATCGAGACATAGAACTGGCGTTGATTGACCAGCTTGACGCTGCGCGTGGTGTCGATGTTGACGATGACGCGATCGACGGTTGCGCCCTGACTTGAATGCGAAGTCGAGGCGTAACCGTAGTCGATATGCCGGAGCCGCGGCGTGGCGGCGCTAATTTCGCGGCCGTCGTCCAACCGGAGTTGGACCTGTTTGTCATCGATCGCTCTGATGGCCGCGAACTCGCCGTTGGCGACTTTGAGCGCACGGTCGGGAGCCCGGAACTGAATCCGGTCGCCAAGGGCGAGCGTGCGCGACTCCGGCCGGAAGACCTCGACGCCTTTGAGCCGTTCCGGCGCGTAGCTTACGGAGACACCCACGCTCGTTTTGATCGTCAGCCGGTCGTGGCGGATATCCGAAGCCTCGACCGTGGCGTAGCTGCCGCGCTCGATTCCGAGCTTCACACTGCCCCGCCGGTAGCGGACCACGTCGCCCACGGCGTAATGGCGCGCATGCGCCCGTTGCGCGCGGGTCAGATCGAGACTGGTCAGGATCGGCAGGTCGATTCCTTCGCGTGTGACCTGGCCGCGCTCAACCAACAGTTCCCGAATTGTCCGGTTGAGTTCGCGCCGCTCCTCGTTGGCGGGGCTTACCACCAGCGTCCGTTGGCCAGCCTCGTAAGAGCGCAGATAATCTTCGGCGATCGCCCGGTAGCGATCGACAGCGGGCGCGATTTGGGTGATGCGATCTTGTCGTCTGAGCGCCTCGATCACCTCCGCGGCCTTGCCCGCCGATGCGAGTTCGACGGCGCGGCGCAGTTCAGGATCGCGCTGGCGGCGGATAACATTGAGCAACGCGATGGTCATTCCGGCCTGCTGCATCTGGTAGACCGGACGCCCGGCTTCAATCGCGTGATGCTGGCGTTGGTCCCCGACGAAGACGATCCGCTCAACGCCCGCATCCTTCGCCAAACGGAGCAGCCGGTTCACCTGCCGGGTGGCGAGCAGACTCGATTCATCGACAATCCAAAATTCCCTACCGTGCTTTTCGGGCGGCGGATTCTCGAGCAGGCTGGCGACCGTGCGCGACAGCACTCCGGCTTCAGTCAGCGCCTTGACGCTGCCGCTGGTGGGACCGAAGCCGCGTACGAAGGAGCCCTGCTCCTGCGCGAATTCACGGATTGCTCCGACGGTGGTGGTCTTGGCGGCGCCGGCGCGACCGTCGATTGCGCTTAGCCAGTCGCGAGTCGAGAGCGTCACTTCGGCCGCGGCGGCCTGTTCGGGCGCGAGACCTCGCCGGGCCGCCCATCGCCAGATCTTCTCGGTCTCCGCGACCGGTGATGCCTTGCTCTGGCTCTCACGCATGAGGGCGATGTTGTCGTCTTCAAGCGCGGCCATCTCGGGCGTGGTGAACGATCCGATTGGATGACGATGGCTCGGTTCGATAGCGATCAGCTTGCCGTCATCGCGGTGGCGTTCGACGGCGACGCGCACCTCCTCCAAAATGCTCCGGCCCATCGTGTGCTGGAGCGCGAACGTCTCAAGCTCGCGCCGATCGGGAATTGCGTCGCGCTCGGTCGCATGCGCGACCGTCACGCGCACGTTCTCCGTGAGCGTTGGCGCGTCACTCTGCCGCCACAGGCTTCCAAGGTTGAGCGCCTTTGCGGCAATGACATCGACCTTGATGTCGTAAGCGTCGGCGCGCTGACGCCACTCGACCTTGAGCGCCTCTTCGTCGCGCCGGTCTTTCGCCAATCGAGAGCGATGCGCGGCGATCTGCGCCGCTCCCGCCCCGTTCACGCCGAGCCGCGCCAGCTCCTGCTCGATATCCTGGCGGCGCTGCGAGAAGGCCATCACCTGCTCACGGCTGTAACCTTCAAGCTCCCAGCGGCCATCTCCACCCGTGACGCTGATCGCATAGCCAAGCTTCTGAACCTGACGCGCAAGCTCCGCGCGATAGACTGCGGTCGCGAACGCCTGCGACCGGTAAATCTCGACCGGATCGAGGCCCCGCCATGCGCCGTCGGGACGGCGCGTCATATTCATCACGACAACGTGTGTATGAAGATGCGGATCGGGACCGTAGCCGTCGTTCGCCGCGTTCTCGGATGGACGCGCGGCGATATGATCGAAGCGCGCGGCGACCACATTGGCGGTGGTAACCCACTCTTGGCCGCGATGAATGCGCGCTTGAGCGAACTTCTCGAGTTCGATGAGCGCGCGCTCGACTGCTTCCCGGTGAACGGCGATCAGACGCGGGTCGCTGCCGACCAGCGCCTGGACGCTGACCGATTTGGGCGCGTTGAAGGTGGCGTCCCATCCGGCGCGCCGCTCGCCCTCGCGTTGCGCGGCGTGAACCAGAGTCGCTCCGGTCTTTGGATCGAGTCCACTAAGCGCCGCGCGAAAGTCATCCGTTGCAATTTCGCCAGTCAGTCCCAACTCGGCGGCGGCTTGCCCGAACCATCGCCCCACCACACGCTGCTGCTCGGTGTAATAGTCGTCGCGGCTGTACTTCTCTTCGTAATAGGTCGCGGCCTGACCAACCGTGAGCGCCCCTTTCGACATCACCAGCATCGCTTAATCCCACCCTCCGCGAGCGGCGGATTCTCCGCCCGCTTCCCTCTTCGGGTGCTCGTTCGACGTTTGAGCTTTTGCGGATGGCTCCGGATTGGCGTCGTCTGAACCGCTCCGAAGGACAAAAGCCGGCGCCGATTTCTTTGGCTCGGCCCATTGCAGCGCCACGCGCGCCCGGTCGTAGCCCGCGATGCAGAGATAGCCTTCGAGCGCCGGAAGCTTCTGAATCTCGGCGGGCAACACGACGCGCTCCAGCGTCTGATGCGGCTGGAGGTTGAAACCGTCGCGGTAGAGCGATGGTCCGGTCAGCGTCGTCATCTGCAGCCGCACCACCTCGCGCTGTCCGAGAGTCCGACTCGCCCACTCCGCCGTCTCGGCCTCGTCCGAGCGCAGAATCAGCTTGGTCGCCGGCGCGGACAGCAGCGTCACTGTCCGGTCGCGTCCGTAAATCGAATAGAGTTGCGAGACCGCCTGAAAGCCGAGCGCCACGCAAAGCCCGCGCTTGCGTCCGCGCACGACGAGATTTTCGAGCTGACCCTGATAGTCGAGCGCGCCGAGCTCGTCGATTACGATCCAGACCTGATCGTTGTGCTTGTCGAGATCAGTCGTCAGCAGAAGACGCACAAGACAGTCGAGCCAGACGTTTTGCAGAGGCAATGCTGCCGCGCGCGAGTCCTCGGTCGAGGTGAGGAATAGCCACCCCCGCCGAGTTTTGGTCCATTCGACGGCGCTCCATCTCTCGCGGCCCGACTCCTCGAGCGGCAGAAACCGGAACGGATTGGTCGCGTTGGTCACCATCGCGACGATGCCGGCGCCTTGGTCGTGCGCGCCCGGATCGATCAACGCCTCCGCCGGCGTGCCGGTAAGCGCTCGCTTGAGCTGGTCGCGCGGCAACGCGACCAGACGCGTGATTGTCTCGGGGAGTTGCGGCTTGGCGGTTTCGAAGATGCTGACCAGCGTCGTACGCCCTGAGCGCCTGAAGAAGCGGTCGGCGCCGCTTTGGGCGAAGCTGTTGGGCACGTCGGGAATCAGCGACTGCGCCAGCGCCTCGGCGTCCATCCGGAAACTCTCGCGCCGCAATTCCGACCACGGCGACCATACCGGGCAGCGGTCGTCGAGAGGATTGAGAATGAGGTCGCCGCGCTGGGGCCGGTAGAATTCCGAGACATATTCAGCGT